>JBKBRE010000045.1:0-4300 GCA_046292265.1 Pseudolabrys sp. | reverse complement strand
GGCGCCGGCTGCGCGGTGGGGCGGCTCTTCCGGCGGCGGGGGCGGCGGCGCAGCCGCTGCGGCCTCCTGCGGCGGCGGCTCGGGCGCCGGCGTGGACGACGAAGGCTCGGGCGTGGCGGGCGGCTGATCGGCGGCGGGCGTTACCTCGGTGGCCGACAGCTCGATGGTCGGCGGCACGCGTTTGCGGCGGCCTTCGGGCGCTGCCGGCGCTTTGCGCTTGTCTGCCATGCGCATCTCCCCGAATCGGCCACCCCGTTCTGACCGAGATAACGCAATCGGCGTGACGGCGCCACGTCAACCCGCGAACTAGGCCAGAAGTTCGAACAAAGATACCTCGTCCGGACGGCGCGCAATCGCGACTTTGGTCGCGCCGGCGGCGACGAGCGGCGCGGCCGCGGTATCGGCCAGACACAATTGCCGCGGCGCGAGCGCGGCCGCGACGATGCCGGCTGCGCGCCCGCCGGCCACATAGTTCTCTGCGCTGCGGCGTGAGTAGTGCAACACCGCATCGACCTCTCCGGCCTGCAAGGCGGCGACCAGCCTGTCCGGATAGGGCGCGGTGACCGCGCGATAGACGACGCGCAGCGCGGCCTCGATGCCATGCGCGGCAAGTTCGCCGACAAGGTCGGCGGCGCGGTCCTCGCCCGCGAGATAAAGCAACGGCGACGCCACGCGCCGCTCGGCAACCAGCAGCACGAGGTCGCGCACGTCGCCGCCCGCCGAGGTCACGTCCGTGAAGCCCGCCGCCTTCGCGGCATCGGCGCTGCGATGACCCACCGCATACAAAGGCAGCGCCTTGATCGCGGCATTGTCCCTGACCGCCGCGGGCGTGTTCGCGCTGGTGATGACGACCGCGCGCCATGCGCCGGTAAGATCGGCCGCGATCGGCTCGACGCGCATCAGCGGCGCGACCAGCACCTCGTGCCCCAGCTTGCGCAGCGCGTCCGCCGTGCGTTCGGCCTCAAGCTGCGGGCGGGTGACGGCGATGCGCATGATCATTTTTCCTGGCGCATGATCTTATCCGAAAACCGGTTCCCACCTTTCGGGATCATGCGCTAGTCGAAGAACCCCGGCCCGGCGCGGTGCTTCAGCTCACGCCCGCAAGCGGCACCGATGGTGGCCGCGTCCTTGCGGTCGCCGGTGCCGGCGATGTCGTGCGCGGCGGCGCCGTCCGGCCGCGCGATCAATCCGCGAAACTCCACCGTCGCGCCGGTGACGGTGGCATGACCGGCGATCGGCGTCTTGCACGAGCCGTCCAGCACGGCGAGGAAGGCGCGCTCGCAGGTCACCGCGGTGAACGTGTCGGCGTGATCGATGCGCGCGAGGATGTCGCGCACGCGCGTGTCGTCGGCGCGCGCCTCGATGCCGATGGCGCCCTGTCCGACCGCCGGCAGGAACTCGTCGGCACTCATCACCTGCGTCGCGTGCTGCGTCAGCCCAAGCCGGCGCAGCCCCGCGAGCGCGAGCAGCGTGGCGTCCACCTCGCCCGCCTCCAGCTTGCGCAGCCGCGTCTCCACGTTGCCGCGCAGCGGCACCACCTTCAGGTCGGGCCGCAGCCGCTTGGCGATCGCCTGCCGCCGCAGCGAGGCGGTACCGAGCACGGCGCCTTTTGGCAGCTCGGCCAGCGTCCGGGCCTTGTGGCTGATGAAGACGTCGCGCGGGTCCTCGCGCTCCAGGCACGCCGCCAGCGCCAGCCCCGGCTGCGAGAAGGTCGGCATGTCCTTGGACGAGTGCACCGCCAGATCGACGCGGCCGTCGAGCAGCGCTTCCTCGATCTCCTTGGTGAACAGGCCCTTGCCGCCGACCTCGGCCAGCGGACGGTCCTGGATCTTGTCGCCGGAGGTGCGGATGACGACGAGCTCGATCGCGTCCTCGGCGGTGCCGAGCGCGGCGGCCAGGCGGGCCCGTACCGCGTGCGCCTGCACCAGGGCGAGCGGACTGCCGCGCGTGCCGATGCGCAAGACGGCTGTGGATTGCGCCATAAGACCTCTCAATGTTAGGCCACCTTTTAGTTCACCCTCCCCCGAAAGGGGAGGGCTGCCTTGCACCCCGTCATTCCGGGGCGCGAGCGGAGCGAGCGAACCCGGAATCCATAGTCCGCAGCGCTGCGGCGTACGGATTCCGGGCCCGGTCCTTCGGACCGTCTCGGAATCACATCGACAGGGAAGCCATGCGCGTTCTCGGCATCGAGACGACCTGCGACGAGACGGCGGCGGCGGTGGTCGAGCGCGCCGAGGACGGGCGCGGCCGCATCCTGTCCAACGTCGTGCTCAGCCAGGTGAACGAGCACGCGGCCTTCGGCGGCGTGGTGCCCGAGATTGCGGCGCGCGCGCATGTCGAGGTGCTCGACAGCATCATCGCCAAGGCGATGGCGGAGGCCGGGGTCGATTACGATGGGCTCGACGGTATCGCGGCGGCGGCCGGTCCTGGCCTGATCGGCGGCGTCATCGTCGGACTGACCACGGCGAAAGCGATCGCGCTCGTCAAGAACAAGCCGCTGGTCGCGGTCAATCATCTGGAAGCGCACGCGCTCACCGCCCGGCTGACCGACGGCACGCCGTTTCCCTATTGCCTGTTCCTCGCCTCGGGCGGCCACACGCAGATCGTCGCCGTGCGCGGCGTCGGCGATTACGTGCGCCTCGGCACCACGCATGACGACGCCATCGGCGAGGCCTTCGACAAGATCGCCAAGCTGCTCGGGCTCGGCTATCCCGGCGGGCCGCAGGTCGAGAAGGAAGCAGCCGCCGGCAACCCGCTGCGCTTTTCGCTGCCGCGCCCGATGCAGTACCGCAAGGACGCCGACTTCTCGCTCTCGGGCCTGAAGACCGCGCTGCGGCTGGAGGCGGAGAACATCGCGCCGCTGTCGGACCAGGACGTCGCCGATCTGTGCGCCTCGTTCCAGCAGGCGGTCGTGGACGTGGTGTTCGACCGGCTGCGCGCGGGCCTGCGCATCTTCAAGAGCCGCTACGGCGCGCCGACCGCGTTGGTGGCGGCCGGCGGCGTCGCCGCCAACCAGGCGATCCGCAAGGTGCTGCACCGCCTCGCCTTCGAGAGCGGCACCGTGCTGATCGCCCCGCCGCTCGAGCTCTGCACCGACAACGGCGCGATGATCGCCTGGGCCGGGGCCGAGCGGCTTGCGCTCGGCCTCACCGACACGATCGACGCGGCGCCGCGCGCGCGCTGGCCGCTCGACGAAATTGCCGCCGCCAAGGGCGCGGCACAAGGCACGGCGGCGTACAAATGAGCATGGACCGCATTTCCGTCCTCGGCGGCGGCGCCTGGGGCACCGCGCTGGCGCAGACCGCCGCGCGCGCCGGGCGCCGCGTGACGCTGTGGGAGTTCGACGCCGACAACGCCGCGCATCTCGCGCAGCAGCGCGAGAGCCGCTTCCTGCCCGGCGTGAAGCTCGAGGACTCGATTGCGGTCACGCGCGCGCTGGCCGAGGCCGCGCGCGCCGACGCCATCCTGCTGGTGGTGCCGGCGCAGGCCATGCGCTCGGTGGTGACGTCGCTGGCGCAGACGGTGGCCGCGGGCACGCCGCTGATCGCCTGCGCCAAGGGCATCGAGCGCGGCACGCACCGCTTCATGACCGAGATCGTCGCCGAATGCGCGCCCAGGGCGGTGCCGGCGATCCTGTCGGGCCCGAGCTTCGCCGCCGATGTCGCGCGCGGCTTGCCGACGGCCGTCACCATCGCGGCGACCGATGCAAGCATCGCGCAGGCGCTCGCGCAGGCGATGAACGCGGGCACTTTCCGCCCGTATCACTCCACCGACGTGCGCGGCGTCGAGCTCGGCGGCGCCACCAAGAACGTGCTCGCCATCGCCGCCGGCATCGTCAGCGGACGCGGGCTTGGCGCCAGCGCGCTCGCCGCCATGACCACGCGCGGCTTCGCCGAGCTGGTGCGCTTCGGCAAGGCCTGCGGCGCCAAGACCGAAACGATGATGGGCCTCTCCGGCCTCGGCGACCTGATCCTCACCTGCGGCACGCCGCAGTCGCGCAACTTCTCCTGCGGCGTCGCGCTCGGCAAAGGCGAAGCCGCCGCCACCGCCGCACACGGCAAGCTGGCGGAAGGCGTGTTCACCGCGCCGGTGCTCTTGGAGATGGCGCGCGAGAAAGGCATCGAGATGCCGATCTCGGAAGCGGTCGCCGCCGTGCTGGCCGGCAAGCTGAGCGTGGACGCGGCGATCGAGTCGCTGCTGACGCGGCCGCTGAAGGCGGAGGAGTAGCTCTTCTTTTTCACCTCTCCCCGCTTGCGGGGAGAGGTCGACTTTCGAGCGTAGCGAGAAAGTCGGGTGAGGG
>JBKBRE010000044.1:0-5040 GCA_046292265.1 Pseudolabrys sp. | reverse complement strand
GGGGGCCGGCCGCCCCTCGACCAGATCCTTCACCACCTCCTGCTGGCCGTAGATGGTGACGCGCTTGTCGACGAGCTTCTTGAAGTCGAGGCGGTGCAGGTCGCCGTTGATGCCGATGTTGATGCCCCAGTGCGGCAGGCCTTCGCGCGCCATGCGCGCGCCGACGCCGACGTCGGTCAGCAAGTCGGTTGCCCAATGCTCCATCAGGCCGGCGCGGATGCGGTTGTAGATGTATTCTTCGCTGCGGTTCTCGATGATGACGGAGTCGATGCCGGCAAGGCGCAGCAGCCGCGCCAGCATGAGGCCCGCCGGCCCCGCCCCGATGATTCCGACCTGCGTGCGCAGCGCGCCGTCCGCCATGAATTACTCCCTGAGGCGGCCGGCGCCCCGTTCGACCCCGGCCCGTTTCGGCGGCCGAGACTAGACAGGCGGACTCATTCTCGCAACACATATAAGCATATGTGCTTATATCTTGGGAGGCCCACCCTGCCCGTTAGACGCGCTTGAGCTCGCGGCGGCCGATATCGTGCCAAGCCTCAATCATGGCGGGGTATTCCGACTTGGGCGACTGCCAGGCAGACGCGAAAACCATGCCGCGCAACAGATAGTGCGTCATCTTGACGAAGCCTTCCACGGCCGGCCGCTCGTAGCCGGCGGCGCAGAGCGCGTCGATCCAAATGGTGTCCAGGATGACGCGAAATTGCCGCACCACCGGCGTGTTGACTTTCGCCAGCGCCCGATTGCGCCTTGCGACCATCACCATTTCCATGAGCGCCAGATAGGTAGGGCTGAAGCAGAACGATTTCGAATTGTCGAGGAACGCCCCGATCGGATCGGACGCGCGGGCGTTGCGCGCGGCAAGCGCCCGCGCTTCTTCGACCGCGCGCGTCAGCGTGTAGCGCGTGGCAGCGACGATCAGTTCGTTCTTGGTGCGAAAGTAGTTTTCCTGCGCGCCACGCGAGACGCCGGCGGCCTTGGCGACCCGCGTGGCGGTGAACTTCTCGTAGCCGTGCTTTATCAGCACGTCCATCGCGGCCCGCAGCACCGCCTCCCGCGTCCCGCGCCGGCGCTCCTCCTGGGTGCGTCTGGTCACGCGCTTCGGCTTGGCGCCAGGACGTCTCGACATGCGGCCCTCTCGAAAGAAAACGGCCGGCCAACTTAGCGTCGGCCGGCCGTTGCAAACAAGCCGCTCGTGCCTGCCGCTCAGTCGATCGGCAGTCCGGCGTAATTCTCGGCGAGCGAGATCGAGGCGGCCTCGGAACCCGCGACGTAATCTAGCTCGGCGAGCTGCCGCTTCATGTCGAAGGCCGCGTATTCGCCGCCATGCACGCGATGGAGCATCTGCGTCATCCACCAGGAGAAGCGCTGGCCTTTCCACACGCGCCGCAGCGCCGTGGCGGAATAGGCCTCCAGCCCGGCGGTGTCGTGCTTGCGGAAGAAGGCCTCGAAGGCGCGCGAGAGCACGCGCACGTCGGCCATCGCCAGGTTCATGCCTTTGGCGCCGGTCGGCGGCACGATGTGCGCGCTATCGCCGGCCAGGAACAGGCGGCCGTACTGCATCGGCTCGGCCACATAGCTGCGCATCGGCGTGATGCCCTTTTGCAGGATTTTGCCGCGCTTGAGCGGGCGGACGCCCTGCAGGCGCGCGGTCAACTCCTCCCAGATGCGGTCGTCCGACCACTGTTCGATGTCCTCGTCCGGCGCGACCTGAAGGTAGAGCCGCGACAATTCCGGCCCGCGCATCGAGAACAGCGCGAAGCCGCGCTCGTGATAGGCGTAGATCAATTCTTTTTCCGGCGGAGGCGACTCCGACAGGATGCCGAGCCAGCCGAACGGATAGACGCGGTCGTAGCCTTGCCACGAGCCCGCCGGCAGGCTCGGCCGGCTGACGCCGTGAAAGCCGTCACAGCCGGCGATGAAGTCGCATTCGATTTCCTGCGCCTTGCCCTCGTGCTTGAAGCGGATCTTCGGCTTGCCGCCGTTGCCGGCGAAGTCGTGCACGCTCGTCTCCTGCACCTCGAACAGGATGGTGCCGCCGTGCGAGAGGCGATGCGCGATCAGGTCGGTGACCACTTCCTTCTGGTCGTAGATGTAGACGTGCTTGTTCACCAGCCTGGTGAAGTCGAGCTTGTGCGCCTCATTGTTGAAGGCGAGGAAGATGCCGTCATGCACCATGGCCTCGCGTTGCAGGCGCGCGCCGACGCCGGTTTGGACCAGCATGTCGGCGACCCAGTTTTCCATCAGACCGGCGCGGACGCGGTTCTCGCAGTATTCGCGGCTGCGGTCCTCGACGATGATCGAGGAGATGCCGGCTAGGTGGAGCAGATGGGACAGCATCAGCCCGGCCGGGCCGGCGCCGACGATACCGACTTGGGTGCGCATTACTTTTTCTCCCGAGACTTTGCGGCTCTATAGGGAGTATCCGCAAACCGCGCCAAGGGACGAATGCCGGAAAGGCTGGAACGTTTTCAGCCCGGCCAGCCGTAGCGCGGCACGCTCTCCTTGTAGCGCCGGTAGGCGTCGCCGAACTTGCCCTCGAGGTAACGCTCCTCGCGCAGGACCACGCCGTAATGCAGCGTCAGCGCGAAGACGACGGCCATCACCAGCATCCAGTCCGACGCCAGCAGGATGGCGAGCCCGGCAACCGTCGCGATCAGGCCGACATACATCGGGTTGCGCAGCCAGGAGAGAACGCCGGCCGTCACCAGCACGCTCGACGGCTTCCAGGGTTCGACGTGGGTGCCGACCGTCCTGAAGGCGAGAATGGCCGGAATGGCGAGCCCCATGCCGGCGGCGATGAGCGCAAGACCGACGATCGCCCTCGCCTCGCCCGACAGGAGCACGGTCAGCACATAGGCCGGCGCGAGCCAGTCGAGAGCCAAGCCGAGCGCGATCGCGATCAGCGCCAGCAAGGGCGGCGGCGCGACGACGCCGGCGACGTCGCGTGTGCCGACCGTTGCATCGACCGTCGTGCGCGCGGGCCGAGCGGGTTCGCGCGGCGGCGGCACAGGCTCGATCGCCGGCGCGCGCAGCCATGAAGCGAGCGCAGCATTGACCGCATCCGGCCGCTCGAGGGTGGAGAGATGTCCGCACTCGGGCACCACCACCAGCGCGGCGCCGGGAATGCCGGCGGCGAGTTCCTGCGAGAGTTCCGGCGGCGTCAGTTCGTCGCCGTCGCCGACCAGCACCAAAGTCGGACAGCGGATGCGCGCGAGCGAGGGACGGGAATCCGGGCGCGTCATGATGGCGTTCTGCTCGCGCAGAAAGGCGTCGACGCCGGTCTCGGCCGCCATGTCACGCACGATCTGGCGCAGCGTCTCGTCGCTCTGGCGGCTGCGGTGCAGGAAACGCCCGGTCAGCGTGTTGACGACGTCGGCCAGATGGCCGGCCTGCGCCATCGCCATGAACTTGCGGCGCGCCTCGCTCTGCTCCGGCGTGTCCGGCCGCGCCGAGGTGTCGAGCAGCGCCAGCCGGTCGATGCGGTCGGGGGCCTGCCGCATCATCTCCAGCGCGATGTAACCGCCGTACGACAGCCCGGCGAGCGCGAAACGCGGCGGCGCCGCCGCCAGGACGCGGCGCGCGACCGCCGCGACATCGTCGTCCCGGCGATGGTCGGCCACGGTCACGGGGCCGAACGCCCAAAGGGCCGCAACCTGCGGGGCAAAAAGCCTGGCGCTGCAGAGCAGGCCGGGAACCAGGACAAGCGGCAAAGGCTGCGGCATCCGGAGCTCCGATTTGCTCGAAAGATTAAGAATTAATACGACTTATTGCGGCGCCAAAGCATTGACTTTGAGGCATTTCACCCTATGTTCCGGGCAACCGGTCAGACGCAAAGATTCGACCGTCCCCCGCGCAAAGCAACTGGTTTTCAATCGTCCGGCGCGGTACCGGCACGGTCTCGACTGAGGCTTTATGTCCTTTTCCCATCTCGGCTTATCCGCCAAGGTTCTCGCCGCCATCGAGGCGGCCGGCTACAAGACCCCTACCCCCATCCAAGAACAGGCCATCCCGCACGTGCTCGCCCGGCGCGACGTGCTCGGCATCGCGCAGACCGGCACCGGCAAGACCGCCGCCTTCGTGCTGCCGATGCTGACCATGCTGGAACAGGGCCGCGCCCGCGCGCGCATGCCACGCACGCTCATCCTCGAGCCGACGCGCGAACTCGCCGCGCAGGTCGCCGAGCAGTTCGAGAAATACGGCAAGAACCACAAGCTCAACGTCGCCCTCATCATCGGCGGCGTTTCTTTTGGCGACCAGGACACCAAGCTGGTGCGCGGGGTCGACGTCTTGATCGCCACACCCGGCCGCCTGCTCGACCATTCCGAGCGCGGCCGCCTGCTGCTGTCTGGCTGCGAATTGCTGATCATCGACGAAGCCGACCGCATGCTCGACATGGGCTTCATTCCCGACATCGAGCGCATCGGCAAGCTGGTGCCGTTCACGCGCCAGACGCTGTTCTTCACAGCGACCATGCCGCCGGAAATCCAGCGTATCGCCGACAATTTCCTGCACAATCCGGTGCGCGTGGAAGTGTCGCGCCCGGCCACGGCGGCCACCACCATCACGCAGTTGCAGGTCTCCTGCGGACGCGATCCGGCCGACAAGCGCGAAACCCTGCGCCGGCTGATCCGCTCGGCCGAGAACTTCAAGAACGCCATCATCTTCTGCAACCGCAAGCGCGAGGTCGCGCTGCTGCACCGCTCGCTGGTGCGACACAAGTTCAATGCGGTCGCCCTGCACGGCGACCTGGACCAGCCGGCGCGCATGGCCGCGCTTGACGCCTTCCGTAGCGGCGAGGCCAAGCTGCTGGTCGCTTCCGACGTCGCCGCCCGCGGCCTCGATATTCCCGCGGTCAGTCACGTGTTCAATTTCGACGTCCCGCATCATCCGGACGACTACGTCCATCGCATCGGCCGCACCGGCCGCGCCGGCCTGACCGGCACCGCCATCACCATCGTGGCGCCGATGGACGGCAAGGCGGTCGCGGCAATCGAGAAGCTGACCGGGCAGAGCATCCCGACGATGGCCGGCGAGCCGGCC
>JBKBRE010000043.1:0-7308 GCA_046292265.1 Pseudolabrys sp. | reverse complement strand
GTCGCCGGCGAGCCCGGCCACCGCTTCCATGCCGGCAAGCTCGACGGCGAGCGCCAGCGCGTATTCCTGGTTCGGCCCGCCGCGGCCGGACCCGCGAATGGTGACGGTCAGCTCGCCGCCGGAGACGATGACCGCGCGCTTGCCCTGCGCGCGAAGTTCGCGCGCCATGCGCGCATGCGCGGCGGCGACCTCGCGCGCCTCGCCTTCGACGTCGGGCCCGAGCGAGATGCAGTCGTAGCCGGCGGCGCGCACGGCCGCCTCCGCGGCGGCGAGCGCATCGGCCGGCCGCGCCGCGAGCGCATAGCGGGCGCCGGCGAAGGCCGCATCGCCCGGCTTCGGCGACTCGTTGGCGGGATCCTCGAGCGCGCGCATGACCGCCGGCGGCAGCGCGAGCTTGAACTTCGCGACGATGGCGCGCGCGTCGGCGAGCGTGCTCGGGTCCGGCACCGTCGGCCCCGACCCGATCGCGGCGGGGTCGTCGCCCGGCACATCGGAGATGGCGAGCGTGACGACCCGGGCCGGGAAGGCGTGACGCGCCAGCCGTCCGCCCTTGATGCGCGACAGGTGCTTGCGGATGGTGTTGATCTCTATGATGTTCGCGCCCGACCGCAACAGGGCGCGCGTGACGGATTGTTTGTCCTCAAACGACAGCCCGGCGGCCGGCGCGATCCAGTTGGCGGAGGCGCCGCCCGACATCAGCACCAGCACGAGATCGTTGGTATCCCCACTATCGGCCCAGGCCAGCGCCTGTTCGGCTGCCTGCAAGCCGGCGGCGTCCGGGATCGGGTGGCCGGCCTCGATCATCGTGACGCGCGTGAGCGGGCGGCCATAGCCGTGGCGGGCGACGGCCAACCCACAGAGGCGGTCTGCGGATAGCTTTAACTCCTTGAGATAATGGGCTTCTGCGGCCTCGGCCATGGCGCCGGCGGCCTTGCCGGCGGCCAGCAGGATGACGCGCCCGGCGGGCGGCGGCGGCAACAGCGCGGGCAGGCAGCCGGCCGGGTGGGCGGCAGCCACGGCGCGGTCGAACAGGTCTGCGAGAAAAGAGCGCAGGTCGTGAATCATGGCGCGAGGATAGCTGCACATGGGCGGGAAAACTTGTTTATATTGCCTGCGATATCGGCAAGCCGCTAAGAACGGTCGAGGGGGAACGCGAAGGGGCACGCGACGTCGTGGCCCGTCTCAAGCTGCAGCTCATGCGAATAGTGGGGACCCCAACGACTTGCGCGGGTCGCGCATCTGCGACAGGCTCCTGCCGATGTATCGTATCGGACGAGAAAGCCGGTGCATAACCGGTGCAGTTAACCAAGGAGGGCGACTGATGAAGATGAATCGTTTGGCCGCGTTGACTCTGGCGGCGGCCGCCACCTGGGCATTGAGTGCGCCTGCGCACGCCCAGGACACGCTCAAGATCGGTTGGGCCATCTCCAAGACCGGTCCCTTCGCGGCCGGCGCCGCCGTCACCACGCTGCCGAACTACCAGGTGTGGGTGAAGGATGTGAACGATGCCGGCGGGATCAAGGTCGGCAACAAGAAGATGAAGATCGAGGTCATCGAGTACGATGACCGTTCGAACTCGGAAGAGATGATCAAGGCGGTCGAGCGCCTGGCCACGCAGGACAAGGTCGACTTCATCCTGCCGCCCTGGTCGACCGGCATGAACCTCGCCGCCGCGCCGATCTTCAACAAGCTCGGCTATCCGCAGCTCGCCGTGACCGCCAACACCAATAAGGCGACCGAGTTCACCAAGCGCTGGCCCAACCTGACCTTCTGGCTCGGCCTGCCGTCGGAGATCGTCGACGGCATCGTCGAGACGTTCAGCAAGATGAACAAGGACGGCAAGATCGGCAAGAAGGTCGCCATGGTCGCGGTTGCCGACCAGTTCGGCATCGAGCAGTCCACCGCCGCGCGCGAAGGGCTGAAGAAGGCCGGTTTCGAGATCGTCTACGACAAGTCCTATCCTTTTGGCTCGCAGGATCTCCAGCCCGTGCTCAAGGACGCGCAGGCGGCCAATCCGGACGTGCTGCTCGCGTTCAGCTATCCGCCGGACACTTTCGCGCTGACCGACACCGCCAAGGTGATCGGCTTCAATCCGAAGGTGTTCTTCGTCGGCGTCGGCACCGCGTTCCCCGGCTACAAGGGCAAGTTCCAGGCGAACGCCGAGGGCGTCATGGGCATCGGCGGCTCGGACGCCAACCTGCCGGGCATCAAGTGGTACATCCAGCACCATAAGGAAGTGATCGGCCGCGAGCCCGACCGTTGGGCAAGCCCGATCACCTACGCCAGCCTGCAGGTGCTGCAGCAGGCGATCGAGCGCGTCGGCAAGATCGACCGGGCCGCGGTGATCAAGGAGATCAACACCGGCGAGTTCGACACCATCATCGGCAAGGTCAAGCTGGTGGACGGTCAGAACAAGAACATCTGGTCGGTCGGCCAGTGGCAGGGCAACGACTTCTTCGGCGTCGCCCCGCTGAACAAGGCCGGCGCCAAGCCGGTGATCGCCAAGCCGGCGTGGAAGTAGGCTAACACTGGTCATTCCGGGTCGCGAGCTTCAGCTCGCGAACCCGGAATCCAGATATAATCTCCAAATGTGGACTGGATTCCGGATCGCCGCTTCGCGGCGTCCGGAATGACTTTTGGATTTTCCATAAATGACTCTCACGCTCGACATCCTTCTCTCCGGCCTGGTGCTCGGCGGCATGTACGCGCTGATCGCACTCGGGCTGACGCTCCAGTACGGCATCGCGCGTATCATCAATTTGTCCTACGGCGAATTCCTGATCGCCGCCGCCTTCGGCGCGCTGTTCCTTTACACCGGCATGTCGGTCAACCCGATCCTTGGCCTGATTGTCATCGTGCCGGCGGCCTTTCTCGCCAACTGGCTGCTCTATCAGATCGTGCTGATGCCGCTGGTCAAGCGCGCCAAGAACCAGGGCATGCTCGAGGTCGACTCGATCCTCGGCACCTTCGGCATCCTGTTCGTCATCCAGGGCCTGATGCTGGTGGTGTTCGGCGGCGCGCTGCAAAGCTATTCGTATCTGTCCATCCCCGTACACATCCTCGGCACCACGCTGGCGCTCAACCGCATCCTCGCGCTGGTCTTCGCGCTCATCATCGGCGGCCTGCTCTACCTGTTCCTGACGCGCACGCGCTACGGCACCGCCTTGCGCGCGGTCGCCGTCAATCCGGCGGCGGCGCAACTCACCGGCATTGACATCCGCGCGGCCTCCGCGCTCGCCTTCGCGGCCGGCGGCGCCATCGTCGCGGCCGGCGGCGTGCTGGTCAGCATGTTCCTGACCTTCAGCGCGGCGATGGGCGTGGTCTTCACCATGAAGGCGTTGATCGTCGTCATCATGGGCGGCATCGGCAACATGCTCGGCGCGCTGATCGCCGGCGTGCTGCTCGGAATTTCGGAGACCGCGGTGGCGCGCCTGGTCGATCCCGGCCTCACCATAGCGGTGACCTACGCGCTGTTCCTGACCGTGCTGCTGTGGCGGCCGACCGGGCTGTTCGGGAGGCCTTCGCGTTGAGCCCCCGTTCGATCGCAATCGCCGCCGCGGCGCTCGTCGCGGTCAGCGCCGTGGCCGTGCTGCCGCTGGTCGGCAGCGGCTATCACATGGCGCTCGGCATCAGCCTGCTTTATTTCAGCGTGCTGGCGACGGCCTGGGCGCTGTTCTCCGGCCCGACCCACCTGGTCTCGCTCGCCACCGCCGCCTTCTTCGGCATCGGCGCCTATACCACCGCGGTGCTGACCGAGCTGTTGCCCTGGCCGCTGGTCTTGGTGGCGGCGACCGTGGTCGGCATCGTCATCGCGCTGATCGTCGGCTTGTCGACACTGCGCCTGTCCGGCATGTATTTCGTCATCTTCAGCTTCGGCCTTGCCGAGCTGATCCGCCAGGTCGTCACCTGGTACGAGGTGAACATCCACGGCTCGGTCGGCCGCTACATCTTCGCTGACACGACCACGGAAGGCATCTACTGGCGTCTGATGATCCTGCTGGCGATGGTGCTCGGCGCGGGTTGGCTGGTCCGCCGCTCGCGTATCGGGCTTGCCGTGCGCGTGATCGGGCAGGACGAAATGGTGGCGCGCCATGTCGGCATCGACACCACGCGCGCCAAGCTGGCGCTGTTCGCGGTGAGCGCGGCCTTCATGACCGTCACCGGCGCGGTGATGGCGCCGCGCTGGACCTATCTCGATCCGGTGATCGCCTTCAATCCGGTCATCTCCTTCGAAGTGGTGATCATGGCGCTGTTCGGCGGCGCCGGCAGCCTGTTCGGGCCGCTGCTCGGCGCGGTGCCGCTGGTGCTGCTGTTCGACGTTCTGGGCGCCTATTTCCCGACCTACTTCAGCGTCATCCTGGGGCTGGTCTTCGTATTCATTGTCTACGGCCTGCCGCATGGCGTGATCGGCCTCTTGGAATCGAAGGTGTCGAGCCTGCGCCGCGCGTCGCTGGACACCGGCATGTCGGCCTTCGCCGAGCGCGTCACCGGTCCGGTCTGGCCGCGTCCGGCCGCGCGCAAGCCGGCCGGCGGCGCGCCGGTGCTCCAGCTCGACAACGCGCAGAAGTCCTTCGGCGGCCTGAAGGCGGTCGACGGCCTCAGCTTCTCGCTGGCGCGCGGCGAGATCCTCGGCCTGATCGGGCCGAACGGCTCCGGCAAGACCACCGCGCTCAATCTAATCTCGGGTGCGATCGCGGCCGACGCCGGCGACATCCGCCTCGAAGGCGAGCCGATCGCCGGGCTGCCGGCGCACCGCATCGCGCAGCGCGGCATTGCGCGCACCTTCCAGCTCGTGCGCGTGCTGCCGGCCTCCACCTGCCTGGAGAACGTGATCGCGGGGCTCGCCTTCCACGAGCCGCCGCTGTGGGGCGCCGAAGCCGACAAGCGCGCCCGCGCGCTGATCGCCCGCGTCGGTCTCGGCGGCCGCGACGAAACGCAGGCCGGGCAACTCACCTACATCGACCAGAAGCGGCTCGAGCTCGCGCGCGCGCTGGCGCTGTCGCCCGACGTGCTGCTGCTCGACGAATGGCTGGCGGGCCTCAACCCATCGGAATTGCAGGACGGCATCGCGCTGGTGAAGATGCTGCGGCAGGAGGGCCTGACCATCGTCATCGTCGAGCACGTGATGGACGCCATCCGCTCGCTCTGCGACCGCTGCGTGGTGATGAACGCCGGCCGCAAGATCGCGGAAGGGCCGCCGGCCGCCGTGCTGTCCGATCCGGAAGTCGTCCGCGCCTATCTGGGAGACGCCGATGCTTGAGGTCTCCGGTATCTCCGCCTTCTACGGCAAGCACCGCGCGCTCGACGGCGTGTCGCTCAAGGTCGAGCGCGGCGAGATCGTCGTCATCCTCGGCGCCAACGGCGCCGGCAAGACCACGCTGCTCAACGTGCTCGCCGGCCTGGTGCACCCCGCGCCGGGCGCGCGCATCGCCATGGCCGGACGCGAACTGTCGGGCACGCCGGCGCACGCCATCGTCGAGGCCGGCATCGCGCTGGTGCCGGAAGGGCGCGGCATCTTCGGCGAACTGACCGTGCGCGAGAACCTGTTGCTCGGCGCCTATCCGGCGCGCGCGCGCGCCAACGAAACGGCCAATCTCGAGATGGTGCTCGGTCTGTTCCCGCGCCTGCAGGAACGGCTCAAGCAGACCGTGCGCACGATGAGCGGCGGCGAGCAGCAGATGGTGGCGATCGGGCGCGCCCTGATGACCGCCCCGGACGTGCTGCTGCTCGACGAGCCCTCGCTCGGCCTGTCGCCGATCATGTGCGGCGAGCTGTTCCAGAACCTTGCGCGCATCCGCGGCGCCGGGCTCGGCATCCTGCTGGTCGAGCAGAACGCGCGGCAGAGCCTGGCCATCGCCGACCGCGGCTACATCATCGCCAACGGCCATATCGTCGGCTCGGGCACCGCCGCGGCGCTCAAGACCGATCCGGCGGTGCAGAAGGCCTATCTGGGCGCCGCCGGCTGAGCCCTTCAAAGGCGGGCCGCGCGTCGCTATCTTGTCCTTCAGCAAAGGACGATCGCCATGGACGACAAAACCCGCACCGAGCTGGAAGCCGCCGTCTATCGGCGCCTGGTCGAGCACCTGCGCGCGCGCACCGACGTGCAGAACATCGACCTGATGAACCTCGCCGGCTTCTGCCGCAATTGCCTGTCGAACTGGATGAAAGACGCGGCCGACGCCAAAGGCGTCGCCATGAGCAAGGACGAGAGCCGCGAGATCGTCTATGGCGAGCCCTACGACCAGTGGCGCGCCAAGCACCAGAAAGAGGCCTCTGCCGAGCAGAAGGCCGCCTTCGAGAAGGCCAAGCCGCAGCACTGATTCTTCTCCCGTCACCCTGAGGCGCCCGCGCGGCACGCGCGGGCCTCGAAGGGTCTGGGCGTCGATGAGGCTCACAGATCCTTCGCGGCTCGCGTGCTGGCGCACGCGCGCTCCTCAGGATGACGGCGGGGCGGCTCACGCGGAACCCCGGCTTTTCGCTGGCAAGCCTTTTCCCGGTTCCCATCCCGCCCTGTGTACAGCGTGGATGACCCGCCGCGTTCCTTGACCCGGACGCCCGCAAATCCGAATGCTCCTCGGCAAGACCGGCGGGCCGCACCCGCCGCGCGTTCAGTCAAGGAGACGTCGATGCCTGCCACCGCCGCGGTCGAACAAGAACAAGCCTCAACCCGCTTCGCCAAGGACCAGCTCAAGGCGATCATCGAGCGCATCGAGCGGCTGGAGGAGGAGAAGAAGGCGACTTCCGACGACATCCGCGACGTCTATGCCGAGGCCAAGGGCAACGGCTTCGACGTGAAGGCGCTGCGCACCATCGTGCGCATGCGCAAGATGGACACCGACGAGCGCCGCGAGCAGGAAGCCGTGCTGGAGACCTACATGCACGCGCTGGGGATGCTGCAGTAGGCGCGCGCCGCGCATGCCGCAGCAGTGAGCGTCATCCTGAGGTGCGAGCGTAGCGAGCCTCGAAGGATGCGCGGGTAGCCGCTGCGGCCGTCATGGTTCGAGGCGCCGCTTCGCGGCGCACCTCACCATGACGGGTCAGGGGCCTACCTTAGCGCCGCGGTCGTCTGCTTGACGAAGGTCGCGGTCGCCAGGAACACCACCGCGCTGCCGGTGAAGCGGCCGGCGACCATGCCGAGCGCGGGATCGGCCGAGAAGGTCATCACCACCGACTGCTCGGGCTTGTGCAGCATGTCGTTCAGCCCGCGCGGGTCGATGGCGCCCATGCGCGTCACCGTCATGGCGGAGACGCTCGGGGTCAGCACGGCGGCGCGCAGCCACGGGCTGTCGGCGCGCTGGCCGCCGATGG
>JBKBRE010000042.1:0-7758 GCA_046292265.1 Pseudolabrys sp. | reverse complement strand
CCTTCGCGGCCGGCACTTGCGCGCGCCCCGCCGCAGCCCCGTTCTGCGGAGCCGCGGGAACCGCCCCCGCCGCCATCGCGAGCGCCGCCGCGCGCACCTCGGCGACGCGCCGGCCCCAGCCCTTGCCGAACACGGGCCAGGTCTTCAGCGCCTGCAGAAAGCGCAGCCGCTCGTCGCAGATCGCCGCGACGAGGCCGCTCGCGTTCGCCGCGCGCGCCGCGGCGATCACCGCGTCGGAGACGGCGCTCGTGTTGTCGGGCAGTCTGAGCACGCGCCGCAGCACCTTGCCGGACCGGCCGATGCCGGAGTTCACGCCGTAGTCGAACACGGCGTAATCGACGCCGGCCGGCAGTTCGTCGCAGCGCTGCGCATCCCAATAGCGCGCACGATAGATCGTCTTGGCCTCCGCGACGGTCATCGCGCGCACGTCGGCCGCGGTCGCGTTCGGCTTCACGTATTTGCGGTAGACCGCGATCGTGATGCCGAAATTGGTCGGCCCGCCCGGATCCGAGGGATGATTGGTGTAACCGCCCTCGTGACGCAGCAAACGATCGAGGCTCGCCTGGAAATTGCGTTCCGCCATGACGTTTCCCGTACCGACCTGCAAGCCGGCTAATCGTTGGTGTGATAGGTCGCGCAGATGTAGAAGTTGTCGGTGTTCCGGGCCTCGCCGACGCCCGTGTAGAAGACGAAAACGTAAAGGTTGGTGGACGCGGACACGCCGCCGCCGAGCATGCTCACCTGCGCGCCGCCGATGCTCTGGTAGACGAAGCCGGACACGCCGCCATAGTCGATCGAACCGCTGTCGTCGCGAACAGCGAACGGAAGCCCGATAATCGCGAGCGCCGACTTCTGGGTGAAAGTGACGGTCGACAGTCCGTTCACCTTGAACGCGCAATGCACCGTCACCTGCTGCCCGATCTTGGTGTAGCGGCCGTAGATGACGTCGAAGCTCGTCGCCGCCGCCAGGTCGCCCGTGCGGATCGTCCCCAGTGCCGGCGTCCAGGTGCCCTCCTCGTAGTCGTCGAGCTGGTTCGCGGCGGCATCGGCGCCGAGCCGGATCGCGTTCGGAAAGTAGACGCGGCCCGCGCTTCTGTTCGCGACCAGCGCTTCGCTCCAGCTCGATCCGTCGGCCGACACCTTCAGATGGAAGTCGTCGTCGCCGGCGAGCCCCATCTCGGCGCGTCCGGAATAATTGTCCTGGAACAGAAGCGAGGCCGTCTTGGCGGCGCTCTCCTTGCTCAGCTTGTAACGCATATTCCCGTCGCCGCCTTCGGCCACGGTCTGCGCCGCGAACAGCGCGTTGTTGAACTTGCCGCTCAACGGATTGGTAGCGTCGGCCGTGGTGCCGATGCCGAGCCTCGCCAAATTCTGGATCGACGTGACCGTCGAGAAGAAATCGCCCCAGGCCGTTCCGTTCCAGACCAGCAGGGTACCTTCGTCCGCGACAAAGGCGACCCAACCGGTCTTCGGCGCACTGTAGAGCCAGCCGCCGTCCTGCCAGGCGGCGATCGCATTGTCGTGCCCGGCCCAAAGCCCGGTCGCGCCGGCCTTCACGATCCAGCGCTGCCCTTCCGCGGGCGAGGCGGGCGGCGCCGTGAGATCGCGGTCGAGCACCGCGAGCTGCACCAGCGCGTCGAGAATGCGCAGCGCCTCGTTGTGCGTGACGTGCTTCTGCGCCTGGCCGCCTTCAATGCAAGGCAGGCCGAGATTGACGGTGTCGGTCATGTGTCCGGGCTTTTGCTACGGTGTGAGGGTGGCGGTCGCGGCGAAGCCGGCCCCGACCGTGGCGGAGAACTGGGTCACGCGGACGGTCAGGCCGGTTTGCGCCGCGCCGAAGTCGGCGAGTTCGGCGGCGGCGGCGTAAAGCACCGTCGGCGCCGTCGTCTGAAACGTCCGCACCACGGCGCCACCGGACAGGACATCGAGCGCATAGCGCTCGCTCTCCTCGCCGAGCGGGACTTCGCCCGCCCAAGTGTCGCCGTCGATGCGGGTGCGCCTGATCCAGGTGAAGGTCACGCCGCCCGCGCCGCGCCGCGCGCGCAGGTGCACCGGCGCGAGCGGCCGCAGCGCGGTCGCCAGCGGCGTGGCGGAAAGCACGAGCGCCGACGGATCGCCATGGTCGCGGCCCGCCGCGATGACCCGCAGCTGCTGCGGACGCTCCAGCGCGTCGAGCCCGCGCGCGACCGGCAGGACGTGTTCGTCGAGCAGCACGAAGGCCGCGCCGGCGCCAAGGACCGCGCCCATCGCCCACTCGCTGCCGAGCTGCCCGCGCAAGAGATGCGACAGCAGATAGGTGCGTTCGTCCACCAGTTCGGCATTGGCGAACTGGATCACCTCCCAGGCGCCGTCCACATGCCGCACCGCCGCCGCGTTGGCGCCGGAGAGCAATGTGCCTTCCGACACCGATGCGAGCGCGCCGCCGTAGAGCCGCACGCGAAAGCCGCTGCGATGCCAGCGCCCGGTCGGCCCGCGCGCGAGTTCGTCGAGCGTTTCGCCGACGACGTTCGGCGCCGATACCAGTCCGGCCTGGCCGTAGGTCAGCCCGTCGCCCGAGGTCCAGACCGCGACCGGCCCGGGCCAAGGTTCTGCGAACACGGCGAGCCGCGTCAGCACGGTCGGCTGTGCCGCGTTCAGCGCCGGCAGGTCCAGCCCCAGCGCATGCACCGGACCGACCGCGGCGGGAGCGGCCGGCGCGCGCCGGCGCGGCGGCGCGATCGCGAGGTCGAAGACCTCCGGGTCGATGGAGCGCGCCGTGACCGCGCGGCTTTCCGCATCGCTGATCTCGCGGATCTCGACGAGCCGCCGCCGTCCGTTCGCCGTCAGCGCGACGACGTCGCCGGGCGCGAGCGCGAGCGCGCTCGGCGGCAAGGCGAAGGCCGCGCTCTCGCGTGCGGCCCAAAGGTCCTGCAGCCATATCTCCGCGCGCCGCTCGGCTTCCGCGTCCGAGGTCACCATCGCGAGATCGGCATGCGCCGTGCGCGTCGAGCCGGCGACCAGCCGGCGCGACAGCGCGGCCCCGCGCTGATAGTCGCCGCCGATATCGGTGAAGGCGATCGACACCTCGCGCGGCAGGTCGCTTTCCTGCGCGCGCGTGAGCGTCGCCGGCGCGCCCTCCTCCGGCAGCACCAGATCGTCCTCTCCGATCTCGGCCAGCGGCACGCCGCCGCGTTGCCAGAAGCGCAGCATGCCGTCCTGCTCTCCCGCCTCGAAGGCGAAAGCGAGCGCCAAAGGCTCGAGCACGGCGCGCGGCGCCATCGGCCGGTCGACCACATAGCCGTCGGGTCCCTCGCCCAGCGCCTCGGTGCTGACTTCGCCGATGCCGCTGTCGGCGAGCACGGACGCAATCAGCCCGTCGAGCGGCGCCGCGCCGAAACGCCCGGTCAGCCAGTGGCCGGTTTCCCAGTTCGGTCCGTCGCTCCAGGCGGCCTCGTCGGCGGGAAACGCCGGGAACGGCCGCGCGTCCCACGTCCACAGATAGATGCAGTCGGGCGGCAGCATGCGCCCGCCATAGACGGCGGAAGTCGGATTGAGCGCGGCGTCGCCGAAGGCCGGATCGAAGGCGCCGAGCACCGCTTCGAGATAGCGCCGCTGGATCAGGTCGTCGCGCCTGCCGTTGGAGAAGTAGGGCAAGCCGGCGTCCGACGATTTCGCGTCGGGAAACACGCTCGGCTGGTTGGCGCCCTTGTCCACGGCCGGGCAACCGACTTCGCTGAGCCATACCGGCTTCGACTGCGGCACCCAGGCCGTCGGCGCGCCCAGCTCGGCGCCGCCGACGCGCTCATAATGCGGCTGCGACCAGAAATTCCACATGTCCTTCTGGCGGAAGGTCCACGGCTTGCCGAGCCCGTCGCTGATCGCGCTGCGCGCCTGTGCGGCGCGCGCGGCCGCGTCGGCGTAGTACCAGTCGTAGGCTTCACCGCCGGCGAGATTGCCGGCGAGATAGCTCTGCCGGTACGGCGTATCGGCGAGCGCGCGGTCGAGCTGTTCGGGCTCGTCGCGCCAGTCGCCGAGCGGCGCATAATAGTCGATGCCGATCGCATCGATCGCGCTCGATGCCCACAGCGGGTCGAGCGGAAAGCGCACCTCGCTCGCCCCGGCATCCACGACATGCGCGCCGTATTCGGTCCAGTCGGCGCCGTAGCTCACCGCCGTGCCGCTGCCGAGGATGGCCTTGACCTCGCCGGCAAGCGACACCAGCGCATCGACCGCGGGATAGACTCCGGGTGCGGAGCGCACGCGCGTCAGCGATTTCAGTTCCGAGCCGATCAGGAAGGCGTCGACGCCGCCCGCCTCGGCGGCCAGCGTCGCGCAGTGCAGGATCATGCGGCGGAAATTCCAGGCGTCCGCGCCGCCGGTGAAGAAGGCATCGACCTGCGCGCCGGCGGCCGCGCCGCCGTCCGGCGAGCCGGGCTGTCCGGGCGCCGGATCGCAGGTGATGCGGCCGCGCCAGGGATAGACCGGCTGGTCGCCGCTTCCCGTCCACGGATCCGGCAAGCCGTTGTCCGCGCCGATGTCCATCATCACGAAGGGGTAGAGCGTCACCTTGAGCCCGCGCGCCTTCAACTCGGCGATCGCGTCGCGCACGCTCTGGTCGGACGGCGTGCCGCCATAGGCCGGCCGCCCGTCGACCATGGACACCACCGGCGCGCTCGCCCGATCGAGCCCGGACACCGACCAGGTCGCGCCGTGCGTCGCCTTCACCGCGCTGTCCACCTTCGGAACGATGCGACATTCGCCGCAGCGCAGGTCGGTGCCGAACCAGGTCAGCACCACGGCGACGCGCTCGAGATTGGGCGCGAGCCCTTGCAGTTCGTCGAGCGAGGCGACGACGTCCGACGGCGCGTAGCTGACGTGTCGGTTCTCCGGCGCCGACTGCCCCGGCCCGAGCACGCGCACGACCGTGCCCGGCGCGTAGCCGAACTCGCTCGCGCCCGGAATGAGCGTGACCGCCCGCACCATGCGCTCGAGCCGGCCGACCGCGCGCACCACCTCGAACGACAGCTGCGGGATGCGGTTGCCGAAATTCGCGAGCGGCAGCCGCTCGAACACGACGTAAGCAAGCCCGCGATAGGCTGGTGCGTCGCCTTCCTTGGCGACGATCAGCGCGTCGGTCTCCTGCGCCTCCTCGCCGCAATAGCAGCGCATGGTGACGCCGGTGAGGTCGAGCGGCTTGCCGTCGGCCCACACGCGCAGGACGGCGCCGATCGGGCCCTCGCACAGGCCGACCGCGAGATTGGCGAAATAGGAATAGGTCGTCGTGGTGGTGGTCGTCGTCGCGCTCGGCCCACCCATGCCCTTGCCGCCGCCGCTGCGCGTCGTCTGCGTCGAGGTGTTGATCGCTTCTTCCAGCCGCGTCGCCCAGATCACCTGACCTGCGAGCCGCGCGCGGCCGTAGACGCGCGGGATCGGCGCGCCCTCGGTCGAGGCCATCACCTCGAGATCGGCGAGCCGCGGTCCCTCGACCGCGCGCTCGATCTTGCTGCCGAACAGCGCCTGGTCGATCGCGCGCCCGGCGAGCGCGCCGACGAGACGGCCGGCGATCGCGCCGCCCGAACCGAACACGGCATTGCCGGCGGCGCCGCCGGCGACGGAAAGAACGAGCGCGGCCATCAGGCGACCTCGGGAAATCGAAAGGCAAAAGCGAGGCGCCGCCGCCACCAGGGCGCCAGCGCCACTTCCGCGACGGCGGCGCCGTCATGCGCGTGGATCATGCGGCCGGGCGCGCTGACGATGGCCGCGTGCTTGGCCGGCAGGTTGACGCGCCAGCGGAACAGCAGCACGTCGCCGTCGGCGAAGGCTTCGGGCGCGATGGCAACGAGATGACGCGCCGCGGCTTCGGCCAGCGGCTCGCCGCGCGCCGCGTCCGCCCAGTCGGGCGCGTAAGGCGGCGCGCGCTCGGGCTCCTCGCCGAGAACCGCGCGCCACACCCCGCGCACCAGGCCGAGGCAATCGCAGCCCACGCCCTTGAGCGAAGCCTGGTGCCGGTACGGCGTGCCGATCCAGCTCCGCGCCTCGGCGACGATGAGCGAACGAGTGATCATGAGAGATGCGCTTTGTTGTCCCTCCCCTTTAGGGGAGGGTGGCTCCGAGCGAAGCGAGGAGACGGGTGGGGTGAGTAAACGAGGTCGCCCCCACCCGGCGGCTTGCAGCCGCCACCCTCCCCCTTCGGGGGAGGGATAAGATCAACCTCGCAGGCTCCCGCCGTCATTGCCCGGCTCGCCCTGCACCGGATAGCGCACGACGAAATCGTTGCCGGGGATGTGCGGGAAGCCGCGGAAATTGACGACGTTGTCGAAGCGGTCGTGACAGGTCGCGAAACGCTTGTCGCAGCCGGCGCTGACGGTGAACGTATCGCCGGGGGCGAGCGGCTCCGGCATCGCCTGCCACAGATCGAGCATCACGTCGCCGTCGTTGCGATGCGTCTTCACCTCGACCGCAAGACCTGCATTGGCGCCGCCCGTGAACGTGAGCCGGCCCGCCGTGAACCAGCCGTCGGCAAAACCGTCGAGCCCGCTCGCCGTGAAGCGTGACGTGCCGGACACCGCCATGACGGTGCCACTGCCGCGCAAGGCCGGATCGTCGAGATCGACCTTGCAGCGCGCGTCGCCGAGGTCGGCCGAGCAGTTCGCCGTGTAGAGCCGCCCCGTCGTCTCGTGCAGCCGCTGGCTCAGGCCGCGCACTTCCGCCGTGAAGGCCGCGCCCTCGCGCCTGACCTCGCCGAGCGAGCCCTTGGCGAGCAGCACGCGCAAGTCCGGCTCGCTCCAATCGACCAGCCAGAGCTCGACCGCCGCCGCGTCGTAGCGGCCGGCGGCGAGATCGGTCTCGTTGAGCGTCTCGTCCGCGAGCGCGCCCGAGAGTTCGGAAGCATCGACCGAGAAGCCGAGCTTCTGCGTCGCCTCGCTGCCGGAGAGTGCTGTCCCCGCCCGGCAAGTGACCGCGCCGACCGCGACGTCCTCGTCGTGGTCGGTGAAGCCTTGCGTGACGCCGTCGCGCCGCGCGATCAGCCAGCAGCGGCAGAGCGTGGTGACGCCGGAGTCGAGTTTGGCCTGAAGTGCGGAAGGGATCGCTCTCACGCCCTGATCTCCACCAGCGGAATTTTCGGGATCGCGCCCGCCGCGAAGGCGGAGAGATCGACCTCGAGATAATCGGTGTCGAAGCGCACCGGCACGTCGAACAGGAATCCGGCGGTCACCCCCGCGCCGCCCGCCGGAATATGGCCGGGCAGGAACGTCACCAGTCCGCTCGTGCTGTCGACGGTGAACTCCGTCCCCTCCTCGGCTTCCACGCCGGCCGCGGCGACGCGCACGCTGCCGGGCACCGGCTTGGCGATCGGCCGCCGGTAGGGCGAATAGACCGAGCCATAGGTTTTCGCGAGCTGGAACGTCGCGGTGGCGCCGTCGCCGGTGCCGAGCGCCTGGTCGCTCGCCGACACCGCTTCGCCCGGCGCGGCGGAGGAATGGTCGAGCCGGTCGCGCCAGCGGAAGCCGTGCAGCCGGCCGCGCCGCTCCTCGAAGAAGGCCACCACCTGCGACAGCGCGTCGAGCGTCTTCACGCCGTAGCCCGCGTCGTAGCGGCGGCGCGAATGCGCCCAGCGCGCGTTGCGTTCCTCGCGGCCGGAGCCGAGCGCGACCACGTCGGTGCGCCGCTGCGGCCCGCCCGCGCTCCTGAGCGCGATGTCGAGCGGGAACAGGACTTCGTGAAATGCGGTCATGCTTGCCTCTTATCCCTCCCCTTCAGGGGAGGGTGGACGCGAGC
>JBKBRE010000041.1:0-10193 GCA_046292265.1 Pseudolabrys sp. | reverse complement strand
CGGCTGCTCGCTTCGCTCGCATCCACCCTCCCCTGAAGGGGAGGGATAAGAAAGCGCCCATGCCCGACATCATCGAGACTTTTGCGGCGCGCGGCGACCTCGCGCATCTGGCGCTTTTGCTGTGGGCGCTGGCGGCGAGCGCGCTGGCCTGGTTCGCGCTGCGCGAGCTTGCCGCCGCCAGCCGGCGTTTCGACGACTTCGTGCGCGAGCTCGCGCGCTTCAACGACCGGTTCTGATCAAGGAGAGGCGACATGGACAGTCTGCACACGGTGCTGCGTTCGATCCGCGGCGAGACCAAGGCGCGGCGCGACCATCTCGACGTGTTCCGCGAATTTCTCGACCACCTCGACCGCGCCGCGCGCCGCCGCGCGGGCGCCGCGCGCACGGTGAAGGGCGCGAAGGGCAGGGGGCGCAAGGGCGGCAAGCGTTAGCGGCACGGCCCCTTTCCCTCGCCCCGCGAAGCGGGGAGAGGGTGGCGAGCAGCGGAAGCTGCGAGCCGGGTGAGGGGCCGCTTTCGACAATCAGCAAAAGCCCCTCACCCGACGTCCGCGCCATAGCGCGTCGAAGACGCGCGTAAACGCGCTTAAGGCGCGAACGTCGACCTCTCCCCGCAAGCGGGGAGAGGTGAAGGAAGAATCATGCTCGCACCACTCGTTGAACCGACCGTCGCGTCGGTGTTCGCCGCCCGCACCACCATCGACGCCGACGGGCGGGTGGAGGGCTACGCCTCGCTGTTCGGCGAGATCGACCAGGCGCGCGACATGGTCATGCGCGGCGCCTTCGCCGACACGCTGCGGCTGCGCTCCGTGCGGCGCGTGCCCATGCTGTTCCAGCACGATCCGACCGAGCCGGTCGGCGTCTGGCTCGAACTGCGCGAGGACCACCGCGGGCTCTACGCGCGCGGCCGGCTGATCCCGGAAGTGGCGCGCGGGCGCGAGCTCTTGTCGCTCCTGCGCGCCGGCGCGATCGACGGGCTGTCGATCGGCTTCCGCACGGTGAAGGCGCGCATCGATCCGCAGACGCGGGTGCGCCGGCTCACCGCGGTCGACCTGTGGGAGATCTCGATCGTCACGTTCCCGCTGCTGGCGGGCGCGCGCGTGCGGGCGGTGAAGGCGTCCTCCCCGCCGCTGTCACACGCTCGCACGCGCGCTGAACTCGACTGGGCGAGAGTGGCGGGCGGCGACGCGCGTTCCGCGCCCGCGCCGCGCCGGCGCGCGCCGAGCGGCGAGCCTGCACGCGGACGCATCGTCGGCTGGCGGCAAGGCTGAGCCGCGGATGCAGAACATCGATCTGGAGATCGCCCGCCGCCATGCGCTGGCGGGCATCGAGAGCGGCTTGCTGCCGCTGAAATGGCTGCGCGCGAAGCGCTGTACAATGCGGCTTCGTGGATCCGCGACTATCATGCCAAGATCGACTCCTACCGCGACCCGCCGAAGACGCTCGATGAATTGCAGGACGCCGTTTCGGCGGAATCGAAGGCCGGTTATCAGGACCATCACATCGTCGAGCAAACCCAGGCGGCGAGGGACGGTTACCCGAGGCGAATGATCGACGGCCGCGACAATGTCGTTCGCATTCCAACGATGAAGCATGAGGACATCAACGGTTGGTATCAAAGGGCCAACAGAGGCTACGATGGCATGTCGCCACGCGATTATCTGGCCAATAAGGGCTGGGAGGAGCGCCGGGCCGTCGGTCTGAAGGCGCTCATCGATCATGGAGTTCTCAAGCCATGACCCGGCGGGACTTGCACAACGCATCGGTGGCGGAGTTGGTGGATCAGTTTGCCACCTGCTGCATTGCGCAATACGAAGCCGAGCTGAGGAGCGATATCGGCAAGTGGAATAAGCTCTATTGGAAAATTGACGCCATAGCGGAGGAACTGAAAAGCCGATCCGGTGATCAGCGTACGGAGCTGCTCAAGCTTTATGAGCATCTCAATATCCAGGTGCGCCTGACCGCCGCAACGTACACGCTCGCCATTGCGCCGGTTGCCGCGCGTCAGATGCTGGAATCGATCAAGGACTCGAAGGAGTATCCCTACGCCGCGGACGCCAGCTCGCACCTCTGGAATCTCGACCGCGGCGTGTTCAAACCGACATAGCGCCGGCGACCACGTGGATCGCCGACGCTGACGCGATGCGCGTACGAGGAGGCTACTTCCCCGCCGCCGCCTTCAGGATCGGCCCGAGGCGCGCGATCTCCTTCTGCTGGAGCTCGCCCAGGGCCTTCGGCCCGCGGCGGGCGGGTTCGGCGATTTCCGCGCCGAGATCCGCAAGCCGCTTCTGCACGGCCGGCTCGTCGAGCCCCTTGGCGAGCGCGGCGGCGAGCTTGTCGACGACCGCCTTCGGCGTGCCCTTGGGCGCGAACAGCGCATAGAACGGCGCGCAGTCGAACTCGGGCAGGCCCTGCTCGTAGGAGGTCGGCACGTCGGGCAAGAGCGGGCTGCGCTTCTTCGAGGCGATCGCCAGCGCCTTGACGGTGCCGGCGCGCACGTGCGGCAGCGGGCCGAGGATCGGGTCGCAGTCGTAATCGACGTTGCCGGCGAGGATGGCGTTCATCACCGGCGCGGTGCCGGTGAAGGGCACCAAAGTCGGCTTGATGCCGATCGCGTTGTTGAGCAGCAGGCAGCCGATATAGGACACCGAACCGACGCCGGCGTGGCCCATGTTCACCTTGCTCTCGTTCGCCTTCGCCCAGGCGATGAACTCTTTCAGGTTGTTGGCCGGAATGTCCTTGCGCACTGCCAGCACCTCCGGCTGCTCGGCGATCAGGCCGACCGGCTCGAAGTCCTTCACCGGGTCGTAGGCGAGGTTGGGATAGAAGAACTGCGCGCCGGCATGCGTGCCCATGTGGCCGGAAATGAGCGTGTAGCCGTCGGGCGCGGCACGCGCCGCGCGCGTGGCGCCGACCGTGCCGCCGGCGCCGACGACGTTCTCGACGACGGCATTCTGGCCGAGATGGCGCGACAATATGTCGGCCACGATGCGGCCGGTGATGTCGGCCGGTCCGCCGGCGGCGAACGGCACGATCACCGTAATCGTCTTGGTCGGGTAGTCCTGGGCCTGCGCGCCCGTCAGCCCGGCGAGCAGCACAACCGCTGCCGCAATCCACTTTCTGGTCATTCCGTCTCCTCCCTGGTGGCCGGGCTGAAAGCCCGGCCGTCTTTTGTTGCGACGAGCTTGCCATGTCGCAGGACGGTTGGGGAGGGGGCAACCACCGCCGCCGCAGGGCGCGGGCCGCCGTCCGGACAGCAATCTACATCCATCCACAAGGAGAATCCGATGGACATCGACACCCATGGCGAACTGGAGACCAAGGCGGGACTGCCGCACGACGCGGTGGTGACCCACGCCGACATGATGCGCGCCTTCGACGCCTTCAAGCAGGCGAACGACGAGCGCATCGCCGCGATGGAGAAGCGCGGCGGCGACGTGCTGCTGGAGGAAAAGCTCGCGCGCATCGACCGCACCATCGACGCGCAGGCGCGCAGGATCGACGAGATCACGCTGAAGGCGGCGCGGCCGGCGATCGGCCAGGAGCGGGCACATGAGCGGGGACGCGCGCACGGCTCGCCCGAGCACAAGCAGGCCTTCGAGGCCTATGTCCGTTCCGGCGAGACGGTCGGGCTGCGCGCGCTCGAGGTGAAGGCGCTGTCGGCCGGCTCCAACCCCGACGGCGGCTACCTGGTGCCGCCCGAGGTCGAGACCGAGATCGGCAAGCGGCTCGCTTCCATCTCGCCGATCCGCGGCATCGCCGCGGTGCGGGTGATCAGCGGCAACGTCTACAAGAAGCCGTTCATGACCTCCGGCCCGGCGGTCGGCTGGGTGGGCGAGACCGACGCGCGGCCGCAGACGACGTCGCCGACGCTGGACGAGCTGTCGTTCCCGGCGATGGAGCTCTACGCGCAGCCCGCGGCCACCTCGACGCTGCTCGATGACTCGGCGGTGAACATCGACGAGTGGCTGGCCCAGGAAGTCGAGCAGGTCTTCGCCGTGCAGGAAGGCACCGCCTTCGTCACCGGCGACGGCTCGAACAAGCCGAAGGGTTTTCTCAACTACACGGCCGTGGCGAACGGCTCCTGGAGCTTGGGCAACATCGGCTATGTCGCCTCCGGCGAGGCCGGCGCCTTCCCGGCGTCGGACCCGTCGGACACGCTGGTCGATCTCATCTATGCGCTGCGCGCCGGCTACCGGCAGAACGCGGTGTTCGTGATGAACCGCAAGACGCAGTCGGCGATCCGCAAGTTCAAGGACACGACCGGCGGCTATCTCTGGCAGCCGCCGGCGGCGGCGGGCGGCAAGGCCACGCTGATGACCTTCCCGGTCATCGAGGCGGAGGACATGCCGGACATCGCGGCCAATTCGCTGTCGATCGCCTTCGGCGACTTCAACCGCGGCTACCTGGTGGTGGACCGCGCCGGCGTCTCGGTGCTGCGCGATCCCTACACCGCCAAGCCCTACGTGCTGTTCTATACGACCAAGCGCGTGGGCGGCGGCGTGCAGGACTTCGACGCGATCAAGCTGATGAAGTTCGCGGCGAGCTGACACTCGCACGAACGCGCACGAATGTTCATCACCGGGCCGGCGCCGCGTAAGCGCGTTTACGCGCGTCTTCGACGCGCTATGGCGCCGGGACCCGGTGATCTCGCGGAACGGAGCTGTGCAGGGACGAGCCCGGCAATGACAACCGTCATTCCACCCGGCTCGCCCGTGCTTCGCCTTCGGCGCGCGAGCCATGCGGGTTGACGATGACGTAGCCGCGGATCGAGCGCACGTGCCGGCGGGTGAGCTTGCCGCCCGAATTCCCGTCGTGCACGAGCCAGTCGTCGCCGGCGACGTGACTCATCAGCACCATCACGTGGCCGCTGCGGGCCGCGGCCATGCCCGGCGCGGGCGCGCTGCGCGGAAACTTTTTGATCCAGTTGGCGGCGAGATTGAGCTCCGGCCGGATCTTGCCGAACAGATAAAGCGAGGCTTCGCAGCCGCAGAAATTGTACGGGCAGCCGGCGGGCCGTCCGCCCATGATGACGGCGTTGCCATGGGCGTCGATGGCGGCCGCGCGCGATGCGCGGGCGTGCCTCGCCTGTGCGGCTTGCGGACCGCGGCGGTCGGAGCAGCCGCGGTCGTCGCAGGTGATGGGCGCCGCGACGGCGGCGCGCATGGAGCGCTGTTGCGCATGAGCGGTGGTCGCCTGGCTGGTTGCGAGCAAAGCCAGCGCGAAAATCGTGGTGTGCTTTATCAATGCAATACCCGTCAGCTCGGAGCGGTCGCGGCCGCGGAAAAGGCTTCTCCGTTTCGCCTGCACGTCGAGATTTCAATTGTGAGGGTAGGTAGGTAATTGCCGCTCGCGCCCCTGGCGAGCCGATCCGCGGGTTAAGATGACCAGCTAACCTTAACGCCGAGGTTTTCGGCCGGTTCCCGGGCGGAAATCAGCGGGCGGCCTGTTTGCGCCGCTTGAGCTTGCGGCTCTCGGCCTTCGGCGCGAACCAGTTCGCGAACAGATTGGCGCTAACGGATTCGCCCGATTTCGCGGCCCGCGCGTGCCGCCGGCGTTGCCGGCGCTCGGTGGCGGGCGGCTCTTCCGCCGCCGCGACCGCCTGCGCCTGGCCGCTCACGGACACCGGCGCCCAGCGCGTCAGATGGCCACAGGCGATGCGCGGCGAGGGATGGGCGGCGCGGGTGATGATGCCGACCAGCTCGCCGCCGCGCAGCACCGGGCCGCCGGAATCGCCGAAGCAGGCGCTGGCGCCGATCGAGCCGGTGCGGTTCGGATCGACCAGCGCGCGCGGCGAGGCAGCGACCAGCCGCGCCTCGCGCAAAGTGCCGAAGGACAGGCGATGACGCTCGTCCGGCGTGCCGTAGCCGGCGATGACGTAGCTCTCGCCCGCGCCTTCGCCGACGGAGGCGAAGCCGATGCCGGCGGGCAGCGGCGCCGACAGCTTCAGAATGGCGGCGTCGCCCGAGACGGTGATGCGGCGGCCGTCGTCGAGCACGGCGCTGCGCGTGACACCGGCAATGCCGACCGAGCCGCCGCCGCCGTAGACGCGGATGCCGCGGGCGCAATGCGCAGCGGTGACCACGATGCGGCGGCCGACCGCGACGCCGCTGCAATAATGCGCGCCGGCAAGGCGCACGGTGAAATGACCGAGCGAGGACGACGTGCCGTTGACGACGGCCTGCGCCGGCGCGGCGCATGCGGTCGCCAGGCCGGACGCCAGCAATGCCACGATGAAGTGCCCCGACGCGACGCGGCGCGGCATGGTCGCCCCCTTATCCCCGGGCCGAAGCTAGCGGAGGGGTGGGCGCGCGCGAAGCCCGCCGGCGGCGGCGGGCTGTGGAAAAAGGCCGCGCCTCTAAGGGGCGAGGGGAGAGTTGTACTTGCGGGCGGTGTCGAGGATCCAGCCGCGATAATTGAGGAGCGGCGTCACGCCGGTGAGCCCGCCGCAGCCTTCATTGTCTTTCGGCGCGGTGGACCAGCTGACCAGGCCGATCACTCTTCCCGTTTCTTGCGGCCCCTCGCCGTCGAAGGCGGGGGCGCCTGAATCGCCGGTGCAGCCGCCGAGACCGGCGGTGAGGTTGCGCGTGGCCGGATCGTAGAGGCGGACCTGCAGCGAGCCGGGCTTGCCGGTGACGGCGAGCTTGGCCATGCGCGGCACGCCCAGGCCGCGCGGCGTGCCGGCTTCGGTGACGCCGAAGCCGGCGACGGTCAGCGTCTCGCCGACGGCGACGCGGCGCGGCTGGCCAAGCGCCGCCGGCACCACGATGTCGGGCAGCGCCGCCGCGAGCTTGACGAGCGCGACGTCGGCGGTGGCGCGGCTCGCCGCGTAGGCGGCGTAGTCGAAGCGCGGATGGCGCGCGATCGCCCGCGCCGGGATGGCGATGCCGTTCTGGTAGACCTTGACCTCGTAGCGGCCCGCGCGCGCGACGCAATGCGCGGCGGTGAGCACCAGGTCGCGCGCGAGCGCGGTGCCGGTGCACAGGTTCTCGCGCTCGTCGACGACCATGACGATGGGCCGCGCGGCCCAGCCGGTGGCCGGCGGCGCATTGCCGGTGAGCGCGAGCGCGGGAGCGCCGAGCAGCAGAACGACGAAGGCGGCGAGGGCGAGGCGCATGCGGACGGCATGAGCCTTGGGCCTCGGTTTTGTCAACAGGATCTACGCGAACGCGCTTCCCTCTCCCACAAGGGGAGAGGGGAAGAGCGCAAGCGGCAACGTTCAGAGAACCACCCCCATGTCCTCTCTTCTTATCACCGCGCCGGCGGCGGAGCCGCTGACGCTCGCCGAGGCGCGCGCCTTTCTGCGCGTCGAACACAATGACGACGACGCGCTGATCGAGGCGCTGATCGCCGGGGCGCGCATCCATGTGGAGGCGCAGACGCGGCGCGCGTTGATCACGCAGAGCTGGCGGCTGATTTTCGACGCCTGGCCGGCGGACGGCCGCATCGAGGTGCGGCCGGCGCCGTTGCAGACGCTGACCGCCGCGCGCGTCCATGACGCGAACGGCGAGGCGCAGGCGATCGACACGCAGGCCTTCGTGGCGAACCTCGGCGCTTCGGCGCTCGCCTTCATGCCCTGGGCCTTGCCGGCGGCGGGGCAAAGCGCGGCCGGCATCGAGCTCGACGTGACGGTCGGCTACGGCGCGGCCGCGTCCGATGTGCCGGAGCCGCTGCGCCAGGCGGTGCGCCTGCTGGTGGCGCACTGGTACGAGAACCGCGGGCTGGTGGCGGCGAGCGGGCAGGGCGCTGCGCTGCCCGCGGGCGTTGCGGCGCTGATCGCGCCCTACCGCGTGGTGTCGCTGTGAGCGCGCAGGTCACGCCTATCGGCGACCTCAACCGCCGGCTGGTGCTGGAAGCGCCGAGCGAAAGCGACGACGGCGCGGGCGGCGTCACCCGGCTCTACGACGTGGTCGCTACCCTGTGGGCGCAGGTGGCGCCGCTGCCGGCGCGCGGCGACGTCGCGGCCGACAGCCTCGGCGCCATCGCGCGCTACCGCATCGTGGTGCGCCGGCGCGACGACATCACGCTGCGCCACCGCTTCATCGACGGCACGCGCACCTATCGCATCCGCGCGATGAGCGAGAGCGCCGATCGCCGCTTTCTCGAGATCGACGCCGAAGTCCGGGAAGACTGAACATGCCGACCGCCGCCTCCGCCGCGCTGCGCGCCGCCGTCCATGGTGCGCTCGCCGCCGACGCCGCGCTCACCGCGCTGCTCGGCGGGCCGAAGATCTACGACGAGCCGCCGCGTGGCGCCGAATTTCCCTACGTCACGCTCGGCGAAGCGCGCGTGGCCGATTTTTCGGCCGGGGCGGAGCGCGGCGAGGAGCATCAACTGACGTTACATGCCTGGTCGCGCCAGGGCGGCCACAGGCAAGCGCACTTGATCGCCGGCGCGCTGCTGCAGGCGCTCGACGACGCAGCCCTGACGCTGGCCGACCACCATCTCGTCAACTTCCGTTTCGCGGTCGCCGATGTGCGGCGCGAGGCGGACGGGCGCACCTATCACGCGCTGGTGCGCTTCCGCGCGGTGACCGAGCCCGTCTAACGAAAAGAGGACACATCCATGACCGCCCAGAAAGGCAAGGACCTGCTCGTCAAGATCGCCGACGGCGCGGGCTTCACCACCGTCGCCGGCCTGCGCACGCGCCGGCTCGCCTTCAACGCCGAGACGGTGGACGTCACCCACGCCGAAAGCGCCAACCGCTGGCGCGAACTACTCGACGGCGCCGGCGTCAAGCGCGCCTCGGTGTCGGGTCGCGGCCTGTTCAAGGACGCGGCGACCGACGCATTGATGCGGCAGACCTTCTTCGACGGCGCGGTGAAGGACTACCAGATCGTCATTCCCGACTTCGGCACGGTGCAGGGCGCGTTCCAGATCACCAACCTGGAGTTCGCCGGCGAGCACAACGGTGAGGTCACCTACGACGTCGCGCTGGAGTCGGCCGGCGAGATGACCTTCGCGGCGGCCTGAACCATGGCGAACCGACACCGCGGCGAGATCGAGGCCGAGATCGGCGGCGCGCGGCGCAGGCTGGTGCTCACGCTCGGCGCGCTGGCCGAGTTGGAGGACGCCTTCGGCGCCGAAGACCTGGTGGCGCTGACCGAGCGCTTCGGCGCCGGCCGGCTGAAGGCGCGCGATCTCACGCGCATCATCGCGGCGGGCCTGCGCGGCGCCGGGGAGGCGGTTCGCGACGACGAGGTCGCCGCGATGGCGATCGAGGGCGGCGCGCAGGGCTACGTGCGCATCGCGGCCGAGCTGATCGCGGCGACGTTCGGGACGGATGAATGAAGCCGTTCCCCTGGAAGGAGGCGATCGGCTTTGGCCTCGGCGTGCTCAAGCTCTCGCCGGAGGCGTTCTGGCGCATGACGCCGCGCGAGCTCGCCTATGCCATCGAGGCGGCGACGGGCCGCAAGGCGCCGCTCGAGCGCGCCGCGCTCGAACAACTGATGAAGAGATACCCCGATGACGATCATTCCCGATACGCCCGGCGCAGATGAGATCGACGAGCTCGCCGAGAAGACCGAACGGGTGCGCACGAGCACCGGCGCCTTGAACGTCGACGCGGCGGCCTTCGCGCGGGTGATGAGCAAGGCCTTTGCCGACGCGACCGCCGGCGGCAGGCAGTTCGACGACGTGCTCAAGCAGATGGCGCTGCGGCTTTCCAGCATGGCGGTGGGCCAGGCCTTCCGCCCGCTGGCGCGCGGCCTGTCCGGCAGCCCGGGCAAGCTGTTCGACGGGCTGTTCGGCGACGGCGATACCGGCGGCAGGCCGCAGGTCATTCCCTTCGCGTCCGGCGGCGTGATCGGCGCGCCGGGCTATTTCCCGCTTGCCGCCGGCGGGCTCGGCCTCGCCGGCGAGGCGGGACCGGAAGCGATCATGCCGCTCGCGCGCGGAACGGACGGCCGGCTCGGCGTCGCCATGAGCGGCGGCGCGGCGGCGAGCGTCACCGTGCATATCGCCACGCCCGACGCGGCGAGCTTCCGCCGCTCGGAAGCCTACATCACCGGACAGATCGCGCGCGCGGTGGCGCGCGGGCAGCGCGGGCTTTGAATCCCTCTCCCGCTTGCGGGGGAGGGTGGTCGGCGAAGCCGACCGGGTGGGGGCACGCCGAGTTGCAGCCCCCCCCCCCGCGGGGCGGGGGGGCGGCGGGGGCCCCCCCACCCCCCAGCCGGGGGGGTGGTCGGCCGGGGAAA
>JBKBRE010000040.1:0-10989 GCA_046292265.1 Pseudolabrys sp. | reverse complement strand
CGGCCCGGCGGTCCAAGCCGCAACGTCCGGGCGCGCCACCCGTGCGCCACGGGGCCCCACCGGCGGCGGCTTCCGGCACGGTCGGAAGTGTCGAGGAGCCGTTTGGGCCCGGAGCGGTGGATAGGCGGGCTTCCGCAAGGAAGGTCGCCTGAAACGGTACGTCCACCGGGGGCGTTGCGGAGCAAGCCTCAAACACCGCGCGCGGGACGCCATGGGTTGGGCGGACTTGCGGCAGCCTGCCACCATTCAAATCCGGATGGCGCGGCGGGCAAAACGGACTTCGACAAGCCTCGATGTCGCGAGGCGTCGAGGCCCGCGGGTCCGCTGGGACCCAAAAGCGTCCCGCGCGCCCTCGCGCTTTTCGAGAGGCAGCGGACCTCCCAGGAAGACCGGCCACCCCGGGCCGCGCAAAAGAACAGGGACGGCGGAGCGTTGGCTCAGCGGTCATTCCGGGCGAGCGAGCGCAAGCGAGTGAGACCCGGAATCCAGTACGCCGCAGACGATCGATAAGGCACGGCGTACTGGATCACCCGCCTTCGCGGGTGATGACGCGGAGAGGCCGCGGCCGCTCCTCATCATGAGGGAAGAAGGCGCTTGGCTGTTTGACAGTTGAATTGGAGAGGCGCGATGCACGCACCGCATCCGCTCATCCCCGCGAAAGCGGGGATCCAGGGGGCGCACGCAACACCGCCGTGCTTGGCCAAAGAACTGGATTCCCGCTTACGCGGGAATGATCGGGGATAGTCCGTGCCTCGCTTCGCTCGCACGCGGAACCCCGCGACATTTCGGCGCGTTCATCGCGACGGGCGAAGCGCAGGAGAGGAGGCATCCATGCCGCGCGGCGACAAGTCGAGCTACACGTCGAAGCAGAAGCGCAAGGCCGAGCAAATCGAGGAAGGCTACGCGAAGCGCGGCGTCTCGCGCCGCGAGGCCGAGCGGCGCGCCTGGGCCACCGTCAACAAGGAATCGGGCGGCGGCAAGAAGTCGGGCTCCGGCCGCGGCAAGAAGGAAAGCCATGCCTCCTCGCGCAAGGGCGGACGGGCCGGCGGCCGCGCCTCGGCCGCGCGTTCGAAGGCCGCGCGCTCGCGCTCGGCCAAGAAGGCGGCGCGCACGCGCAAGCGCCGCGGCCACTGAGACGCCTTCGCGCTAGTCCTCTTCGCCGAAGCGGTTGGCGACCAGCGCGCAGAGCGCGTCGACCGCGGCCTGTGCGGCCTTGCCGGTGCCGGAAATGGTGATGGTGGTGCCGGGGCCTGCCGCCAGCATCATCAGGCCCATGATCGAAGTGGCGCCGACGGTCTCGTGCCCGCGCGTGACGGTGATGGCGGCGTCGAAGGTTTCGGCGAGCTGCACGAATTTCGCCGAGGCGCGGGCGTGCAGGCCCTTCTTGTTGACGATCTCGACTGCGCGCGTAACCGCGGGTCCGTAGCCGTGGTCCGCTGCCGACGGGCTCATTTACCGCTGAGGACCCGGCTGGCGATGGTGCAGTACTTGCGGCCGGCTTCCTGCGCGGCGGAGACCGCCGATTCCAGCGGACAGGTCTCGCGCACCTTGGCGAGCTTGATCAGCATGGGCAGGTTGATACCGGCCAGCACCTCGACCTTGGGCTGGCTCATCACCGAGATGGCGAGGTTGGAGGGCGTGCCGCCGAACATGTCGGTGAGGATGGCGACGCCGTCGCCCGAGTCCACCCGCTGGACCGCATCGAGGATGTTCTTGCGGCACTGCTCGACGTCGTCGTCGGGGCCGATGGTGATCGCCTCGATCTGGCGCTGGGGACCCACCACATGCTCGAGGGCCGAGCGAAACTCGGTGGCGAGCCGCCCGTGGGTCACTAATACGAGGCCGATCATTCCGAACTCCCCGCGGGCGCCATTTTGCGCCGCACGAACGGGGCCGCATTCAGGCCCATCCGATGCCCCATTGCAAGGGCTGCCCCCGCTATATAGGCGTTCTGTTGCACTGCGGAAAGTCGGTGCAAAAGGAGGGCTCGGCTGGCTGGCTGGTTCCGGCGGGCGATCCTAGGCCCCTTATGGTTAATTCTTTCAACGGGATCGAGGCCGGCTCGCGTAGCCCAGATGGCGGGGGGCGGTCAATCGCCCGCCGGTAGCGTCCTCAGAAAAGCGAGCACCAGGGGCAGCGCGGCCTGCCCGGGCGCGACGGCTAGCCGCGGCACGGGAACCCCGGAAACCGCGGTTACCGCCGCCTCCGGCTCCGGCAGGCGGGCGGCATCGTCGGCCGCCAGGTCCACCACCAGAGCGACCACCGCGGCTTCCTCGTAGGGCAGGCGGCGGATGCCCAGCCCGCGCACCTCCATGAGCCCGGCGAGCTTGGCCGCCGGCCGCACCACCAGCCGGCCGGCGCTGGCCTCTAGGTGCGTGCGGTCGTCCGCCACCAGCCGCGCGAAGGGCAGGGCGCCCTGCGCCGCCGCCTCAATGAGCTCCCAGGCGAGCCGCGACTTGCCGGCGCCCGCCTTGCCGCGGATCAGCACGGCTTTGGCGCCGACGAGCACGGCGGAGGCATGGATGGTGGCGTTATGTGAAGCCATTTGCTCGGAAGTCGTCCCGTCATCCTGAGGTGCGAGCGAAGCGAGCCTCGAAGGATGAACGGCCCGGAACTCAGTGCCCGTCATCCTTCGAGGGCGCTTCGCGCCACCTCAGGATGACGGATCGGGGCGGCGCGCGCTACTCAGCCGGAGCGATCACATCGCCGGCAGGCGGACGATGAAGCGGGCGCCGAGGACGCGCGGCTCGCCGCCCGCCTTCCCCGGCGCGGTGCGGTTCTCGGCGCGAATGGTACCGCCATGCGCCTCGACGATCTGCCGGGAGATCGACAGGCCGAGTCCGGAATTCTGGCCGAAGCCCTGCTCTGGCCGGTCGGTGTAGAAACGCTCGAAGATCTTGTCGAGCGCGTCGGGGCGGATGCCCGGCCCGTCGTCGTCCACGAATATCTCGACCTCGTTCTTCAGCTTGCGGCAGGTGACGCGCACGCTGCCGCCCGCCGGCGAGAACGAGCGCGCATTGTCCACCAGGTTGCTCACCACCTGGCCGAGGCGGGAGTCGTGCCCGGGCACCTTGAAGCTGTCCGGCGAGCCGCCTTCGAACGTGAGCGTGACGTTGACGTCGGTGTCGCGCACCTCGTTGGCGGCCTTCACCAGCGCCGCCAGCAGCTTGGCGAAATCGACCGGCGCGGCCTCCTGCCGCTGCAGTTCGGCGTCGAGCCGGCTGGCGTCGGAAATGTCGGAGATCAGCCGGTCGAGCCGCTTCACGTCGTGTTCGATCACTTCGAGCAGACGCTTGCGGTTGGCGTCGGTCTTGGCGAGCGGCAGCGTCTCCACCGCCGAGCGCAGCGAGGTGAGCGGGTTGCGCAATTCGTGCGCCACGTCGGCGGCGAAACTCTCGATCGCCTCGATGCGGGTGTAGAGCGCGTTGGTCATGTCGCGCAGCGCGCCGGACAGATGCCCGATCTCGTCGCGCCGGCGCGTGAAGTCGGGGATCTCCACGCGGCTGCGGATGCGCCGGCGCACGCGCTCGGCGCCGTCGGCGAGCCGCCGCACCGGGCCGGCGATGGTGCCGGCGAGCAGCATCGACAGCACCACCATCACGCCGGCGGCGATGAGGAACACTTTGAAGATGGCGAGCCGCTCGGCCTCCACCATGTCGTCGATGTCGGCGCCTTGCGTGGACAGCATCAGCGCGCCGCGCACCGCTCGGAAGCGCTGCACCGGCACGGCGACCGAGACGATCACCTCGCCGCGGTCGTTGACGCGCACCTGGCTCGCATGCAGGCCGTTGAGCGCCTGCGCCACTTCCGGATAGCCCTTGCCGTTTTCCGGTCCGAGCTCCTTGTAGAGCGGCAGGTCGCCGCGCCCGAACCAGCGGCGCAGCGCGATGTAGGTGCGCTCCATCAGTCCCGGCGTCTCGGCGTTCGGCGGCGGCAGGTCGAAGCGCAGCACGTCGCCGCGCCCGTAGAGATTGCGGCTGTCGAGGATCAGCACGCCCTCGCGGTCGTAGATGCGCGCGCGCGTCTTGGTCGGCGAGACCAGCCGGCGCAGCACCGGCGCGACGCGCTCGGGGTTGATGGGGAATTCGATGCCGGACAGCGAGTCCTCGCCCGGGCCGTAGCTCTCGCCGGCCTGCAATTCGAGCAGCCGCTCGGGATCGATGGTGATGGCGTCGGTCTCCACCGTCGCCGAGGCGGCGATCGCGCCGGCGATGATCTCGCTCTGCACCAGCAGGCTCTGCACGCGCGCGTCGATCAGGCCGGCGCGGAACTGCGAGAGGTACATGACGCCGATCACCAGCGCGGCGAGACCGGCGAGGTTGAGGAAGACGATGCGGCGGGTGAGGCTGGAGAAGCTCTGCGAAACGAAGAAGGCCCAGGCCGACCGCATCAGCCGCCGCACACCGAGGCGCTCCTGCGCCGGACGCGCGGCGGCGTCCTCGCCCGCGTTCTCTGCCGCGGTCTGGGCGTTCTGCGCCGGGATGTCCTGCGTCCGATCGAGCACGTCGTGCAATCCAGCCGGGTTGATCGTGAACGATTTTACCGCAAGCCGGGCCTGGACGTCAGCGACCTTGCGAGCGGCCGCGCTTCGAGCCCGCTACTCCTTGAAGCGGTAGCCGACGCCGTAGAGCGTCTCGATCATCTCGAAATCGTCGTCGACCGCCTTGAACTTCTTGCGCAGCCGCTTGATGTGGCTGTCGATGGTGCGGTCGTCGACGTAGACCTGGTCGTCGTAGGCGGCATCCATCAGCGCGTTGCGGCTCTTCACCACGCCGGGCCGCGTGGCGAGCGCCTGCAGGATGAGGAATTCGGTGACGGTCAGCGTGACCGGCTCGTTCTTCCAGGTGCAGGTGTGCCGCTCGGGGTCCATGCGGAGCAGGCCGCGCTCGAGCACCTTGGCGGAATCGACTTCCTTGACCGGCTGTCCGTCCTTCGGCGTCGCGCGGCGCAGCACGGCCTTGACGCGCTCGACCAGCAGGCGCTGCGAGAACGGTTTGCGGATGAAGTCGTCGGCGCCCATCTTGAGGCCGAACAGTTCGTCGATCTCCTCGTCCTTCGAGGTGAGGAAGATCACCGGAATGTCGGTCTTCTGCCGCAGGCGGCGAAGTGTCTCCATACCGTCCATGCGCGGCATCTTGATGTCGAGGATCGCGAGATCCGGCGGCGACGTCTTGAAGCCGTCGAGCGCGGACGCCCCGTCCGTGTACGTCATGATCCGGTAGCCTTCCGATTCGAGCGCCATCGAAACGGAGGTCAGGATGTTGCGATCGTCGTCCACGAGAGCGATGGTCGGCATTCGGGCCCCTCTTTGTTGGCGTCCCGGTGGTTTTGAAGCCCACAAACGGGGGCTGAAATGTGACCTCTTTGCAACAACTATGTGATTCGGTAGCCATTTCAAGCCCGGCCGCTGAAAGAATGCGGCTTTGAGACCTGTCGTTAACGAAGCTTAATGCCGGAGCCGAGGTCCTGATGACATCCGATGCTACCGCTACATCGCCGCTACCTGGAGCCATGCCCGGGCGTATCCCGGAGAACGCCCCGCAGGCGCCGGACTTCAACCCGCACGCGACCGCAAAGGTCCTTCTGCGTGCGACCCGCGCCGGCACGCTGGCGACCCTCGACCGCAACACCGGGCATCCCTTCGCCTCGCTGGTCAATGTCGCGACCGACGCGGACGGCTCGCCGCTCATCCTGGTGTCGCGGCTGTCCACCCACACCGCCAATCTCGAGTGCGACGCACGGGCTTCGCTGCTGCTGGCCGAAACCGGCAAAGGAGACGCGCTCGCGCATCCCCGGCTGACCGTGCTCGGCACGTTCGAGCCGGTCGAACGCGAGGGCGCGGAAGCCGCGCGCATCCGCCGGCGTTTCCTGGCGCGGCATCCGAAGTCGGAGCTCTATGTCGACTTTCCCGATTTCGGCTTCTGGCGCCTGCGGGTCGTCTCGGCGCATCTCAACGGCGGCTTTGCGCGCGCCGCCGATCTTGCCGCAACCGAGCTATTGACCGAGGTCGCGGATGCCGGCGGTCTGATCGAGGCGGAAGAGGGTGCGGTCGCCCACATGAACGGCGACCACGCCGACGCGTGCAGCCTCTATGCGACGCGCCTGCTCGGCGCGCCGGCAGGCAACTGGCGCTGCGTGGGCATCGATCCCGAGGGGATGGACTTGCAGCAGGGCTCCGCCGCGCTGCGCCTGGCCTTCCCGGATCGCGTCACCGCGCCGGGCCCGTTGCGGGCGGTCCTGAAAAACTTGGCCGACAAGGCGCGCGGGCTCTGAAGCGTGCCGGCGCGACCGTCTCTGATGCCTGAGACATCAGGTCGCTCATGCATGAAACATCAGGCGTGGCAGGCCCGTTAACGTATTGATGCAGTGCAATGCCGGACCTCTTTCATGCATGGCATTTGACCTTGGCATTCACGGTCCTGATGACTATGGTCGCGCGCCTTGGAACGGCCGGCTATACTAATGTCTTATAGCCGCTGAGAGAGGGGGCCCCAGGGGGCCAAGGAAAGGGCCGCTGCCTGCCGGCCCGTATCGTGTTTTTGGGAGGATGCGCGTGCAAGAAACGGGTGTGCGGAACGCCAGCTATGGCGCCGACAAATTCGGCCTCAAAGACCTGGCTGCGGTCCACTGGAATTTGACCGAGGCGCCGCTTTACGAGCACGCCATCGCCAACAAGGAAGCCTCAATCGTCGCCGGCGGCGCGCTCTCCGCCTTCACCGGCCACCACACCGGCCGCTCGCCGAAGGACAAGCATACGGTCGAGGACGATCTCACCCGCGACGTCCTGTGGTGGGACGGCAACCGCAAGATGTCGAAGGCGAACTTCGACGTCATGCTCGGCGACTTCATCGACCACTGCAAAGGCAAGCAGCTCTTCGCGCAGGACCTCTACGGCGGCGCCGATCACACCTATCGCATCAAGGTGCGCGTCTACACCGAATACGCCTGGCACTCGCTGTTCATCCGCCAACTCCTGATCCGCCCCGAGCTCAAAGAGCTCGCCGGCTTCGTGCCGGAGATGACCATCATCGACCTGCCGTCGTTCAAGCCGGACGCCAAGCGTCACGGCGGCCGCGAAGGCTCCGACACCATGGTGGCGATCGATTTCACCCGCAAGATCGTGCTGATCTGCGGTTCGTCCTACGCGGGCGAGATGAAGAAGTCGGTGTTCACCACGCTCAACTTCTATCTGCCGGCGCAGAACGTGGTGCCGATGCATTGCTCGGCCAACGTCAGCCACGAGGGCGAGAGCGCGCTGTTCTTCGGCCTCTCGGGTACCGGCAAGACCACGTTGTCGGCAGACCCGCACCGCATCCTCATCGGCGACGACGAGCACGGCTGGGGTCCGAACGGCATCTTCAATTTCGAGGGCGGCTGCTACGCCAAGTGCATCAAGCTCAGCCAGGAAGCCGAGCCGATGATTTGGGACGCCACCAACCGCTTCGGCGCGGTGCTCGAGAACGTCGTGTATGACGAGTACACCCGCCTTCCCGACTACGACGACGGCTCGAAGACCGAGAATACCCGCTCGGCCTATCCGCTCGACTTCATTCCGAACGCCTCGCGCACCGGCCGCGCCGGTCATCCGAAGAACATCGTCTTCCTGACCGCCGACGCCTACGGCGTGATGCCGCCGGTCGCCAAGCTCACGCCGGAGCAGGCGATGTACCACTTCCTCTCCGGCTACACCGCCAAGGTCGCCGGCACCGAGAAGGGTCTGGTCGGCGTGCAGCCGGAATTCTCCACCTGCTTCGGCGCGCCGTTCCTGCCGCGGCATCCGTCGGTCTATGCCGACCTGCTCAAGGCCTACATCAACAAGCACAACGTCGACGTCTGGCTGGTGAACTCGGGCTGGACCGGCGGCAAGTACGGCGAAGGCCGCCGCATGCCGATCAAGGCCACCCGCACGCTGGTGACAGCCGCGCTCGACGGCTCGCTCAAGAACGCCGACTTCCGCACCGATCCCTATTTCGGCTTCGCGGTGCCGACCGCGGTGCCGGGCGTCGAGCACGACCTGCTCAACCCGATCAAGACCTGGAAGAACAAGGCCGAGTTCGACAAGACCGCGCGCGAGCTGGTCGGCATGTTCCAGAAGAACTTCGCCAAGTTCGAGAGCCACGTCACGCCGGACGTCAAGGCGGCGGCGCCGGAAGTGCGCATCGCGGCGGAGTAATTCCTCCTGCAGGGAATGCGGAGAGGGCGGCCCGCGGGCCGCCCTTTTCGTTTGCCGAATACCGCCGCGTTCGCCGGGCCTCCTCTGCAATCGGCCAGCGCTTGCCACGGCCGGGCTTGCCCCATACTCGTATCCGCCAAGGAACGCGTTCGATTTGAGGGGACGAAACCGTGAGCGACTACTACGTCCACCGGCTGCAGGTCTCGATGCCGCTGGCGACCGCCGAGGCGATCGCCAATGCGGCGCTCGCCGTCGGCCGCGAAGTGCAGCTCCTGCCGCTGACCGTCGCGGTGCTCGACGCCGGCGGCAACCTGGTCGTGGTCAAGCGCGAGGACGGCTCCGGCATCCTGCGCGCCGACATCGCCGTCGGCAAAGCCTGGGGCGCGCTGGGCATGGGCATTTCGAGCCGCACCATTCGCGACCGCCTGCGCGACCGCCCGGCTTTCCAGAGCGCGCTGGCCGCCGCCTCGGACGGCCGCTTCGTGCCGGTGCCCGGCGGCGTGCTGGTGATGAACGGCAACAAGGAAATCATCGGCGCCGTCGGCATCAGCGGCGACGCCTCCGATAAGGACGAGTATGCGGCGATCACCGCCGTGCATCGCGCCGGGCTGATGTCCCATCCGGAGAAGCCGGCGGACAACTGGCGCGACGCGGGACTCTGAACTCCGAACGCAGAAGATCAATCGAAGGGGGTACATATGAAAAAGCTGTTCGCGGCGGCGCTCTGTCTCGCCGCCATGGTGGCGCCGGCGCTGGCGCAGGACGCCTATCCGAGCCGCACGATCAGGCTCGTCGTGCCGTTCCCGGCCGGCGGGCCGACGGACGTTTTCGCCCGTCAGTATGCGACGCGCATGTCCGCCATTCTCGGCCAGCAGATGGTGGTGGAAAACAAGGCCGGCGCTGCGGGCGCGATCGGCTCGGTCGAAGTCGCGCGCGCGCCGGCCGACGGCTACACGCTGCTGTTCGGCACGGCGTCCACGCACGGCCTGTACAATCTGCTGGCCAAGAAGCCGCAATACGACTCGCTCAAGGATTTCGCGCCGATCGGCATCGTCGGTTCGGCGCCGGCGGTGATCGCGGTCAATCCCGCGCAGCCCGCCGATCTCAAGGCGCTGGTGGCGGCGGTGAAGGCCAACCCCGGCAAGCTGCAATACGGCTCGCCCGGCACCGGCACGTTCCTGCATCTGACCGGCGAGATGTTCAAGGTCGCGGCCGGCAAGCTCGACATCCCGCACATCCCCTACAAGGGATCGGCACCGGCGATGAACGACCTGCTGGGCAACCAGATCGGCATGGTCATCGACACGCTCGGCACCTCGCTCGGCCAGTATCGCGCCGGCAAGATCAGGATCCTCGCCGTCGCTACCGCCAAGCGCTCGAGGCTGGCGCCCGACATTCCGACCGTCAGCGAGGCGCTCGGCGTCAAGGACTTCGAGGCGGGCCTGTGGAACGTGGTGGCGCGCCGGCCGCGACGCCCGCGCCGGTCCTCGCCAAGCTGCACGAAGCCACCGTCAAGGTGATGGCCGACGCGAGCGTGCAGGAGCAGCTGCTCAAGATGGGCATCGAGCCGATCACCGACTCCACGCCGGCCAAGGCGCGCGCCTTCATCGAGGCGGAGCGGGCGCGCTTCCAGGCGGTGGTCACCGCCGCCGGCGTGTCGATCGATTGATCCGACCCAGGCTTCGCAAAGCGAAAGGGCGGCCTTTGGGGCCGCCCTTTTTTTTGCGCCGTGCGCGCCGGCTACTGGCTCTGCGCCAGCGTGCGGCCGATGCGGTTGAAGCGCGCCTTCTGCTCGCCGGAGAGCGAGGCGTAGAAGTCCTCGAGCGCGGGCTTCACTGCGTCGGCGGCGTCCACCATGGCCTGCAGGCGCTTCTCGATCGCCTCGAGCCGGCCCGGCGGGGTGAGCGGCGCGTCCTCCGGGCAGGCGGCCTGCAGGATGCCGACCGCTTCGGTGGTCGCCTTTTCGAGCGCGTCGAGCTTGGCGAACTGCGCGTCGGTCGGGCGCACCGCGTCCTCGATCTTCTCGATCGGCAGGTTGGACAGGCCCTGCTTCGGGTCCTTGCAGCTCTTGATGTCCTGCGCCTCGCGCGCTTCCGCGCTGGCCTGCTGCGTCTGCTGCGGGCCGATCTGGTTGAACCGCTCCTTCTGCTCGTCGCTGAGCGAGTCGTAGAACTTCTCCAGCGGCGGCCTCACGATCTGCACGGCTTCCAGCGTCGCGTTGAGACGTGCGCGCATGGTCTGCAGGCGGCCGGGCGGCGTCATCGGGAAGGCGTCGTCCGGCGGGCAGGAGGCCTTGAAGGTCGCCGCCGCGTCGGCCGCGGCCTTCTTGATGTCGGCGAGCAAAGCCTTCTGCTCGTCGTTGAGCCCGACCTTCTTCTCGATTTCGGCGAAGGGCCAGGCGGTGACGCCGCTGCCGGGCTGCTTGCACAGGTTCTGCACGGCCGCGTAGTTCGCGCGCGGCGCGGCGGCCGGCGCGCCCGGCTCGACCTCGACATACTCGTCCGGCGGGCCGCCTTCGCCCCAGAACACGCCGTCGAAGAAGTCGTCGTAGGCGTAGGCCCAGTAACCGTCGTCGTAGCCGTAAGGCCAGAACGTGTAATCGAAGATGTCCGAGTAGGCGTAGGGCCAGAACACCGGGCCGAACCAGGCCACGAAACCGGCGCGGTAGCCGCGGCGCCAGGCGCGGCGCGGATGGTCGCGCACGACCCGCACCTGCTGGGCGGCATTGGCGCCGCCGGCGAGCAGGGCGCGTCGCTCGGCGAAGGGCGCGGCGAAGCGGCCGCGGCGGGCGTCCTGCACGGCGACGCGCGGCTGTC
>JBKBRE010000039.1:0-12111 GCA_046292265.1 Pseudolabrys sp. | reverse complement strand
GCGTCATTCCCCGGCCACCGCTCCCCGCCCCGCATCTGAAGATGCTGTACAGACACCCCTCGCTTCGGGGCGGGATGTGGAGAGACTACTAACCTATAGGATATAAGTCAAGATCAAGGGAATATAAATTTAGGCCACGTGGTATGTCGCCGCCTGACCTGAGCCATCATGGTGAGGAGCGCTGCGAGAGCAGCGCGTCATCGCAAGTCGGCTTTAGCCGACTTGCGCACTTTAGTCCGATCTCGGGTAAACCCGAGATCGATCCATGAGGCCGGGCGCCCGCCTCCTCCTTCGAGACGGCGCGTGCCGCGCCTCCTCAGGATGGCTCAATGGATCAGTGCAGGCGGAATTCGCCGCCGATGGCCTTCAGTTCGGCCGGCTTGATCAGCTTCGAATGCGCGACCTGCACCGAGTGCAGCGGGCCCTCCAGCTTATCCTGCCAGAACGCCAGGAAGCGCTGCAGCTCGGGGAATTCGGGGAAGAGGTCGTAAGCCTGCCAGACGTAGGACTGGAGCAGCCAATGGTGATCGGGACGCCGATACAAAATGTGCGCGGTGGTCAGACCGTAGCCATTCACCTGCTTCAGGAAGTCCTTCGAAACCATCTCAGCCCTCCGTGTGGTCGGACTTGAAGTTTCCATTCCCGGCTTCCCTCATTGCAAGCCGAAAAGGTAAACAAGCTGTTTAAAATCAAGGCTTTAGCAGCAGGTCCGAGGGCCTGCTAGCAGCCCGCCCGGGCCGCGGAACGGTCCGGGTGCCGCTAACGCCAAGGGCGCCGGGGCTGTTCCCGACGCGGCGTTAACCATTGAATTCCAAGCGGTTTTGGAAATTGTTGGCACTCCGCCGAGATGAGTGCTAAAATTTTTTCCGACCCCTCTTGCGGACCGGCAAAGCGCACCCATCTGGGCGCGCAGGTGCTGGCAGGGGGAACGCCGGTTACCTGAAAATCAAAGCGACCCAATCATTTAGGAGGACTGCCATGAAGTTCCGTCCGCTTCACGACCGCGTCGTCGTCAAGCGCATCGATGCCGAGGAGAAGACCGCCGGCGGCATCATCATCCCGGACACCGCCAAGGAAAAGCCGAGCCAGGGCGAAGTGATCGCCGTCGGCCCGGGTGGCCGCGACGAGAACGGCAAGCTCACCCCGATCGACGTGAAGGTCGGCGACGTCGTGCTGTTCGGCAAGTGGTCGGGCACCGAGGTCAAGATCGACGGCCAGGATCTCCTGATCATGAAGGAGAGCGACATCATGGGCGTGATCGAAGGCGCCGGCGCCGCGAAGAAGAAGGCCGCGTAAGCGCGAACCTCACGGAATCATTCGGCGCGGAAGTTTTTGATCGTCATGGCCGGGCTTGACCCGGCCATCCCGAGCAGGAGGGCACTGCCTTCCTAAGCGAGATCGCCGGGACAAGCCCGGCGATGACAAACAAGACGGATGCGCCATAGACCAATCGGAGCAAACTCACATGGCTGCTAAAGACGTCAAATTCTCCATCGACGCGCGCGACCGCATGCTGCGCGGCGTCGACATCCTCGCCAACGCGGTGAAGGTGACCCTCGGCCCGAAGGGCCGCAACGTCGTGCTCGACAAGTCGTTCGGCGCCCCGCGCATCACCAAGGACGGCGTGACGGTGGCGAAGGAAATCGAGCTCGAGGACAAGTTCGAGAACATGGGCGCGCAGATGGTGCGCGAAGTGGCGTCGAAGACCGCGGACCTCGCGGGCGACGGCACCACCACCGCCACCGTGCTCGCCCAGTCGATCGTCAAGGAAGGCTCGAAGGCGGTCGCCGCCGGCATGAACCCGATGGACCTCAAGCGCGGCGTCGATCTGGCCGTCGAGGCCATCGTCGAGCACCTGAAGACCAACTCGAAGAAGGTCACCTCGAACGAGGAGATCGCGCAGGTCGGCACCATCTCGGCCAACGGCGACCAGGAGATCGGCCGCTTCCTCGCCGAGGCGATGAAGAAGGTCGGCAACGAGGGCGTCATCACGGTGGAAGAGGCCAAGAGCCTCGAGACCGAGCTCGACGTCGTCGAGGGCATGCAGTTCGACCGCGGTTACATCTCGCCCTACTTCGTCACCAACGCCGACAAGATGCGCGTCGAGATGGAAGACCCCTACATCCTGGTCTACGAGAAGAAGCTGTCGGGCCTGCAGGAGCTGCTCCCGCTGCTCGAGTCGGTGGTGCAGACCGGCAAGCCGCTCCTGCTGATCGCCGAGGACGTGGAAGGCGAAGCGCTCGCCACCCTCGTCGTCAACAAGCTGCGCGGCGGCCTCAAGGTCGCGGCGGTGAAGGCCCCGGGCTTCGGCGACCGCCGCAAGGCCATGCTGCAGGACATCGCGATCCTGACCGGCGGCCAGGCGATCTCGGAAGACCTCGGCATCAAGCTCGAGAACGTGACCATCAACATGCTCGGCCGCGCCAAGAAGGTGTCGATCGACAAGGAGAACACCACGATCGTCAACGGCGCCGGCAAGAAGGCCGACATCGAGGCGCGCGTGGCGCAGATCAAGGCGCAGATCGAGGAGACCACCTCGGACTACGACCGTGAGAAGCTGCAGGAGCGTCTGGCCAAGCTCGCCGGCGGCGTCGCGGTGATCCGCGTCGGCGGCGCCACCGAGGTCGAGGTGAAGGAGCGCAAGGATCGCGTCGACGACGCGATGCACGCGACCCGCGCCGCGGTCGAGGAAGGCATCGTGCCGGGCGGCGGCGTCGCGCTGCTGCGCTCGGTCGAGGCCCTCAAGAAGGTCAAGACCCAGAACGAGGACCAGAAGCACGGCGTCGAGATCGTCCGCAAGGCGATCCAGGCTCCGGCCCGCCAGATCGCGCTCAACGCGGGCGAGGACGGCTCGGTCATCGTCGGCAAGATCCTCGAGAAGGACCAGTATTCCTTCGGCTTCGACGCGCAGTCGGGCGAGTACGGGAACATGATGTCCAAGGGCATCATCGACCCGACCAAGGTCGTGCGCTGCGCGCTGCAGGACGCGGCCTCGGTCGCCGGCCTGCTCATCACCACCGAAGCGATGGTGGCCGAGGTGCCGCAGAAGAAGGGCGCGGCTCCGGCCATGCCGGGCGGGATGGGCGGCGGCATGGATTTCTGATCCGTTCAAGCCAGTAAGAAATGCGAAGGCCCGGGAGCGATCCCGGGCCTTTTGCGTTATGCCGGAAGGAACCGGGTGGCCGGCACCGCGCGCCCCCCCCCTAAAAACGGAAACGACCACCCGACATGGGCGCGCGTTCATCCGGCGTCGCCCTCATCGAAAGTGGCCGTTGGCGGCGGAAAAACGCTACGCTCCACCGCACTTGCAAGACACCCTAAACCACCGACATGACAAAAGAATGACGGCAAGCGGCAAGATCTACGTCGGCATCGGCGGCTGGACCTACGAGCCATGGCGCGGCGTGTTCTATCCCAAGGGCCTGCCGCAGGCGCGCGAGCTTTCCTACGCGGCCGAGCGCCTGACCTCGATCGAGGTCAACGGCACGTTCTACTCGACGATGAAACCGGCGAGCTTCCGCAAATGGGCATCCGAAGCGCCGGACGGCTTCGTGTTCTCGCTCAAGGGACCACGCTACGCGGTGAACCGGCGCGAGCTCGGCGGCGCGGGCGACTCGATCAAGCGCTTCCTCGACTCCGGCATCACCGAACTCGGCGACAAGCTCGGCCCCCTGCTCTGGCAGTTCGCGCCGACCAAGAAATTCGACGCGGCCGACTTCGGCGCGTTCCTCGACCTGCTGCCGAAGACGTTCGAGGGGCGCCGGCTGCGCCATGTGGTCGAGGTGCGGCACGACAGCTTCAGGACGCCGGCCTTCGTTGCGCTGCTCAAGCAGTTCGACACGCCGGTGGTCTATGCCGAGCACGAAAGCTACACCGAGATGGCCGACCTCACCGGCGACTTCGTCTATGCGCGCCTGCAAAAGGGCGACGAGAAGCTCAAAAGCGGCTATCCGCCGAAGGCGCTCGACGCCTGGGCCAGGCGCGCCAGGACCTGGGCCAAGGGCGGCGCGCCCGCCGACCTGCCGCGCGTCGACAGGACGGCGGCGCCGAAGCGGCCGCGCGACACGTTCATCTACTTCATCCACGAGGCCAAGCTGCGCGCCCCGGCGGCGGCGATGGCGCTGATCGAGCGGGTCAAGTAATGGCAAAGGCCGCCGCGAAGACGAAGCCGCTGTTCACCGTCGGCTACGAACAGGCCAAGCCCGCCGCCGTGCTCGACGAACTCAAGCGCGCCAAGGTCGACCTCCTGGTGGACACGCGCGCGGTGGCGGCCTCGCGCCGCCCCGGCTTCTCCAAGCGCGCGCTGGCGGCTTCGCTCGACGAGGCCGGCATCGGCTACCTGCATCTGCAGAAGCTCGGCACGCCGGCGGAAGGACGCGCCGCCGCACGCGCCGGCGACCGCAAGACGCTGTGGACGATCTACGACAAGCACATCGGGAAACCGGAGCCGCAGGCGGATCTCGCCGAACTCGTGGACCTGATCAAGTCCGGCAAGCGGATCGCCCTGCTCTGCTACTGCCGCGACCCCAAGACCTGCCACCGCAGCCGCATCGTGGCCAACGTGCAGGAGCGGTTGAAAGTGAAGGTCGAGGACCTGCTCCCGCCGCTGTTTTGAAAGATTTGCGGTCGTCATGGCCGGGCTTGTCCCGGCCATCCACGCCTTGATTGTCCTCTAAGACGTGGATGCCCGGCACAGGGCCGGGCATGACGGCGGAGAGGACGGCGCTGACCGGCGTTGATCCAGATCAAGGCAGAAAGTTACACCTAGAACCACTTTCCCGGCAGCCCCTTCCAGCCGGAGAAGCCGCGCATGCTCGACGTCGCCCGCAAACCCGAGCAGCCCGGCACCCCCGCGCCTGTCAAGGACATCAAGAACTTCATCGCCGGCGAGTACGTCGCCGCCAAAAGCGGACGCACGTTCGACAAGCGCTCGCCGGTGACGGGGGCGCTGATCGCGCGCGTGTCGGAGGCGGGCCGGGCCGAGGTGGACGCCGCGGTCACGGCGGCGCGCGCGGCGCTGCAAGGCCCCTGGGGCAAGCTATCGCCGGCCGAACGCGGCGACCTGCTTTATGCGCTCGCCAACGAGATCAACAAGCGTTTCGAGAGCTTCCTCGAGGCGGAAGTCGCCGACACCGGCAAGCCGATGTCGCTCGCCCGCCATCTCGACATTCCGCGCGGCGCGGCGAACTTCAAGGTCTTCGCCGACACGATCAAGAACGTGTCGACCGAGTTCTTCGAGATGGGTACGCCGGACGGCGCCGGCGCCATCAATTATGCGGTGCGCCGCCCGGTCGGCGTGGTCGGCGTCATCTGCCCGTGGAACCTGCCGCTCTTGCTGATGACCTGGAAGGTCGCGCCCGCCATGGCCTGCGGCAACACCGTGGTGGTGAAGCCGTCGGAAGAGACGCCGCAGACGGCGACGCTCCTCGGCGACGTGATGAACGCCGTCGGCATCCCCAAGGGCGTCTACAACGTGGTGCACGGCTTCGGCCCCGATTCGGCCGGCGAATTCCTCACCTGCCATCCGGGCGTCAACGCCATCACCTTCACCGGCGAGACGAAGACCGGCGCGGCCATCATGAAGGCGGCCGCCGACGGCGCGCGGCCGGTGTCGCTGGAGATGGGCGGCAAGAACCCGGCCATCGTCTTCGCCGACTGCGATTTCGAGGCGGCGATCGAAGGCACCATGCGCTCCTGCTTCGCCAATTGCGGCCAGGTCTGCCTCGGCACCGAGCGCGTCTATGTCGAGCGGCCGATCTTCGAGAAATTCGTCGCGGCGATGAAGGCGCGCGCGGAGAAGCTCAAGCTCGGCGTGCCGGAGGACGCCGCCACCACCATGGGGCCGCTGATCAGCCAGGAGCACCGCAACAAGGTTCTCTCCTACTACGGCAAGGCGGTGGCGGAAGGCGCGACCGTCGTCACCGGCGGCGGCGTGCCGAAGATGCCGGAAGAGTTCGTCAATGGCGCCTGGGTGGAGCCGACCATCTGGACCGGCCTGCCTGATACCGCGGCGGTGGTGACCGAGGAGATCTTCGGCCCCTGCACGCACATCGCGCCGTTCGACGCCGAGGACGAGGTCATCGCGCGCGCCAACGCGCTGGACTACGGGCTCGCCGCTTCGGTGTGGACCACCAACCTCGCGCGCGCCCACCGCGTCGCCGCGCGCATCGAGGCCGGCATCGTCTGGGTGAACTCCTGGTTCCTGCGCGACCTGCGCACGCCCTTCGGCGGCATGAAGCAATCCGGCATCGGCCGCGAGGGCGGCATCCACTCGCTCGAATTCTATACCGAGCTCAAGAACGTCTGCGTCAAACTCTAGGAAAAACGCCCATGGCACGCATCATCGGCGCGGTCGCCGCCTCGCACACGCCCACCATCGGCTTCGCCTACGACCGGCAGAAGCAGAACGATCCGGTGTGGAAGCCGATCTTCGAGGCGTTCAAGCCGGTGCAGCAATGGCTCGCCGACAAGAAGCCGGACGTGTTGTTCGTCATCTTCAACGACCACGTCACCTCCTTCTTCTTCGATCATTACTCGGCCTTCGCCATGGGCGTCGGCGAGAGCTACGCGGTGGCCGACGAGGGCGGCGGTGCGCGCGACCTGCCGCCGGTGAAGGGCCATGCCGGCCTGTCGCATCACATCGGCGCGGCGCTGATGGCCGACGAATTCGACATGGCCTTCTTCCAGGGCAAGCCGCTCGACCACGGCCTGTTCTCGCCGCTGTCGATGATGTGGCCGCACGAACCGCAGTGGCCCGGGACCATCATTCCGTTCCAGGTCGGCGTCCTGCAATTCCCGATCCCCACCGCGAAGCGCTGCTACAAGCTCGGCCAGTCGCTGCGCAAGGCGATCGAGAGCTACCCGGAGGACCTCAAGGTCGCGCTGGTGGCGACCGGCGGGCTGTCGCACCAGGTGCACGGCGAGCGCGCCGGCTTCAACAACACCGCCTGGGACCAGCAGTTCCTCGACATGATCGAGAAGGATCCGGAGGCGCTCACCCGCATGCGCCAGGCCGATTTCGCGAGGCTCGGCGGCATGGAGGGCGCCGAGGTGATCATGTGGCTGGTCATGCGCGGCGCGCTGTCGGCCAACGTCAGGTGCCTGCACCGCAGCTACTACCTGCCGTCGATGACCGGCATCGCCACCGCGATCTACGAGAACGAGGCGGTCGCGCCGATGGACACCGACATCGTCAGCGACTACCGCCGCCACATCGGCCACGAGCTCGAAGGCGCCGGGGCGCTACCCGGCACCTACCCGTTCACGCTGGCGCGCAGCGTGAAGGGCTTCCGCATCAACCGGTTCCTGCACGACCTGATCGATCCGGCCAAGCGCTTCATCTTCCTATCCGACCAGGAGCAGGCCTTCGAGGCCGCCGGGCTCAGCAAGGAAGAGCGCGACATGATCCGCGCGCGCGACTGGCGCGCCATGATCCATTACGGCGTCAGCTTCTTCATGCTGGAGAAGCTCGGCGCGGTGGTCGGCGTGTCGAACCTGCACATCTACGCGGCGATGCGCGGGCAGACGCTGGAGGAATTCCAGAAGACGCGCAACGCGCCCGGCGCGCTCTATTCGGTGGCCGGCACCGACGCGCCCCAGCTCGCCTGGGACAAGGAGACGACGCCGGCGAAGTGACCGGCGCTTGATCGCGGACTGACGCTCCCTATCTAGGTCATTCCGGGGCGCGTCCCGGAATGACGAATTCGCAAGTTTCGGGCGACCGCCGCGGTGACGCGGTAGGCTCTTCCCTCTCCACAAGGCGGCGATGCAAGGGACGCCGACGAGCCGAAAGAGCGGGAGTAACGCCCCGTATCGCCCGAGCCTATTCCGCCGGCTGCGCGGCGCGGCGGCTTTCGACGCCGGCGACCAGCGCGACGATCATCAGCGTGTTGGCGACGAAGACCGCGGCCACCGCCGCCGTCACCCACAGCACCAGCCCGAACCCGCCCTGATCGTAGAGCCGGCCGATGCCCCATACCGCCGGTCCGGCCAGCGTGAAATTCAGGAAGAAGCGCATCGCATAGACGCGCCCGCGCCAGGCCGGCGGCGTGTAGCGCGCCAGCACGTAGTCGTTGAGCGTGACCTGGCCGTAGATGGCGGCGATGGAGATGGCGAGCGCGGCGAGCAGCGGCCAGCCGGTCGCGTAATTGAGCCAGATCACGCCGACGAGCTGCGACAGCGCCACACCCGCCAGCAGGTAATGCGGCTGGAAGCGGTCGATCAGCCGCCCGACCGACAGCTGCGCCCCCGCCCCGCACAGGAAGACGGCGGTGGCGAGGAAGCCGACCAGAGCCAGCGGAACGTTTTCATGCAGCCGCATGTCGATGATCTTCGGCACGGTGACGGTGAGCGCGTTGAACACCAGCCCCGACGACAGCGCGAGCGTCATGAACAGGCCGACCACCGCCAAGATCATGCGGCGGTCGAGCGTGACGTCCTGCGCATGCGGCGGCGCCGCGCGGCGCGCGCCGTCCTTCGGCGTGAGCGCGAGGTAGGCGACGCCGGTCGCGATGAACACGACGGCCGGAATGAAGAAGGCCCAGCGCCAGCCGATCCAGGCGGTGAGCGCGGCGGTGATCGCCGCGGCGACCGAGACGCCGAGATTGCCGAACACGCCGTTGATCGACATCGTGCGGCCGCGGTTGACCGCCTGCTCGACGATCATCGGCAGCCCGACGGGATGATAGATGGCGGCGAAGAAGCCGACCGCGAACAGCGCGACCGCCAGCATCGTAAAGTTCGGCGCGGCGCCGACGGCGGCGGTGGAAAGGCCGGTGCCGATGAAGAAGATCGCAATCATGTTGCGCCGGCTCCAGTGGTCGGCGAGCCAACCGGCCGGCAACGCGAACAGGCCGAAGGCGGTGAAGGACGCCGTCGACAAGATCAGCAGATCGCCGTAGCTGCGGCCGTAGACCGCCTCCAGGCCGATGACCACGGTCGGGAAGATCAGGATCACGTAATGGTCGAGGAAATGCGCCCAGTTGAGGAAGCCGATGGAACGGCGGCGGGCCGTCTCGGCGGCGGACGAAGCGGTCGTCTGGCTCATGGGCATTCCGATCCCGAGGTCGCGAATCCGGTATCAGGCCAGCCCATATAGACCTTGCCTTTTCGCGATGTTAGGCCGATTTTCATCGCAAACAGGCCATGCCGACCCCGGTCTACCGCCGCAATCTCGATGACGCCCCGCGCCCGGTCGCGGTGATGGCGAAGGCGTGGCCGGAGGGCGAGCAGATTCCGCTGCATATGCACCGGCGCGGTCAGCTGCTGCATGCGACGCAGGGCGTCATGCGGGTGGAAACGGAAGGCGCCGCCTGGATCGTGCCGCCGACGCGCGCGCTCTGGCTGCCGCCGGAGCTGCCGCACAGCGTCACCATGCGCAGCCACACCGACATGCGCACGCTCTACATCGACCCCGCCGCCTGCGCCGGCCTGCCGCGGCAGGCGCTGCTGGTGGAGATTTCCGGCCTGCTGCGGGAGCTCATCCTGGCGCTGCTGGAAGAGCCCGCCGATTACGCCGAAAACGGCCGCGGCGGCATCGTGGCGCGGCTGATCCTCACCGAGCTCGGCCGGCTGCAGGAGCGGCAGCTCACCGTGCCGATGCCGCGCGATCCGCGCGCGCTGCGCGTCGCCCGCGCCTTGCTCGACGACTCCGGCCTTGCGCACGACCTCGACCGCTGGGCCGACGAGGCCGGCGCCAGCCGGCGCACGCTCGCCCGCCTGTTCCGCAGCGAGACGGGCTTGAGCTTCGCCGAGTGGCGGGCGCGGCTGCGCGCACTGGAGGCGCTGGCGCGGCTCGCCGAGGGCGCCTCGGTCGCCGAAACCGCGCGCGCCGTCGGCTACGCCAGCGCCAGCGCCTTCTCGGCCATGATCCGCCGTACCCTCGGCGCGCCGCCGCGGCGGCTGGCCCGGCCGTGACTGTCCAATCGGATTGGACAACAACCCGTCATCGCCTTTAAGTTGTATTTTACCGTCCATGCCGTGTACCGGCCGGACGGCGCAAGGGGTGCGTGAAGGGGGCCTCTGTGGTGTCCGGAAGGCGCGTTCGCGCGGCGACGGCCGTCGCCGCGGCCTTCTCGTTGTGTGGCGTCTGCCTCGCGTCCGGCCCGTTGCGGGCCGACGATGACGAGAATTCGCGCGCGCTTCTGTTTTCCGGCCGCGACCTCTGGCGTCACGGCGCTTTCGCCTATGGCGGCCTGCTGATCGCACCCGGCGGCCTCGAGCAGGACGGGCTGATGCTCAAACTCCTGCTCGCCGGCGGCCGCTATGCCTACAGTGCCGGCGCGCTCGGCGGCGAGCGCGTGACCGTGGACAACTGGCAGCTCCACGTGATGCCCGGCTGGCGCATCAAGCGCGGCACGCTGGAGACCAGGTTCTTTTTCGGCGCCGACCTGCAGAACCACCGCCCCTCGCCCGACGATCCCGACAACCGGCTCGCCGGGCGGCGGTTCGGCCTGCGCTTCGCGTTCGAGAGCTGGACCGAGCCGACGCCGGAGAGCGTGGTCATCGCCGACTGGGCGCTGTCCTCGGTCGGCGCCACCAGCGGCGGCCGCCTCGCCTACGGCCTGCGGCCGCTCGAGGGCGCGCTCGGCAATTTCTATGTCGGGCCGGAGGCGCAGTACTTCGTGAGCGAGCCCTACCGCCAGATGCGGCTCGGCCTGCACGTCACCGCGATGAAGACCGAAGCCTACGAATGGTCGGCGGCCGGCGGCTGGGCCGGCGACACTGACGGCCGCGCCGGCGTCTATCTGCGGCTGGGACTGGGGAGGCGGCTTCCGGCCGACTAATCGAGCGTGCGGCGGAAGCGGGTGACCGCGATGGTCATGGCGATCAGCATCAGCACGAACATCGCCGCCGCGTCGTATTGCAGATCCTCGAACGAGGCGCCTTTGAGCATGATCGAGCGCGTGACGCGCAGGTAGTGAGTCAGCGGCAGCGTCTCGCCGACATATTGCGCCCATTGCGGCATGCCGGAAAACGGGAACATGAAGCCGGAAAGCAGGATATTAGGCAGGAACCACATGATCGACATCTGCATCGCCTGCAGTTGGTTCTGCGCCACCGTCGAGAAGGTGTAGCCGATCGACAGGTTGGTGGCGATGAACAGCGTGCTCAGGGCCGCCAGCACGCCGAGGCTGCCGATGATCGGCACGCCGAACAACAGCACGCCGATGCCGATGATCATGCTCGCCTGCACCACGCCGACGAAGATGTAGGGGACGATCTTGCCCAGCATGATCTCCAGCGGCGTGATCGGCATCGACAGCAGGCTCTCCATGGTGCCGCGCTCGATCTCGCGCGTCACCGACAGCGCGGTGAAGATCAGCATGGTCATGGTGAGGATGGTGCCGACCAGCCCGGGCACGATGTTGAGCTGGGTCACCGCGGCCGGGTTGTAGCGCGCGTGGACGCGGATATCGAACGGCAAGGCAGCGGCTTCGGGGACGGCGCGGTCGTGCGCGAGCGCGGTGCGGATCACCTGCCTGAGCGCGGAGATCGCCGTGCCGGAGGCGACCGGGTCGGTGGCGTCGGCGGCGACCAGCATCGCCGGCGTCTCGCCGCGCCGCACCGCCCGCTCGAAACCGGCGGGGATCTCGATCGCGAACAGCACCTTGCCCGAAGCGAGCAGATGGTCGAACTCGGCCGTGTTGCGCGGCAGCTCGGTCACCTTGAAGTACCGGGTGTTCTGCAAGGCGGCCAGGATCGAGCGCGCCAGATCCGTGCGCTCCTGCAGCAGCACGGCCGTCGGCAAATTGCGCGGCGTGGTGTTGATGGCGTAGCCGAACAGCAGCAGTTGCACCAACGGCACGGTGACGATCATCGCGAAGGAGACGCGGTCGCGCCGGAGCTGGATGAACTCCTTGACCATCACCGCCCAGGCCCTGCGCCAGAAGCCGCGGCCGCGCACGCGGCGGGGCGCTTGCGTGGGCAGGATGTGCGTCATTGCCAAAAGCTCCATCCCTCCCCTGCAAGGGGAGGGTGGCGCCGAACGAAGTGAGGAGCCGGGTGGGGTCCAGTCGGCGGTAAAGCCCCCACCCGGCCGCTCGCTTTGCTCGCGGCCACCCGCCCCCGCATGCGGGGGAGGGATAATGAGAAGCGCGTGCGGTCGCGGGG
>JBKBRE010000038.1:0-16107 GCA_046292265.1 Pseudolabrys sp. | reverse complement strand
GCGGGGCCGGCGCCCGCGCCCGACGGGGACGCCGCCGCGGGGGATGCCGCGGCCGGCGATGGCGCGCGCGTGGGCGTCGGCGGCGGCGCCGGCGGCCGCCGGCGGCGGCGGCGACGCGGACGCGGACGCGGCCGCGGCGGCGAAGCGCGCGAGGGCCGCGAAGGCGCGCCGCAGCAGTTCACCCATGAGACGATGGCCGAGCACGCCGTCGCGCACGAGGACCACGACGCCGGCTCGCCGGAGGAATTCGGCAACGGCGAAGAGGCCGAGCGCGAGGGCGGCGAAGCGCACGGCGCGCCCGGTGAGGAGCGCGACGGCGGCCGTCGCCGCCGGCGGCGCGGCCGTCGCGGCGGACGCCGCAATCGGCAGCGCGAAGGCTTCGGCAACGGCCGCGGCGAGGAGCACGCGCCGCATTATGGCGCGGGCGAAGGCGAGCATCCGGCCGTGAGCGACGAGGACGCCCTCGCCCTGGCGCGGCCGTCCGGCGAAGCGCAGCCGGCCACGCACCCGATCGTCAGCGACGAGGATGCGTCGGCCATGGCCCCGCCCTTCGCGGAAGGCCCGACGCTGGCGCGCGAGCCCGAGCCGGAAACCGCGCCGCAGACCACCGAACAGGCACCGCCGCGCCGCCGCTCGACCATCCGCGAGCCTGCGCCGATCGCCGTTGAAGGCGTCGCGCCGCCGCCGCGGGAGCCCTCCCCGACCCTGCCGCCGCCGCAGCCGGTGATCTCGGTGTCGACGCCCGAGGAAAGCGGCACGCCCAAGCGCGGCTGGTGGGGAAAGCGTTTGCTCGGCGACAAGAGCTGACGCTTCGTCCATGAAATCCGCCTGGGTCGAACGCGAAGCGAAAGAAGCGGTCGACCGCTACGCGGACAAAGGCGTCTCCGCCGCGCTCGCGTTGCGGGTCTATTCGACCCGCCTTCTCGGGCGCGATCCGAAACTCGTGCTGCACGGCGGCGGCAACACCTCGCTGAAGGCGCGCGCGCGCGACCTCACCGGCGAGGCCGTCCCCGTCATGCACGTGAAGGGCTCCGGCGCCGACATGGGCGCCATCGAGCCGGACGGCCTGCCCGCGGTGCGGCTCGCGCCGCTGCAGGCGCTGCGCACGCGCGAGACGCTCTGCGACGACGACTTCGCCCGCGTGCAGCGCGCCTACCTGCTCGACCCGCTGGCGCCGGCGCCCTCGGTCGAGATGCTGCTGCACGCCTTCATGCCGGCGACCTACATCGACCACACGCACGCGACCGCGGTGCTGAGCCTGATCGACCAGCCGGAGGCGCAAGCGCTGTCCGCGGAGGTGTTCGGCGGCAAACTCGGCTTCGTGCCCTATCACCGCCCCGGCTTCGGGCTGGCGCGGCTCGCCGCGCAGGCCTTCGACAGGAACCCGACCGTCGAGGGCCTGATCCTCGACAAGCACGGCGTCTTCACCTTCGGCGAGAGCGCGCGCGAGGCTTACGAGCGCATGATCGCCTGCGTGACGCTGGCGGAAGCGCGCCTCACGAAGAACCGCAAGGCGTTCAAGGCGGCGGCGCTGCCGGCGCAGGTCGCGCGTGCGCGCGAGGTGGCGCCGATCCTGCGCGGCGCCTGCAGCTCACGCGACGCCTTCGGCGAAGGCGCGCACCAACGGCTCGTGCTCGATTTTCGCGCCGGCGACGCGGTGATGAACTACGTCAACCATGCCGAGCTGGCGCGCACCGCGCGCGCGGGTCTGCTCACGCCCGACCACGTCATCCGCGTGAAGCCTTGGCCGCTAGTGCTGCCGGCGCCGGAGGCCGGCAAGCTCGAAGCGTTCAAGCAGGCGGCGCAAGACGCCGTGCGGTACTTCACCGCCGATTACGAAAAGTACTTCGCCGCCAACCAGGCGCGCGCCCAAGGCGTCGCCATGCACGACCCCCTGCCCCGCGTCGCGCTGGTGCCGGGGCTCGGGCTGTTCGGCCTGGGCGAGAGCGCCAAGGCCGCGGCCATCGCCGCCGACATCGCCGAGGCCACCGCGCAGGGCATCACGGATGCCGAGGCGATCGGCCGCTTCACCTCGATCCCCGACGCGGATGTGTTCGACTGCGAGTACTGGCCGCTCGAACTGGCCAAGCTCGGCGCGCGCAAGAAATTGCCGCTGGAGGGCCAGGTCGCCGTCGTCACCGGCGCCGGCGGCGCCATCGGCGCGGCCACGGCGAAGGCCTTTGCCGAGGCCGGCGCCGAAGTGGCGCTGCTCGACCTCGATCATGCCGCCGCGCAGAAGGCGGCGGCGGCGATCGGCGGGGCGGCGCGCGCCGTCCAGTGTGACGTCACCGATTCAGCTTCCGTGGCCAAAGCCTATGACGCGGTCGTCGCCGCCTTCGGCGGCCTCGACATCCTCGTCTCCAACGCGGGCGCGGCCTGGCAGGGCAGGATCGGCGAGGTCGACGAAGCCACGCTGCGCAAGAGCTTCGAATTGAACTTCTTCGCGCACCAGAAGATGGCGCAGGGCGCGGTCAGGATCATGCTGGCGCAGGGCAGCGGCGGCTGCCTCCTGTTCAACGTCTCCAAGCAGGCGGTGAACCCGGGCCCGAACTTCGGCCCCTACGGCCTGCCCAAGGCGGCGACGCTCCTGCTCGTGCGCCAGTACGCGCTCGATTACGGCGCCGACGGCATCCGCGCCAACGCGGTCAATGCCGACCGCATCCGCTCAGGGCTCCTCACAGAGGACTTCATCAAGGAGCGGGCCAAGGCGCGCGGGCTTTCCGAGAAGGACTATATGAGCGGCAACCTGCTCGGACGCGAGGTCACGGCCGACGACGTGGCGCAGGCCTTCCTCGCCCAGGCGCTCGCGCTCAAGACTACCGCCGACGTCACCACCGTGGACGGCGGCAACATCGCCGCCGCTTTGAGATAGCCGCATTCGTCGTGCTATCGTCGATTCCGACGAACATGAAGGAGTTCCCCATGCTGCGCCGCCTGAGCCTCACCGTTTGCCTGTTCCCGCTGCTGCTGGCGACGCCGGCGCTGGCCGCCACGCCGGCCGAGAAGATGGAAACCTGCAAGATCGGCGCCGACAGCCAGAACCTCAAGGGCGCCAAGCGCGACAGCTTCATCAAGCGGTGCATGGCAAGCGGCAACTACGAGCCGGAGGCGCGCAGGAAGGCGACCTCGGCCGCCCCGAAGCAGAACTAGTACGCGGCGCGGACGGGGGCAGCAGGGTCATGCCGGAAGTCGATCAGGAAGGCAGGCGCTATCAGGCCGAGACGCCGCAGGCGGCGCCCGGCTTCTTTCTCAAGGGTTCGCACCAGCTCGACTGGGGCATGAAGAACCGCCTCGCCCGCACCTTCAATCCGAAGTCGGGCCGCACGGTGATGCTCGCCGTCGACCACGGCTACTTCCAGGGCCCGACCACCGGGCTCGAGCGGATCGACCTCTCCATCGTGCCGCTGCTGCCGCAATGCGACGCGCTGTTCTGCACGCGCGGCGTGCTGCGCTCGATGATCCCGGCCGACTCGCAGAAGCCGATGGTGCTGCGCGCGTCCGGCGGTCCCTCGATCCTGCGCGACGAGCTCTCCGACGAGCAGATCGCCATGGACATGGACGACGCAATTCGGCTCAACGCCGCCGGCGTCGGCATCCAGGTGTTCATCGGCGGCGAGCACGAGACGCGCTCTATCCATAACATGACCAAGCTGGTGGATGCGGGCCTGCGCGTCGGCATGCCGGTGATGGGCGTCACCGCCGTCGGCAAGAACATGACGCGCAACGCGCAGTACTTCCGGCTGGCCTGCCGCATGATCGCCGAGCTCGGCGCGCAATACGTGAAGACCTATTACGTCGAGGACGGCTTCGAGACGGTGACCGCCTCCTGCCCGGTGCCGATCGTGATGGCGGGCGGCAAGAAGCTGCCCGAGCTCGACGCGCTCACCATGGCCTACAACGCCGTGCAACAGGGCGCCGCCGGCGTCGACATGGGCCGCAACATCTTCCAGTCGGAAGCGCCCAAGGCGATGATCGCCGCCGTCAACGCGGTGGTGCACCAGAACATGAAGCCGAAGGACGCCTTCGAGCTGTTCAAGTCGCTGAAGGCGAAGGGCTAGACCGCGGCATTGCCCTGCCGGGCGTAACCTAGATCTCGCGGCGGCCGCGATAGCGCGCGTAAGACTTCTGCAGCGATGGGCCGAACAGGACGACCTCGTAGGCGTCGTTGGCGCCGGGCACGTCCATGCCGGGCGAGCTTGCCGGCATGCCGGGCACGGCGAGCCCGGTCGCCTGCGGCTTCTGCCTGAGCAGCCGGCGGATGGCGCCCGCCGGCACGTGGCCCTCGATGACGTAGCCGCCGATGGTGGCCGTGTGGCAGGAGTGCAAGGCGGCCGGTACGGCGTGCTCGGCCTTGATCCGGTCCATGGCCGCGGTCTCCACCACATCCACGGCGAAGCCGTCCGCGCGCAGATAATCGATCCAGCCGCCGCAGCAGCCGCAGTTCGGGTCCTTGTTGACCGTCATTCTGGGCAAGGCCGCGTCTGCGCGGCCGGAATAGGCGGACAACGGCAGCAGCGCGAGACCCGCCGCAAGCGTCCGTCGCGTCAACATCATGACCGGTCTCCCTTCCCGCAATCCGGGCGCCATTCTGCCCGCAAGTGGGGCGCCGACAAGGCGTCCGTTCGCCGCCCCCGGCTTTGACCTACCGCAATGCCGGCGCCGGTCCGCGGCGGAAGATGGCACCGTTCCAAGCGGTGGAGTGAGCGATGCTAACGCGGATCATGGGGGCGATCGTCCTTGCACTGCTCCTGGTCGCGCCGGCCCCGGCCGCCCAGGTGGAAAGCAAGGTACCGAGCGCGGAATTGCAGGAAGTGCTGATCAAGACCTACCTGCTCACGCTCAACGACGCGAATGTCACCGGCAACTACGCGGTGCTGCAGGCGAAGCTCGCCAAGCCGTTCCGCGACCAGTTCAGCCCGGAGCGGCTGAAGGAAGTGTTCAAGACCTTTGCCGAGAAGAAGATCGACTGGGGCATCATCGCCGCCAAGCCGCCGGTGGCGAAGGCAGAAACCGTCATCGACAAGCGCGGCGCGCTGCTGCTGCGCGGCTATTTCGACACCAAGCCGAGCCGCGTGAATTACGAGATCGATCTGATCCCGTCCGAGGGCGAGTGGAAGCCGATCAAGTTGAACGTCAACGTGAAGCCGGCCAACGAAGGCTAGCGGGGCGTTATCCTCATCCGAAACCAGAGATAGAGCCATGTCTGTCCCGGCCGAGACGCCTCCGGCGGCCACGCCAACCCCCAAGCCGGTCGCCACCTGGCGCAAGGTCGTCGCCGCGATCCTCGACTTCGTCTTCGTCTTCGCCGCCGTCGGCTACGCCATCGGCTACGCGACCGGCGGCCTGACCGAAAGCGGCTTCAACCTGGAAGGCGGCCCCGCCTTCATCCTGTTCGGCATAGTCATCCTGTACTTCATTGTTTTCTCTCGATATCTCGGCGGGACGCTGTTTCAGCGCCTGCTCGGCGTCCGCTAGGCCGGCGCGCCCGACCGTTAAAAGGAGAGCGATCTCTTTCAGCCTCCGGCAAGCCACCCGACGCTAGTCTCGGCGGCTGCGGGTGCGTTTGGAGTGCGGACGGCCATGCCAATACGATCGCGCCCGGCACGCCGTGCAGGGCCCGGGCCCGGACGAGGGCTGCGTACGCTGGTCGAGGTGGTGAGCCTCGCCGGCGTCTTCGCGCTCATCGCGATGGCGGGGCTCGGCTACATGGGCGTTGCCGGCAAATGGCTCGGCCGTGGCGGCGAGCCCTCGCCCGTGCAGGACCCCGCCAGTTTCCGCCTGGGTTCGATTCTGGTCGTGCCCTTCAGCGGCAGGATTTGCGAGGAGCGCCAGTTCGACAACATGACCGGCCGCATCGTGGCCGACGCCCAGGTCAAATGCGAGAGCCGGCTCGACCCGCATTTCCCGACGGCCGAGGAAGCGATAACCAAGGACGCGCGCATGCGCGCCATCTTCGACACCTTCAAGCGCTGATGCCCGCCCGTTCAATCGCTCTGCAGGATGACGTTCTTACCAACCTGCTGCCGGCGGGCTAAGGCTCGATTCCGTACCAACTGGAGAACGCGGCAGCGGCGCTCGGATTGATGGTCGCGGCCGCTTCCATATCAGCCTTGCCGCCCGCCACATCGCCTTTCCCCGCCCTTGCCAGCCCGCGGCCATAGATAGAGCCGGCATCCCTCGGCAGGACACGCAGGTTCACATTGTAGTCGGCGATAGCGTCGTCGAAGCGGGCCAGCTTCAAATAGATGGCCGCACGATTGTGCCGCGCCGTGTGGGGCTGGAGCCGTAGTGCCTCGTCGCAATCTTCCAATGCCGCCGGCAACTGGTTCATTCGCCCGCGCGCATAGCAACGGCTGTCGAGGACAGAAGCCTTTTTTGTCCGGACTGCCGCATCGTCCGCCGGCTGTGCCGTCAGCGTGGCGAGGGCGCGATCATAATCCGCCACTGCGCGATCATAGGCCCCCTTGTTGCGGTACATGTCGCCGCGCCTATGCCAGGCATCCGTGAAATTGGAATCAAGCGCGACGGCGCGATCCAAGTCCTGGATGGCGCGGTCGACGCCTTCCTTGTGCAGGTAAGCCAGTGCGCGCTCTGCGTAGGCCACCGCGGAGATTGGATCGAGCTCGATCGCGCTGTCGTAGTCTTCAATGGCGAGGCTGAGTTCGCGCTTGTCCTTGAATCCCTTGTTGCGGTGCTCGTTGCCGTCGCGGATGTAGATGCGCGCGAGCGTCGGGATTGCCTGGATCGCCCTGTCGAAATCGGCGCGCGCGCGGTCGACGTCGCCGAGCGCCTTGTAAGTCTTGCCGCGCCGATAGAACGCATATCCATCTTTCGGATCGAGTTGAACCGATCGATCGAAGTCGGCCAGCGCAGACCTGAAGTCGGCGTTGGCAAAGTAGGCGCGGCCCCTCTGGTAATAGTGGTCGGCGATGCCGGGCGCGCGGCCGATGGCCTGGCTGAAGTCTTCGATGGCGCGAGCGAAATCGCCGTTCCTGGCGTAGAGCATGCCGCGATTGTGCCAGGCCTTATTGCTACTTGGATTGAGGCGGATCGAGCGGCCGTAGTCCTGCAGGGCGCGTTCGGCATCGCCTTTGTCCGAGTAGGCATTGCCGCGGTTGGTGTGAGCGGCGGCGCTCTTCGGGTTAAGCCGGATGGCCTCATCGTAGTCCTGAATCGCGCGATCGAGCTCACCCTTGTTGTAATAAGCGATACCGCGGTTGTCGTAGGCCGCGCTGTCCCTGGGATCGAGACGGATCGCCTCGTCGAAGTCTTCGATGGCGCGGTCGAATTCCTCCTTGTCTTTGTAGGCAAGGCCCCGGTTGTTGTAGGCTCCGCTACGGTTCTTGCGCGACGTGCGCGGGGAGTCGATCAGCGCGGTGCAGCCGCGGATGATCTGTTCGGCCGACGGGCTCCCTCTGAAGCACCAGTCGAAGTCGCGCGTCGTCTGCGCCGCTGCAGATGCGACCAGAAGTGTCGCGCCAATCACGGCACCAATGCCGATCCTGCCGATCGACTGCGTCGTCATTGCCGATCCTTGGTGCGCGGATCTTCAGTCATCCAGGCCCACGCCGGGTTCGTTTCCTGGATCCGGCTTGCGTTCTTCATGGCTTCCGGCGTCGCCTTCTTGAAGACCTTGCCGCCGGCGCTGGTGAGGCGAACGGTGGCGCGGATTTCCAGGAAGCGCTGCTCGCCGAAGCCGCAGACGTAGGGCGCTACGCGATAGCCGCTGAGGTGCCGCCACTGGCCGCTGAAACGCATGCCGCCGCAGATGATTTCCTCGGGCTTTTTGCCGATCTTGGCCGCCTCGGTCGCGATCTCGCGCTTGAGCGCGGGCGACCTTTCAATCAAAGGCATGATGTCGCCGAGCAGCAAACTGCCGGCCTGCCCGAGCTGACCCGCGTCGAACGCCGCCGCTTGTCCGCTGACGATGCCGAGCGCAATGGCGGCCCATGCTACAAAGTGCACCTTCCGGCCCGCCGGCCACACCATGACGTTTGCACCCATGTTCGTACGATCCGCCGTTTGCGGCCGCACGCGTTGACGCAGATCAAGCCGCCGGCGCGTCAATCGCTCTGCAGGACGACATTCTTCACCATCGGGTAGATCTGGTTCTGCCAGGTCTTGCCGGAGAACACGCCGTAGTGGCCGACGCCGGCCTGCATGTGGTGGCGCTTGCGGTAGGGGCGGAGCGAGGAGCACAGGTCGTGCGCGGCGAGCGTCTGGCCGACCGCGCAGATGTCGTCCTTCTCGCCCTCCACCGTGAACAGCATGGTGCGGGCAATCGCCGCCGGCTCGACCTTCCGGTTGTCGTAGGTGAGCTGGCCGAGCGGTAGCGCGTGATCCTGAAAGACCAGCCGCACGGTCTCCAGATAGAACGCGGCGGTGAGGTCGAGCACGGCGAAGTATTCGTCGTAAAAGGCCCTGGTCTGCGCGGCCTTCGCCTCGTCGCCCTTGGCGATGTGGTGGTAGAGGTCCCGGTGCGCCTTCAGGTGCCGCTCGATATTCATGCTCATGAAGGCGGTAAGCTGCACGAAGCCGGGATAGACGCGGCGCCCGCCCCCGCCATAGCGCGCCGGCACCCGCGCGATCAGGTGCCGCTCGAACCAGTCGATCGATTTCGATTTCGCGAGCTCGTTGACCTTGGTCGGGTTGACGCGGGTGTCGATCGGGCCGGCCATCAGTGTCATCGAGCGCGGCTGCGCGGGGTGGCCCCCTTGCGCCATCACGCTGGCCGCCACCAGGGCGGCCACGCAGGGCTGGCACACGGCAACCAGATGCGCGCCCGGGCCGATCGTCTCCAGGAAGCGAATGAGGTAGGCGACGTAGTCGTCGAAGCCGAAAGCGCCCGCGGCCGCCGGCACGTCGCGCGCATTGTGCCAGTCGGTGATGTAGACGTCGTGCTCGGGCAGCATGGTGCGCACGGTCGCGCGCAGGAGCGTGGCGAAATGGCCGGACAACGGCGCCACGATCAGCACCCGCGGCTGCGCAACGTCCATGTCCTTCCTGAAGTGCAGCAGGGTGCCGAAGGGCATGACCAGCGCGGGCTCTTCGGTAACGGCCACGTCGCGCTCGCCGACTGTGACGCCCTCGATGCCGTAAGGCGGCCGCACGTGGGTCAGACCCGCGCGCTCGATCAGCTCGTAGGCGGCGGTGAGGCTGGAAAGCGCCGACGGCCGCGCCGAACCGTTGAGCCGAGCGCCCACGGTTCTCGCCGCCATGCCGGCAAAGCTGCGCAGCGGCCCCATGATGTCCGCGTGCGACTGATAGGCCTGATAGAGCATGCCTTTCCTGGCGACCCCGGCAGGCCGCGGGAAAACGCTAAAGCATTTTATGTTGCACTGCGAGATAAAATTCGAAGCCGGCCTGCCTGGGGACAAGCGCCCGGACATTTTTTGCACAGCGGGAAACTATTGAACGATCTTCGCTTTCGTCTAAACTGCCGAATTGCCGGGCCGTGCTGAACAGGGACATCGATTCCCCATGGCCAAGGCTACCCTCACCATCGCCAGCAAGAACTACGGCTCCTGGTCGCTGCGCGGCTGGCTTCTGTGCAAGCTCGCCGGGCTCGATTTCGAGGAGCGGCCGGTCGCCAGCGACGATCCCTCCGCCCGGGCCGAGCTGTTGCTGCTGTCGCCCTCCTTCCTGGTGCCCTGCCTCACGCATGACGGCATCAAGGTCTGGGACACGCTCGCCATCGCCGAATACCTGAACGAGATCCTCCCCGGGGCCGGCCTCCTGCCCGAGAGCCGGGCGGCGCGCGCGCACTGCCGCGCGGTCTCCGGCGAGATGCATTCCGGCTTTTCCAACATGCGCTCGGCGTTGCCGATGAACCTGAAGGCGCACCACCCGGACTTCAAGGTGTGGGTCGGCGCGCAGGCCGACATCGAGCGCATCCTGAGCATCTGGCGCGAATGCCTGGCGACCTACGGCGGGCCGTTCCTGTTCGGCGCGCGGCCCGGCATGGCGGATGCCATGTTCGCGCCGGTGGTGACGCGCTTCCTCACCTACGACGTGAAGCTCGACTCCGATTGCGCCGCCTATGCCGGTGCGATCATGGCCTTGCCGGCGATGGCGGAATGGGTCGCCGGCGCCGAGGCCGAACCGGACGAGGTGGTGGAGCTGGATGTGGAGTTTTAGGGAGAATCTCGTGTTCCGGGTCTGCAGCGCACCGCTTCGCTAACGCTGCGCGCTGCGCCGCATCCGGAGCACGCACTTCACCGCTTCAGCCAATTCCCGATCCGCTCCACCGCTTCCCGCATCTCGTCGGCCGACCCCGCGTAGCAGAAGCGCAGGAAGTGGCGGCCGTCGATCGGATCGAAGTCGATGCCCGGCGTCGCTGCGACGTGCGCCTCGTTCAGCATGCGCTTGGCGAAGTCGAGGCTGTCGTCGGAGAAGCGCGCGATGTTGGCGTAGAGATAGAACGCGCCGTCGACGGGGAGGAACTTGTCGAGTCCCGCCTTTGGCAAACCTTCCGTGAGGATGCGGCGGTTCTCCTCGTAGCCATGCTTGACCGCCTCCATCTCCTCGCGCGCGTCGAAGGCGGCCTCGGCCGCGATCTGCGCCAGCGTCGGCACCGAGATGGCGAGATTGCCCTGCAGGCGGTCGGCGGTGCGCACCAGGTTTTCCGGCATCACCATCCAGCCGACGCGCCAGCCGGTCATGCAGAAATATTTGGAGAAGGAATTGATCACCACCGCGCGATCGGAGAGCTTGGCGGCGGTTTCGGCGGCGAAGGCGTAATCGAGGCCGTGGTAGATCTCGTCGGAGATCACCCGGATCCCCTCCGCCTCCGCCGCGGCGATCAGCTGCGCCAGCACCTCCGTGCGCATCATGGTGCCGGTCGGATTGGCCGGGCTCGCCACCAGCACGCCCTTGAGCGGCGCCTTGCGGTGGGCGGCGATGAGCGCCTCCGGCGACAGCGCCCAGCGCGTCTCGGCGGCGGTCTCGATCAGCACCGGCTCGCAGCCGAGCGCGGAGAGGATGTGCCGGTACGGCGGGTAGCCGGGATTGGCGAGCGCCACCCGGTCGCCCGGCTCGAACAGCGTGAGGAAGGCGAGGATGAAGCCGCCGGAGGAACCGGTGGTCACCACCACGCGCGCCGGGTCGAGCGCGAGGCCATAGGTGTCCTTGTAATGCCGCGCGATGCGCGCCCGCAGCGACGGGATGCCGAGCGACTCGGTGTAGCCGATGCGGCCCGCGGCCAACGCCGCCTGGGCTGCGGCGCGGGCGGGCGCCGGCGCCGGCGCCGCCGGCTGGCCGACCTCCATGTGGATGACGCGCGCGCCCTGCGCTTCGAGCTGCGCCGCCGCCGCCATCACGTCCATCACGATGAACGGCGGCACGTCGCTGCGCCGCGAGGGAATCAGCAGATTTTTCGCCGCTTCCAGCATGTTTCTCCGGGCCCTCGAGCCTCGCCCCGCCCCGCTGTTGCCGCATTCGGCGGGTTGCTTGGCCGCGAGCGCATGACAGAACGCAGTCGTGATCGCAAGCCGCGTTGACCGCCCAAGGTCGCGTCACTAGGGTCGCGCGCGAGCCGGCAGACGGACAACAATGATCGGAAACGGGACACCTATCAGGCCGCGGCGCGCGGCGCCAGCCATCCGCGCGGTCGCGCTCGCCACCGCGCTCGCCGTCGCCGCCACCGGCGCGCCGCTGGCGGCAACGCCCGCCGCCGCCCAGTCGCGCGGCATGCCGATCGTGCGCGACACCGAGATCGAGCAACTGCTGCGCGACTACGCGACGCCGATCCTGCGCGCGGCCGGCCTCGCCAAGCAGAACGTCAGGGTCGTCATCATCAACGACCGCGCCTTCAACGCCTTCGTGATGGACGGCCGCCACATCTTCATCAACGCCGGCGCGCTGTTCGACGCCAAGACGCCGAACGAGGTCATCGGCGTGCTGGCGCACGAGACCGGTCACATGGCCGGCGGCCATCTGCTCAAGCTGCGCGAGCAGCTCGCGGCGGCGCAGACCGCCTCCATCGTCGCCATGCTGCTCGGCGTCGGCGCCCTGGTGGCCGGCTCGCGTGCGGGCAGCGTGAGCGGCTCCAATGTCGGCGCGGCCGCGATCCTCGCCCCGCAATCGGCGATCCAGCGCTCGCTGCTCGCCTATGTGCGCACGCAGGAAGACCAGGCCGACCACGCCGGCGTGAAATTCCTCAACGCGACGGGCCAGTCGACGCGCGGCATGGTCGATCTGTTCAAGCGGCTGAGCAACGATATGTTGTTCAATTCGCGCTATATCGACCCGTACATGCAGACCCATCCGATGCCGTCGGAACGCGTGGCCGCGCTCGAGACGCTGGCCAGGGCGAGCCCCAACTGGGATCGCAAGGATCCGCCCGAGCTGCAGATGCGCCACGACATGATGCGGGCGAAGCTCTCCGGTTTCCTCGACCGGCCGGATACGGTGGCGCGGCGCTATCCTTTGTCCGACCACAGCCTGCCGGCACGCTACGCGCGCGCGATCTCGGCCTATCGCCACTCCGACCTGCGCCAGGCGGTCGCCCAGATGGACGCGCTCATCCAGGCGCAGCCAGGCAATCCCTATTTCCACGAGCTCAAGGGCCAGGCGCTGCTCGAGGGCGGCCGCGCGGCCGAGGCGGTCGCCCCGCTGCGCCAGGCGGTGCGGCTCTCGCACAACGCGCCGCTCATCCAGGTGATGCTGGCGCAGGCGCTCAACTCCACCAACAACCCCAAGCTCGCCGAGGAAGCCGTCGGCCTCCTGCGCACCGCCATCAGCCGCGAGCCGGAGGTGCCGGAGGCCTATACCCAGCTCGCCATGGCTTACGGCCGCAAAGGCGATCTCGCCAACGCCGACCTCGCCTCCGCGCAGGCCGCCTTCAGCCGCGGCGACATCGTCACCGCGCGCCAGCTCGCCGCGCGCGCCAAGACCCGCCTGCCGGTCGGCTCGCCCGCCTGGGTGCGCGCCGACGACATCGTCAACGTCAAGCCGCCGAGCCGCAACGCCCGTCAATGAACCCGTTCAAAGGACCCATCCGCATGACCAAGAGCCTCATCGCCGCCGCCCTCGCCGCGTTTCTCGCGGCGACCGCGCCGCAGGCAGCGCGTGCCGCCGAGTTCAACGCGTCGCAGCGCGGCGAGATCGAGAAGATCGTGCGCGACTACCTGATCGCGCACCCGGAGGTGCTGCAGGAGGCGATGGCCGAGCTGGAGAAGCGGCAGGCGGAGCAGGAAGCCGCGAAGCACAAGGACGCGGTGAAGACGCACGCGCAGGCGCTGTTCTCCTCGCCGCGCCAGGTCAACCTCGGCAACCCGCAGGGCAACGTCACGTTCGTCGAGTTCTTCGATTACAACTGCGGCTACTGCAAGCGCGCCATGGAGGACATGCTGGCGCTGATGAAATCCGACTCCAAGCTCAAGGTCGTGCTCAAGGAATTCCCGGTGCTCGGCCAGAGCTCGGTGGAAGCCGCGCAGGTCGCCATCGCCGTCAACATGCAGGACAAGACCGGCAAGAAGTACCTCGAATTCCATCAGAAGCTTTTGAGCGGCCGCGGCCAGGTTGACCGCGCGCGCGCGCTCGCGGTCGCCCGCGAGGTCGGCATGAACATGAGCCAGATCGAGAAGGACATGGGCAGCGCCGAGGTGAAGGCGACCCTGCAGGAGAGCTTCAAGCTCGCCGAAGCGCTGGGGCTCAACGGCACGCCGAGCTACGTGATCGGCGACCAGGTCGTCATCGGCGCCGTCGGCCTGCCCGCGCTGCAGGAAAAGATCAACACCTCGCGCTGCGGCAAGGCGACCTGCTGAGGCTTCCAATTCTTCAACTCCCACGGCCGCCGCGACGAATGGTCCGGCGGCCGTTTCGCTTGGTGCGCGCGGCGCACTAACAATCACCGCGCGGGCCGCCTAGGATCGCGCGGAACCAAGTCCGAACCGAACCCGTTATGGCCGCCATGTACACGATCGGCATGGAAGAGGAATTCTTCGTGTTCGACGCCAGGACGCGTCGGGCCGTGCGCCATCTCGACCGCCAATTCCTCGCGCGCATCCAGAAGGCGCTCGGCAAGCACGTGATGACCGAGATGCTGCAGTCGCAGATCGAGGTCGCCACCCCGCCCTGCGAAACCATGGACGAGGCGCGCAAGCATCTCGCGCACTACCGCCGCACGCTCGGCGAGGCCGCCGCCGCGCGCAAGCTCGGGCTCGCCGCCATGGGCACCTTCCCGCTCGCCTTCTGGCCCGAGCAGACCGTGACGCCGAAGGAGCGCTACGCGCCGATCATGGAAGACCTGCAGATGGTCGGCTACCGCAACATGCTATGCGGCATGCACGTGCACGTCGCGGTGCCGGACGTGAATACGCGGGTGAACCTGATCATGCGCCTGACGCCCTATCTGCCGCTGCTGCTCGCGCTCTCCACTTCCTCACCGTTCTGGCAGGGGCACCTCTCCGGCCTGCGCGGCTACCGGCTCGCGGCCTACGACGAGCTGCCGCGCACCGGCCTGCCCGAATTATTCCGCACCAACGAGGACTACGACGAGTACGTCGCGGCGCTGACCTTCGCGCAGATCATCCCGGACGCGAGCTACATCTGGTGGGCGGTGCGCCCCTCGCTGCCGAACCCGACGGTCGAGCTGCGCGTGGCCGACAGTTGCACGCGGCTGGACGACGCGCTGGCGATCGCCGCCTTGTTCCGCTGCCTGGTGCGCGCGCTCGACCGCGACCGCGCACTCAACGCCGGCTTCGACCGGGTCGGCCGCGCCATCACCCAGGAGAACAAGTGGCATGCGCAGCGCCACGGGGTCGCGGCCACCTTCGTCGATCCCTTCGCGCGATCGCCGCTCGACGCGCGGGCCTGGCTCGAACAGACCCTCGACCTGGTCGCGTCGGACGCGGCCGCGCTCGGCTGCACCCGCGAGATCGGCCACCTCGCCCGCATCCTCGCCGAGGGCACCAGCGCCGACCGCCAGATCGAGGTCTTCACCGCCGCCCAGGTGGCCGGCCGGAAAAGGTTAACGGCGCTCAAGGACGTGGTGGACTGGGCGGCGCGGGAGACGCTGGAGAGCGCGCCGCAACCGTGAGCCCGCCCGCGCGGGCGGGCTTCCCCTTCCCCTCCCGGCCACCTATAAAGCAGCGAACCTGTCATGTTCGCCCGCCGGTACGGCCGGCCGCGCCGGAAATCCCATGCGCCAGACCGTCTACGTCCTCAACGGACCCAATATGAATCTGCTGGGCACCCGCGAGCCGGAGAAATACGGCCGCGCCACCCTGGCCGACGTGGAAAAGCTCGTGCGCACGACCGCCGGCCGGTTCGGCCTCGACATCGACTTCCGCCAGTCGAACGTCGAAGGCGAACTCATCGACTGGATCCAGGAGGCCAAGGCCAAGGGCGCCGCCGGCATCATCATCAACCCGGCCGGCTACACGAACACCTCGATCGCCATCATGGACGCGCTGCTCGCGGTGCAGTTGCCGGCGGTGGAAATCCACATCACCAACATCCACCAGCGTGAAGCCTTTCGTCACACATCCTATATATCGAAGGCGGCGAAGGCGGTGATCGCGGGCTTCGGCATCGAAGGCTATGCGCTGGCGGTCATCGGGCTCGCCGGCATCGTCGGCGCCAAGGAAACCGCATAGCGGTCCGCGCGCAACTCCACGCGCGCCGCTCAACAATGGACTAGCGATGGCAAAGGCGCCGAAACCCTCATTGGTCGATCACGACGCGATCCGCGAGTTGAGCAAGCTGCTCGACGAGACCGGCCTCACCGAGATCGAGATCGAGCAGGACGGCACGCGTCTGCGCGTCGCGCGCGGCGTCGCCGCGGCGCCCGCCGTGGTCGTGCCGGCGAGGGCGATACCGGCCGCCGCGCCGCAGCCGGTCGGGGAATCGGCCGCGGCTCCCATGGACGCGGCCAAGCATCCGGGCGTGGTGATCTCGCCGATGGTCGGCACCGCCTATGCCTCGCCCGAGCCGGGCGCCAAGCCCTTCATCGAGATCGGCTCCAAAGTGAAGGCGGGCGACACGCTGCTGATCGTGGAAGCGATGAAGACCATGAACCAGATCCCCGCCCCGCGCGGCGGCACCGTCATCCAGATCCTGTTCGAGGACGGCCAGCCGGTCGAGTTCGGCGAGCCGCTGGTGATC
>JBKBRE010000037.1:0-18017 GCA_046292265.1 Pseudolabrys sp. | reverse complement strand
GGCGGCGGCGCGGCCGTCACCACGGGCGGCGGCGGCGGCACGACGCGCGCGGCGAACCAGTCGAAAGCGAGCACCGCGTTGAGCAACGCGACCGCCAGAACGACCAGTGCCAAGCGCCACGACATACACGGCTCCGGCCCGAATTTAGCCCGAAACGCGGCGGCACCATCGGTAGGTCAGCACCGACCGCGAGACAAGAAATGTCCCTGCCCGTCCGCCGCTGCTTCGCGCTCGTCGCCGCTTTCGCGCTCATCGCGCCCGCGCAGGCGCTCGAGCTCAACGCCTTCCGCGCGCAGCACAAGCTGCCGCCGCTCACCGTATCGGCCGCGCTTTCCGGCGCAGCCTATGAGCACGCGCGCGACCTCGCCCGCCGCGGCCGGCTCGACCACAAGGACTTCCGCCGGCGCATGGACGGCATCGCCTCGACGGCGGCGGAGAACGTCGCGTTCGGGTGCGACTCTCAGACCTGCGCCATGCAGATGTGGGCGAAGTCGGCCGGGCACCGGCGCAACATGCTGATGAAGGGCGTCAGCCAATACGGCATCGCCTCCGCCACGGCGGACAACGGCCGGCGCTACTGGGTGCTGGTGCTGGGGAATTAGCCGGGCATCGCTGCCTCCGACCCGTCACCCTGAGGTGCGAGCGAAGCGAGCTCGAAGGGCGACGGCCGTTCATCCTTCGAGGCGCGCCAAGGGGCGCGCACCTCAGGATGACGGGACAGAGGCTGCGGGAGAGGGCCACCTTGCGGCACGGCACGCCCTCGATTACAGCCGATGGCGTCCGCGCCCGAGGAACCCCATGCCGCTCTCCGACACAGTCAAGACGCTGATCCGCAACGCCTGGGATGACGGCTATCCCTGCCTCGTCTCGACCTACGGGCCGCAGGGGCCGAACCTCACGCCCAAGGGCAGCATGATCGTCTACGACGACGAGCACCTCGCCTGGTGGGAGCGCTCGAAGCGTGCCGTGCTGGAGAACCTCGGACACGAGAAGCGCGTGTGCATCATGTACGCCAACTTCAAGGCGCAGCGCGACGGCATCCTCGAGTCGGGTTTCCTGCGCTTCTTCGGCCGGGTCGAACTGCACGAAAGCGGGCCGGTGCGCGAGAGGATATTCTCGCTGCTCTTGCCGCGCGAGCAGACCCATGTCGGCGCGGAAGCCGGCATCGGCGCGCTAGTCCGGATCGAGAAGGCGATCGACATCCGCGGCAAGCCGTTCATGTGAGGACGAGGTAAAAGGCCGCGGGAACGGTACCACCCTGCTCCGCATTGAAATCCCCGTGAAGCGCCTTATTCGCGTGCGGGCCGGCATGCTAGGGTGTGGAAATTCGGCCGGGCCGGGAGTTGTACCATGCGTCTCCGCCGCTTCTGCCTGCTGCTCGCCGCGGCCGTTTTGGCCTTTGCCAGCGTGCCGGTGAACGCCGCCCTGCTCATCGAAATCGACAAATCGACGCAGAAGATGACCGTGGTCGAGGACGGCGAGACCATCCACGTCTGGCCGGTCTCCACCGGCAAGAACGGCTACGACACGCCGTCCGGCGAGTACAAGCCGTTCCGCATGGAGAAGGACCACTACAGCCGCGAGTGGGACGACGCGCCGATGCCCAACTCGATCTTCTTCACGCAGATCGGCCACGCCATCCACGGCACCTTCGACGAGAAGAACCTCGGCAAGCCGGCCTCGCACGGCTGCGTGCGGCTCTCGCGCACCAATTCCGAGACGCTTTGGCGCCTGCTGCGCAAGCACAAGATGGCCAACACGCGCGTCGTGCTCGACGGCGAGATCCCCGCCGGCGCCGAGGCGCCGGCCACCGCGCAGCGCCAGCGTGACCTCGATTACCAGCGCCGCTATTCGAACGACGACTACGACGACGAGCCCTACTACCAGCCGCCGCCGCGCCGGCGGCAGACCACGCGCAACTGGCGCGAATACAACGAGGGGCCGCGCTACTATTACTACCGCGAGGCGCCGCAGCGCTATTACCGCGCGCCGCCGCCGCCGTTCCCCTTCCCGTTCGGTTGGTGACGCCATGATCCGCAAGCTCGCCGGCGGCAAGTACCGGCTCTATTCGCGCAAGAAAAACCCGAAGACCGGCAAGCGCCGCAATCTCGGCACCTTCGACACGAAGAAGGCGGCGCTCCAGCACGAGCGCGAAATCCAGTACTTCAAGCGGCATTGAAGGCGCGCAAGCCCGGCCTTTGTCATGCGCGGGCTTGACCCGCGCATCCCGCTCGGATTGGCATAGCATCGCCTTCCTTATCGGGATGGCCGGGACAAGCCCGGCCATGACACCATCCATGCACGCCCCCACCGCCGTCGCCCGCCTGCGCTGCGACGAACGCACCGCCCGCCGCATCGCCGACTTCCTCGGCGAGAGCCTGGACGCCGACGACGCCGCCTGTGCGGCCTTCGAAGGCGACGACGGGCAATGGCAGGTGGCGGTCCACTTCGCCGCGCCGCCGGACGAGGCGCGGTTGCGCGCGCTGGTCGCGCTCACCGCCGGCGAGGAGGCGGCGCGCGCGCTGGTTCTCGAACAGGTGGAAACGCGCGACTGGGTGGCCGAGAGCCTCGCCGGCCTCAAGCCGGTGCGCGCCGGCCGTTTCGTCGTGCATGGTGCGCACGACCGCGCCGCTTTGAAGCCGAACGCGCTGGGCATCGAGATCGAAGCGGCGCTCGCCTTCGGCACCGGCCATCACGGCACCACGCGCGGCTGCCTGCTGGCGCTCGACGATCTGACGAAGCGCCTTGGTTTCCCTCCCCCTGCAAGAGGGAGGGTGGCGCGCGCAGCGAGCCGGGTGGGGGTCGGTCGAAAGAAGACCCCACCCCGATCGCGCTTCACGCGATCGACCCTCCCCTTTCAGGGAAGGGATAAGAAGAATGTACTCGACGTCGGCACCGGCTCCGGCGTGCTGGCGATCGCGGCGGCGAAAGCCTTGCGTGCGCGGGTCACCGCCAGCGACATCGATCCGGTGGCGACCGCCGCGGCGCGGGCGAACGCGCGGCTCAACCGCACGCCGACGATCCGCTTCGTGACCGCCGCCGGCGTGAGGCGCCGCGCGGTATACGCGGGCGGACCTTACGACCTGATCTTCGCCAATATTCTGCTCGGCCCGCTCACGCGCATGGCGATGCCCTTGAGCCGGCTGGCGGCGCGCGGCGCGCGCGTGGTGCTGTCCGGCCTGTTGCCGGCGCACGCCCATGCGGCGCTCGCGGCCTATCGCGCGCAGGGCCTGGTGCTGGAGAAGCGCATCCCGCTCGACGGCTGGATGACGCTGGTGCTGCGGCGGCCGTAGCAGCGAACGCAAAGCCGCCCCGGTTCGGCGAAACCGGGACGGCTGCTCATCACTTCGCGTCGTTACCCTTACCGGCCGTCGAACGGCACGGCACCGGAGCGCGTGGTCACCAGGCGGTTGCCGCGCTCATCGAGCGTGTAGGGCAACAAGTGGATGTGCCGGCGGATCTCGCGGCGGGCCCGTTCCATGCGCGACTCGATCAGCGCATCCATGAACCGCGCGAACAAGCTCTTGCGGGGCGTCGCCGCCGGCGCGGCCGGCGCGAGGACGCCATAAGTGAGGGCAACCATCTTTGATCTCCTTTCGAAACCGAGGTCGAAAGCGAATCCCGGAATCCGCCCTGACTGTTGCGATGCAATATACGGTATTCGCATCTGCGAAGTATGCGCGGAACCGCATGGAAGCCCCAATAAACCCGCATGATCTGCTTAACTTCTGATTCATATAAGCGGGGGAAATGAGCGCTTGTTATTGCGATGCACAAACGATGTTCAGACCGGCGTTTTGTTGCTTGGCAAACCGGCAGCCACGGCAGGAAATTGCGCGGGCGAGCCGCCCGCCCAGGCTTGCTCCCCGAGGCGGCGCTATGCGCATGCCTGCGTTGCCCGCTTGGAGAACCTCTGTAGAGTGCCGGCCATGTTCGAGGCCCGTTTCCAGACCTTCGATGATTCGTCGGAGCGCGCGCAGAGCGCCGCGCGCCTTGCCGCGCTGCGTGCCGAGCTCGCCCGCCGCGGGCTCGACGGCTTCGTGGTGCCGCGCGCCGACCGGCAGCAGAACGAGTACCTGCCGGCGAGCGAGGAGCGGCTCGCCTGGCTCACCGGCTTCACCGGCTCGGCCGGCGCGGCCGTCGTGCTCACCGACCGCGCGGCTGTGTTCGTCGACGGCCGCTACACCGTGCAGGCCGATGCGCAGATCGACAAGGCGGCTTTCGCCATCGAGCATCTGGTGGACAATCCGCCGGACAAGTGGCTGAGCGCGAACCTGAAGGCCGGCGCCAAAGTCGGCTACGATCCCTGGCTGCATACCGCCGATCAGGCCGAGAAGCTCCGTACCGCCTGCGCGGACGCCGGCGCCGAGCTGCTCGCGCTCGAGAGCAATCCGATCGACGCGCTATGGCGCGCGCGTCCTGCGCCACCGGCCGGCCCGGTGGCGCTGCGCGGCGTCAGCCTCGCGGGCGAAGGCACGGCCGACAAGCTCGCGCGCGTGCGCGCCGAGCTCGCCAAGCTGCGCGCCGACGCGCTGGTGGTGTCCGACCCGCAGAACGTCGCCTGGGCCTTCAACATCCGCGGCTCCGACATCGCGCATACGCCGTTGGCGCTCGCCTTCGCGCTGCTGTCGCGCGAGGGACGCGCCCGCCTCTACGTCGCGCCGGAGAAGCTCGACAACGCCGCGCGGCACGCACTCGAGGAAGTGTGCGACGTGCGCTTACCGGACGATCTCGCGCGCGACCTCGCCGCGCTCAAGGACCGCACGGTGCGGCTCGACCAGGCGAGCGCGGCCGAGGCGCTGACGCGGGCGATCACGGAGCACGGCGGCAAGCCCGCGCGCGGGCCCGATCCGATCACCCTGATGAAGGCGGTGAAGAACGCGGCCGAGATCGCCGGCGCGCGCGCCGCGCACAAGCGCGACGGCGCGGCAGTGACGCGGTTCCTCGCCTGGATCGAGCGCGAGGCACCGAAGGGCAAGCTGACCGAGATCGACGCGGTGGCGGCGCTGGAGAGCTTCCGGCGCGAGACCGGCGTGCTGAAGGACATCTCGTTCCCGACCATCGCCGGCGCGGGGCCGAATGGCGCCATCGTGCACTACCGGGTGACCAGGGAGAGCAACCGCAAGCTCGGCACGAACGAATTGTTCCTCGTCGATTCCGGCGCGCAATACGAGGACGGCACCACCGACATTACACGGACTGTCGTTGTCGGCACGCCGACCGACGAGATGCGCGACCGCTTCACGCGCGTGCTGAAGGGCCACATCGCCATCGCCACCGCGATCTTTCCGGAGAACACCAGCGGCGCGCAGCTCGACCCCTTCGCGCGGGCATCGCTCTGGCAGGCCGGGCTCGACTTCGACCATGGCACCGGGCACGGCGTCGGCAGCTACCTGTCGGTGCACGAGGGGCCGGCGCGCATCTCCAAGCTCGGCACCGTCGCCCTGCGGCGCGGCATGATCCTGTCGAACGAACCGGGCTACTACAAGACGGCGGCCTACGGCATCCGCATCGAGAACCTGGTGCTGGTGATCGCCGAGCCGGAGCCGGCCGGCGCCGAGAAGCCGCTCAACGCCTTCGAGACGCTGACGCTGGCGCCGATCGAGCGGCGGCTGATCGAGCCGCGCATGCTCACGGGCAAGGAGCGCAACTGGCTCGACAGCTATCACGCGCGCGTGCACGAGACGATCAGCCCGCTGGTCGAGGCCGAGACGCAGCGCTGGCTGGAAGCGGCAACCAGGCCGCTCGCGGGCTGAATTCCGTGCAAGACATCCCCCGCAAGCCCGACACCAGCGGTGCGGCGACGCCCTGGCGCCTTTTGGCGCTGCTGATGGCGATGACCGCCATCGGCCCGGCGACGCTCAACATCGTGGTGCCGGCGCTGCCGAGCCTGGTTACGCGGCTCGCCACCGACGCCGGCACCGTGCAGCTCACGCTCTCGCTCTATCTGTTGAGCCTCGCCGTCGCCCAGCTCGTGCTCGGGCCGTTGAGCGACCGCTTCGGCCGCCGGCCGGTGGTGATCGTGGGACTGGGCATCAACGTGCTCGCCTCGGTCGCGGCCATCACGGCGAGCTCGATCGAGATGCTGATCGCCGCACGCGCGGTGCAGGCGGTCGGCGCCGCCAGCGGCATCGTGATGGGCCGCGCCATCATCCGCGACCTGTTCGAGCGCGACCGCGCCGCCGCCATGATCGGCCTCGTCACCACCGCGATGGTGATCGCGCCGATGGTGTCGCCGCTCGTCGGCGGCATTCTCGACACCGCCTTTGGCTGGGAGGCGATCTTCCTCGCCATCGCGGCGATGAGTTGCGCCGTGCTGCTCTGGGCCTTTTTCGTGCTGCCGGAGACGCGGCCCGCCGCGGTGGCGCAGACGCCGGGCATGCTGTGGCGGGAATGGCGCGAACTGCTCGGCCACGCGCGCTTCCACGGCTACGTGCTATGCGGCGCGCTCGGCTCGGCGCCGTTCTTCAGCTTCCTCGGCGGCGGCCCGCACGTGGTGGTGACGCTGATGGGCCGCTCCTCGGCCGAATACGGCCTGTGGTTCGCGATCACCTCGTTCGGCTACATGAGCGGCAACTTCACCGCCTCGCGGCTGTCGCAGCGCTACGGCATCGATGCGATGATCGTGGCCGGCGCCGTGTGCGAAGTGGTCGGCGCGCTCATCACCACGCTGCTGATCGCCTTCGCCTGGGAGGCGGGACCGGCGGTCGTCTTCCTGCCGCAGCTCATCATCTCCTTCGGCAACGGCGTGCTGCTGCCGAACGCGATCGCCGGCGCGGTGAGCGTGCGGCCGCAGGCGGCGGGCGCGGCCTCCGGCCTGACCGGCTTCGTGCAGATGGCGCTCGGCGCCGCCTCGACCCAGATGGTATCGATGATGATCGCGGGGGCTTCGACCGCCATGCCGATGGCGCTCTTGATGCTGTTCTGGGCAGTAGCGACCGGCGCGGCGTTCTGGGGGCTGGTTAGGCGGTGAGCCTTCTTAATCACTCCCCCGCTTGCGGGGGAGGGTGGCGAGCGGAGCGAGCCGGGTGGGGGCATTCTTAGTTGCGACGTAACCCCACCCGCCGCGCTGCGCGCGGCGCCCCTCCCCTTTCAGGGAAGGGATAATTCACCCGCCGATCAGCTTCAGCCACTCGTCCTCGGTGAGCACCGTGACGCCGTGCTTCCTGGCTTCGGCCAGCTTGGAGCCGGCGCCGGGGCCGGCGACGACGTAGTCGGTCTTCTTCGACACCGAGCCGGCGGCCTTGGCCCCTAAGCGCTCGGCGGTGGCCTTGGCCTCGTCGCGCGTCATCTTCTCCAGCGCGCCGGTGAACACCACCGTCTTGCCGGCGATGGCCGAGTCCTTCTTCGGCTTCTCGGCGTCGAGCACCTTCACCTGCTTGACCAGGCGCTCGACTATGCCGCGGTTGTGGCTTTCGCCGAAATAGGCGGCCACCGCCTGGATCACCGTGTCGCCGATCTGGTCGAGCGCGTCCATCTCGGCGATCGTCTCCTCGTCGCCTTTGGCGACCTTCAGCGCCGCGTCGTGGAACGCCTCCCACGAGCCGTAGCCACGCGCGAGCGCCAGCGCCGTGGTCTCGCCGACATGGCGGATGCCGAGCGCATAGATGAAGCGGTCGAGCCCGATCTCGCGCCGCGCGTCGATGGCGTCGAACAGGTTCTTCACCGAGGTCTCGCCGTAGCCCTCCTCGGCCAGGAGATCGTTTCTGTGCTTGCGCGCGAGCGTGAAGACGTCGGCCGGCTCGCGCACCCATCCTTTGTCGAAGAACAGCTCGATCTGCTTCTCGCCCAGCCCGTCGATGTCGAAGGCGCGGCGCGAGACGAACAGCATCAAATGCTGGATCTTCTGATACGGACAGGCGAACTCGCCGGTACAGCGGGCGCGCGCGCCCTCCTCGCCGGTGGCGGTTTCCTCGCGCACCACGTCGGTATGCAGCGGGCACGGGCATTTCTTCGGGAAGTGATAAGGCTTCGCTTCCTTCGGCCGCTTGTCGATGACGACATCGACCACCTGCGGGATGACGTCGCCGGCCCGCTGGATCACGACGGTGTCGCCGATGCGGATGTCGCGGCCCTCGCGCAGCACCTCGCCCTTGCCGCCGACGCCTTTGATGTAGTCCTCGTTGTGCAGGGTGACATTCTGCACAATGACGCCGCCGACGCCGACCGGTTCGAGCTTGCCGACCGGCGTCAAGGCGCCGGTACGGCCGACCTGGATCTCGATGTCCTTGAGCACGGTCATGGCGCGCTCGGCCGGGAACTTGTGCGCGATGCCCCAGCGCGGCGTGCGCGAGACGAAGCCGAGCCGCTCCTGCCAGTCGATGCGGTCGACCTTGTAGACGACGCCGTCGATGTCGTAGTCGAGGCCGGCGCGCCGCTCCTCGATCTTGCGGTGGAAGGCGAGAAGCTGCTCGACCGAATGGCAGAGCTTGGTGAGCGGGTTGGTCTTGAAGCCGCAGGTCTCGAACCACTTCACCATGCCGGTCTGCGTCTCGGCCGGCATCTCGCTCATCTGCCCCCAGGCATAGGCGAAGAAGCCGAGCGGGCGCGTGGCCGTGACGCCCGGGTCCTTCTGGCGCAGCGAGCCGGCGGCGGAATTGCGCGGATTGGCGAAGACCTGTTCGCCGGCGGCCTTCTGCCTCTCATTGAGCGCGAGGAAGGCCTTCTTGGTCATGTAGACCTCGCCGCGCACCTCGGTGATTTTCGGCACGTGGCGGCCGTGCAGCTTTTGCGGCACGTCCTTCAGGGTGCGGATGTTGGCGGTGACGTCCTCGCCCTCAGTGCCGTCGCCGCGCGTGGCGGCGGAAACCAGCTCGCCGTCCTCGTAGCGCAGCGACATCGACAGGCCGTCGATCTTCGGCTCGGCGGAAAAGTCGATGCGCTCGTCCTCGTCGAGCTTCAGGAAGCGGCGGATGCGGGAAACGAAATCGACCACGTCCTGCTCGGCGAAGGCGTTATCGAGCGAGAGCATCGGCACCGCGTGGCGGATCTTGGCGAAGCCGCGCGCCGGCGCGGCGCCGACTTTCAGCGACAGCGATTCCAGCGTGCGCAGCTCGGGAAAGCGCGCCTCGATCTCGTTGTAGCGCCGCCTGAGCGCGTCGTATTCGGCGTCGCTGATGACGGGGCGGTCCTGCTGGTAATAGAGCTTGTCGTGCTTGGCGATTTCCGTCTGCAGCCGCGCATGCTCGGCCGCGCCCTGCTTCGGGGTCAGGAGATCGACGGGGGTTTTGTCGGTGCGGACTTGGGACCTGGCCATTTTGTACTCTTGCGACCCTCTCGCCGTCATCCTGAGGTGCGAGCCAACGGGTCCGGCCCACTTGGGCCGGCCCGATGACAGGCTCCGCGAGCCTCGAAGGATCTCTGACTCACAGGTCCTTCGAGGCCGTCGCTGCGCGACGGCTCCTCAGGACGACGATAACTACCCCGCCGCCTTGATCAGCCGCTCGGCGGCGGCGCGGGCTTCGTTGGTGATCTCGGCGCCGGCGAGCATGCGCGCGATCTCCTCGCGCCGCTTGTCGGCCGACACCTCGACGACGCGGGTGGCGACCCGCTTGCCCTTCTCCAGCGCGTCCTTCGAGATGACGTAGTGGCGGGTCGCCTGCGCCGCCACTTGCGGCGCGTGCGTGACGGCGAGTACCTGCACGCCGCGGGCGAGCCGCGCCAGCCTGACGCCGATGGCGTCGGCCACCGCGCCGCCGACGCCGGTGTCGATCTCGTCGAAGACGAGCGTCGGCGCCGAGCCGCGGTCGGCCAGCACGACCTTCAGCGCAAGCAGGAAGCGCGCCAGTTCGCCGCCGGAGGCGACCTTCATCAAGGGCCCGGGCCGCGTACCCGGGTTGGTCTGCACCCAGAACTCGACGCGGTCGATGCCGTTCGGCCCGGCATTGCCCGCCTCGCTGACGATCTCGGTGGTGAACCTGGCGCGCTCGAGCTTGAGCGGCTTGAGCTCGGCGTTCACCGCCTTGTCGAGCGCGGCGCCGGCCTTCAGCCGCGCCTTGGACAGCGCCTCGGCCGCCTTGGCGAAGGCGGCCTGCGCCGCCTTGGCCTGCGCTTCCAGCGCCTTAAGCTTGTCTTCGCCGGCGTCGATCAGCGCGATGTCGGCACGGTACTGCTCGGCGAGCACGGCGAGGTCGTCGACGGCCACGTTGTACTTGCGCCCCGCGGCGCGCAGCGCGAACAGCCGCTCCTCGATGCGCTCGAGCTCGGCCGGATCGTAGTCGGCGGCGCGCAGGGCGGCTTCCAGATGCGCGCGCGTCTCCTCGAGCGCGTTGAGCGCGGCGTCGAGCGACTTCACCGCCGGCTCGACCAGCGCCGGCGCCTGCGCGCTGCGCCGCTCCAGCTTGCGGATGGCGGCGGCGAAGGCGGGCACGCTCGAATTGGCGCCGGCGATCGTCTCGTGCGCGTCGCGCAGATCCTCGGCGACCTTCTCCGACTGCATCATGAAGGTGCGGCGCTCGGCGAGCGCGGTCTCCTCGCCGCCTTGCGGCGCCAGCTTGCCGAGCTCGTCGACGGCGTGGCGCAGCCAGTCGCCCTCGCGCTTGGCGCGCTCGACCTCGGCGCGGTGCGCGTCGGCCGCCTCCTGCGCCTCGCGCTTCGCGTTCCACAAGACGGTGACCTCGGCGGCGTCGCGTTCGAGCCCGCCGGAGGCGTCGAGCAGGTCGCGGTGGGTGCCGGCATCCACCAGCGCGCGGTCGTCGTGCTGGCCGTGAATTTCGACCAGGGTTTGGCCGAGCTGCTTGAGCACCTGCACGCTCACCGGCTGGTCGTTGACGAAGGCGCGGGTGCGGCCGTCGGCAAGCTGCACGCGGCGCAGGATCAGTTCGTCCTCGTCGGCGATGTCGTTGGCCTTGAGCAGCGCGCGCGCCGGATGGTTGCGCCGGACCTCGAACACCGCGGTCACCTGCCCCTGCTCGGCGCCCTGGCGCACCAGCGCCTGGTCGCCGCGGCCGCCCAACGCCAGGGCGAAGGCGTCAAGCAGGATCGACTTGCCGGCGCCGGTCTCGCCGGTGAGCACGGCCAGCCCGTCGGCGAACTCGATGTCGAGCCGGTCGATCAGAACGATGTCGCGGATGGACAATCGGGAAAGCATACGTCTACGGACCTAGTTACCCGGCGTCATGGCCGGGCTCGTCCCGGCCATCCACGCCTTGAGTCGCTGAGAGGTTGCAAGACGTGGATGCCCGGCACAAGGCCGGGCATGACGCTGTGGGCAGGTCCAAGGAGCCGGCCGCCGGAGCGGTCAGCCCAGCCCGATCTTCTTGAAGGCCTTGCTGATCCAGGAGCCCTTGTTCTCGCGGGGCTCGGCGCCGCCGCTCTTCACCAGGGCGTAAGCGTGCTTGTACCAGACGCTGTCGGGGAAATTGTGCCCGAGCACGGCGGCCGCGGTCTGCGCCTCGTCCACGATGCCGAGCGCCATATAGGCCTCGGTCAGGCGCTCGAGCGCCTCCTCGACGTGGCGGGTGGTCTGGTAGCGCGTGACCACGACTTTGAATCGGTTGATCGCGCCGGTGTAGTTCTTCTTGTCGAGGTAATAGCGCCCGACCTGCATCTCCTTGCCGGCGAGCTGGTCGCGCGCGACCTCCATCTTCTGCTTGGCGCTGCTGGCGTATTCGGTGGTCGGGAACTTGCGGATCACCTCGTCCAGCGCGGCGAGCGCCTTCTCGGTACGGGCCTGGTCGCGGGTGATGTCGGGAATCTCGTCGAAATAGGAGGCGCCGATCAGATACTGCGCATAGGCCGCGTCCGGGCTGCCCGGGTGCAGCGTGATGTAGCGCTTGGCGGCGGTGACGCATTCCTCGTACTGACCGGCCGTGTAGTGGGCATAGGCCGACATGATCAGCGACTTGCGCGCCCACTCCGAATAAGGATGCTGGCGATCGACTTCCTCGAACTTCTTGATCGCCTCCTTGGGTTCTTTCTTCGCGTTGAGGTAGAAGAGGCCCTCGTTGTAGAGCCGGTCGGCCGGCTCGTCCGGCGGGTTGTCGTCCTTGCTGCCGAACAGATTGAAGCCGCTGAGGCTGCTGCACCCGCCGAGCGCGGCCGCCAGCAGCAAGACCACCGCCATGCGCGCAAAGCGCCGGGGGCGCACGATCGGGACGGCGTCCGTCACCTCGGTTTCCGCACTCACCGAATTGCTTCTCAATGGACCCCCTCAGGTCGTCGCAGGTCGCTGCGGCAACCCGCGTACCGCATTGATGTAAACGAAAAACAGCCGCTCCGCCATGCGACTAAGCCGACAATCGGCCCGGATTAAGGCGCCGCGGTTAAGAGATAACGATTTGATTTTTCAGGAGATTTCAGGCCCGTAGGCCGGCGCCGCAAGGCCCGCCACCGCGGCCTGGCCGCGCACGCGGCGCACCGTCTCCGCCGCCTCGATCACCCGCCAGGCGCTCTTGTCGGCCATCAGGGCCGAGAGCACCGCGTGGTTGAGCTTGTGGCCACCGCGGACCGTCTTGTAGGCGGCGAGCAGCGGCAGGCCGGCGAGCGCCAGATCGCCGACCGCGTCGAGCACCTTGTGGCGCACGAACTCGTCGGCATAGCGCAGGCCGTCGGTGTTGAGGACGCGGTCCTCGCTCACCACCAGCGTGTTGTCGAGCGAAGCGCCGAGCGCGTAGCCCGCGCTCCACAGCCGGGTAACGTCCTTCATGAAGCCGAAGGTGCGCGCCCGCGCGATCTCGTTGCGGAAGGTCTTCGGCTCGATGTCGAGCGCAAGCGCCTGCTTGCCGATCAGCGGATGGTCGAACTCGATCTCGGCCTCGACGCGGAAGCCGTGCGCATAGGGACGCAGCTCGCCGAAGGCGCCGTCATGCGCGACGCGCACCGGCTTGAGCACTTCGATGAAGCGGCGCGGCAGCGCGCGCGTGGTGAGCCCGGCCTGGTCGAGCGCATCGACGAAAGCGACGGCGCTGCCGTCCATGATCGGCACTTCCGGCCCGTCGATCTCGACCACGACGTTGTCGACGTTGAGCCCGCGGAAGGCCGCGAGCAGATGTTCGGCGGTGGAGCAGATCGGCCCCTTGGCGTCGCCGAGGACGGTGGCGAATTCGGTGGCGGTGACCGCGCGCACGTCGGCGCGGATTTCGCGCTCGAGCGAGCCGTCGGCGGCAATGCGCTGGAAGACGATGCCGCTGTCGTCGTCGCCGGGATGCAGCGTCATCGTCACCGGCTGTCCGGAATGGACGCCGATACCGGAGACGGCAACCCGGTCGCGGAGCGTTGTCTGCTTAGCGCCCTTCATTGATACTCTTGTTCGCGATCCCAGCCGGCATCGCGTCCCCTCGTGGCCTGTTCTCTCGGGCCACATTTTGGCCCTCAAGCACCCCGCCACATTTCCGTGGCGGCCCCCAGGCCGAAAGTCCCTTTTCCTGCTGAAACTTACGGCCAGTCGGGCCGCTTCTCCAACTCACGCTTTCTTACCGACTGTTACCCTTTTTCGCCGCAATTGAGCGGCCGATGCCAGCCCGAGTTCCAATTTACCTTACCTGGGAAGGTCCCTCGGGCGGCGGGAGAAGGGTGCGCTGGGGGACCACGCGCTCCGCAAAAGAATAAAAACGCAATTGATTCAATCGACTAACGTCAAAAAGACGAGGCTCCCTTAGGCGGCGGCCCCACTCTTTCGAGCGGGGCCGCCGTAGGGTCGGGGTCTTCAGTTCGCCTGCCGGCGCAAGAAAGCCGGGATATCGAGCTGGTCTTCTTCGGGCGAATTATGCACAGGCGCGGGCCGGCCGTGCGGGTCGAGCCCCTGCGGGGCGGCACGGCGGGCATATTCCGAGACCGGGTCGGCAGGTCTTCCCTCAGGATGGCGGCCTTCCGGCTGGCGCGCGGTCGGCCGCTGGACCGGCCGCTCGAACTGCGGGACCGCCCGCGCGGTGCGCGGCGCCGGCGGCATCTCGGCTTCCTCGTTGCGCCGGCCGAGGCCGACCGAGGCGAGCCGCTGCATGAGCGACAGCCGCTGCTTTTCAGGCTGGTTGTCGGCCGCCGCCTCCCCGCGCTGCGCGCGGATCTCGTTCTGCGCCGGCAGCGGCAGTTCTTCGATGCGCGGCATGCGCGGGGTGCGCATGACCTTTTCCGCTGCGGGCGGGATGAATGTCGCCGGCGGCATCTCCGGCACCGCTGGCGCTTCCGCCACCGGCGCGTCGAACAGCGACGGCTTCACCGGCATCGGGTGGATCGACACTTCCTGGCCACTGTCCGGCAGGAGCGCCGCAGCCACCGCCGCGTGCGCCGCAGATTCCACGCTGTGCGCCGTGTTCGCGGCCATGGCTGCCGGCGCGGGCGCCTGCGACGGAGCCGGCGTCGCGGGCGCAGCGCGTTCGACGCGCTCGGCGATGCGGCGCGAGTCGTTGCGCAGCTTGCTGGCGAGTTCCTTAAGCGAAGATTCCGCCGCCGACGGCTGCTGGCGCTGGACGGTCGCGCTGTCGATGCCGGTGGCGACGACGGAGACGCGGATGATGCCGTCGAGACTCTCGTCGAAGGTCGCGCCGACGATGATGTTGGCGTCGGGATCGACCTCCTCGCGGATGCGGGTGGCGGCTTCGTCGACCTCGTACAGCGTGAGGTCCTTGCCGCCGGTGATCGAGATCAGCAGGCCGCGGGCGCCCTTCATCGAGGCGTCGTCGATGAGCGGATTGGAGATGGCGGCCTCGGCGGCGGTGAGCGCGCGCTTCTCGCCGGTGGCTTCGCCGGTGCCCATCATGGCCTTGCCCATCTCGCTCATGACCGCGCGCACGTCGGCGAAGTCGAGGTTGATGAGGCCTTCCTTGACCATCAGGTCGGTGATGCAGGCCACGCCCGAGTAGAGCACCTGGTCGGCCATCGCGAAGGCATCGGCGAAAGTAGTCTTCTCGTTGGCCACCCGGAACAGGTTCTGGTTCGGGATGATCAGCAGGGTGTCGACCACCTTGTGCAGTTCGGTGATGCCGGTCTCCGCATAACGCATGCGGCGCTGGCCCTCGAAGTGGAACGGCTTGGTGACCACGCCGACCGTGAGGATGCCCAGCTCGCGCGCGGTTTTGGCGATGACGGGCGCGGCGCCGGTGCCGGTGCCGCCGCCCATGCCGGCGGTGACGAAGACCATGTGCGCGCCGGAGAGATGGTCGCGGATCTCGTCGATCACCTCCTCCGCCGCGGCGCGGCCGACCTCCGGCTGCGAGCCGGCGCCCAGGCCCTCGGTGACCTGCGTGCCCATCTGGACGATGCGCTCGGCCTTCGACATCGTGAGCGCCTGCGCGTCGGTATTGGCGACGACGAAATCGACGCCCTGGAGGCCGGCCGTGATCATGTTGTTGACCGCGTTGCCGCCGGCGCCGCCGACGCCGAACACGGTAATGCGCGGCTTCATCTCGCGAATGTCGGGGATCTTCAGATTGATGGTCATGTTTGCCTCTTTAAGCCGCTAGATCGGGACCGGTCCGCCACCGGCCAATGGAAGTTGTCCTTGCCGCCGGGTCAGAAACTCTCGCGCAGCCATCGCCCGACCCGTGCCATGTAGCCGCCGGTACCTGTCATCAAGTGCCGCGTTCGCCGCGGTTCAAAGTGTTCGAGGTGGGCGGCCTGCGGGTAGATCAGAAGCCCCGCCGCCACCGCGAAAGCCGGCCCCTTGGCCGCGTCCGGCAAGCCGGAGAGCCCAAGCGGACGGCCTATACGCACAGGACGCTTCAGGATACGCGCGGCGAGCTCGGGCAGGCCCGAAAGCTGGCTGCCGCCGCCGGTGAGCACGACCCGCCCGCGCGGCTCGGCCGCGAAGGGCGACGCCTTCAGGCGGTCGCGCACCATTTCCAGAATCTCCTCCACCCGCGGCTTGATGATGCGCGTCAACGTCGCCCGCGAGACGAATTGCGGGGGCTCGCGCTCGTCGTCGCCGACGGGGGGAACCGTGATCATGTCGCGCTCGTCCGAACCGCCCATCAGGACACTGCCATAAATCGCCTTGATTCGCTCCGCGTCGGCAATGCGGGCGTTGAGCCCGCGGGCCAGGTCCATGGTCACGTGGTGGCCGCCCAGCGCGAAGCCGTCGGCGTGGACGAAGCGGCCGGCGGAATAGACCGCCAGGCTGGTGGTGCCGGCGCCCAGGTCGATGACGGCGGCGCCCAGGTCGGCCTCGTCGTCGGCGAGCACGGACAAGCCGGCCACATAAGGCGAGGCGACCATGGCCTCGATGTCGAGGTGGCTGCGCTCGACCGTGAGCATCAGGTTGCGCACGGTGGCGACCTCGGCGGTGACCATGTGCATGTCGACGCCGAAATGGTGGCCGAGCATGCCGCGCGGCTCGCGGATGCCGGCGGCGGCGTCCACCGTGTAACCGATGGGCAGCGAATGCAGCACGGCGCGGCCGTCGCGCACCGAATGGCGCGAGGCGGCGGCCAGCACGCGGGCGATGTCGCCGTCGCCAACGGCGCCGCCGGCAAGCTCGATGGCGGCGGTGAAGCGCTCCGAGCCGAGGCGGCCGCCGGAGAGCGAGACCACGACGGACTCCAGTTGCAGGCCGGCGGCGTTCTCGGCGATGTCGATCGCCGTGCGCACCATCTGCTCGGCCTCGATGAGGTCGATCACGGCGCCGCCCTTCATGCCGGCGGCGGCGGTGTGCGCGAAGCCGAGCACGCGGACGCCGTGCGAGCGCCGGCGCAGCACGTCCTGCGGCGCCTGCGGCTGCAGCCTGGCGATCATGCAGACGATCTTGGAGGTGCCGATGTCGAGCGCGGCCACCACGGCGGCGCGCTTCGGCGACACCGGCTTCATCTTGGGCGTGAGGCCGAAGCGGATGACTTTGCCGGTCATGCCGCGCCCCCGTGCCCCGGACGCGGTGCAGTGCGAAAGCGGTGCACCGCAGAGCCGGGGCCGTTACAGGCGCTGAGCTTGGTAAGGTCCCGGGTCTGCAGCGCACCACTGCGTGCTGCGCTGCGCCCGGGAAAAGCAAGACCAGTGAAGCGGACGAATTCCATCACGCCTCGTTCCCCTTTTTCTTCTTGGCTTTCTCGGCCGCCTTGAGCGCTTCCTCGCGCGCGGCGGCGGCTGATTCCGACTGGCGCACCACGATGCGGTCGGGCAGCCTCAGATCGACGGCGACGATGTCGCGCGAGAGCAGCTTCTTCGAACGGTCGAGATCGACCAGCACGCGCAGCGCGCGCGCCGGCTCGTCCTCCGGCAGGAGCACGTCGACGCCGTTCTTCAGGCGCAGGTTCCAGCGGCGCTCCGCGACCAGCACAGAGGCTTCCACCTGCCCGGCGATCTCGGGAAAGCGCTTGACCAGCGCGACCAGCGGCGGCGCCGCCTTCTCCGCGCCCTTGCCGACGACGAGCGGCAGGCCGGCGTAGCGGCCCGGCACGCCGTTCTCGAGCACGGTGCCGTCGTCGGCGATCAGCGCGATGCGGCCGTCCTTCTGCCAGAGCGCGAATGGCCGCCGCTCCTTGAGCTCGAGGCGCAGCTGGCCCGGGTAGAGCTTGAGCACGGTCGCTTCGGCGATCCAGGGATTGGCGAGCAGGCGCTTGCGTGTCTCGGTGGCGTCGAGGAACAGAAGCGAGGTGCGGCTGGTGATGCCGGCGGCGGCCAGGATGCGTTCGCGCGGCAATTCATGCTGCCCGGCGAGCGCCGTCTCGGCGATCTGGAAACCGGCGGCATTGGCCAGCGTGTCGCAGAGGTCGTGCAGGTTGGTGGCGATCTCCTCGCCGTGGCCGCCGCGCACGACGCCATAGCCGACGCTGGCGAGCAGCAGCGCCGCGGCCGCCGAGGAGCCGGCGCCGCGCGGAATGTCGAGGTCGATAAGGGCCGCATAGGCGCGGCGCAGGGCGCGCGGGGCGCGCAGGCGCGGCCAGGCGACGCCGGCCGCAGCGGCGACGCGCTGCCTTTGTCTTCCCTTCGGTGCGTGAGCGAGGCGTGCGTCCATCGGGCCCATTTCGGTGGCGGCATGGACGCCCCTCCCCGGGGTCGGCCATGGCCGCGCGGCGGCGCTGGAACGCGCGCACGCGGCCGCGCGCGCTCCGCCGCCAATGGGCCAGTCTTGGGCGGTTTTGGTAAACGAT
>JBKBRE010000036.1:0-20554 GCA_046292265.1 Pseudolabrys sp. | reverse complement strand
CGCGCTTCTTCTCCGCCGGCGAATGGCACGACGCCAACGTGTTCACGCGCGACCAGCTCAAGCCGGGCTCGCGCGTGAAGGGCGCCGCCATCATCATCGAGCCGCACCAGACCATCGTGGTGGAGCCCGGCTGGCAGGCCGAGCTGACCGCGAAGAACCATCTGGTGCTGACGCGCGCAACGAAGCTCAAGCGCGTGGCGGCCATCGGCACCCATGCCGATCCCATCATGCTCGAGGTGTTCAACAACCTGTTCATGTCGATCGCCGAGCAGATGGGCGTGTCGTTGCAGAACACGGCCTATTCGGTGAACATCAAGGAGCGGCTCGACTTCTCCTGCGCGGTGTTCGCAGCAGACGGCACGCTGGTCGCCAACGCGCCGCACATGCCGGTGCATCTCGGCTCGATGGACCGTTCGGTCGAGACGGTCATCCGCGACAACAAGGGCCGGATCAAGCCGGGCGACGTCTACGTCATCAACGCGCCTTACAACGGCGGCACCCACCTGCCCGACATCACCGTGTGCACCCCGGTGTTCGACGACCGGAAGAAGAACATCCTGTTCTGGGTCGCCTCGCGCGGCCACCACGCCGACGTCGGCGGCATCTCGCCGGGCTCGATGTCGCCCAACGCCACCACCATCGAACAGGAAGGCGTGCTGTTCGACAACTTCAAGCTTCTCGACCGCGGCCGCTTCCGCGAAAAGGAGCTGATGGACGCGCTCACCGGGGCCAAGTATCCGGCGCGTAACCCGATCCAGAACGTCAACGACATGAAGGCGCAGATCGCCGCCAACGAGAAGGGCGTGGCGGAGCTGCGCAAGATGGTCGACCACTTCACGCTGCCGGTGGTGAAGGCCTACATGCAGCACGTGCAGGACAACGCGGCGGAGAGCGTGCGGCGCGTCATCGACCGCCTGCACGACTCGGAGTTCGCCTACGAGATGGACCAGGGCACGGTGATCAAGGTGAGGATCAGCGTGGACAAGAAGAAGCGCGAGGCGACCGTCGACTTCACCGGCACGTCGCCGCAGCAGCCGACCAACTTCAACGCACCCGAGCCGGTGGCGCGCGCCGCGGTGCTCTACGTGTTCCGCGTGATGGTGGACGATGACATCCCGATGAACGCGGGCTGCCTCCGGCCGATACGCATCGTGGTGCCGAAGAAGTCGATGCTGTCGCCCGAATATCCGGCCGCGGTGGTGGCCGGCAACGTCGAAACCTCGCAGGCGGTGACCAACTGCCTGTTCGGCGCGCTGGGCGCCCTCGCCGCGGCGCAGGGCACCATGAACAACCTCAACTTCGGGAACGCCAGGTACCAGTACTACGAGACGATCTGCTCCGGTTCGCCGGCCGGACCCGGCTTCAACGGGACCGACGCGGTGCATACCCACATGACCAACACGCGGCTGACCGACCCGGAGGTGCTGGAGTTCCGCTATCCGGTCGTGCTGGAGGACTTCCACATCCGCCAGGGCTCCGGCGGCAAGGGCCGATGGCACGCGGGCGACGGCATCCGCCGCACCATCCGCTTCCTGGAGAAGATGGAGTGCACCATCCTGTCGGGCCACCGGCGCGTGCGGCCGTTCGGGCTCGCCGGCGGCGACGCCGGCCAGATCGGCGAGAACTGGGCGCGCCGCAAGGACGGACGCATGGAACGCCTGCAAGGCTGCGACGAAACGACGATCGACGCCGGCGAGGCGGTGATCATCCAGACACCGACCGCGGGGGGTTATGGGGCGAAGACGGATTAATTGGCATTAAATCGTCTCGCGCTTCGTTAAGGATGGCGGGGCCGCCCCCTTGCTTTTGGCCCGGCGGGTGCCGACTCTTTGCCCCATGCGCACCGCCTTCCTCACCGCGCTTGCCCTGGCCGCGCTCGCCGCGCCGGCTAATGCCGACACCTATCCGGTGTCCGGCCGCTGGGGCGAAAGCACGAGCAGCGAAAAGGGCCCGATCGACTGCGGCCGGCTGCGCGTCATCAGCTTCAACGGCGACACGCGCACCGACAGCAAGGGCGGCGTCCCGGCCTACCGCAACAGGTCGGTGACGGCGGACGGGCCGTCGCGCTGGCGCGTGGTAGACATCTTCACCACCGGCCAGATCAGCAACGCGCACACCACCTACACGCTGCGGCGCATCGACGACGAGCACGTCGAGATGGTGTTGCAACAGGGCGGCACGGTGAAGCTGCGAAGGTGCAAGTAAGCGAGCACCGTTCTTCGTCATGCCCGCGCTTGTCGCGGGCATCCCGCTTAGGAACGCACAGTGCCCGCCTAAGCGAGATGGCCGGGACAAGCCCGGCCATGACAACAGCACGTCCAGAGCGCTAATTTCTTGCGATAATCTCGCGCTCGCCGCGGTGCACGGGCGTCGCTTCGGTGAGCTTGCCCAACGCGCGGCGCATCGACATCGACGGCCGGCGCCTCTTCAGCGCACTGCGGCGGCGGCGGCGCGGGCGCGGCCGCGCGACGCGGACCTGGCCGAGCCGGGCGAAGGCCTCGCGGGTCTCGCCCTCCTCGTCGACCAGCAGCGGCAGGCCGAGCACCTGGCCCCAGCTATGCCAGTCGGCAAGCGCGTCGTCGGCATCGGCCGTGACCGCCAGCGGCAGAGCGAGCGAAGGATCCTTGTGGGTGAGGACGACTTCGGCGGCCCCGGCCGCCAGCCGCAAGGCGACGCCGGAAAAGGCCGACAGCGGCATGTTGAGCGCCATCGGCATGCCGGACACGCGCCGGCGCACCACGACACGCTCACGATGGAGCTCGATCTCGCGCTCCCGCCCGTCGGCCGCGGCATCGCTCGCCGCATAGCGCACCGGCAGGGCGAACGGGTCGAGCCGCAGCCCGCGGCTCGTCCCGGCGGGGCATCCGCCACTTCGCATCTGACGCCTCAAACTCTCCCGCGCCAGGCTTATTTGCCCGGTCGCATGAGGATGATGGCAGAAAGGCGTCCGAAACCGCTTAACGGGCGCGGTTAACCGGAAGTAGCGGGGCCTGCATCGTGCTGCATGATTGACGGCGCGTTGCGAAGCATGATTGACGAGGTATTGCCGCGACCCGCTCAATTTGGCCGGATACGGCGGTTGAACGGGCGCCCGCGCAGCGCCATCTGACAGGCAAGGAAAGCCCCACGCATGCTCGCTCCCGCCGCCTCCCTGTTCGACCAGACCGCCCTCACCGACCGCGCGGAGCGGCTGGTGAAGGCCGCGCTCGCCGCCGGCGCCGACGCTGCCGATGCGGTCGCCGTGCGATCTCTGTCGCTGTCGGTCGAACTGCGCGACGGCAAGGTCGAGGAATCGGAAAGCGCCGAGGGCGACGATCTCGGCCTGCGCGTGCTGATCGGCCGCCGGCAAGCCGTGGTCTCCAGCAACGACGTGGCCAATGCCGGGCGCGAACTGGCCGAACGCGCGGTGTCGATGGCGCGCGTGGCGCCCGAGGACAAGTTCGCAGGGCTGGCCGACCCCGCCTTGCTGGCGCGCGACTTTGCCGAACTCGACCTGATCGACCGCGCGCTGCCCAGCGTCACCGAACTGGAACAGCGGGCGCGCGCCGCCGAAGCGGCCGGCCTTGCAGTGCAAGGTGTCGCCAAGTCGGGCGGCGCCTCGGCCTCCGCCGGCATCGGCGGCATGGTGCTGGTGACCTCGACCGGTTTCCGCGGCGCCTATCTGGGTTCCAGTCACGGCGTGTCGATGACGGCGATCGCCGGCGAAGGCACCGGCATGGAACGCGACTACGACTACTCGAGCGCGCGCCACGCCGCCGACCTGGAGAGCCCGGAGAAGATCGGACGCACCGCCGGCGAGCGCGCCATCGCCCGGCTCAATCCGCGCAAGGTGGCGACGCGCAAGGTTCCGGTGGTATTCGACCCACGCGTCGCCGGTTCGCTGGTGTCGCATCTCGCCGGCGCCGTGAACGGCGCGTCGGTCGCGCGCAAGACCAGCTTCCTGCGCGAGAAGATGGGGCAGAAGATCTTCGCCGAGGGCATCCGCATCATTGACGATCCCTTGCGCAAGCGCGGTCTGCGCTCGCATCCCTTCGACGGCGAAGGCGTCGCCAGCCGGAGGCTCGCGCTGGTCGAGGACGGCGTGCTGCGCTCCTGGCTGCTCGATTGCGCGACCGCGCGCGAGCTAGGGCTGAGCACGACCGGACACGCCTCGCGCGGCGTGTCGTCGGCGCCTTCGCCTGCGCCGAGCAACCTGCACCTCGAAGCGGGCAAGCTGTCGCCCGACGACCTGATCGCCGACATCAAGGACGGCTTCTACGTCACCGATTTGATCGGCCACGGCGCGAACATGGTCACCGGCGACTACAGCCGCGGCGCCTCCGGCTTCTGGATCGAGAACGGCAAGCGCACCTATGCGGTGAGCGAGGTGACCATCGCCGGACATCTCCTCGACATCTTCCGCACACTCACGCCGGCGAACGATCTCGTGTTCCGCTACGGCACCAATGCCCCGACCGTGCGGCTGGAGGGACTCACCGTTGCCGGCCAGTGACGCCCTGCGCGACGCCGTCGAAGCCGTGATGCGCGAGGCGGGAGAGCTCGCCCGCGTCACCTCGCGCCGGCCGTTCAAGCGCTGGACCAAGGGCGACGACCATTCGCCGGTGAGCGAGGGCGACATCGCGGTCAACGATCTGTTGCGCGAGAAGCTGCCGACGCTGACGCCGGGCGCCGGCTGGCTCTCCGAAGAGACCGAGGACAGCCTGCCCGACCGCGCCATGGCGCAGGCCTGGATCGTCGATCCGATCGACGGCACCCGCGCCTACATCTCCGGCCGCACCGACTGGACCATCTCGGTGGCGCTGGTGGAGGACGGCCGGCCGGCGCTCGCCGCTCTTTACGCGCCGGTTACGGAGGAGATGTTTCTCGCCCTGCGCGGCAGAGGTGCGACCCTCAACGGCCAGCCGATGCGGCCGAGCGGCGGCGACGCTATGACCGGCGCCAGGGTGGCCGGCCCTAAACGCTACCTGGAACGGCTCGAAAAGATCAGTCCGGCCATGCTGCCGCAGCCCAAGGTGCATTCGCTGGCCCTGCGCCTCACGCGCGTGGCGCACGGGGCGCTCGACGCGGCTTTCGCGTCCGGGGGCAGCCACGATTGGGACCTTGCGGCCGCCGATCTTTTGGTGCACGAAGCCGGCGGCGTGATGACCGATCTTGCCGGCCGGGCGCTGCGCTACAACCGCCCGCGGATCACCCACGGCGCGTTGGTTGCCGCCGGTCCCGCCCGCCATGGCGCGCTGATCGACCTGATGCGCGACCGAATACCGGAATTCGCGTAGAGTTCCTCCGCTCCGCGGGATCGCTTTCCGCTGGCCGCCGGCGGGCCAGTTAGCTTGGGTAATTACCATGTCCGAACCGGGAAAACCGCAACTCCTCCACCTCGTCTTCGGCGGCGAGCTCACCGAGCTCGGCGGCACCGAATTCAAGGACCTCGACAAGATCGACATCGTCGGCATCTACCCGAACTATGCCACCGCCTACGTCGCCTGGAAGGCGAAGGCGCAGCAGACCGTCGACAACGCGCACATGCGCTATTTCATCGTGCACCTGCACCGCCTGCTCGACCCCGAGGCGGGTGCCGGCAAGGCGCGCTGACAAACCGGGTGCCGATGCCCTCGCTCAAGCGGATTTTCGCCTCGCCCACGTTCCAGGAGTTCATGGGAACGGTCGGGGCCTGCTATTTGAAGCTGGTCTGGCGCACCAGCCGCGTTGTCCTCGACCCGCCGAACGTCTACGACAGCATCGAGCCGCCGGTTATCGTGGCGGCCTGGCATGGCCAGCATTTTATGTTGCCGTTCGTCCGCAAGCCTGAGCATCGGGCCAAGGTGCTGATCTCGCGTCATCGCGACGGCGAGATCAATGCGCGCGCCGCCGAGAAGCTCGGCATCGGCACGATCCGCGGCTCCGGCGCGCACAACGGCGAATTCCACCGCAAGGGCGGCGCCGCCGCTTTCCACGAGATGCTCGAGGCGCTCGCGCAGGGCTACAACATCGCCATGACCGCCGACGTGCCCAAGGTGTCGCGCGTCTGCGGCATGGGCATCATCAAGCTCGCGCAACATTCGGGCCGGCCGATCTATCCGGTGGCGGTCGCCACCAGCCGCTACATCCAGCTCGACAACTGGGACAAGACCGCGATCAACCTGCCGTTCAGCCGGCTGGCGATGACGACCTGCGAGCCGATCCGTGTCGCGCGCGACGCCGACGACGAGGCGCTCGAAGCCGCGCGCAAGCGCCTGGAGGACGACCTCAACCGGCTGACCGAACACGTCTACGCGCTGGCCGCCGGCAGACGGAGCCCTTCGCAGTGAGCGACAGCCTGCCCGTCGCGTTGCACCTCTACCGGCTGTTCGCGGTCGGCGCGATGCCGTTCACGCCGCTGCTGCTGGCCGAGCGTCAGCGGCGCGGCAAGGAGCAGCCCGAGCGCGTGGGCGAGCGCCGCGGCGAAGCCCGCATGGCGCGGCCGTCCGGTCCGCTGGTGTGGCTGCATGGCGCGAGCGTCGGCGAGCTGATGAGCGTGCTGCCGCTGATCGAGCGCATCAGCGCGCGCTCGGTGAGCATGCTGGTCACCTCCGGCACCGTCACCTCCGGCGGGCTCGCCGAGCAAAGGCTGCCGCCGAGCGTCATCCATCAGTATGTGCCGCTCGACGTGCCGCGCTTCGTACGCCGCTTCCTTGCGCACTGGCAGCCCGACCTGGCGCTGTTCGTCGAATCCGACCTGTGGCCGAACCTCGTCATCGAGACGTCGCACCAGGGCGTGCCGATGATCCTGGTCAACGGACGGCTGTCGGAAAACTCGTTCCATCGCTGGACCCATTTGCCGGCGGCGATCACCAATTTGCTGCGGCGCTTCGAGCTCTGCCTGGCGCGCACCGAAGGCGACGCCGAGCGGCTGGGCGCGCTGGGCGCGCCCAACATCGTTACCACCGGCAACCTCAAGCTCGACGTGCCTCCGCCGCCCGCCAACGCGCAGCGGCTAAACGAATTGAAAGCGGCGATCGGGCCGCGGCCGCTGATCGCGGCGGCCTCCACCCATGCCGGCGAGGAAGACCTGATGATCGCTGCGCACCAGCGGCTGCGCGCGAACTTCTCCCGCCTGCTCACGATCATCGCCCCGCGCCATCCGGCGCGAGGGGCCGAGATTGCCGTACATGCGCAGGCGTGCGGGCTGACCGTGGCGCTGCGCTCGCGCGGCGAACTGCCGAAGGCCGTCACCGACGTCTACATCGCCGACACGCTCGGCGAGCTCGGTCTGCTCTACCGGATTGTGCCGGTCGTGTTCATGGGCGGCTCGCTGGTGCCGCACGGCGGGCAGAATCCGATCGAGCCGGCCAAGCTCGGCTCGGCGATCCTGCACGGGCCGCACGTGTGGAACTTCGCCGAGATCTACGGCGCGATCGACGGCGCGCAAGGCGCCGAGCTGGTCAACGACGGCGAACGACTCATTGCGGCATTCGCCGCGCTGATGACGCAGCCGATGCGGCGGGATCAGTTGGCGCAGTCGGCCTACGCCACCGTCGAGGGGCTCAGTGGCGCACTCGAGCGCACCCTCGGCGCGCTCAATCCCTACCTGTTGCAGCTTGAATTGCGGCAGCGGGCGGACCATGCGTGAGCCGTCCTTCTGGTGGCGCGAAGCGGGGCCGGCGGCGGGCCTGCTGGCGCCGCTTGGGGCGATCTACGGCGCGGTGGCGGCGCGCCGCATGGCGCGCAAGGGCGCGCGCGCGGGCGTGCCGGTGCTGTGCGTCGGCAACTTCACGCTCGGCGGCGCCGGCAAGACGCCGATGGTCATCGCGCTCGCCAGGATGCTGGAAGCCGCCGGCGCGCACCCCTTCTGCCTGACCCGCGGGTACGGCGGCAGCGAGCGGGGACCGCGGCTGGTGGACCCGCAAACCGACGGCGCGCCGGAGGTGGGCGACGAGGCGCTGCTGCTCGCGCACGTGGCTCCGACCATCGTCGCGCGCGACCGCGTGGCCGGCGCGCGCCTCGCGCAGCAAAGCGGTGCCGACGTCGTCGTCATGGACGACGGCCTGCAGAACGGCGCGCTCGAGAAGGATTTCACGCTGGCGGTGATCGACGGCCGCCGCGGCATCGGCAACGCGCGCATGTTTCCGGCCGGGCCCCTGCGCGCGCCGCTCGAGGCGCAGCTCGCCAGAACAAATGCCCTGCTGGTGGTGGGAGAAGACACGTCGGGCGCGCGCGACGTGCTGGCGGCCGCCGCGGACCGCGGCCTGCCGGTGTTCCATGGGCGGCTGGTGCCCGACCAGGCGGCGATCGCCGCGCTGAAGGGACGAAAGGTGCTGGCCTTCGCCGGCATCGGCGACCCGGCAAAGTTCTTCATCAGCGTAGCGGACGCGGGGCTGGATCTCGCGGAGCAAGTCGCCTTCCCCGACCATCACCGCTTCACCGCTGAGGAAGCGGCCGGCCTGCTGATGCAGGCCGAACACGGCGGCCTCGAACTCGTCACCACCGAAAAGGACCGCGCGCGCATGGTGGGCGAGCCGTCGCTGGCAGCGCTGGCCACGCGCACGCACGTGCTGCCGGTGCGGATGGAGGTGATAGAGGCCGATACGTTGCGCGGCGTCCTGACCCGCGCGCTCGGGCGCGATTAGCCGGCCGCCTGCTCGCGGATACGCTGCAACACCGCCTCGGGCGAGGCGTAGGCTTCCTGCCGGTCGACGCTCCAGTACTTCAGCTCTTCGAGAGGAATGGCCGCGCCGGTCACCGCGCAGCGCACGAAGGCGCCGGGCTTGAGTACGCGGAAATCGCCGTCGAGGTACTTCACCTCGGCTTCGCCGTTCATGGGCGAGGAGCGATCATAGCGGTTGAGCAAAGGCGGCCTCCGGAAACGGTTGTGCCGGCAAACATAATGGCTCTGCGGCGGAAGCGAAACCCCGGCAAAAGACGGAGGAAACCGCCTAGAACAGGCTTCCCTGCCCGCCGCCGCCTGTTCCACGCGGGCGCGGCCTGGGCCGCGCGGCGGTGTGCGCCGGCGCGGACGGCCGGGCGTCACCGTCGGTGATCGCCGTGACGCGCCCATCGGCAAACTCGATGTCGAGTCGCGTGCCCGAGGCGACCGCGGAGGCGCTGTGCAGCGGGTGGCCCTTGTCGTCGCGCACCAGCGCGAAGCCGCGCTTGAGCACCTCGCGGTAGGAGAAGGCGGCGAGCAGCCGCTCGGCCCGCTCGAGCCGCGCGCCGCGCTGCGCGAGCAGCGTCCGCATGGCGCGATGCGCGCGCTCCGCGCAAGCCACCGTGCGATCGCGCGCGCGCTCGATGCGCACGCGGTGCGCCTGCGCGTTGGCGAAGAGGCCGGCCGTGAGCCGCCGGTTCAGGTTGTCGTAGCGCTCGCGCCGGCGCTCAACCGTGCCGCGCAGCAGGCGCGGAGCGAGGCGCGAGACGACGCGCGAATATTGCGTGTGATGGATTTGCGCATTGGCGCGCAGCGCGCGCGGCAGGCGCTCGGCCAAGCTGTCGAGCTGCTGGCGCGGCTGCGCAAGGATATCCTTCGGCAGCGCGCGCGAGAGCAGCGTGAGTTCCTTGCGGCGCTGCTCGATGCCGCGCTGCCAGCAGGCGAGCTTGCGCGCTTCCAGCGCGGCGATGCGCGCCAGCAGTTCGCTGCGCACCGGCACCGCCATCTCCGCCGCCGCCGTCGGCGTCGGCGCGCGGCGGTCGGACGCGAAGTCGATGAGCGTGACGTCCGTCTCGTGGCCGACCGCGGAGATGAGCGGGATCATGCTCGCCGCCGCCGCGCGCACCACGATCTCCTCGTTGAACGACCACAGGTCCTCGAGCGAACCGCCGCCGCGCGCGACGATGATGAGGTCGGGCCGCGGCAAGGGTCCACGCTCAGGCAGCGCGTTGAAGCCTTCGATGGCGGCGGCGACTTCCGCCGCGGAGGTCTCGCCCTGCACGCGCACGGGCCAAACCAGCACCCGGCGGGGGAAGCGGTCGGCCAGCCGGTGCAGGATGTCGCGGATGACCGCACCGGTCGGCGACGTGACCACGCCGATCACCTCGGGCAGGAACGGCAAGAGCTGCTTGCGCGCCTCGTCGAACAGGCCTTCGGCGGCGAGCTTCTTCTTGCGCTCCTCGAGCAGCTTCATGAGCGCGCCGATGCCGGCAGGCTCGAGCGAGTCGATGACGATCTGGTACTTGGACGAGCCCGGGAAGGTGGTCAGCCGGCCGGTGGCGATGACGTCGAGGCCCTCCTCCGGTTTCACCCGCATGCGGCCGTAGGTGCCCTTCCAGATCACGCCCTCCAGGACGGCCTTGTCGTCCTTGAGGCGGAAATAGCAGTGGCCGGAGGGCGAGGCGCCCTTGAAGCCCGAGACCTCGCCGCGCACCCGCACGAAGCCATAGGCGTCCTCGACCGTGCGCTTGAGCGCCGCGGACAACTCCGAAACGGTCCATTCCTGCAGATTGGCGCGCGGGGCCGCTTCGCCTTCCGCGATTCTGGAGCTTGCCATGGCTCGCGTATACGCCTTCGGAGCCGTCCGCGGAATACCGTTTTCCCGCAAGCTCTCGTCAATCCTTTTGGCCCATCATTCCGGCCCGGGAGCGACCGCCATGACAAACCCGCTTGAACACGACGTCGAAAACATGAAGGTCCGGGTCCGCTGCAGGGACTGCCGCACGACCTTCCGCGAGCGGCTGAGCCGCGTCATGCACGGCGACCGGGTGGTCTGCCCGACCTGCCACGAGGAACTGCGCTTCACCGGCATCGGCCACATGCACGACCACGAGACGATCAAGGACTTCATCCACCACGTGGAAGAGCGCACCGCCCACCCGCATTTCTAGGCGCGCGACCGATCCTGTCGACAGGGGCCGCTTGCCCCTTGTCCCCGCCTTCCCCGCCCGGTAACCGAGAGCGGTCATGGGCGGGAAAGCATGAACATCCTCATCCTCGGTTCCGGCGGCCGCGAGCACGCGCTGGCCTGGAAGATCGCCGCCAGCCCACTCTGCGAAAGACTCTATTGTGCGCCGGGCAACGCCGGCATCGCGCAGCAGGCCCAGTGCGTGGCGCTCGACCCCGCCGACCACAAGGCGGTGATCGCCTTCGCCCAAGAAGCGAAGATCGACCTCGTGGTGGTCGGACCGGAGGCCCCGCTCTGCGCCGGCATCGTCGACGACCTGGAGGCCGCCGGCATCAAGGCTTTCGGCCCTGGCAAATGGGCGGCGCGGCTGGAGGGCTCCAAGGGCTTCACCAAGGACCTGTGCAAGGCCAACAACATCCCAACCGCCGCCTACCAGCGCTTCAAGGGCGCGGCCGCGGCCAAGGACTACGTGCGCGCGCAGGGCGCGCCGATCGTGGTGAAGGCGGACGGGCTCGCCGCCGGCAAGGGCGTCGTGGTTGCCGAGACGGTGAAGGAAGCCGAGGATGCCATCGACATGATGTTCGGTGGCGGGCTCGGGCAGCCCGCCTGGGAGATCGTGATCGAGGAATGCCTCGTCGGCGAGGAGGCCTCCTTCTTCGCGCTGTGCGACGGCGAGACGGCGATCCCGCTCGCCTCCGCGCAGGACCATAAGCGCGCCTTCGACGGCGACAAGGGACCGAACACCGGCGGTATGGGCGCCTACTCCCCCGCCCCGATCATGACGCCCGAGCTGAACCAGCGCGTGATGGACGAGATCGTCCTTCCCACCGTCCGTGCGCTCAAGGCCATGGGCGCGCCTTACAAGGGCGTGTTGTTCGCCGGGCTGATGATTACCGCCAAGGGCCCGCAGCTCATCGAGTACAACGTGCGCTTCGGCGATCCCGAAACGCAGGTGTTGATGATGCGCATGATGTCGGACATCGTGCCGGCGCTGGTCGCCGCGCACGACGGGCAAATCAAGGGCTTCGACCTGCGCTGGTATGACGAAGCGGCGCTCACCGTGGTGATGGCGGCCAAGGGCTATCCGGGCTCTTACGAGAAGAACACGGTGATCGAAGGCCTCGATGACGCGGCCAAAACCGAGGGCGTGCAGATCTTCCACGCCGGCACCAAGGCCGAAGGCGGCAAGATCCTCGCCATCGGCGGCCGCGTGCTCAACGTCAGCGCGCTCGGCAAGACGGTCGCCGAGGCGCAGGCGCGCGCCTATGCCGCGGTGGACAAGATCAGGTGGCCGGGCGGCTTCTGCCGCCGCGACATCGCCTGGCGCGCGGTCGCGCGTGGCTGAATGTTACGGCGCCGTCACTGTGCTGGCGAAAGCGTGACGGCGATGCGCCGAGAGTGTGCCCACAAGTATCTGGAATCACGGATAGTTTAGACGCACTGGCCGAACGCGTTCGGCGCTGCGGCATTGTCCTGGGGATCGGGGGGCGACACTCGCACACACAACCCGGGAGATTCGAGATGATGATGAGAACACTTATGGCGGGATTCGCTTTGGTCGCAGTCACCGCCGCGCCCGCTCTCGCGGCGTCGTGGAACGCGCCGACACATAACCGCAGCGCGTATGTGGAACCGGGCTACGATGCCTACGCGGCCGCACCGATGATGGAGGCTCCGGTCGTGGGGATGGCTTCGCCGCCGGTGTTCGCCTACGGCGACTATCAGGGCAACGACCCGGATCCGTTCATCCGTCAGCAGTTGATGCGCGACGGGCCGGCGACCGCCAGCCAGTACTAGGCGAATTTCCGCAAGCGAAAAGGCCCGGCTCAACGCCGGGCCTTTTATTATGCGCTTACGGATGCCCCGCTTGCGCGGGGCATGACATGCTGAGATTAATGGCGCGTCTGGAGACCCATTCATGCATCCTGTCCTGCGCCTCTATGAAGACGTTCTCTCCAGCGCCGAGAACGTCGTGTTCCAATTGCCGCCGCTGCCGCGTTTCATCTTCGTGGTGCACGGCGCCGCCACGATCGAGGGCAAGGCGGTGAATGCCGGCGAAGCCTGGCAGGGCGAAGGCACGGTCACCGTGACGCCGGCCGCCTCTGGCGTGACCTGCTGGCGCTGGGAGCTCGCGCGTGGCGACCAGGGCTCGACCACGGCGAACGCACCGGGCATGGCGACGCACGAGAAGTTCACCGCCTTCCTGGAGACGCTGCCGAAGGGCGAACTGCTGATGCGCGGCGACAGCGTCGCCTTCCCGCCCGGCGGCTGCGCCTATCAGCACACCCATCAGGGACCCGGCATCCGCTGCCTGATCGATGGCGGCATCCGCATCGACACGCATGGGCGCTCGACCTCTTACGGCCCCGGCGGCGCATGGTACGAGGCCGGGCCCGACCCGGTGTTCGCGCAAGCCGCGGAGGACCGGCCGAGCCGCTTCATCCGCGTCATGATCCTGCCGCTCGCACTGCTCGGCAAGAGCTCGATCCAGTACGTGAACGAGGACGACAAGGCCAAGCCGAAAACGCAGCAGTACAAGATCTACGCCGACGCGCCGATCGCCTTTGCCGTGAAGAAATGATGGCTGCATGAAATGGCGGCCGAGTTCGGCATGGCGCTGCTGAAGGTGCTGCTCGGCCTGGGCGTCTTCGTCACGCTCGGCTATCTCGGGCGCTTCTACGACAAGCGCGTTGCGGGCGTGCTGCTCACCTTCCCGATCCTGAACGGCATCGGCATTCTCGCCGGACCGGACCCGCAGGCGGTGGCGGACCTCATCTATGCCGTCGTGGTGTTCAACGGCATGCTGCTGTTCCTGATGATCTCGTTCTGCGACGCGCTGACGCCCTGGCCGTCGGCGTCCCCGACGGCGCGCCTGGCGGCACGGCTCGCGGTCTGGACGGCGATCTGGGCGGTCGGCGCGCCGCTCGTCATCGCATGGCGGGACTGGCTGCCGGGCGCCTTCGGGCTGCTGGCCATCCAGCTCGCGGTGACCGCCGTGGCGGTGCCCTTGATCTGGAAGGCGCCGCGCCATGCCGCGCAAGGCCGGCCGCCGGGGCCGCGCGGCGCCGAGCACGTCCGCGCCTTCGTCGCGCTCTGGCACAATCCGGCCGGGCTGCTGCGCATCGGCTTGTTCGTCGCCTGCTGCGTGCTGCTGCTAGCGGTGGCGCACTTCTATTCGACGTACTGGGTCGGCCTGGTGAGCGCATTGCCGCTGCCGGGCCTCTTCGCCATCGCCATGCTGTCGGTGACGGAGGAGCGCAACGACTTCGACCTGCTGCGCGACAGCATCCTGCTCGGCCCGCCCCTCGTGATCGCGTTCAACTGGCTGTTCGCGCAGACCGTGGCCCAACTGCCCGCAGAGGCGGTGGCCCGCGCGGCCTTCGGCATTCCGGCATTCGTGCTGATGCTCGCCGCCGACGCCTTGCTGATCTTCTGGATTGTCCCGAAGATTTCGGATTATCTCGACCGCATGCGCAGGCAAGGCACACGCTGACCATCATGGCGATCGACCGGCAGCAGGCATTTTCCGGCACCAAGGAGGCGGCGGCCGCGCTCAGGCTCAACGAGGCGCGGCTCGCCGACTATCTCGCCGCGCACATCGACGGCTTCGCCGGTCCGCTGACGGTGAAGCAGTTCAAGGGTGGCCAGTCGAACCCGACCTACCTGCTCGAGACGCCGGCGCGCCGCTACGTGCTGCGCCGCAAGCCGCCGGGCAAGCTCCTGCCCTCCGCGCATGCGGTCGACCGCGAATTCCGCGTCATCCGTGCGCTATCCGCACAAGGCTTTCCGGTGGCCGCGCCGCTCTGCTATTGCGCCGACGAGACCGTCGCCGGCACCGCCTTCTACGTCATGAGCTTCGTGGACGGCCGGGTGTTCTGGGAGCCGCAGATGCCGGGCTCCGACGCGGCCGAACGCGCGGCAATCTACGATTCGATGAACGAGACCATCGCGCGGCTGCACTCGTTCGAGCCGGCGGACATCGGACTTGCCGATTTCGGCAAGGGCGAGCACTACGTGGCGCGCCAGGTCGACCGCTGGTCGAAGCAGTACCGCGCCTCAGAGACGGAAAAGATCGAGGCGATGGAGCGGCTGATCGAATGGCTGCCGCAGCACATCCCGCCAACGGGACCGGCACGGCTGGTGCACGGCGACTACCGGCTCGACAATCTCATCATCGCGAAGGACGAGCCCAAGGTGATTGCGGTGCTCGACTGGGAGCTGTCGACGCTGGGCGATCCGCTCGCCGATTTCACTTACCACCTGATGGCCTGGCACATGCCGCACTCGGAGAGCGCCGCCGGCACCGCCTCGCTGGTCGGCCACGATCTGGGCGCGCTCGGCATACCCTCGATGGCCGATTATGTGGACGACTATGTGGCGCACACCGGCCTCGATCCGCGCCCGCACCTCAACGTCTATCTCGCCTACAACTTCTTCCGCATCGCCGCGATCCTGCAGGGCATCATCGGGCGCGTGCGCGACGGCACGGCGACCAGCGACCATGCGCCCGCCAAGGCCGAGATGATCCGCCCGCTCGCCGAAAAGGCATGGGAGTTCGCAAAGCAGGAAGGCGCGTAAGCGCCGTCGCTTTCGAGGCCGGCGGCGAAAGCGCTTAGAGTCAATGAAGCCTTACTTCGCACCCGCATATTTCACGGGTCGCCGATGCTTTTAATTGACGCCTTGCCGGTAGGTTCCGCGCGCAATCGGACAACGCATGCGTTCATGAGTGACGAAAGCATCGGTATCCAGGCCATCATGCCGAAGACCGGAACACCGCAGCAGCAACAGCAGCAGCAGCCACGGCAGCAGGCGGGCGCGAACGACAATGCGCCGCCGCCGCGGCAGGCGCCGCCGCCGCCCGGCATGGGCAAGTATCTGGACAAGACGGTCTAGCCGGCGCCGCTACGGCGCATCCGCGCGCTCGATCGCCTGCACCATCACCGCGACCGCGTCCGCTACTTTAAGGCCGCTCTCGGACACCAGATTGCGCCAGGTATAGAAGCTGAGCGCGAGATGCAGCACCGCGCGCTGCCGGGCACTGAGCGTTTCGCCGAGCACATCCCGATAAGCGGCCATGTGCGGGCCGAAGCGCAAAGCGGAAACCTCCCGCACCAGCGGATGCACTTCGGCATCCCGCCGCACGCAGGCGATCATGGCGGCGTTCTCCTCGTAATAGGCATAGAGCGCCGACAGGCCGGTACGCAGGCGTTCGCGCCGATCCGCGATCGCGCGCCACGGCGCGGCGTCGGGCGGCGGGTGCTGTTCGGAGTGCATCCCCGAGCACGCCATCAACAAACTGCGCTCGTCCGGAAAATGCGCATAGAGCGTGTGCCGCTGCACGCCGGCGCGCTCCGCCACCATGCTCAGGTTGGTGTGCGCAGGCCCGACGGTGCCGTGCAGCTCAATCGCCGCTTCGACGATGCGCTGGCGGGTCTCGGCCTGCTGCTCCGCCCGCTTTTTGAGGGTGTAGGTCCGGGTCATTTATTTCGTTACACTATACTGTGCATTGAATGTTGACAAGCCCCATATTTCAAGATACATGCATGTGTATTGAAATTTACCCGTTCCGAACCCCGCAGGAGCCCCCCCCATGCAGACCAAAGTCGATGAGATCGCCAACGGCATTTACCGCCTGTCCACTTTCGTGCCGGACATCGCGCCGCCCGCCGGCTTCGTTTTCAACCAGTTCCTCGTCCTCGGCGACGAGCCGCTCATGTTCCACACCGGTTTGCGCAAGATGTTTCCGCTCAACCTGGAAGCCGTCAGCCGCATCATCCCGCCGGAGAAGCTGCGCTGGATCAGCTACGGCCATTTCGAGGCCGACGAATGCGGCGCCATGAACGAATGGCTCGCCGCCGCGCCGCAGGCGCAGGCCGCGCATGGCAATACCGGCAGCATGGTGTCGCTCAACGACTTCGCCGATCGCCCACCCCGCATCCTCAATGACGGCGAGGTGATCGATCTCGGCGGCGGCAAGCGCGTGCGCTTCATCGACACGCCGCACACCCCGCACGGCTGGGACGCCGGGGTCATGTACGAGGAATCGACCGGCACGCTCTTGTGCGGCGACCTGTTCACCCAGCTCGGCGACGGCCCGGCGCTCACCGACAAGGACGTGGTCGGCCCGGCGATCGCGGGCGAGAACCTGTTCCAGTACTCGGCGCTCAATCCCGGCATGGGCAAGACCATCCGCGGCCTGGCGAAGTATGCGCCGAAGACGCTGGCGCTGATGCACGGGCCTTCGTTCCACGGCGACGGCGCGGCAGCGCTGAACGCGCTGGCCGACGAATACGACCGGCGTGTCAGCGGTGCGATGCGCGACACGCTGTTCAGCGCGGCGGCCTGACGCCATGAGGGCAACCCATGACGATGCGCTCACCCTCCCCGGCTTTGCCGGACATCGTGCCGCGCCCGCCACCCGGCGGCCGGCCGACGTCATGCGGGGCATGCGCAGCCGCCTGCGTACGTGGGCGGCGCGGCGGAGCGAACGGGCCTTCCTCGCCGGCCTCGGCGACTTCGAGTTGTCCCGCCTTGGCCTTACGCCTGGCCAACGCGATGCCGAAGTCGGCAAAGCCTTCTGGGAGCGCTGACCGGGCGGTCTAGCGCCGGGCCTGGAAGAAATCGCGCAACAAGGTGGCGGCGTCGCTCTCGCCGATGCCGCCATAGACTTCCGGCCGGTGGTGGCAGGTGGGCGCCGCGAAGAAGCGCACGCCGTGCTCCACCGCCCCGCCCTTCGGATCGCCGGCGCCGAAATAGAGCCGCCGGATGCGGGCGAACGACATCGCCGCCGCGCACATCGCGCAAGGCTCCAGCGTCACATAGAGGTCGCAGTCGACGAGCCGCTCGGTGCCCAGCACCGCAGCCGCCTCGCGAATCGCCAGCAATTCGGCATGCGCGGTCGGATCCTTGTCCGTGAGCGTGCGGTTGCCGGCGCGCGCCACCACCGCACCGTCGCGCACGACGACGCAGCCGACCGGCACCTCGCCGCGCGCGGCGGCGGCGCGGGCCTGCTCGAGAGCCAATTGCATGAAAGATGGATTTGCCATCGAACTCTCCCGCCCGTGCCCCGGACGCGGTGCAGCGCGCCAGCGGCGCACCGCAGATCCGGGGCCCCGCTTCCCGAACCGGGGTCCCGGGTCTGCAGCGCATCACTCGTGCTGCGCTGCGACCGGGACACAAGGCATCAGGTCTGCTATCAGGCCGCACGTTATTACGGCTCAGAACATGACAAACAAGAGCAAAGAGACCCCATCCGGCGAACGCATCGCCAAGGTGATCGCCCGCGCCGGGCTTGCCTCGCGGCGCGAGGCGGAAGCCTGGATCGCGGCCGGCCGCGTCTCGGTCAACGGCCAGCCGATCGCCTCCCCTGCCCTCAATGTCACCCCGCGCGACCGCATTGCCGTGGACGGCCAGCCGCTGCCGCGCAAGGCGCGCACGCGGCTGTTCCTGTACAGCAAGCCGCGCGGGCTGGTGACCACGCATTCCGACCCGGAAGGCCGGCCGACCATCTTCGGCGCGCTGCCCAAGCACCTGCCGCGGCTGATCAGCGTCGGGCGGCTGGACATCAACACCGAGGGCCTGCTGCTGCTCACCAATGACGGCGGGCTCGCGCGCGTGCTCGAACTGCCGGCGACCGGCTGGAAGCGCAGCTACCGCGTGCGCGCGCTCGGCCGCGTGACGCAGGACGCGCTCGACCGGCTGAAGAAGGGCGTTACCGTCGAAGGCGTCCACTACGGGCCGATCGAGGCGACGCTCGACCGCGAGCAGGGCGCCAACGTGTGGCTCACCTTTGCGATCCGCGAGGGCAAGAACCGCGAAGTGCGCAAGGTGCTGGAGTCGCTCGGGCTGAAGGTGAACCGGCTGATCCGCGTCTCCTACGGGCCGTTCGAACTGGGCTCGCTCGAGGACGGCGCGGTGAAGGAAGTCGAGACGCCCGCGCTGCGCACGCTGCTGGGGCCGGAGATCGTGAAGCAGGCGGAGGCGGATTTCGACGCGCCGCTGGAAAGCGCGGAATCGCAGAAGCCTCTTGTGCAGAAGCTGCGTCGAGGGCGCACCACGGACGCCATCCCTCCCCGCGAGGGGAGGGTCGGCGAGCGGCAACGCCGCGAGCCGGGGTGGGGCGATAGCGCCCGTGAGGAAGTACACCCCACCCGGCCGCTTCGCGGCCACCCTCCCCTAAAGGGGAGGGATAAGAAGCAGCGCCGCCGCCGTCCGGACCGCAGCGGCGGGCCGCGGCCGAAATATCCGAGGCCCAAATGAGGGTGGTCGGCGGCCGCCTGCGCTCGCGTCCCATCGCCGGGCCGAAGGGCATGGGGCTGCGCCCGACCGCCGACCGGCTGCGCGAGGCGCTGTTCAACATTCTGATGCACGCCTACGGCGACCCGGTCACCGGCGCGCGCGTGCTCGACCTGTTCGCCGGCACCGGCGCGCTCGGCATCGAGGCGGTCTCGCGCGGCGCGGCCTTCGCGCTGTTCGTCGACGACGGCGTCGAGGCGCGCGCGCTGCTGCGATCCAACACGGAGACCTTGGGCCTCGGCGGCGTGACGCGCATCTTCCGCCGCGACGCGACCAAGCTCGGCCCCTGCCATCCGCTGGAGCCGTTCTCGCTGGTATTCGCCGATCCGCCCTACGGCAAGGGCCTGGCGGAGAAGGCGCTCGCATCGGCGCGTGACGGCGGCTGGCTCAAACCCGAAGCGCTGATCGTGGTCGAGGAAGCGGCCGATGCCGGCTTCAAGGCGCCGGAGGGATTCGAGGAGCTGGAGCGGCGGACGTACGACGACACGGAGTTCGTGTTTCTGCGGTCAGCGGCCCCGTCGTCCTGAGGAGCCCGCGCGAAGCGCGGGCCTCGAAGGACCTGTGAGTCAGAGACCCTTCGAGGCTCGCGTGCTGCGCACGCGAACGCCTCAGGGTGACGGCTACCTTCGCCCGAACAACCTTTCGATGTCGGTCAGCTTCAACTCGACATATGTCGGTCGGCCGTGATTGCACTGGCCGGAGTTCGGCACCGCCTCCATCTCGCGCAGCAGCGCGTTCATCTCGTCCGGCTTGAGGCGGCGGCCGGCGCGCACCGAGCCGTGGCAGGCCATGGTCGCCGAGACGTGCAGCAGACGGCGTTCGAGCGGCAGCGAGTCGTCCCACTCGGCCATGTGCTCGGCGAGATCGCGCACCAGGCCCTTCACGTCGATCTCGCCCAACAGGGCCGGCGTCTCGCGCACCGCCACCGCGCCGGGCCCGAAAGACTCCAGCGCGAGGCCGAAGCGCGCGAGCTCATCGGCGCGCGCGACGAGGCGCGCGGCGTCGGCCTCGTCGAGATCGACGACCTCGGGGATGAGCAGGATCTGCCGCGCCACGCCGGTCTTTTCGATCGCCGCCTTCAGGCGCTCGTAGACGATGCGCTCGTGCGCGGCGTGCTGGTCGACGATGACGAGGCCATCGCGCGTCTGCGCCACGATGTAGGTCTCGTGCACCTGCGCACGCGCCGCGCCCAGCGGCCGTTCGATCAGCTCGGGCTGCGGATTGTACTTCGCCACCGCCGCATCGGCGGCCGGCGCGCCGACGTCGAAGGCGGCCTGCGCCACCTCGGCGAAGCCGAGCGCGGTCGCGCTCCGGCCCGGCGCAAAGCCCATCGGCCGCGCCGGCGAACGCCGCCAGTCATAGCGGGCGCGCGGCGCCACGGCCGGGCGGAAAGTCGCGATGGTGGCGCCGCCGCCCGTGGTCGCCGTGCGCAGGCCCTCGCGCGCGAG
>JBKBRE010000035.1:0-25249 GCA_046292265.1 Pseudolabrys sp. | reverse complement strand
CGCGCGCTTGCCTGCGGCAAGCGCGATGCCGCGCGCGGCCGAGATGCCTACACGCAGCCCCGTGAAACTACCGGGCCCGACCGTCACCGCGATGCGGTCGACGCGGTCGAAGCTCAAGGCGCCGGCGTCGAGCACGCGCTTGATGAGCGGCATCAGCGCCTCGGCGTGCCCGCGCGCCATCGGTAGCGATTCATGCGCGAGCACCGTCCCGCGCTCGGTGTCGAGCACGGCGGCGGCGCAGGCCTCCAGCGCGGTATCGATGGCGAAGACGAGCATGGTTTAATTTAGCATCGTCATGGCCGGGCTTGTCCCGGCCATCCACGCCTTTCTTTGAAGCCTAGAGACGCGGATGCCCGGCACAAGGCCGGGCATGACGCAGTGCTTGCGGCTGTTCCGCCGTCAGATCGGCCGCACCTCGGTGACTTCCGGCACGAAGTGGCGCAGCAGGTTCTGGATGCCGTGCTGCAGCGTCATGGTGGAGGAGGGGCATCCCGAGCAGGCCCCCTGCATCTGCAGGTAGACGACGCCTTCCTTGAAGCCTTTGAAGGTGATGTCGCCGCCGTCGCCGGCCACCGCCGGCCTGACACGCGTCTCGATCAGGTCCTTGATGGTGGCGACCGTGTCGGCGTCCTTGGCGTCGAAGAACTCGTCCTCACCGCCGGCCTGCGGCTGCGCGTCGGCCGCGAGCAGCGGCGCGCCGGTCATGTAGTGCTCCATGATGGCGCCGAGGATGGCGGGCTTCATCTGCTGCCAGTCGCCGCCGGTCTTGGTGACCGAGATGAAGTCGGAGCCGAAGAATACGCCGCCGACGTTGGGCAGTTCGAACAGGCGGGCCGCCAGCGGCGACTGGGCGGCGGCTTCGCGGGTGGGCATGTCGAGGGTGGCGGCCTCCAGCACGGGACGGCCGGGCAGGAACTTCAGCGTCGCCGGATTGGGCGTGGCTTCGGTCTGGATGAACATGGCTATCGCTCCTCGCGCGGGTTCAAGGCCCGCGGGTGCAGGGACTATAACCGATACATGGCGTTCGCGGCAGGCAGGGTCAACCGAGGGCTTGGTTCCCTCTCCCCGTTCTTTACGGGGAGAGGGTGGCGAGCGCCGGTAGGCGCGCGCCGGGTGAGGGGCTGAGCACGGCCCCTCACCCGACCGAGAAAAACTAGGCCATCGCCTCGAGGTCTTCGTCGCTGAGATGGCCCGGCACGATGGCGACCGCGATCGGGAAGGTGCCGGCGGTCTTGGCCACGCTGGTGACCAGCGGGCCGGGGCCTTCCTTGCCGGTGCCGGCGGCGAGCACGAGGATGCCGATGTCGGCGTCCTCGTCGATCAGCTTGACGATCTCCTCGGCCGTGCCGCCTTCGCGGATCACGCGGTCGGGCGTGATGTGCGCGACCTGCTTGACGCGCGCGGCGAATTTGTCGAGCGCGGCGTTGGCCGCTTCCTGCTGCTCGGCCTTCATGATGTCGGCGACGCCGAGCCATTGCTGATTGCGGTCGCCCGGCTCGATCACGCGCAGCATGACGATCTGCGACTTGGTGCGCCCCGCGCGCTTGGCCGCCCAGAACACGGCACGGTCGCATTCCTCGGTGTCGTCGATGACGACGAGGTACTTGCGCTTGTGCCCGGCCTCGTAGCTGCGGCGCTTGATCATCGTCGCCCCCGCTCGTTGCGCGGGAAGCGCCGCGCATCGTCTAATGGTGGCACGGCGGCCGCCGCGGTTACAAGCGTCGGGCTGTGACTCGTGCCCCGGATGCTGCGCTGCATGGAGCGAAGCGCAATGCTGCGCTGCTGATCCGGGGCCCTAAAAATTTCCGATCTTTTTACGGTCCCGGGTCAGCGGCGCACCGCGCAGCCGCGCTGCGCTGCGCCGCACCCGGGACACGACCATCACCGCCGCACGAAGCCGACGATATCCTTGACCGCCTTCATCGTTTCGGCCGCGATCGCCTGCGCGCGCTGCGAGCCGTCCGCCAGCACCGAGTCGATGTAGACCGGGTCCTGCACCAGCTTCTTCATCTCGCCGCCGATCGGGCCGAGTTTGGCGACCGCGAGATCGACCAGCGCCGACTTGAAGGTGGAGAACTGGCCGCCGCCGAACTCGCCGAGCACCTGCGCCTTGGTGGTGTCGCTGAGCGCGGCGTAGATACCGACCAGGTTGTCGGCTTCGGGCCGCTGTTCCAGTCCCTTCTCTTCGCTCGGCAGCGCGTGCGGGTCGGTCTTGGCGCGGCGGATCTTGAGCGCGATGGCGTCGGCGTCATCGGTCAGGTTGATGCGCGACTGGTCGGAGGCATCCGATTTCGACATCTTCTTGGAGCCGTCGCGCAAGGACATCACGCGCGTCGCCGGGCCCTGGATGATCGGCTCCGGCAAGGGGAAGAATATCTCGCCGTAGCCGTGATTGTTAATCGAGGCCGCGTAGTCGACGTTGAACTTCTGCGCGATGTCGCGCGACAGCTCGAGATGCTGCTTCTGGTCCTCGCCGACCGGCACGTGCGTGGCGCGGTAGACGAGGATGTCGGCGGCCATCAGGTTCGGATAGGCGTAGAGGCCGACCGACACGTTCTCGCGGTCCTTGCCGGCCTTTTCCTTGAACTGGGTCATGCGGTTGAGCCAGCCAAGGCGGGCGACGCAGTTGAACACCCAGGCGAGCTCGGCGTGCTCGGCCACCTGGCTCTGGTTGAAGACGATGTGCTTCTTCGGGTCGATGCCGCAGGCGATGAAGGCCGCGGTCACTTCGCGCGTCGCATGCGACAGCTCGTGCGGCTCCTGCCACACCGTGATCGCGTGCATGTCCACGACGCAATAAATGCAGTCGTACTTTTCCTGCAGCGCGACGAACTTGGTGATCGCGCCGAGATAGTTGCCGAGGTGCAGGTTGCCGGTCGGCTGCACGCCGGAGAACACGCGCTGCTTGAACATCGATCTGGCCTCTCGAGATTGCGCGCGGACCAATGCCACGCCGGAGGCGCGCGGCGCAAGGGCTTAAGGGGCCCGGCGCAGCGCCGAAGCGAGCTGCTTGAGCCTGAACACGCCGGTCAGGTGCAGGGCGGCGGCGTAGACCGCCACGCCGAGCGCGACGAGCGCGCCGACCAGCGCCAGCCGCCCGGCGGTCGAACCCGCCGCCGGCAGTGCCGTCAGCGCCAGCGCGACCGCCACAGCCATGATGGCGGCCGCCAGCACGATCAGCGGCAGGCGGCGGCGCGCTTCCATATCGAGACCGAGCCAGCCGCGCCGGTAGAGAATCGTGCCGAGCAGGCCGGCGCCGATCCAGGCCGACAGGGCGATCGCCGCCGCCGCGCCGACAAAGCCGAAGGCGCCATAGAGGGCGATGCCGCCGGCGATCGCCACCGCAAGCCCGGCGAGCGCGGTCAGCATCGGCGTGCGCGTGTCCTCGTGCGCGAACGACACGGCGCCGAGCACCTTGTCGAGCGCGTGACCCGGCAGGCCGGCGCAGATCGCGATCAAGGCCGCCGCCACCGCGGCGGTGTCGTCGCCGGTGAAGGCGCCACGCTCGAACAAAGCGCTCGCGATCGGCGACGCCAGCACGGCGAAGCCCGCCGCCGCCGGCAGCGCGAGCCCCAGCGCGATTTCATAGGCGCGCGACTGCGCCGCCGCGAAGGCGGCTTGCTCCGCGCGCAGGCTTTCGGCGATGCGCGGCACGATCACCGTCGCGATGGCGACCGAAGCGACACCGAGCGGCAGTTCGTAGAGCCGGTTGGCGTAGTAGAGCCAGGCCACCGCCGCCGGCGAGCCGGACACGATGGCGGTGGCGGCGATCAGCTTCAGCTGCGGCACGCCGCTGGCGATCAGTCCGGGCAGCGCGCGCCTGAAGAACGCCGCCGTCTGTCCGGGAATGCGCGCGCGCAGGCCGCGCCACGGCGCCGCGAACACCAGCCACGCCATCGCCACGACGAGCACCTGCACCAGTCCCGCCGCGGCGACGGCAAGCGCCAGCGTCATGGTGATCTGCGCCAGCGCCATTTCGCTGGCGAAAGCCGAGGCGACCGCAGCCACCATCACGGTGTTGAACAGCACCGTGCTCACCGCGACGGCGTTGACGCGGCCGGCGGCGTTGAGCGCGGCCGCGAGGATCGCGGCCAGCGCGCAGAACAGGATGTAGGGCGAGGCGAGCAGCAGGAGGAAACTGGCGAAGGCGCGACGGTCGCCGTCGAAGCCCGGCGCCACGATGCCGATGACGAACCAGGCGAACAGCGCGGTGGCGGTCCACACCGCGCCGCCGACGCCGAGCATGATCAAGAGCGCGCGAAGCGTGAAGCGGTTGGCGGCGGCCGCGCCGTTCTCGCCGCCTCTGAGCTTGAGCCAGATCGGCACGAAGGCGCCGTTGAGCGCGCCTTCCGCCAGCAGGCGGCGGAAGAAGTTGATCACCTGCAGCATGGCGAAGAAGGCTTCGGCGAAGACGCCCGCGCCGAGCAGCGCGGCGATGCCGGCGTCGCGCGCATAGGCGAGCAGCCGCGACATCAGCGTGCCGCCGCCGACCGTCGCAAGCTTGCGTGCCAGTGCCATGAAGTTTCGTGGGCTTGTGCCCGCCTCCCACTCCGTCATGCCCGGCCTTGTGCCGGGCATCCACGTGTCTTTCGATGCAGGCACGGTAAAGACGTGGATGGCCGGGACAAGCCCGGCCATGACGAAAACCGACGATACATTGCGTCAATCTATTCGCTGGATATAGTGCCCGCGCTTTTCATCGAGGGGACCCCCGCATGACCGCTACCCGCTACGACGTGCTCGGCATCGGCAACGCCATCGTCGACGTCATCGCCCGCGCCGAGGACGACTTCCTGGTGGCGCAGGGCATGCACAAGGGCACGATGGCGCTGATCGACGAGGCGCGCGCGCAGGCGATCTACGCGGCCATGGGCCCGGCGGTAGAAGCCTCCGGCGGCTCGGCCGCCAACACCATCGTCGGCGTTGCCAGCTTCGGCGGCCGCGCCGCCTTCGTCGGCAAGGTGAAGGACGACGAACTGGGCAAGACCTTCGCGCACGACATCCGCGCCGCCCGCGTCACCTTTGAGACCAGACCGGCCGCCGACGGCCCCTCGACCGCGCGCTGCTACATCATGGTCACGCCGGACGGCGAGCGTACCATGAACACCTATCTCGGCGCGGCGCAGGACCTGCGTCCCTCCGACATCGACGAGGCGCAGATCGCGGCGGCGGAAGTCGTCTATCTCGAAGGCTATCTGTGGGACCCGCCGCAGGCCAAGGAGGCCTTAGTCAAGGCCGCCGACATCGCGCACAAAAACGGCCGGCGCGTCGCGCTCACGCTCTCGGACGCGTTCTGCGTCGACCGCTATCGCGGCGAGTTCCTCGAGCTGATCCGCAAGGGCACCGTCGACATCGTCTTCGCCAACGAGCACGAACTGCGCAGCCTCTACCAGACGGCGGACTTCGACACCGGCGCCAAGGCGCTGCGCGAGGACGCCAGGCTGGCGGTGGTCACGCGCAGCGAGAAGGGCTGCGTCGTCATCGGCAAGAACGGCCTGGAAGCGGTGCCGGCCGAGCCGGTCGAGCAGGTGGCCGACGTCACCGGTGCCGGCGATTTGTTCGCCGCCGGATTCCTGGTCGGGCTGGCGCGCGGCAAGGACCACCGCACCGCGGCCCGCCTCGGCGGCCTCGCCGCGGCGGAAGTGATCCAGCACATCGGCGCGCGGCCGGTGGTCTCGCTCGAGGCGCGCGCGGCCGAGAACGGCCTGGTGGTTTAAACAGTGCCGTCATTCCGGGGCGCGTGCGAAGCACGCGAACCCGGAATCCAGAAAAGCGCCGAGACGTCGTGCTGGATTCCGGATCGCGCTTCGCGCGTCCGGAATGACGGGAAATATTGGCGGGGGAGGGGAGCCTTAGCGTGAGAGCCGGGGTGTCGCCCCTGGCATCTCACGCCCAACCGGTGGTGCAAGGTCTCCTGCACCTTGAATGCCCGGGGCCAGCCTGCCCGGCAAGCGAATGGTAACCACTTGGTAACCGAACATGGTTAGCGATTGGTGAACGACCAATCGGGGAGCAGCCATGGCCGACAAGGACATCGACAAGCCGAACGGCGAAGCGGAGCGTCCGGACATCCAGCCGCCGGAGGCCGAAGCGAAGGCGACCGAAGCGAAGCAGGACCTGCCGGTGGTGGAATCGCCGCCCCTGTCGCCGGCCACCGAGACCGAGCCGGCGCCGGTCGAAGCCGTGCAGCCGCCGCTGCCCGAGCCGCCTTCTGCCGCTACGACGGCCGAGACGCCGCCTCCGTTCGAACCGGAATTTTTGCCCGCTCCGGCCGCCGACGACTCCTTCATGCGCAGGCCGGGCATGCTGCTCGCCGCCTCGCTCGCGATCGCCGTTGCGTTCGGCGCCGTCGCCGGCACGCTGGCGAGCGGCGGCTTCAACAAGCCCGCGCCGGTGGACACCGCCGCCCTGGAAGAACGCAAGGCGATGCAGGACGAACGCAAGGCGCTGGCGGAGGACCGCGCGGCGATGCAGCGCGCGATCGCCCGCCTGACCGGCGAGATCGGCACGCTCAAGGTCAATGTCGAAGCCGCCAACAAGGCGGCGCACAGCCAGATCGCCCGGCTCAACGACAAGCTCAGCGAGCGGCTCGCGCGCGAGGCGGCCGAGATCACCGGCTCGATCGCCACGCCGCAGACCGTGCCGGCCGCGCCTGCGCCCGAGGCGGCGCCCGCGCCCGCGGCCATCGTCTTCCCGCAAGGCGTCACGCCGCTGCCGCCGCCGCGCCCGGTGCATCGCGTGGCCGCGGTCGATCGCGCGCCCATCGTCTCCGGCTGGTCGATCCGCGACGTGCGCGACGGCTACGTCTATGTGCAGGGCTACGGCGATATCTACCGCGTGGTGCCGGGCGTGCCCCTGCCGGGCGTCGGTCTGGTGCAATCGATCAGGCGGCAGGACGGCCGCTGGATCGTGGTCACGTCCGGCGGATTGATCGTCGCCAGCCGCGACCGCCGCTATTTCGACTCCTTCTGAGCCGGCGACGTCCGCGACATCTCAACGCGGCGCCCCATGCGGGCGCCGCTTTCATTTGTGCGTGAGGCCGATAGCCGGGCCTTGAAAAGCGTGCCAGATTCGTCCGCCGGATGTTGCGGGTGGTTTCATGCGCAGGCTTTCGCTGACACTCATTTCGCGGACACTTTTGGCCGCGGCGGTGTTCGCCGCCGGACAGGCCCTGGCGCAAGGCGCCGCGCCGGCGCCCGCCGCGCCCAAGCCGGAAATGATGGAGAACTGCCCGGGGCTGGTCGCCCTGCGCCCGCCCTTCATGCGCCCGGCATCGTACCGGCTCGCGGCGCTCGCCGCCGACCAGATCCGCATCAGCTACAGCGGCCATTCGACCTTCCTGATCGAAAGCCCGAAGCTCGTGCGCATCGCCACCGACTACAACGATTATGTGCGTCCGCCGGTGCTGCCCGACATCGCCACGATGAACCACGCGCACTCGACGCACTACACCGACAACCCCGATCCCGGCATCAAGCACGTGCTGCGCGGCTGGGCCGAGGGCGAGAAGCCGGCGCGCATCGACCTGAATTTCAGGGACGTGCGCGTGCGCAACGTGCCGACCAACATCCGCTCTTGGACCACCGGCGGCACCGAGCGGCACGGCAATTCGATCTTCATCTTCGAGACCGCCAACATGTGCATCGCCCATCTCGGGCACCTGCACCACACGCTCACGCAGGCGCAGCTCAACGAGATCGGCCGCATCGACGTGGTGTTCGTGCCGGTGGACGGCAGCTACACGCTCGACCTCGAAGGCATGGTCGAGGTGCTGAAGGCGTTGAAGGCGCCGCTGATGATCCCGATGCACTATTTCAGCGCCTTCACGCTCGACCGCTTCCTCTCCCGCGTGCGTCAGGACTGGGACGTGGAGATCGCCGAGGTGCCGTCGCTGGTGGTGTCCAAGACCAGCCTGCCGGGCAAGCCGAAGGTCATGGTACTACCGGGGCGCTGATGCGGCGTGCACTGGTATCGGAGTGGCTAAACCACGCGAAATTCGTGTTAGTATTTGATCGGGGTCAAACGCGGCCCACGCGCGCGGCCTTATCAACAGGCGTCATTGACCGGATGGAACCAACAGGTAGTTCTCGCGTTCTCCAGCGGCTTTTCCCGCGCTGATTCGAGGATTTCGCATGGTGCAGACGTGGAGTGCTTGGAAGCGTTTTCCGGATGCGCAGAGCGGCGACAGCATCGAGGCGCCGATCGGACCGGGCGTGTATGAAGTGCGTCACACGCTCACCGGCCGCGTGGTCGCGTTCGGCCACGCCAGCCACGTCGCCAATGCGCTGGCCGACCTGAAGGTGAACGGCGGCGTCGGCTTCTTCGGCCGGCTGTTCGGCAAGCCGTCGCTGGTGTCGCGCGTGTCCGATCTCGAGTACCGCACCTGTGCGGCGGCCACGCGCGCGGAGGCGCGCACCACCGCGCACCGGCTGCTCGGCCTGCGGCAGACCGCCTGGCGGCGCCGCCTCGACATGGGCTGGGCCGCGCGCGCGGCGAGCTGAATTTATCTGTGAGCGAGTAGCGTGGGCGCGGCCTAGACGGCCGCGCTCTGCATTTTGGCGCCGGTGCCGATCGGGCAGGACACGCCGGTGCCGCCGAGGCCGCAATAGCCGAACGGGTTCTTCGCCAGGTACTGCTGGTGATAGTCCTCGGCGAAGTAGAATTCCGGCGCGTCCACGATCTCGGTGGTGATGGCGCCGTAGCCCTTCTTCTTCAGCTCGGCCTGGTACATCGCCTTCGAGGCTTCGGCCGCCTTTTTCTGCGCCGGCGTGAACGCGTAGATGCCGGAGCGATACTGCGTGCCGACGTCGTTGCCCTGGCGCATGCCTTGCGTCGGGTCGTGGCTTTCCCAGAAAGTCTTCAAAAGCGCGTCGTAGGAGATCTTCTTCGGGTCGTAGACCACCAGCACCACTTCGTTGTGGCCGGTGCGGCCGGAGCAGACTTCCTCGTAGAGCGCATTGGGCGTGAGGCCGCCGGCATAGCCGACCGCGGTGACGTGGATGCCGTCGCCCATTTCCCAGAACTTGCGCTCGGCGCCCCAAAAACAGCCGAGGCCGAACATCGCGGTCTCGGTACCCTCGGGATAGGGCCCCTTCAGCGCCCGGCCGTTCACGAAGTGCGTCTCGGCGGTGCGGATGGCGTGGCTGCGGCCCGGCAAGGCATCGGCCGCGCTCGGCATGGCGATCTTCTTGAAGCCAAACATGGGTTTCGTTCTCCCGCTCGCTGTCCGCAATATATGCGCGCCCGACGCGCCCCGAAACGCGCTGGCCGATCACGAATAATCGAGCAGTCCGTGCCCCGGACGCGCTGTGCCGGGGACAGGTGTTTCAGGAGCGCGCGTAACCGATGAGCGGCTTCTTGCGCCGGCCGAGCAGGATGAAGATGACGCCGAACAGCCCGAGCAGGCTCCAGGCCGGTGCCGCCAGCACGGCCAGCATGCCCGGGTCCCACAGCACGCCGCCGGCATAGGGGCTGATCAGCGGGCGCAGGTTCTGCAGGCTGGCGGCATTGATCAGCTCCCACAGGGTGCGGAAGCTGGTGAAATACAGATGGTTGGCGGCGATCGACTTGGTGCCGTCGTAGATCACCAGGATGAAGGCCGCGGCCAGGTACAACAGGCCGACAAACCGCAAAATAAATCGGATCATGACACCCGGACTTGCTTTCCGCCCGCACCGCCCAGGATCGATTACCGCGCCGCCGCCCCCGGTTCAACTGGCCCGCCGCTGCGGCATGGCAGCCGCCCGCCCGCATATTGAAGCTTGAATCCGGGCGGCTTGTTCCGTAAACCCACGCCCGTCGCGCATGATTATTTCGCAAAACCGGCTCCCGGCTTTCGGAATCATGCGCTAACGTCCCCGGAAATCGCCGGTATCCCGTTGTAGTGGAGTTGAAATGCCCCCCAAGACCCCCCGGCCGGCCCGGCCTACCTTCACCGACCAGGAAGCCCTCCAGTTCCACAGCTCGGGACGTCCGGGGAAGCTCGAAGTGGTCGCCACCAAGCCGATGGCGACCCAGCGCGACCTGTCGCTCGCCTATTCACCGGGCGTGGCGGTGCCGGTGCTGGCCATCGCCGAGGACGAAAGCCGCGCCTACGACTACACGACCAAGGGCAACTTCGTTGCCGTGATCACCAACGGCACGGCCATCCTCGGCCTCGGCGACCGCGGCGCGCTCGCGGCCAAGCCGGTGATGGAAGGCAAGGCGGTGCTGTTCAAGCGCTTCGCCGACATCGACTCCATCGACCTTGAGGTCGATTCGAAAGACCCCGACGAGATCATCAATTGCGTGAAGCTGCTCGGCAAAGGCTGGGGCGGCATCAATCTGGAAGACATCAAGGCGCCGGAATGTTTCATCATCGAGCAGCGGCTGCGCGAATTGATGGACATCCCTGTTTTTCACGATGACCAGCACGGCACCGCCATCATCTCGGCCGCCGGCCTGATCAACGCGTTGCATCTGACCGGACGCGACATCAAGACCACCAAGCTCGTGTGCAACGGCGCCGGCGCCGCCGGCATCGCCTGTCTCGAACTGTTCAAGGCGTTCGGCTTCAGCGCCGAAAACCTGATCCTGTGCGACACCAAGGGCGTGATCTACCAGGGCCGCACCGAGGGCATGAACCAGTGGAAGTCGGCCTACGCCGTCAAGACCGACAAGCGCACGCTGGCCGAGGCGATGGTGGGCGCCGATGTGTTTGTCGGCCTGTCGGTCAAGGGCGCCGTCACCAAGGACATGGTCAAGTCGATGGCGGACAAGCCGATCATCTTCGCCTTGGCCAATCCGGACCCGGAAATCACCGCCGAGGAAGTGGCGGAGGTGCGCGACGACGCCATCATGGCCACCGGCCGCTCCGACTATCCCAATCAGGTCAACAACATTCTCGGCTTTCCCTTCATCTTCCGCGGCGCGCTCGACGTGCGCGCCTCCGCCATCAACATGGAGATGAAGATCGCGGCCGCCCATGCGCTTGCCGACCTGGCGCGCGAGGACGTGCCCGACGAGGTTGCCGCCCTCTACGGCGCGCGGCCGAAATTCGGGCCGGAGTACATCATTCCGGTGCCGTTCGACCCGCGACTGATTTCCACGGTGCCGCCGGCGGTGGCGAAAGCCGCGATGGACACCGGTGTTGCCCGCAAGCCGATCGTGGACATGGAGGGTTATCGCCAGCAGCTCAACGCGCGGCGCGACCCCATCGCCGGCACGCTGGTGCAGGTCTATGCGCGCCTGCGCCGCCAGCCGCGCCGCGTGGTCTTCGCCGAAGGCGAGGAGGAACAGGTGATCCGCGCCGCGGCGAGCTTCGTGGATCAGGGGCTCGGCACCGCGCTCCTGGTCGGGCGCGAAGACCGCGTCCAGGCATCCGCGCGCGAGGCCGGCATCGAGCTCGGCGAGGGCATCGAGGTGGTGAACGCGCGGCTGTCGACCCGCAACACCGCCTATCTCAACCATCTCTACGAGCGGCTGCAGCGGCGCGGCTATCTGCTGCGCGACTGCCAGCGGCTGGTGAACACCGACCGCAACCATTTCGCCGCCTGCATGGTGGCGCTCGGCGACGCCGACGCCATGGTCACCGGCGTCACCCGCAACTTCTCGGTCGCGCTCGAGGACGTGCGGCGGGTGATCGACCCCAAGCCCGGCCACCGGGTCATCGGCGTGTCGCTGGTGGTGGCGCGCGGCCGCACCGTGCTGGTCGCCGACACCGCGGTCACCGAGATGCCGACCGCCGAGGAGCTCGCCGACATCGCGGTCGAGGCGGCGGGCGTGGCGCGCCGGCTCGGCTACGAGCCCAGGGTCGGCATGCTCGCCTTCTCCTCCTTCGGCCATCCCCCGGGCGAGCGCTCGGAAAAGGTGATCGAGGCGGTGAAGCTTCTCGACCATCGCCGCGTCGACTTCGAGTACGACGGCGACATCGCCGCCGACGTCGCGCTCAACCCGGAGCTCGCCGCCGCCTATCCGTTCTGCCGCCTGTCGGGTCCCGCCAACGTGCTGGTCATGCCCGCGTTCCACTCGGCGTCGATCTCGACCAAGATGCTGCAGGAACTGGGCGGTGCCACCGTGATCGGCCCGTTGCTGGTCGGCCTCGACCGGCCGGTGCAGATCGTGCCGCTCGGCGCCAAGGACAACCAGATCGTCAACATGGCGGCGCTTGCCGCCTATAATGTCAGCGGCTAATGGTCTGCGGCGTGGCCGGACACGTTCCGGCCACCCGTAATTCGTTTTCACGCGCCGAAAATGCGTGGCGGCGCGGCTCTGCCGCGTCAACCAGGCGCCCGAAGGGAAAGTCATGACCGCGAAAACATTGTCCGGCGTTATCGCCGCCATCGCTACGCCGATCGAGGAGAACGGCGCGCCCGATCTTGCACGCGCGATGAAGCTCGCCCGCTTCCTGCTCGACAACGGCTGCGACGGGCTCAACGTGCTCGGGACCACCGGCGAGGCGACCTCGTTCTCGCTCGCCGAGCGCAAGAGCGTGATGGACGCCTACAAGACCCAGGGCCTGCCGCTCGACCGGCTGATGGTCGGAACCGGCGCCGCCGCGGTCGCCGACGCCGTCGCGCTGACGCGCCATGCGGCCGAGCTCGGCTTCGCCGGCGCGCTGGTGCTGCCGCCCTTCTATTACAAGGGCGTGCCGGACGACGGCCTCGTCGCCTACATCGACACGCTGGTGAAGGCGACCGCCGACAAGCCGATCCCGATCTATCTGTATCATTATCCCGCGATGTCGGGCCTGCCTTGGCATGTCGCGCTGATCAAGCGCCTGCGCGAGGCCTATCCGTCCCGCATCGTGGGCCTGAAGGACTCTTCGGGCGACATGGCCTATGCGCGCTCGGCGGCGGCGCTCGACAAGAGCTTCGCCGTGTTCCCCTCGACCGAGGCCTGCCTGCTCGAGGCCAAGCGCGGCGATTTCGCCGGCTGTATCTCCGCGACCGCCAATCTCAACGCCGACCTGTGCCAGCGCGCCTGGAGCGCCGGCGATGCAGCCGCGCTCGACGCGGCGGTGACGATCCGCAAGCTGTTCGACGGCAAGCCGCTGGTCTCCGGCGTGAAGGCGCTGCTCGCCCATATCCATGGCGATCCGGCGATCGCGCGCATGAAGCCGCCGCTGGCCGCGCTGCCGGCGGCCGACCGGAACGCGGTGGTGGCCGGCTATGACGCGGTCCGCGCCAAGCGGGTGGCCTGAAATCCTTAAGATTTTCCGGCGTTGACGCCCGGGCGGGCCCTCACTATAAGCCTCAGCCTTGGCGGCGGGATTGCTCGCCGCCCCGGTTTTCTTTGCAGATCGAGGTCGCCTGCGCGGGGTTTCCGCCACGCCGCGGCCGTCGCGAACGAGAGTTGATATGGCCAATACCAAGTCCGCCCGCAAAGCCACGCGCGTGATCGCGCGCCGGACCGAAGTGAACAAGGCGCGCCGCTCGGTGCTGCGCTCGTCCATCCGCAAGGTGGAGGAAGCGATCACCACGGGCAACAAGACCGCCGCCGCCGCCGCCTTGAAGGCGGCCGAGCCGGTGATCATGCGTGCAGCGCAGCGCGGCGTCGTTCACAAGAACACCGCCAGCCGCAAGGTGTCGCGCCTCGCGCACCAGGTCGCCAAGCTCGGCAAATAATCGCCTCTGCGGTTTGTTTTTCGTCCCCCGCGGTCCGACCGCGGGGGATTTTGCTTCGAAACTCATGCGTATGACCAAGACGCCGCCGGCGCGCTGGCGCGCGGCGCGTTTCGCGCATCCTTAAATCCGTCATCGCCCTGTCAGAAAAACATGCCCGTGCCCGTTTCGCCGGGCTTGGCTGCATCGTGCCGTCGGCGGAGCACGATGTTGCCGCGTTTGCCGCGCGGAGGGCTACGTTAAAATTCGGTCATGAAATTTATCGAGTCACGAATGACTTACAAGGAAAGCGTGGCCGGGGCCCCGGAATCGGCGGGCAGCAAGCGTTGCCGCGCGAGGCGCCGCGGAAATTCTTCGCCGCGCCGCGCACATGCAACGAAATCCGTCGCGCCGGAAATTCCCCGCGACTCATCAAGAAGTTGCTTCGCCGCACCCGCCGACACCGCCGCAAACATCGAAGCAACACCCGCCGGAAATTTCATCGCGGTCCTTGCGCGGTCATTACAAAATCGTTGTCGCCGAGTTGTGGACGTGTATCTTCAAATGGCGCGGACGGACTTCACCGCCCGCGGCTCAGAAAAAGGTCTGACGACGCGCTCATCGCGGATGAGAACGGCTGCTGCTTGCCAAAATTCAGCCGCTCGCGCCGCGACGAAAATCGACGGAATTCGTCGGGAGGCATCGCGACGGGAATGTCGGGATGCATCAGGGACGATCCGGTTCGAACGGGCGTTATCGTACGGACCTCCAAATCGGGCGATGCCCGTCGAACACGTTGGGCGATGCCCGTAGAACATTGAGGGGGTCGATATGACGGAAGCAGGGACGGCATCGGCGATCGCCGCCGGTCGACTTGGAAGTGCGTTGTCCGTAGCCATGTGTCGCCGCTCAGCTGCCCGTCGCGTCCGCCCGCAGTTTCTTTCATTCATCAACGACAGGATTTCCTGGCGCGCTCTCGCGACCGCAAGGTTCAGAGCGGTTTCTCCTTCTTCCGGCTGACGCGCGGACCAATTCCGCGTCCGCCACTGCCGGCCCGGCCGGCTCCCTCAACGAAGTCGTCACGTCAGTTTTTGTTGCGTCCAGTTCCGGCGCGTTAGCGGCTGTCGCGGCCGCAATTGCCGAGCCACCGAGTTCGTTCAACCAGTCAATCGGATAGAGAAGAAGAAAATGTCGAACGCGGATCAGGATGTCTGGTCACGGGTCAAGGAGCGTCTGCGCGCGGAAGTCGGCGACGACGTCTACTCCAGCTGGTTCGCGCGCATGGAGCTGGAGGCGATCGAGGACGGCACCGTGCGCCTGTCGGTGCCGACCCGCTTCCTCAAGAGCTGGATCCAGTCGCATTACGCCGAGAAGGTGCTCGCCTGCTGGCAGGCGCAGGACAGCAAGGTCACCCGCATCGAGTTGATCGTGCGCTCGGCCGTGCTGCGTTCGGCGGTGCCGGTGAAGCTCAAGGCCGACATGCCGGCGGTCGGCGCGAACGAGGGCGCTCGCTTTCCGAACGGCGGCAGCCACCGGCCGATCGCGGCCGGCGACGCCTCGGTGCACGAGGCGCTGGGCGGCTCGCCGCTCGACCCGCGGCTGACCTTCGACAGCTTCGTGGTCGGCCGCTCGAATACGCTGGCGCACGCCGCGGCGCGCCAGGTCGCGACCGCTCGCCGCAGCGACCCGGTGATGTTCAACCCGCTCTACATCCATGCCGGCGTGGGCCTGGGCAAGACGCACCTCCTGCAGGCCATCACCTGGACCGGCAATGCCACCGGCGAGCGCAAGGTCCTCTATCTCACCGCCGAGAAGTTCATGTACGGCTTCGTGTCGGCGCTGCGCACCCAGACCGCGCTCGCCTTCAAGGAGGCGCTGCGCGGCATCGGCGTGCTGGTGATCGACGACCTGCAGTTCCTGCAGGGCAAGTCGACGCAGGCCGAGTTCTGCCACACGCTCAATGCGCTGATCGACGCCGGGCGCCAGGTGGTGATCGCCTCCGATCGCCCGCCGTCCGACCTCGAAAGCCTCGACGACCGCGTGCGCTCGCGGCTGGCCGGCGGCCTGGTGGTGGAGATGGCTTCGCTCGGCGAGGAACTGCGCTTCGAGATCCTCAAGGCCCGCGTGCAGGCGGCGCGCGCGCATCATCCGAGCTTCGACGTGCCGTCGCCGGTGCTGGGCTACATCGCCAAGACCGTGACCCATAACGGGCGCGATCTCGAGGGCGCGCTCAACCGCCTGCTCGCCCATAACAAGCTGACCGGCCATCCGGTGACGCTGGAAATGGCCGAGCGCGAGGTGCGCGACCTGATCCGGCCGCAGGAGCCGAAGCGGGTCAAGATCGAGGACATCCAGCGCATCGTCGCCCGCCAGTACAACGTCAGCCGCTCGGACCTGTTGTCCTCGCGCCGCACCGCCAATGTGGTGCGTCCGCGCCAGGTGGCGATGTACCTGGCCAAGACGCTGACGTTGCGCTCGCTGCCGGAGATCGGCCGGCGTTTCGGCGGCCGCGACCACACGACGGTCCTGCACGCCGTGAGGAAGATTGAGGGCCTGGTCGGCAACGACATGGCGCTGGCCGAGGAGATCGAGATCCTCAAGCGGCAGCTGCAGGAGTAGTTCGTCCTTCCCTCTCCCCGTTCTTACGGGGAGAGGGTGGCGAGGACCTTCAGGTCCGAGCCGGGTGAGGGGCAGGCCCAATCTCCGAAGGAGCCGCTCACCCGCCCGCCGTCGCGCCGCGCAGGCGCAAAGCCGAGGCTTAGCCCCGGCGGTCAGGGTAAGGAAGGCCGCCGCCCGCGGCCGATGCTCTCCCCGTAAGAACGGGGAGAGGTGAAAGAGGGGGCTGTGGACCGCCTGGGGATATGAGCGGGGGGCAAACGCGCGCCCTTGCGCATTCGCCCCGCTCTTGCCACCTTTGCCCCCCGGCCCCGCATCCCGCGAGCGGTCGGCTTGGTGTCACGCCCGGTTTCCGGGCTTTTTTCGACACCGACGCGGGTTTCCCATGAAGGTTACTGTCGAGCGTGCCGAACTCCTGAAGTCGCTGGGCCACGTCCATCGCGTGGTCGAACGGCGCACGACTATTCCCATTCTCGCCAACGTGCTGATCAAGGCCGACAAGGGCCGGCTCAGCCTGAAGGCGACCGACCTCGATCTGGAAGTCACCGACTCGACCGCCGCCGAGGTCGCGACCGGCGGCTCGACCACCGTGCCGGCGCACATGTTCTACGACATCGTGCGCAAGCTGCCGGAGGGCGCGCAGATCGTGCTCGAAGGTTCCGGCGACCGCGCCGTGATGTCGATCCGCGCCGGGCGTTCGCGCTTCACGCTGCAGACGCTGCCCGAGAGCGACTTCCCCGATCTCGCCGCCGGCGAGATGACGCATTCCTTCAAGCTCGCGGCCGGCGACCTCAAGCGGCTGATCGACAAGACGCAGTTCGCCATCTCGACCGAGGAGACGCGCTATTATCTCAACGGCATCTACCTGCACGCGGCGGGCAGCGCGAAGGCCGCCACGCTGCGCGCGGTGGCGACCGACGGCCATCGCCTGGCGCAGGTCGAATTGCCGCTGCCGGAGGGCGCCGCCGGCATGCCGGGCATCATCATCCCGCGCAAGACCGTGGGCGAGGTGCAGCGGCTGATCGAGAACGGCGAGGGCGAGGTGGCGGTGGAACTCTCCGCCGGCAAGATCCGCTTCACCATCGGCAACGTGGTGCTCACCTCCAAGCTGATCGACGGCACCTTCCCGGACTATGGGCGCGTGATCCCGGTCAACAACGACAAGCTGCTCACCGTCGACAAGCAGGACTTCGAAGCGGCGGTCGATCGCGTCTCCACCGTGTCGAGCGAGCGCGGCCGCGCCGTGAAGCTCTCGCTCTCCAGCGGCCGCCTGGTGCTCTCGGTGACCAATCCGGATTCCGGCAGCGCGACCGAAGAGATCGAGGTCGAGTACGACGCCGACGCGCTCGATATCGGCTTTAACTCGCGCTACCTGCTCGACATCGCCGCGCAGATCGAGGGCGAGGTCGCGGTGCTCCGCCTTGCCGATCCCGGCTCGCCGACGCTGATCCAGGACAAGGACGCCAAGGGCGCGCTCTACGTGCTGATGCCCATGCGGGTGTAGGCGGGTTTACGCGACAGCCCCTCCGCCCTACCCTCTCCCCTTGCGGGAGAGGGTGGCGCGCGTAAGCGCGCCAAGCGCAAGTTCGTCATGCCCGGCCTTGTGCCGGGCATCCACGTCTTTGCAGCTAGGCATCAGTTTAGACGTGGATGGCCGGGACAAGCCCGGCCATGACGACTACATACGCATGTCATGACCGCCGCCTTCATCCGCCGCCTGACGCTGACCAACTTCCGCAGCTATCACGCCGCGCAGGTGACGCTGGATGCTGCCTGCCCGGTGGTGCTCACCGGCGCCAACGGCGCCGGCAAGACCAACCTGATCGAGGCCGTCTCGCTGCTCGCGCCCGGGCGCGGCCTGCGCCGCGCCACCATGGAGGAGCTCGCCTTCTCGGAAGGCGACGGCTCATGGGCGATCAACGCCGAGATCGAGGGCATGCTGGGTCTGGCCACGCTCGGCACCGGCATCGATCCGCCGTCCGCCGAGGACTCGACGATCACGCGCCGCTGCCGCATCGACCGCGAGCCGGTGTCGTCGGCGACCGCCTTCGCCGACCATCTGCGCGTCGTCTGGTTGACGCCGGCCATGGATCCCCTGTTCAACGGCCCGGCGTCCGAACGCCGCCGTTTCCTCGACCGCCTGGTGCTCGCCGTCGATGCGCAGCATTCGAGCCGCGTTTCCGCGCTGGAGCGCTCCTTGCGCTCGCGCAACCGCCTGCTTGAGGACCCGCACAGCGACCCGCATTGGCTCGACGCGGTCGAGCACGAAACCGCCGAAGTCGCCGTCGCCGTCGCGGCCGCGCGCGCGGAAACCGTCAACCGCCTCGCCGGCGCGCTCGCCGCTGCGCACGGAGAGGCGGCGGCCTTTCCGATGCCGGAGATCGCGCTGCAGGGCTGGATGGAGCAATTGCTGCCGAACCATAGCGCCACCGAGATCGAGGACCGCTATCGCGCATTGCTGAAAGAGAACCGCCCGCGCGACGCCGCCGCCGGCCGCACGCTCGACGGCCCGCATCTGTCCGATTTAGCCGTCACCTATGCGGCGAAAGGCACGCCCGCCGCCGACGCCTCCACCGGCGAGCAGAAGGCGCTGCTCATCCGCCTCGTGCTCGCGCACGCGGGCCTCATCAAGGAGATGACCGGTTCCGCGCCGCTGTTGCTGCTCGATGAAGTCGTGGCGCATCTCGATCCCGGCCGCCGCGCCGCGCTCTACGACGCGCTCGCCGCGCTCGGCGCGCAGGTCTTCATGACCGGCGCCGATCCGGCCGCGTTCGGCGAGATTGCCGGCCGCGCGCAAATGTTCCTTGTGCGCGCCGGCGGCGTCGAACCCGCGCCGCGTTCCCCCTGATCGAGCAAGTTTGAACGCCGCCCGGGCAGGAACTAACGGCGCATCAGGGTTTTAAATCTTCACGAGCGACGGTGCGACGATATGGATCGGCGCGTCGAAAACAGCGGAGGCCTCACGCGGCATTGAAAACGGCAGCGGAAAAGGTTTGGGCGATGGCGACGGAAACTGGAACAGAAAAGATCAAATGCGAGCTGTATCGCACGATGGACAGCATGCGCGATGACATGCTGCGCATCGAGATACTGACCGCCGCCCTGGCCGCGTTCAACCGCCCGGTTCCCGAGTATGAACCCACCTTCCGCCACGTGCACCGCTTGGACCTCAACGCGCACCAGCTCGGAAGTTCCGACCAGGCCTGATCATTCGCCCAGCAGCGCGCGCCGGTGCCGCTCGGACGCGCGCCGGAGTAGCGGGAAGGCTGCGGCCCGCGCGCGCTTCCTCGGTCGCGCCGCGCGGCCGAAAACAGCCCCTTTCTAGGCTCCGGTTCTCAGCCGGATTCTGCGTCGGAAAACCTTGAAAAATGCTCGTTGGATCAACACATTAGGGCAGGCTACTTTGCCCTGTACGAGACCCCTTTTTCATGTCACACAAACTATCCCAAGCGATTCACTTTTCTGCCCGCCGCAAGAGTGCCGTCGATGGCTGAACCAGCCCGCAACATCGCTCCCGAAACCGCCTATGGCGCCGAGTCGATCAAGGTCCTCAAGGGCCTCGACGCCGTGCGCAAGCGGCCGGGCATGTACATCGGCGACACCGACGACGGCTCCGGCCTGCACCACATGGTCTACGAGGTCGTCGACAACGCCATCGACGAGGCGCTCGCCGGCTACGCCACCGAAGTGAACGTCGCGCTCAATCCGGACGGCTCCTGCACGGTGCGCGACAACGGGCGCGGCATCCCGACCGACATCCACAAGGGCGAGGGCGTGTCGGCGGCCGAGGTCATCATGACCCAGCTGCACGCCGGCGGAAAATTCGACCAGAATTCCTACAAGGTTTCGGGCGGCCTGCACGGCGTCGGCGTGTCGGTGGTGAACGCGCTGTCGACCTGGCTCAAGCTCACCATCTGGCGCGACGGCAAGGAGCACCAGATGGAATTCCGCGATGGCGTCGCCGTCGCGCCGCTCAAAGTCACCGGCGAGGCCAACGGCCGCCGCGGCACCGAAGTGAGCTTCCTGCCGTCGCCCGCCACCTTCACCATGACGGAGTTCGACTTCGCCACGCTCGAGCACCGTCTGCGCGAGCTCGCCTTCCTGAACTCCGGCGTCTCGATCGTGCTCGCCGACCAGCGCCACGCGGTCGAGAAGCGTGAGGAGATGAAATACGAGGGCGGCGTCGAGGCCTTCGTGAAATTCCTCGACCGCAACAAGACCCCGTTGATCCCGGCGCCAATCATGATCAAGGCCGAGCGCGAGGGCATCACGGTCGAATGCGCTTTGTGGTGGAACGACGCCTATCACGAGAGCGTGCTCTGCTTCACCAACAACATCCCGCAGCGCGACGGCGGCACGCATCTGGCCGGCTTCCGCGGCGCGCTCACGCGCCAGATCACGCAATATGCCGAGACGCTCGGCACCTCGCGCAAGGAGAAGGTCGCGCTCTCGGGCGACGACTGCCGCGAAGGGCTGACCGCGGTTCTGTCCTGCAAGGTGCCGGACCCGAAGTTCTCCTCGCAGACCAAGGACAAGCTGGTCTCCTCGGAAGTGCGGCCCGTGGTCGAGAACGTCGTAAATCAGGCGCTACAGGATTGGTTCGAGATCCACCCCTCGGAAGCCAGGGTCATCGTCGGCAAGGTGGTGGAAGCCGCCGCCGCGCGCGAAGCGGCGCGCAAGGCGCGCGAGCTGACGCGCCGCAAGGGCGCGCTCGACGTCTCCTCGCTGCCCGGCAAGCTCGCCGACTGCCAGGAGCGCGATCCGGCCAAGTCCGAACTGTTCATCGTCGAGGGCGACTCGGCCGGCGGCTCCGCCAAGCAGGGCCGCAACCGCGAATTCCAGGCCGTCTTGCCCCTCCGGGGCAAGATTCTGAACGTCGAGCGTGCGCGCTTCGACAAGATGCTGTCCAGCCAGGAGATCGGCACGCTGATCACCGCGCTCGGCACCGGCATCGGCCGCGACGAGTTCAACCCGGACAAGCTGCGCTACCACAAGATCATCATCATGACCGACGCGGACGTGGACGGCTCCCACATCCGCACGCTGCTGCTCACCTTCTTCTTCCGCCAGATGGAGGAACTGATCCGGCGCGGCCACATCTACATCGCGCAGCCGCCGCTCTATAAGGTCTCGCGCGGCAAGTCCGAGCAGTATCTCAAGGACGAGCGCGCGCTGGAGGACTACCTGATCGCGACCGGCGTCGAGGAGGCGGTGCTGCGCACCGCCGCCGGCGAGGAGCGCGCGGGCGAGGATTTGCGCCGGCTGGTCGAGGAGGCGCGCGCCGTGCGCAACCTGCTCAACGGCCTGCACAGCCGCTACAACAGGCAGGTGGTCGAGCAGGCGGCGATCCTCGGCGTGCTCAACCAGGAGATCTTCGGCGATCCGGAGAAGGCGAAAGCCGCCGCGCCCTACATCGCCAAGCGGCTGAACGCGCTCTCGGAAGAGACCGAGCGCGGCTGGGAAGGCGAGTTCGAGGAAGGCGCCGGCTTCGTGTTCACCCGCACGCTGCGCGGCGTGAAGACCGTGGCCACCATCGACCACGCGCTGCTCGGCTCGGCCGACGCGCGCCGGCTCGACGAGCATGCCGCCTCGCTGCAGAAGGTCTACGAGCGGCCGGGCACGCTGCGCCGCAAGGACGAGACCTGGGCGATCCACGGCCCCGTCGGCCTGTTCGAGGCGATCACCGGCGCCGGGCGCAAGGGCATCTCGATGCAGCGCTACAAAGGCCTGGGCGAGATGAACCCCGAGCAGCTCTGGGAAACCACGCTCGACGTCAACGTGCGCTCGCTCTTGCAGGTGAAGATCAAGGAAGTGGACGAGGCCAACGTGCTGTTCGACCAGCTCATGGGCGATCTGGTCGAGCCGCGCCGCCAGTTCATCCAGGAAAACGCCCTCGCCGCCAGCGTGGATGTGTAACGCGCGCCACGCAGGTTGATGGCCATGACCGGCCTGCCTGCCTGGCTCGGCGTCGCTCTCGACAGGAAGCTCGACCACGTCTCGCGCGCCGATCTGCGCGCGCGCGCGCTGGCGCAGTCGGAGGCCTATCGCGCCGGCGGCGCCAGCGACATCGTCCGCTCCGACGCCGACGCGCTCGCCTATGCCGTGGTGCGCATGCCGGCGACCTTCGCCGCCGTGCGCGCGGCGCTTTCGTGGACCGCCGAGATCGTCCCCGATTTCGCGCCGCGCTCGCTCATCGATCTCGGCGCCGGCCCCGGCACCGCCACCTGGGCGGCGCTTGAAGCTTGGCCCTCGCTGCGCGACGCCCGCTTGATCGACCGCAACGCGCCGCTGCTCGCGCTGGCGCGCCGGCTCTACGACGCGGGCGCCCCGCGCGCGCTGTCGCTTGCCGCGCAAGCGGGCGACGTCGCCGCGCGTGCCGACGCGCCGCCGGCCGACGTGGTGCTGGCGAGCTACGCCTTCACCGAGCTCGTGCCCGCCGCCTTGCCCGCCGCGCTCGCGCAGGCCTGGCGGCTGAGCGAAAAGCTGCTGGTGATCGTCGAGCCGGGCACCGCGAGCGGCTTCAGGCGCATTCTGCAGTGCCGCGGCTTACTGCTGGGGCAGGGCGCGGCGATCCTCGCACCCTGCTCGCACGAGAGCGCCTGTCCCCTGGCGGACGATGCGCGCTGGTGCCACTTCGGCGTCCGCCTGCCGCGCACGCGCGACCATCTCCTGAGCAAGGGCGCCAGCGTGCCGTTCGAGGACGAGAAGTTCGTCTATCTTGCCGCCGCCAAAGGCCTCGGCGCGGTCGCGCGCGGGTCGCGCGTGCTCGCCACGCCGAAGGTCGGCAAGACGGGCGTCACGCTCACGCTCTGCGCGCCGGACGCCGTCGAGGAGCGCACGATCGCGCGCCGGGAAAAGAACGCCTACGTCGCGGCCAAGCGGCTCGGCTGGGGTGACGCGCTCCCTGAATAGCAAAACGCCCGCGGGACTGCGGGCGTTCTGTAGGATTCGGGCTTCGGCTCAGTAGCAGGAAATCCGCTGCGCCCATACCCAGCCGCCGCGTCCGTCGGCGAGCGGCACGCGCCGCCTGTGGCAATTGTCGACGTAGCCGGCGCTGTTGTAGGCGTCGTAGCCGCCGCCGTAATAGTAGCTGTTTCCGTAGTAGCCACCACCGCCGTAATAGCCGTCGCCGTAATAGGCCGGGCGATAATAGCCGCCGCCATAATAACTGTGGCGGTACGGCCGGCCGTAGTAGCCGTAGCGGTAGGGCCGATCGTAATAGCCGTGATGGTGGTGGTGACGGCGATACGTGCGCTCGTACCAGGCCGTATGCCGCACCACTTTGCGATAGCAGCAGCTCGAGGTGTACCAGGTGTTGCGATAGCGCGGGCCGTAATAGCCGCGGCGATAATAGCCGTCGCCATGATAACCGCGGCGATGGTGGCCGGCGCGATAGTAACCGCCGCCGCCGTAATAGCCGCCCCGGTAGTAGCCGCCGTCGTAGTACTCGCCGGCTTTGGCCGGCATGAGAGCGGCGAGAGAGAGGATCACGCACGAACAGAACACTGCGAATGCCGTACGCATGGCCGTACTCCGATGTCACGCTTTACCCGGCGTTAACCATGCCACAATGGTTAAAATTTTACAAAAAGTTGCAGGACCCGGCGCGGTAGCGCGGTCGGTCGCGGGTGGTACGAAGGCACGGGGAGTGGCCGTTTCGTACCATCGGCGGCAAAAAATTTTTATGGCAGAACGACTTGCGGCGCTTCGGCCCCCCGCGCCTCAGGACGTCAGCTTCGCCCCGACGGCCAGGGCGATGGCGAGCGCCCCCAGGAACAGGAAGAGGAAGATGCCGAACAGCCATTTGGCGATGGTGGCGGAGACCGCCTCCACGTCGGTGAAGCCGAAGACGCCGGCGATGATGGCGATGACCAGGAAGATGAAGGCCCATTTCAGCATCGGCGGCTCCTTGGCGCTGGTTCCGCCCGCTTAATCGCCAAGGCGGCCCCCGAGTTCCATATGGGAGCGGTCGCGCTGTCGCGCCGCCGCTCAGGGCTTCGCCGCCACCGTGCGCGGGTCGCGCGGCAGCCAGCGGCCCGCCTCGACCCGGCCGAGGAAATCCGCGACCACGGTATTGAAGAGATCGGGCTCCTCGAGGTTCACCACGTGTCCGGTCTTCGGCATCACCACCAGGCCGGAGGCGGGAATCGTGCGCTTGAGGAACAGGCTCGCCGCGATACAGCGGTCGTCCTCGTCGCCGACCACGACCAGCGCCGGCGTCGCCAGCTTCCTGATCTCCGCCTCGAAGTCGAGCAGCGAGGGCCGCGCTCCTTGAAAGCCGCGCGACATGTGCGCCGAGCCAGCGGCGTCGTGCTCGGCCAGCCGCGCGCTGAACTCGGCGAAGCCGCGCGGGTCCTTGAGCAGGAACGGCACGCGGCCCGGCCCCATGCCGTAGGTGCGCGCCACCGCGCCGGCGCCCTCGCGCTCGAACTGGTCGCCGACCGCCTTCGAGTGCTTGTGGAACTCTGCGACGTAGTCGCGCTCGAAGCCCGAGCCGGTGCCGGCCAGCACCAGCGAGCGCACCCGAGCCGGATGATTGAGCGCCACCTGCAATGCCGTGTAGCCGCCCATCGACAGGCCGATGAGATGCGCCTTGTCGATCTTGAGATGGTCGAGAACGGCGACCGCGTCGCGCATCACATGCAGGTAGCTGTAGGCGCCCGCGTCCTTCGGCACGTCGGACGGCGCGTAGCCGCGCGCCGAATAGGTGATGCAGCGGTGGCGCTGGCCGAAGGCGCGCATCTGCGGCTCCCAGCCGCGATGGTCCGACGCGAACTCGTGGATGAACAGGATCGGCGTGCCGGAGCCGGTTTCTTCGTAATAGAGGCGGACGTTATCGGGGGTGGTGAGGTGGGGCATTGGGCACTTCCATTGACGATGTCATTCCGGGGCGCCGCGAAGCGGCGAGCCCGGAATCCATAATCCGAAGCGCTGCGGAGTATGGATTCCGGGCCCGGCCCGTCGGGCCGGCCCGGCATGACCGGACGGAAAAAAAATGCAGATTAGACGTCGGCTCCCACGGTGTCAACGCCGCGCTCGCGCCCGGGGCCTTA
>JBKBRE010000034.1:0-29804 GCA_046292265.1 Pseudolabrys sp. | reverse complement strand
CACCGGCGGCGGCTTCCGGCACGGTCGGAAGTGTCGAGGAGCCGTTTGGGCCCGGAGCGGTGGATAGGTGACCTTCCGTAAGGAGGGCCGCCTGAAACGGTCAGTCCACCGGGGGCGTTGCGGAGCAAGCCTCAAACACCGCGCGCGGGACGCCATGGGTTGGGCGGACTTGCGGCAGCCTGCCACCATTCAAATCCGGATGGCGCGGCGGGCAAAACGGACTTCGACAAGCCTCGATGTCGCGAGGCGTCGAGGCCCGCGGGTCCGAGCACCTTGTTTGCGCCAACTCGCGTAAACTTGTGTGCGCCTGGGACCCATCGGCGTCCCGCGCGCCCTCGCGCTTTTCGAGAGGCGGGCGGTTTACCTCGCCGAAGCCGATAGGCGGAGGCGGGCTAGTCGCGCCGGAGCCCAAAGGGCGAAGGCGGAATTTCTCCCGAAGAGCGGCCACCCCCGGGCCGGATCAAAAAAACAGGGGCGGCGGAGCGTTGGCTTCTTTCCCTCTCCCACAAGGGGAGAGGGTCGGCCCGCTTTACTCACCTTCATCGCTCCGTCACCATCGCGCAAAAGCAGGAGAAAACAGCGTGGCACTCAAGGTCATCAGCGCGGGCGCGGTGAAGTCGATGGTCGTGGCGCTCGGCGCGGAGTTCGAGCGCGAAACCGGCCACAAGCTCGATCTCAATTTCGGCACCGCCGGCGCCATGCGCGATCGCGTCAGGAACGGCGAGACGGCCGACCTCGTCGTTCTCTCCGAATCCGCCATCGCCGAGCTCGCCAAGGCCGGCCTGGTCGATGCGCAGAGCGTCACCGATCTCGGCCGCACCGTCACCGGCGTGATCGTGCGCGAGGGCGCGGCGAAGCCCGACATCTCGACGCCCGAGGCCTTCAAGCAGGCCCTGCGCAGCGCGCGCTCCGTCGCCTATACCGATCCGAAGGCCGGCGGTTCCGGCGGCATCATGTTCGCCGCCTTGCTCCAGAAGATCGGGCTCGCCGACGAGGTCAACGCCAAGGCGGTGCTGTGCAAGGGCGGCGCCGACGTCTCGGCGCGGGTCGCCGCCGGCGAGGCCGAGATCGGCACCACCTTCATCAGCGAGGCCTTGCCGGTGAAGGGCCTGACCGTGGTCGGCCTGCTGCCGGGCGACCTGCACAACGCCAACACCTATACGGCCGCGCTCGGCGCCGGCTCGGCGCAAGGCCCGCTCGCCCGCGATTTCCTGCGCTTCCTCACCGCGCCGGCGAGCCGCCCGCGCTGGACTGCGGCCGGGCTGGAGCCGGCCTTCGGTTAGGTGGCGCGCGAGGAGGAACGCGCCCTTGCGGCCGCGCGGGGGCCTGCCTACCTCTACGGCCGGACGGGAAGCCGAGGGTCGCCCATGGATCTGGATCAGCCGAAATCGGACCAGCTCAAATTCGTCGTGCTGGACGAGGAGGACCTCGAGGTCGTCTCCACCCACCTGCAGGACGCCGTGGTCAAGGTCGCCGACGTGCTGTGGCGGCCGCAGGAAAAGCGCCTGGTCGTGGCGCTCAACCGCTTCGACTGGGAAGGCGCCCAGGCCGCGGCCCCGGAGTACCGCCGCCGCCGCGCGGCGCTGCGCTTCGAGCGGGTGATGTCCCTCAAGTGCCGCAACGTCGATCAGGCCGCCAAGGACGGGGTGCTCAACCTGCTGGCCGTGGAATTCGCCGAGACCGAGGCGCCGTCCGGCGTGGTCACGCTCATCTTCTCCGGCGGCGCGGCCCTGCGCTGCGAGGTCGAATGCCTGGAGGCGGAGCTCGCCGATCTCGGCCCCACCTGGACCACCACCTGCTGCCCGGCGCATGCCGGCCTCGACGAGGTCGCCCCCGCCGCCCGGCGGTAGCGCGCAACGCAACAACAATTCGGTTCAGAACTCACGGCGCCGATTGATCTTCGTTGGGGGCGGTGGCCTAGTGGCACCGCTTCTCAAACAGGGGGTCCCCACCATGCGCAAGTTCGTCGTCGTCGCGGCGCTTCTGCTCGGCGTCGCGCTGCTGGGCGGCACGCCGGCAAAGGCCGAACTCGGCTGCGCCTGCGCCAAGCTCGGTCAACCGCTCGTCTGCACGTCCGGCGTCACGGCCTGCAACACCCAGGTCGGCGGCGTGTGCGTATTCGCCTGCGATTACCAGGCGCCGAAGAAGAAAGTGGCCAAGGCCAAGCCGAAGAAGAAAAAGACGATGTAGGCCGCCTCGTTCCGGCCAGGTCGGCCAAGGCTCCGCCCTCCGGCGGAGCCTTTGTTTTTCGGCCTTCCGCTGCGCCACAGGTCAGGGTTGACGGCGCGGCCCGCATCACCCATTCACCTGTCATCCCGGGCGTTTGCCCGGCCGGACAAGGACCGATGCCGCTCCGCCTCGACAGCCGAAGTGCCGATTTCGCCGAGCGTTTCCGCGCCCTGCTGGCGGTCAAGCGCGAGGCGGCGCAGGACGTCGAGCAGGCTGTGCGCGCCATCATCGCCGACGTGCGGGCCCGCGGCGACGAAGCGCTGATCGAGCTGACCGCCAAGTTCGACCGGCTCGACCTCACCAGGACCTCCATGCGCGTGTCCGCCGCCGAACTGGACGCCGCCGAGAAGGCCTGCGACCCGGCGGCGCTTTCCGCCCTCAAGCTCGCCCGCGACCGCATCGAGGCCTATCACCGCAAGCAGAAACCCGCGGACGAGCGCTGGACCGACGCCGCCGGCGTCGAGCTCGGCGGCCGCTGGACCGCCATCGAGGCGGTCGGCCTCTATGTGCCCGGCGGCACCGCCGCCTATCCGTCTTCTGTGCTGATGAATGCCGTGCCGGCCAAGGTCGCCGGCTGCCCCCGTCTGGTGATGGTGGTGCCGTCCCCCGGCGGACGGCTCGCCCCCCTGGTGCTGGCCGCCGCCCGGCTCGCCGGCGTCGACGAGGTCTACCGCATCGGCGGCGCCCAGGCGGTGGCGGCGCTCGCCTACGGCACCCCCACCATCGCCCCCGTGGCCAAGATCGTCGGCCCCGGCAACGCCTATGTCGCCGCCGCCAAGCGCCTGGTCTTCGGCACCGTCGGCATCGACATGATCGCCGGCCCGTCGGAGGTGCTGATCCTCGCCGACAAGACGGGCAATCCCGACTGGATCGCCGCCGATCTGCTGGCGCAGGCCGAACACGACGTCAGCGCGCAGTCGATCCTGATTACCGATTCGGCCGAACTCGCGCGCGAGGTCGAGAAGGCGGTCGAGTCGCAATTGAAGACGCTGCCGCGCGCGGACGTCGCCTCCGCCTCATGGCGCGACTTCGGCGCCGTCATCGAGGTCGAAAAGCTCGCCGACGCCGTTCCGCTGGTGGACCGGCTCGCGCCCGAGCATCTCGAGATCGCGGCGGAAGACGCCGAGGCGCTTGCGGCCGCGATCCGCAACGCCGGCGCCATCTTCATCGGCGCGCACACGCCGGAGGCGATCGGCGATTACGTCGCCGGCTCCAACCACGTGCTGCCGACCGCGCGCTCGGCGCGCTTCTCCTCCGGCCTCGGCGTGCTCGATTTCATGAAGCGCACGTCGATTCTGAAATGCGGACCGGACCAGTTGCGCGCGCTCGGTCCGGCCGCGATCGCGCTCGGCGAAGCGGAAGGCTTGAGCGCGCACGCGCGGTCCGTGTCGATCCGCCTCAATCTGCGATGAGCAAGGCGAAACCAACGCCCGCCATGAAGCAGCGCCTCGTCGCTGTCACGCTCGACGAGGAATCCATCGGCCGCTCGAACCCGGACGTCGAGCACGAACGGCAGGTCGCGATCTACGATCTGCTCGAACAGAACGTGTTCGCGCCGGTCGGCCACGAAGGCGGGCCTTACGCGCTGCATCTCTCGATCACCGGCAGCCGGCTGGTGTTCGACATCCGGCGCGAGGACGGCACGCCGGTGGTGGCGCACCTGTTCTCGCTCTCGCCGCTGCGCCGCATCGTGAAGGACTACTACCTGATCTGCGACAGCTACTATCAGGCGATCCGCACGGCCACGCCCGACAAGATCGAGGCGATCGACATGGGCCGCCGCGCCGTCCACAACGAAGGCTCGCGCATCCTGATGGAGCGGCTCAAGGACAAGGTGAAGATGGACGTCGACACCGCGCGCCGGCTGTTCACTTTGGTCTGCGTCCTTCATTGGAAGGGCTGAGCGACTGATGGCGCCCGAGCGCTCCTCGCGTCCCCAGGCGGTGCTGTTCGCCTGCGGCATGAACGCGGTGCGATCGCCGATGGCGGCGGCCCTGTTCCGCAAGCTGTTCGGCAAGTCGGTCTACGTCGCCTCCGCCGGCGTGCAGAAAGGCGAGCTCGATCCGTTCGTGGTCGCGGTGATGGAGGAAATCGGCATCGACGTGTCGCGCCACAAGCCGGCCACCTTCGAGGAACTGGACGAGCTGGAAGGACTGAATTTCGACCTGATCGTCTCGCTGTCGCCGCCGGCGCACCACAAGGCGCTGGAATTGACCCGCACGCTCGCCGCCGACGTGGAATACTGGCCGACCGTCGATCCGACCGGCATCGAAGGCAGCCGCGAGCAGCGGCTCGACGCCTACCGGGCCGTGCGCGACCAGCTCATGGCGCAGATCCGCGCCCGCTTCGGCCGCGCAGGGTCGGTTAATGAGTGAGGCGGGCTTGCATTGTGAACGGGGGGCCGTTCCGCTAGTTTCCGCGGGCTGTTCGTCCCGTCCTCGAATCGCACTGACCCCATGATCGGCCGCCCCAAATTCGTCCTCGCTTCCGGCTCGCCGCGCCGGCTCGCCCTGATCAATCAGGCCGGCATCGAGCCGGACGCGCTCAAGCCGGCCGACATCGACGAGACGCCGAAGCGCGGCGAGATCCCGCGCGCTTATGCCAACCGGCTGGCGCGCCAGAAGGCGGAAGTCGCGCTGGAGAACGTCAAGCTCGACGACGAACTGCGCGGCGCCTACATCCTCGCCGCCGATACGGTGGTGGCGGTCGGCCGCCGCATCCTGCCGAAGGCCGAGTTGCTCGACGAGGCGGCGCAATGCCTGCGCCTCCTCTCGGGGCGCAACCACCGCGTCTACACCTCGATCTGCCTGGTGACGCCGAAGGAGTCCTTCCGCCAGCGCCTGGTCGAAACCCGCGTGCGCTTCAAGCGGCTCTCGGAGGACGACATCGAGGCCTATCTGGCCTCCGGCGAATGGCGCGGCAAGGCCGGCGGGTATGCCGCGCAGGGCATCGCCGGCACCTTCATCGTCAAGCTGGTCGGCTCCTACAGCAACGTGGTCGGCCTGCCGCTGTACGAAACCGTGCAGCTCCTCGCGGGCGAGGGCTATCCGATCCGCTTCGGCTGGCTGAACGCGGTGTGATCCCGGCGGGGCGCGTATGAATCTCGCGTTGTGGCTTTCCCGCGCCGGCCTCAGCCATCCCGATCTTCCCGCTGCGGCGAGTGGCGCACGCGTGGTCGCCACTTACGGCGATCTCGCCAGCCGCGCCGCGCGGCTGGCCGGCGCCCTGCGCGAGCGCTTCAAGCTTTCTGCCGGCGAGCGCGTCGCCGTGGTCGCCAAGAACACGCCGGCTTATCTCGAACTGCTCTACGGCATCTGGCATGCGGGACTCGCCGCGGTGCCGGCCAATGCCAAGCTGCATGGCGCCGAACTCGGCTACATCCTGGAGAATTCCGGCGCGCGCATTTGTTTCATCTCACCGGGGCTCGATGCGGAGGTTGCGCCGCACGCGCCGCGCACGCTCGAACGCATGGTCGTGATCGGCAGCGCCGAATACGAGGCGCTGTTCACATCGGATGCCATTGACGTCGCGCCGCGCGATTCCGGCGATCTCGCCTGGCTGTTCTACACCTCTGGCACGACCGGACGGCCGAAGGGCGCGATGCTGACGCATCGCGTGCTGGCGCAGGCGAGCTTTGCCTATGCGTCCGAGGTCGATCCGGTAATGCCGGGCGATGCCATCGTGCACGCCGCGCCGATGAGCCACGGCTCCGGTCTCTACATCATGGCGCATGTCGCGCGGCTCGGCGTGCAGGTGGTGCCGGAATCGGGCGGCTTCGAGCCGGAGGAAGTCTTCTCTCTGTTCGACGCCTGGCGCCGCGCGTCGATGTTCGCGGCGCCGACCATGATCAAGCGCCTCGTTGGCTGCCCGGCCGAGGCCAACGCGCACAACATCCGCACGCTGATCTGGGGCGGCGCGCCGATGTACGTCGAGGACGCGCTCTTAGCGCTCGATCGCTTCGGGCCGCGGCTGGCGCAGATCTACGGGCAGGGCGAGTCGCCGATGACCATCTCGACCTTGTCGAAGGAGGACATCGCGAACCGCGATCATCCGCGCTGGCGCGAGCGTCTCGGCTCCGCCGGCCGTCCTTACGCCTGTCTCGAGGTGATGGTGGCGGACGCGCGGGACCGGCCGGTCGCCGCCGGCGAGATGGGCGAAATCCTCTGCCGCGGCGACGTGGTGATGCCGGGCTACTGGCAGAACGAGGAGGCCAACCGCGCCGCGCTGCGCGGCGGCTGGCTGCACACCGGCGACGTCGGCGCATTCGACGCCGAAGGCTATCTGCACCTGAAGGACCGCTCCAAGGACCTGATCATCTCCGGCGGCTCCAACATCTATCCGCGCGAGGTCGAGGAGGTGCTGCTGACCCACCATGCGGTGCGCGAGGTCTCCGTCATCGGCCGGCCCGACCGCGAATGGGGCGAGGTGGTGGTCGCCTATGTCGTCGGCGAGGCGAACCCGGCCGAGCTCGACGCGCTCTGCCTTAAACATATCGCGCGCTTCAAGCGGCCGAAGGATTACGTCTTCGTCGATGCCTTGCCGAAGAACAACTATGGCAAGATATTGAAGACCGAACTGCGCGCCCGCGACGCCGCGCGCGGGCAGCAGGCGCAGGCCTGACGTGCGGGGTTGATGCCGGGGCCGGCCTGCCTTATGGGTAAGGTCCATATATATGACCTTTAGGGAGTGGACCGCGCCATGGCCGACATCGTGCTGGGAATTGGAACTTCGCACAGCCCGCTCTTGAACAGTCCGGCCGAGGACTATCCCAAGCACGCCGCCATCGACGCTTCGGGGCGCAAGCTGCTCGACAAGAACGGCCGGCCCTGCACCTACGGCGAGCTGCTCGACAAGGCCGATCCCTCGATCAAGCAGCAGATCGAGCCGCAGGTGCTGGAGGAGCGCTCGGCGCGTTGCACGCAGAACATCGAGCGGCTCTCGCGCGAGCTCGCCGACGCCCGCCTCGACGCGCTGGTCATCATCGGCGACGACCAGCACGAGCAGTTCTTTGACGACAACATGCCGGCGATACTGATCTACTGGGGCGAGACGATCGAGAACAATCCGCTGCACATGGGCGAGGACGCGCCGCAGTTCTGGCGCAAGGCGCGCTCGCAGTACCACGAGACCGCGCAATCACGGCAGTATCCGGTTGATTCGAAGCTCGGCCTCCACCTGATCGAAAGCCTGATCGACCAGGGTTTCGACATAAGCCAGGGCAAGCGCCTGTCGAAGGAGCATGGCGAAGGCCACGCCTTCGGCTTCGTGCATCGGCGTATGATGACGGACGACAGCATCGTGCCCATCGTGCCGGTCGCGCTCAATACCTACTTTCCGCCCAACCAGCCGCGGCCGCGCCGCTGCTACGAGTTGGGCAAGGCCATCCGCGCGGCGGTGCGCAGCGGACCTTCCGGGCGCGTCGGCATCCTGGCCTCCGGCGGCCTGAGCCACTTCACGGTCGACGAGGAGCTCGACCGCGGCGTGCTCGACGCCTGCAAGCGCAACGACGCCGAGGCGCTGTGCTCCATCCCGGTCTCGAAGCTCAACTCGGGCTCTTCCGAAATCCGCAACTGGATCACGGTCGCGGGCGCCGCGTCGCACCTCAACAATGCTTGGCAGGAGTACATCCCGTGCTATCGTTCGGCCGCCGGCACCGGCTGCGGCATGGGTTTCACGGTCTGGAAATGACGGTGTCGCCTTGACCGACGCGGGGCCAGGGCCCCGCGCAATAATACGCGCGATAAAAAATGAACTCAGGGAGGAATCACATGTTTCACCGATTGATGCTTGCAGCCGCGGCGGTCTGCCTGGCCGCCACCGCGCACGCGCAGAACATCGGCATTGCGGTCAGCAATCCCGGCTCGCTCTACCACAGCATCGGCACCGCCGTGGCCAAGGTGGCCAACGAAGCGGGCCTGGCGACAACCATTCAGCCGGCAACGGCGCCGACGCAGTACATTCCGGTCGTCGGCTCGGGCGACATCGAGATCGGCCTCTGCAACATGCAGGAGCTGCGCGAGGCGCTGCTCGGCGAGTCCTTCTTCTCCGGCCGCGCCAACCCGAACCTGCGCATGGTCGGGGTGCTGTTCCCGCTGCGGAACGGCGTCTGGGTACGCAAGGATTCCCCCTACAAGACGGTCTCCGACCTCAAGGGCAAGCCGGTGGCGTCCGGCTACACCGCGCAGAAGACCGTGTACCAGGTGCTCAAGGCCGTGCTGGCGACCGAGGGCATGACCACCAGCGACATCAGGGAAGTGCCGGTACCGTCGGTCGTCGCCGCCGCCGATGCGCTTGCCTCGGGCAAAGTCGAATCCTTCGTCTTCGCGGTCGGCGCCGCCAAGGTACGCGAGGTCGATGCCGCGGTCGGGGGCTTGCGCAGCCTGCCGCTCACCAACAACGAGAAGACCCTGAAGGCGATGCGCGAGCATTTTCCGGCGGCCTACTTCTTCCATCAGATGCCGGGCCCGGCCGCACCGGGCATCCACGAGCCGACCTGGGTGCTCGCCTATCCGGCCGTGGTCTTCGCCAGCAGCAAGACGCCGGACGAGGTCGTCTACAAGCTCACGAAGATCCTCGCCGAGAACAAGGAGGGCATGCAGAAGATCTTCCCGCCCTTCGGCATGTTCGACGCGGCGAAGATGTACGCCGATGCCGGTCCGATCCAGTATCACCCCGGCGCGGTCAAGTTCTACAAGGAGAAGGGGCTGATCAAGTAATCGGCGCCGCCTCTCAGGCTACGGAGGATCGGCGTTGATCCGGTTGCAGGAAACGCACGCGCGGACGGTCGCCAGCATACTGGCGACCGTCCTTACCGGCATGGCGCTGCTCTGGTCGCTCGACGTGCCCCAGATGCTCGGCCATGCCTTCTACACCGAGCAGTTCATCGCGCCGGTGCTGGGCACGGCGATCGCCATCGCCTTCCTCACCATGCCGCCGCTGCGCAAGCGCAAGCGGGACGGCGTCGCCTGGTACGACGTCATCGCCGCCGTGCTCGCGCTCGTCGTCGGCTGGTACATGGGGGTCCGCTTTCCCGATCTCATCAACCTCAATCTTCTGCGGCCGCCGGAGGTGCTCATTCCGGGCCTCATCCTGGTGGTGCTGGTGTTCGAGGCGACGCGCCGCGCCGCCGGTCCGGCGCTCACCATCATCATCGGCGCCTTTCTGCTCTACGGCCTGTTCGGCAATTTGATGCCCGGCGCCTTCGCCGCCCGGGCGCAGGCCTGGGACCGCCTGGCGGCCTATCTCGCCTTCGACGGCAACGGCATCCTCGGCTCGCCGCTGGCGATCGCCTCGACCGTGGTGGTCGCCTTCATCTTCTTCGGCAATCTCCTGATCGCGACGCACGGTTCTCAGTTCTTCACCGACGCCGCCGTGCTCGGCATGGGCCGCTACCGCGGCGGCCCGATGAAGATCTCTGTCGTCGCCTCGATGCTGTTCGGCTCGATCTCGGGCAGCGCGGTCGCCAACGTGGTGGCGACCGGCGTCGTCAGCATTCCGATGATGAAGCGCGGCGGCTATCCCGGCTACAAGGCCGGCGCCATCGAGGCGGTCGCCTCCACCGGCGGGCAGTTGATGCCGCCGGTGATGGGCGCGGCCGCGTTCCTGATGGCCGAGTTCCTGCAGATGTCTTACGCCAGCGTCGCGCTGGCCGCGCTGGTGCCCGGCGTTCTCTATTACATGGCGCTGTTCATCCAGGCCGACCTGGAAGCCGCCCGCCTCGGCATGAAGCCGGTGGACCGCGCCGATTTCCCCAACCCGCGCGCGGTCGTCACCGGCTGGCACTTCGTGATCGGCTTCGCGGTGTTGATCGTCGCGCTGTTCTCGTTCAACTGGCTGCCCGACCGCGCCGCCTATTTCGCCAGCCTGGTCATCGTGATCACCGCGATCGTCTTCGGCTACGCCAAGACGCGGCCGACGCTCGCGGCGCTGTGGAAGGCGGTGGTCGACACCGGCCACGGCGTGGTCGAGATCCTGCTGATCTCGGCGGCGGCCGGCATCGTCATCGGCGTGCTCGCCATCACCGGCCTGAGCTTCAACCTGACTTATGGGCTGATCAGCATCGGCGGCGGCAATCTGCTGCTGCTGCTGGTGCTCTGCGCCGGCGTGTCGATCGTGCTCGGCATGGGCATGCCGACGCTCGGCGTCTACGTGCTGCTGGCCACGTTGATCGCGCCGGCGATGGTCGAGCTCGGCGTCGACAAGCTCGCGGCGCACCTCTACGTGCTCTATTTCGGCATGATGTCGATGATCACGCCGCCGGTGGCGATTGCGGCCTTCGCCGCGGCTGCGATCGCGGGCGCCGAGCCGATGCGCACCGGCTTCACCGCCGTGAGGTTCGGCTGGACCGCGTTCATCATTCCGTTCCTGTTCGTCGCCTCGCCCAATCTGCTGCTGCGGGGCGAGCCGCTCGACATCGCCGTCGCCTTGCTCACCGCCGTCTTCGGCGTCTGGCTGGTCTCCGCCGGCATGGCCGGCTATGTCATCAGCAGGATCGGCTGGGGCATGCGTGGCCTGCTCATCGCGAGCGGGATCATGAGCCTGATCCCGGCCAACGCTTTCCCCGCCGCCGTCTGGACCGACGTCGCCGGAATTTTGGCGGGGATCGCGCTCGTCGGCTGGCAATTCCGCGCGGGGCGGGCGGCGCGGCACGCCGAGCCGGCGGTGCCGGCCGCCGAAGCGCGAGCGGGCGAATGAACGCCGACGCCGACCCCGCAGCTGCGCGCTGCCCGATCTGCGGCAAGCCGCGCGTCGAGGCGTTCCGCCCCTTCTGCTCCAAGCGCTGCGCCGACATCGACCTCAACCGCTGGCTGGCCGGCGTCTATGCCGTGCCCGTGAAGGAAGAAGAGGACGAGGACGGTACAAGGCCGGCCGAGCCGGGCGAGGGCGAGCGCACATGAATACCCCTGCGCCCGTGTGGCCGGACCGGCTCTACGACGTGTTCAAGCGCGCCGGCATCCGGCAGGTCGGCTATGTGCCGGACGCCGGCCACGCGCGGCTGATCGAGCGCTGCCGCGCCGACGCCGGCATCCGCGACGTGGTGCTCACCACCGAGGAGGAGGGCGTCGCGCTCGCGGCCGGCGCCTGGCTGGGCGGCCAGCGCGCCGCGCTGCTGATGCAGTCGAGCGGGCTTGGCAACTGCGTCAACATGCTGTCTCTCGCGCGCAGCTGTCGCTTTCCGATGCTGATGCTGATCACGATGCGCGGCGAGTGGGAGGAGTTCAACCCCTGGCAAAAGCCGATGGGCTCCATCGTCGAGCCGGTGCTCGCGCTGAGCGAGGCGGAGGTTTATCGCGCGCGCCAGCCGGACGAGGTCGAGGGCCTGGCCGAGCGCGCGGTGCAGCGCGCCTTCGGCGACGAGCGCATCGTCGGGCTCATCCTCTCGCAGGAACTGATCGGCAGGAAGGTATGGACCAAATGAGGCTGGAACGACGCGCCGCCATGGCCACGCTGCTGGCCCAGCGCGGCGACGACCTGCTGGTCGTGCCGGGATTGGGCTCGACCTGCTGGGACCTCGCCGCCGCCGGCGACAACGACCGCAATTTCTATCTCTGGGGCGCGATGGGCGGTGCCGCCATGATCGGCCTCGGTCTGGCGCTGGCGCAGCCCGCACGCCGCGTCGCTGTCGTCACCGGCGACGGCGAGATGCTGATGGGGCTGGGTGCGCTTGCCACCATCGCCGTGCAGCAGCCGAAGAACCTGGCGGTGATCGTGTTCGACAATGGTGTCTATGGCGAGACCGGCATGCAGGCGAGCCACACCCAGGGCGGCCGCGTCGACTTCGTCGCCGCCGCGCGCGCCTGCGGCATCCCGACGTGCCTCGACGTGGCCGACGAGGCGGGCCTTGACGACCTCGCCGCCCGGCTGAAGGCGCTGGAGGGGCCTTTGTTCGCGCGCGTCGCGATCGACCCGGCCGAGCCGCCGCGGGTACTGCCCGAGCGCGACGGGGAGGCGCTCAAGAAGCGGTTTCGGGCCGCTATCGGGCTCTGAACCTTGGGTTTTTGGCCCTCAGCGCCGTTCTGGACAGGGCGGAATCGAGCCTTTATAAAGCCGGCGCTCTGCTTGCCCGCCTCAACCGGCGGGCTCGGCGCCCAGGTAGCTCAGTTGGTAGAGCATGCGATTGAAAATCGCAGTGTCGGTGGTTCGATTCCGCCCCTGGGCACCATTCTCCTCCGCGCTGGCGCGCGTCGCAGGTCTGCACCACTGAAAATCGCCAGCCGCCTGGCTTGTAGCCCGCGCATGAAGCGCAGCGGAACGCGGGGCATCGCGCGCCGCCTGCCCGTGGATTTCGCTTCGCTCATCCCGGCGAACGGTCAGGCCTGAGTTGCCCTTTGCCGCCTGCCACTGTTGTGGGCATAATCGCGCTGGTTGTGCGTAGGAGCGAAAGGCGCTCCGGGTCAAAATCGACGGGACTGTATTCTCGGACTTTCTCAAAAGGGAGAGCCACGCGTAAGTGGCCGAACTAGCACAAAGGCGAACCAACGCGCAGGTCGAGTGCAAGGAGGGGGCATGACGCGAGGGCACTTATACTCCGTCGCAGGGATACTGTTGACGCTGCTCGTGGCCCACCCCCTTGAGTCACGTGCGAAAGCGGCGAGTTCCGACACTTACCGGCTGCTTACTCTGCTGGGCGATGTGTTCGAGAGAATTCGCGCAGACCTCGTCGAAAAGCCGGATGACGCAAAGCTGATCGAGGCGGCCATCAACGGCATGCTGGCGGGGGTCGACCCCCATTCCAGCTACATCGACGCAAAAAGCTTCCGCGACATGCAGGCCCAGACGCGCGGCGATTTTGGGGGGTCTGGCGTCGAGATGATCATGGAGCACGGTCTGGTCAGGGTTGTCGCCCCGATCGAAAATTCGCCAGCAGATAGAGCGGGTATTCTCGCTGACGACATCATCACCCATGTCGACAACGAGCCATTGCAGAATCTTACGCTCAACCAAGTGGTCGAGAAGATGCGGGGCCCGGTTAATAGCAAAACGATCTTCAAGATCTTACGCAAGGGCACGGTCAAACCTTTCGAAGTAACGATCACGCGCGAGATTGTTCGTGTGCACTCGGTGCGCTTCGATGTTGATGGCGAAGATGTCGGTTATATCCGTCTCACCCAGTTCAACGAGCAGACCACCGACAGCCTCAAGAAGGCGATCGCTGACATTGCCGCCAAGTTGCCGGAAACGAAGCTCAAGGGCTACGTGCTCGACCTGCGCAACAATCCGGGCGGGCTATTTGATCAGGCGATATCGGTGTCTGACGCGTTTCTGGAGAAAGGCGAGATCGTATCCACTCGCGGCCGTGATGAGATGCAACGCTATAATGCCCGGGCCGGCGACCTTGCGAAGGGCAAGCCTGTCATTGTGCTGATCAATGGGGGCTCCGCTGCGGCTTCGGAGATCGTCGCCGGCGCGCTGCAGGAGCACAAGCGAGCGACCATCCTTGGTACAAGGTCTTTTGGCAGGGGAACCGTTCAAACTATTATTCCCCTCGGTTCTGGCAGCGGCGCTCTGCGCCTGACCACGTCCCGATTTCACACGCCCTTGGGACGGCAGATCCAGGAAAACGGCATCTTGCCGGACATCGAGGTTCGACAGGATGCGCCGGACGACTTGGAGAAGGGCACGCAAGCCCGCATTCCCGCAAATCGTAAGGATGATAAGGCGCTGGTTATGGCACTCGCCCTGATACGGGGCACCCAGAGCCATAAAGCGTTCCCGCCAACCGCGACGCCAGCGGCGTCAACTTCGCAGCCGAGTCCTACATTGGCGAGCAATTGCGCGCGGGCAGAGATTCACTGGAAGAGTGCTGAACAGATCAAAACGCTTGCGGTCTATGAGGATCATCTGGCGCGATTCGCGACGTGTGATTTTGCTACGCTCGCTCGGGCGCGCATCAATGCGCTGAAGAGATAGGCTGTCGCCCCAACAGAAATGCCGCGCGCCGGCTGACCGGATCGTTGGTTCGCGCGCCCGGTTTCCGTGGGCAAGCAGCGTCATGGCGCGTGCGCCCCGCTCACGCGTCAGAAAACGCCCAGCAGCGCCAGCACGATGATCAGGCTCAGCGGCACGCCCATGAGCCAAAGCAGGATCGGCATGGTGATCTCCTCTCGTTGCCTCGGCCCGATAACGTAAGTGCCGGGGCCTGTGTTCCCCGGCGAAGGCGAGAGGTCGACGACGTTTGTGGTGCGTCTGGCGCATTAACTCCGGAACCAATCGGCGGGTCGCCGATTCAATTTTGGCAATCCGGGAAACCGCCATGGCCACGCGCGCAAAAAAGATGCTCCGGACCTATCACGCCACATTGGTAGTGACGCGCGTCGAGGAATGGTGCGTGGACGCCGAGAGCGAGGAAGAAGCGCGCGCCCTGCTCGCCGCCGGCGAGGGCCATCGCTGCCATCTCGGCGACGCGGTGCAGGTCGAGCTGGATCGGGTCAGCGGCGAGTAGTGAGACGGCCGGTGCGCATTGCAGCGCCGTTCACGCCGGCTGCCGGCACGAAGTCAGATAGGCTTGCGCTTCGCTACGCCCCAGCAGCCGCCCGATCTCCATCCGCTTCCCCGGCACGTGGCTGAACACGTTGGCTGCGAAGGCGCGGATCGCGCTCGCCACCGCGTCGTCGATCGCGGCCGTCTCGCCCTTGGGCGCCGCGATCAGCTTGTGGTCGGTCTCGCCGTCCTCGATCTGCTCGATGAGTGCGAGCGGCTCGCAGTCGACGATTTCGCCGGATGAAAGCCTGCGCGCGCTGAGCACGAAGCAATCCGCGGCGTCGCCGTCGCCGGCGCGCGTGCCGATCACGAAGCCATAGGCAAAGGGATAGGCGGCCGAGACCTCGGCGCTGCCTACGAGCGCGAAGGTGCGCTCGTCATACGTGTTCTTGCGCCGCGAGCCGGCCTCGTTCTCGATCAATACGCGCATGGATTTTCCGTGCTCCTCGCCTAGACTAGCATCGCGAAAAGGAACGGGGAGGGGCGGCGTGGCGAAATTCGCTCGGGACACCATCATGGCGCGGCTGCGCGGCGAGGTCGCCGCCGGCCGGCCGGTCTACGACGCGCTCTGCGGCACCGGCATCACCGCTAAGATGGCGGCGCGCGGCGGCGCCGACCTGATCACCACCCACTGCCTCGCTTATTTCCGCATGCAGGGGCTGAGCTCGATGGCCGGCTACCTGCCGATCTGCGACGCCAATGCGCTCACGCTCGAACTCGGCGAACGCGCGCTGCTCAACGTGGTGCGCGAGGCGCCGGTGATCGCCGGCCTGCTCTGCGTCGATCCGACGCGCGACATGGGCCGCTTCCTGCAAAAGATCGCCGAGGCCGGCTTCGACGGCGTGATGAATTGCCCGACGGTGGCGCTGATCGACGGCAAGTTCCGCAGCGACCTGGAAGAGACCGGCATGGGCTTTGCCCGCGAGGTCGCGGTGCTGGGTGAGGCCTCGCGCATGGGCCTGTTCACCAAGGCCTTCTGCACCACGCCGGAGGAAGCGCTCGCCATGGCGGCGGCGGGCGTCGACAACATCATCGTTCACTTCGGAAACTCATCGGGCGGCACCATCGGCTCGAAGACGGTGATGAGCGACGAGGCCGCGCTCGCGCGCGCCCGCGCGCTGATCGACGCCGTGGCGGCGAAGTATCCCGACCGCATCCTCACCTGCCACGGCGGCGGCATCGAGTCGCCCGAGGACTTCGCGCGCTTCCTCGCGCGCGAGCCGCGGCTCGACGGTTATGTCGGCGGCTCCTCGGCCGAGCGCTTCCCGGTGGAGAAGTCGGTGGTGGAGGCGACGCAAGGTTTCAAGCGCGTGCCGCTGCCGAAGGCGCGCTGATGCAACCGGTCCCGGTCGCCGTCCTCGCCACGCTCGACAGCAAGCACGAGGCCGCGCGCTTCCTCTGCGACGCGCTGAAGGAGGCTGGCGCCACGCCCTGGCTGGTCGACCTCTCGCTGCGCCCGCATGGGCAGTCCTTCGCCGACGTGAGCGGTGAGGCGGTGGCGCAGGCCGCCGGTACGTCGTGGGCCGCACTGTCGAAGCTCTCGCGTGCCGAGGCCGCCACCCGCATGATCGCGGGCGGCACGCGGATCGTATGCGACAAGCTGGTGCGCGGGGAGTTCGCAGGCGTCATCGGCATCGGCGGCGCCAATGGCAGCACAATGTCCTGCGCCATCATGCGCGCGCTGCCGCTCGGCCTGCCGAAGGCGATGGTCACGCCGGTCGCGGCTACCGCGGCCGTGCAGTGGTACGTGGCGGAGAGCGACATCGCGATGTTCCCGACCATCGGCGACATTTCGCTCAACCGCATCACCCGCACGGCGATCGCCAACGCCGCGCAGGCGCTCGCCGGCATGGCGCGCGGCCACGCGGCGTGCAAGGCGGCGTCGCGCGTGCCGCTGATCGGCGTCTCGTCGTTCGGCAACACGCAGCCGGCGGTGGACCGCATCACCGCGCGGCTGGAGGCCGAGGGCTTCGAGGTCATCCACTTCCACGCCTCCGGCCCCGGCGGGCGCGCGCTCGAGCAACTGGCCGCGGCCGGCGAGCTTGCCGGCGTGATCGACCTCACCACCTCGGAGCTCACCGATGCTTTGACCGGCGGCGTCTACAGCGCAGGCGAGACGCGGCTCACCGCGGCCGGCGCCGCCGGCATTCCGCAGGTGGTGGCGCCGGGCTGTCTCGATTTCACCAACTGGTGGGTTGGGCAGGTGCCGGAGAAATACCGCGGCCGCGAGTTCCTCCAGTACAACGTTGAGATTCTGCTCATGCGCACCAACGCCGAGGAGTTCGCCGCGCTCGGCGCGCTGATGGGCGAGCGCTTAAGCGCGGCCAAGGGGCCGGTGCGCGTGCTGATCCCGCTGCGCGGCATGAGCCAGCTCGTCGGGCGCAAGACCTTCGACGTCGCGGGCCAGGAGCGCGGTTCGTGGGACCAGCCGGAAACCGACGCCGTCTTTGCCGACACGCTCAGGCGCCATCTCGCGCCCGGCGTCATCGTCGAGCTGCCGCTGCACATCAACGATGCCGCCTTCGCCGACGCCTGCGTCGACGCGATGATTGGCCTGCTGCGGCGCTAGACCTGCTCGGCGTTGAGATAGGCGAGGCGGGCGCCGCAATAGGCGCAGATGAGCCCGAGCGCGACTGCGGTCAGCCCGGCGAGCACCTCGAGCGTGCCGCCGCTGGTGCTCTTGCTCAGCACGCCGCCGGCGGTGGCGACCGCGAACACGAGCGCGATGAGGAAGCGCTGGGCGAGGCGATAGACGAAGGCGCGCTCGCGCGCCGCGGCGATGAGATAGGCGGCCGGCGCCCAGCCGCCGACGAAGCCGGCGGCGGCGATGGCCCACCAGGCGAGCGCCGAGGTGAGCTGTCCGTCCGTGCCGCTGCCGGTCGGCCGCAGCACGGTGGCGAGCGAAAAGCCCAGCACTGTCAGGGTGATATGCGCGGCGAGCGCGGCAAAGACGCCGCAGGCGATGGCGGCGGCGTAGTGCAGGCGGCGCAGGGCGTCGTTGTCCATTGCCGCGAGATTACCTGCAAACCGGGCGGCGAGAAATCTACTGGGTCGGCATGGCCTGTAGCAGTTCGCGGAATTCGCGTTCCAGCGCGTCGAGCGCGGCGCGCCGCGCCGGCGTCATCCCGCTCCTGTCGCCATCGTCATGCTCGTACACGCCCCTTTCCTCGGCCCGAACGGTGTGGTGCTCGGCGGTCTCCAGGCGCATGTCTATCTCCCCCGATGGTAGCCTCGAGTCCCAAGGGCTATCTGAGTCGGAATCTGGGGATAAGTCGCAGAAAACAATTGATCTCGGCTGTTGCAATTCTGTGACAGGCGGCTCCTCGTCTCGAACCTTGAGTCGGATCAAGGCGTTAGTCTCCCCGGGCAGGAGGGCGAGGGCGCGATGGCCGCCGACCGGACAATCGTGGAGACGGACATCCCGGCGCGGCTCGACCGGCTGCCCTGGGGCCGCTTCCATACGCTGGTGGTCGCCGCGCTCGGCGTCACCTGGATCCTCGACGGGCTGGAGGTGACGCTCGCCGGCTCGCTGGCCGGCGCCCTGAAGGCGAGCCCGGTGCTGAATTTCTCCAACGCCGACGTCGGACTTGCCGCCAGCGCCTATCTCGCCGGCGCGGTGCTGGGCGCGCTGTTCTTCGGCTGGCTCACCGACCGGCTCGGCCGCAAGAAGTTGTTCTTCATCACCCTCGCCGTCTATCTCGTCGCCACGGCCGCCACCGCCTTCACTTGGAATCTTGCGACCTTCGCGCTCTGCCGCTTCGTCACCGGCGCCGGCATCGGCGGGGAATACGCGGCCATCAATTCCACCATCCAGGAACTGATCCCCGCGCGTGTGCGCGGCTGGACCGACCTCGTCATCAACGGCAGCTTCTGGCTCGGCGCCGCCCTCGGCGCGGCGGGCTCGCTCGTACTGCTGGACCCCGCGGTAATCGATCCGGAATACGGCTGGCGGCTCGCCTTCCTGATCGGCGCTCTGCTCGCTCTGGTGATCTTCTTCATGCGGTTCTGGCTGCCCGAAAGCCCGCGCTGGCTGATGACGCACGGCCGCGCCGAGGAGGCCGAGCGTATCGTGCGCGGCATCGAGGCGCGCTTCGCCAACTTGGCCCCGGCGGCAGCCTTGCCGCGCGTGCGCCTGCGCACGCGCAAGTCGACGCCGCTCACCGAAGTGTTGCGCACGCTGTTCCATCACTACCGCCGGCGCACTTTCGTCGGCCTGTCGCTGATGGCGGCGCAGGCCTTCTTCTACAACGCCATCTTCTTCACCTACGCGCTGATCCTGACCGACTTCTACGGCGTGCCCGCGGGCAATGTCGGCTGGTATATCCTGCCCTTCGCCGCCGGCAATTTCCTCGGGCCGGTGCTGCTCGGCCGCCTGTTCGATACCTGGGGGCGCCGGCCGATGATCGCGTTCACGTATGTGATGTCCGGCGTGCTGCTGGCGGCCACCGGCTGGCTGTTCATGCGCGGCCTGATCGGCGCCGAGACGCAGACGCTGTGCTGGATGGTGATCTTCTTCTTCGCCTCGGCGGCGGCGAGCTCCGCCTATCTGACGGTGAGTGAGAACTTCCCGCTGGAGATCCGCGCGCTGGCGATCGCCTTCTTCTACGCGATCGGCACCGGCATCGGCGGCATCGTGGGCCCCTCGCTGTTCGGCGTCCTCATCGAAACCGGCTCGCGCGTCAGCGTATTCGGCGGCTATCTGCTCGGCGCGCTGCTGATGGTGGCGGCCGGCCTCGTCGCCTGGCGCTGGGGCGTCGCCGCCGAGCGCAAGCCGCTCGAAGCCGTCGCGCGGCCGCTGACGTTCATCGATGTCTGATGAGGCTCAATCGAAGCTGTTTCTCGATTTCGATGATCGCAAAGAAGGTTGCGCCCACGCCGACAATCAACAGGCCGTCGAAGAACGGCACGGCTCTCGTCGCAAACAAGGTCTGCAGGGGGGGCAGATAGGTAATGGCAAATTGCGCGACGGTCACGATGATGACGGTCGCCCAGACGACATTGGTGCCGCGCACGGCTTTCCAGGTCAGCGAGGTGCCGTAGATGTTGCGAATGAAGAAGAGGTGGAATATCTCGAGCACCACCACCGTATTCAGCGCCATCGTGCGCGCCAGGTCCACGGGATAGCCGCGGTCGATGGCATAGGCGTAGATGCCGAATACGCTACCGACGAACAAGACCGAGACCAGCACGATATGCCAGGCCAGATGCCCGGTCAGCAGCGGCTCGTCTCGCGGGCGCGGCGGGCGGCGCATGGTGTTTTCCTCGGTCGGCTCGAATGCGAGCGCGATGCCCAGCGTCACCGCCGTGATCAGGTTGATCCATAAGATCTGGATGGGCGTGATCGGCAACGTCATGCCGAACAGGAGCGCGATGATGATCGTCGTGGCCTCGCCGGCATTGGTCGGCAGCGTCCAGCTGATCACCTTCTTGATGTTGTCGTAGACGGTGCGGCCTTCCTGGACGGCGGCCGCGATCGAAGCGAAATTGTCGTCCGCCAGCACGAGCTCGGCCGCCTCCTTGGCCGCTTCGCTGCCTTTCTGGCCCATGGCGATGCCCGCGTCGGCGCGCTTGAGCGCGGGCGCGTCGTTGACGCCGTCACCGGTCATGGCGACCGTGAGGCCGCGCGATTGCAGCGCCATGACGAGCCGCAGCTTGTGCTCCGGGCTGGTGCGGGCGAAAATATCGGTATTCATGACCTCGGCGGCGAGCACCGCGTCGTCCATCGCGTCCAGGTCCGTTCCGGTCAGCACCTTGTCGGGGTTTTGCAGACCGATCTGTCTTCCGATCGCGGCGGCGGTGCCGGCGTGGTCGCCGGTGATCATCTTCACGCGGATTCCGGCGCCGTAGCATTGTGCTACGGCAGCAATGGCTTCAGCGCGCGGCGGGTCGATCAGACCGACCAGGCCGATCAGGCTCAACGAGCCTTCGACGTCGTCGAACTTCAGAACGGTATGCTCGGACGGCACGCGCCTGGCCGCAAAAGCGAGCACGCGCTGGCCCTGCGAGGCGATGTCCTGCGCCACCTTCTCCCAGAAGGACTCATTCAAGGCTTCGCTGCCACCCGAGGCGTTCCGCTCCTCGATGCACATCGCGAGAATGCGTTCGGGGGCGCCTTTGACGAAAACGAAGGCATGGTTCTCATGGTCGTGATGCAGCGTCGCCATGAAACGGTGTTTCGCATCGAAGGGAATGGCGTCCGTGCGCGTCCAGTCGGCAAACTCACCGGCCGCGTCGATGCCGATCTTCCCGGCGAGCGCCAGCAGCGCGCCCTCCATTGGGTCGCCTTCGACCGTCCACACGCCCTCGCGCTCGTGCAGCGCCGCGTCGTTGCACAGGGCGGCTGCCCGTGCGAGCTCCTCCAGCAACGCATGGTCGCGGCCGCTGACCACCGTGTCGTTCAGCTTGATCGCGCCCTTCGGCTCATACCCGTTGCCCTCCAGCGCAAAGACGTGCCGGTCGACCGCCACGGAGGCGACCATCATCTCATTGCGGGTGAGCGTGCCGGTCTTGTCCGTGCAGATCACGGAAACCGACCCCAGCGTTTCGATGGCGGGCAGGCGGCGTACGATCGCGTTCCGCCGCGCCATCGCCTGCACGCCGACGGCAAGCGTGATCGTCAAGACGGCGGGCAGGCCCTCGGGAATGGCGGCCACCGACAGGCCGACCACGGCCATGAACATCTCGCTGAACTCGTAGTGTTCGACGAAATAGCCGAAGACGAGCAGAATGGCGGCGATCAGCAGGATCAGGATCGTCAGCCAGCGGGCGAACACGTTCATCTGCTTGACGAGCGGCGTCGTCAGCACCTCGACCTCGCCGAGCATGCCGCTGATGCGGCCGATCTCCGATTGGGCGCCGGTCGCCACCACGATGCCGCGCCCGAGGCCGCTGGTCACCAGCGTGCCGCTGAACGCCATGCAGGAGCGGTCTCCCAGGGTGGCATCGGCCGCGACCGGCCGCGTGCTCTTCTCCACCGGCACGGATTCACCGGTCAGTATCGCCTCCTGGACCTGCAGACCGTGCGTGCGGAAGAGCCGCAGATCGGCGGGAACCTTGTCGCCCGCCTCCAGCAGCACGACATCGCCCGGCACCAGTTCTTCGCCGTCGACGCTGCGGCGCTCGCCATCGCGCAGCACCGAAGCGTGCGGGGCGAGCATGCCGCGGATCGCTTCCATCGCCTTTTCCGCCCGGCCTTCCTGGATGAAGCCGATGATCGCATTGACGATCACGACCGCCAGAATCACGGCGGTGTCGATAAAGTGCTCCAGGATCACCGTCAGCACGGCCGAGCCGAGCAGCACGTAGATCAGGATATTGTGAAAATGGGAGAGGAATCGAACGACCACGCCGGGCTTCGGCGGCGCCGGCAGCCGGTTGGGGCCGTGAGTCTTGAGCCGGGCGGCGGCTTCAGCCTGCGGGAGACCGTCAGTCCTGGCATCGACCGAGCCCAGGACGGTATCGATTTCGGTTGCGTGGTAGTTGATGGCCATCTTCTGCAATTCCTCCGCTCCCTATTTATGCCAGCGGCGAGGGCGAAAAACGACAAATTGCGGCGGCAGCGATCAGTTGTCGCAGGCCGAGGACCTATGCCGGGTGCGGGTTTTCACCGGCCGGTCAAGGCGAGCCCGGTGTTGGCGTTCTCCGATGCCGACGGCTGTCATGCCGCCGGCACCGATTGCGCGGGCGGGTCGCCGGACTCGCTCGCGTCGCCGTCGGGCGGCAAGCCGTTGGAGACGGTGGCCACGCCGCTGACCTTCATGGATTAGGCGGGCGCCGCGCCAAGAAGTGGATCGTCATCGGACTGTCATCGAAAAGTTACCGGCCCGTCGCACGGCCGCTTTACCGCGGTACGGCACGACAGGCGGAAAGCAACGATGATCCTGGTTGACGACGTTGAAGTCATTTATCCCAACGGCACGCGCGCGCTGGCGAGGACCAGCGTGGCCTTCCAGGCCGGCGCCTTCACGGTCCTTCTCGGCGCTTCCGGCGCCGGCAAATCGACCTTGCTGCGCGCGCTCAATGGACTGGTGGCGCCCACCCGCGGCACCGTGGAGATCGATGGCATCGGCGCGCTGTCCGGCAAGACATTGCGCGCGCACCGCCGCCGCACCGGCATGGTGTTCCAGCAGCATCAGCTGATCGGTCGCGCCAGCGTGCTCACCAATGTACTGATGGGCCGCCTCGGCTACCACGCATCCTTGCGCACGCTGCTACCCCTTCCGCTGAGCGAGAAGCGCCTGGCGCTCGAAGCCATCGAGCGGGTCGGGCTGATCGACTACGCCTTGCGCCGCGCCGATCAACTCTCGGGCGGCCAGCAGCAGCGCGTCGGCATCGCGCGCGCGCTTGTGCAGGAGCCGAGCCTCATTCTCGCCGACGAGCCGGTGGCGAGCCTCGACCCGGCCAGCGCCGACCGCGTGCTCGGCCTGCTGCACGGCATCTGCAAGGACGATGGCATCACCGCCATCGTCAGCCTGCACCAGCTCGAATTCGCCAAGCGCTATGCCGACCGGATCGTCGCGCTGGCGCAAGGCCGGATCGTGTTCGACGGCCCGCCGGCCAAGCTCGGCAAACAGGAAATTGCGCGCATCTACGGGACGACGCCCGCGGACGCGCACGACGAAGAGTTCAACCGCAGAACAGGAACCTACGCATGATCAACCGCCGCATCTTTCTCGGTGGCACCGCCACCGCGCTCGCGCTTTCGTCGCTCCCGGCCTTCGGCAAGGACGCTGATCCCTCGAAGCTTCGCGTCGCATTGCTGCCGGACGAGAACGCGACGACCCTGATCCAGAATGCCCAGCCGCTGAAGGCCCATCTTGAGAAGACGCTCAGCAAGGATGTGGAGATCGTCGTCACGACCGACTATTCCTCGATGATCGAGGCGATGCGGTTCGGCCGCATCGAGGTCGCGTACTTCGGCGGCTTCTCCTACGTGCTGGCGAAATCGAAGGCGCCTGAAATCGAAGCTTTCGCGGTGGGTGTGGAGAAGGGAAAGCCGACATATCAGTCGATCCTCATCGCGAACCAGGAAGGCCCGGTCAAAGCGGGCGAAGACATCCGGGGCAAGCCTTTCGGCTTCGGCGATCAGGCCTCGACCTCCAGCCACCTCGCACCGCGCGCCCATCTTCTGAAGAAATACGGGCTGACCGGCGGCAAGGACTACAAGGTCGTGCATCTCGGCACGCATGACGCGGTTGCCCGTGCCGTGCAGACCGGACAAATCCCCGCGGGCGCATTGTCCGAGCAAATCTTTCGCGCGCTGGTCGCCCGCAAGGCGATCGACGAATCCAAGATCCGTCAGGTCGACCTTTCGCCGCCGATCCCGAACTACCCGATCACCATGCAGGGCTATCTGAAGCCGGAACTGAAGGACAAGATCCGCAAGGCGTTCCTCGAGGCGAAGGACCCGGCGGTGCTGAAGTCGTTCCGCGTCGAGGGCTTCGCGGCCACCGACGACAAGGCTTACGACGTCCTGCGCGAGACCGCCAAGATCCTCGATCTCGACCTGACGAAGATGAGCTGATGTCGGTTGTGGACAGCCGCCATCTGACGATCCTGGCGGACGAGCGGCGTGCCGGTCTCCGGCACGCCGGTCTGGTCGGCGCCATCGTCGTGGTCTGCATTGCCGCGCTGGCGATCACCGGCTTTTTCGACGCGCAGCGCCTGCTCGAAGGCCTGCCGGCGCTCGGGCAACTGGCCTCCGAGATGGTGCCGCCCGATTTCTCCCGCTGGCAGAGCTGGCTCAGGCCGTTGCTCGACACGCTGGCGATGTCGGTCGCCGGAACTGCCTTGGCGGTCTTCATTTCGCTGCCGCTGGCGCTGCTCGCCGCGCCGAACACGTCGCCCAACGCGCTCGTCTATCAGACCTGCCGCGTGGTGCTGAGCGCGCTGCGCTCGGTGCCGGAGATCATCATGGGCATCATCTTCGTCGCCGCGGTCGGCTTCGGCGCGCTGCCCGGCGTGCTGGCGCTAGCACTGCATTCCGTCGGCATGGTCGGAAAGTTCTACGCCGAGGCGATCGAGCACGTCGACCCGAAGCCGCTGGAAGCGGCGCGCGCGGCCGGCGCCAGCCCGTTCCAGGTCGTCACCCACGCGGTGCTGCCGCAGGTGCTGCCGCAGCTCGCCGACATCACGATCTACCGCTGGGAGTATCACTTCCGCGCCTCCGCCGTGCTCGGTATCGTCGGCGCCGGCGGCATCGGCTTCGAGCTCATCGCGGCGCTGCGCGTTATCCGCTACGACCAGGTGTCAGCGATCCTGATCACTATTCTGCTCTGCGTCATCGTGGTGGACGGGCTCGGCGCCTGGCTGCGCAAGCAGCTCAAATGAACGCGGGGCGTCCGCACATCCTGGTGACGAACTGGGCTTTCCCCGAAACGCGCGAGCGCCTGGCGGCGCTCGGCTCGGTGGACGCCAATCCCGATCGTACGGTCTGGGACCAGAAGGAGATCGTGCGCCGCGCCGCCGGGGCCGATGCGCTCATGGCCTTCATGCCGGACTGCGTCGATGCCGCCTTTCTGGAAAGGTGCCCGCGGCTGCGCGTCGTCGCCTGCGCGTTGAAGGGCTATGACAATTTCGACGTCGAGGCCTGCACGGCCGCGGGCGTCTGGCTGGCGATCGTGCCCGATCTCTTGACCGAGCCGACGGCGGAGCTCGCGGTCGGCCTCGCCATCGGGCTCGGCCGCATGATCCGGGATGGCGATGCCATTGTGCGGTCCGGCGCGTTCGACGGCTGGCGGCCCATTCTGTACGGGTCCGGCCTCGACGGATCGACGGTGGCGATCGTCGGCATGGGTCATGTCGGTCGCGCGATCGCGCAGCGGCTGTCCGGCTTCGGCTGCCGCATGCTGGGTGTCGATCCCGGCGCCGCCGCCCTGCCCGGGAATGTCGCCGCCTGCGACCTCGACGAGGCGCTGGCCGCGAGCGACTATGTTTTCGTCGCCGCACCGCTCACGCCTGCTACCCATCATCTGATCAACCGCAATGCGCTTGAGCGGCTTGAACCGGGCGCGCTGCTGATCAATGTCGGGCGCGGGTCGGTGGTGGACGAAGCGGCGGTCGCCGACGCGCTCGAAGGTGGTCGGCTGGGCGGCTACGCCGCCGACGTGTTCGAGATGGAGGACTGGGCCTTGCCCGACCGCCCCCGGCGGCTCGACCGGCGGCTGCTGCAGCATCCGCGCACGCTGCTCACACCCCATCTCGGCTCCGCGGTCGAGCGTGTACGCCGAATGATCGAAATGCGCGCCGCCGATAACATCGCCGATGCGCTCGCCGGTCAGCGGCCGCGCGACGCGATCAATGTCCCGGCAGTGCGCCTCGCCGGCTGAGGGCGCGCATCAGCGGCAAGACGGCGTCACGCCGCGCCCGCCTGCCGGCGCGGCAATTGAATTCGGGCCGCGCATGCCGTACCAACGGCGGCGCGCCACCCGACGTTCCGGATATCGCCGCCCTCATGCGCCTGCCGCACCTCCGCACGCCGCCACGCGATACGCTCCTGTTCGCGCTCGCGCTGGTCGTGCTTTACATTGTGCTGATGGCGGCCAAGCTCGCGCTCTGGCGCGCGAACGTGCTGATGAACGATTGGGCCTTCTACAACAACTCGTTCTGGAACACGAACTTCCGCGACCTCTGGCTGTCGAGCCACGACCGCCTCGTCCAGTTCGGCTATGTGAGCTATCTCAACGAGCATTTCGGCCCGCTGCTGCTGGTCGTCGCGGCGCTCTATCAGGTGGTGCCGCAGCCGGAGATCATGCTGCTGGCGGTGCACGGCGCCTCGCCGATCCTGGCGGCGATCTTCATCCGAGCCACCGCCATCGAGGTGCTGGGCGACCGCCGGCTCGCCGCGATCATCGCACTCGCCTATGCGCTCAGCCCGGGCATGCTGTGGCCGACCATGAGCATGGTCTACGGCTTCCAGCCGGACGGCTGGCTGCCGCCGCTCGCGGCGATGCTGGGCTGGGCTTTGGCGACGCGGCGCACGGCGGTCTATTTCGTTGCGCTCGGCCTGATGCTGGGCATCAAGGAGAACGTGCCGGCCTATGGCGCCATTCTGGGCGCCTGCCTCATGCTGTTCACCGACCGCAAGCGGCAGGGCGTCGCCACCATCGTCGTTTCACTGGCCGTGTTCGCCGTCGCATCTATAGGGGTCCCCGCGATCACTGGCGTGGAGAACCGCAACGTCGGCCGTGTGTGGACGTTCATCGACAACGTCATCCATCTGCGGCCGAGCTTCGACTACACGCTGGCCGAGCTGCTGGTGTTCGTCGGCTACAGCCTCGCCTTCCTGCCGGCGCTCTATGTGTGGCCGTTCCTCGCCATGCTCGGGCCGGACGCGCTGCTGATCGGGCAGGTGTCTTACGCTAAGACGGTGACCTGGCACGTGATGCTGCCGGTTACGGTGCTCGGCGTCGCCAGCGTCTACGGCAGCGCACGCATTCTCACGACCCGTTACTGGCCGGCCGCGTTCGACGCGCGCTTCACGCGCGCGCGGCTCTTGCGCGGCTACTGGACGGCAGTGCTGGCGGTGAGTCTGATCGCCGGGCCGGCGACGATCTGGGTCGCCTACGACCGTTACATCGCGCTGGCGAGCCCGGTGGACCGCGCGGCGATCGCGCGCGCGCAGGCGCTGGTGCCGCCGGAGGCCGGGGTCGTCGTCACCAGCGATGTCGAGCAGTATTTCGTGCGCCGCCGCGTCGTGACGTCGCGGCCGGAGATCGTCGGCGTGAGGCCGGACGCCTTCACCTATGCGGTCGTCAACCGCAGATCGCTAACGCCGGGACGCCGCGAGGGCCCGCTTGCGGGCGTGGCGCGGCAGGACGCCTGCCTCATCGCCACCGCCGAGCAGATGGCGCGCGCAGGCGGTGCGCTGATGGACGAGGGCGGCATCCTGGTGGTGCGCGCCGCGCGCATGCCGAAGCCGGAGTGCTGACCGTCTACGGGTTCACTTGTCGGTCGGCCCGCCCACCTCGCGCTCGATGATGTAGCGCGGGCGCTGCTTGGTTTCGAAATAGATCTTGCCAACATATTCGCCGATCACCGCCAGTGCGAAAGTCTGGAACGCGGCGATCAGCAGGAACAGCAGCATCACCGATGTCCAGCCCTGAACCGTGTGGCCGGCGAGCCAGGTGAGGAATACCCACACCGCCATGCCGAGGAAGATGACGAACAGGATGATGCCGAGGAGCGCGATCATCCGGATTGGCCGCACCGACAGCGAGGTGATGCCGTCGATGGCGAGCCGCACCATCTTGCGCAGCGTGTACTTGGTTTCGCCGTGAAGGCGCGGCAGCCGTTCGAACTCGACGATGGCGGTCTTGAAGCCGAGCTGGACCACCAGCCCGCGCAGGAACACGTGCACTTCGCGGAAGCCGGAGAGCGCGCGCAGCGCGCGGTCGCTCATCAGGCGGAAGTCGGCGTGGTGCGGGATGATGTCGGCGCCGAGCCAGTTGAGCATGCGGTAATAGAGGCCGGCGGTGCCGCGCTTGAACAGCGTGTCGGTGCCGCGCTCATTGCGCACCGCGAACACCACCTCGGCGCCGTCGCGGAAGGCGTCGATCATGCGGCCCACGATGGAGAGGTCGTCCTGCAGGTCGGCGTCGAGCGAGATGGTGGCGTCGGCCCTGCCGATCTGCGTCAGGAGGCCGGCGAGCAGGGCGTTCTGGTGGCCGACATTGCGCGCGAGCTTGAGGCCGTGCACGCGGGCAGGCGTCGCGCGCGAAGCCGCCTCGATCAGCGTCCAGGTGCAGTCGCGGCTGCCGTCGTCGACCAGCAGCGCGTAGCTCTGCGGCGAGGCGCGGCCTTCGGCGATGAGCTTGTCGAGGTCGGCGGTGATGCGCGCGAGCGTGTGCGGCAGGCCGGCTTCCTCGTTGTAACAGGGGATGACGAAGGCGACGGTCGGGGCGGTCATGGGGCGGTTTTTGGGGGTCCGGCGGTGCGATTCCCGGCAGTCTAGGCGAGCGCGTCGCGCCGTTACAGCCCGGCCAGCTCGCGCATGATCCGGTAGAGCGCCGCCTGGCCCTCGAAGCCGATGCCGGGCCGGTCCGACAGGGTGATGAAGCCGTTCTCGATGCAGGCATCATCGGCGAAACCGCCGAAATCGCCGAAGACGCCGGGGTAGGACTCCGCGCCGCCCAGGCCGAAGCCGGCGGCGATGGCCAGCGACATCTGGTTGCCGCCATGCGGGAAGAGGGCGCTGCGCGGCCAGCCGCGGCGCGCCAGCATGTCGAGCGTGCGGGCGTATTGCACGATGCCGTAGGCCTGCGGCGGGTCGATCTGGATGACGTCCTTGCCCGGGCGGAAGCCGCCGAAGGTGACAAGGTTCGCCACGTCCTGCGTCGAATAAAGGTTCTCGCCGGTGGCGAGCGGGGGCTCGTAGATCTGCGCGAGCTCTGCGAAGAGCGCGAAGTCAAGCGGGTCGCAGGGCTCCTCGAACCAGCGCAGCTTGAACGGCGCCAGCGCCTCGGCGTAGCGCAGCGCCTCGGCGCGGTCGAACTTGCAGTTGGCGTCGACCGCGAGACGGTCGCCCGAGCCGACCACCGCGAGCACGGCCTCCAGCCGCCGCAGGTCCTCTTCCAGTGGCAGCCCGCCGACCTTCATCTTCACCATCGTGTAGCCGGCGGCGAGATGGCGGCGCATCTCGTCCTGCAAATCCTTGATCGTCTGTCCCGGCCAATACCAGCCGCCGCCGACATAACAGAACACCTTGTCGGGTCGCTTGCCGCCACTGTAGCGCTCGGCCAGCAGGGCGTGCAGCGGCTTGTCGGCGATCTTGGCGACCGCGTCCCAGACGGCGACCTCGATGGTGCCGATGGCGATCGAGCGCTCGGAATGGCCGCCGGCCTTCTCGCGCTTCATCATGACGGCGAGGACCTTCTCCGGATCGATGAGACCCTGCGCGTCGGTGAGGCTGTCGGCTTGCGCGGCGAGGATGCGCGGAATAAAGCGCGCCCGCATTTGCGCGCCGCAGGCGTAGCGGCCGGTGGAATTGAAGGCGAAGCCGCACACCGGCTTGCCGTTGCGCACGACGTCGGTGATGACCGCGACCACCGAGGTGGTCATCTCGCTGAAGTCGAAGCTCGAATTGGCGAGCTTCGACT
>JBKBRE010000033.1:0-30221 GCA_046292265.1 Pseudolabrys sp. | reverse complement strand
ACCTCTGGTGGTGGGGGGTGGTGGGGCCCTCCCCCCCCCCCCGCGGGGGGGGGGGGGGGGCGCCCCCCCCCCCCCCCCGCCGGGTGGGGTTGATTCAGGCGACGCGCTACCCCACCCCGGCTCGCGTCTGCGACGCTCGCCGACCCTCCCCACAAGGGGGAGGGTTAAGAGTCAGCCGAACACATCCCCGCCGTCGACCGCGCCGTAGCCGGTGGCGGCGCGCTTCTCGTTGACGGTGAGGAACGGCGCCTTGGTCACCCGCTCCCACAGCGCGCCGCGGTCGGCGCTGAGCGCGTCGATCTTGTCGGCGTCCACCGCGAGCGCGAGCTTTTCGCCGAAAGCCGGCGAAAGCCACTGCGCCAGCGCCGCGCCGATGCGCGAAGCGAGCGGCAGCACGGTCTGCCGCCACAGCGCGCGGTTGGCTTCCTGATAGTTCGAATAGGTGTTGTCGCCGGGGATCGCGAGCAGCATCGGCGGCACCCCGAAGGCGAGCGCGATCTCGCGCGCCGCCGCGTGCTTGGCTTCCATGAAGTCCATGTCCTTCGGCGTCAGCGACATCGGCTTCCAGTCGAGCCCGCCTTCGAGCAGCAGCGGCCGCCCGGCATTGGCCGTGCCCTGGTATTGCTTGTCGAGCTCGCGCTTGAGCCGCTCGAACTGGCTGTCGGCCAGCACGCCGCCGTCGGCGCCGTCGAACACCAGCGCGCCGGAAGGCCGCGCCGCGTTGTCGAGCAGCGCCTTGTTCCAGGCCGCCGCCGCGTTGTGCGTGTCGACCGCGGTGGCCGCCGCCTCGAGCGGGCTCTGCCCGTAATGATCGTCGAGCGGATTGAACAGCGTCAGGTGCAGGATCGGCGGCAGCGGCGCCGCGCCTTGCGCGAAGCGCACGGTCTGCCCCGCCACCGTGTAGTCGAAGGCCGCCGGCCAGCCGTCCGGCCCCGGCACCACCTTCATGCGGTCCGGCCGCAGCGCGTAGAGCTCGCGCACCTCAGCCTCGCCGACGCTCACCGCCTCGACATAGGCGTTGCCGGCGAGCATGAGATGCGAGGTGACGCTCTCCAGCAGCGCCGCGCCGTCCTGGCGCGGGTTCGGCCGCGCGATGAGGTCGATGAGCGGATGCGCTGCCAGCTCGCGCACGCCGTCGTAGAGCAGGAACGACACGCCGCCGACGCTTTCGGCCACGAGCCGCACCGCGCGGTAGACGATGGCGTTCTGCGCGTAGCCCTCGCGCGCCAGCGCCGCGTAGTCGCGCGGCGTCCAGCGCGGCCGCCCGCCCGATTCCAGCGCGATGACGCGCGACGTACGCGAGGCTTTCCGCTCCGCGGGGCGGAGCAGGGTTTTGAGACGATGGAGCATGAGGAGCCTTTTGTTGGCAGAGACGCGTGCCCCGGATGCAGTGCAGCACGCAGCGCAGCGGAGTGATGCACTGCTGATCCGGGGCCCCGGTTTCTTTTCAGCAGCGCCGCATTCGAATTGGCAGACTCACAACCGGGGTCCCGGGTCAGCAGCGCAACATTGCAGGTTGCGCAGCACCCGGGTCACGGCTCCCCTCACGACCCCCTGATCCTCGGCCCCGCCCCCGCCCCGTGGCTGAGCGCGGTCAGCGCCCAAACCAGCGCGTCGGGCGGCTCGGGCGAGCGCCGGCTGCCGCTAGCAGGGATTGCCCGGATCGAGCGCGCCGCGGTGCAATTCCACCGAAAAATCGCACTCCGCCTTTTTGCCGTCGCGCGCCATCGCGCAGGCGAAGTGTCCGGCGCGCTTGATCGTCCATCCGTCGCCGCGGCACAGATCGTCTTCGGCCTTTGCCGGCATGGCGCGATAGATGCGGACCGCGCCCGGCCCCCGGATAGTGAGATAGGCATGCGAATCTTTCGCCGCGCCGGGCGGCGGATCGATGGGCGGCTTGCCGGCGATGTAAACGCTGCCGTTGACGGGGGATGTTTCCACCGCCGGGGCCGTCGCGGACAGGCCAAGCACGGCGATTGCAGCCAGCACAGCGGTGGCCAGCCGGCGAAAAACGGTGTGGGTCATGGTCCCTCTCATATGGGTGCCGCGATGATAGCGCTGACGACGGCACAGCGACCGACACGCCGCCGTCCGCGGCGCGATGGTGCGGCCGTGTGGTAGGATTTCTGTTCCGCCGGACAATCCGCGTCTTGCCATCCAAGCAACCACGACCTTTGGCTCACAGCCCCCTGATCCGCGGCCCCGCTCCGGCCCCGTGGCTGAGCGCCGTCAGCGCCCAGACCAGCGCGTCGAGCCGGTCCGGCGAGCGGCCCGACGACAAGCCGTCCAGGCCGAAGTCGCACATCTCGTCCTCCAGCGCCGGGAAAACGCCGGCGTGGCGCACCCTTCCCTGCTCGTAGAGCTGCGCGATCGGCTCGGCGCGCACGACCTTGCCGCGCGTCGCGTGCACCAGCCGCACCGGCACCGTGCCGTCCACCGCGGCGATCACCGCGCGCACCATCTCGGCACCGAAGTTCGCCTCCGCCACCAGGCAATCCGCGCTCAATCTGCGCCACAGCGCGATGGCGCGCATCGCCCAGCCTTGCGGCGTCAGTCCCGCCGCGCTGTCGTCGGCGAGCACGTAATAGAAGCCGTCGCCGGCGGCGCCCGCCGCGACCAGGCCGCAGGCGTCGGAGCCGGCGCGCGAGGAGCCCGGCGGATCGACCGCGACGACGATGCGCGCCAGCGCAGGCGCGGCCGGAACGCGCGCGGCCTCGATCCGCGCGCGCGTCCACAGCGCGTCGGTGCGGTCCTCCAGGATCTCGCCGTCGATCTCCTGCCGCCCGAGCCGCGTGCCGGCGTAGCGCGCCAGCACGGCGTCGAGAAAGGTCGGCGCCAGGAAGCGCGCGTTCGCGCCCGTCGCCGCGTGCGTCACCGCCGTGCGCGGATCGGCGATCAGCTTCTTCAGCAAAGCGGTCGGCCGCGGCGTGGTGGTGACCACCTGCCGCGGCCGCCGGCCAAGGCGCAGTCCGAACTGCAGCATATCGAAGGTTGCTTCGGCATGACGCCACTTGGCAAGCTCGTCCAGCCACGCGGCCGAGAATTGCGGGCCGCGCAGGCCGTCGGGATTGTCGGCCGTGTACAAATAGGCGAGCGCGCCGTTCGGCCAGCGCAAGAGCCGCCGCGACGACACCCACTTCGGCCGCTCGCGAAAAGGATGCACGCCGAGCAGGCCGGACAGCCCCTCCACCATCACCTCGCGCGTCTCGTGCTCGGTCTCCCCGATCAGCGCGATGCGCGCCTTGGGATCGCGCGCCACCTCGCGCACCCATTCCGCGCCGGCGCGCGTCTTGCCGGCGCCGCGCCCGCCGAGGATCAGCCAGGTGGTCCAGTCGCCGCCGCCGTTGGCGCGCGCGGGCGGCAGTTGGTGGTCGTGCGCGAGGCCGAGGAAATCCGTCAGGAACAGATCGTGCTCACTGGATCGGATTTCCCGCTCGAACTCCTTCGTCAGCAGCCGGCGCTTCTCCGCCGTGAATGGCTGCAAAGTCTTCAATGCGCTTCGCCAGCGCCTCCCGGAACGTGTCAATGTCGCGGGGAACGGCGTCGGCGTCGGCTTCATTGTCGGGTGTCGCTCGTTCGGGCCGATGCAACGCGGCGTTCTGATTCATCATCGCGGCGATCGCCGCGAGGATATGCGTCGCACGCTCGGCCTCGCCCAGATCCTTGGGCTGGATGGTCGCAATGACGCGGCCCAGGGCGGCGCAAAACTGCTGGGTCGTTGCGGGACCGCGCACGGCGAGCGCCGCGCGCCGCTGCGGCGGCGCCGCGTGTTGTGTCGCCGGCCCGCCTGCGGCGCACAGGAGATCGAGCGCCCGGGTCGCACGCCGCTGCCGCGTCCAGCCCCATTCGTGCAGCCGGTTGCGGAACGTTTCCTTCGACACGCCGAGCAGGGCGGCGATCTCGCGCACCGGCGTCGTGGTGTCTTCGTAGCGCCTTCGCGCCTCCGCCATCAGGTCGGGCGGAAACTGGATTTTTGGCGGCGTCATTGTTTTCCCCTCCCCGTTCCTCCGGGCATGAAAAAAGCGCCGCACGGGCGGCGCTTGAACTCGACCCGTCATCCTGAGGCGGCCGGCGCAGCCGGCCCTCGAAGGATGACAGGTATGGACTGCGTGCCGTACCCGAGACGCGCCTACCCCTGCGCAAAAAATGCGAAATACACCACCGCGAACCCCACGATCACGGCGGCGGTGCCCGCCATCAGCACGTAGCGCACGTTGTGCCCGGTCGCGCCGGCGCGCGCCTCGGTCGGCGTTTCGACGATGCGGTTGTTCTCGACTTGCGGCATGCCCACCCTCTCGGTCGTTGACGGTTTCAGTCCGACAACGCGAGGAAGGCGGCCGCTGTTCCCGCCGGGGAACCGCCACCGCCTCAGGCGCATTTGTGGAGCATGGGGACTTTATACCTGAGCAGCGTCACGCTGTCAATACAGTCCTAGGATTATTTATAAAATTTTTGGCGGGCAAGCGCCCGCCGCGCCCTATCCCGCCAAGCCGTTGAAAACGCAGGACTAGCGCGGCGCGCCGCCGCTCTGGCAGGCGCGCGGGCCCTGTTCCCAGAACCAGCCGCACTTGCTGCAGCCGCCGAGGACGAGCCCGGCGAGCGCGAGGCAGGCGAGGACGGCGAGGCGCTGGCGCATGGTGCGCTCACTATACCCGCGCAGCGCGCCGGGCGCGAGGGAGCCATTTTCTCTCATTCCCGCCCCAGCCGCCGGGCAAGATGCAAACGCACGCTTTTCCGGCCTTAGGGGCTTCGCGGCTATGATCTTTGCGTGGGAACAAAGAGTTAAGGCGCCACTAAAGGTCCAACTCAAGCGGCGGGGCCTTGGCTATCGGGAGTTGGTGGAAAAGCTGGAAGCACTCGGAATCCAAGAGACAGAGCGCAACATTGCAAACAAGATAAGCCGTGGCGGGTTCACGGCGGTGTTTCTGGTCCAATGCCTTTCCGCAATTGGTTGTCTCACCCTCCGATTGGAGTCGGAGTAGCCGTAATAGTGATGCTGCTGGGGACGGCAGCTGTAGAAAATGAAAAACATTACGCCGAATGCAAATATCGGAGTCCCAGCCAAAATTGTGACCGCACCTTCGAAAACGTCGGTCATGCCCTCATCGCTCCAATCCGCACAATTGAGTCCCCACCACGCCAGCAAAAACCCGAACGCGGCGAGTGGCGGTCCGAACAAGACCTCCAAGCGCAATGGGATATGGCGCGCTGGGCGTTCTGGTCTGCTTTTGCCGCCCTAATCGGCATATGCGTAACCGGCGTTGGCGTAATATTTGTCAAACAAACTCTTGATGCCACCAGACAAGCTGTTGCTGAGGCGGCTAAAGGAAACGATGCCGCTCGAAGAGCCGCCAACGCGGCTATTGCTGCCGTTCATACCGAGCGCGCGTGGATGATGGCCGATGGCGGGACCTTCGGTGAAACGGAAAACACCGAAATCGACGGGGTCCGCCATCGCAAGGCATTCAGAATTCAAGCTCGATGGCAAAATAGTGGGCGGAGTCCCGCATTGCGGGCAGGACTCTCTATCGCATTTAGATTGTTGAACCCAGATGAGCCAATACCGACCTTTTCGGTCGCTGACTATCCTAGCCGAGTTACTACCATTGGACCCGGTCGTCGCGTCATGACGAATAGCATGGGGTTTGGTGCCGCTGACTACGAATTGTTTTTGCGAAAGAAGAAGCGCCTGTTTGTTTATAGTCGTATCGAATACGAGGACATCTACAATCCTGGAATCGTGCGACACACGGAGGTTTGCCTTGAGGTTAGCCGTAACGGCACATTTGTCGATGAAATGGGCGTTGACCGCCCTTATTTTGAATTCATTAGCGTCGGCGATCAGCATACTGCGAGTTAGCGCCGCAAAATGCAGGCAGCCAATAATAATCGCTGCCGGCGTCCTATTATGTTTGCCAACCCAACATTTCCGCATCAGATAGCTCCTTTTGCTATCCGGCTCTAGGTACCTATGCGGGCTAGGGAATTTACCTCCCTACGGCTGGTGCTTTTGCTACCTAAGGCGACGCTTTTCCGACGGGCTGCGAAGCCGAGCCGGCAAAGCGCCACGCACGACGGCGCGGTCGATCGTGGCGGCAAGCGCCGTGCCCGTCGGGCGGCGCGCCGGCCAGCGCTCCATGCGTCTCATAGTACCGGTCGGCCGCCGGGACGGCCCTGCCCGCCGCAACAAGCCCTTGTTAAACTTACGGGGGAATTCTGATCAGCAGACCCGGAGTAGAGCGCTTCGTGAATCGGCCACCGAACCTTATCAGGCACAGCCTTTCACCCCCCGGCCGCGAGACCAAGCGTCTCCGGCTCTACTTTCTGCTGCCTCTGGTCGCCGCCATTCTGATCACCGAGATCGTGCCGATCGTCGGCGTCTATCAGTTCACTCATCGAAGCGTCGGCGTCGGCGGCATCCATTTGCGCCTGTCGGCGATCGATCTCTACAAGGACACCATCGACCAGCACGCCCATGCGCTGGAAACGGTCATCGACGTGCTGGGGCACGACGACGAGCTCCGCCATGCGCTCGCGAACAGGAATCGCGAGACGCTGCTCGAACATGCCGCGCCCATGTTCGCCAGGATGAAAAGCACCTATGGGATATCGCACTTCTATTTCTCGGGTCCGGACCGGGTGAACCTGCTGCGGGTTCACGAACCGCCGCGCCATGGCGACGTCATCGACCGTGTCACGACCAGGATCGCGGAACGTACCGGCAAGACCGCTTATGGCGTCGAACTCGGGCCGGTCGGCACCTTCACGCTGCGCGTCGTCACGCCGTGGTACGAGGAGCGCACGCGGCGCCTGCTCGGCTATGTCGAGCTCGGCATGGAAACGCCGGAAGTCGTCGAACGGATTCGCAAATCGTTCGGCGCGCACGGCTTCGTGCTCATCAGGAAGCAGTTTCTCGACCGCACCGGCTGGGAAGAAGGCATGCGCGTGTTCGGCCGCACGCCCGACTGGGGCAGATTTCCCGACTATGTCGTCAGCAGCCAGTCGCTGCCGACAATCCCGCCCGAGCTGGTGGTCCGCTTCGAGCGCGGCGACCTGCAGACGGCGGCCGACGAGCCGGTGATCGAGATCGACGGCGATTTCTACCGGCCGCTGTTCGTTCCCATCCAGGACGTCGGCGGTCAGGCGGTGGCGACGGCGGTGCTGCTGGTCGACGTTTCGCAAGAGATCAACACCGCGCGGCTGGCGCTGCTGCTCGGCGCCATCGCCTATCTTGCCGGCGGCATCCTGCTGTTCGTCCTCTTCTACCGGCTGGTCGGCTGGCTCGGCCGGCGGATCGAGACCGGCCAGCAACGGCTCGAGCAGCTCGCGATCGTCGACGAACTGACCGGCGTTTACAACAGGCGCATGTACGACTCGATACTGGACAGCGAGATCGCCCGCGCGCAGCGCCACGATCGGCGGCTCTCCGTGCTGATCCTCGACATCGACCATTTCAAGCGCGTCAACGACAGCCACGGTCACCTCGTCGGCGACCAGGTTCTCCACCAGGTGGCGACGTTGCTGCGCGACTCCGTGCGCGCCGAGAACAGCGTCTGCCGCTACGGTGGCGAGGAGTTTGCCATCATCGTTCCGGAGTTCGGCGCCGATGCGGCCGGCGAGTTGGCCGAGCGCCTGCGCGATGCCGTCGCGCGCCGCACGTTCGGCGGCGGCCCCGGCCACGAGGTCCGCGTCACGGTGAGCATCGGCGTGGCCGGCTTTCCGGACATGGCGCATTCGGCCGACGCGCTGACCGCGGCGGCCGACGCCGCGCTCTACACGGCCAAGCAAGCCGGACGCGACCGGGTGGTGATCTACCGTCCGGGCAGCGAGGCCGCCCCGCACACCGACGGCGCCTGAAGTAGATGCAACGATTTGTGGTTGCGCGCCCATACGATTCCGCCATTCCCCGCTACACTCCCGCCATGGACGTCACCCCGCCGTTCACCTCCGCCCTGCGCCGCCGCCTGTCCCTGCCGCTGCTCACGCTCTACGGCCTCGGCATCACCATCGGCGCCGGCATCTACGTGCTGATCGGCGCGGTCGCCGGCCATGCCGGCGCGCACGCCCCCTGGGCCTTCCTGCTCGCCGGCCTCGCCATGGCCTTCACCGTCGGCTCCTATGCCGAGCTCGCCACCCGCATTCCGGTGGCCGCCGGCGAGGCGGCCTATATGCGCGCCGCCTTCCATTCGCGGCTTGCCTCCACGCTCACCGGCTTTCTCACCGTTTTCATCGGCATCGTGTCGTCGGCCACCGTCGCGCTCGGCTCGGCCGGCTATATCGCGCAGTTCGTCGCGGCGCCGCCCGCGCTGATCGTGATCGTGGTGGTGGCCGTGCTCGGCGCCGTGGCCGCCTGGGGCATTCTGGAATCGGTGCTGCTCGCCAGCCTGTTCACGCTGATCGAGGCCGGCGGTCTCGTCATCATCATCGCGACCGGCCTTTATGCCGAGCTGCCGCTCACCGCCGCGTTTTCGCCGCCGCCGCTCGAGCCGCAGGTCTTGTCCGGCATCGCCTTCGCCAGCCTGCTCGCTTTCTTCGCCTTCATCGGCTTCGAGGATCTCGCCAATGTCGTGGAGGAAGCCAAGCTCCCCCATCGCGACATTCCGCGCGCCATGCTGCTGACGCTGGTCGTCTCCACCGTGCTCTATCTCATGGTGGCGGCGATCGCGGTCGCCGCGGTGCCGCCGGCGGTGCTGGCCGCCGATCCGGCGCCGCTCAGTCTCGTGTTCCGCTCGCTCGCCGGCATCAGCCCGGCCACCATCAGCCTGATCGCCATCGCCGCCACGCTCAATACCATCCTGGCGCAGATGACCATGGCCGCGCGCGTCATCTACGGCATGGCGCGCCAGGGCGACCTGCCGAGTCATATCGGGCACGTGCATCCGAAGACCGCGACGCCGCTCATCGCCACCGCGCTGATCGTGGCCGGCACGCTCGTGCTCGCGCTGCTGTTTCCGTTCGAGCGGCTGGCGGAGTTGACCTCGCTCGCCACGCTGCTGGTGTTCGCGCTGGTCAACCTGTCGCTCATCAAGCTGCGGCGCGCCGAGCGGCACATACACGGCCCGCACCGGCCACGCCTGCGCGTGCCGCTCTGGGTGCCGGCCGTTGGCCTTGCCGTCTGCCTCGCCATGATGCTGGCGGCGGCGCTGGCTTGAGCCTGCCTGCGCGGCCCGCGCAGGCCCGCGGCGCGCCGAACCGTCCGCCGCGACCCGCGGGCGCCGACGCAGCGCCACGATAGATGCGAGCAAAACCATCTACGGTTGCGAATGCAACATATTCCCGCGTCCGCGCGGTATGCCGTTCCCGCTTCGCATCGAAAATCGCCCCACCGCACAAGCTTTTCCGCCGCGCGCATTGACAGGGAACCGGCCCCTGCGGAAGGTGCTCCGCTATTTGTTGCAACTGTAACAAAAACGCGCGGGGCCGCCCGGACACCCGCGCCGAGGGAAACGCCATGCACACGACCGTCGCGTCGGCCGCCCACGCCCATCATCCGACCGGCTGGCGCCGCTACCTTTATTCGACCAACCACAAGGACATCGGGACCATGTACCTGGTGTTCGCCATCGTCGCCGGCCTGATCGGCGGGCTGTTGTCGATCGCCATGCGCATCGAGCTGGCCGAGCCCGGCCAGCAGCTGTTCGAGAGCGGCCACACCTTCAACGCCTTCGTCACCGCGCACGGCCTGATCATGGTGTTCTTCATGGTGATGCCGGCGCTGATCGGCGGCTTCGGCAACTGGTTCGTGCCGCTGATGATCGGCGCGCCGGACATGGCCTTCCCGCGCATGAACAACATCTCGTTCTGGCTGTTGCCCTCCTCGATCATGCTGCTGGTGATCTCGATGTTCGTGGAAGGCGCGCCGGGCGAGAAAGGCGTCGGCGCCGGCTGGACCGTCTACGCGCCGCTGTCCACCTCCGGCCATCCCGGCCCGGCGATGGACTTCGCCATCCTCTCGCTGCACGTCGCCGGCGCCTCCTCGGTGCTCGGCGCGATCAACTTCATCACCACCATCTTCAACATGCGCGCGCCGGGCATGACGATGCACAAGATGCCGCTGTTCGTCTGGTCGGTGCTGGTGACCGCCTTCCTGCTGCTCCTGTCGCTGCCGGTGCTGGCCGGCGCCATCACCATGCTGCTGACCGACCGCAATTTCGGCACCACCTTCTTCTCCGGCGACGGCGGCGGCGATCCGATCCTGTTCCAGCACCTGTTCTGGTTCTTCGGCCACCCGGAGGTCTACATTCTGATTCTGCCGGCCTTCGGCATCATCAGCCAGATCGTGGCCACCTTCTCGCGCAAGCCGGTGTTCGGCTATCTCGGCATGGCCTATGCGATGGTGGCGATCGGCGCCATCGGCTTCGTCGTGTGGGCGCACCACATGTATACCGCCGGCCTGTCGATCGGCGCGCAGGCCTATTTCGTCGCCGCCACCATGGTGATCGCGGTGCCGACCGGCGTGAAGATCTTCTCCTGGATCGCCACCATGTGGGGCGGCTCGATCGAGTTCCGCACGCCGATGGTCTGGGCGCTCGGCTTCATCTTCCTGTTCACGGTCGGCGGGGTGACCGGCGTGGTGCTGGCCAATGCCGGCGTCGACCGCGTGCTGCAGGACACCTATTACGTGGTCGCGCACTTCCACTACACGATGTCGCTCGGCGCCACCTTCGGAATCTTCGCCGGCTGGTACTACTGGTTTCCCAAGATCACCGGCTACCGCTACTCGGAGGCGCTCGGCAAGCTGCACTTCTGGCTCGCCTTCGTCGGCGCCAACATGATCTTCTTCCCGCAGCACTTCCTCGGCCTCGCCGGCATGCCGCGGCGGATCATCGACTACCCGGACGCCTATGCCGGGTGGAATCAGGTCTCGAGCATCGGCTCTTACGTCTTCGCGTTCGGGCTCGTGGTGTTCGCCCTCACGTTCATCCGCGCCTTCGTGCGCAAGGAAGCGGCCGGCGACAACCCGTGGGGCGCCGGTGCCACGACGCTGGAATGGACGCTGTCCTCGCCGCCGCCGTTCCACCAATTCGAGAAGCTGCCGCTGATCAAGTAACGGCGTTTACGGCAGCGTCGAACGGCCCCGCCCCGCGCGGGGCCGTTCTCATTTGCGGGCCGCCGTCGACACCGCGGCGTCGAACTTCTTGCGCGCCGCTTCAAGCGCAACGCGGTTCTTGCGCACCCAGTCGCTCAGCGCGTTCACCGGATCGAGCAGCGAACAGCCGAGCCGGGTCAGCTCGTAATCCACCCGCGGCGGCACCGTCGGATAGACCGTGCGCGTCACCAGCCCATCGCGCTCGAGCGCGCGCAGCGTCAGCGTCAGCATGCGCTGCGAGATCGAGCCGAGCGCGCGGCGCAGTTCGTTGAAGCGCTTCGGCCCGCCGCCGAGCGACGACACCACCAGCACCGTCCACTTGTCGCCGACGCGCGAGAGCACCTCGCTGATCGCGCGGCAGTCGCCGGGCTCATGCAGGTTACCCGGTAACAGCCCTGTGCCTTCTTGCGGCTTCCTGGCAGTCATCTACCTATACCTGGTTACTAATGATTACCAAGGAAATAGAGGTTCCCATGGCCAAACTCAAGCTCGGCGTCATCGTCGGCTCCAACCGCCGCGACTCCATCAACCGCAAGCTGGCGGAAGCGCTCGCCCGCCTGGGCGCCGGGGCCTTCGAAGCCAAGTTCGTCAGGATCGACGATCTTCCGATGTACAACCAGGACAACGAACAGCCCGTCCCGGCCGCGGTCGCCCGCTTCAAGGGCGAGGTCGAGGCGTCCGACGCATTGCTGTTCGTCACGCCCGAGCACAGCCGCTCCATCCCGGCCGTGCTGAAGAACGCGATCGACTGGGGCGCGCGGCCCTGGGGCAAGACCTCCTGGCCCGGAAAGCCGGCCGCCATCACCGGCACCTCCGCCGGTCTGATCTCGACCGCGGTCGTGCAGCAGCACCTGCGCGCCGTGCTCGGCGACCAGGGCCTGCAATTGATCGGCGGCGAAGCCTATGTTCAGTTCAAGCCGGATCTTCTGGACGCCCGGGGCGACGTCGCCGACGACAGTGCTCGCACATTTCTGAAGACCTTCATCGACCAGTTCGCCGCCTTCGCCGCGCGCTTCGCGCCGGCCGACAAGCGGCAGGCCGCGTAAGAGAGGAACGACCATGTCCATCCGTCCCGTCAAGCGCATCGTCCAGTCCAAGCCGACGATGGAAGGCGCCGGCGTGCACCTGCGCCGCGCCTTCGGTTTCGGCGAAACCGCCGAGACCGATCCCTTCCTGCTGTTTGACGACTTCCGCAACGACCGGCCGAGCGACTACCTCGCCGGCTTCCCGTGGCATCCGCACCGCGGCATCGAGACCATCACCTACACGCTTGCCGGCACGGTCGAGCACCGCGACAGCCTCGGCAATCACGGCAGTCTCGGCGCCGGCGACGTGCAATGGATGACCGCGGGCCGCGGCATCATGCATCAGGAGATGCCGCAAGGCGACCCGCAAGGCCGCATGCACGGCTTCCAGCTCTGGGCCAACCTGCCTTCGTCGCTGAAGATGACCGCGCCGCGCTACCAGGACGTCAAGTCGGCCGAGATCCCGGAGATCACCGACGATGACGGCACGCATGTGCGGGTGGTCTGCGGCGAGTTCTGGGGCAGACGAGGTCCGGTCGAGGGCGTCGCCGCCGATCCGCGTTACCTCGACGTCTTCGTCCCCGCGGGCAAACGCAAGACGCTGAAGGTCGAGGTCGAGCGCCATGCCTTCGCCTATGTGTTCGAGGGCGACGGCAGGTTCGCCTCCGCCTCGAAGCCGCAGGGCGTGCTGACCGAGAAGCAGGTCGACGGCGAGGAGGTCGTGTTCCGCGAGCCGGCCGGCGACCGTTCGCTGATCCTGTTCGACCGCGGCGACGAGGTCACCGTGCAGGCCGGCGACAAGGGCATCCGCTTCCTGCTGGTGTCCGGCAAGCCGATCCAGGAGCCCGTCGCCTGGTACGGGCCCATCGTGATGAACACCCAGGCCGAGCTGCAACAGGCGGTCAGCGAACTGCGGGCGGGCACCTTCATCCGGGGCTAAGCCCCGCCGGCCGCAGGGAACCTTCCCTTACCCCCGGCGTTACCGTCGGGGATTAGGGGGTTTTTGCATGCGCCTTTGGCGCGATGACGAAACTGCGAATTCGATGCAAGAAACGTCGCCGCGGGCCGAGGGCATGCGTGCGCGCATCCGCGCTTTCGACTGGTCGGCCACGCCGCTCGGTCCGCAGGACCGGTGGCCGCAGGCCCTGCGCTGGGCGGTCGAACTCATCGTTGGCTGCGGCTTCCCGATGGCGGTGCGCTGGGGCCCGGCGCTGATCAACATCTACAACGACGCCTATGCCGACCTGCTGGCCGAACGTCACCCGGCCGCGCTCGGCAAGCCGGTCGCCGACGTCTGGCCGGAGCTCAGGGACGAGCTGAGCCGACTCAATTTGTCCATCCTGCACGGCGAGCGCGAGGCCTTCTTCGACGCGGACCACTTGTGGGCGATCCACCGCCGCGGCGTGCCGGCCGAGGCCCGCTTCACCATCAGCTACAGCCCGATTCCGGACCCGGCCGCGCCGCGCGGCATCGGCGGGGTGCTGGTCACCGCGCTCGAGACCACCGAGCGCGTGCGCAACGAAGGTATGCTGCGCGTCCTCACCGAGCACCTCGAGGCGGAAGTTCAACAGCGCACGCGCGAGCGCGACCGCGTCTGGATGGTTTCGGAAGATCTCCTCGGCGTCGCCACCTTCGAAGGCTACTTCGTCAGCGTCAATCCGGCCTGGACCACCCTGCTCGGCTGGAGCGAGGACGAGATCAAGGCGCTGCACGTGAACGAGCTGCGCCACGCCGACGACCGCGCGGCCGGCGACGCGGCGCGCGCGCAGCTCGCCGCCGGCACGCAGACCGTCCGCATCGAGAACCGCTTCCGCCACCGCGATGGCTCGTGGCGCTGGCTCGCCTGGACCATGACCGCGGATGGCGGCCGCATCTACGTCGCCGGCCGCCACATCACCGCGGAAAAGGAAGCCGCCGAGGCGCTGCGCGAAAGCGAGCGCCAGTTCCGCTCGCTGGTCGCCGGCGTCACCGACTACGCGCTGATCATGCTCAATGAGGACGGCGTCGTGTCGAGCTGGAATGCCGGCGCCGAGCGCATCAAGGGCTACAGCGCCGACGAGATCATCGGCCGCAGCTTCGCCCAGTTCTATACGCCCAAGGATCGCGAGAGCGGCTTGCCGAAACGCTCGCTCGCCGTCGCGGCGGCGACCGGCAGGTTCGAGGCCGAAGCCTGGCGCGTGCGCAAGGACGGCTCGCTGTTCTGGGCCAACGTCGTCATCGATGCGATCTATGACGAGACCGGCAAGCTGAACGGCTTCGCCAAGATCACCCGCGACATCACCGAGCGCCGCAACGCGCAGGAGGCGCTCGAGCGCGCGCACGAGCAACTGGCGCAGGCGCAGAAGCTGGAAGCGCTCGGCCAGCTCACCGGCGGCGTGGCGCACGACTTCAACAATCTCCTGATGGTGGTCAGCGGCCAGGCCCAGGCGCTGATGCGCCGGCTCACCGAGCAGAAGGACCGCCGCTCGCTCGACGCCATCCTGACCGCCGCCTCGCGCGGCGAGGCGCTCACCCGCCAGCTTCTCACCTTCGCCCGCCGTCAGCCGCAGAACCCGCGCGCCGTCTATCCGAACCAGATCGTCGCCGCCTTCCGCGACGTGCTGTCGAGCTCGGCCCGCGGCCAGATCGACCTGCGCATCGACGTGCCCGCCGGCGTCTGGCCGGTGGCGATCGACATACCCGAATTCGAGCTCGCGCTGGTCAACCTGGTGGTGAACGCGCGCGACGCCATGCCGGAGGGCGGCACCATCCGCTTGACCGGCAGGAACGTGGCGCTCAGCGGCGAGGAGACCGTGGAGGCGATCAAGGGCGAGTTCGTCGCCCTCACGGTCGCCGATTCAGGCAGCGGCATTCCGCCTGATGTGCTGGCCAAGATCTTCGAGCCCTTCTTCACCACCAAGAGCCCGGGCAAGGGCACCGGTCTCGGTCTGTCGCAAGCCTACGGCTTCGCGCGCCAGTCGGGCGGCGCGATCGCGGTCGACAGCAAGCTCGGCAAGGGCACCGAGGTGACGCTTTACCTGCCGCGCACACACGCCGCCGTCGTTCCCCTGCCCGCACCCGAGACCGCCCGGCAGGAGCCCGGCCGCGGCGAGACCATCCTGGTGGTCGAGGACAATGTGGAGGTGAAGGCCGTCGCCGTCGCCTTGCTCGAGCAGCTCAATTACAAGACCGTCGCCGTGGAGAACGCAAAGGACGCGCTCGGCGTCCTCGATGCCGGCACGCCGGTAGACCTGCTGTTTACCGATGTCATGCTGCCCGGCGACATGGACGGGCTCGCGCTCGCGCGTGCCGTGAACGAGCGCTACCCGCATTTACCCGTACTGTTGACCAGCGGCTATGCCAAGGCGCTGAGCGGGCCGCAGACCTTGCCGATCCTGCGCAAGCCCTACCAGATCGCCGCGCTCGCCGAGGCCACGCGCGCCGCGCTCGCGAGCCCGCGCGACAGGCGGAGAGCCAAGTCGGGCTAGGAAGCCGCGGCTGCGGTCTGGCGCGGCGGCGGCGCTTTCTCGACGACGAGCCGGCCGTCGCGCAGATGGAAAATGTGATCAAAGCGGTCGAGAATCATCTCGTCATGCGTGACGACGATGACCGCCGCCTGCTGATCGGCAGCGATCCGCCGCAGCAGATCCATGACGATACGGGCGCGCGCCGAATCGAGCGGCGCGGTCGGCTCGTCGGCGAGAATGATGCGCGGCCTGTTGGCGAGCGCGCGTGCGATCGCCACCCGCTGCGCCTCGCCGCCCGAGAGCTGGCGCGGCATCGCGTGCTTGCGGTGGCCGACTTCGAGATACTCGAGCAGTTCGCCCGCCCGCTTGCGCGCCGCCCCCGCGCCCTGCCCGGCCAGTTCGAGGACCACCGCGACGTTGTCGGTGCCGTCGAGGAACGGCAGCAGGTTCGGGTACTGGAAGATGAAGCCGATCTTGTCGAGCCGCAGACGCCGCAGGTCGGCCTTGAGCCAGCGCGCGTCATAGACGGTGTCGCCGTCGAGCGTGAGACGCCCGCTGCTCGGCTCCAGGATGCAGGCGATGCAATGCAAGAGCGTCGTCTTGCCGGAGCCGCTCGGCCCCATCAGCCCGACCACCTGCCCGGGATAGACGTCCATGTCGATGTCGACGAGCGCGTCCACGCGCGCCGTGCCCTGCCCGAAATGCTTGGACAGGTGCTCGACGCGCACGACCGGCGTCCGGTTTGGCTCGGCCATGGCGCTACCCCGAGGAGGCCAGCGCCTCGGCCGGGTCGACCTTGAGCGCGAGACGGATGCCGAGCGTGCTGGCGGCGAGGCACACAACGACCGTGATGAAGAACACCGCCGCGACGCTCTCGGGATCGAGCACCAGCCGGCGCGGGAAGTAGGGCTGGAAGATCAGCACCAGGGCCAGGCCCATGAAATAGCCGAAGATGCCCATCGACAGCGCCTGCTGCACGATTAAGCCGACGATGGTGCGGTCCGGCGCGCCGACGAATTTCAGCGTGGCGATCGAGCGCACCTTGTCCATGGTCAGCGTGTAGACGATGAGCGCGATGATCACCGCCGACACGATCACCAGCAGCACCATGATCAGGCCCTGCTGCTTGCGCGCGCGTTCGATCACATACTTGCTGAGCAGCGTCTCCTGTTGCGCCTGGGTGAGCGCGGTGAGGTGCTTCCAGCGCGAGAGCGCGCCGGCGACCTCATCGACCCGCACATGCGGCGAGATCTTGGCGATCACCGCGTTGATCTGGTCGGCGGCCTCGCCGCCGGCGCCGCGCGCCTTCTCGCGCCGCGCCGCCGGCGGCGCCAGCTCGAACTGGAGTCGCTGCGCGTCGCGCAAGGTGATGTAGGCGACCGGATCGCCGGACGAGGTCACCTCGCTCCGCATCAGGCCGACTACGGTGAACTTGTGGCCGCGCGTGCCGAGCGGAATCTCCTGTCCGAGCGCAAGTCCGGTCGAACGGTCGGCGATCATCTCGTAGTGGCTGCGCAGGATCTCGCGCCCCGCAATGAGATGGCGCGGCCCGCCCGGGCGCCCGGGCTCGAAGCCGACGAGGTAGATGCGCAACGGGCGCCCGTTCAACTGCGTCTGCACCGACTGATACGTCACCGCGCCCGCCCGTTCCACGCCGTAGACGCGGCTGACGATCTCGCGCGTGTCGCCCGGGATGCGGGAGGCTTCGGCAAAGGGGCCGTTGGTGCCCGCTTCCACGATCCAGACATCGGCGTTCGCCGCTCTCGCCTGGCGCAGCGCGTCGTCGATCAGCCCGCCATAGACGCCGGTGATCATGATGACGATCCCGAGCAGCAGGCTCAGCCCGAAATTGGTCAGCACGAAGCGCAACAGGTTGTGCTTGATGTCGCGGTAGGCGAGGTTCATGAGCCCGGCCCGTCGCTCGCCCTGGTCGCCCGCCCTGCCCGCATGCCGCTACGCAGATGGGTGACCACGGCCGCGCCCGCCGGCAGGCCGCCGGTGATCTCGTAACGGCCGTCGAGCAGGCGGTGGCCGAGCGTGACCGCGTGCTGGCGCAGATGGCCGTTCTCGACCGTCCACACCGTGCCCTGGTTCTTGCCCATACCGACGATGGCCGCTTCCGGCACCAGCACGGCGTCCTTCAGATGGACGGTGGTGATGTAGACCTCGGCTTGTTCGCCGAGCGTGAAGTTCTCAGGGATGTTCGCGAAAGCCACCGCCACGCGCCGCTCCTCGTTGACGCGGTCGCTTTCCGGCTCGATGCGCGCCACGCGCCCGGCGACGCGGCGCGCGGGCTGCGAGCGCAGCACGATCTCGGCCGGCTGGCCGACCGCGATCTCGCCCGCCTTGCTCTCGTCGATATAGGCCAGCACCCACACCGTCTTGGGATCGATCAGCGTGAATACGGCCTCGCCGGCGCCGAGCGCGGAGCCGAGCTCCTTCAGCCGCGCCGTCACCATGGCGTCGTAAGGCGCGGTAAGCGTATGGAAATCGAGCGTGGCGGTTTCCTGCTGCATCTGCGCCTTGGCGTCGGCGATGGCGGCGCGCGCCACCGCCACGTCGCCGGTCGTCAAATTCACGTCGGCCAGCGCGGCGTCCTCCGCCGTCTTGGCGGTTTCCGCCTGCTCGACCGAGGCGCTCGAGGTCTGCACCAGCTTCTGCCGGCGCTCGCTGATGGTGCGGGCGTTGGCGTAGTTGGCTTTCGCCTTCTCGAGCCCGGCGCTGGCTTTTTCAAGATTGGCTTCGGTCTGCTGCACCGCGGCCCTGGCGCGCGCGAGCCGCGCGCTCTGTTCGCGGTCGTCCAGCCGGGCGAGCACCGCGCCTTTGGTCACCCGCTCGCCGACGTCGGCGCGCAGGTCGACCACCACGCCGGCCACCTTGAAGCCGACCCTGGAGGCGACGCGCGCCTCCACCGTGCCGAGGCCGAAGACCTGCACCGCGACGTCGTTGGCGGGCCGCGCCACCTGCACCGCGACCGGCCGCAGGAACAAGGCCCAGCCAACGAACGCCAATCCGACCGCCAGCGCGCCGGCGACGGCTATCCCGATAAAGCGTCGCAAAGGACCAACCCCATTGCTGAGAATTTGCAGCGGCTCCTTAGTATCGTAGCGGCTGGGACCGGCTTTGACAGGCGTCAAATACCACGCCGGCCTCAAGACGCGGGAATCGGCGTCGCCGGCGCGGTCGGCGCCTCGGCCGCCGGGCTCGGCGGACCTTTCAGCGGCTGCTCCTCCATGCCGATGAGAAAGGCCATGCCGAAGGCCAGCACCAGCGCGCAGGCGAGATAGACGAAGCGGAAGGCGACGGCCAGTTCGTGCGCGGAGGCCGCGCGCGCCAGCATCTCGAGCGACATGCCGGACACCCCGCCGAGGCCGCCGAGCACGATCGCGCCCAGGAGCGCCACCACCAGCGCCGAGAACAGCGCGCGGAAGAAATTGGCGGCGCCCGTCGCCACCCCCATCTGCGTGCGCCGCACCGCGTTCTGCAGGCACACGGTCGACACCGGGAACACCGTGCCGAGCCCGGAGCCGATCACGGTGAGCAGCACCAGCACGACCCAGATCGGCAACTCCGCCGGCCAGATCGCCAGCGGCGCGAGCGCCAGGATCGCCAGCGTCAGCCCGATCAGCGACACGCGCTTGTAGTGCTCCATGTGCGTCATCAGCCGGCCGGTGATGGTCGACCACACCACCGTCGCGGCCATCAGCGGGATCAGCGCCAGGCCCGACTGGCTGGCGGTCAGGTGCAGCACCACCTCGAAATAGAGCGGCACGAAGATGGTCATGCCGACCAGGCAGCCCATGTTGCACGAGCCGGCGAGCGCCGCGCAGCGCACAACCGGGTTGGCCAGCACGGAGAGCGGCAGGAACGGCTCGCGCGCGGCGGCGAGCCGCCAGGCGAACAGCCCCCACAGCAGCGCGGACAACATGAGCAGCGCGCCGATCTCGGCCGAGAGCCAGTCGTAGCGCCGCCCGCCCCACGACAGCGCGAGCAACAGCGCCACCGCCGCCAGCATCAGGAGCGCCGCGCCGGCGAGGTCGAGCCTGTGCCTGCGCGGGGTGAACGGCACGCGCTTGAGCACGTTCGAGGTCATGCCGAGCGCGGCCAAGCCCAGCGGCAGGTTGATCCAGAAGATCAGCGACCAGTCGAGATGCTCGGTGAGAAAGCCGCCGAGCACCGGCCCGCCGACCGATGACGCCGCGAACACCGCGCCGATATAGCCCTGGTAGCGCCCGCGCTCGCGTGGGCTGACGATGTCGGCGATGATGGTCTGCGCCAGCGCCATCAGCCCGCCGCCGCCTAAGCCTTGCAGGCCGCGCGCCAGCACCAACGCGGTCATCGACGGCGCCAGCGCGCAGGCGACCGAGCCGGCGACGAACAGCGCGATCGCGATCAGCATCAGCGCGCGGCGGCCGTGGATGTCGGAGAGCTTGCCGTAGAGCGGCGTCACCGCCGTGCCGGTGAGCAGATAGGCGGTCACCACCCAGGACAGGTCGCCGAGGTCGCCGAAATGGCGGCCCATGGTCGGCAGCGCGGTGGCGACGATGGTCTGGTCGAGCGCGCCGAGGAACATCGCCAGCATGATGCCGAGCACGATGGCGCGCACTTCCGGATGCGTGAGCGTGCGCGGCGCGGCGGCCTTGTCGGCATGCGGCTTGTGCGGCGGTTTGGCGGGCTGGTGCATGGCGCGTCCGGACGGCAACCGCTCAATGCACCCGCGGTTCCGGGCGCGCAAGGGGCGGCAGCGAGATGCGGGGCTGCTATTCCGGCTGTCGCCCCCGCGCCCTCATTTCGCTTTGCCGGCGCGCGTGCGCGCCCCCCTTCGGCCACTTCCCCGGCCACGCCACCACATACTCCCCCAGCTTCTCGTCCGGCACGTCGGCCTCGCTCGCGCTCACGCGGCCGCGCACGGAGATGCCGGCTTCGTGCACCGTCTCCGGCCGGCCGGAGACCAGCGGGTGCCACCAGGGCAGGTCCTCGCCGCGCGCGACGATGCGATAGCCGCAGGTTGGCGGCAGCCAGGTGAGCCGCTTCACGTTGCGCCAGGTCAGCCGCACGCAGTCCGACACCCTGGCCTGCCGGTTCTTGTAGTCGGTGCAGCGGCAGTTCGTCGCGTCCAGCAGCGCGCAGCCGACATCGGTGAACACCGTCTCGTTGGTGTCCTCGTCGATCAGCTTGTTCAGGCAGCAGCGGCCGCAGCCGTCGCACAGGCTCTCCCATTCGCGGTCCGTCATCTCGGACAGCTTCTTGCGCCGCCAGAACGGCGCGGGCTCGTCGGACATCAAGGGCTCCTGTTTGGGCTCTTGTAGCGGCTGATCACGGCTCCGTCATGGCCAAGTTGGCCACCCCTACTGGCAAAGCCCGCCGGTCCGCGTAAGATCGACGGCAACTTGGCGCCCATCGGCGCGGACGTGCGAGCCGGGACCAACCCGGCCGCGGCCGCGCCAGGACCGTCGGTCGATCCAGCGAATACGGGCGCCGGCAACCAACGGGAGGACAAGATGACCTACAGCAAGACGAGACGTGCGGTTCTGGCCGCGGCGGCGGGCCTCTCGGCGCTGTCGCTGGCGGGCCTGACATCCATCGGTCCCGCGCAGGCGCAATATCCCGAGAAAGGCTTGACCCTTATCGTCCCCTACGGCGCCGGCGGCGGCACCGACATCACCGCCCGCCTGCTCGCCAAGGATCTCGAAGCGGTCATGGGCAAGCCGGTCACCGTGCAGAACATCGCCGGCGGCGGCGGCTGGACCGGCTGGGGCACCCTGGCCGCGGCCAAGCCCGACGGCTACACCATCGGCTATCTCAACGTGCCGGCCATCTATGCCGGCTATCTCGACCCGAAGCTGGGCCGCAAGGAAACGCTCGACAGCTTCACCCCGATCATCAACCACGTGATCGACTACAACGTCCTCACGGTCAAAGCCGACAGCCGTTTCAAAACCCTCAAGGACCTGGTCGATGAAGCCAAGAGCAAGCCCAACACCGTCAGCATCAGCGCGCACGGCGTCGGCGGCGACGAGCATCTGGCCATCCTGGCGTTCGAGGCGCTGACCGGCGCCAAGTTCCGCATCGTGCAGAACAAGAGCACGCCGGAGTCCAAGACGCAGGTGCTCGGCGGCCACGTGCAGATCCTGGCCAGCAACGTCAGCGAGATTGCCACCGAGGTGAAAGCCGGCGACCTGCGCGTGCTCGGCGTGATGTCGGCGGAACCCTCGCGCTTCCTGCCCGGCGCGCCGACCTTCAAGGCGCAGGGCTACAACATCGAGGCGTCGAACTCGCGCGGCATCGCCACGCCGGCGGGCCTGCCGAAGGACATCGAGGCCAAGCTGGTCGCCGCTCTGGAGAAGGTGATCCTCTCCAAGGAGCACCAGCAGAAGGCCGAGACGCTGTTCCTCGAGCCGCGGGTGATCCGGGCCGCCGACTACAAGACGTTCCTCAAGGACAACGAGCAGTCCATCAAGAAGCTGATGAGCTGGTAGCCCGTCGCACGCGGGCGGGAGGGCGCGCGCCCTCCCGTTCGCGCGCGCTTGCCGGCCATTCATCTTTCTCCAACGCCGAAACGGAGCTTGCGTGCTCTGGGTCAACCGCATCACCGGCGCCGGACTGATCGCGCTGACGATCCCGTTCTGGCGGCTGTCCGCCGACTACCCCGACATGGCGCGCCTGTTCCCGCGCGCGATGCTGATCGCGGTCGCCTTCCTGGCGGCGGTGATGATCGCGCGCAGCTTCGTTCCCGCGCTGGCGCCGGCCAACGAGGGCGAAGGCGAGCGCGCCGGCGCCGCGCTGGCGCGCCCGCTCGCGGTGTTCGGCCTGCTGCTGGTCGCGGTCGCCGCCAGCAGCGCGATCGGCTTCTTCGCCGCCATGATCGTGCTGGCCGCGCTGCTCGTCCCCGTGCTCGGCGTCCGGCAATGGCGGCCCTATGCGCTCGGCTGCCTCGCCCTGATGACGTTCGTCTACGTGCTGTTCGTGCTTTTCCTCAACGTGCCGCTGACCGCGCTACGGCCGCCGGGTTTCTGAGCCGCCATGGAAGTCCTCGCCGTCATCGCCGATGTGTTCACGCCCGCGCATCTCGCGGTGATGCTGATCGGCGTGCTGGGGGGCTTGTGCATCGGCGCGCTGCCGGGGCTGACCTCCAATCTGGGCGTGGCGCTGCTGCTGCCGGTGACCTTCGGCATGGAGCCGGTGTCGGCGCTGATCATGCTGACCAGCCTCTATGCGGCGGCGATCTACGGCGGTGCGTTCCCCGCCATCCTGCTGCACACGCCCGGCACCTCGGCCTCGGCCGCCACCGCCATCGACGGTTTCGCGCTCACCCGCAAGGGCGAGTTCAACAAGGCGATCCGCGTGGCCACGTTCTCCTCGGTGGTCGGCGGGGTGTTCAGCGCGCTGGTGCTGCTGGCGGTGGCGCCGCCGCTGTCGCTGTTGTCGCTCAAGTTCGGCCCGCCGGAATATTTCATGCTGGCGGTGTTCGGGCTCACCATCATCGGCACGCTGGCCACCGGCAACATGATCAAGGGCCTGCTCTCCGGCGCCGCCGGCCTCGCCATCAGCACGGTCGGCCTCGATCTCGACTCCGGCTTCCCGCGCTTTGCCTTCGGCTCGACCGACCTGCAGGGCGGCATCGGCTTCGTGCCGGCGGTGATCGGGCTGTTCTCGCTCTCGCAGGCGCTGCTGATGTGCGAGGCGCCGCATCGCAGCATCCAGCAGGTGAAGACCGGCGCGGGCGGCGCCTGGCGGCTGTTGCCGACCCGCGCGGAGCTGCGCGCGACCCGCGCGACGGTGGCGCGTTCCTCGCTGATCGGCGTCGCCATCGGCATTCTGCCGGGCGCCGGCGGCGACATCGGCTCGTGGACCGCCTACAACGAGGCCAAGCGCTTCTCGCGCAACGATCCGGATTTCGGCAAGGGCTCGATCCGCGGCGTGGCCGCTTCCGAGAGCGCCAACAACGCCACCACCGGCGGCGCCATGGTGCCGCTGCTGACGCTCGGCATTCCCGGCAGCCCGACCGCGGCGGTGCTGCTCGGCGCGCTGGTCATTCACGGCCTGCAGCCGGGCCGCACGCTGTTCACCCAGCACGCGCATTTCACCTACACGGTGATCGTCGGCTTCCTGCTGGCGAACCTGGTGATGGGCTTCATCGGCATGGGGCTCGGCCGCTACATGGGCGTGATCGCGCGGCTGCCCAACAGCATTCTCATCGCCGTGGTGATCGTGCTGTCGGTGGTCGGCGCCTTCTCGCTCGGCAACAACATGTACGACGTCTACACCATGCTGGCCTTCGGCCTGCTCGGCTATCTGATGCGCAAGGCCAACTTCTCGCCGGCGCCGATGGTGCTCGGCCTGATCCTCGGGCCGATGGCCGAACAGGGCTTCCGCCAATCGGTGATCCTGGCCGACGGCCCGGTGCTGCTGCACATCCTCGGCAGCCCGATCTCGCTGACGCTGTTTGCGCTGACGCTGTTGTCGCTCGCCAGCGCCGGCTATCTCGAGCTGCGCCGCAAGAAACCGGCGCCGGCGATGGACGCCGACTAGGCGCGGGGTGCGGGCGCGGCCGGCGGCAACGGCGCTTCGGTCATTCCCTCGCCCTCCGCCTGCTCCCCCTCCGCGTCCTGCTGCGACGGCACACCGTGCACAGCGGCGAATTCTTCGATGCGTTTCGCCAGCGCCTCGCGGAACTCGTCGATGCTGCGCGCTTCCTCCACCTCGGCCGCGGCTTTCGCCGCCTCCGCCGGATCGGCGAAGCCGCAGAGGTCGCGCAGCGCGCGCACCAGCATCATGAGCATGCGCACGTCGCGCTCGCGCTCCGGCGTGGCGGCCGACGGCCGCGCCAGCCGCACTTCGATGTCGCGCGCCTGGCGCTCGGCGGTGCGCAGCAGGCGCGCGGCGAGCGAGGCGCGGTCGGCGGCGAGCGGCCGGCGCTGCTTGACCACGAGCGGGCGCCGGCGCGGCACCGGCTCGAGCATCGGCGCGCCGCCCTCGCCGGGCGGGCCGCCGTCGAGCCAGTGATAGAGCGTGCCGTGGCTCATGTTGCAGATGGCGAGCACGCGCGAGACGGAGAAGCCCTGCGCATACATGTCGCGCGCCTTGACGATGGTCTCCATCGACGGCGGCCGCGGCGCGTCCGGCAGGATGTTGCCCTTGAGCGGCATGGTGTGTCTCCAAATGAAAAAGCCGCCGGCGCGGGAAGTGCGGGCGGCGGGGTTTGTGCTCCCCTCCCCCGGCAGAAGTTTTCCCTCCCCCTGCAAGGGAGAGGGTAAGGGTGGGGGTCGCTTTGCGTGCAACTACTCCGCGCGGCGCGGCATAAAGCCGTTGCGCCTGCGCGCGCACGGACGCGCGGCGGCTCATGGGGTCCTGATGCAGTTGTGGAGCGTGCGGGAAAGCTAGCGGACCAGCGTCACGCTGTCAAGGAGTATTTTCCTGCATAAACGCACCTGACCGAAGCCAATATAAATCCCCCGCTCGGTTTCCCGAGCGAGGGATATCTCAGAATTAGGGAATCCCTCGAAAGGTAATCCCTCAGTGCTGAGAAACCACTTTGCCGTGGCTTCCCTACGCGATTTCCCCGTCGCGCGGTCAGCATTGCCGATCCGTGCATAAACGTCAATAATCTTTCCCAGGTTGTGTATGGCGTTGAGGCTTTGGCATGGGGGAACGCGCGCGGATTCTCGGGCTTGACCTTGGCATCGCCTCGTGTGGATGGGGCGTAATCGAGGTCAATGCCGCGGGCGGCGGCGTGGTGGCTGCCGGCGTGCGCTGTTTCGATGCCCCGCTCGTCGACAAGACGGGGGAACCGAAAAGCGCCCAGCGCCGTGCCGCGCGCGGCCAGCGCCGCGTCATCCGCCGGCGCCGCCAGCGTATGAACGCAATCCGCAAGCTGCTGCATGGCGCCGGCCTCCTGCCGGATACGGCTCAGGACGCGCTCGCGCGTACCCTGCACCGTATTTCGCCGCCCGCGAGCAAGCCGCAGATCACACCATGGACATTGCGTGCGAGCGCACACGATCGCCTGCTGACGTCGGACGAATTCGCACTTGTTCTCGGCCACATCGCGCGCCATCGCGGTTTTCGGTCGAATTCGAAACGAGAAGTGGCCACCAACGCCACCGACGAAACGTCGAAGATGAAAAAGGCAATGGAGCAGACACGCGAGGGACTGGCGAAATACAGAAGCTTTGGCGAAATGCTGGCCAACGATCCGAAGTTTACCGATCGCAAGCGTAATCGCGACAAGGACTATTCGCACACGGCGAAACGCTCCGACCTAGAGGACGAGGTGCACTCCATCTTTCAGGCTCAACGCCGGTTGAGGAATGTCCACGCAACCGAAGAACTGGAGCAGAAATTCCTCGACAGCGCCTTTTCACAACGACCGCTGCAGGACAGCGAGGACAAGGTCGGCAAATGTCCGTTCGAACCGGACCAGAAGCGAACGACCAAACGCGCACCTTCCTTCGAACTGTTCCGCTTTCTGCAACGTTTAGCCAACCTGCGCATCGCCGTCGGCCGCGTCGAACGATCACTCCTGCCGGAAGAAATCGCCATCGTCTTGAAACGATTCGGTGAGCAGAAGACCTATACCTATAAGACCCTCCGCAAAGACCTCGATCTTGACCCCAACGCCCGCTTCCCGGCCGTTGCGCGCAGTGCCGAAAGCCTCGATATCGCGGCCCGCAAGGGCCAATCCGCCTATGGCACCTGCGTACTACGGGAGGTTCTCGGCGACGCGCCCTGGCGTTCACTCATCAAGACGCCGCAAAAGCTCGATCGCATCGCCGAACTCCTGACCTTCCGCGAAGACCTCGATTCAATCCGCAAAGGACTTTCCGAAGCCGGCCTCGACGAAGTCGTGATCGAACAACTCATGAAGGGCGCGCGGGAAGGAGCATTCACTGAGTTCAAGGGAGCCGCGCACATTTCCGCCCTCGCTGCTCGAAATATCATTCCCGGCTTGCGCGACGGCCTTATCTATTCGGAAGCTTGCGCGCGTGTGGGCTACGATCACGGCGCGCGGCCGGCGGTCGAGCTTACGCAGATCGGCAGCCCGGTCACCCGCCGCGCCTTCGGCGAAGCGATCAAGCAGGTTCGCGCTGTCACTCTCGCCTACGGGCCGTTCGACGCCATTCACGTCGAATTGGCGCGCGATGTCGGCAAGAGCGCCGAGGAGCGCGCCGAGATCACCCGCGGCATCGAAGAGCGCAACGCCGAAAAGGACCGTCGCAAAAAAGAAGCAGCCGATCTGGTCAACCGTTCCATCAGCGACGACGAGCTGTTGCGCTACGAGTTGGCCAAGGAGCAGAACTGGAAGTGCGTCTATTGCGACAGCGCCATTGCCCCGACGGGCTTTGCCGCCAACGATACCCGCTGGCAGATCGACCATATCCTGCCGTGGAGCCGCTTCGGCGACGACTCCTATTTCAACAAGACCCTGTGTTGCGCGAAGTGCAATCAGGACAAGCGCGGTCGCACGCCGTCCGAATGGTTCGAGGCGGATAAGTCCGCCCAGGATTGGGAGAACTTCGTCGCATGTTGCGAAGGCCTGAAAGAAATGAGGGGGCGCAAGAAACGCAATTTCAGACTTCGGGATGCCGCCGCAATCGAGGACAAGTTCAAGGAACGGAATCTGACCGATACAAAATGGGTTACCCGTCTGCTGGCGGACGAGTTGAAGCGCTTGTTTCCGGCGCCGGAGGGCAAGCGGCGCGTGTTCACCCGCCCCGGCGCCATCACATCCAAGCTCCGGCGCGCCTGGGGTCTCGAAGGAACCAAGAAAGAAAACGGCGAACGCGTCAGCGACGACCGCCATCATGCGGTCGATGCGCTGGTGCTGGCGGCAACGACCGAAAGCCTGCTGCAAGGTATGACCCGGGACATTCACCTGCGCGAACGCGAAGGGCGCACCGACGATATCTTCCATGTCGGACAGCCGTGGGCCGGCTACCGACTCGATGTCATGCGCGCCGTCTATGGCGAGAACGGAACCGGCGGCGTGTTCGTCTCTCGCGCCGAGCGGCGCCGTGCGCGCGGCAAGGCCCACGATGCCACGATCAAGCAGGTCAAAGAGCGCGACGGTGAAACCGTCGTGTTCGAGCGCAGGTCGATCGACAAGCTCACGGAAAAGGACCTATCCCGCATCAAGGATCCCGACCGCAACCACAAACTGGTGGCAGCGCTGCGGGCTTGGCTTGAGGCGGGCAGACCGAAGGACAGGCCGCCGACATGGAAGTACCGCAGTGGCGACGGCTTTCGCGAAGAGCCAATCCGCAAAGTGCGCTTGGCGACAAAAGACCAGCCGGCGGTGCTGCTGAACGGAGGCACGGTTGATCGCGGTGACATGTCACGTGTGGATGTGTTCCGAAAAGCTAACAAGAAGGGAAAATGGGAATATTACGCGGTACCGATCTATCCTCACCATATTGCGACGATGAGTTCACCGCCCAATCAAGCGGTAGTTGCTTACAAAGCCGAGGAAGAATGGCCCGTCATTGACCATACCTACGAGTTTCTCTGGTCGCTCCACCCGATGTCGTATGTCGAGCTTGTGAAATCAAATGGTGAAGTAATTGAAGGCTACTTCCGCGGTTTGCACCGAGGTACCGGCGCTGCGAATGTTTCAATTCATTCGACGCTATCGAAGGAAGGATCAAAGGACGGTATTGGCTTGAAAACGCTCAGCTCGTTGAAAAAAGCGAGCATTGACCGTCTCGGCCGCAAGTTCGAAGTCCAGCGTGAGTTGCGTACATGGCGTGGAAAGGTGTGCACCTGACGAAAGCCGCCCGGCTCTCGCTTGCCGACGGCCAGTGTTGCGTAAAGCAGGAAGACGGCGAGGTCCGCATCGCGATCGAGGACCTTGCCTGGATCGTGATCGACACGCCGCAGGCGACGCTGTCGAGCGCGCTGATGTCGGCCTGCATGGAATCAGGTGTGGCCATCGTCTTCACCGACGTCCGGCACACGCCTTCCGGCCTTGTACTGCCCTTCCATCGGCATCACCGCCAAGGCGCAGTCGCCCGGCTGCAATCCGAGATGAAAGATTCGCTCAAGAAAAAGGCCTGGCAGGCCCTCGTCCGGCGCAAGATTCTCAACCAGTCGGCCGCGCTGACGGCTGCCGGCCGCGACGGCGCAGCGACCTTGAAAGAGATCGCGCGGCACGTCGAACCGGGCGATCCCGAGAATGTCGAGGCGCGCGCCGCCCGGTTCTATTGGGGCCGTTTGTTCGTGGATTACGTCCGCGACGCCCCCGACGACAGACGCAACAAACTGCTTAATTATGGCTACGCGGTCGTGCGCGCTGGCGTCGCTCGCGCGCTGGTTGCGGCCGGCCTGCTGCCGGCGCTCGGCCTTGCGCATCAGGGCGCGGCCAATGCCTTCAATCTCGCGGATGACATGGTGGAGCCGTTCCGCCCCTTCGTCGATTTCCTAGCCTGGAAAACGAGCGTGAACGGGAGTTGCAAGGACGGCGAGCTTTCGGTCGAGGATCGCCGCACGATGGCGGGCGCGCTGCTGATCGACGCTAAAATCGGCGACGAAGCGGTAACGCTTCTGGTCGCGGCGGAACAGGCGGCACAAAGCCTCGTCCGCGTCCTTGAAGAGGAAAAGGCCGACCGCCTCACACTGCCCGAATTGGTGCCATCGCGAGAACTGGAGCTCGTTCCTTGAAGAGCGAGGAGGTCCGTTTCGTGTGGATGTTCGTGTTCTTCGATTTGCCGGTGGGGACCAAGGCCGATCGCCGCTGGGCCACCCGGTTCAGAAAATTCCTGAAAGACGACGGATTCCTGATGTTGCAGCTTTCGGTCTATGCCCGCGTCTGTCGCGGCGAAGATGCTGCCGACAAGCACGCGCAGCGCGTCACCAAGAACTTGCCGCCCAGGGGCAGCGTGCGTACCTTGCAGGTGACCGACAAGCAGTACGCCCGCATGAAACTGCTGCTCGGAGAGGCCACGTTCAGTGAGAAAAAGGCGCCCCAGCAACTGGTCCTGCTCTGATTTTCGCCTGACGAGTCAGACGAAAATCAGAGGGATCCCAGGACTTTACGCCGCTCCTAACCTACCACGGGGAAATCGGTAGGGAAGCCACGGCCCCCGGCGGCGCCGGCGGCCTGAGTGGCCCAACCTACCACGGGGAAATCGGTAGGGAAGCCACGGCTGAGGATCCCGAACGTCGCTGCTCGACGGTAACCTACCACGGGGAAATCGGTAGGGAAGCCACGGCCTGCTTGGCGTGCATCAGGAAGGCGACGAGAACCTACCACGGGGAAATCGGTAGGGAAGCCACGGCTTTCTCGACAAGCGAGCTGCGGGCGGTGTCAACCTACCACGGGGAAATCGGTAGGGAAGCCACGGCTGAACACGGGCGCGGCGATGACCTTGCACTAACCTACCACGGGGAAATCGGTAGGGAAGCCACGGCATGCAAGCGCAGGGCGCCGTGGTCCGCATTGAACCTACCACGGGGAAATCGGTAGGGAAGCCACGGCAACAGATCGCTCGTGGGGGGCCCCAAAAGGGCGGGCCCCCCGCGCTTCGCGCCCCGCCCCGGGGGGCGAGGGCTCAACGCAGGGTCGCCGGCTCACTGAGGGGCGCCTGGCCCTCGTCCGCCTGCAGGGTCGCGGCGAGGCTGCGCTGCAGCGCGTCAGCGACCCGGGCGTGGCGCGCCGCGTTGGCC
>JBKBRE010000032.1:0-31765 GCA_046292265.1 Pseudolabrys sp. | reverse complement strand
GAGGGAGGGCAAGGCGGGGGCGGCAATCTATACGCTCCCCGGCCCGCCCACCCCGACGCGGGCGGGCGGCCCGGCCGCCGCCGCCGCGGCGAGCGAACCGCGCGAGGCCAGGCCCGAACGGCACGAGCGGCAGGGCCGCCCCGAACGCGGCGAGCGGCCGCGTCGCGAGCGCCAGGCGCAGCCGCGCAGCGAAAGTGGCCGCGGCGGTCAGCCCCGGCCGCACGGCCGCCCGCAGCGCGAGGCCTCCGAGGAGGCCGACCTGAGCCATCTGCCGGCCTTCCTGCTGCGCCCGGTGACCCTCAAAGCCTGAGAATTGCCCAGGCCTTGGGCATTCGGCACGCCTGGCGCGTGAACCTTTTCTGCGCAATCGCGCAGAAATTTACATCTCATTCATTTCCCTGCCCTACCGTTGGCGAACGGAGATACGTGCGGCGGTGGGGCCGCGCGAACGTTGTGTGTTGAGCGTATCAAGGGGGTTTGCCGATGACCGGGCATGCCGACGAGCACGAACGCACGATGGCGTTCGCCGACATCGCTCTCGGTCAGCTCAAGGCGCTGCGCCAGCCGGCCATCCCGCGCAATTACGAGATCTGGTACTCCTACGCCACCGGCTACCACCCCTCGCTCAATCAGAAGATCAACGAGACGCTGCAGCAGAACGGCGCTCTGTCCGACGCCGACCTCGAGCAGATCTACGAGACCTATCTCTCGCCGACCCGCCTGACCGAGCGCATCGACAAGGTCGGCAGCCAGGTCATGGGCGAGATCGAGCAGGTCATGGCGATGATCGACGCCGCCGCCGGCTCGGCCAACAACTACAGCGAAACGCTGTCGGGCATGAGCGAGAAGATCGGCGACTCGAAGGACCGCGAGGGCCTGCGCGCGATCGTCGAAAGCCTGGTGCAGACCGCCAAGGACATGGAAGTCTCGAACCAGAAGCTGGAGGAGCGGCTCAATGCCTCCAAGAAGGAGATCAACGAGCTGCAGGAAAATCTCGAGGCGGTACGCACCGAGAGCCTGACCGATCCGTTGACCCAGCTCGCCAACCGCAAGTTCTTCGATCTCACGCTGGAGCGCAGCCTCGCCGAGGCGCACGCCAAGAACGAACCGCTCTCGCTGATGATGACCGACATCGATCATTTCAAGACCTTCAACGACTCGTTCGGCCACCTGACCGGCGACCAGGTGCTGCGCCTGGTGGCGATGTCGCTGAAGCAGAACGTGAAGGGCCAGGACACCGCCGCGCGCTATGGCGGCGAGGAATTCGCGGTCATCCTGCCGAATACCGTGCTGCGCTCGGCAATCACGGTCGCCGACCACATCCGCCGCGCGGTGATGACCAAGGAACTGATGAAGCGCTCGACCGGCGAGCACCTGGGCCGCGTGACCATCTCGATCGGCGTGGCCACCCTGCAGAAGGGCGACACCGTGCAGGCCCTGATCGAGCGCACCGACAACTGCCTCTACGCCGCCAAGCGGCACGGCCGCAACCGCGTGATGTGCGAGACCGATCCGGAAGTGGCGGCCCCCGTCCCTTCCGCCCAGGTCGCCTAGCGCGGTCTCGCGCGGCTAGCGCCGCGCCTTCCTTTTCGTCCTGGCCGGTTTGCGTCCCGTCCGCTGCGCGGCGGAGAGCGCCGCCTGCGCCCAGCGCGCCAGTTCCGCCGGGTCGTCGTAGAGCCGCTCGGGGATGCGCCAGTAGGACGTGAGCACGCGGCGGCCGCCCTTGGTGTCGTAGCCGAAGGGTGCGCAATTCTCCGCCGCGAAGGCGGCGCTGCCCGCGTCGTCGGTCTTCAGATAGATGACATTCGTCGGCGACGAGCCCGACCATCGCCCCGCCGGCGAAGATGCCCGCCCCGCCGAACATGCGGCGGACCTGGACCGGGCCGAACTCCGAAAACAGCTCGCGGATGAAGTCGGCGTCCACGGCGCGGGGGCCCTGGCTCAGGCGCGCTCGCCCGCTTCCTCGCTCGCCGGCTTGAGCTGGACCGACTCGCCGCAGCCGCACGCCGAGGTCTGGTTCGGGTTGTTGAACACGAACTGCGCCGACAGCTTCTCCGTCCTGAAGTCCATCTCGGTGCCGAGCAGGAACAGCACGGCCTTGGGGTCGATCAGCAGCTTGACGCCCTTGTCCTCGACCACCTCGTCGGTCGGCTTGATCTCGTCGGCGTATTCCATGGTGTATTCCATGCCGGCGCAGCCGCCGTTCTTGACGCCGACGCGCACGCCGGCGACCGGCTTGTCGGCGCGGCTCATCACATCCTTGATACGCAGGGCGGCGGCATCGGTGAGCCGCAGCACCTGGGGTCTGGGTCGCGCTGTCGCCATGGATGCCCTCGTTCAGTCCTTATCTGGCGTTTCGTCCGGAAACCGCAACTCACAAACGATTGTCACCACATATTGAGCACGAGTCGGGCCTCGTCGGACATCCGGCTCGGGTCCCAGGGCGGGTCCCACACCACCTCGACCCTGGTTTCCTTGACACCCGGCACGCTGGACACCGCGTTTTCCAGCATGATCGGGAGTTCCTGCGCCGACGGGCAGTTGGGCGAGGTCAGCGACATGTCGACCTTCACCGCGCGGTCGTCGCCGATGTCGATCTTGTAGATCAGCCCGAGCTCGTAAATGTCGGCCGGGATCTCCGGGTCGTAGACCGTCTTGATCGCGGCGATGATGCTGTCGGTGAGCTGGTTGAGCTCCTCCGGCGGCAGCGCCGAAGCGCCGCTCACGGCGGCGTTCACCGGCGGCCGATCCGCCGCCTCGGCCGCAGGCACGGGTGCCGCGGGCGTCTGCGTGTCGTCGGTCATGCGAACAGTTCCTGCGCCTTGATGAGCGAGGCGGCGAGCGTGTCCACCTCATCCCTGGTGTTGTACATGGCGAACGAGGCCCGGCAGGTGGCGGTGAGCCCGTAGCGCGCGAGCAGTGGCATGGTGCAGTGGGTGCCGGCGCGCACGGCGACGCCGGCGCGGTCGATGATCGTGGCGACGTCGTGCGGGTGCGCGCCCTTGATCTCGAAGGAGACGATCGAGCCTTTCTCCCGCGCGTTGCCGATGATGCGCAGCGAGTTGATGGCACCCAGCCGCTCGTGCGCATATTTCAGCAGCTCGTCCTCGTGCGCGCGGATGCGGCTCTTGCCGATAGAATTGATGTAGTCGAGCGCGGCGCCGAGCGCGATCGCCTGCACGATCGCCGGCGTGCCGGCCTCGAATTTGTAAGGCGGCTCTCCATAGGTGACACGGTCTTGTGTCACCTCCTGGATCATCTCGCCGCCGCCGTTGAACGGCGGCATGGTGGAAAGATGCGCGTACTTGCCGTAAAGCACGCCGATGCCGGTCGGCCCGTAGAGCTTGTGGCCGGTCATGACGTAGAAGTCGCAACCGATGTCCTGCACGTCGACATCGAGGTGCACCGCCCCCTGCGCGCCGTCCACCAGCACCGGAATGCCGCGGGCGTGCGCGAGCCGCACGACTTCCTTGACCGGCACCACGGTGCCGAGCGCGTTCGACATCTGCGTGATCGCCACCATTTTCGTGCGCGGCGACAAGAGCTTCTCGAACTCGTCGATGAGGAAATTGCCGTCGTCGTCGATCGGCGCCCACTTGATCACCGCGCCATAGCGTTCGCGCAGGAAGTGCCAGGGCACGATATTGGAGTGGTGCTCCATGATCGAGAGCACGATCTCGTCGCCTTGGCTGATGCGCTCGCGCCCGAACGTGTAGGCGACCAGATTGATCGACTCGGTGGCGTTGCGGGTGAAAATGATCTCTTCCTTGCGGGCGGCGTTGATGAAACGCTGCACGGTCTCGCGGGCGCCCTCGTAGGCCTCGGTCGCCTCGTTGGCGAGGTAATGCAGCCCACGGTGTACGTTGGCGTACTGCTCGGTGTAGGCCTTCTGGATGCGGTCGAGCACGGCCTTCGGCTTCTGCGCCGAGGCGGCATTGTCGAGGTAGACCAGCGGCTTGCCGTAGACCTGCATCGCCAGCGCAGGGAAGTCCGCGCGGATGCGGGCGATATCGAGCGCGCCGTTTTTCACCGCCGGATGCATGGTCAACCCCGTGCTCCCAGCCAGGCAATGGCCGCGTTCATCAGCGCCTCGCGAATGCCGTCATGCGCGATCTCCTCCACCGTCTCGCCGATGAATGCCTGAATCAGCAGCGCCTCGGCCTCCTTGTCGGAGATGCCGCGCGACATCAGGTAGAACTTCAGCCCCGGATCGAGCGCTCCGGCAGTAGCGCCATGCCCGCAGACCACGTCGTCGGCGAAGATCTCCAACTCCGGCTTGTTGTCGGCTTCCGCCGTGTCGGAGAGGAGCAGAGCGCGCGTCATCATCTTCGCGTCGGTCTTCTGCGCGTGCGGCTCGACCACGATCTTGCCTTGAAACACGGCGTGGCTCTCGTCGTCGAGCACCGACTTGAACTGCTCGCGACTCTCGCAGTGCGGAACGGCATGGTCGATCAACAGGGACGTGTCCACGTGCTCCTTGCCGCGCAGCAGGCTCACGCCGCGCAGCGCGCCATGCGTATGCTCGCCGGCGAAGCGCACGAAGCTCTGGTTGCGAACCACCGCGGAGTCGCGCGTAAAGGCGAAGCTGCGAAACTGGGCGCGGGCGCCGATCGCGGCCATGAGGCTCGCGATGTGCAGGTTCCTGGCGCGCGTCAGCTTGAAATAGTCGAGTTGAGCTTCGTCGCCCACGGTTAGCTCGATGACGGCATTGACTTGGGCGGCATCACTTTCGTGGTCCTCGACGATGGTCGCTTTGGCGCCCTTCTCCACCACGACGAGCGAACGGATGAAAGCCGCGCTCGGCGCATCACCGCCGGTCGCGAAGACGAGATGGATCGGCCGCTTGATCTCGGCGCCGGCGGCGACGCGGATCACCGCGCCGTCACCCATCAGGGCGGTATTGAGCGCGACCGCAACGTCGTCGGTCGCGAAGGTCCTGCCGAGATGCTGCGCGACGAAGGCCTCGCCCTTGGCGAGCGCCTCGGCCAGCGAACCGATGGAAAGCCCCGGCTCCGCGCTCAGGTCGGAAAGATCCGGTGCGAAGGCGCCGTTCGTGAAGACGATGCGGCGGGTCTCGACGCCGGCCAGCATCTTGCCCGCCTCGCGCGCGCGCTGTTTGGCCGCCGCATCCGGTGGCGCGGCAAGCGGCGCGGCCTCGCGCATCAGCACGCGCAGGTCGGTGTATTTCCATTCCTCCACGCGCCGGTGCGGCAGCCCGCGCGCCTCGAAGGCGCGGAACGCATCGTCGCGCAGGGCGGCCACCGAGCCTTTGCCGGGCAAGCTCGCGCGCGCCGCCGCATAGGCCGCGCCCAGCGCCTGCTCGGCGGGAGTCTTCATGGGAGTTACGTCAGCCATCGTCAGGCCGCCTCGCCCACATATTGCGCGTAGCCTTTGGCCTCGAGCTCGAGCGCGAGCTCCTTGCCGCCGGTCTTGACCACGCGCCCCTTGGCCAGCACGTGCACCACGTCCGGAACGATGTAGTTGAGCAGCCGCTGATAGTGCGTGATGAGGACCATCGCGCGCTCAGGTGAGCGCAGGCGGTTGACGCCCTCGGCCACGACCTGCAGCGCGTCAATGTCGAGACCGGAGTCGGTCTCGTCGAGCACGGCTAGCCGAGGCTGCAGAATGGCCATCTGCAGAATCTCGTTGCGCTTCTTCTCGCCGCCGGAGAAACCGACATTGACGGCGCGCCGCAGCATCTCCTGGCCGATGCCGAGCTTGCCGGACGTCTCGCGCACCAGCTTCATGAACTCCGGCGTCGACAATTCGCCCTGCCCGCGCAGCTTGCGCTGCGCGTTGAGCGCGGTGCGCAGGAAGGTCATGGTGGCGACGCCCGGCACTTCCACCGGATACTGGAAGGCGAGGAACACGCCCTTGGCGGCGCGCTCGTCCGGCTCCATGTCGAGGATGCTCTCGCCGTCGAGCCGCACCTCGCCCTCGGTCACCTCGTAGCCGGGCTTGCCGGCCAGCACGTAAGCGAGCGTCGACTTGCCGGAGCCGTTCGGGCCCATGATGGCCGCGACCTGGCCCTTCTCGACTGTCAGCGTCAGGCCGTTGAGGATCTTCTTGCCCTCGACCTCGGCATGCAGATTCTTGATTTCAAGCAGCATCACTGGTCTCGTTTAGTCCGCAAGTGTGGAAATTTCATCGATCAGCTGGTCGAGCGTGCGCACGCTGCCGCCGCCCGTATCGACGATATTGGTCGAAGGGACCGAGACGTTCTCTGTCACATGGAAGCGGTCGGGCCCGTCGCGGCGCACGACGAGAAAGCGCTGGCCGCCCTTGAGAATGAGGTCGTCGTTTTCACGATAGACCTCGACGTCGGGAAAGTGCGCCGCGACGCAATCGACCAGCTCGCCGGCCGGCTTGTCGCCGCCCAGGCAGGTGCCCGCCTCGATCCTAAACTTCTGACGATCGACGCTCATCCGACGCTCCCTTCCAGCGAGATTGAAATCAGTTTCTGCGCCTCGACGGCGAATTCCATCGGCAGCTGCTGCAGCACGTCCTTGACGAAGCCGTTGACCACCAGCGCGGTCGCCTCTTCCGCCGACATGCCGCGACTCTGGCAGTAGAACAGCATGTCCTCAGAGATCTTCGAGGTGGTCGCCTCGTGCTCGAACGTGGCGGAGGAATTCTTCGCCTCGATATAGGGCACGGTGTGCGCACCGCACTGGTTGCCGATCAGCAGCGAGTCGCAGTTGGTGAAGTTGCGCGCGCCCGTCGCGCGGCGGTGCGCCGAGACGAGGCCGCGGTAGGTGTTATTCGATTTACCGGCCGAGATGCCCTTGGAGATGATCCGGCTTACCGTGTTCTTGCCGAGATGGATCATCTTGGTGCCGGAATCGACCTGCTGGTGGCCGTTGGAGATGGCGATCGAGTAGAACTCGCCGCGCGAGTTGTCGCCGCGCAGGATGCAGCTCGGATACTTCCAGGTGATGGCCGAGCCGGTCTCGACCTGCGTCCAGGAGATTTTCGAACGGGCGCCGCGGCAGTCGCCGCGCTTGGTCACGAAGTTGAAGATGCCGCCACGGCCCTCGGCGTCGCCCGGATACCAGTTCTGCACCGTCGAGTACTTGATTTCGGCGTCGTCGAGCGCGATCAGCTCGACTACCGCGGCGTGCAACTGGTTCTCGTCGCGCATCGGCGCGGTGCAGCCTTCGAGGTAGCTCACATAGGCGCCCTTGTCGGCGATGATGAGCGTGCGCTCGAACTGGCCTGTGTTCTTTTCGTTGATGCGGAAATAGGTCGACAACTCCATCGGGCAGCGCACGCCTTCCGGCACGTAGACGAAGGAGCCGTCGGAGAACACCGCCGAATTGAGCGTGGCGAAGAAGTTGTCGGAGGTCGGCACCACCGAGCCCAAATACTTCTTTACAAGCTCGGGATGCTCGCGGATCGCCTCCGAGATCGGCATGAAGATCACGCCGGCCTTCTTCAGCTCTTCCTTGAACGTGGTCGCCACCGACACCGAGTCGAACACGGCATCGACCGCGACGCGGCCGCGCGCCTCGCCGACCGTCATCTCGTCGTCGTCGAGCTGGCTCGGCTCGCCCTGCTTGCGCACGCCGGCGAGGATCTCCTGCTCCTTGAGCGGAATGCCGAGCTTCTCGTAGGTGCGCAGGATCTCGGGGTCGACCTCGTCCAGCGACTTCGGTGCTTTGAACGCCTTCGGCGCCGAATAGTAATAGATGTCCTGGTAGTCGATTTTCGGATAGTTCACGCGCGCCCAGGTCGGCTCGCGCATGGTCAGCCAGCGGCGATAGGCCTCCAGCCGCCACTGCAGCATCCATTCCGGCTCGTTCTTCTTGGCCGAGATGAAGCGGACGATGTCTTCGGACAGGCCTTTCGGGGCCTTCTCGGATTCGATGTCGGTGACGAACCCGTATTTGTATTGATCAACGTCGATAAGGCGGACCTGGTCGACGGTCTCTTGTACGGCCGGCATTCTTCCCTCCGCTCACGGTTGCAAGGACCGCGGGTTGGATTTGTCGGTTATGGTCGGTTCGCTTGTCCGTTCAGCGAGCGTTCCTGGTTGAGCCGCATCACGCGGCGATGTCGGTTTGCTTCTTAAGTAGTGACGAAACCACGCGATTCCAAGCAAGCAGCAGGGCGTCAACTTCATTATCGGTCGTGGTGGGCCCAATCGAGATGCGCAGCGCGCCGCGTGCCAGCGCGGGCTCGACGCCCATCGCCGACAGCACGCTCGAAGCCTGCACCTTGCCCGACGAGCAGGCGGAACCCGACGACAGCGCCAGGCCGTCGAGATCGAAGGCGATCAGCGCGGTTTCGGCCTTCAGGCCGGGAACCGCGACCAGCGTCGTATTCGGCAGGCGCGCGGCGCCCTGCCCGAAGATCACGGCCTGCGGGGTCGCGTTCCTGATCCCCGCTTCTATGCGGTCACGCAGGGCGCCCATGCGGGGGGCGTCGGCCTGCATTGCAGCCGAAGCGGCCGCGCAGGCGGCGCCGAAGCCAGCGATGGCGGCCACATTTTCAGTGCCGGCGCGGCGGCCCCGCTCCTGCCCGCCGCCGGTGATCAGCGGTTCCGCGATGTGCAGGTCGTCGCGCAGGATGAGCGCGCCCGCGCCCTGCGGCCCGCCGAGCTTGTGCGAGGAAAGGGTCAAAAGGTCGATGCCGAGGCCAGCCATGTCGCAGTCGGTGCGGCCGACGCCCTGGACCGCGTCGACATGCAGCAGGCCGCCGGCCTCGTGCACGATGGCGGCGATGGCGGCGATCGGCTGGACCACCCCGGTCTCGTTGTTGGCGAGCATGACTGACACCAGCGGCTGCTCGGCGCGGGCCATGGCCGCGCGCAGGGCGGCCAGATCGACCACTCCGTCGCCGTCGACCGGCAGGACCTCGACCTGCTCCGGGGCGAAGCGGCCGCCGCTGGCCACCGAGGGGTGCTCGACGGCCGAGACGAACAGCCGGCCGCGCGCCGCTTTGCGGCCGCCGGCCTCCAGCGCCGGCGTGAGCGCCAGCACGTTGGCCTCGGTCGCCCCGCTGGTGAAAATCACGTTTCGCGCCCCGGCCCCGACCAGGGTCGCGACATTAAGCCTTGCGTTTTCAATGATTTGACGGGCGGCGCGGCCCTCGCTGTGGACCGAGGAGGCATTGGCACAGCCATCGAGGGCCGCCAGCATGGCGGCACGCGCCTCCGGCCGCAGGGGCGCGGTGGCGTTCCAGTCGAAATAGGTGCGCTCAGCCATCATTCCCGTCGTGGTCGCCTGGATACCGGTCCGGTGCCGGCTAGGCCAGGCAAAAAGCTTGCTTTTTGCCTGGTGCCTCGTGCTAGAAGCCGTGCATCGCAGCAATCAGCTTATAGCCTGTGTCGCGAGCGAAACCAGCAGAATCCATATAATTGGAATAGTTCTAAACTGGCGCCAGGAAATTCCCCCGGCGCTCTGAAGCATCCAGAAGAGCCCCGGATTTGTGCCGGCGGCTCACCCGGTTCGAGGGCGAGAACAATGCCAGAAGTTATCTTTACCGGTCCGGCCGGACGGATCGAGGGCCGGTACCACCCGGCGCGGCAGAAGAACGCGCCGATCGCCATCGTGCTGCATCCGCACCCGCAGTTCGGCGGCACGATGAACCACCCGATCATCTACCAGCTCTACTACCAGTTCGTGCACCGCGGCTTCTCGGCGCTGCGCTTCAACTTCCGCGGCGTCGGCCGCTCGCAGGGCTCGTTCGACCACGGCACCGGCGAACTGTCGGACGCCGCCGCCGCGCTCGACTGGGCGCAGACCATCAACCCGGAAGCCAAAAGCTGCTGGATCGCCGGCTTCTCCTTCGGCGCCTGGATCGGCATGCAGCTTTTGATGCGCCGGCCGGAGATCGAGGGCTTCATCTCGATCTGCCCGCCCGCCAACCTCTACGACTTCTCGTTCCTGGCGCCCTGCCCGTCCTCCGGCCTGATCGTGCACGGCGACAAGGACGCGGTGGTGCCGCACAAGGACGTCAACACGCTCGTCGACAAGCTGAAGACCCAGAAGGGCATCGTCATCGAGCAGAAGGTGATCCCGGGCGCCAACCACTTCTTCGACGGCAAGGTCGAGCCGCTGCTCACCTCGGTCGGCGCCTATCTCGACAAGCGCCTGAACGTCCAGCGCAAGCCGGCGGCGTAAGTCGCAGGCGTCATGCCCGCGCTTATCGCGGCCATGACGAATAACTACGGCATCACCACCACGCCGCCGGCCATTGGCCGATCGATGCCTGTCGTGTGCGGGAACGTGATCGGCAGATCGTTCTGCGTGCGCACCGCCAGATAAGCGAAAGCCTGCGCTTCGAGCGACTGCGAGGACCAGCCGGCTGCATCGGCTGTTTCAACCGTGGCCGGCGCGAGCCGCTCGGCCAGCATCCTCATCAGCGTCGGGTTGCGCGCGCCGCCGCCGGAGACGATCCAGGCCTTCGGCGGGGCCGGCAGGTGGCGCACGACGCGGGCGACCGCCGCCGCAGTCAGCGCCGACAAGGTCGCCGCGCCGTCGGCGACCGAGAAATCCGGCAATTCGAGATTGGCGAAGGCGAAGGCGTTGCGGTCGAGCGACTTCGGGCAGCCGTGGTCGAAGAACGGATGTTCGAGCACCCGCGCGACGAAGTCCTCGTGCACGCGCCCGCGCGCGGCCTGGTCGCCATCGCGGTCGAGCGGGGCGCCGGTGCGCGCGCGCATGAAGTCGTCGATCAACGCATTGCCCGGGCCCGTGTCGCAGGCGACCGGATCGCCGCCGTCCACCCAAGTGACGTTGGCGACGCCGCCGACATTGAGCACGGCGATCGGATGCGGGCGGGCAAGATCGCGCGCCAGCGCCTGATGGAAAACCGGCACCAGCGGGGCGCCCTGCCCGCCGGCGGCCACGTCGGCCGCGCGGAAGTCGCAGGCGACCGGCAGCCGCAGGCGGCGCGCGAGCCCCGCGCCGTCGCCGATCTGCACGGTGAGCCGCCGCTCGGGCCGGTGGATCACGGTCTGGCCGTGGAAGCCGATTACATCGATGCTGTCGCGCGCGATGCCGTTGTCGGCGAGGAAGGTCTCGACCGTTTCGGCATGCACGGCGGTGACGAAGCGCTCCGCCTCGGCCAGCACGCCGGGGCGCGCCCAGCGGTCGGTAAGCGTGGCGCCTTCGACCAGCGCGCGGCGCAACAGGTCGCGCTCGCCGTCCTGGTAGGCGCGGTAGCCGGTCGGGCCGAAGGCGGCGATGCGCTCACCGTCGGTCTCGATCAGCGCCACGTCGACGCCGTCGAGCGAGGTCCCGCTCATCAGTCCGATCGCCCGCTTGACCCCCGCCACTCCAACCCCTGCTTGTTTCCTTGCGCGCGGCCCGCCTGCGCGGCCCCTGCGCCGAGTTGAATCCAGCCCCGGACCTGTTACACCAGCCGCCCGAGGGAAGCGAGCAAGCCCCGCGTCGAGTGCACGTCAATGAGCGCCTATAAGTCCGAATTCCTTAATATTCTTGCCGAGCGCGGCTTCATCCACCAGGTCTCCGAATCGGAGGCGCTGGACGCGCGCGCGCGCGAGGGAACCATCACCGCCTATATCGGCTACGACTGCACGGCGCCCTCGCTGCATATCGGTCATCTCCTGCCGACCATGATGCTGTACTGGCTGCAGCAGACCGGCCACCGGCCGATCGCGCTGATGGGCGGCGGCACCACCCGCGTCGGCGATCCGTCCGGCAAGGACGAGACGCGCCGCGTGCTGACCGAAGAGGCGATCAACGAGAACCTCGCCTCGATCCGCAAGACGTTCTCGAAATTCCTGAAGTTCGAGACCGACGGCGGCAACGCCGTCATGGCGAACAACGCCGACTGGCTGAACACGCTCAACTACATCGATTTCCTGCGCGACGTCGGCCGGCACTTCTCGGTCAACCGCATGCTGTCGTTCGATTCGGTGAAGCTGCGGCTCGAGCGCCAGCATGAGCTCTCCTTCCTCGAATTCAACTACATGATCCTGCAGGCCTACGACTTCGTCGAGCTGAACAAGCGTTACGGCTGCACGCTGCAGATGGGCGGCTCCGACCAGTGGGGCAACATCGTCAACGGCATCGATCTCGGCCGGCGCATGAACAACGCGCATCTGTTCGCGCTCACCGCGCCGCTGATCACCACCGCCTCCGGCGCCAAGATGGGCAAGACCGCCGCCGGCGCGGTGTGGCTCAACGCCGATCTCGTGAGCCCCTACGGCTACTGGCAGTTCTGGCGCAACACCGAGGACGGCGACGTCACGCGCTTCCTCAAGCTGTTCACGACCATGCCGATGGCGGAGATCGCCCGGCTCGGCGCGCTGCAAGGCTCCGAGATCAACGAGGCCAAGAAGATCCTCGCCACCGAGGCGACCGCGCTGATGCACGGCCGCGCGGCGGCGGACGACGCGGCCGAGACGGCGCGCAAGACCTTCGAGGAAGGCGCGCTCGCCGAGAGCCTGCCGACGGTGGAGATCGCGCGCGCCGAACTCGACAAGGGCGTCGGCGTGCTGATCGCCTTCGCCGAGAAGACCGGGCTCGTCTCCTCGAACGGCGACGCGCGCCGTCAGATCAAGGCCGGCGGGCTCAAGGTCAACGACGCGACCGTCACCGACGACAAGATGACGCTGACGGCGAATGAGCTCTCGCCCGAGGGCGTGATCAAGCTCTCGCTCGGCAAGAAGAAGCACGTGCTGCTGAAGCCGGTGTGAGGCGGGCTGTCCTCATCAGCCGTCACCCTGAGGCGCGAGCGTGCTCAGCACGCGAGCCTCGAAGGGCGACGGCGGGCACGCATTGGCAATTCCTCGGCCGTCTATCCTTCGAGGCTCGCGCGTGCCGCGCGAGCACCTCAGGATGACGGGTCTGGTGAGCGAGCTTCTTGCTGATTCAATTTTCAAAAAGCAAAGCCAACGCTCCGCCGCCCGTGTTGTTTGGCAGGCGCCGGGATCGCCTGTGTTTCGGGAGTGGTCCGCCTTCGCCCTTTGGGCTACGGCGCGACGAGCCGCTGCTCTCGAAAAGCGCGAGGGCGCGCGGGACGCATCCGGGTCCCAGCGGACCCGCGGGCCTCGACGCCTCACGACATCGAGGCTTGTCGAAGTCCGTTTTGCCCGCCGCGCCATCCGGATTTGAATGGCGGCAGGCTGCCGCAAGTCCGCCCAACCCATGGCGTCCCGCGCGCGGTGTTTGAGGCTTGCTCCGCAACGCCCCCGGTGGACGTACCGTTTCAGGCTCCTCGCCTCGCAGCGAGGCGCCTATCCACCGCTCCGGGCCCAAACGGTTGGCCGGCATATCCGACCATGCCGCCGACCGCCGCCGGTGGGGCCCCGTGGCGCACGGGTGGCGCGCCCGGACGTTGCGGCTTGGACCGCCGGGCCGCGCCGGCGCATCTCCGCCGCCGCGTCATTCCCCGGCCACCGCTCCCCGCCCCGCATCTGAAGATGCTGTACAGACACCCCTCGCTTCGGGGCGGGATGACGGCACGATAACCTGTCGAGGATTATAGTCAATGCCTATAGGAAAATTATTTTATGCCCTCCCCGCCCCCATCCTCGGGAGGGCGGCCACGGGCACCCATCCTTCGGGGCTCGCGCTGGCACGCAAGCGCCTCAGGGGCTCGATGCCCGGTCCGGAGGAGCGTCGTCGCGCCGTCAGGTCTCGACCGTCTTCTCGACCTTGTGGCCGCAGTCGGCGCACTCGTAGGTCCAGCGCTCGGTCTTGCCGTCGCGCTTGAAGGCGTCGGGCGTGCGGCGCATCAGGTGGGCCTGGCCTCCGCACGCGGGGCAGACGATCGGCGCAAGCCGCGCCAATTGATCCGGCGCCCTGAAGGTCGGCATCGACGGCCCCCCGTTTCAAGCCGTCATCGTATCCCCAACATTTGTCGCGGTCTAATCACAAGTCGGCGCAGGGCGCGCGCGCATGCCCGACCGGCAAAAATGCGCGGCAGCACGCTTTGGCGCCTCAGCGCGACGGCGGAATGAAGTTGCGGTCGAAACTGCCCGGCGACGGGATAAACTTGCGCAAAAGGCCGGGCGCGATCGCGGTCACCGGATTGACCGTGATGCGCGGCGCGCTCGGCGGGCCGACCGCCTCGTAGGTGATGCCGAGCAGCCCCTCATTGCTGCCGCCGCCGAGGAACAGGCCGACGATCGGAATCTGCCCGAACATGTTGTTGAGCCCGTAGAACGGAACGAAGGTGCCGCGCAGGTGCACTTCGTCGCGCAGGTAGTCGATCTGTCCTTCGATGGTGGCGCCGACCAGCGGCCCGCGCACCACGCCGTCGCGGATCGCCATGCGGCCGGGGAAGCGGGTAAAGTCGGACCGCATCTCGGAGAACTCGACGTTGCCGCGCGCGGCGCCCGGCGCGCCCGAGACCACGCGGTCGAGCGTGGGCTCGCCGCGCACCGCGAAATTGCGGATGTACAGGGTGCCGGCCTGCGGCGACTGCTCCTGCGTCGGCGGGTCCATCGCCACCCACATCTGCCCGCCGAACATCTTCGGATAGGTGTCGGTGAAGCGGAACAGCGCGCCGGCGTCGTCGGTCTCGAAGTAGAGAACCTGGTGATTGTCACGCGCGCGCAAGCGCAATTCGCCGAACAGCGGGGTGTCGCGGCCGATCTTGGAGCTCATGCTGAACGAGCGGATGCGGCCGTTTCGCCGCGCGAGCTTCAGATCGAGCCCGCGCAAGGTTTCGCCGTTGTGGCCGGCCACCGTACCGACCTTGATGTCGAGATCGAGGTCGGTCTGTTTCTGGCGGCCGCGCTCGGCCGCGCCGGCGAGCGAGGATTTCACGAAGCCGCGCCCGTCGTAGACGTCGCCGCGCATGGCGACGCGCAGCGTGCCGTCGTTACCGCGGTCGGCCTTCAGCGTCGCCTTGTCGCCTTCCGACAGCGCAAAGACCGGGAAGTTCGCAGAGAGGAGTTCGCCGCCAGAGTCGATCTCCACCGCGCCGCGCACGATGGCGCCCGCGCCGTCGATGACGAGGTCTTCGAACCGTACGGTCTTCGGCAGCTTCACCAGCGTATAGTTCGCCCGCGCCGGGCGGCCGGCCGCCTTCACCCAGCCGGGCAGCAGGTTGTCGATCTTCACCGGCGTGAGATCGGCCTCCACGCTCATGCGCTCGTCCTTGCCGGGGCCGCCGAAGCGGCCGGCGACCTTGACCGGAATGGCGCCCGTCACACTGGCGCCGAGGTCGAAGCCGAGCCGGCGGCGCGCCGCCTCGTCGAGCGTCGCCGTGATGCGCAGCTCGCCGTCGGGCGCGCCCTTCCTCTTCTGCAATTCGATCGAGGCCGGCGTGCCGTTGATCTTCACGTCGCCGCTGATCTGATAGCCGGTGCTGGTCGCACTCACCTTCAGGGCGTTCGCCTCGACCTTCTGCGCGAGCAGCATCTTGTCGGCCGCGAAGTTGGTGACGTCGGCGCTGATGGCGTAAGTGACGGCGTTTTCCGGCAGATCCTTCTCGATCGGAAAGTTCACCGTGACTTGCGCGGAGACGGCGCCACGGCTCGCGGCCGGATCGAAGGCGAGCGCGACGTTCTCGCGCAGCGCGTCGGTGGCGAGCAGCGCCGCGACCGCGGGCAGCGTGCCGTCCACGCGAAAGGTGGCGCGCGCAGGCGCGGGCTTCGGATGCGTGTCGGGCACTTCGAACAGGCCGCCGGTCACGCTCAGTTTTCGGCCGGGCTCGACCTCGACGGTGCCGCGCCCAAGGCTGATGGCGGCGGTCTTGCCGGTGACGTGAACCGTCAGGTCGGCGTCGCGGATCGCCGGCAGTCTCGGTACGGGCCGCAGGCTGGTGCCGCTGGTCTCGATGTCGACCGAGAGCCCCTCCTCCGACATCGGCGGACCGCTCTTCTTGAACGTCGGCAGCGGCGCGTTGCCGGCGATCAGCACGCGCTCGACCGTGCCGCCGGACATGTGGTCCACCACCCAGGTGCGCACGTCGGCGGCGGTGAACACCGGCCACAGGCGCAACATCACCGACATTGGCATGCGGGTAGCCGCCACGCCGAAGGCGAGATGCGGCTCATTGCCGGAATAGTCGAGCCGGCCGGTAACGGCGAGGCCGATATTGTGCGTGGGCCGCGTGTCGATGCGGCGGAAGTCGCCCTGTTCGAGGTCGATGCGCTTGCGCGCGGGATCGAAGCGCGCGCGCAGATTGAAGCGATTGAGCGAGATGCCTTCCTGGTCGGCGCCGCCGCCAGCGCCGAAAATGATCGGGTCGATTACCGCGTCACCGCGCGTCACCGTCATCAACCAGGCGCCGCCCGCCTCGGCCGGCGCCTCGACGTTGGCGCGCAAGGTGAACTGGTTGCCGCCGGAATGAATCTGGAATGGCACCATTAGCGTGCGCCGCCGTGCGTCCCAGTCGAAGCGGAAGTCGGCGTGGTCGACGGCGATTTCGAGCGGCTCGTCGTCGCTGTGCACAATCTTGCCGGAATCGACGACGAGTTGGCCCTGTAATATCTGCGGCGTGCCGTCGGCGTCGATCTCGGCGCGCACGCTCGCCGAGAGCGGCAGGTCGGCGTCGAGACCCTCTTCGTTCAGGCGCAATGCCAGCAGGATGTCGCGAGCCGATACCTTGCGCGCCTCGATCCCGACTGCACGCAGCCCCCCGCTGAGCGGACGCATGGCCGCGCCCAGCACCCAGGGCCGCGCGGGATCGTCGGATTCGACGCGGAAGGTGACGCCGCCCTGCTGGGGGCGCGTGAGGCTGGCGTTGATCTGCGAGAAGGTCCAGCGCTTGCCGCTGCGCCGGTCGTCGACGGTGAGGTTGCCATTCTTGAGGCCGAGCTCGCGCAGGTCGTGGCCATCGAGGCCGGTGGCGCCGAGGCTGTCGATCCAGGCGAGCATGCCGGCGATGTCCTCGACCCCGCCGCGCACCGCGGACGGCGCCGCGTCCGCGCCCGGCTTCGGCGCGAGGGGCACGAGCGGCGGCTCGGCGGTGGCGATCGGCCGCTTGTCGGCGCCAGCGAACACGGTGACGCGGCCGTCGCTTTCGATGCGCACGGCCATCTCGGCGCCGACCAGATTGAGGCTCTGCGCACGCAATTGGCCGGACAAAAGGCCGGCGGCGGAAAAGCCGACTTCCGCCTTGGGGGCGCTGGCGACCAGGGTGCCGTCGGCGTCGCGCACCACGATATCACGCAGGCGGAGCGAGGTGCGGCCCTTCTCGTCGCGCTCGATCTGCGTGCCGCCGACCGAGACGACATGGCCGCCGCCGAAGTTCTGCTCGATGGCGGCCTTCAGCCAGGGCGTCGCGAGATCGAACTCGATCGGCCCGGAGGAGAGCCGCCACCACAGGCCGGCGACCGCGAGCGCGACCACGGCGAGCGCAATGGCGGCGGCAGCGGCGGCCCGGCGCACCCAGCGCAGCCGCAGCACACGGCCGACCCCGCCGACGGCGCGGCGGGACGCACGCGCAAGCCGCTGCGCGGCGCCCGCGCGGCGCGATTTGTGCCTGTGGTGCTGCCCGCTCCCTGTCATAGCTCTAAGCTGGGTGATGGCCGTTGCGCCCGCCCGACGCACGTGGCATTTGCGACACTGACAGGCGGAAAGCGACGAAAGGAAGGCACATGGCGGAGCTCGCGCCCGGCGACAAGGCGCCGCCCTTCAGCCTCCCGCGCGACGGCGGCGGCAAGGTTGCGCTCAAGGACTTCAAGGGCCGCAATCTCGTCCTTTACTTCTATCCGCGCGCCGACACCCCGGGCTGCACCCAGGAGGCCATCGACTTCTCCCGGCTCAAGGCCGCCTTCGCCAAAGCCGGAACCGAGATCCTGGGCGTCTCCGCCGACCCGGTGGCGGCGCAGGACAAATTCAAGGGCAAGCACAAGCTCACTGTCGCGCTGGCCAGCGACGAGACCACCGACATGCTGGCGGCCTACGGCGCCTGGGGCCAGAAGTCGCTTTACGGCCGCAAGTTCATGGGCGTCATCCGCAAGACCGTGCTGATCGACGGCAAGGGGCGGATCGCGCAGGTCTGGCCCAAGGTGAAGGTCGCCGGCCACGCCGAAGACGTGCTGGAAGCTGTGCGCAAGCTGTCTTCCCAGTCCCGCCACCCGGCTTAATCCCCTGCATTTACAGCGCTATCGGCTTCCGGCCCGAATCGCCCTTACCGGTTTCTTAACCATATCCGATTGATATCGGCACGCCGGTCCTGGCTCGCTCGTGGGCGGAACCGGCGGGAAAAGTCGATGTCGTCGTCCAGGTCCGCTTCCCCGCATCATCATCCGCAGCAGCGGGCCGCGCACGCCCAGTCGGCCGCGGCCGTTTCGCGCAGCCTGCAGCGACGCGCCGACGGCGACTACACTTTGGTGCACGGCGGCCGCCAGGTCCGCATCGGTCCGGTCGCCTTCTGGATCGTGGTCGGCACGCTGGTGATCATGGCGGGCTGGTCGATCCTGACCGGCAGCTACTTCGCCTTCCGCGAGAACGTGCTCACCCGGCTGATCGCGCGCCAGGCCGAGATGCAGTTCGCCTATGAGGACCGCATCGCCGAGCTGCGCGCGCAGGTCGACCGCATCACCAGCCGGCAATTGCTCGACCAGGAGCAGTTCGAGCAGAAGCTCAACGTTCTCATCAAGCGCCAGGCCGTGCTGGAGAGCCGCACCAACGCGATCGCGGGCGATCCGGTCACCACCGGGTCGGTCAGGCCGACGCGCGCGGCGCCCGAGGCGCGGCCGAAGCCGTCGCCGATCAACGACACCGTCATCTTCAGCGCGCCGCCCGACCGCGAGGCGCGGCTTGAATCGCGCGAGGCGCCGACCGGCGGCCTGCGCACCGTCGAGCGCGCCAAAGGCGGCGGGCTGGAGGGCGTGCTGGCGCGCGTTTCGCTCGCGCTCGACAAGGTGGAGAACAAGCAGGGCGCCGTGCTCACGCACATGGAGGAGCAGATCGAGGGCAAGGCGCGGCGCATCCACGGCGTGCTCGCCGACCTCGGCGTCGATCCGGGCAAGACGCCGGCGCGCGGCGTCGGCGGACCCTTCGTGCCGATGAAGGCGCCGCACGCCAGCGCGAACGCCTTCGAGCGGCAACTCTACCGCGTTCACGTCGCCCGCGCGCAGGTCGACCGCTACACGCAGACGCTCAGCGCGGTGCCGGTACGCAAGCCGGTCGCGGGCGAAGTGGACATGAGCTCGAACTTCGGCATGCGCATGGACCCGTTCCTGCGCCGGCCGGCGATGCACAGCGGGCTCGACATGCGCGGCGACACCGGCGATCCGGTGCACGCCACCGCCACCGGCAAGGTGGTCACCGCCGGCCGCGAAGGCGGCTACGGCAACATGATCGAGATCGACCACGGCAACGGCCTGTCGACGCGCTACGCGCATCTGTCGGCGATCGAGGTGAAGGTCGGCCAGCACGTGCGGATCGGCCAGGTGATCGGCCGCATCGGCTCGACCGGCCGCTCCACCGGCCCGCATTTGCACTATGAGACGCGGGTCAATGACGACCCGGTCGATCCGCAGAAATTCCTGCGCGCCGGGCTGCGGCTCGGCCAGCTCTGAGCGCCGGCCCGCCGGTTGCCATCGGCGCCGACCTGTCCCATGAATGGGTAACGCAGCGGATCGAGGAGACAAGCGCAGGATGCGGACGAGGCCACGCCACCCTTGGCTCGGCGCGGCCGGGTTCCATGTCGCACTGGCGCTTCTCGACGGCTATTTCCGGTGGCTCCACATCCACCGCGCCGGCGGCGCGGTGGCGCGCGCGCGCATCAAGGCCATCCGCAACAAGATCGAACGCGGCGAGACCGCCCTCCTCGCCGGGGTTTCCGCCGCCGGCACGCATAATTCCGGCGTCGCGCTGGTCGAGGTGACGCGCGCGGGCCCGCGCCTCCTCTTCAACAACGAGGAAGAGCGCTATTCCGGCGTCAAGCACTCCAACGACTATCCGCGGCTGTCGATCGAGGCGCTGCGCGAAGCGCTCGCCGCGCAGGGGCGCGACCTGCGCGACGTGGACGGCTGGTTCAGCGCCTGGGACTACGCCGCCTTCGGCGCGACGCTGGTGCGCACGGTGCTCGAGGAAGCGCCGGCGACGTTTCACATGCTGCGCGGCAAGCCGACGCCGCTGTTCAGCCTGCGCGAGATCGACCGCGGCACGCGCGCCGCGCGCCACATCGGCCGCCAGCTCGGGCTCGCCGCGCCGGTCGATCTGATCGGCACGCCGCACCACGATAATCACGCCTGGTTCTCCTATGCCGCCTCGCCTTTCGCGCAGGAGGCCGAGCCGGTGCTGACCGCGGTGCTCGACGGCGTCGGCGACCGCGGCGCGATCTCGATCTACCGCTGCGCCGGCCCCCGCATGGAGCGACTTTACCTCAACGACAGCCTGTTCGACTCCCTCGGCCTCTATTACGCGGTGATCTCCTCGACCCAGGGCGGCTGGACCTGGCTGTCGAGCGAGGGGCGCTACATGGGCGCCACCGCCTATGGCGACACCGACCGCGCGACCAATCCTTACTACGGCGCGCTCAAGGCGATCTTCCACCTCGCGCCGGACGGCCGCGTGCTGCTCAACCGCGATCTCGCCAACTGGCCGCGCGACGTCATGCACGAGCCCTACACGCCGGCGCTCAAGCGCATCCTCGGCGAGCCAATCGCGGCCAAGGACATGTGGAACCCGGACGCGGTGCTGCGCATCGAGGACATCCAGCACAGCGAGACCACCCGCGAGCGGCTCGACAAGGCGGCGGCGACGCAGATGGTGTTCGAGGACGCGCTGATGCACGTCGTCGGCCACTGGCTGAGCGTGACCGGCTGCAAGCGCCTGGTGCTCACCGGCGGCATCGGCCTCAACGCGCTCGGCAACATGCGGCTGATGGAGCGCTTCCCGGACATCGAATTGTGGGTGCCGCCGACGCCGAACGACGCCGGCGTCACCATCGGCGCCGCCTACATGGGCGCCTACCTTGCCGGTTACGGCCTCGGCGCGCCGGTCGAGCACGCCTTCTATTGCGGCACGGCACCCGCGGCGGCCGATATGAGCGCGGCCTTCGCCGCCAGCCCGGATGTTGAATGCGTGGCCCTTGCGCCCGTCGATGGCGAGGCGGCGCGCGCGCGGCTCGCCGACTTCATGGCCTACATGACGGCGCAGGACGCCATCTTCGCGCTCTACCAAGGCGCCGCCGAAACCGGCCCGCGCGCGCTCGGTCACCGCTCGATCCTGGCCAACCCCTGCAATCCGGACACGCGCGCCAACCTCAACGCCCGGGTGAAGTACCGCGAGGCGATCCGCCCGCTCGCGCCGATGATGACGCTGGAAGCGGCAAAGCAGTTCTTCGAACTCGCGCACGGCGCCCGCGCCGCCGACTACAACGCCTACAACTACATGGTGCTGACCGCGCATGCGAAGCCGGAAGCGCAGGCGCGCATCCCTTCCGTCGTCCATGCCGACGGCACCGGCCGCCTGCAGATCGTGCGCGAGGCGGCCGATCCGCTCACCTACGCCTACCTGAAGGCGCTCGGGCGGCGCATCGGCGTCGAGGTCTCGGTCAACACCTCGTTCAACGTTGCCGGTCCGATCGCGCAGACGCCGGAGCAGGCGTTGCAGACGCTGCGCCGCTCCAAGGGGCTCGACGCCGTGCTGATGGTGGCGGAGACCGGCGAGGTCTCCGTCGCGTTGCACGGCGGCGTCGGCGGGCAAGGCGGCGCGCGCTTCAAGGCATGGCTCGCCGACTGGCAGCGCGAGACGGGCCAGCGGCTCGAACGCTGACGCGCTATTGCTGCTGGCGCCGCTTGCGCGCGCGGCGCTCCAGCATGTTGAGCCCTTCGACCAGCGCCGAGAAGGCCATCGCCGCGTAGACGTAGCCCTTCGGCACCTTGGCGCCGAAGCCTTCGGCGATCAGCGTCATGCCGATCATCAGCAGGAAGCCGAGCGCCAGCATCACGATGGTGGGATTGGCGTTGATGAAGTTGGACAGCGGCGTGGCCGCCACCAGCATCGTCAGCACGGCTACGACGACGGCAATGATCATAATCGGCACGTGATCGGTCATGCCGACCGCGGTGATGATGCTGTCGACCGAGAACACGAGATCGAGCACGATAATCTGTCCCATGGCCGCCGCGAAGCCGAGGGTGGCACCGCTCTTGCGGTCGAACATGTCCGGGTTCGGATCGGGATCGACCCGGTGATGCACCTCCTTGGTGGCCTTCCACACCAGGAACAGGCCGCCGGCGATGAGGATCAGGTCGCGCCAGGAGAAGCCGTGGCCGAACAGCGTGAGCACCGGCGCCGTCAGCGTGACGATGAAGGCGACCGACCCCAGCAAGACAAGCCGCAGGATGAGCGCAAGGGAGATGCCGACGCGGCGTCCGAGCTCGCGCTGATGCTCGGGCATCCGGTTGGTCAGGATGGCGATGAAGATGAGGTTGTCGATGCCGAGCACCACCTCCATCGCGATCAGGGTGGCGAGCGCGGCCCAGGCGGCGGGTTCGGAAAAAAGAATCAAAAGGTCATGCATGGCGGCATGATCGCATAACGTGGCCGGCCGTCACAGACCGGCGCCGCCCGGCGTTGCGGCGGGTCATGTCTCGGCCCCGCGCCAGCGCGCCAGCGGGCCGGCGAGGAAATTCAGGAAGTAGGCGACCATCGCATGCCGTGGCGTCACGAAGGTCGCCGCCACCGATATCACGGCGGAGGCGATGAACACCGCGGTGCGGATGTTGCCCGCGCGCGCCCGCGCGCGGTGCTCCGGCAGCACCTCGAGCGTGCGCAGGCGCAGCGACAGCGCCGCAACCACGATCATGTTGGCGGCGTAGAGCCAGACCGCCGGCGGCAGGTCGCCATAGCGGCCGACGACGCCGCTCGAAAACGGCACCGAGGTGATGAAGAACAGATAGACAATCGACCAGCTCAGCGCTTCCGGCGGCACCTCCTCGACGCGCCTGAGCTCGATCGCGCCCCGCCACTGCGCGGCAAGGACGAAGAAGCTGATGACGTAGGCGAGGTATTGCGGACCGAGCGTGCGCAGGTGGTCGATGAGCTCGGCGCCATCCTGTACCCGCAGGTCCGCTGGCAGGCGCACGTCGAGTACCAGCAACGTCATGGCGAAGGCAAAGATGCCGTCGGTCAGCGCGTCGATGCGGGCCTTGGGGAATGTTCTCATCGCTCGACCGTGCGGGCGGCCGGCGTCGGATGCGCCGGCGGCGAATCGATCCCGGCGACGAGTTTACTCCACGTCCTCGACCTGCGCCGGACCGCCGCCGAAGGCCTTCTGCGCCAGCGCCGCCTGCATGAACTCGTCGAGGTCGCCGTCGAGCACGCCTGAGGTGTTGGAAGTGGAAACGCCGGTGCGCAGGTCCTTGACCATCTGGTAGGGCTGCAGCACGTAGGAGCGGATCTGGTGGCCCCAGCCGATGTCGGTCTTGGCCGCCTGCTCGGCCGCCGCCTTCTCCTCGCGCTTTTTCATTTCAAGTTCGAACAGCTTAGCGCGCAGCATGTCCCAGGCGTCGGCGCGGTTGCGGTGCTGCGACTTGCCGGTCTGGCACTTCACCACGATGTTGGTCGGGATGTGCGTCAGGCGCACCGCCGATTCCGTCTTGTTGACGTGCTGGCCGCCGGCGCCGCCCGAGCGCATCACGTCGGTGCGGACGTCCTTCTCGTCGATCTCGATCTTGATGCTGTCGTCCACCACCGGGTAGACGACCACGCTGGCGAAGGAGGTGTGACGGCGCGCGTTGGCGTCGAAGGGCGAGATGCGCACGAGGCGGTGCACGCCGTTCTCGCTCTTCAGCCAGCCATAGGCGTTGCGGCCATGGATGACGACGGTGGCCGACTTGATGCCGGCGCCCTCGCCTTCGCTCTCTTCCACCCACTCGACCTTGTAGCCGTGCTGCTCGGCCCAGCGCACGTACATGCGCATGAGCATCGAGGCCCAATCCTGGCTCTCGGTGCCACCGGCGCCGGCGTGCACCTCGACGTAGCAGTCGTTGCCGTCGGCTTCGCCCGAGAGCAGCGCCTCGAGCTCGCGGCGGGCGAGCTCGGCCCGAATGCGCTTGAGGCCGGCCTCGGCCTCGGTCACGACCTGCTGGTCGCCCTCCTCCTCGGCCAGCTGCAGCAGCGTGAGCTGGTCGTCGAGCTCCTGCTCGATGCGGCCGACCGCGCCGAGCTGGTCCTCCAGCGCGTCGCGCTCGCGCATCACCCGCTGGGCGCGCGTCTGGTCGTTCCAGAGGGTGGGGTCTTCGGATTCCTTGTTCAGCTCGGCGAGACGTCGTTGCGCGGTATCGACGTCAAAGATGCCTCCTCAGCAGCCGCACCGACTGCTTGATGTCCTCGACCAGCTTTTCCGTTTCAGCGCGCATCGATTCTCTCGCGGGGAACAGTGAGTTGTTCCGCATTTAGCGTTCCTTCCCCCGCCCCGCAACCCTGTTCTGCGCGGCGCATGGCGCGCCTGCCGGGAATATCGCAAGGCCAGGAACCGGCGCGCGCCGCGCCGCATTGTCCCGGCATGGCGGACGAAACGCCCGCTGCACCCCCTTCACACCAAATGCGAGGAACCCATGGGCCTGTTCAGCAAGGACATCAAAACGCTCAACGACCTGTTCGTGCACACCCTGCGCGACATCTATTACGCCGAGAAGCAGATCCTGAAGGCGCTGCCGGACATGATCGAGAAGGCGACCGACCCGGCCCTCAAGCAGGGTTTCAAGGCGCACCTGGAGGAGACCCGCAACCAGGTCGCCCGCGTCGAGCAGGTGTTCAAGATGCACGGCGTCGAGGCCAAGGGCGTGAACTGCCCGGCGATCGACGGCATCATCGACGAAGCCGAGGAAATCGCCGGCGAGGTCGCCGACAAGCAGGTGCTCGACGCCGCGCTGATCGCCGCCGCGCAGGCGGTCGAACACTACGAGATGACGCGCTACGGCACGCTGATCGCCTGGGCCAAGCAGCTCGGCCGCGCCGACTGCGCCAGCGTGCTGGCGCAGAACCTCGAGGAAGAGAAGGCCACCGATATCAAGCTGACCAAGATGGCGGAATCGCAGGTCAACCGGAAGGCGGCGTAAGGCGCGCGCCCTCCGCAAAAGCAAAAGCCCCGGCGCGAGCCGGGGCTTTTCATTCCGGTCCGTTGTCGCGGGCTAATACAACCCGCCGGTTCCCGAGCGCACGGCGCGGTCGGCGTCGGGCGATACGCCGACGCCCCACGGACGTCCGCCGCCGCCGTTCTCGCCGTCACCGTAGCCGACCACCGAGTAGCTGTCGGGCGGCGCGGTGCCGGGCTTGAAGGCTTCCAGGATGGCGCGCTGGGTGTCGGGCCGCGCGCGCGAGCCGGTCTGCGCGTCGACGCGGATGAGCTTGATGCCGGGCGGCACGCGGAACGGCACCGCCGGCTTGTCGGCGAGCGCGACCTTCAGGAATTCCTTGACGATCGGCGCCGAGAGATGGCCGCCGGTCGCGCCGCGGCCGAGGTGGCGCGGCTTGTCGTAGCCCATGTAGACGCCGACCACGAGGTCCGGCGTGTAGCCGACGAACCAGGCGTCCTTCTCGTCGTTGGTGGTGCCGGTCTTGCCGGCCACCGGCTTGCCGACCTCGCGCAGCACCGTGGCGGTGCCGCGCTGCACGACGCCTTCCATGATCGAGGTGATCTGGTAGGCGGTCATCGGGTCGATCACCTGCTGGCGGCGGTCGATCAGCGACGGCTCCGGCTGGTTCTCCCACTTCTTGGCGGAACAGCCGATGCACTCGCGCTCGTCGTGGCGATAGACGGTGTGGCCGTAGCGGTCCTGGATGCGGTCGATCAGCGTCGGCTTCACGCGCCGCCCGCCGTTGTCGAACATCGCGTAGGCGGTGACCATGCGCAGCAGCGTGGTCTCGCCGGCGCCGAGCGCGAAGGACAGGTACGGCGGCAGGGTGTCGTAGACGCCGAAACGCTTGGCGTAGTCGGCGATCATCGGCATGCCGATGTCCTGCGCCAGCCGCACCGTCATCACGTTGCGCGAGCGCTCGATGCCGAAGCGCAGTGTCGACGGCCCGTAGAACTTGCCTTCGTAGTTCTGCGGCGCCCAGGTGCCCTGGCCGGCGCCCTGGTCGATCTCGAGCGGCGCGTCGAGGAGGATGGTCGAGGGCGTGTAGCCGTTGTCGAGCGCGGCGGCATAGACGAAGGGCTTGAACGAGGAGCCCGGCTGGCGCAGCGCCTGCGTGGCGCGGTTGAACTGGCTCTGGTCGTAGGAGAAGCCGCCGACCATGGCGAGCACGCGGCCGGTCTGCGGGTCCTGCACCGCGATGGCGCCCGACACTTCCGGCACCTGCTGCAGGCGGACCTGGCCGTCGGTCTTGGCCGGCGAAACGTAGACGACGTCGCCGCGGTTGAGCACCTGACCGACCTTGGTCGGCGTCTTGCCGCCGCTCTTCGCCCACTTCACGTTCTCGAAGGGCAGGATGGCGACGTCGCGTTCCTTGCTGACGTAGCCGCCGGGATCGCGGCCCGGCTGCAGGCCGACGCGCGCGGAGTGGTCGCTGACCTCCAGCACCACGGCGAGCCGCCAGGGCTGCACGTCGGTAAGCGCCTTCACCTCGGCGAGCTTGACGCCCCAGTCGCCGTCGAGGTCGATCTTGCTGACCGGCCCGCGCCAGCCCTGCGCCTCGTCGAATTTCACCAGCCCGTCGGTCAGCGTCTTGCGCGCCAGCACCTGCAGCTTGGGGTCGAGCGTGGTGCGCACCGACAGGCCGCCCTCGTAGAGCTTCTTTTCGCCGTAGCGCTCGTAGAGCTCGCGGCGCACTTCCTCGGCGAAGTACTCGGCCGCGAAGGTGTGGGTGGCGGTGGATTTGGTGGTGACGGCGAGCCCGGTGCGCCTGGCCTTGTCGGCGTCGGCGTTCTTGATGAAGCCCGCCTCCGCCATGCGGTCGATCACCCAGTTGCGCCGCTCGAGCGCGCGCTCGCGCTGGCGGAACGGGTGGTAGTTGTTGGGGGCCTTCGGCAGCGCCGCGAGGTAGGCCGCTTCCGGCACGGTGAGCTCGTTCACCGCCTTGTCGAAATAGACGAGCGAGGCGGCGGCGATGCCGTAGGCGCCGAGGCCGAGATAGATCTCGTTCAGGTACAATTCGAGGATCTTCTCCTTCGAATACGTGCGCTCGATCTTGAGCGCCAGCAGCGCCTCCTTGATCTTGCGCGCGAGCGAGACCTCGTTGGTCAACAGGAAGTTCTTGGCGACCTGCTGGGTGATGGTGGAAGCGCCCTGCGGCCGGCGATTGGAGCCGAAGTTCTGCGCGTAGTTGACGGCGGCGCGCGCGATGCCGGTGAAGTCGAGGCCGCCGTGCTCGAAGAAGTTCTTGTCCTCGGCGGCGAGGAAGGCGTTGATCACGAGCTTCGGCACCGCCTGGATCGGGATGTAGAGGCGGCGCTCGCGCGCGTATTCGGCGACCAGCGAGCCGTCGGCCGCGTGCACGCGCGTCGTCACCGGCGGCTCGTAGTCCTGGAGCTGCGAGTAATCCGGCAGGTCCTTGGAGAAATGCCACAGCAGGCCGGCGGCGCCCGCCACGCCGACCACGAACAGGATGGTCCCGGCGGCGAACAGGAATCCAAAGAAGCGCAGCATCAGCTTCATGAACGAGACGTCCCGCCTTCAAGCCGGCGCGGGCCTGCGCCGCCAAGGCGCACGGCAGGACCCGTTTTCGGCAGATAAATCAGCACCATCCTGGCGCCGGCGCCCACATTTGTTTCACCCGCGCCGGGCGACAGTGGTCGCCCGGTTTTATGTTGAAACTGAGGCCGCAAGGTCAATTCGCCCTCCCCGCACCGCCGGCCAGCCGCGGCCCGAAGAAGTTGTCGACCGCCTGCGCCATCGCCGCCGCGGTCTTCACGCGCCATGCCTCCGAGGTGAGCTGCTTGAGGTCGTCCTTGGTGGACATGAAGCCGAGCTCGATCAGCACCGAGGGCACGTCCGGCGCGCGCAGCACCACGAAGCCGGCGGATTTCATCGGATGCTTGTGCAGGCGGGCGGCGGTCTTCAGCTCGCCGACCGCCGCGCGCGCGAACTGGAGCGAGAAGGTCTTGGTCTCGCGCTGCGCCAGGTCCACCAGGATGTTGGCGACGTCGTCAGGCTCGGTGGTGAGATCGACGCCGGCGATCACGTCGGCGCGGTTCTCGGCCTCGGCGAGCCGGGCGGCTTCCGCGTCGGAGGCGTTCTCCGAGAGCGTGTAGATGGTCGCGCCTTCGGCCTGCCCTTCGCGCTTCGGGATCGAATCCGCGTGCACCGAGATGAACAGCGCGGCCCCGCGCTGCCGCGCGAAGCGCACGCGCTCGTTGAGCGGGATGAAGGTGTCGTCGCTGCGGGTCATCTCGACGCGGTACTTGCCGCCGCTGAGCAGCTTGTCGCGCAGGCTCTGCGCGAAGGCGAGCACGATGTCCTTCTCGAGTTCGCCCTTGAGCCCTTTGGTGCCGGTGTCGATGCCGCCGTGGCCGGGATCGATCACGACCAGCGGCCGCGGGTCGCCGCTGTCGCGCGGCGGCGCTTCCGGCCGCGTCTGGCGCGCCGGACGGCTCTCGAGCGCGATGGTGCGCAGGAAGCTGTTGCGGTCGGTGGCGGCGAGGTCGAGCACCAGCCGGGCCGGCTGCCCGTCGGCGGCGTCGAGCGTGAAGGCCTTCTCGACCCGCACCGGCCCCTTGGTGTCGAGCACGATGCGCGAGCCGCCCTGCATGATCAGCCCGTAGCGGAACGCCTTGACCAGCCCGCGCGGCTGGTCGCCCGCCTTGGCCGGCAGCTTGAAGGTCACCTGCGGCAGGTCCACCACCACCCGGTAGGGGTCGGCCAGGGTGAAGACGGCGAGGTCGATCTTGCGGGTGAGGTCGAGCACGAAGCGGGTGCGCTGGTCGTCGCCGCCGAGTCGCACGTCGCTGGCGACCGGCAAACCCTGCGCCACCGGCGCCGGCAAGGCGCGCGCGGCCACCTCGGCCACGGACACGGCCGAGTCGGCAAAGAAGCCCGCGCCGACAATCAGGGCGCAGGCGATGGCGGCTGTGCGGAGCGTCACGAATCCGACCCTTTCCGCTTCTTCTAACCCATTAGGGGCCGGGAAGGTTAACGGAACTTGAGGAAAGGGCCCTATCCGGGCCCGGGTGTGGCCCCCCCCCTTGCAAGCTTTCCTTGCCATCAAGGGCTTAGCACCGTATGTAGGGGCTGCTGACGGTCATAGTTCCGGTTGTGCCGCGTTCGGGCCTCCGGCCCACCAGCCCAGGATCGCCTCCCTCGAAGAGGCCGGCGAACGGGCGGTGATCAAGCCGAATCCCTTGTGAATGGACACCCGGATCAGCGCGCGCGGCCCCCTCAGGGCCGTTCGCCACCAGGCCGCCGGCGTCGAGAAACCTGGGCTCGCGCTCCTCTGCGCGGCCACAGCGCTACGGGTCGCATTTTTATGCTGCCACTGTCGCAGCAAAGGCAATTCAAGGTCTGCCGCTCTCGCGAGTTCCTCGTGACTGCGCGGCTTGCTGTGGGCCTTGCCGAGCTTTCGCGTAAAGACGCGAACCCCCTTCCCTTCCACAACCATACGACCGCCCCCGCTTCGCGGCGCCTTGCGCCGTCGACGATGCGCGAGCTCGCGAGGACGCGCGGTCCAGTGAGATTATCCAATGGCCGACAAAATGCTCATCGACGCGACCCATCCCGAGGAGACCCGGGTGGTCGTCCTGCGCGGCAACCGCGTCGAAGAATTCGACTTCGAGTCCGCTAACCGCAAGCAGCTTCGCGGCAACATCTATCTGGCCAAGGTCACGCGCGTCGAGCCGTCGCTGCAAGCGGCCTTCGTCGAGTACGGCGGCAACCGCCACGGCTTCCTGGCCTTCTCGGAAATCCATCCCGACTACTACCAGATCCCGGTCGCCGACCGGCAGGCCCTGCTCGCGCAGGAGGAGCACGACCAGCGCGCGGCCGAGCACGAGGACGAGCAGCGCCGCGGACGGCGTGGCGGACGTCATCGCCGGCGCGGCGCCGAGCGCAATCGCCGCGACCGCGACGCGGTGCAGAGCGAGCCCTTGCCGGCCGACCAACTGGCGCAGCAGCCGGAAGCGCCGAGCGAAGCCGGCGAAACCCCGGCGTTCGAGAGCGGCGCAAGCGAGCCCGTCGCCGCCTTGACCGCGGAAGCGCCGCAGCCGGAGGCGTCGCGGCCCTACGCCGACGTCGCGGCCGAGGCGCCGGCCGACGAAACCGCCGAGCCGCCGGCCGCAACGGCGCCGGAAGCGCAAGCGCCGGCGCAGGAAGCCGAAGCGCCGGCGGAAGCGCCTGAAACCGCCGACATCATTCCGTACGCCGAAGCGGCCGAGCAGCCTGAAGCTGGCGAGCAGCAGCCCGAAGCAGCCGAGGCCACCGGCGAAGCCGAGGATCACGGCGAGGAAGATAACGGCAAGGACGACGAGCACGACGAGGAAGAAGCCGTCGAGTCGGTCGGCGGCGCCGACGCGCTCGAGGAAGTGCAGGAGCGCATTCCGCGCTACCGCCGCCAGTACAAGATCCAGGAAGTCATCAAGCGCCGGCAGGTGATGCTGGTGCAGGTGGTCAAGGAGGAACGCGGCTCCAAGGGCGCCGCGCTCACCACTTATCTCTCGCTCGCCGGCCGCTATTCGGTGCTGATGCCGAACACCGCGCGTGGCGGCGGCATCTCGCGCAAGATCACGTCCGCGGAAGACCGCTCGCGCCTGAAGGAAATCGCGCAGGAGCTCGAAGTGCCGGAAGGCATGGGCGTGATCCTGCGCACCGCCGGCGCGGCGCGCACCAAGACCGAGGTCAAGCGCGACTTCGAATACCTGCTGCGGCTGTGGGAGACGGTGCGCGACCTGACGCTCAAGTCGGTGGCGCCCAAGCTCGTCTACGAGGAAGGCTCGCTGGTCAAGCGCTCGATCCGCGACCTCTACTCCAAGGATATCGACGAGATCGTGGTCGCCGGCGAGGCCGGCTATCAGGAAGCGCGCGATTTCATGCGCATGCTGATGCCGAGCCACGTCAAGAACGTGAAGCTCTACAAGGACAGCCAGCCGCTGTTCACGCGTTACGGCATCGAGAGCCAGCTCGACGCCATGTTCTCGCCGGTGGTGCAGCTCAGGTCGGGCGGCTACATCGTCATCAACCAGGCCGAGGCGCTGGTCGCCATCGACGTCAACTCGGGCCGGGCGACGCGCGAGCACCACATCGAGGACACCGCGCTCAAGACCAATATCGAGGCGGCCGAGGAGGTCGCCCGGCAGCTGCGCCTGCGCGACCTCGCCGGTCTGATCGTCATCGACTTCATCGACATGGACGAGACGCGCAACAACCGCACGGTGGAGCGCCGTCTCAAGGAGGCGCTCAAGCACGACCGCGCGCGCATCCAGGTCGGCCGCATCTCGCATTTCGGCCTCTTGGAAATGTCGCGCCAGCGCATCCGCTCCTCGGTGCTCGAATCCTCGACCGAGAAGTGCGAACTCTGTGGCGGCACCGGGCATGTGCGCTCGGTCTCGTCGGTCTCGCTGCAATTGCTGCGCGCGATCGAGGAGATGCTGCTCAAGGGCGCCACGCATAACCTCGTCGTGCGCACCCGCGCCGAGGTCGCGCTCTACGTGCTCAACCACAAGCGCGCGCACCTGCGCGCGCTGGAGGAGCGCTTCCAGATCACCCTCACCATCAACGCCGACCACACCGTCACCGGCACGCAGTCCTACGTGATCGACCGCGGCGAGCAGGTGCACACGCTCGAGGCGGCCAAGAGTCTCGCCGCCGCGCAGCAGCCCGAGGCGGCCGCGCCGGCCGAGCCGGAAGAGGAATACCCCGCCGAGGCCGAGGCCGAGGCCGAAGCGGAAGCCGCCGAGGCGGAAGCCGAGGCCGGCGAAGGCGAGCGCGAGGGCGAGGGCGAAC
>JBKBRE010000031.1:0-37481 GCA_046292265.1 Pseudolabrys sp. | reverse complement strand
TTGCCGTTGTAGCCGTAGCCCATCTGCATACGGACCCAACCGCCGACCTTGAGGCAGGTATCGGTACCCGGGATGTAATAGAACCCCGCACCGTACAGGCTGCAAATCTTCACGTACTGGATGGATTGAATGCGCGGCGAACCGAATCGAGGAACGATTCCAGGAGGCAAAAATCCGGCCGCGCCGCTTGCGGCGGCAAATCCCGACGCTCGTCACTCGGGCTCGCCTAGGTCGCGTCAAAGACCAAGCATCTGCACGAAAAAACCGAATCCGTCGCTTGCGGCGCGTTCGCGAGCATGCCGGCTGGGTATAGCCTAGGTCATGCGCGCGCAGAGCAACAGGGCGCGCGGATTTTCGCTCCACGCATGTGGACACCGCTTCTAGCGGCAGCGCGATTAAGGAGAGGTAAAGCGAAGCGTCTCGGCCACACAGGCGCGTAAGGCCGACGCTGCGACAATAAAAAAGCCGCGGCGGCCGCGCTTAACGTCGGTCGGCGATGCCCGCTTGCAGGCGGTTGGGGAACGCGGTCGCTAGCTGCGCGAGGATATTGCCTGCAACGCAGACACCGCGTCGCCCGATGCGGCAGCATCCGCGCGCTGGAAACCCGGCACGACGACCACTTCCTGGATCAGATCGGCCGCGCCGGTCAGGGTTTCCTGGGTCAGATGCGCGTAGCGCTGCGTCGTTCGCGCATGCAGATGGCCGAGCAGGCCCTGCACGACATAGAGCGACACCCCGCGGTTGACGAGGAAGCTGGCAAACGAATGACGCAAATCATGGAGGCGGACGTCCTCGAGGCCCGCCCGCTTGCGGATCCGATCCCAGGGAAAGAACAGCGAGGCGGACGGCCGGCCGGTCACCGGCGACGGGAAGATGTAGGGATTGTTCTCGAGTCGCGGCGTTGCGGCCAGCAGCGCCAGGGCCGACTGGTTGAGCGCAATGACGCGCGCGCGGCCAGATTTCGACTTCGGCACCAGCAGCGTTTTGTTCTTCCAGTCGACGTAGTCCCACTTGGCGAAGGTGATTTCGTTACGGCGCGCGCCGGTAAGCAGCAGCAGCAGGATGGAACGCGCGGCGGTGCTGTTCTCGTCGGCGTGAATCGAGCGCACCAGGACCTCCGCCTCCTCCTCGCTCAGGAAGCGGTTGCGCTGAACGTCCGGGCCCGCGCTCAGGCCGGCGGCGGGGTTCTCGGCTCCTCCCGGCACCTTCCATTTGCGCGCGAGGTTGTAGATGTAGCGCAGGATGACGATGACCCGGTTCATGGTGCCGGGCGCGTAGCCGTCCTCGCGCATGCGGTTGATCAGGTTCGAGATGGCGTCGGTCTTGACCTCGTCGAGCGCCAGATGGCCGAGGCGCGGCAGGATGTGAATCCGCAGCACCGTCTCGTCGGTAACCCAGCTGTTCTTGTAGGTGCGCACATAGGTCAGATAACGCTCGGCGACGAAGTCGCGAAGCAGCGGCACGGCGCGCATTTCCCGGCGCTTCTGCTGGGGATCGGCGCCCAGCAAAGCCTCGGCGACGACCTGCCTGGCCTTGCGGCGGGCCTGGTCGAGCGTGATGACGTCGGCGGGCCCGATCTTGAACTGGCGCTCGCGGCCGCGCTCGTCGGTGTAGCGCTGATAGTAGGTCTTGCCGCCGGAGCAGCGGACCTCGAGCAGGAAGCCCCGTTGGGAGGCGTCGAAATAGTCGGTCTTTTTCCGCCCACCGGCACAAGCCGCCGCCCGGACGAACCCCGCTGACAATGCAACCGTCGGCATCCCCTGCCCGCCTCGATACGCAGAACCATGCTTGCAGAGCTTCGCGTAATTGCCCTGACCTTGAGCGGTCTTCCGCCACCACACCGCGTAACTATCGCGTATATTTTCATGTCTATGAGATAAGCATCAAGAATAAATCATATTTTATGCACTGCGATTATTAGAATATTTATTAAGGACCGCGTATCCGGCTACCAATGAGTGGCAAGATGTTTCTTAGAAATACTATGCACTTATTTACAACTATTCGTATATATAGCCAGTATATGGAGGCGGCTGCCGAAGTGACGAGCGTGTTTATACGATTTTTATGGCACTTTTTACGGTTCCATTATTTTACTACTACGTTCACGGTTCCGTGAACAGCTGCAGGCCGTAAGGTCCGGCGCGCGAGCCTTGCCCGGCGAATGGCGCGAAAAATGGCTTTGCAGCCGCGGGGTGAAAGCGGTACCGACAGCAGGCGTGCCGCCGCCTCCCGCCACGGCGCGTTCAGCGAGAACGACAGGAGACCCGCATGGCCATGAAGATGACCGGCGAAGTGACGCTACCGGCCGACCGTCAAACGGTCTGGGCCAAGCTGAACGACCCCGAGGTGCTCAAGCTCTGCATTCCCGGCTGCCAGGCGCTGGAGAAGACCGGCGAGAACGGCTTCGCCGCCACCGCGAAGCTGAAGGTTGGGCCGGTGAGCGCGACCTTCAAGGGTGCGGTCACCCTGTCGGATCTCGACCCGCCAAACAGCTACAGAATTTCCGGCCAGGGCGAAGGCGGCGTCGCCGGCTTCGCTAAGGGCGGCGCCACGGTCAAGCTCACCGACGCGCCCGGCGGCGGAACCGTCCTGTCCTACGACGTCGAAGCCAATGTCGGGGGCAAGCTGGCCCAGCTCGGCGGCCGCCTGATCGACGGCGTCGCCAAGAAGATGGCGGACCAGTTTTTCGGCAATTTTGCCAAGGCGGTGACCGGGGAACTGGTGGCGGCCCCGCCGACCTGAGCGGTCCCCGGCTGCCGCGGCGCCTGCTGTGAAGGTGGTCGGGGCAGCAGGATTCGAACCTGCGACCTTCTGGTCCCAAACCAGACGCGCTACCAGACTGCGCTATGCCCCGCCGGATCTCGCTAGCGGCATACAGGCCGTCGCCCCCGCCAGCAAGCCGCTTACCGCCCCTTGAAAATTGGATGCGCCACGCGATCGCCCGGCGCGATGCCGAGCTTGCGCGCGGTTCCGCCAACGACCTCGAGCACGGCACGCACCGGCCCGCCGGAAGAAACTATCTTGGTCGAGAGCGGTTCGGTGTTTTCGGCAATGCGGAGAATACGGCCGTCGCCCCGGATAAAGAGCATGTCGAGCGAGATGTAGGTGTTCTGCATCCACATCGAGACGTCCTGCTCACGCTGGAAATCGAACAGCATGCCCTGCCCCGGCGGCAGCTCCCTGCGGTACATGAGGCCGCGCGAGCGTTCGGCGTCGTTGACCGCCATCTCCACCGAAAAGACGTGAACGCCACCCTTCGAGACGATTTCGAGCGCTTGCCGGTCGGCCGCCGTCAGCGGGCCGGCCGCCGCGAGCAGCGCGACGAGGACGTAAATGGCTCGGAAAAGCGCCCGCATGCGTCCCGCTTAACGCGGACCAACGCACCGCGGCAAGGGAAAAGGCATCGGCACAGGGGCGGAGTGGATCAGTGCGACGCCGGCCCGAGCGATCCGCCATCCGGCCGCACCTCGGCCGCCATCAGGCCTTTCGGCCCGGGCCCGAAGCGAACCAGAACCGTCTGGCCCGGCCGCAACTCGGCGATGCCATAGCGGCGCAGCGTCTCCATATGCACGAAGATGTCCGGCGTACCCTCACCGCGCGTCAGAAAGCCGAAGCCGCGCAACCGGTTAAACCACTTCACCTGGGCGCGTTCGAGCCCGCTCGTCGGCGTGACGGTGACGTGCGTGCGCGGCGGCGGCATTTGCGCCGGGTGGATCGCCGTCGACTCGTCCATCGAGATGATGCGGAAGGCTTGCAGGCCGCGCGGGCGCTGGAGCACCTCGCAGATCACCCGGGCGCCTTCATAGGCCGTCTGATAGCCGTCGCGCCGCAGGCAGGTGACATGCAGGAGCACGTCGGGCATGCCGTTGTCGGGAACGATGAAGCCGAAGCCCTTGGCGACGTCGAACCATTTGATCACGCCGGACATTTCGACGAGTGTGGCCGCCGTCTCATCGACCAGCTCACGGATCGTTCCAGGCCGGTAATTTGTGCCAGGCATTTTTGGTTCAATCCCGTCCGACGTCATGACGCCGCACGCCGCCGCTTTGCTGGCGCCTCTTCGAGGGCGCTTTGACGAATCTCTCTCGGAATCGAAGATAACACCGGGCCTTAAACCGCAAAGACCAAAATGGGCTTGCGCACAATTCTGTACACAGCGCAGAGAAAGCGCGAATCAGTGCGCGATGAAGGGACCGAGCACGTCGCCGATGTCGTTGCGGATGACGAGATCGGCCAGATCGTCGAACTCGGTCGGTTCTCGATTGACGATCGCCAAGGCGGCGCCGTTGCGCTTGGCCATCAGCGGAAAGCCGGCCGCCGGCCACACCACCAACGATGAGCCGACCGCAATGAACAGGTCGCAGCTTCTGGTCAGTGCTTCGGCGCGCCGCATCGGTTCCTCCGGCATCGCCTGGCCGAACGAAACCGTCCCCGTCTTGATGAAGCCGCCGCAGGCGCAATCGGGCGCATGCTGTTCGCCGGCCTCGAATTTTTCCCGGACCCACGAGAGCTCGTACCGCTCTGCGCAATCGAGACAGACGGCATAGGTCGTATTGCCGTGCAGTTCGACCACATCGTGCGGCGCAATACCCGATGCCTGATGCAGGTTGTCGATGTTCTGGGTGATAACCGCCGGAACCTTACCCGAACGGTACAGGCTGGCCAGCGCGCGATGCCCGCGGCCCGGTTTCGCATCTGCAAAACTTCTTTCCAGGGCGAAACGCCGCCGCCAGGACTCGTCCCGCATCTCCCGGCTGGCGAGGAATTCGTCGAAGGGGATCGGCCGGTTCTTGGTCCACAGGCCGCCGGGCGAACGGAAATCGGGGATGCCGCATTCGGTCGAGATGCCGGCGCCGGTGAATGGCACGATGGTGCGCGCACGCTCGATCAGGTCACGCAAATGCGAAATGGCGGTGTGAAGATCGGGGGCGATCATGGTTATAGGATATATGTAAGGGCGCGGCCGCCCGTGGCCGCCAGTGTCCGGCGAGGATAGACCGATGCGATACCTGCACACCATGCTGCGCGTGCGCGATCTCGACGCCGCGCTCGACTTTTATTGCAACAAGCTCGGTCTCAAGGAGACGCGCCGGCGGGTGGACGAGAAAAACCGCTACACCTTGGTGTTCCTCGCGGGACCGGACGATTCGAAGGTACTCGAGGAGAGCCGGAAGGCCGGCCGGCCGGGGCCCGAGGTGGAGCTCACCTATAACTGGGACACCGAGGATTACGGCGAGGCGCGCTATTTCGGCCACCTCGCCTACGAGGTGGACGACATCTACGCCACCTGCGACCGCCTCATGAAGGCCGGCGTGACCATCAACCGCCCGCCCCGCGACGGCGTGATGGCGTTCGTCCGCTCGCCCGACAAGCACTCGATCGAGCTCTTGCAGAAAGGCGACCCACTGCCGCCGCAGGAACCGTGGAAATCCATGCCCAATAGCGGCCACTGGTAGGCCGGTTGACGCGCTCTGCCCGGGCGGCGGCAATCGCTTGCCGCCCCGGGCGAACGCCTTTATATGTCGCCGCCATCTCGACGGCCGGCGCTTTTGCGCCGGAACCAGTCGTCTGCGCCCTTCGTCTAGAGGCCTAGGACACCGCCCTTTCACGGCGGTAACAGGGGTTCGAATCCCCTAGGGCGCGCCAGCAAAATCAAAGACTTAGCTGTTTGATCCCCACCTCGGATTTAGGTCGGGTTTAGATTTGATGCTCGAGGACGGCTGAGACAAAGAACAGGTTTTCAAACTGAATCGGGACGCTGCCACGCCTCGGCATCCTCGACCGCGATGATGTAGTGGGTCCTCTTCACCCCGACCGGGAACGGTGATCGGAGCGCCCGTGTCCGATACCGGCATCCCCAACGCTAAGCCATGCTGTGGATTGCCGGCAACCGGTCGTCGAAGCGAACGTCGACGACGCTGCCGTGAACAGCGACGATCGTTCCGACCGCTTTGGCCGCCGCGATGGGTTGTCCACAGTCGCTTCCGTCAGGCGCCGGAACTCGGTGATGTGGCACTCCGCAGTTTTTCAAACAAATTGATCGGCATCGGGAATACGATCGTCGAACTCCGCTCGCCCGCGATGTTCTGCAGGGCTCCGAGATACCGGAGCTGAAGCGCCTCCGGACGACCCGACAGGATCTCGCCCGCCTGTGCGAGCTTCTCCGCGGCCTGTTGTTCGCCTTCGGCGTCGATGATTTTCGCGCGCCGCAGGCGCTCGGCTTCGGCCTGTTTGGCGATAGCGCGCACCATCGTCTCATTGAGGTCGATATGCTTCAGTTCCACATTGGAGACCTTGATCCCCCACGCGCCGGTCTGCTCGTCGAGGATGCGTTGGACATCGGCATTGATCTTGGTGCGTTCCGCCAGCATTTCGTCGAGTTCGTGCTGCCCGACGACGGAACGCAGGGTCGTCTGCGAAAGTTCGCTGGTCGCCAAATCATAGTCCTCGACCTGGATAATGGCGTTCTCGGGGTCCATGACACGATAATAGATAACCGCATTAACCTGGACGGAGACGTTGTCCCGCGAGATCACGTCCTGGGGCGGGACGTCCAGCACCCGCGTTCGCAAATCAACGCGTACCATTTGTTGGATGAACGGCACGACGATGATGAGTCCCGGGCCCTTCACCTTCCAGAAGCGTCCGAGCAGGAAAACCACGCCGCGCTCGTATTCCCGCAAGATGCGGAATGAATAGAACAGCAGAAAGAGAGCGGCCAAGACCGGGATTAGAAAACCGGAAAAAGCTGGAATGTCGAACGGGATCGGCATGGAAGCCTCCATTCATTTGGGTGCGACGAGAAGCGTGAGTTCCTCGCGTTGAACAATCCGAACGGCGTCACCGGGAGCGAAGGACTGTTCTGCGCGCGCCGCCCAGATTTCGCCGTGGACACGAATGCGCCCCTTGAGGCTATCCCACTCGACCACCTCCCCGACGCTTCCGATCATTTGCTCTGCGCCGGTCGTTGCAGGCCGGCGACGCGCCTTTACGGCAGCGGAAAGCACAAACAGTGCGAGAGCACCGGTCGTGACCGCCGAGGCTATGATGAGCGGTAGGGACACTGAAATGTCGATGTCCGCGCCGGCCGGGTCGAAAAGGAAGAGGGAACCGGCGATAAATGCGATTACACCGCCGATCCCGAGAATTCCGAAGCCAGGCGCAAAAGCTTCGGCAACGATGAGGCCGATTCCGAGCACCACGAGGCCGAGCGCGCCATATTGGACCGGCAACGTGGCCAGCGCGGTCAATCCGAGCAGGAGGCAGACCGCGCCGATGACGCCCGCCACCAACCCGCCGGGATTCCAAAACTCGAACAAAATTCCATATATCCCGACAAGCAGCAGGATGAAGGCGACGTTGGGGTCCGAAATGACGCCTAAGAGCCGGGTGCGCCAATTCGGCTCGAATACCGTGCGCATCGCGCCCTTCGTTGCTAACGAAACTTCGGCTGTGTTGACCGTAACCTTGCGGCCGTCGATCTGCGTGAGCAAATCGTCGAGATCGCGAGCAACGACGTCGATTACGCCCTCCTTGAGCGCGTCCTCGGCGGTGAGGGTCGCCGCGTCACGGACGGCCTTCTCGGGCCACTCGACGTTGCGGCCGCGCAACTGTGCAAGGCTGCGCAACATCGCGATCGTGTCATTGAGTGCCTTGCGCTGAGCGGCAGTTTCGGTCGGAGGAGCGGCCTTGTCTTTCTCGTCCCGCTTGGGCTCGGTCGGCCGCGGAACACCGGGCAGCCCCCCCATCTCGATCGGGGTCGCCGCCCCAACATTGGTACCGGGCGCCATCGCTGCGACATGTGCCGCGTAGACAATGAATGTCCCGGCGGACGCAGCGCGCGCTCCGCCAGGGGACACGTAAACGATCACGGGAATGGGAGACGCCAGAATTTGCTGAACGATATCGCGCGTTGAGGTGACAAGACCTCCGGGCGTATCAAGCTGGACGACCAAAGAGCGCGCGTTGTCCTGGTGAGCCTTAGCGAGCGCATCGGTAATCAGGCGCGTTGCTGCGACTCCGATCGCACCCTTGATTTCGACGACGAAAACGGGGCCGATTCGTTCGGCAGCTCCGGGTTGAAGCGGAGCGGCTGCAAGCAGGATGACAATACCGACGAACCTCGCCACCCACCGGGTAAGCGACATGAGCCGCCGATCTATCGTCGCCGTATTGCACATATACAAATTTTATTATGCTTACCCAGAGATGGATTGACCTGCATCAATGAGTGCTTGCGCGCGAAACGGCGATGCGAAATGACCACGGATCGCAGCGCTCGGAGAACCTAACGTCGCGGTGTGTCTGCGTCGGGCACAGACCCCGTCTTCGAAATTGAACCCGAATGCCGGCACCCTTTCGCGCAATTGATTCCAACCGTGCGGTTTGGAAAGCGCGCGGGGAAATTCGCCGGAGCGCGTTTGCGTATGTACGCGCGGTTTAGAATTTCAATTGCAATTACAGTCGCATAGGCGTTCGCAGTTTTGTTCCGACCGGTGCGCTATAGCACCGCAGATACGCCCGGTTATGGCTGCTATGCGGGACCGGGATCGCAGTTCACGCGTTTTTTAGCTCGGAACCGATCCGAGCGGGCTAGACTGCCGTTGCCTTGGATCTCTCCACTGGAGGCATCGGGCCATGCTCACTTCGAAAAACATCGTTGCGACGTTGCGGCGGGATGTGTCCTTCATCTGGCACGTAGCGATTGCCGTCGTCTTTGTGTGCTTCGCCGGCCTGGCGTTGGGCGCCGCGCTGATCGACCTGCTTGCGATCCGCCCCTGACTATTTCGCCGGCGGATAGGCGTGCCGCCGCCCCTTGAAGTCCTCTATGACGACCCGCTCGCCGCCTGCCCCGCTCGCGTCCGCAACATAGCTCGGGCCGATCGGCGACTTGCCGTGCCCACCCGGAATATCGAGCACATAGGTCGGTTGGCAAAGCCCGGACAATCGGCCGCGCAGGCGGCGCATCAGGTCCTGCCCGCAGGCGATGCCGGTGCGCAGATGGGCCGTCCCCGGCGCGAGATCGCCGTGATGGAGATAGTACGGCTTGATCCGGCATTCGACGCAGGCGCGCATCAGTGCGCCAAGCGAATCCTCGGTATCGTTCACGCCCTTGAGCAGAACCGACTGCCCAAGGAGCGGAATGCCGGCGTCGGCAAGGCGCGCGCAGGCCGCACGGGCCTCTGCCGAAAGTTCCCGCGCGTGATTGACATGCACCGCCACATAGGTCGGCTTGCGCGCGAGCTTGATCGCCCGCACCAGTTCCTTGTCGATCCGCGCCGGATCGGCGACGGGGATACGGGTGTGGATACGGATCACCTTGACGTGCTCGATATCATCGAGCGCGCGCATGACCTCGCGCAACCGCCGCGGCGACAGGACGAGCGGATCGCCGCCGGTCAGGATCACCTCCCAGATCGCCGGGTCGCTGCGGATGTAGTCGAGCGCACGGGCGAGCGCCTCCGGCGATAGCGCCTCGGCCTGCCCCGGCCCGACCGTTTCGCGGCGGAAACAGAAGCGGCAATAGACCGCGCAGATGTGCGTCAGCTTCAGCAGCACCCGGTCGGGATAGCGATGCACGATGCCCTCGACCGGGCTGTGCGTGTCGTCGCCGATCGGATCGGCGAGCTCTTCCGGCTTATGGTCGAGCTCGGCCGGGTCCGGCACGAATTGGCGCGCGATCGGGTCGTGCGGATCGGCGCGATCGATCAAGGCATCGAGCGCGGGCGTCACGGCAACGGCGTAGCGCGCGGCGACGGCCGCCAGCGCCGGCAGTTGTTCGGGCGAGGCCAGGCCATGCTCGCAAAGCTGTGCCGGATTGCGCAGCGTCTGCACCTTTGCGTCCATCATCGTCTCCTTTGCCCGTCAGAAATCCACGACGGGCGCCCAGATCACCTGCTCGATATGGCTGGCGCCGGTCGCCAGCATGGCCAGACGGTCGAAGCCGAGCGCCACGCCGCAGGCCTCCGGCATCGTGGCGAGCGCGGCGAGGAAATCCTCGTCGATCGGATAGCGCTCGCCGTGGATGCGCTCCTTCTCGGCCATCGCCGCCGCAAAGCGCTTGCGCTGCTCGGCGACGTCGGTCAACTCGCCGAAGGCATTGGCGAGCTCGACGCCGCAGGCGTAGAGCTCGAAACGCTCGGCCACCGTGCCGCTGCCCGGCTTCCGCCGTGCCAGCGCGGCCTGCGGCGGCGGGTATTCGTACAGGATCGTGGCGCGGCCGAGGCCGAGATGCGGCTCGACCTTCTCCGCCAGGATGCGGCTGAAGATGTCGCCCCAGGTGTCGTCGGCGGCGATCGCGACGCCGGCTTTGGCCGCCTCCGCCGCCAGCAAATCCCGCACGCCCTCGCCGTCCGCGATGGTGGCCGCAAGATCGATGCCGGCATGGCGCGCGCAGGCTTCCGCCACCGTCACGCGCTCGGGCGCGGCGAACGGATCGATCGTCTTGCCACGGAACGAGAACGCGCTGACGCCGCCGGCGCGCGCGGCCTCGGCGACGAGCGCGGCACAATCGTCCATCAGCGTCTCGTAGGGCGCGTTCGCCCGGTACCACTCCAGAAGGGTGAATTCGGGATGATGCAGCGCCCCGCGCTCGCGATTGCGGAACACGCGGGCGAAATCGACGATGCGGGTCTCGCCGGCGGCCAGCAGCTTCTTGCAGGCGAACTCGGGCGAGGTACGCAAGTAAAGCGGCCGGCTCTCGCCGCCCGGGCCGATGAGCTGGGTGGCGAAGGCGTGCAGATGGGTTTCGTTGCCGGGCGAGACCTGCAGGGCCGGCGTCTCGACTTCCAGGAAGCCTTCGCGCGCGAACCAGGCGCGCACCGCCGCCGTCACGCGGGCGCGGCCTAGCAGATAAGGCCGACGGGCGGCATGCACGCCGGGCTGCCAGAATGGCGGGTATTTCGGCACATTTACCTCGATAGAAACCGCGGGCGGAAAGACTGGCATCGGGCGCGAAGATCGCTATGTTGCAGCCCGAATCCGCGGCCCGCGACCCGTCGCCGCGCCGCCCCCAGCTCAAGGACTATATTCGTGAAAGTCATCGCCTCCTCGCTCCGCAAGGGCAATATCGTCGATCTCGACGGCAAGCTCTACGTCGTCCTCAACGCGGAAAATTTCCATCCCGGCAAGGGCACCCCGACCACCCAGGTCGATATGCGCCGCATTTCGGACGGCGTGAAGACCCAGCAGCGCTACAAGACCACCGACCAGGTCGAGCGCGCCCATGTCGAGGACCACGAGTACTCCTACCTCTACCAGGACGGCGACGGCTTCCACTTCATGAACCAGGAGAATTACGAGCAACTCGCGGTGCCGGCCGACGTCGTCGGCGACTCCGCCGCCTATCTGCAGGAAGGCATGGTGGTCAGCCTCGCGCTTCACGAAGGCACGCCGGTGTCGATGGAGATCCCGCAGAAGGTGACGCTCGAGATCACCGACACCGAGCCCGTGGTGAAGGGCCAGACCGCGTCGGGCTCATTCAAGCCGGCGATGCTGTCGAACGGCGTGCGCACCATGGTGCCGACGCACATCACCATCGGCACGCGCGTGGTGGTGAACACCGCGGACGGCTCCTACGTCGAGCGCGCCAAGGACTGAGTGAGCCTCTCCTGATCTTTCACGCCGGCGCGGCGGCCGCCCGGCGGCGCGCGACCAGGCGTCGCCGCGAGCGATCGCGATCGGGATGCCGGCTCGGCGCACCCGCAACTCCAGGGTATACTGGAAAACACCACAACCGGGCACCGGCCGCCAACCCGCGCGGCCTTGTACGGCTTGGCGCAATGGCATTAACTCGCCCTCCAATTCGGCCCGGGGTGGCGGGCGGAATGAGGGGTCCCGCGTTGAGAACTGCCGCGTTTGTAGGTCTGCTCCTCTTGTTCGCCGGCCCGGCCGCCGCCGACGCGCTGAAGGCGCCGCGCACGAGCGTCGCGACGGTGGACTGGGAGCGCGCGGTGGCGGACGCCGGCGCCGGAACGCCGGCCGGCCTCGACGCGCTCAACGCGGGCGCGGAGCGCCACTTCCCCGGCATCGCCAAAAGCGCGGTGCCGGTACTGCTGCCGCTCGATACCGACGGCCTGCGCAAGGACGGCGCGGGCAATGACAACGCCGATCGCTTCGTACGCGCCGGCTTCCGCGCCACCAGGTTCTTTCTCGCCGGGCCAGGCGGCTACGACGCCGGCTTTTCCATCCTGACGAGCGAGGTCGGCGAACTCGCCGACATCCGCTACCGCGATCCGGTCTATGTGCTCGTCTCCGGCCTGCGCTTCACCTACGAGCTCGAAGGACGCCCGCTGCCGGAGGGCGAGCCGGTCAAGGCGCTGGAGGACCGCTTCCCCGGCATCCGCCGCATCCTGCACGAGTCCTATGTGCGCTACCGGTTCGAGCGCTACGGCATGACCTACGTCGCGGCGATCTACTGCCGCGACACCCGCCCGCGCCCCAAGCTGCTCACCTGCAAGCAGGCCGACCGCATCGCCGAGCGTTTCATCGGCGCACTGGCGCTCGCCGGCGGCGCGCCGTCGCCGCAGCAGCCGGTGGCTTTCGCGCCGCCCGAACGGCCGGCCGAGGAGTCGCGCGAGTTCACTTATTACAGCCCGGGCGCATTGATCCCCTACACCGGCCTGACCAAGGACACCGGCGGCCGTGCCGATTACACCGTCTATGCGCGCCTGCGCTTTCCGATGCACGAAGCGCCCGCCTTCGCCAATTCGCAGTCGTTCAACAACTGGGGCGATTGCGACTTCACCGGGCGTACGCCGCGTTACGTGCGCAAGAAGGGTCAGCCCTACACCTGCAAGGTGAACGGGCTGCCGCTGGTGTTCGACGAATCCGCCGGCCGCAACTACGCCTATCCATGGCGCGATAATTTCTGCGAGCACCGCCGCTTCTTCGTCGGACAATGCCCCGGCGGCGAAGGCCATCAGGGCCAGGACATCCGCCCCGGCTCCTGCACCTTGTTCAACGAAGGCGCGGACCGCTGCGAGCCCTACCGGCACGACATCGTCGCCGTGCATGAAGGCACCATCCTGCGCGCGCGCAAGCAGGAGGCGGTCTATCTCTACGTCAACACGCCGGACACCCGTGTGCGCGTGCGCTACATGCACATGAACCCGAATCTGCTCGACGCCGACGGCGTCGTCAGCGGCCGCACGGTGACCGCCGGCGAGGTCATCGGCAAGGTCGCCAACTACAACGACTACGAGCGCGGCACGACCCTGCACCTGCATTTCGACCTGCAGGTGCCGACGCGGGCCGGCTGGGTCTTCGTCAATCCCTACATGTCGCTGGTGTCGGCTTATGAGCAATTGATCGGCGCGCGCGGCCGCGAGCTCCAGCCGGGCGAGGAACCGCCGCCCGCGGTCGGGGTGCCGCCAATCATCGGTTATGGCCCGCGCGCGCCGGGCGCCGTGCCGCTGCCGCCGGTCGCCACGCAGGAGGGCGCCGCCGCCAGCAGCAAGGCGGAAAAGGCGAAGCCGCGCAAGAAGGGCGCGCGCAAGAAGCGCCGCAAGAAATCGGACGGCGACGAGTAACGTCCGACTGCGGCGCGAAGGCGCGGCCGGCATCTCGAAAAGGTCAAATTCCCCCGATTTGTCTGGCGGCCGATGCCGTCTACAGTCGTGCCATGCAGCGAATCTCGACCGACCTCATGTCCTTTCGCCCGACCCGCCGCCGCCTCATCGGCGGCGCGCTTGCCGCCGCCGCAAGCCTGGCCGCCGGCACGCCCGCCCTCGCCGCGAATTTCGCCACCTGGGTACAGTCGTTCCGTCCGCGGGCGCTCGCCCGCGGCATCTCGGGCGAAACCTACGACCGCGTGATGGCCGGCCTGAAGCCGGACACCAGCGTGTTCGAGGCGGTGCGCGCGCAGCCCGAATTCACCGAGCAGATGTGGCAATACATCAACCGGCGATGTTCGGAATGGCGCGTGATCACCGGCAAGGAGCGCGCGCAGCAATATGCCGGCCTGTTCGATCGGCTGGAGAAGGACTATGGCGTGGACCGCTACGTCCTGCTCGGCCTGTGGGGCATGGAGTCGTCCTTCGGCGACGTGATGGAAAACCCGAAATACATGCGGCCGGTCATTCCGGCGCTCGCCGCGCTCGCCTGGGGCGAGCCGCGCCGCCGCCGCTACTGGGAAACCGAACTCCTCAACGCGCTGACGATCGTCGAGCGCGGCTGGGCGAAGCCGTCGGAGATGATCGGCTCCTGGGCGGGCGCCATGGGCCACACCCAGTGGATGCCGGAAGTGTGGCTGCGGCTCGGCACCGACTACGACCGCGACGGCCGCGCCAACCCGTTCGGCAAGCCGGACGACGCGCTCGCGGGCACGTCGCGCTACCTGCTCGAGCGCGGCAAATGGCGCCGCGGCGAGGCCTGGGGCTGCGAGGTGCGTCTGCCGCCTTCGCACGCGCGGCTCGCCGACAACCGCACCTTCCGCGCCTACGCCAAATGGCAGGAGCTCGGCCTCGCCCGCGCCGACGGCCAGCCCTTCGCGCGACCGGGCGACCAGGTGAAATTGTGGATGCCGGTCGCCGGCGGCCCGGCTTTCCTGGTCGGGCAGAACTTCCGCGCGGTCTATTCCTACAATCCGTCGATCAGCTATTCGCTGGCGCTGGTGCACCTCGGCGACCTGATCCGCGGCGACGGACACTTCCACCGGCAATTCCCCGGCGGCGAGCGTCCGCCGACGCTCAACGAGGTCAAGGAAATCCAGCGCCGCCTCAACGAGCAGGGCTTCAAGACCGACGGCGTGGACGGCCGCACTGGCTCGGACACGGTGAAGGCCATCCTCGCCTTCCAGAAGAAGGTCGGCATGCAGCCGGCCGACGGCTATGCCGGCTTGAAGGTGCTGGCGCGGCTCAGGCAGGGCGGGTAGCGGGTAAACGCATATTCCCCATCATGGCCGGGCTTGCCCCGGCCATCCACGTCCTAGCGACAAACTTCGTGAAGGCGCGGCATTGATACGTCAGACCGCGCATTTCCTCCGCCTATGCGTTCACATCCTGGCCGCGCCGAGGCTTCACCTTAAGCCGTCGCTCGGCTGCCAGCCGGGACGCAGCAGCTTCATGCCATTTACTCGGGTGGCGAGCGCCGAGCAGTCCGGCGCCGGCCGCCGATTCGTGCCGTAACGGCCGTCGAAATAGTGCCGTTTCAGGTCGGCCCAATAGTCCGCCGAAGCCGCCTTGTCCTGTTTGGAGCATTCCACACCGCTAGCGAGACGCGAGCAGCTCAAGGCGTTGTCGCCCCGACCGAGGTGACGTAGCCAGTCGGTCAATCTGCGCTCCGCCAGCGATTCAAGGGCTTCAGTTTTCGGGCAACTGGCAATGTCAATCAGCAACGCTGCAGCCTGCTGCACGCGCGCGTCATTCGTATATGGCTTTAGTGCTTGCGCCTGCGCCGAGCTGGAGGGGGTCGACAGGCCCAGCAAAATCAGAGCGCCAGCCGCGGCAAGGCTTGCACGCTTCATGGCTATTCCTCCGAATGGCGGAATAACGTAGCCGATTGTGCGCCGCGGATCAGCATCAATATTCGGCGGCACCGAGGCGGGGCCGGGCGATCGGGGGCTCGAGATTGGTGTTCTCCCCCTTCCCAGGGCTTCGCTCAGACCGCTAACATGCGTTCATTGAAAGGGGGCGGGTATGGCTCATCTGAAAGCCATGCTTTCGGGTCTGGCGCTCGTGTTGAGCGCGACATTATTTGCGCCCGCGCAGGCAGGTCCATTGGAAGACGGCAACGCCGCCTTCCAGAAAGGCGACTACGCAACCGCCCTTCGGCTTTGGTCGCAACTCGCTCACGAAGGGAATGCGGAGGCGCAACATAATCTTGGGTCGATGTATTACGGCGGCAATAAATATGAGGATGCCGCAAAATGGTATCAACGCGCTGCAGACAGGGGGATTGCACGATCCCAGAGAAATCTCGGCGGCATGTACGCCAATGGCCAAGGCGTTTCGCGCAATTTTGTGCTGGCTTACAAATGGACAGCCTTGGCCGCAGAGAAGGGAGATGACCAGGCGAAGTCCAACCTTGCGGCTATTGCGAAACTCATGACGCCCGAACAGGTGGCCGAAGCGCAAGGGCTTGTACGTGGCTGGAAGCCCGTTGCGTCAAGCAAGCGATAGCCCCGCGCGCCGATGGAGAGCGGACAAACATTGGAACGGGATCCAAGAATGCGACGCCTCGTTTCCAGAACGCTCGCAGGCATGGCGCTGGCGTTGTACTGGACGGGCCTCGCGATTTTCGTCCTTGCGCATATTTATACGACTGTAATCGCATATCAGTATCTTTACGCATGGAAGGCGAGCCGTGCGCTCTTCTGGATTGTTGCTACTTTTTTTGTCCCGGTCGTGAGCACGGCCTACTGGCTGTTCGTTCACTGGGCGCAAACCGGTGTTTTTTGGAATTCGCTTACCTTGGCCTGCGCATCCGGAGTTGCCCTCCTCGCAGCGGGAATGCTTTGCGAGCTTCTTCAACAGACGACGGCTGGTCGATCCGTTAAATAGCCTGCGTGTGCCTATTGTCGGCCTGTGAAGCGGCGCACGCGGCCACCTGAGTCTTAGCGACAAACTCCATGGAAACGTGGATACCCGCGACAAGCGCGGGCATGACGCCAAGGTCGTCGCATCGCTACTCCGCCGCCGCGCGGCGGCCGCTGTTGAGATCCTGCCCCGCCATCCATTCCTTGAGGAAGTCGACGAAGGCCTCGAGCTTGCGCGGCACGCTCGGCATGCGCGGATAGACCGCGAGCAACGCGCGCGGCGCGACGCGGTAGCGCGGCAGCACCGGCACCAGCGCTCCGGCGGCGAGATCCTCGGCCACGCAATAGCGCGGCACCAGCGTGATGCCGAGCCCGGCGACCGCGGCCTTGCGCAACGTGAGCGCGCTGTTCGAGAAGAACGCGCCGCGCACCTTCACCGGCACCGGTCCCTTCGGGCCGTCGAAGCGCCAGATGCTGTCATTGGGCGCGACGTCCACGTGCACGAGGCAGGCATGACCGCCGAGGTCGCCCGGCGTCGCCGGCCTGCCCGCGCGCGCAAGATAATCGGGCGCTGCGCAAAGCGCCCAGTCCACCTGCGCGATCTCCTGCTCCACCACCGACGTGCTGCGCATGGTCGAGAAGCACAGCACGATGTCGAGGCCGCGCTCGGCGAAATCATAGGCGCCGCGATACGGCGTGTTCTCCAGCACCAGCGACACCTGCAAGCGCGGCTGCGCCTTGGCGAAGGCGATCACCGCGTCGGACAGGTGCATGGTTCCAAAGGATTTCGGCGCCAGCACCTTGAGCGTGCCGGCGGGTTCGAGCCGCGTGCGCAGGATGGCGTGCTCGCTCGTCTCGATGTCGCGGAAGACCTTTTCGCAGAACGCGAGATAGGCGGCGCCTTCGTCGGTCAGGCTCAAGGAGCGGGTCGACCGGTTGAGCAGGCGCACGCCGAGCCGCCGCTCGAGCTCCTGCACGTGCCGCGACACCAGCGCCCGCGATAGCCCGAGCTGGCTTGCCGCCGTGGTGAAGGAGCCGGCGCGCACGACGCGCACGAAGCTCTCCATGGTGCGGAAACGATCCATGGCCTCCCCGCCGATTGTTGCGTCATAGGCAACAATATCGTGCATATTAAGTGGCTTCCCGGCTCTAATGTCAAAGCCTATAGTCGGCCGGCCATAACAAACGCGGGCTGAACCCGCGTTGCGCACGAAGGGGAGAACGCCAGGCTGGGCGCGGCACGCGACCTCAAAGAGTCGCGGCCCGCCGAGCCCGCTTATTGCATGACATTGAGCAAACCAAACACGCCGGCCGCCGCCCCGCGCGCGCAGGCCGACGTTGGCGATTTTGACCGGCCGGTTCCCGCCGGGGTGAACGCGGCCGGCTTCGGCAGCGACGTGGTCGCTGACGCCCTGCGTGCCACCGGCATCTCCTATATCGCGCTCAATCCCGGCGCGAGCTATCGCGGCCTGCACGACAGCCTCGTCAACTATCTCGGCAACGAGAAGCCGCAGATGCTGCTCTGCCTGCACGAGGAAAGCGCGGTCGCTATCGCCCAGGGCTGGGCCAAGGTCACCGGCAAGGCCATGGCCGTCGCCGTCCATTCCAACGTCGGGCTGATGCACGCCACCATGGCGGTGTTCAACGCCTGGTGCGACCGCATGCCGATGCTGATCTTGGGCGCGACCGGCCCGGTGGACGCCGCCAAGCGGCGGCCCTGGATCGACTGGATCCATACCGCGCGCGACCAGGGCGCGCTCATCCGCGGCTACAGCAAATGGGACGACCAGCCGGCCTCGCCCGCCGCCGCGCGTGAAGCCGTGCTGCGCGCCGCCTGGATCGCCAACACCGCGCCCTGCGGGCCGACTTACGTCAACCTCGACGCCGAGATGCAGGAGGCCAAGCTCGCCGAGCCGCTGGCGCCGGTCGATGCCGCCCGGCTGATGCCGCCGGTCGCGAGCGCGCCCGCCCCCGATCTCGTCCGCGCCGCGGCCGACCTGCTGCGCGGCGCAAGGAAGCCCGTCGTCTTGGCCGGCCGGGTCTCGCGCAGCGAGGCGGCCTGGGCCGCGCGTATCGCGCTGGCCGAGCGTCTCGGCGCACGTGTCGTCACCGACCTCAAGGTCGGCGCCGCCTTCCCCACCAATCATCCGCTGCACGCGGGCAGCCCGGGCAACATCGCGCCGGTGCCGGAAGCGGCCGAAGCGATCCGCGAGGCCGACGTCATCCTGAGCCTCGACTGGGTCGATGTCGCCGGCACCTTCAAGAACGTCGGCAATGTCACCGCCAAGATCATTCAGGTGTCGGTCGATCACCGCCTGCACAATGGCTGGAGCATGGACTACCAGGGCCTGCCGCCGGTGGACGTGCTGCTCGACTGCGAGCCGGACGTCGCCGTGCCGGCCCTGCTAGCGGCGCTCGGCAATGCTCCGTCTCTGGTGCCCGCCGCGCGCCCGCGCGAATTTCCCGCGCCCGCCGGCGACAAGCTGACGGTCGACCACATGGCCGATGCGCTGCGCCGCGCGGTCGGCAACCGGCCTGCCTCCCTCACCCACCTCTCGCTGTCCTGGAACGGCGCGAGCTGGCCGTTCCGCCATCCGCTCGACTATCTCGGCAGCGACGGCGGCGGCGGCGTCGGCGGCGGTCCCGGCATCTCGGTCGGCGCCGCGCTCGCACTGAAGGGCTCCGGGCGAATGCCGATCGCGGTTTGCGGCGACGGCGATTTCCTGATGGGCGTCACCGCGCTGTGGACGGCGACCCACTACAGGATTCCGCTGCTGTTCGTGATCGCGAACAACCGCTCGTTCTTCAACGACGAGCTGCATCAGGAGCGCGTCGCCCGCATGCGCAACCGCCCGGTGGAGAACCGCTGGGTCGGCCAGCGCATCTCCGAACCCGACATCGACCTGGCCGGCATCGCGCGCGCGCAAGGCGCCGTCGGATTCGGGCCGGTGACGGCGATCGCCGATCTGGTTCCCGCCCTCGAGAAGGCGATCGCGGCCGTCGAGGCCGGCGACGTCGCCGTGGTCGACGTGCGGGTCGAGCCCGGCTACACCGCCGCGATGACCGCGGTCATGACCCGCAAGAGCGATTGAGAGACCGACAGCCGATGGCAGCCGATCAAACCAACCAAACGAAAGCGCCGATCCTGGTGGCGGACGACCTGCACGTCCGCTTCGAGACGCCCGAGGGCGCGATCACCGCGGTCGATCACATAAGCTTCGACGTGAAGCCCGGCGAGTTCCTGTCGGTGATCGGGCCGTCCGGCTGCGGCAAATCCACGGTGTTCAACGTCATCGGCGGCCTGCTCACCAGTCACCAGGGCACGGTGACGGTCGCCGGCGAGACGGTGACCGGACCGCATCCTTCGATCGGCATGGTGTTCCAGGAGGAATCGACGTTCCCCTGGCGCACCGTCATCGACAACGTCGCCTTCCCGCTCGAACTGACCGGCATGCCGAAGGCCAGGCGCGCGGAGCGGGCCCGCCATTTCATCAAGCTCGTCGGTCTCGACGGCTTCGAGAGCCGCTATCCCGGAGAATTGTCCGGCGGCATGCGCCAGCGGGTGTCGCTCGCGCGCACGCTCGCCTCCGAACCGAAGATCCTGCTGATGGACGAGCCCTTCGCCGCGCTCGACGAGCAGACGCGCTTGCTGCTCGGCGACAAGGTGCTGCAGATCCAGCAGCAGCTCAAGCAGACGACGCTGCTGATCACTCACAACATCACCGAAGCCGTTCAGATGTCCGACCGTATCCTGGTGATGACCTACCGCCCCGGCAAACTCAAGCGCATCGTCGACATCGACCTGCCGCGCCCGCGCACCTCGGAGATCGTCGGCAGCGAGGCCTTCGGCCGCTACGTGGCGCAGATCTGGAACGACCTGCGCGAGGAGGCGAGCCGCGGCATGAAGGACGAGGAAGAGCACGTGCTTCATCACGAGAGCACATCGTCATGAGCGCGCGCGCGTCGAGCTTGCGCGGCTACGTGCCGGCGGCCACCGGGCTCGCCGTGCTGATCGGATTTTTCGTCGCGGTCGAAGTGCTCATCCAGATCGGCGTGGTCAACCGCTTCATCGTGCCGCCGCCCTCGGAGATCGGCGCGAGCTTCGGCCGTGTGATCGTCGAGGAGCACGTATTCAGCCGCTTTCTGCTTACGCTGTCCGAATGCCTCAGCGCCGGCGTCATGCTCACGGTGTTCGGCGTCGCGGGCGGCGTGCTGATGCACCGTTTCACGCTGCTGCGGCAGGCCTGCGAGACCTGGGTCGCCGCCATGGCGGCGGCGCCGATCGTGCTGATGTATCCCCTGTTCATGGTCATCTTCGGCCGCTCGTCCTTGACCATCATCATGATCGGCTTCATCGCCGCCTTGCCGCCGGTGATCTTGAAGACGATCGAGGGGCTGGCGAGCACGCGGAAGGTGCTGATCAATGTCGGCAAGAGCTTCAACCTCACCCCGGCGCAGCAGTTCTGGAAGATCCTGTTCCCGGCCGCGCTGCCGACCATCTTCGTCGGCATCCGACTGGGGCTTATTTTTGCGCTGATCAATATCGTGGGGGTTGAGTTCCTGATCAACTATGGCGGCCTTGGCCAGCTCATCAACGATCTGGCCGAGCGTTACGACCTTGCCGGCACCTACGCCGCGATCTGCTTCGTGATCCTGGTGAGCGTGCTGTTCTTTATGACCCTGGAGAAGGCCGAGCGATGGCTGAGACCGGCCGATTGACGCAAACGGCGGTGGCCGCCCCGGCGGTGAGCCCCGTGACGCTGCTGCGCATCGTCATCATCGTGACGGTGCTGGCGGCGTGGGAATTGCTCGCCCGCTCGGGCTGGCTTTATCGCGACGTCGTTCCCTCGCTGGTCGCGCTGGCGGGCGCGCTCTTCGACCTGCTGAGCCACGGCGAGTACTATTTCCACCTCGCGGTCACCGCCGGCGAGATCGGCGCCGCGCTCACCATCGGCGGCCTGTCCGGGCTTGCCGTCGGTATCCTGCTCGGCGCCAACCGCTTCATGTCCAAGGCTTTCGAGCACTATCTCTATTATCTCGGGCCGACGCCCAAGATCATCTTCTTCCCCATCATGATCATGTGGTTCGGCGTCGGCCCCGGCTCGAAGATCGCGCTCGGCACGCTGTCCTGCTTCTTCCCCGTGGCGCTGAGCGCGGCGGCCGGCATGCGGCAGATCGACAAGGTGATCGTCAAGGTCGGCAAGAGCTTCCGCGCCAACACCATGCAGATGGTGTGGAAGATCTACCTGCCGGCCATGCGCCACCCGATCATCAACGGCGTTCGGCTGGGTCTCGGCGTGGCGCTGATCGGCACGCTGCTCGCCGAAACCAAACTTTCCAACAAAGGCATCGGCTTTCTCATCATCCAGGCCTACAGCATTTTCGACATGCCGCGCATGTACGCGATGCTGATCGTGCTGTTCGTGCTCGCCATCGGCGCCAACGCTCTGGTCGGCCGGCTCGGCGGGCTCGACAGCATCCGGCGCTAGCGTTCTTCGTGACGACAACGACTGTGCAAAAGGGAGGATCGACCATGAAGCATATCCGACAGCTCGCCGGTGCGGCCGTCATCGCGGCGGCGGCTCTGGCCACGCCTGCTTCGGCCGACGACGTCGTGAAGATGACCATCGGCCAGCGCGGCAACTGGGATACCGCTGTCCCGCACCTTGGCGAGAAGGCCGGCATTTTCAAAAAGCACGGCCTGACCCTTGAGATGGTTTACACCCGCGGCAGCGGCGAAACGGTGCAGCCGGTGATATCCGGCAACGTGGACCTCGGTCTGGCCGTCGGCACCCTCGGCGCCATCGGCTACTACGCCAAGGGCGCGCCGATCCGCATCGTCGCCGCGCAGGCGACCGGCGCCGCCGACTACTGGTACGCCAAATCGGATTCCGGATTGAAAAGCCTGAAAGATGCCGCGAGCGTCAAGGGCAAGACCATCGCCTACTCGACCAACGGCTCCTCGACCCATTCGATGGTTCTGGCCTTCATCAAGGAATACAAGCTCGACGTGAAGCCGACCGCCACCGGCGGCCCGCCGGCGACGCTGACCGCGGTGATGTCCGGCCAGGTCGACATGGGCTGGGCCTCGCCCCCGTTCGGCCTGAAGGAAATGGACGAGGGCAAGATCACGCTGGTCGGCCGCGGCGGCGACACCGACATCGTCAAGGGCCAGACCATCCGCGTCATCATCGCCAACGCCGACGCGCTCAAGAACAAGAAGGACGTGATCCGCCGCTTCATGCAGGCCTACAAGGAGACGATCGACTACATGTACTCGGACAATCCGAAGCTGTTTGCGGATTACGCCGAGTTCGCCAAGGTCACGCCGGAACTGGCCAAGCGCGTGCGCGACCAGTTCTTCCCGAAGTCGCTGTTGCAGATGACGGAGATCAGAGGGCTGGATCAGCTGTTGAAGGACGCGGTCGAGCTGAAATACGCGCCGAAGGAGCTGGACAAGGCTCAGGTCGCCGATCTGGTGCAGACCTCGATCGCGAAGTGACCGTCTGGCATTGCGCCGGGGCCGCGTGCGGCCCCGGCGTTTTCATGTCACAGCTTGAACTGCTCGTGCGTGCCGGGGTGAAACAGTTCCTCCGGCCTGACCGGCCGTGACGAGAGCCCCTGCGCGTGGTGATGCTTGAGGAAGCTCTCGAGCGTCTTGCGGTTGGCGTCGAGGCCGTAGGACCAGAAGTCGTCGCCCATCAGCGCGCGCGCTTCCGCCAGCCGCTCCTCGACGAAGGGCAGCGTCGCCTTGGTCGCCGAAGTGTCGCTCAGTAGGTGCAGCGCCTGCTCCTTGGCCTGCGCGAAAGCCTTGAACACCGCACCCGGCAGCCACGGATGCTGCTCGGCGAGCGTACGGCGCACGCCGACCAGATGCATGATCGGGAAGATGCCGGTGCGCTTGTAGTAGTCCTTGGCCGCCGCCACCGGATCGGGAAACAGCCAGCCGACGTTGGGCGTGTTCTTCGGCAGCGACGGCGGACGCGGCGCGATGAAGCCGTCGATCGTCCCTTCCTCCAGCATGGCCGAGATGGTCTTGCCCTCCGGCGCGTTCTCGAGCTTCACGTCCTTCGGCAGGTCGATGGAGATCTTCTCCGGCCGTCCCGCCTCCTCGATGCCGCCGCGGATCCAGTGGATGTCCGACGGCTTCACGCCGTAGTCGTCTTCCAGGATGGCGCGCGCCCAGACGTTCGCCGTCAACTGGTATTCCGGCAGCCCCACGCGCTTGCCCTTGAGATCCTCCGGCTTCCTGATGCGGTCGGTGCGCACAAAGATCGAGGTATGGCGGAACGCGCGCGACACGAAAGCCGGCACGCCGACATAGGGCCCCCCACCCTGCGCGGTCTTCACCGTGAAGCTCGACAGCGACAATTCGCAGATGTCGAATTCGGCGTGGCGCAGCGCGCGGAAGAAGATCTCCTCCGGCGACAGGGTCATGCAAACGGGTTCGACCCCGTCGATCTGCACGCTGCCGTCGACGAGCGCGCGCGTGCGGTCATAGGGGCCGACGGCGACGGAGAGAGAGAGCTTGGCCATGAATGCGTCCGGACTCGTGAAATGGAGCGCCCTTCATAGGCGAAACCCCGCGCCGACGCAAAACGGCGGCCTTGCGCCAGGCGCAAGACCGCCATCGTTGTTCTTAAGTCTCGATCAGCCGAAAACGTCGGCGACGATGCCGTTATACCAATCGACCGACTCCTTGTAGTTCTGCTTGCGGATGTCGGCCGACTCGCCCTTCTGGCTGACGAAGCCGGGCGCCGCCTTGATCTTGCCGTCGCCCGGTTCGAAGTTGCCGCCGACCTTGATGTCGTCGTCGGGGGCGATCAGGCTCCAGCAGGTGTTGCTGTAGCGGGCCGGGAAGGCGCGCGACTGCGTCAGCTCGGAGCGGATGATCATCGCCGCCACCTTGGCCTGGCTGTTCGCCGAGAAGGCCGACTTCGGCATGTCGCCCGCGATCGAGGCGTCGCCGGTGACGAAGATGTTGGCGTCGACCTTCGACTTCATCGACTCCGGATGGATCTCGCACCAGCCGGTCTGGTTGGTGAGCGCGGCGTCGCGCGCGATCTTGCCGGCCATCTGCGCCGGGATGACGTTGGCGAGCGCGGCCTTGTACTCGGCGAGATCGGTCTTGACGACGCCGGTCTTCGGGTCGACGCCCTTGATGCCGCCGTGCATCTTCGGGTCCTGCCACTCGATCATGCCCGGGTAGTGCTTCTCCCAGCCTTCCATGAACACCGCCTGTTTGGAGAAGGCCGGCTTCGGGTCAAGCACGATGATCTTCGACTTCTTGTGGCCCTTCTTCTTGAGCACATGCGCGAACATCGACACGCGCTCGTAGGGCCCCGGCGGGCAGCGGTACGGGTTCGGCGGCGCGACCATCACGATGGTGTCGCCGTCCTTGAGCGCGTTGAGCTTCCTGACCAGGAGCTGGGTCTGCGGCCCCGGCTTCCAGGCGTGCGGCATGACGGAGGCCGCCGCCTCCGAATACCCGGGCACCGAATCGAACTTCAGATCGATGCCGGGAGCGACCACCAGCCGGTCGTAGGGAATGCGCTGCTTGCCGACCACCACCTGCTTCTTGTCGCGGTCGATGGCGGTCGCCATCGCATGGACGACCTTCACGCCGGCCTTCCTCACCTTGTCGTAGTTGTGCGTCAGCGACTTGAAGTCGCGGAAGCCGCCGACATAGAGATTGGAGAAGAAGCAGGTCGTGAACTGCTTCTGCGGCTCGATCAGCGTCACGTCGATGGCGCCGCCGCCGTCCTTGGCCAGGTAGCGCGCGACCGTGCAGCCGCCGGGGCCGCCGCCGATCACCACCACCTTGGGCTTGCCCTGGCCGAGCACGGCCGGCGCAAACAGCGGCATCGAGAAGGTCGCCAGCGAAGCGCCCGCCAGCAATCCGAAATTACGCCTTGTTATGTCAGTCATCCTTACCCCCTTTTGGCTTATCGTGATTTCTTGGCCGTTTCGAAATAGGCGGCGAGCGCGGCGACTTCCTCATCCTTGAGCCTTTCGGCGACGGATTGCATGATCGGGTTGGGCAGCGCCTTGACGCGGTAGGCGCGGATAACCTCGACGAAATGCGCTTCGCCCAGACCAAAAATATTGGGGATCGTACTGGTGGCGCTCGCGGTGCCGTGGCAGGTCATGCACTCGGTAGCGAGATAGCGGCCAAGCTCGAGATCGCCGGCACGCAGTTCCGAGGTCGCAATGAGGACTACGGCCGCCGCGGCCGCCGCCCCGCGCCGGATCGCGCGCTCCCGATGCCCCGAAAACAAGCGAGCCATTCCTACGGCCTCCCAACCGTCGCTCGTCGAGACTGGCATGCCGCGCAATCGCGACGCATTTGCATTCTTGTTGCGCAGCCGCTGACAAAATGTCGCGGAGCGTTTCTTTATCATTTTCGAGCCGTTCGGGGATTCGATTTCCCCCGACCCGGCCTCAAAGGTTCGGTTATTCCACCCCTCGCTTCTGGGTCTTGTCGTCCGGCGTCACGTCGATGGCCGCCGCCCGCCCGGTGATCTGCACCGGCCCTCGGCAGTCTTTCATGCACGGGTTATTTGTCCAGAACGTCTTCTCGGCTTTCTCGCGGTCGTCGTCGAAGAAGCCGGCCGCGTTCGGCATCTTGACCTGCTTCCAGGTCTCCTTCGACAGCACGAACTTGTCGTCGACGATGTCGTTCAGGTTCAGGACGTAGGCGGTCACCGCGTAGAGCTCGTCATTGCTCAGCGACTGCGGGTCGCCGAACGGCATCGCGCGGCGCACGTAGTCGAACACGGTCGACACGTGCGCGAAATAGGAGCCGACCGTCTTGACCGGATCGTGCGACGCGAGCGTGTTCTTGCCCTGTGCGAGCTGCGGCCAGCGGCCGGCGCTTTCGCCGAACTCGCCGTGGCAGGCGGCGCACTTCTCCATGTAGACCGTCTCGCCGTCCTTCACCGAGCCCTTGCCCGGCGGCAGCCCCTGCCCGTCCGGCCTCACGTCGATGTCCCAGCCGGCGATCTGCTCCGGCGTGGCCGTCTGCCCGACGCCGTACTGGCGCGGCGTCTCTTTCTTCGCCTGCGCAAAGGCCGCTGCCGGCGCGAGCAGCAGCGCGCAGGCGAGCGCGAGCTTAACCCACCTCGACATTCTCAACCTCCCCGTCCGCCTTGACGGCCCAGGTCTGGATGCCGTTGTTGTGGTAGATCGAGTTGACGCCGCGAATCTTGCGCAGCGCGTCCTTGCTCGGCTGCACGTAGCCGCTGTCGTCCATCGCGCGCGATTGCAGGAGCAGCGGCTCCCCGTTCCATTCGTGCTCGAAGTAGAAGCGGACGCAGGCCTTGTCGAACACCGGCCCGTCGATCTTGGCCGTATGCCAGTTGCGGCCCCCGTCGAGCGAGATGTCGACACGGGCGACCTTGCCGCGGCCCGACCAGGCGAGCCCGGAGATCACCATGAAGCCTTTGCCCTTCACCGGCGCCTGCGGCGACGGCGAGGTGATCACCGACTTGGCGTCCATCACGAAGGTGAACTGCCGCGCCTTTCCGTCTTCCAGGAGGTCGGTGTATTTCGACGTCTCTTCGCGCGTATACCAAGGCTGGTCGCCGACCTTGATGCGGCGCAGCCACTTGATCCACATGTTGCCTTCCCAGCCCGGCACCACCAGCCGCACCGGGTAGCCCTGCTCGGGGCGCAGCATCTCGCCGTTCATGCGGTAGGCGACAAGGCAGTCGTCGAGCGCCTTGGCGAGCGGCAGCGAGCGGTTCATGCCGGCGGCGTCGCCACCTTCAACCATCAGCCACTTCGCGTTCGCCTTCACGCCGGCCTGCTCGAGCAGGAGCTTCAGCGGCACGCCGGTGTACTGCACGCAATGCACCATGCCGTGCGTGTACTGGCAGCCGTTGAGCTGGGCGCCGCGCCATTCCATGCCGGAATTGGCGGCGCACTCGAGGAAGTGGATGCGATTGACGCGCGGCAGCCGCTTGAGGTCGTCGAGCGTGAAGATCAGCGGCTTGTCGACCATGCCGTGAAGCATCAGGCGATAGTCGTTGGGATCGACCTCGGCGATGCCGCCGTGGTGACGCTCGAAGCAAAGGCCGTTCGGCGTGATGATGCCGTCGAGCTGGTGCAGCGGCGTGAAGCTGACCGAGGATTCCGGCGACGCGGTCAGCCATGCGACGGTGCGGCGCTGAACGTCCTTTTCGAATTGCGACGGGTTGCCGTAGGCGCGCACACCCACCCCGTCGCCCAGGCTCTTGCTCCAGTCGGCGACATTGGGCGGCAGGTTCTTCGCTTCCGCGCGCGCGGCGGCGGCACTCGTGCCGACGGCGGCAAGCCCGGCCGCGCCGGCGAGAAATCGCCTGCGCGTGGCGCGCGTATTATCCGTGGCGTCTGTCAAACAGGCCTCCCGGCAGATGTCTCATCCCTGCCGCCTCATATCACATTCTGTTTTATGAATGTAATTGAAATTCGCGTTTACACCCAAGTATCGCCATTCGCGAGGTATTGTAGAACCGCTGCCCGCCTGGGTTGAATTTCCATTCTCCTGGGTGGATGATCGCATGCGGTCGAGCACACAGACGCCTAGCTTGACCGGTCAGAAGCATGAACATGCTCAGACGCGCTCTTATCGCACCCGTCGCAATGTTGAGCGTTGTGCTGGCCGTCTCTAATGGATTGGGCGAGAGTAAAAAGTCGTGTGGATGCGTGTTCAAGACAGAAGGCGTCTGCGCCCCTACGCCGTGCGATGAAGATTTCGCACTGAAGGGCTTCATTACGCGCGGCATGACGGACGTCGATAAGGACTCCTACTACAAGTTCATATACCACGCCGGCTCCAGTGGCCGCATCGCCTCATCGATTGGGCCGATCTTCGATACCGGCTACAACGAATTGACCACGCTGGGCGGCGAGACCAGCGGCTATGCGCTCTACTCCTATGCCATCGTAACGGCGAACACGCCGCGGACGCGGGCCTTCATGAAGGAATTCTTCAAGTCCATAAAAGCGATCGACGTGTTCGACGTGCCCAAGAACGAGCTGAACGTACTGCACATCCCCGTCATCGGCAGCAAGAAGAAGCAATTTCAGGACCTCAAGAAGGCCGTGGGACCGCAGGACTACGAGACTCTGGCCGAGAAATACATGGATTCGTTTTACGATCAGTCGATGGCACTGACGATCCTGAACCGCATTTGCACCAGCGCCGAAGGCAAGATGCTGACGCTGTGCAAGAGCGATATCAGCGAGGGGCCGTTTCTTTTCACGTACGCGAAGCCCGTTACCACGCTGCAGAAAGTGCCGCCGCCCTATCTCATCGCCGATCTGCGGCCGCCGATGCACGTGAGAGCCTTCGAGACCATCCTTTCACGATTCAAGGAGCAGGTTAAAAGCAAAGACTTCGCAGACGATCAGCGCATCCATACCTTCGGTACCTCGCTTCTCAGCATCTTACTGACCACGGCCGATTGGACTGATCTAGTTGCACGCGACATCGGCACCGTCGTTCACACCATCGGGCTTTCCGCCACGGAAAAGAAATAGGCGGCGATGAAAGCAGCGGCGCTGATCATCTTGCTCGGCATTGCCTTCGGCGCCGCTTATGCGGTCGTTTTTTCATACTTCTATCCGCTGGTTGAGAAGACGTCGGCGCTGTCCCTGTTTTTCGGTCTGTGCGGGCTGCTGACGGCGACCGCCATCGTTGGCCTTTGGGCGCTCTGGAATGCGCGCAAGCCCGCGCAGCACCCCACGGCGCCGGACCACCACACGCACAAGCAACCCCAGCGGAAGAAGCGGAGGTAGATGGCGCGCGAGGGGCCATCTCGCGCTCTATGCGCCGGTCACCTTCACCGCGCTGTTCGGCGTCACCCGGACGGTTTTTTGCGCCGCGACATAACGCTCGACCAGTTCCCAAACCGGCGGTCCCTGGGTGCCTTCGTTCACGCTGGCCCAGCCGGCGACGACGTATTCCTTCTTCGGGTCGATCGGCTGGCCCGTTTTCAAATGCGTCATGCCGGAAATGCGGCTGCCGATAGGCTTGGACACGTCGATCGAATAGCCCAGCCCGCCGCAGCGCACCATGTCGCCGCCCTGCTGGTAGTAGGGATCGGGGTTGAACAGGTTGTCCGCCACGTCCTCCAGCACCTCCTTCAGCCGCTCGCCCGTCATCCCCATGCGATAGACCTGCGGATAGGTGATGGCGGTGGCGTTGTGGATGTCCTCCACCGTGATCGCCTGCCCCGGCAGCACGCTGGTGCCCCAGCGGAAGCCGGGCGAGAGCGCGATCTCCGCGTCACGCTCCTTCAGGATCGCGTCGCAGATGAGATCGTCGAAGGTGCCGTTGAAGTTGCCGCGCCGGTACAAGGTCGATTCGGACCGCCCCACCTCGCGCTTGAGCTCGGCCGCGAAGGGCGCGCGCACTTTCGCCACCATCGCCGCCATCTCGGCGTCCGGCGCAATCACATCGGCGAACAGCGGGATGAGCTTGTAACGATAGCCCTTCAACTCGCCGTTCTGCACGTCGAGGTCCAGCCGCGACACGAACTTGCCGTGGCTGCCCGAGGCGATCAGCAGCGTCTTGCCGACGCGGATCGCCTCCGGCAGCGCGTCATGCGTGTGGCCGGTGAGGATCACGTCGATGCCGGAGACGCGCGAAGCGAGCTTGCGGTCCACGTCGAAGCCGTTGTGCGACAGCAGCACCACGACCTGGGCGCCTGCCTTGCGCGCCTTCTCGACATTGGCGCGGACGTCATCCTCGCGGATGCCGAACGACCACTTCGGCATCATCCAGCGCGGATTGGCGACCGGCGTATAGGGGAAGGCCTGCCCGAGCACCGCGATCTTCACGCCGCCCTTCTCGAACATCTTGTAGGGCTCGAACGCCGGCTCGTTCCATTCCGTGTCGCGGATGTTGAGCGCGAGGAAGGCGAAGCCGAGGCCTTCGATCAACTCTTTCACGCGCGCTTCGCCGTAGGTGAACTCCCAATGGCCGGTCATGGCGTCGGGCTTCAACAGCGCCATGCAGTCGACCATGTCCTGGCCCTTGGTACGGTTCGAGCCGAGCGAACCCTGCCAGGTGTCGCCACCGTCGAGCAGCAGCACCTTGTCGGCGCCGCGCTCGGCGCGGACGCGCTTGACCACCGAAGCGAGGCGGTCGATGCCGCCGATGCGGCCATAGCTCTTGGCCAGCGCCTCGAATTCCTGGTCGGTCAGCGCATAGGCGGCCGCCGACTTCTCCGGAATGCCGAAGCGCTTGAGGAAATCCTTGCCGGTGACGTGCGGCGGCTGGCCCTTGGCCTCGCCCACGCCGAGATTGACGGTCGGCTCGCGAAAATAGACCGGCACCAGCTGGCCGTGAATGTCGGTGACGTGCAGGAGCGTGACGGTGCCGAGCGCATCGAACTTCAGGAGCTCCGCCTCGGTCAGCCGTTGCTGCGCGAAAGCGCGCGTCAACGCGCCGCCCGCCGTCAAGGCCGCCGTCGCGGCGCCCACTTGAAGAATTTCACGGCGCGTGATCATTTTCGGTCGCACTCCATCATTGGCAAACCCGGTCTTTCGCCGGATTTGCCCGTCGTTGCTTGAAATCAGCGTGAGCGGCCGGGCCCATGCCCGGCCTTGACTTGCGTCAATTCTAGTGCCGGATGCCCGGCACGCTCAGTTTCAGGCCCTCGTTCTGCGAGGCGAGATAGAGCTCCAGATCGCCGTACTCCTTGGCGTCCGGCGGCAGCTCGTCGCCGCGGATGTTGACCGAGCACCACTGGAATCGCTGGCGGATGTCCCAGATCGCGAGCAGGCTGGTGCGCCAGGTCGGGAAGTGGTCGTACTGCCCCTTCGGCTCGCCCATCCATTGACCGCGGATCCATTTGTTGGCCGCGATGCCATGGCAATCCGTGCAGGCCATGTTGAGCTGGCCGACCTTGCGCTTGGAGAGTTCGACGCCGCGCGCGATGGCTGCCTTCGCCCCCTCGCTGGTCGTGTCGACCTTGATCGGCGCACCGTTCGCGAGGAAATGCAGATAGACCGACATGGCGCGGTTCTCGTCGGTCTCCATTAGCCAGTTGGCGCCGGTCGTGGCCTTGGCGTGCCGGGTGACGAATTCCTCCACGCCCAGCACCTTGTTCAGTCGCGGCTCCCACTTGGGCATCCCGGCAGCCCACGACTTGAACTGCGTCTTGGGATCGTTGTGGCAGGCGTTGCACGAGAAGCCCGCCGATCCGCGCAGCTTCCACAGCTCCTGCGCCTTGTCGACGGCCCACATGCCGGGGTTTTCGATCGGATCGAGATTGTCGCGCTTTTCGACCGGCACCGGGCGCTTTTCCGGATCGTCGAGCGCGGTCTTGAACACCGCCGGCTTCTTCAGCGTCTTCAGGAAGGCGACGATGTCGTTGATTTCGGCGTCGTTGAAGAAGCCGTGGCTGCCCCAGGGCGGCATCACCGTCTCGGCGTTATAGACCCGCGCGTCGTAGACGTAGTTGAACAGCCATTCGTCCTCTCGGCCGGCGTTGCCGATCTCAGAGAGGTCGGGCGCGACGTTGCCCGGCAGGTTAGCGCCGCCTGCGGGCCCCATCACGTGGCAGGCCAGGCACGAGCCGCCGCGCGCGCGGTCGGCGACCAGCTTGGCGCCGTTCTCGGCATTGCCGGTGATCGGACCGGTGATCTTGCGCGGTTCCTTCGGCGCCGGCGGCGTCGCGAGATGGCCCAGGCTGTTGTATTTCGAGTAGTCGCGGGCCGGCCAGCCCGGATATCGTTTCCATGGCCTGACCGAAGCGTCGCCCTTAAGCTCGAGCGGCGCCTCCCTGTTCGCCGGCTTGGCCTGGGCGGCCGCCGGCGACGCGGACGCGGCGACGGCCGCGGCGACAACGAACGCGGCGACGCCGCCCGACAGAATCCCTGCACGCATCATGAATTCTCCCCAGTGAATTTCAGTTTTATGGCGCCGCGCGCGGTCGAGCGCGCGCGACGTAGAAGTCAGCCGACGGTAATCTTCTCCTCCGCGGTGGTCACGCTGCCGTCGTCGTCCGTCCAGGTGAACTTGAACGTGCCGCTCTCGTTCACCTTGGCGTGGAATTGCAGATACGGATTGGCGGCGACCGCCGGCTCCAGGTTCGTCGAGAACACCGGCTTGCCGTTGAACTCGCAGGCGAACTTGTTGATGATCTTGCGCGGGATCACCTTGCCGTCCTTGTCCTTGCGCTGCCCCGATTCCATCGTGTGCGGCAGCAACGTCTTGATCTCGATGACTTCGCCCTTCTTGGCTTGCTTGGGCAGTTTCAGTCGCGGCTTTTCAGCCATGGTCGTCTCCTGAAATGATGTTGGTCCGGCCGGTTGGAATGGGTTTGTGCCAGCCGACTCAGCCGCCGCAGCCGCCGATCGTCACCTTCACCAGCTTCTGGGCGGTGAAGAATTCGCCCTTGTTGGTCTTGGCGACGGCGATGATGTTCTGCGTGGTGGCGAGCCGGATGCGGGTCGAGGCTTCCGCCTTGCCCGACAGGGGCGAGAAATGGAACGTGGCGACGCCCGGCCGCGGATTGCCGTCGGCAACCACCAGGACGTCGGTCACGTAATCCGCGTCCGTCATCGGCGACTGCACGCTGACCGACAGCGGGACGGTATTGCCGTTCTCGGCGATCTCGGGCAGTTCGATCGAGACCTTGCCCTCCTCGGCTTTCTTGCCGCCCGTGAACTTGGCGATGTCCTCGGCCGCATCCTTGGCCGATGCGAGCGCAGCACCATTCCAGCCGACAATCGTGAGCGCCGCGCCGGACGCGCCAAGCAGCAGCGCCGCGCGACGGGATACCTCTTTCATCGAACTCCCTCCCGAATGGATTCTCGTGGAGCAACCGCTCCGATCCACTAAACCATAGCGGGCAAGAGTCGGATGATCAAATCATATTCATAAAAAACAATGTAACGTTCGCAGGCGCAGCAAAGGCGTTTTGTCCTACCCGAACCGCTTTCGCGGGACTGGATTTCTCTCGCCTCAGCTTGGCAGCGATTTCAGATAGTCGCGGAAGCTCTTGGTCTCGTAGGCCTTCTCGCGCACATAGCGGAACATCGCAAGGAAATCGTCCGGCCGCAGATAGCCCGGCGCGCGCGCCACCTCACGTTTGGCGGGGGCGAGCTCCTTGAGCGGTGCGGCGCGCTCGCCAAAGAACTGAAAGGTCGGCGTGAAGCGGACGCCGTATTTGGCGGCCAGTTCCTTTTCCGAATGCTCCTGGCCGTCGAAATCGGTCACCTTGCGCGAACCGATGATGTTGAGCTGGAGCACTTCGAAGTTGGTGCGTACGTAATCGGCGATCCGCGGCTGGGCGAAATTGACGAAGTGCGTCTCCTTGCAATAGGGGCACCCCTTCAGCTCCCAAGTGATGACGAAGCGCTTGCCCTCCTTGTGAGCGCCTTCGAGGTCCTCGGCGAGGTCGAGGAAACTCTCCAGATACCACGGCTCCTTGTAGAGGCCATCGTCGGTCAGGATGGGTTCCGCGCGTGCCGGAACGGCCGGAAGGATCGCGGCCGATGCCGCCGCCAACAGGAATTCACGTCGCGTTGTCATTGTTGCTAAGTCTCACTCGCCGCCTCGTCGACGACCGATATATTCTGCTATCGATATATCTGCTCGTCAAAATGCGGTGATGACCGATGCTGTCCTGCCTTGCCCGTGTCGCATGTCTGCTGGTGGCGCTCATGGGCGCAGCCCGGGCGGGCGATCTTGCCGAGTTTAACGCCGCCGTCGAGCAGGCCGCCAGCCACAACCGGGTCGCCATCGGCTACCTGCGCACCGGCAACGCCGACCTCGCCGGACTCGAACTCGACCGCCTGCGCGAGGCATGGACGCGGCTGAGCGAGCGCTTCGCCGGCAGGCGCCCGGACGCCTTCGACGGCAACCCGCGCTACGCCAATCTATTCACCGGCGTCTCCGCGCGCCTCGTCGGCACCGACATCATGCTCAGGAGCGGCCGGCTGGACGCGGCGCGCGAAGGGCTCAATGCCGTGCGCGGAGACCTTTACGCGCTGCGGCAGGCGAGCGGCATCGTCGTGCTGGCCGACTGCGTGCGCGATGCCAACACCACGATGGACGCGTTCATGGTCTACAACAACCGCGCGCTCGACCTCGGCAAGCCTGAGGTAGCCTACGCTGTCACCAGCGCCGCCGCGACTTACGGCTACATCGTCGCACGCTGCGATGCCATCGCCGGCGATGCGATACGTCAGGCGCCGGAATTTCGCCGTCTTGTCGACGGCGCCAAGGCGAGTCTGGCATTGATCCCCAGAGCGATCGCCACGCGCGATGCCGATCTCTTGCACCGCGTGCTGATCGAATTGCGCTCGTTCGATAACCTGCTGGCCTTCCGCTACGGCTGATCGCACTTCTTCAGCACTGGCGTCTTATTCCCGAGCGCGACCGCTACGCCGTCCTTCACGCGCACCGGACCGCCTTCCGCCTGGTTGAACATCGTGCGCCGCGTGTTGCCGCGAAGATCGAAGACGAGCGTCTGCCGCTCTTCCTTTGGCCCGCCGGGCTGGAATATCACTCGTGTTGACACGCGCGTCGACGACAGCCGCTCGGCGGATACGATGTTGTAGACGTTGACGGCATAGCCGGGCCCGAGGTCGTGTTCCTCGAAAACCACGCCCGTGCTCGCCCGGGCGATATGGACGTGCGGATTGTCCGGCGCGGCCTTCTTCGCGCAATCGCCCGCCCAGACGCCGAACAGACCGAATTCAGTGAAGATCGCTTCGACGGACGTCGCTTCGGCTGCCGCTATTTGTACCGGCGCAAATTGTGGCGGCGGCAGCTCTGCGAGGGCGGGCGTGACGACAGCGGCTGCGAAAAGAAGAACCGCCACATGCCGCATCGTACCCCCGCTCCATGGAAACGCCGAGCAACTAACATAGCAGCGGACGGCGCGCCGGCAATCCGGCGCCCGTCAAAAATGATTACGACGATCGTAGCACGGTACTACTGGGGGACGACGAGGTTGGCGGCCTTCGCCACTTCGGTGAAGTTCTCGATATCCGCGTCGATCACCGTCTTGAACGCCTCACCGGTCGGTCCGCCCGGCCTGACGGCCATCTTGCGCAAGCCCTCCTGCACCTTCGCATCGGCCAGAGCGCGGCCGAGTTCGGCGGTAAGCTTGTCCACCACCGGACGCGGCGTGCCGGTCGGCACGAAGAAACCGCTCCATAGTTGTGTATCGACGGCCGGATAGCCGACTTCCGCCATGCTGGGAACGTCCGGAAGTTCCGGCGAACGCTCCTTGCCGGTGACCGCCAGCGCGCGCGTCTTGCCGCCCTGTACGAGCGGGATAGCCGGCGGACCGTCCGAGATCGTGAACAGCGCCTGTCCGCCAACCACCGCGAGATTCGACTCGTTGCTGCTCTTGTAGGGTATCGCCACCGCCGGCATGCCGGTCTTCAGCTTCAAGATCTCGCTCGCAATCGTGAACGCCGGCGACGAGGTGCTGTAGTTCGATTTCTCGGGGTTGGCCTTGGCCCACTCGACCAGTTCCTTCACCGATTTCGCCGGATGTCCCGCGGGAACAACCAGCACGAGCGGGAAGGATGCGATCATGTTGAGCGGGATGAAGCTTCTGGTCGGGTGATAGGCAAGATTGGGGAAGATCGCCGCTGCGATCGACATCTGCCCGGTGGCCCCGACCAGCACCGTGTAGCCGTCCGCCGGGGCGCGCGAGACATATTCGGCGGCGAGCCGGCCCCCCGCGCCCACCCGGTTCTCGATGACGGTGGTCGCGCCGGTGTTCTCCTGGAACTTCTGCGCCACCAGGCGGGCAAACAAGTCGTTCCCGCCGCCGGCGGCGAAGCCGACGATGAAGTGGATGGACTTGTTCGGGAAGGCGCCTTGCGCGCGCGCCGCTTCCGGCACCGTCGCGCTCAGCCATGCCGCGAGCAGGCCGGCCGCCAGACAAAGAAACTTTGCCATCGTTTCCTCCGTGCGCAATCGGCCTATAAACAGCCTTTATGGCGAGGCTACACCGCGCCTAAGCACCCGGAAATCCCAATCACGTGATGTATCGCGGCGGCATCGGCAAATTGTCCACCGCCATCGCCAGCGGCTTTGCGCTTGCCGCCCGTCATTTATTCGCGCGCAAAGGAGTTCGGCCCCTGCGCGGCGCTAATCCATCGGCAGGCCGGCATACTGCTCGGCCAGCGCGGTGGAGGCCGCATCCGAGCCGGTGAGATAGTCGAGCTCGGCGAGTTGGCGGCGATGATCGAAGGCGGTCTCCTCGGGGAAGCGGTGCATGATCTGCGTCATCCACCAGGAGAAGCGCTGCGCTTTCCACACGCGGCGCAAGCAAGTCCGCGAATAGCTCTCGAGCAGATCGCTGCGTCCACCCTTGTAAAAGGCCGCCAGCGCCCGCGACATGAACACCACGTCGGCGAAGGCGAGGTTCATGCCTTTGGCGCCGGTCGGCGGCACGATGTGCGCGGAATCGCCGGCGAGGAACAGGCGACCGTGCTGCATCGGCTCGGCCACGAAGCTGCGCATCGGCGTGATGCCCTTCTGAAGGATTCTGCCCTCCTGCAGCTTGCGCGCGCCGCCGAGCCGCTTGTGCAGCTCTTCCCAGATGCGATCGTCCGTCCAGTTGGCGATGTCCTCGTCGTGGTCGCATTGCAAGTACAGGCGCGCCAGCGACATCGAGCGCATCGTGTAGAGTGCGAAGCCGCGGTCGGTGTATGAATAGATGAGTTCGTGGTCGGGCGGCGGGCTTTCGGCGAGAATGCCGAGCCAGCCGAAGGGATATTCGCGCTCGAACACCTGCACCACGCCGCCGGGAATGCTGGGGCGGCAGATGCCGTGGAAGCCGTCGCAGCCGGCGATGAAGTCGCAGTCGATCTCTTGGCGCCGGCCGTCATGGGTAAAGCGGATCTTCGGCCGCTCTGACGTCAGGTCGTGCACCGTGACGTCGTCGACTTCGAACAGCAGCGGCCCGCCGTCGGCGCGCCGCTGCTCGACCAGATCCTTCACCACCTCCTGCTGGCCGTAGATGGTGACGCGCTTGTCGACGAG
>JBKBRE010000030.1:0-40218 GCA_046292265.1 Pseudolabrys sp. | reverse complement strand
GGCTCGCCGGCGACACCGACGGCACCGATGGCGGCGCTGGCAGCGCCGCCGACCCCGCCGGCGCCCTCATCGATGGCGGCACCGCGGCGCGGGCGAAAGCGCTCGGCCTCGATCCTGCCGCCTTTCTTGCCAACAACGACTCCACCGCCTTCTTCGAAACGGTCGGCGGTTTGCTGCGCCCCGGCCCGACCTTTACGAACGTCAACGACTTCCGCGCCATCGTCGTTGACAGGCCGTAACGGGACACGCCAAAAACCTTCAATCAAAACCAAGCATCGTGACGCTGTTGCCTTTCACCCCCGCCGGACGCCCTTTTTTGAGCCATCTCGCGCGGATCGCGGCGCCGGCCCTGCTGTGGCTCGGGCTGTCCGCGCAGGCGGCGCAGGCGGACTTTCGGTTGTGCAACAACACCGGGGCGCGCGTCGGCGTCGCGCTCGGCTACAAGGACGCCGAGGGCTGGACCACCGAGGGCTGGTGGAACATCTCCGCACGCTCGTGCGAGACGCTGCTGCGCGGCCCGCTGGTGGCACGATACTATTACATTTACGCTGTAGACTACGACCGCGGCGGCGAATGGTCCGGTCACGCCTACATGTGCTCACGCGAAAAGGAGTTCACCATTCGCGGCACCGAAAATTGCCTGGCGCGCGGCTATGACCGCACCGGCTTCTTCGAGGTAGACACCGGAGAGCAGCGCTCCTGGACGGTGCAACTCACCGACAGATCCGACCAGGCCGTCGACCGCCCGGCCCGCTCGCCGACCGGCACCCCGCATGTGCCCGGCCCGGGCCGGCCACCTTTGCAGACCCCGAGTTCTCCGCCGGGAGGCGGCAAGCGATGAGACGTCACCGCCGCGCCAAGATCGTCGCCACCCTCGGCCCCGCATCTTCCAATGCGGAGATGATCGGACGGCTGTTCGATGCCGGCGCCGACGTGTTCCGCATCAACATGAGTCACACCAGCCCGGACCGCATGCGCGAGCTGGTCGGTATGATCCGTGCGGTCGAACAGGAGCGCGGCCGCCCGATCGGCATCCTGGTCGACCTGCAAGGCCCGAAGCTCAGGCTCGGCACTTTCGCGGGCGGCGCGGTGCAGGTGAAGAGCGGCGACACCTTCGTGCTCGACAGCGACAACGCAGCCGGCGACGCCACGCGCGCCTTCCTGCCGCATCCCGAGATCTTCGCGGCGGTCGAGCCCGGCCACACGCTGCTGATCGACGACGGCAAGGTGCGCCTCACCGTCACGCAGGTCGAACCCAAAAGGATGACGACGCGCGTGGTGGTCGGCGGCAAGCTGTCCGACCGCAAGGGCGTCAGCCTGCCCGACTCGACCATTCCCTTCTCGGCGCTGGCGGAGAAGGACCGCACCGATCTCGAGGCCGCGCTCGACGCCGGCATCGACTGGGTCGCGCTCTCCTTTATCCAGCGGCCGGAGGATATCGCCGAGGCCAAGAAGATCACGCTCGGCCGCGCGGCGGTGATGGCCAAGATCGAGAAGCCTCAGGCGGTGAACCGGCTGTCCGAGATCATCGACCTTGCCGACGCGCTGATGGTCGCGCGCGGCGACCTCGGCGTGGAAATGCCGTTGGAGAAAGTGCCCGGCGTGCAGAAGCAGATGACGCGCATGGGCCGGCAGACTGGCAAGCCCGTCGTCGTCGCCACTCAAATGCTGGAATCGATGATCTCCTCGCCGGTGCCGACCCGCGCGGAGGTCTCCGACGTCGCCACCGCCATCTTCGAGGGCGCCGACGCGGTGATGCTGTCGGCGGAATCGGCGGCCGGGCAATATCCGGTGGAGGCGGTCTCGACCATGAACCGCATCGCCGAAGAGGTGGAGAGCGAACCGATCTACCGCAACATTATTTCCGCCCAGCGCTCGCAGCCCGAAGCCACGGGCGCCGACGCCATCGCCGACGCCGCGCGCCACATCGCCGACACCCTCGACCTTGCCGCCGTGATCTGCTGGACCTCGTCCGGCTCGACCGGCCTGCGCATGGCGCGCGAGCGGCCGAAGCCGCCGGTGGTGGCGCTCTCGCCCAATATGTCCACCGGACGCCGCCTGGCGCTGGTGTGGGGCGTGCACTGCGTGGTCACCGAGGACGCGCACGACCAGGACGACATGGTGAACCGCGCCTGCCGCATTGCCTTCAAGGAAGGCTTCGCCAAGCCGGGCCAGCGCGTGATCGTGGTCGCCGGCGTGCCGCTCGGGACGCCCGGCGCGACCAACATGCTGCGCATCGCCTATGTCGGGCAGGAAGTCGCGCAGGAGTGACGGGCGGCCCGCGCCTTTCAGGCCAGCGACGGCAGCAGCCGCAGCGCATTGCCGCGCTCGATCGCGGCGAGATCAGCTTCCGGCAGGCCTAACGCGGCCAAGCTTTTCACCGCGCCGGTCATGGCGTCTTCCGGCGCGTAAGGGTAGTCGCTTCCGTAGGTGACCTGCGTGGGCGCGACCAGGCTGAGCAGCGTATTCATCGCCAGCCGATTGGCCGACAGCGCCGTGTCGTAGTGCAGACGCTTGAGCTCGGCCGCCACGCCCTCGGGCACATGGCGCGCGAAATCCGGCCGGCGCTCGAGACGCGCCAGACGATCGGCGATAAACGGAACGGTGCCGCCGGCGTGCGAGAAGATGAACTTGACGTTGCGCGCGCGGTTGAAGGTGCCGCTGAACAGCAGGCTCGCGATCGCCCGCGTGGTGTCGAAGGGATATTCGAGCGAGGCCGCTGGCAGCGCGAAGCCGCACGTGCAGGGGCTTTCGGTCGGGTGCACGAAGACCACCGCGCCGCGCCGGTTGAGCTCCTCGAAGACGGGATCGAAGGCCGGATCGCCGAGATACTTCCCCTCGTAGTGGGTCAGCAGGCCGATGCCCTCGGCCTTCAGCGTGTCGAGCGCGCGCTCGATCTCCTTGAGACTTGCATCCACGTCGGGCAGCGGCAGGCTGGCGAAGTTGCCGAAGCGGCCGGGATGATCGGCCCGCATGCGCGCGGCGTAGTCGTTACAGCGCCGGCACAAGTCTGGCCGCTTCGCTTCCTCGCACAGGAAGCCCGGCGCCGAGATCGACACAACCGCCGTCGCGATGCCGTTGCGGTCCATGGCGTCGATCGAATGCTGCGGCGTCCAGTCGGGCGCCCTGTTGTAGACCAGCGTGCGGGCGATCGCCTCGGCGCCGACCTCGGCGAGATAGAAAGGCGGCACGAAATGGTGATGGGTGTCGATGCGATGGGGAGACGGCATGGCTGTTCCGGCGGAAGTGAACGAGACGGCGGGACGCCAGCGTTAGCCGGATGGGCCTGCGGGCATTTGTTCTAGATCAAGGCGCGGCCGCGCGGGGGCAGCGCGGCAACCGTAGTTTGCGGGACGTTCAGATATCCCGTCCCTCGACCTTTTCCTGCAGCGTCTTCACCAGATCGGGAATACGCTGCAGACGGGGGTAGACGGCGAGCGCGCGTCGGAAGACTTCGAGCGCCTGCTTCTCGTCGCCGAGATCCTGCAGGATCATGCCCAGCCCCGACAGCGCGCCGAAATGGCGCGGCTCGCGCTTGAGCACCTCGCGGATGTCGGCCATGGCGCGGCCGTAGTCCTTGCGCATGTAGTAGATGGTCGCGCGCCGGTTCCATCCCTCGACATAGTCGGGCTTCACCTTGACGATGCCATCGAGCAGCTTGATCGCGAGGTCGACGTCCTTCGCCTCCAGCGCGGTCTTCACCCGGGTCATCAGCAGGTTGGCGGTGTCGCTCTTGGAGATGACCCAGAGCGCCCAGATGCGCTCCTCGATGGCCTTGGCCGAGGTTTCGTCCGGGGCGGCCTTCAGCGCGCCGAACAGGAAGTCCAGATTGTGCAGGCGGTCGCCGCGCGGGACGCTCGGCAGCTTGTCGGGCGGGCCGACGATGTCGCCGGGCTCGGCCGCGGCGGGCGCGGCAAAGCCTGCGGCCAGGGCCGCGGCCAGGAGGATGCCGAGGAATCGTGCGCGCATGGGACGAAGGTTAATCTCTTCGTCCGTTATGGCCAAGGTGTGGCGAGGAACCTGCTCGGGAGGCGATCATGCGGGCCCTCAGGGCCGAGCAAAGGGCCTTCTACGAGCGTGAACTAGCCCTGCCGGGCCTTGAAGCGCCGGTTGGTCTTGTTGATGACGTAGACCCGGCCCTTGCGCCGCACCAGGCGGTTGTTGCGGTGACGCCCGCGCAAGGATTTCAATGAGTTACGGATTTTCATGACGGTCTCTGGAAACTGTTTGGCCGGGGTTCTACGGGCCCCCTCCCCGGCTGTCAATGAAAACGGCCAACTGGGCGTGGTTACCGCGGCCGCGCTGTCCTAAAGTCGCCGCCCCGGGGAGAAAATCATGCAAAAAAGCCGCGACCGCTTCCTTACAACCCATACCGGCAGCCTGCCGAGGCCGGAAAGCCTGATCCGCACCATGTACGCCAAGGAGGAAGGGGTTCCGGTGGAACCCGTCGCCCTGGCGCGGGACATCAAGGCCGCGGTGGCCGAGGTGGTGAAGAAGCAGGCGGATGCCGGCATCGACCTCATCAACGACGGCGAGATGTCGAAGCCCTCCTACGCCACCTACATCAAGGACCGGCTCGACGGCTTCGGCGGCACCGGCAACACTTTCGTCTATCAGGACCTCGCCGACTTTCCGCGGCTGGAGAAGAAGGTCTTCGGCGACCCCGGCCGCTCGCGGCGCAAGACGCCCGCCTGCAACGCACCGATCTCGGTGCGCGACCGCGTCTCGGCGCAGACCGACGCCGACAACCTGAAGGCCGCACTGGCGAACGTCAAGGCGGCGAGCGGCTTCATGAGCGCGGCCTCGCCCGGCGTCGTCTCGCTGTTCTTCCGCAACGACTACTACAAGGACTTCGAGAGCTACATCTACGCCATCGCCGACGCGATGCGCGACGAGTACGAGACCGTGGCGAAAGCCGGTTTCGTGCTGCAGATCGACTGCCCCGACCTCGGCATGGGCCGGCATATCCAATACGCCGACCTGAGCCTGCCGGAGTTCCGCAAGCGCGCGCAGTTGCACGTCGAGGCGCTCAACCACGCGGTCAAGAACATACCGGCCGAGCAGTTGCGCATGCACCTGTGCTGGGGCAACTACGAAGGCCCGCATCACCGCGACGTGCCGCTCGCCGACGTCATCGACATCGTGTTCGCGGCCAAGCCGAGCGCGCTTTCGCTGGAGGCCGCCAATCCGCGCCACGCGCACGAGTTCACGCTGTTCGAGACGGTGAAGCTGCCCGAGGGCAAGACGCTGATCCCTGGCGTGATCGAGTCGAAATCGAACTTCATCGAGCACCCCGAGCTCATCGCGCAGCGCATCGCGCGTTACGCCAATCTGGTCGGGCGCGAGAACGTCATCGCCGGCTCCGACTGCGGCTACGGCACCTGGGTCGGCCAGGCGGCGGTCGATCCCGACGTCGTCTTCGCCAAGTTCGCCGCCATGGCGGAAGGCGCGGCGCTGGCCTCCAAGCAGTTCTGGAAATAGGAAAGCGCGATGACCGCCGAACTGCCGCGCGCCGCCGCGCTGGAAGACGCCGGCTTCTCCTCGCAGCGACTGCGCCGCCTCACCGACGTGCTGCGCACCGACGTGGACACGGGCGCCGTGCCCGGCGCCGTCGTGCTGATCGCGCGCTACGGCAAAGTCGTCTGTCACGAGGCGATCGGCTTTCGCGACCGCGAGGCCGGCAGCGCAATGACGCGCGACACGCTGTTCCGCATCTATTCGATGACCAAGCCGGTCACGTCTGTCTGCACGATGATGCTGGCGGAGGAAGGCAGGCTCTCGCTCGCCGATCCGGTGGCAGCGTATCTGCCGGAATTCGCCGCGCTGAAGGTAGCGGTCGATCCCGACAGCACCACCTCGCACATCCTCTCCACAGAAGCAGCGTGCCGGCCGATGACCGTGCAGGACCTGTTGCGGCATACCTCCGGCCTGACCTACAGCCGGCTGGCGGGGCCACTGCTCAAGAAGGCCTATGACGCGGCGCAAGTGGAAAACGACGAACTCACCAACGCCGAGCTGGTCACGCGGCTATCCGGCCTACCCCTCGCCTACCAGCCCGGCACCACCTTCCAGTATGGCCTGTCCACCGACGTGCTCGGTCGCGTGGTGGAAGTGGTAAGCGGCAAGACGCTCGACGAATTCATTGCCGAGCGCGTCTGCCGGCCGCTCGGCATGGCGAGCACGAGCTTCGGGCCGGCCGATGCCGGGCAGGTCTCCGAACCGCAGATCGACCCGGCCACCGACAAGCGCCCGCCCTTGCGCAATCCGGCGCGCAAGCCGGCCTTCATCTCCGGCGGCAGCGGCCTGCTCTCGACCGCCGCCGACTACGCGCGCTTCTGCCAGATGCTGCTGAACGGCGGCGCCCTGGACGGCGCGCGCCTCCTGGCGCCGTCCTCGGTCGCGCTGATGGCCGCCGACCACCTGCCGCCGGGCGTCCAATACGGGCCGCAGATGCGCATCATGTTCGGCGCGCTGGCGCCGGTGCCCGAGCACGGCATCGGATTTGGCCTCGGCTTTGCGGTGCGCAAGGAGGCCGGCCGCTGCGCCCTGCCCGGTTCGCCCGGCGACTATTCCTGGAGCGGGGTGAGCGGCACCTATTTCTGGATCGATCCGAGCCGCGCGCTGGTGGCGATCCTGATGATGCAGGCACCGCTCCAGCGCATGCACTACCGCTACCTGATGCGGACGATGGTCTATCAGGCGATGGAGGACTAGCGGCCGGCGGGGCGGATTCGACCTTGCCAGCAGCCGATAATTCGTTGTCTATCGGGCCGAACGGGCGCCGCCGGCGCGCCGCACCACAGGAACGGGCATGGATTTCCAATCCTATTGCAACGAATCCGCGCGGTTGATCGAGCGGACGGCCGCCCATGTCGGAGAGCAGCGCATCGCGGCCGCCATCGACATCGTCGCCGGCGCGATCGCCCAGCGGCGCATGGTGATGATCTGCGGCAACGGCGGCTCGGCCTCCGACGCCATGCACATCACCGGTGAATTCGTCGGACGCTTCCTGAAGGAGCGACCGGGCTTCAAGGCGATCTGCCTGAGCGCCGACCCGGCGGTGCTGACGGCCTGGTCCAACGACTACGGCTACGAAACGGTGTTCGCCCGCCAGGTGGAAGCCTACGCGGAGCCCGGCGGCGTGCTCATCGGCCTGAGCACCAGCGGAAATTCGCCCAATGTGGTCGCCGCATTCGCCGCCGCGCGCAAGCTCGGGCTCAAGACGCTCGCCTTCACCGGGGAAGGCGGCGGCAAGCTGGCGCCACTCGCCGACGTTCTGCTCGACGTGCCGTCGCGCGCGACGCCGCTGATCCAGCAGGCGCACATCTGCCTCTACCATTATTTGTGCGAGCGGGTGGAAGCGCGTTGCGCCGCCTGATGGAGCCGTGATGGAGAACGTCCCGCGCAGGCCTGCGGCCTTCCTCGACCGCGACGGCGTGCTCAATGTCGACCACGGCTACACTTTCCGGCCGGAAGATCTCGAATGGATCGCCACTGCGCCGCAGGCCGTCCGGCTCTTGAACGAGGCGGGCTACTACGTGATCGTGGTGACCAACCAGTCGGGCGTTGCGCGCGGGCTCTACGATGAGGCGGCGGTCGACCGCTTCCATGCGCACATGCAGGAACGGCTGAAGGAGCATGGCGCGCATATCGACGCCTTCTACTATTGTCCGCACCACCCCGAAGGCGTCGTCGAGGCGCTGGCGAAGCGCTGCTTGTGCCGCAAGCCGGAATCCGGGCTACTCGAACAGGCGGCGCGGGACTGGCCGATCGACCGCACGCGCAGCTTCCTGATCGGCGACAAGGACCACGACGTGGCGGCGGCGAAGGCTTTCGGGATCGCCGGGATCAAGTTCGACGTGCGCGCCGCCAATCTCGCCGCACTGGTGGCCGAGCAGATCGCCAAAGCCAAGGCGCGCGCAGCGGCCGGGGCCTGATCGCGCAAGGCTTTCGAAGCGGAGTCCGGCCGCGACCTTGCGAACCGCGACAGGGCGGTCGTATCCTGATTTCGGTTTGAAACCGGCCTCCGTGCGAGGCCGGACCATTTCATCAAGGAATGGCGGTTTTGATGACCAAACCCCCGGCCTGGATCAGAGCGGCAAACGACCGGGAATGGTTCGAGCATGAGCAGGCGCGGCTCGGCAGGATCTGGACCCTGCTCGGCGTGACCACCGACGTGGCGCGCGACGGCGACTGGTTCCGCGCCACGTTGGGGGGCCGCTCCGTTTTCGTGCAGCGGTTCGGCGACGAGCTGCGCGGCTTCGAAAACGTCTGCGCGCACCGGTTCTATCCACTGCGCACCGAGGACAAAGGCAACGGCGCGATCCGCTGCGGCTTCCATCACTGGCAGTACAACAAGGACGGGCTCGCGCTCGGTATCCCGAATTGCCAGGAGATGTTCGGCGTCTCGCCGCGCGAGCTCAACGCACGGCTCAAGCCGGTCGAAATCGCCACCTGCGGCATGCTGGTTTTCGGCCGCTTTCCGGGGGCGGACGGCACGACGCTCGCCGACTACCTCGGCGAAGGCTTTCCGATCCTGCAGGCGATGTGGAGCGGCACGCGTGCACCCAATCATGCCGCCGCGAACATCGCCGCCAATTGGAAGTTCGGCCTGCTCGCTCGACGACTATCATCTCGTCGCCGTGCATCCGAGCACGTTCGGCAAATTCGGCTATCTGCCCCCGCAGGATGTCCGGTACTATCGCTTCGGCGCGCACAGCGCCTATTTCCACGGCGCGGACGAACGCGCCCTCGCCGCCATGGCGCAGGCCTGCCGCGAGGGCAGCTACCGGCCGCCCGACTATCGCATCTTCCAGTTCTTCCCGAATCTGGTCGCGGTTCACTTCGAGGCGGCGCGCAACTGGTTCGTGCTGGTCCAGCAATACGTGCCGCTCGCGCACGACCGCACGCTGCTGCGCAGCTGGTATATGCAGGCGCCGTTTGAGCCGCACCACGGCTCGGCCGGGCACAACTTCCTGCGGCGTGTCGTGGCCCCCTGGTTGCCGCTGATCCTGCCGATCTACATGCGCCGCATCACCGGCGAGGACAACGTCGTCTGCGAACGCATCCAGGAGGTCGCACATCAGGTCGACGGCGCGCCGATCCTCGGCCGGCACGAGGAGCGCATCGGCTGGTTCGAGGAGACCTATGCCGAGGCGATGGGCACGCTAGAACGGCCGCTGGCGCAAGCCGCACAATAAGGAAAGCCCGCCGTTGTAACACGGCGGGCCTCAAGTCGTGGCCGAAAACCTCAGAAGTGATAGTTCAAGCCGGCGCGGATGATGTTGGTGTGCGTGTCACCGCTCATATCCGTGGTGCCGGGAGGCGTCGGGAAGGAGTCCGGCGTCGCGACGTACAGATACTCGAGCTTCACGCTCCAGCGATCCCACAGCATGGTTTCGACACCGCCGCCGAGGGTCCATGACCAACCGGTCGCGGACGAGGAGAACGGGCCGGTGGTCGAGAGCGTGCCGTCCCAGGTGACCCTGCTGTAAGCGCCGCCACCGGTCAGGTAGACCATCCAGCGATCCCAAGCATAGCCGAGGCGGCCGCGGATGGTGCCGAACCAGGGTGTCTTGAGGTCGCCGCTCGAAACCGTCACGCCACCGCCCGAGCCGTTCAGGTCGCCGCTGCCCGTGCTGCCCTGGAAATCAGTCTCGATGCCGAAAACAAGTGGACCGGTTTGCCAGTTGTAACCGATCTGGACGCCGCCCAGGAAGCCGTTGCCGCTGCCCGAAAGCGGGACCGTTGCGCCGCCGGTGATGAGCGTACCGTCGCCGTCGGACCAGCCCCAGCCCGCGTTCACGCCGGCATAGAATCCTGTCCAGGTGAAGACCGGCGGAGCAACAGGCACGGCTTTCGCTGGCATCGCTTGCCGCACCGGAATGTCTGCCGCGTAGGCGGCCGTTGAAGCCAGAACGACAAGAGCCGTCAGAACCGTCGATTTCAGCACGCGCATGGGACACTCCCCGAAAGTTGGCTGCGTGCTGAGAATTCGCCACAATGACATACGTTCCTGGCCACACCTGTGGCCGTCTCTGATCTGTAATGCGTGTGGCAAATTGGTAACAAAAAGTTCCGTCGTGGAACTTTGCCGGCGCGCTGCGCGACCGCTTAATCGGCGACGGTGAACCGCGCCCCGCGCAGCAACAAGCGGCGCAGCCGATCGGGCAGCAGACCGTGCAGGCGCGTTGCCATCGCGAGCAGTCACAATCTGGGAGGCTGGCGCTGGTGGATTGTTTTCCGCGTCCCTGGCCAATCTGAACGCCGGCGCAAGAACGGCGTCCATACCCGAACAGATCGTGGATCGCGACGGAACGATAAGTATCCCCTACGCCGGACAGCTGAAAGTCGTTGGCCTGCGCCCGTCCGACGTCGAAACGCGGATCGTCGATCTGCTCAAAAATAAAGCGATCGAGCCGCAGGCAGTTGTTACGATTTCGAAGAATTTCAGCAACAGTGTCACAGTCACGGGTGAGGTTACGCGCGGCGCGATTATTCCGCTGACGGTCAAAGGTGATCGTGTCCTGGACGTCATCGCTTCTGCGGGTGGTATTTCCGGAACCGCCGCTCACGAGACGTTTGTGCGGTTGACGCGCGGCGGCAAGACCGCCGACATCCCGTTCAACGCAATCTTGGCGTCTCCCGGTGAGAACGTTTACGTCCGCCCCAAGGACATTATTACCGTAGTCCGGGATCCGCAAACTTTCACCGCGTTCGGTAGCACCGGCCAGAATGCATCAATCCCATTTTCGGCGGTCGGCATCTCGCTTGAGGAAGCGATCGCCAAAGCCGGAGGTCTCTTGGATTCAAGAGCCGATCCGGCCGGCATTTTTCTGTTTCGATTTGAGCCCGCTGAACTCGTGGCCCAACTTCAACCCGGTCGCCAGCTTCCCTCGGAAGGCGACTTGGTCCCGGTTATCTACCGTTTGAACTTGCGCAACGCGAACTCGTTCTTCCTGGCCCGTGCATTCCAGATAAAGAACAAGGACATCCTTTACGTATCCAATGCGCCGAGTACACCGGTCGAAAAGTTCTTGCGATTGGTCGGCGCGGTGACTGCACCGGTAGTCTCCGGTGTCAACACGGGCGTTAGACTGGCAAACTGAAAAGGGCGGCGCCCTTGGCCTTGGGCGTGGTGGAGTACGTTGGAATTGCGAGGATGGTGATGCGCAAAGTTCTGTTGACCGCAGTCTGTTTAGCTGGCGTCACCTTTGCGGAAACATCGCCGATCATTGCGGCTGACGTGTCGGTTTTGCGAAGCCCGGCAGGAATATCAAAGCGGTCGGTGCGTCATCCCGTTGTACGCGACTGCCGCGTCGGTTGGTGGCGCAGCAACTGCAACGGACGAGCTGCTCCCCGATGGAGCGCGCGTTGCCGCTACGTCGCCCAGTATCGCTGAATTGAATTTTTGTGGAGCGATAGCCGCCGCGCACTTGATCAGGCGGGGGGCTGCGACCGCAGACTTCCGCAATCGCTTGGGTATTGGGGCTGCCCCCGATGGCCGGAAATGGTGGGCGCGACAGGGATCGAACCTGTGACCCCTACCATGTCAAGGTAGTGCTCTTCCGCTGAGCTACGCGCCCTATTCCCGGGTGGTCTTATCGGCTCCCACCGGGCGAAGCAAGGCCGCCGGGAGAGCCCGGGCGGCCCGCTCAGGCCGCCAGCATCTTCTGGACTTCGGTGACCAGCTCGCGCAGGTGCACCGGCTTGGACAGCACCTTGGCCTGCTTGGGCGCGTTGGAATCGGCGTTCAGCGCCACAGCGGCAAAGCCGGTGATGAACATGATCTTGATGTCGGGGTCGAGTTCCGCCGCCCGGCGGGCGAGCTCGATGCCGTCCATCTCCGGCATCACGATATCGGTCAGCAGGAGCTCGAACGGCTCCTCGCGCAGCCGCTGATAGGCCGACAGGCCGTTGTCGTAGGAGGTCACGTCGAAGCCGGCATTCTGCAGCGCCTTGACCAGGAACCGCCGCATATCGGTGTCGTCTTCAGCCAGCAGGATCTTCGACATTCCATACCCCAGTCCCGGCGGTCGCGCCGGACCGCCCCTGCGTCATAAGACTTGTACCCGGTAAATATCGGGTGAACCCGCCGCCGGGCTTGGCATTATCACCCGGCGAATGGAAAATAGAGCTTATATGGGACAACAAGCCGGAATGGTAACTTCCCCGTCAATGGCCCGTCACCGTCCATGAGCGAACCGCGCGACGAACTCGACCCGCCGTTCGAGATCATCGAACCGGCGGCTTGCCGCGGGCCCATCCTGTTCAATTCCCCGCATAGCGGCTCCACCTACCCGCGCGAATTCCTCGCGCTGTCGCGGCTCGACCTTGGGACGTTGCGCCGCTCGGAAGACAGCTTCGTGGACGAGCTCGTCTCCGGCGTGGTCGGGCGCGGCTACCCGCTGATGCGGGCCCACTTCCCGCGCTGCTTCGTGGACGTCAACCGCGAGCCCTACGAGCTCGACCCGCGCATGTTCGAAGGGCGCCTGCCCTCTTTCGCCAATACGCGTTCCATGCGGGTGGCGGGCGGCCTCGGCACGGTCGCGCGCGTGGTCGGGGATGCCCAGGAAATCTACGACCAGCGCATTCCGGTGACCGATGCCCTGCGGCGCATCGAGAGCCTGTACAAGCCCTATCACCGGGCGCTCCGCCAGCTCTTCACCCGCCTGCACCGCGCGTTCGGCACCGCCATCCTGCTCGATTGCCATTCGATGCCTTCCGCCGCCAGCGCCCGCGACGAGCGCCCGCGGCCGGACTTCGTGCTGGGCGACCGTTACGGCACGAGCTGCACCGGCGTGGTCGGCGAAACCGTCGAAAGAACGTTGCGCGAGATGGGCTACACGGTTAGCCGCAACAAGCCCTATGCCGGCGGTTTCATCACCGAGCACTACGGCAACCCGTCCGCCGGACTGCATGCCATCCAGCTCGAGATCAACCGCGGGCTCTACATGGACGAGCGGCATTATCAGCGCTCGCCGGGCTTCGCGCGTCTGGCGGCGGACCTGGAAACCCTTTCCAGCCGGCTGGGAGACATCCCCCTCGATGAGCTGCGGCCATACCGGGCCGCGGCCGAATAGACCGTCCAGGATCGCGTAAAAAAAAGGGCCGCTCACGAAGAGCGGCCCAAGTCTAGGGAGGAAACGCCCAAGGAGGGCAACGGTAGCTCTCGCTACCGCATTGCAATAACTTACACCGCATCGCACAAAAATCAAGGGTCGCCCCTCAATTTCCCATGCTATTTGCGCATACCTCAAATTCGCGGAATGGCCTCAAAGCCCTACGTTTTTTGCCGCGAGTGGCCGCTTGGCCACATCTTGGGACCGAAAAGGAGTCGCAAAAGCACGACAAGCTCTGCGCCTGCCGCACGGTGAACGACGTTCAGGCGGGACGGCCATTGCCGACCCTTGCGCTCTCCGATAGGTCCAGAGCCGCGCGCGACGGCGTTAAACCGGCAGCGATGTCCGGGCTTGGACCGTCCATGGAGAGGCGGCGGGCGGCATGACAGCCATCGACTTCAGCACCTTCGTCGATCGGCTCGGCCGGGCTTCGGGCGAGACCATCCTGCCGTTCTTCCGCACCAACCTGGCCATCGAGAACAAGCAGGCGGGCGGGTTCGATCCCGTCACAGCCGCCGACCGGGCGGCGGAGGACGCCATGCGTGCGCTCATCCGCCGGAACTTCCCCGAGCACGGCATTCTCGGCGAGGAGTACGGCTCGGAGCGCACCGACGCCGAATATGTCTGGGTGCTCGACCCGATCGACGGCACCAAGTCCTTCATCGCCGGGATGCTGGCCTGGGGCACCCTGATCGGGCTCATGCGCTTCGGCGAGCCGGTCTTCGGCATGATGCACCAGCCGTTCACCCGCGAGTCCTTTTCCGGCGACGGCGGCGCCGCGCGCTATCGAGGACCCGGCGGCAACCGCGACTTGCGCGTGCGCAAATGCGAAGGCTTGAGCGACGCGGTGATGTTCACAACCAGCCCGCTGCTGATGAACCGCGACGACCGCGCGACGTTCGCCCGGCTGGAGGACAAGGTGAAGCTCTCGCGCTATGGCGGCGACTGTTACGCGTATTGTATGCTGGCGGCGGGCCAAATCGACCTCATCGTCGAAACCGAGATCAAGCCGCACGACATCGTCGCGTTGATCCCGATCATTGCCGGCGCCGGCGGCATCGTCACTACATGGGAGAACGGGCCGGCGCAAGGCGGCGGCCGCATCATCGTCGCCGGCGACAAGCGCGTGCACGAAGCCGCGCTGGAGATGCTGAAAAGCTAGCTAGTCATCCCCGCGTAGGCGGGGACGACAGCATCGCTCAATACCGCGGCGTGCCCGGTATGAAGGCGTCGAAGGCCGCCCAGAACTGGTCGCGGTAGTGGTCCTGCTCCTGCAGGATCTCGTGCTTGGCGCCGGGCAGAATGAGATGGCGGCCGGCCAGCAGGTTCATGCCGAAATTTTCGATCGCCGGCGTGGACACGATCTCGTCGCGGCCGGCGGCGACCATCAGGATCGGCTGGCGGATGCGCCCACCATAAGACGGATCGGCAAAATTCCTCATCGCGCGCATCGCGGAATCGGCCCAGGCCACCGTCGGCGCGCCGAGCCCGAGCTGCGACTCCTCTTCCAGCACCGCGTAATTGCGCGCATAGCGCACCGGGTCGGAGGTCAGCGGGTTGCCGATGAAGTTCGCTTCGCCCACCGACCTGCCATCGCCGGTCGGCACGTAGGCCGCGCCGCGTCCCATCAACCGGATAAAGCGGGCGAGCGGGCCGGCCATACGGAAGAGACGGCCCGCCGGCAGCGCGATCATCGGCGCCGCCAGCACCATGCGTTCGAACCAGCGGCTGCCGTCATGGCAGGCGCGGATCGCGATCGCCGCGCCCATCGAATGGCCGAGCGCGAAGATCGGCGGCGGACAATCCGGCAGCACGACCTGCTCCATGATCGCGCCGAGGTCGATCGCGTACTCGGAAAAATTACGCACGTGGCCCTTGTGCCGGTCGGCGAGCTTGCGGTCGGACAGGCCCTGCCCGCGCCAGTCGAACGAGGCGACCGCAAATCCGCGCGCGCGCAGATCGCGCACCGTCTCGAAGTATTTCTCGATGTATTCGGCACGTCCCTGCAGCACGACCACCGTGCCCTTGCGGCCGGGTGGCGGCGCCCAGCGCGCAAAGCGCAAGGAGACCCCGTCCGGGGTCTTGATGGTCCCCGTGACGACGTAGTCGGGCACCGGATTGGCGGGGATGGAGACGAGCTTCATGACCTGTTGCGCGGGCCGAGGCCGACCCTTGCGGCCTTATAGCAGGGTGGCGGGCGGGCTCAATCGGCGGCGGCGGCCGAGACATTTAATAATATATTTCAATATCTTACGTGGATCGTACCCGCCTCTTGCGCGGTCCCGATACCGCACCCATATCAATTTTCGCGCAGGCCATGACGGCTGCGCTCGGTCAGTCCGGCCCCATGCGGCGGACCAACCGCATGTCGCTCAACGCAAGGAGGATATGCATGCGTACGTTTGATCTTGCTCCCCTTTACCGTTCCACCGTCGGCTTCGACCGGCTGTTCTCGATGCTCGACGGCTTCGAAGCCGCGCCGGGCTATCCGCCCTACAACATCGAACGCACCGGCGAGAACGATTACCGCATTACGGTGGCGGTCGCCGGCTTCGGCGAGAACGACCTTTCGATCGAGGCGAAGGAAAACACGCTGACGATCAAGGGCGCCAAGCAGGCGAAGGAAGAGCAGAAGGGCGAGGTGCTCTATCAGGGCATCGCCGCGCGCGCCTTCGAGCGCGTCTTCCAGCTCGCCGACCACGTCGTGGTCAAGGGCGCCAAGCTCGAGAACGGTCTCCTGCACGTCGAACTCGTGCGCGAGATCCCCGAGGCCAAAAAGCCGCGCCAGATTCCGATCGGCAACGGCACGGCCAAGGTCCAGGCGATCGACGCGCAGGCCGCCTAAGCCTTCGCCCGACGATCTCCAAAACGAAGCGCTCCGGATGCCCCCGGAGCGCTTTTTTATTGCATGCGATGCCGAAGCGCGTGGCGCTTCTTCAACCGCCGTTCTCGGGCGGACGAGAGGGATCGATGTTCGCCGGTCCGTCACGATTGTCGCGCGGCGGCGGCCCGCGATCGGCGTCGGGCGGGGGCGGCGCACGATCGAGGTCGCGCGGTGGCGGCGGCGGCCGGCGGAAGCTGCGAAGCGGCGGCGGCGCACGATAGGCTTCGCGTGGCGGCGGTTGATCGCGATAGCCATCGCGCAGCGGCGGTGGTGGCGGCGCGCGATAGCCGTTCCGTGGCGGCGGATTGCGATAGACCTCGCGCGTCGGTGGCGGCGGCTGGCGATAGGCCCGATGCGGCGGCGGACGCCGATATGCGTCGCGCGGCGGCGCGCTGCGATAGGCGACGCGCGGCGGCGGACGCCTGTAGACGTCACGCGGTGGCGGCGGCGCGTCGCGGTACGCGCTGTTAGGCGGCCGCCCACGATAGACATGGCGCGGCGGCGGAGGCGGCGGCGCGCGGTAGGCATCCCTGCGATAGCGCTCGCGGTGGGCGCGCGGCGGCGGCGCGTAGCGATCTTCGACACGCGGCCGTGGCGCGAAGTTCCGGCGCGGCGCAACACCGTTGGGGCGCTTGGCGAGCGGCCCGCAATAGACCGCACCATCCGGACCGCGGATGCAGGCTTCCTGCGCGACTGCCGCACCGGCAAAACACAACAGCAAGCCGGGAAGCACGAGCGCAGACAGAACTCGGTACATGGCCAACTCCCGCGAACAATGAGTGCGGAACGACGCGGCTAAGGGACTGCCCGTTAACTATATAAGTTGATGATAATATATCAGATTTGTCCATAGCCTTTGCACCCCGAAAGCCCGCGGATTTCGGTCGTTTTCCTGAGCAAAAGGTAAGATCGGATCGATTTGTCCTGCCCGTGCGCCATCATCGCGGCATGCTCGGGTGCCATTGCACCGCGCTCCGCTTGAGACACGTCAATGCGGTTGCGCGCCTTGAACGCATCAATGGCGCGGAAAAACGATGACCTCATCCGACGAAACAGTCCTGAACCGGCGCACGCTTCTGATTGCATTGGCCGCCGTCGTCGGCGCCTGCGCAACGCAGGAGCAAGTGTGGCAGCCGATGCCCGCAGCGCCGCCGGCCGCGCCGCCGGATGCGCGCTATGGCGCGCTGCGCGATCACGGACAAGAAATCCCGGCGATCGATCCCGAGGAGATCGAGCCCGCGCTGCTGCGCAGCACCTTGCGCTACGAGAAACGCCACAAGCCCGGCTCGATCGTGATCGAGATATCGGAGCGGCGGCTCTATCTCGTCGAGCCGAACCAGCAGGCGGTACGATACGCCGTCGGCGTCGCGCGCGAACGCGCACTCAATTTCCGTGGCAGCGCGGTCATCGGCCGCAAGGAAGAATGGCCGTCATGGACACCGACCGCGTCGATGATCGCGCGCATTCCGCGCTACCGCGAGTACGAGCACGGCATGCCCGGCGGGACCAACAACCCCTTGGGGGCGCGCGCGCTTTATCTCTACCGGGACGGGCGAGACAGCGAATTCCGCATCCACGGCACCAACGAGCCGCAATCCATCGGCACGGAAGTTTCCAGCGGCTGCATCCGCATGCTGAACCACGACGTCATTCATCTCTACGACCGCGTCAGCGTGGGCACACCGGTCATCGTGAATGCCTAGGCGCGGTTGCGGCCCGCTCCAGGCGCGACTTCCTCACTCGACCGGCGTTGTCCCCACCGGCGTTGCATCAGTCGGCGTATCGGCGGCCGGCGCTTCCGGCGGCGGTTCGGTTTCAGGCGCGGGAATGTTGCTCGGCGGCGCATAGCCCGGCGGCGGCGAGGTGGCGAACTTCTCGCCTTTCTCCTGCCTGGCCTCGAAGCGCGGCGTCGGCTTGATCGGCGTCAGGCTGTAGTCGGGCGCCGGCGGCGGCGCGCTCAACACCGTGCGGCGCGGCTTCGGTGGCGGCGAGGGATTGAACGGCTTGCGGCGCGGCTCGGCCTTCGGCGTGTCGCTGCGCTTCTGCGGCTTCGGCGCTACGCGCGGACGCCGCGGCGGCGGGACGTATTCGTCGTCATCGTCGTCGAGATAGACATCGTCGCGCTCGGGGAGGCTGGCGCGCGCAGGGCGCTCGCCCGGCTGCGGCACGTGGATGATGCGCGGGCCGGCGTTATAGATCGGCATGCCATAGACCAGCGTCGGCGGCACTTCGGCGAGCCTCACCGGCGCCTCGGCGCGCGAAGCGGGCGGGGCTTCGGCAACGGTCATCCGCAGCGCCTCCGCACGGGCCGCCGGCATTTCCGGCTGGCGCGCGCGCGCGGCAACCAGCGTCAGCGTGACGCCGAGCACCACCGCCGCCAGACCGAAGGTGAGCCCCGCGCGCACCGCCAGGCCCTCAGCGCCGCGCCACGAAGCGGATGACGGCATCCGCCGAGATCTGCCCGGCACCGAGCGACACCAGCACCAGCAGCATCGAGGCCCAGTAGACATGCGCGGTCCACAGCGCCTCCGGCATCAGGTAGAGCTGAAACAGCACGGTCAGTCCGAGCAGCCCGAGCGCGGCGAAGCGGGTCGCCAGGCCCAGCACCAGCAGGATCGGCAGCACGAACTCGGCATAGCTGACCGCGTGGGCCATGAGCACGGGCGGCACCGGCAGCGCGGGATAGGTGGTGAGGAAGGCGGTCACCGTCTCCGCCTTGACCTGCATCGGCAGCACCGCCGAGAAGCTGAAATCCTGCAGCGTGAGCGGCACGCGCAGGCCTTCCACCCGGCTCTGCCCGTCGAGGAAGAACACCCGCGCCAGCACAAGGCGCAGCGCCAGCGCGGCCAGCGCATAGGGCAAGAGCGAACAGGCCGCGACAAAGCCGTCCACCATCAAGCCGATCACCGAGCGCGAACGCCGCGCCCGCTCGGCGGCGCGGGCGGCGATCGCCGCGCTGGTCTGGAGCGCGGTCTGAACCGCCGGCGACGGCCGCGGCATCGAGACGGCCTGCACGTGGGTGAGCTCCAGCGGCGCCGGCGCCATCGTGGCGAGACGGTCGGCCAGACGCGCCATTGCCTGTGCGCCGTGGGCGGAACTGCCGCTTGCGATGTCGGTCATCACGCGAACTCCATCCGTGTTTCGCGCGACCATAGCGAAACGCCGATGGAATGCGGCTTTTTCCACTTTCCAGGGTTAAACGGTTAACCGTGCGCGTGGTGCCAGGCGGCTTCGGCGCAAGGCCATTGCGCGGCTGCGGCGCCCGTGGTCCTGTTCTTGTGCGCCAGAAAGTACCGCCGCAACAAAAGCAAAGGTTTTCACGATTCCAGCGTGGACCCGCCTTGTGTGGCGGTGCAAAATTTGGCATGGTTCATTAGGACAGCATTACTGTCCTAATGGTGGTGGCCTTGGCGCGGCCTGGGGGCGGCGCCGGAGGCACCCAACGGGAGCAGCCGCGGCGGCGACGGCCGGGTAAGGCTGCCCCTTCTCGAGGATCGGTTTGCGCATCGGCCGCGGCGCCTTCGGGTGCAGCGGGCGCGGCGAGTACGCCGGGGAGCCGCACGGTTCCGCGCCGGCGAGGCAGGGTGAAATGGGCGAGCGAAACAAGAGCGCAGGCTTTGAACGACGCGACATCCGGAGCGGTGGCGCGGCGATCAAACGCATTGCGACCGCCGATCCCGGCTCGCCGGAGCCGCAGGGTCTCTACGACCCCGCGCTCGACAAGGATTCCTGCGGCGTCGGCTTCATCGCCGACATCAAGGGCCGCAAGTCGCACCAGATGGTCGAGGACGCGCTGCGCATCCTGTGCAACCTCGAACACCGCGGCGCCGTCGGCGCCGATCCGCGCATGGGCGACGGCGCCGGCATCCTGGTGCAGATGCCGCACAAGTTCTTCGCCAAGGAAGCCAAGCGTCTGGGCTTCACCCTGCCCGCCCACGGCGAATACGCCATCGGCCAGCTCTTCATGCCGACCGACGGCAACTGGCGGCAGATCATCCGCGACATCTACGCCGAGGTGATCGCGCGCGAGGGCCTGACCCTGCTCGGCTGGCGCGAGGTGCCGACCGACAACTCCACGCTGGGCGAGTCGGTCAAGCCGACCGAGCCCAAGCACATGCAGGTGTTCATCGGCAAGGGCAAGAAGCAGTTCGGCGAGGACGAGTTCGAGCGCCGGCTCTACATCCTGCGCAAGTCGATCTCCAACGCGATCTACAAGAAGCGCGAGCGGCGCAACTCCGGCTACTATCCGGTATCGATCTCCTGCCGCACGGTGATCTACAAGGGCATGTTCCTGGCCGACCAGCTCGGCACCTATTACCCGGACCTGCACGACCCGGATTTCGAGAGCGCGATCGCGCTGGTGCACCAGCGCTTCTCGACCAACACCTTCCCGACTTGGTCGCTCGCGCACCCGTACCGCTACATCGCGCACAACGGCGAGATCAACACGCTGCGCGGCAACGTGAACTGGATGGCTGCGCGCCAGGCTTCGGTGTCCTCGCCGCTGTTCGGCGGCGACATCAACAAGCTGTGGCCTATCTCCTACGAAGGCCAGTCGGACACCGCCTGCTTCGACAACGCGCTCGAGTTCCTGGTGCAGGGCGGCTATTCGCTCGCCCACGCCATGATGATGATGATTCCGGAAGCCTGGGCGGGCAACCCGCTCATGGACGAGGAACGGCGCGCCTTCTACGAGTACAACGCCGCGCTGATGGAGCCGTGGGACGGCCCGGCGGCGATCGCGTTCACCAACGGCCGGCAAATCGGCGCCACGCTCGACCGCAACGGCCTGCGTCCGGCGCGCTACCTGCTCACCCGCGACGACCGCATCGTGATGGCGTCCGAGATGGGCGTGCTGCCGATTCCGGAAAAGGACATCGTCAAGAAGTGGCGCCTGCAGCCGGGCAAGATGCTGCTCGTCGATCTCGACGAAGGCCGGCTCATTCCCGACGAGGAGCTCAAGGCGACGCTCGCCAGGAGCCATCCCTACCAGGAATGGCTCGAGCGCACGCAAATCGTGCTCGAGGACCTGCCGGACACCGGCAACGGCAAGAGCATTCCGAACCTGTCGCTGCTCGATCGCCAGCAGGCCTTCGGCTACACGCAGGAAGACATCAAGCTTCTGATGACGCCGATGGCCGCCACCGGCGAGGAAGCGGTCGGCTCGATGGGCAACGACACGCCGATCTCGGCGCTGTCGGACCGGGCCAAGCCCCTGTTCACCTATTTCAAGCAGAACTTCGCGCAGGTCACCAATCCACCGATCGACCCGATCCGCGAAGAGCTGGTGATGAGCCTGGTCTCGATCATCGGGCCGCGGCCGAACCTGTTCGACCTCGAAGGCACGTCCAAGACCAAGCGCCTCGAAGTGCGCCAGCCGATCCTCACCAATGGGGACCTGGAGAAGATCCGCGCCATCTCGTCGATGAGCGACTCGCACTTCCAGTCGCGCACCTTCGACATCACTTATCCGGCCGAGCACGGCGCCGACGGCATGGGCTGGGCGATCGACGCGCTCTGCGAGAAGGCGGAAGAGGAAGTCCGCAAGGGCTGCAACATCATCATCCTCTCCGACCGCAAGGCGTCGGCCGACCGCATCCCGATCCCGGCGCTGCTCGCCTGCGCCGCCGTGCACCACCACCTGATCCGCCAGGGGCTGCGCACCTCGGTCGGCCTGGTGCTGGAGACGGGCGAGCCGCGCGAGGTACACCACTTCGCCTGCCTCGCCGGCTACGGCGCGGAAGCGATCAACCCCTATCTCGCCTTCGAGACGCTGATCGCGATGAAGGACGAGTTGCCGGGCAAGCCGGCCGACGACAAGGAAGTCGTCAAGAAGTACATCAAGGCAATCGGTAAGGGCCTCTTGAAGGTGATGTCCAAGATGGGCATCTCCACCTACCAGTCCTATTGCGGCGCGCAGATATTCGACGCGGTCGGCCTGCGCCAGGACTTCGTCGACAAGTACTTCACCGGCACGCACAGCCGCATCGAGGGCGTCGGCCTTGCCGAGATCGCGGAAGAAGCCGTGCGCCGGCACCGCGACGCCTTCTCCGACGCGCCGATCTACAAGTCGATGCTCGACGTCGGCGGCGACTATGCCGTGCGCGTGCGCGGCGAGGACCATGTCTGGAACGCCGAGACGGTGTCGCGCCTGCAGCACGCGGTGCGCGGCAACTCGCGCGACAGCTACCGCGCCTTCGCGCAGATCGTGAACGACCAGAGCGAGCGCCTGCTCACCATCCGCGGCCTGTTCCGTCTCAAGACCGCGGAGGAAGACAACCGCAAGCCGGTCGCCCTCGAGGAGGTCGAGCCGGCCAAGAACATCGTCAAGCGCTTCTCGACCGGCGCGATGTCTTTCGGCTCCATCTCGCGCGAAGCGCACACCACGCTCGCCATCGCCATGAACCGCATCGGCGGCAAGTCGAACACCGGTGAGGGCGGCGAGGAAGCCGACCGCTTCAAGCCGATGCCGAACGGCGATTCGATGCGCTCGGCCATCAAGCAGGTGGCCTCCGGCCGCTTCGGCGTCACCGCCGAGTATCTCGTCAACTCGGATATGATGCAGATCAAGATGGCGCAGGGCGCCAAGCCCGGCGAAGGCGGCCAGTTGCCCGGCCACAAGGTCGACAAGACCATCGCCAAGGTGCGCCATTCGACGCCCGGCGTCGGCCTGATCTCGCCGCCGCCGCACCACGACATCTATTCGATCGAAGACCTGGCGCAGCTCATCTACGACCTCAAGAACGTCAACCCGGCCGGTGACGTGTCGGTGAAGCTCGTCTCCGAGGTCGGCGTCGGCACGGTTGCCGCTGGCGTCTCCAAGGCGCGCGCCGACCACGTGACCATTTCGGGCTTCGAGGGCGGCACAGGCGCTTCCCCTCTCACCTCGATCAAGCACGCCGGCAGCCCGTGGGAAATCGGCCTCGCCGAAACCCACCAGACGCTGGTCGCCAACCGCCTGCGCGGCCGCATCTCGGTGCAGGTCGACGGCGGCATCCGCTCCGGCCGTGATGTGGTGGTGGGCGCGCTGCTCGGCGCCGACGAATTCGGCTTCGCCACCGCGCCGCTGATCGCCGCCGGCTGCATCATGATGCGCAAGTGCCACCTGAACACCTGCCCGGTCGGCGTCGCCACGCAGGACCCGGTTCTGCGCAAGCGCTTCAAGGGTCAGCCGGAACACGTCATCAACTATTTCTTCTTCGTCGCAGAGGAAGTGCGCGAGCTCATGGCCGAACTCGGTTACCGCAGCTTCGACGAGATGGTCGGCCAGATGCAGATGCTCGACCAGCGCCGGCTGCTGGAGCACTGGAAGGCCAAGGGCCTCGACTTCTCCAAGCTGTTCCAGAAGCCGCAGGCGGCCAAGGGCACGGCGATCTTCAAGAGCGAGGCGCAGGACCACAAGCTCGACAAGGTGCTCGACCGCAAGCTGATCGCGGAATCGCAAGCCGCGCTCGACCGCGGCGCGCCGGTGCGGCTGCAGGCGGCCATCACCAGCGTCGACCGCACCTGCGGCGGCATGCTCTCGGGCGAAGTGGCCAAGCGCTACGGCCACGAAGGCCTGCCCGACGGCACCATCCATGTGCGCTTCACCGGCACCGCCGGCCAATCGTTCGGCGCCTGGCTCGCGCGCGGCGTAACATTCGAGCTCGAAGGCGACGCTAACGACTATGTCGGCAAGGGCCTCTCGGGCGGGCGCATCGTCATCCGCCCGCCGGCCGACTCCTCAATCGTGCCGGAGGAATCGATCATCGTCGGCAACACCGTGCTCTACGGCGCCATTCAGGGCGAGTGCTACTTCCGCGGCGTCGCCGGCGAGCGCTTCGCCGTGCGCAACTCCGGCGCCATCGCCGTGGTCGAGGGCGCGGGCGATCACTGCTGCGAATACATGACCGGCGGCGTCGTCGTCGTGCTCGGCTACACCGGCCGCAACTTCGCCGCCGGCATGTCGGGCGGCATCGCCTATGTGCTCGACGAGGACGGCTCTTTCACCAACCGCTGCAACCTCGCGATGGTCGAGCTCGAGCCGGTGCCGGAGGAAGAGCAGGTCGCCGAGCAGGAGTTCGGCCACCAGAACGACCTCGAAACGCACGGCCGCGTCGACGTGATGGGCGACCTCAGCAATCACGACGCCGCGCGGCTGCACAAGCTCATCTCGGATCACGCGCGCTACACCGGCTCCAAGCGCGCCGCAGATATCCTCGCCGATTGGAGCCGTTACCGTCCGCTGTTCAAGAAAGTGATGCCGGTCGAATACCGCCGCGCGCTCGCTGAAATGGCAAAGGAGAAGGCCGCCACGATGCAGGCCGCGGAGTAGTATGGGTAAGGTCACCGGTTTTCTTGAGATCGAGCGCGAGGATCGCGACTACCAGCCGGTCGCGGAGCGCATCAAACATTGGCACGAATTCGTCCTGCCTTTGCCGGAGGACGAAGTGCGCCGGCAGGCGGCGCGCTGCATGGATTGCGGCGTGCCCTATTGCCACGGCACCAGCCGCATCACCGGCCAGCCCACCGGCTGCCCGGTCAACAACCAGATTCCCGACTGGAACGATCTGGTCTACCGCGGCAAATGGGAAGAGGCCGCGCGCAACCTGCACTCGACCAACAACTTCCCCGACTTCACCGGTCGCGTCTGCCCGGCGCCGTGCGAGGCGTCCTGCACGCTGAACATCGACGACAACCCGGTCACCATCAAGACGATCGAGTGCGAAATCGCCGACCGCGCCATCGCGCAGGGCCTCAAGCCCGAGGTCGCGACGGTCAAGACCGGCAAGAAGGTCGCCGTCGTCGGCTCAGGACCCGCGGGCCTGGCTTGCGCGCAGCAGCTCGCGCGCGCGGGCCACGACGTGCACGTCTACGAGCGCTGGGCCAAGGCCGGCGGCCTGCTGCGCTACGGCATTCCCGACTTCAAGATGGAGAAGATCCACGTCGACCGCCGCGTCGAGCAGATGCAGGCCGAAGGCGTGACGTTCCATTACGGCGCCCATGTCGGCGTCACCCTGCCCGTCGACAAGCTCGTCAAGGAGCACGACGCGGTCGTGCTCGCCGGCGGCGCCGAGAAGCCGCGCGACCTGCCGATCCCGGGGCGCGAGCTCAAGGGCATCCATTTCGCGATGGACTTCCTGCCGCAGCAGAACCGGCGCGTGTCGAACGAGCCGCTGGGCGACGTCGAGCCCATCCTCGCCACCGGAAAGAAGGTGGTGGTGATCGGCGGCGGCGATACCGGCTCTGACTGCATCGGCACCTCCATCCGCCATGGCGCCGTCTCGGTGGTGAACTTCGAGATCATGCCGCAGCCGCCGGAGCGCGAGAACAAGGAGCTGACCTGGCCGCTGTGGCCGCTCAAGCTGCGCGTCTCCTCGAGCCACGAGGAAGGCGCGAAGCGCGAGTTCGCCGTGCTGACGCAGAAGTTCGAGGGCGAGAACGGGCACGTGAAACGGCTGCACTGCGTGCATGTCGACGCCAAGTTCCAGCCGGTGCCGGGCAGCGAGTTCGAGATCGAGGCCGATCTCGTGCTGCTCGCCATGGGCTTCGTCTCGCCGGTGCACGAGGGGCTGTTGAAGTCGCTCGACGTCGCGCTCGACCAGCGCGGCAATGTCTCCGCCGACACCAGCGCCTATCTCACCTCGGTGCCGAAGGTCTTCGCCGCGGGCGACATGCGCCGCGGCCAGTCGCTGGTGGTCTGGGCGATCCGCGAAGGCCGCCAGTGCGCGCACGCGGTCGACAAGTTCCTGATGGGAACGACGACGCTGCCGCGCTGACCCGACGCGCGGCTACCTGAACAATCCGAAAGGACCGTCGCCGAACGGCGAGGTCTGCCGCCGCGGCTGCGGTTGCTGCTGCACCGGCTGCGGCGGGCGCGGACGGGTCTCCTCGCGGCGCGGGCGCTGTTGAGCCGTCGATTGCGCCGGCGTTTGCGTCTTGGGCGCGGCAGTGCTCTTCGGCTCGGCCGGCTTCGGCTCGGCGGGTGCGGGCTCCGGCTGCATGATCGCCGGAGCGGAAGCGGATGAACTGGCCGCCGCCGGGGGCACGCTGGCCTGCGGGGCGGCATTGACCTGCGGCGCAGGCCTGTTAGCGGCCGGCGGAGCCGCCTGCGGCGGTGTGGCGATCGGTGCGGGCTGGGGCGGCTGCTCCGCGCCCGGCCAGACGAAATCATCGGCGCGCCCGCGCGGCGCGGGGATCGGCTCGCCCTTCATCAGAACCTGCGATGCGATCGCATCGCCATGCGCCGGGCCCGCAACCGGACCACCGAGCAGCACGTCGGAATTGCCGGGCGTCACCGTCAGCGGCACCACCGGACCGGCGAGCGGGCGCACCGCCGGCTTGCCGTCGCTCGGCACCGGACCCATCGGACCGGCCGGCAGCGCGATCGGCCCGCGGTTGCTCATGTATCGGCGCACCTCGCGCTCGACATAGTGCGCGAGCTTGCGGGCGCCGTACTTGGTGAAATAGACGCCGTCGCCCGAGCGCAGGCGCCGGTTCTGCCCTTCGAAATCGGGGCCGAAACTGGAGAACTTGCCGGCCTCGTCGACGAAGCCGTCCCACACGTCTATGTAGACGATGCCGGCGCGCTCGGCGCGCGCGCGATAGAGGTCGTTGAGATAGACCGCGTCGGACGTGGACTTCGCGCCGCGGATCGACGGCAGACCGACCCAGAACACCGGCACGCCCTTGCTCTTGAGCGCGGCGATGGTGTCGTCGATGCGGCGTGAATAGATCTGCTCCCACTGTTCGCTGCGGAATTCGACCACGCCGGTCGGCTTCTTGCCGCGATCGGCGGCCGGAGCCTCGCCCTCGTCGCCTGTGTCCTTCTTCTGCGCCTCTGGCGCGGCCGCCGGCTTGTCGGTTTTGGCGGCGTCGTCCTTCGCCTTCTCGTCCTTGGCCTTCTTTTCGGCCTCCTTGGCGAGGTCGCGCTGGCTGATGTTCTGCCGGTCGCTGACGCCCAGCATCATGATCACGTAGCTCGGCTTCTCCGGCGTCAGCAGATCGCGCGCCACGTGCCACCAGTCGAGGTCGCTGCGCGCTTCGTAGTGCAGGAGACCGGAGTTGATCTTGTTCTTGCGCACGATGCCGATTTCCGGCGCATCAGCGAAGGCCTCCTCCAGCCCGTAGGCGAGCCAGTCGGCCATGCCGTCACCCATCACCACGATCGAGGTGGTCGGCGGCGGCTGATCCTTGTCCACCTTGCGGGCAGCCGGTGCGCGGGAGCTTTCAGCCGGCGCCGACGGCTGCTGCGAAGGCTCGTAGTCACGCTCGTAGCGCGGGGCGCCGAATGGTGCGAACAGGTCCTGGAAGAATCCGCCCGAGCGGCGGCGCGGCGCTTGATAGCGGTCATTGCCGAAGAACTGGGCCTCGGCCGGGGCGACGAAGGCGGCTTCGAACAGGGCCGCGCCCATGCCCTCGCCCAGCGCCAGCAGCGCCACGGCGAGGAACCAATGCGGAAGCCGGATTTTCGAAAACATGCCGGTCGCCCAGAGACTTGCAGGTCGCGGAGTCGGCCGGAGCCGGCCGCCCGCTTTCACCCGCCATGGGCCAGTAGCGCCCGAAAAATGTCAACTCGAAGGTCGGGCGCTGGTTACCCTATTGGCCCTCAGCGGCCTCGCAACTGGTTCAGAATACCGGCAGAGGCGAAACCGTCGGGAACCCGGCCGATCCTGGCCTGAAAATCCCGGATGGCGGCGCGGGTGCGCGCGCCCAGGCGGCCGTCCGGCTCGCCGACATCGAAGCCGTGCCGGGACAGCAACTCCTGCAGCTCGAGCCGCTCCGCACGCGACAGGACCTTCTCGTAGCGGGGCCATTCCTGCACGAAGGCGCCGCCGCCGCGCAGCCGGTCGGACAGGTGGCCGATCGCCAGCGCATAGGCCTCGGCCGGGTTGTATTTCATGATGACGCGGAAATTGTGCAGCATCAGGAAACCGGGGCCCTGCACCCCGGCGGGGACCAGCAGATAGGCGCGGTCGTCTTCGCGCGGAAAGTCCTGCCGGCCCGCGCGCACGATGCCGTGCCGCTCCCATTCGCGGATCGTCATCGTGTGGCGTTGGCCGGCAAGGCTGAAGTTGAAATTGGCCGGCACGACGACCTCATAACCCCAGGTCTGGCCGGTCACCCAGCCGCCCTTCTTCAGGTTGTTGGCGGTCGAGGCGATCAGGTCCGGCATCGAATCGACCACATCGCGGCGGCCGTCGCGGTCGAAGTCCACCGCGTAGCGCTTGAAGGCCGTCGGCATGAATTGGGTCGGCCCGAACGCGCCGGCCCAGGAGCCGACGAGCTTGTCGGGATGGACGTCGCCGTGTTGCAGGATCTCCAGCGTCGACAGGAACTCGTCGCGGAAATAGGCCTGCCGCCGTCCGACGCAGGCGAGCGTGGCGGTGGAGCGCAGCACCGAACGGTCGCCGCCGAGCGTACCATAATTCGTCTCGACGCCCCAGATCGCGGCAATGACGTAACGATCGACGCCATAGGCCTTCTCGACCGCGTCGAAGGTCGCGCGATACTGCGCGAGCAGTTCGCGGCCTTTGGCGATACGTTCGTCCGTCACCAGGATGTCGAGATAGTCCCAGAACGACTTGGTGAACTCCGGCTGGTTGTCCACCAGGTCCATGATGCGCAGATCGGGCGTGAGCCCGGCGGTATGGCGCTGGAATACGGCGCGCGAGACGCCGCGCCGCGCGGCGAGCGGCCACAGCCGCTCGAGGCAGTCGGGGAAATCGGCCGCCGCGCGGCGGATCGCCTCGCTGGTCATCAGCGGATGACCGGACGCACCGGGTTCGCCGCTCCAGGCTCGCCCTGCGGCGTGGGTCTTCGCCGAAATGGTCCCCGTCGGCCCCGAATAGCCGTCGGCGCCGGCGACCTGCGCCATGGCGGCCCCCGTCGTGAGACACAGCGTCGCCGTGGCGAAAAGGAAAGTTCGTCCCCTGCGCATGCGCATTTCCCGAAGATTTCTTCGCCCCACAGGCCTTATGGGTGCCTCGATATCGTTGTCAGGACGTTAACAGGCTAGCCCGATTCGCCATCTGCGGTCTGGACCGCAGGCCGTCGCCATGCTTTGTCCTGCCGCAGGTGTTCCCTTCCCCATTCCAAGGCCGCCATCCCCCGCATGCATCAGGTTCGTAAAGCCATTTTCCCCGTTGCCGGTCTTGGAACCCGGTTCCTGCCGGCCACCAAGGCCATGCCGAAGGAAATGCTGCCGGTGGTCGACCGCCCGCTGATCCAGCACGTGGTGGACGAAGCGAGGCAGGCCGGTATCGAGCATCTCGTGTTCGTCACCGGACGAAACAAGAGCGTCATCGAGGACCACTTCGACCGCCAGTTCGAGCTGGAAGTGACCCTCATCGAGCGCAACAAAAAGGCGGAATTGAAGCTGCTCGAGGAGAACCTGCCGGCAGCGGGCACCGTCAGTTTCACGCGCCAGCAGTCGCCGCTGGGCCTCGGCCATGCGGTGTGGTGCGCGCGCGAACTGGTCGGCAACGAGCCGTTCGCGCTGCTCCTGCCCGATGTGCTGGTGCAGCATCCGCGCGGGTGCCTGGCGCAGATGATGGACGCCGCCAAGAACCTCGATCCCAAGGCCAACATCATCGCGGTCGAGCCGGTGCCGGCCGACCGCGTGCACATGTACGGCATCGTCGGTCGCGGCGAGAGCAAGGGCAAAGCCTTCTCCATCACCCAGATGGTGGAGAAGCCGAAGGCCGCGGAGGCGCCCTCCAACCTCTCCATCACCGGCCGCTACATTCTCCAGCCCGAGATCTTCGGCATTCTCGAAAAGCAGGCGGCGGGCGCCGGCGGCGAAATCCAGCTCACCGACGCCATGGTGGCGCTCGCCAAGACGCAGCCGTTCTACGGGCTTCAGTTCGAGGGCCGCAGCTACGATTGCGGCTCCAAGATCGGCTTCCTCGCCGCCAACGTCGCCTACGGGCTGGAGCGCGACGACCTCGCCCCCGAATTCCGCGCCGAGATCAAGCGGCTGCTGGGGGAGAAGTAGGCAATTGCAGTTGTCATCGCCCGCGAAAGCGGGCGATCCAGTAATCACGGCCGCTTCGGTAGAAGTGCAAGCGCTGCGGCGTACTGGATGCCCCGCTTTCGCGGGGCATGACAGACCCGTCACTGCTGCCAGCGCAGGCCGATGAGGAAGATGCTCGCGGTGTAGTCGACGCCGGTGACGTTCGAGCGCAGCCACTGCTGGCGAAATTCGCCTTTGAGCTGGAGCGCGCGGTCGAGCTTGTAGGTCAGCCCGGCGCCGGCCGAATATCGCGTGTCGTTGCGGTCGAGCCCGACATAGTCGTCGTTGCCGAAGCCGACCTTCACGCTGCCGATCAGCCAGCGGCGGAAGGCGTGATCGACCTGCAAGCCGAGGTCGCGATAGAGCGTGCCCGACACACCCGGCACGGTCGATTCCCCGATCGACGAGGCCGCGGTGAACTTCACCGTGGTGAGCGCGCTCGCCGTCCACACCAGCGAAGCGTTGCCCATCAGGCCGGCGATCTTGTCCAGGCGCGGATCGTCATAGGTGCGCTGCATGTAGCCGATCGAGGTCTCGCCGGTAAGCAGCCGCGAGAGCTCGAATGTAGAGCCGACGCTGACGGTTTGCCCCTTCGAATTGCGCTGATAGCCGTAAGGGTCTGTCTCCAAATCGTGCTTGCGCGTATCGGCGCCGACCTCGACGAACGGCATCAGCCCGGGCGACAGCTCGTAGCCGCCGCGCAGCCGGCCGCCGTACTGGTTGTAGTTGCGGTCCTCGTTGCTGGCGCTCGTGCCGTCGGTGAGTTGCGAGTCCTGGTACACCGTGCGCTCGACGTCGCCCTTGATCGACACGTCGAAACGGTTGAAGCGCTGGCCGAGGCCCGCGCTGCCGCCATAGGTGGTGAAGATCGGCAACTTCGACAGGCCGGCCTGCAGGTTCGGGCTGCCGGGGTTGTCGCTGGACACCAGCAGGCGGCCGCCGAGGTCGATGCGCGTTGCGCGCGTGACGTCGACGCGGCCGTCCACCTTGCCGTTGACGTAAGGGCGGCTCAGCGTCGGCGTCTCGTCCGGCGAGTAGCCGGTGTAGCTACCGCGCAGGTCGGCCTTCAACTCGTGCCGCGACCAGTTCGACTGCGCGCGCAACTCCGGCGCCACCGTGTAGAGCTTTGCGCCCTGCGGATCCGAGGAGGAGCGACCGGGATTGGTGTCGTAGCCGCCGAGCAGCTCGACTGCGGGGTAGAGCATGAAGGCGCCGGCATGGATGCCGAGCGGCTCATAGGGATCGGCAAGCTCGACATGCGCCTTGCGCTTCGGCGGCGGCTTGCGGATCGGACCCGTCGTCGTCTCGGGCGGCGGCGTGCCGGGCGCCTGCGCATAGGCGCCGAGCGGCGGCGCGGGCTTCTGGTAGGGCGACACGGGCGGCGCGCTTGGCGTCAGGGCCGGCGCGCGCGCGGGCGAAACGCCGGGGCGCGCGGGCCGCGCCGCCTGCTTCTTGCGGCTGTTGCTGGAATCGAAGCCGGTGCGGCCGGCGCCGGCCGCCGGCGCGAACACCGCGGTGCCCGGCGCTTGCGTATAGGGCGCGCGGTTCGATTTCTGGAAGCGCGGCGGGTTGCGCGGGTCGTATTGCTGCTTCGGCGCGAGCGGGTCGTTGGCCAGAGGCGGCACCACCTGCCCGCGCGCGGGCGCGCTGCCAAGCACGAGGCAGACGGCCGCGGCGAGGCACGCGCTTGCAGGCGCGGCCGGGCGTGAAAGGCGGAAGCGCGGCACGTCCGGTTCTCGGCCTCCTGGCTCCGGCCGCGGGCGCAATGGCGCGCACCCGCGGAACCGGCGGGAAGTGGTTAACGGACGTTAAAAGGGGATGGTTAACGGGGGGTTGATGGGGCCGTCACCCTGAGGCGCCCGGCGCGTCAGCGACGGGCCTCGAAGGGTCTCTGACTTTGAGGCCGTCATCCTTCGAGGCTAGCTTCGCTCGCACCTCAGGATGACGGACTGAGGTGGTGCCGAATCATACCCAGCCCATCAATTCCCGGCCGACCACGTCGCGGATAACCGCCATGCCGCGCTCGGAATCGTTCAGGCAAGGGATGTGCGCGAAGTTCTCGCCGCCGGCCGCCTTGAAGATGTGCGCGTTCTCCATCGCGATCTCTTCCAGCGTCTCCAGGCAATCGGCCGAGAAGCCGGGCGTGATGACGGCGAGGTTCTTCACGCCCCTGCCCGGCAGGCTCTCGATGGTCTTGTCGGTGTAGGGCTTGAGCCATTCCGCCGTGCCGAAGCGCGACTGGAATGTCATCAGCAATTTGTCCTCGCCCAGCCCGAGCTGCTCGCGCAACAAGCGCGTGGTCTTGGCGCATTGGCAGTAATAGGGATCGCCCTTGGTCAGATAGTCCTCCGGCATGCCGTGATAAGACGCGATCACGACGTCCGGCTTGAACGGCAGTTTCGCGAGCCCCTCCTCCAGCGAGCCGGCGATCGCCTCGATATAGGCCGGCTGATCGTAATAGGCCGGCGCCACGCGCAGCGCCGGCTGCCAGCGCATCGTCGCCAACGCCTCGAAGGCCTTGTCGCAGACGGTGGCGGTCGTCGCCGCGGCATACTGCGGATAGAGCGGCACGATCAGGATGCGGTCGCAGCCGGCCTGTTGCATGGCGTCGAGCCGCGACGGGATCGACGGATTGCCGTAGCGCATCGCCCAGTCGACCAGGATGCGCGCATCGCCCGCCATCGCGGCCGACAGTTTCTCCGCTTGCGAGCGCGTGATGGTCTTGAGGAAGGACTCGTTGCGGTCCCTGTTCCAGATCTTGTCGTAGTCGCGGCCCTTGCGGCCGGGGCGCACGGTCAGGATGATGAGGTTGAGCACCAGCCACCACTTGACCGGGTTCTCCTCGATCACACGGCGGTCGGACAAGAACTCCTTCAAGTAGCGCCGCATCGACCAGTAGTCGGTCGCATCCGGCGTGCCGAGATTGACCAGCAGCACGCCGATGCGGCGCGGCGGGACGGCCGGATGGTTGGGGGGCTTGTGGGAGACGGCGGTCATACGCGCAATCAGCGGGAAAGTGATGGTGGGGTCAAGATGGTTAGCCACTCGCGCAAACTATATCCGTCACCCTGAGGCGCTCGGCCGCAGGCCGAGCCTCGAAGGGTGGCGGCCAATGCGGTGCCCGTCATCCTTCGAGGCTCGCGCTTCGCGCTCGCACCTCAGGATGACGGATCGTGTCACCCCACCGGCCGCTCGTCGGCGATCACCTTGCCGTCGTTGGGCAGCGAACCGGGCGCGACCAGCGTCACCGCGCCCTTGAGCTTGGTAACCGACTGCAGCGTCGCGGTGATGCTCTCGGCCAGCGCCGCATCGGGCGCGGCGCATTCCACCAGCAGCGTCATCGTGTCCTGCTCGGCCGCACGGCCGACCACCAGCCGCAGCCTGCCGAGCGCGGGATGGCGCGCGGCGACCTCGGCGACCTGCTTCGGGTGGACGAACATGCCCTTGACCTTGGCGGTCTGGTCGGCGCGGCCCATCCAGCCCTTGATGCGGACATTGGTGCGCCCGCAGGGCGAGGCTCCGGCCAGGACGGCGGAGAGGTCGCCGGTGCCGAGCCGGATCATCGGATAATCCGGGTTGAAGGAGGTGACGACCACCTCGCCCACTTCGCCGTCGGGTACCGGATCGCCGGTGCCGGGACGCACGATCTCGACGATCAGCGTCTCGTTGACGATCATGCCTTCCCGCGCGGAGCTCTCGTAGGCGATCACGCCGAGCTCGGCGGTGGCGTAGCATTGCAGCACCGCGACGCCGCGCTTTCCGAGCTCGTCACGCAGCGAGCCGGGCAGCGCTGCGCCCGATACCAGCGCGCGCTTGATCGAGGCGGCGTCCCTGCCGGCCTTCTCGGCGGCGTCGAGCAGGATCTTGAGGAAGTCCGGCGTGCCGACATAGCCGGAGGGCCGGTAATGCGCGATGGCGTCGAGCTGCTGCTCGGTATTGCCGACGCCGCCCGGGATAACGGCGCAGCCGAGCGCATGTGCGCCGGACTCGAGGATGAAGCCACCGGGCGTCAGGTGATAGGCAAAGGAATTGTGCACGATGTCGCCGCTGCGAAAGCCGGCGGCGAAGCAGGCGCGCGCGGCGCCCCACCAATCCTCGCCCTCCCCCTCCGGCTCGAAGATCGGGCCGGGCGACATCAGGAGCCGCTTCGCCTTCGACGGCGGCGTGACGTTGAGCCCGCCGAATGGCGGATGCTCCTTCTGCAGCGCGGCGATGTCCGTCTTGCGCAGCACGGGAAGCTTTGCGAGCGCTTCGCGCGAGATGACGGACGCCGCGTCGACGCCGGCGAGCAGCTTCGCCCAGCCCGGGGCCTTCATCGCGTTGGCGATCGCGTCGGGCAGCCGTGCGCTCTGCTCGCGCTCGCGCTGGGCCGGTTCTCGGGTTTCGAGCGGGTCGTAGTGGTCGGACATTGTTTACTTCCTTTACCCCCCTTGTGGGGAGGGTCGGCGAACGCAGTGAGCCGGGGTGGGGGCGGCGTTATCGCAGTGGACCCCCCCCCCCGCCCAAACCAGAACCCACCAGAGGGCACCAACACCCCCCACGGGCGGGGGAAAGCGTCACGCCAGCCAGCGCTTGCGGCGCCGGTAGTGTTTGCCCTCGCGGAAACTCTTGCGACGGCCCTCCGAGATGCCGAGGTAGAACTCCTTGACGTCCTCGTTCTCGGAAAGCGACTTGGCGTCGCCGTCCATCACCACGCGGCCGTTCTCCAGGATGTAGCCGTAGCGCGCATAGCGCAGCGCCATGTTGGTATTCTGTTCGGCGAGCAGGAACGACACCCCTTCCCGCTCGTTCAGGTCCTTCACGATCTCGAAGATCTCCTCGACGATCTGCGGCGCGAGACCCATCGACGGCTCGTCGAGCAGGATCATCTTCGGGCGCGACATCAGCGCGCGCCCGATCGCGCACATCTGCTGCTCGCCGCCCGAGGTGTAGCCGGCAAGCGAGTTCTTGCGCTCCGAGAGCTTGGGGAAGTACTCGTAGACCTTCTCCATGTCGCGCTTGATCGCGGCCTTGCCGTCGGCGCGCGTGAAGGCGCCGGTCAGCAAGTTCTCCTCGACGGTGAGATGGGCGAAGCAGTGGCGGCCTTCCATCACCTGGATGCAGCCGCGGCGCACGAGCTCGTTCGGCGACAGGGCCTGCACCTCGGAGCCGCCGAAGACGATCGAGCCCTTGGTGACTTCGCCACGTTCGGCATGCAGCAGGTTGGAAATCGCCTTCAGCGTGGTGGTCTTGCCGGCGCCGTTGGCGCCCAGCAGCGCGACGATGCCGCCCTTCGGCACGTCGAGCGAGACACCCTTGAGCACCAGGATCACGTGGTCGTAGATCACCTCGATATTGTTGACCGAGAGGATCTTCTCGACCGCCGTGGCGGGCGACGTTGTGTGCTCGACTGCCGTGCTCATGACCTCAGGCTTGCTCCGTCACTTTTCCGGTTAAGGGCGCGCCCCCTCTCCCGCGGAGGGAAAGGGGGCGACGCGTGCTCTACTTACGACGCCTTGTCACAGGCCTCGGTGCGCTGCGGCCAGCCGGTGTTCTTCTCGACATACTCCTTGGCCGCGTCTTCCAGCATCGGACGCACTTTTTCCTTCATGGGCTGGATCCAGTCAGAGATCTTCACCCACTTGGCGCCGTCCCACTGCTGCATGTAGGCCGGCGCGTGGCCGTTGTGGTCCTTGCAGTTCACACCGACGATCGGCGCGCCGAAGCCCGGAAGCCCGAGCTCCTTCCAACGCGCGTCTGTGATGGTCAGCGTTTCCAGGCCGCGACGGACGTCCTCGCCGGTGACGGCCTTCTTGCCGGTCACCTTCTGCGCATTGCGGATTGCCTCGGCGACGAGAACGGAGTTGTAGACGCCGCGGTTGTAGAGATTCTCCGCGAACTTGTCCTTTTCGACCTGGCTCTTGCCCTTGTCCACGACGTGTTTCTTGATGTCCTGGATGGCCGGATAATTGGCGCCGAGGCCGTTGAAGTTGAGGGTCAGGTAGCCCTTGGCCGCCTGGCCGCCGCCGCGCGCATCGTCATCCGAGCCCGACCACCAGATACCGATGAACTTGTCCATCGGGTAGCCGTTCTCCGAAGCACGCTTGACCGCGGTCGGATTCATGGCGCCCCAACCCCACATGATCATCCAGGCCGGACGGTCGCGGCGCACGGCGAGCCATTGCGCCGACTGGTCCTGCATTTCCTTGCCGGCCACGGAATAGAGCTTCACGTTGAAGCCGTAATCCTTGGCGTACTGCTCGAGCAGCGGGATCGGCTCGCGGCCGTAGCCGCTTTCCAGGAAGATGAAGCCGACGGTCTTGCCCTTGAGCTTTTCGAGTCCGCCCTCCTTGCCGCCGATGTACCGCATGATCATCGACATGCCGTCCCAATAGGTGGCCGGCGGATTGAAGATCCAGGGGAACTTGTCGCCGACCGCCGAGGCGGACAGGCCGTAGGCCATCGACAGGATCGGGATCTTGTCGACCGCGGCCTTCGGGATGACCTGCAAGGTGATGCCGGTCGAATAAGGATTCACCACCGCCGGCTTCTTGCCCTTGACCGATTCCCAGCATTCGACGCCCTTCTTGGTGTCGTAGCCGGTTTCGCATTCCTCGATCGTCAGCTTGACGCCGCCGATGCCGCCGTCACGCTCGTTCAGCATGCTAAGATAGTCGTGCATGCCGTTGGCGATCGGAATGCCGGAATTGGCGAACGGGCCGGTGCGGTAGGTGAGCAGCGGCACGTAGATCGAGTCCTGCGCCTGCGCGTTTCCGACGAACGTAGCGGTCGTCAGTAAACCCGCGCATGCGAGGCCGGCGAGTAGTTGTCTTGCCTTCATTGCTTCCTCCCTTTGGTTCGCGCCGAAGCGGCGCGCCTCTGGTTATGGATGTCGCTCCGTCATTTGCGGCGGCGCGATTTCGGAGCCGTGGCTTTCCGCCACGGTCGGAAATTGGAGTTATCTTGCACCATCAGTAGGGAAACGGCCACACCCTCAATTTCTGTTTTGCGATCTGCCACAACCGAGCAAGCCCGGCGGGTTCAACGATCAGGATGATGATGATGAGTGCGCCCACGATCATGAATGTCAGGTGCTCGACGGTCGCCGCGTTCAGCGGCAGGCCGAACTCGGGCGGCACGAAGCGCAGGATGATCGGAAGAATATAGATCAGCGCGGCGCCGAGGAACGAGCCGAGGAGGCTGCCCAGGCCGCCAATGATGATCATGAAGAGGATGGTGAAGCTCTGGTTGATGTTGAAGACGGTGGATTCCGCACCCCCGTACCAGAGGAAGACCATCATCGCGCCGGCCACGCCGCAGTAGAAGGAGGATACGGCGAAGGCGAGCAGCTTGGTCGGCAACAACCGGATACCCATCAGCTCGGCGGCGATGTCCATGTCGCGCACCGCCATCCACATGCGGCCGATGCGGCCGTGCACGATGTTCGACGCCATCCAAGTCATCACCACCACGATGGTGAGCACGATGTAGTAGCGCGTCTCGGCGCTGGCCCGCGGCCCGGTCACCACGATGCCGAACAGCTCGCGCTGCGGCACCTCGATGGCGGCGGAAACATTGTAGTTGTAGAGCCAGGGGATGCGGATGAAGCACCACTCGAGGAAGAACTGCGCGGCCAGCGTCGCGATCGCGAGATAGAAGCCCTTGATGCGCAGCGACGGCAGGCCGAAGGCGGCGCCGACGGCGGCGGCGAAGAAGCCGGAGCAGACGATCCAGACGATGATGTTCACGCCGGGGAACAGCGTGGTCAGCTTGTAACAGGCATAGGCGCCGACACCCATGAAGGCGCCAGTGCCGAGCGAGAGCTGCCCGGTGTAGCCGGTGAGCAGATTGAGCCCGATCGCCGCCAGCGCGAAGATCAGGAACGGGATCATCACCGCGTTGACGACGAAGTCGTTGCCGAAGAACGGGACGACGACGTAGGCGACGGCCAGGATGAGGGCGATACCGACGCGGTCCTGCACGATCGGGAAGATCGCCTGGTCGCTGGCGTAAGAGGTCTTGAACTGTCCGGCCTCGCGATAAAGCATGTTTCACACCCGCTCGATGATCTTTTCGCCGAACAGGCCTTGCGGACGGAACAGCAGGAAAACCAGCGCGATGACGTAGGCGAACCACGCATCGGTGCCGCCGCCGATGAGCGGGCCCCAGTAGAACTCGCCGAGCTTCTCGCCGATGCCGATGATCAGCCCGCCGACGATGGCGCCAGGCACCGAGGTCAGGCCGCCGAGGATGAGCACCGGCAGCGCCTTGAGCGCGATGATCTCGAGCGCGAAGGACACGTCCGAGCGCGCGCCCCAGAATATGCCGGTGACCAGCGCCACCAGCCCGGCGGCGAACCAGACGATCACCCAGATCTGCTCGAGCGAGATGCCGACCGAAAGCGCGGCGGAATGGCTGTCGGCCACCGCGCGAAGCGCGCGGCCGATGCGCGTCTTGGAGAAGAACACGGCCAGCCCCGCTACCGTCACCGAGGCGATCACGGCAGCGACGATGTCGAGCTTCTGCAACGACACGATCCCGCCCAGCATCTTGAGCGTGATGGTGCCCTTTTCGAGGTACAGTTCGTCGGTCACCATCACCTTGGGGTCGCCGCCGAACACGAACTCGCCGAAGCCGATGAGGAAATAGGTGACGCCGAAGGTGGCCATGAACAGGATGATGTCGGGCTGATTCACCAGCGGCCGCAGCACCAGCCGCTCCACCGTGAACGCCAGGGCGAACATCACCACGACCGTGAGCGCGAGCGCGATGAAGGCCGGCACGCCGATGCTGTGCAGGCCGACCAGCGTGAGCGCGGCGAACACCACCATGATGCCCTGCGCGAAATTGAACACGCCGGAGGCCTTGAAGATCAGCACGAAGCCGAGCGCGATCAGCGCGTAGAGCATGCCGCCGACCAGTCCCTCCCACAGCGTCTGCACCAAAAGGTCCGGCGCCTGCACCATCTGCACGAAGGGGTCGATGAAGATGTTGTAGAGGAGGTCCATCAGCGCACCGCCCTATCAACCGTCATGGCCGGGCTTGTCCCGGCCATCCACGTCTTTCTTGCGAGAAGGCAAGACGTGGATGCCCGGCCCAAGGCCGGGCATGACGCAGGATGTGTGGCCCGCTCTATCCTCACATCGTCCCTCAATGCGCCACGCCGAGATAGGCCTCGATCACGGCCTGGTTGCTCTTGACCTCGGCGGGCGTGCCGTCGGCGATCTTGATACCGTGGTCGAGCACCACGACCCGGTCCGAAAGGTCCATCACCACGCCCATGTCGTGCTCGATCAGCGCGACGGTGGTGCCGAAATGCTCGTTCACGTCGAGAATGAAGCGCGACATGTCTTCCTTCTCCTCGATGTTCATGCCGGCCATCGGCTCGTCGAGCAGCAGCAGCTCCGGCTCCATGGCGAGCGCGCGGCCGAGTTCGACCCGCTTTTGCAGGCCGTAAGGCAGGCGGCCGACCGGTACGCGGCGGATTTCCTGGATCTTGAGAAAGTCGATGATCTCCTCGACGCGCTTGCGGTGCGCGACCTCCTCGCGCAGCGCCGGCCCGTGGCGGAACAGCTGCCAGAAGAAGTTGACGTTCATCTTCAGCGTGCGGCCGGCCATGATGTTGTCCAGCGCGGTCATGCCGCGAAACAGCGCGACGTTCTGGAAGGTGCGGCCGATGCCGCCGCGCGCGGCCTCGTAGGGGCGCATCTTCGCGCGCGTCTCGCCCTTGAAGGTGATGCGGCCTTCCTGCGGCTGGTAGAAGCCGTTGATGACGTTGAGCATCGAGGTCTTGCCCGCGCCGTTCGGACCGATGATGGCGCGAATCTCGCCCTTGCGGATGTCGAAGGAGACGTCGCTCACCGCCTTCACGCCGCCGAAGGAGAGCGAGACGTTCTCCACGGACAGGAGCACGTCGCCCGTCGCGATTTCGGCGCCGCTGGGGGCTCTCATGCGTCTTGCTCCCGCCTCCGACCCGTCATCCTGAGGTGCGAGCGTGCGCAAGCGCGCGAGCCTCGAAGGATGAACGGCCGGGGCTGTCGCCCTTCGAGGCTCGGGGGCTTCGTGGCCACGCCCCGCAGGGTGGCGGAGCGCGGGCCGGGGGCGGCGGGATGGGGGCCGACCGGGCCGGGCCGGGCGGCAAGGTCCTGCGGACGGCCCACGGCCCACAGCCAGACGCCCGGCCGCAACGGCTTGGGCGAGCGCTCGAGGGGACGGTCCACGGCCAGGAACGGCGGCTGCCC
>JBKBRE010000029.1:0-43295 GCA_046292265.1 Pseudolabrys sp. | reverse complement strand
GCGGGCGGGGCCCCGCCCGGTAAAGGCCTTCCACCCCGCGATGCCGATGGCCACGACCGCAACGGCCGGCATCAGCAGCGCGTCCGGTGCGTCCATCGCCCACAAGGTCGCGCCGCTGACGGCGCACCAGAGCAGCGGAACGACCAGCAAGTGCCACGGCACGCGCGCCGCGGCCAGCAAGGCGCCGAGGGTGCCGACGACGGTGGGATCGGGCGCGATGCCGAACACCTCCGCGGTGATCCATCCGCGGCCGAGCAGCGGCGCCAGCAATGGCTGCACGATGAGCGCGCTTGCGAGAATGACGATGCCGGCGCGGCTTGGCGCATCCGCCCCGGGTGTCAACCGGTTCAACACGAGGCCGGAGACGACGAGCAGGAACGCTTGCACGGCGAACGCGGCGGCGAAATAGGACGCCGCCCAGTTGATGGTGGCATAGCGTTCGAACAGATAGGCCCACGCGACCCACAGCCACAGCAGCGCGAGGATGCCGGCGATCGCGCGGCCCCGCCAGGCGCCGCCTCCGCGCAGCAGCACGATGAGCGCGATGCCGAGCGCGCCGGCCGGCCCGTGCGCGGGCCAGACCGCGCGATTGTAGAGCTCGAACAGGCGGTAATAGGTGCGCGGCGAGAACAGCAGGAAGTCGGACAGCGAATAGGTCAGCCAGACCGACATCAGAAGGCCTCGGCCGCCGCCGCGATCCGCTTGCGCAGGGCTTCGTCGGGCATCCGGCCATGGCACGCACCCATGTTTTCCGTCACGTGATCGGCGCGCGTGGTGGCCGGAATGGCGCAGGTCACCGCAGGATGCGAGAGGATGAACTTGAGCAGGACCTGCGCCCAATTCGTGCAATCGATCTCCGCCGCCCAGGCCGGCAGCGGCCGGCGCTTGGCGGCGCGCACGAGCGGCCCTTCCCGGAACGGCCGGTTGACGATCACCGCCATGCCGCGCTCGCGCGCGAGCGGCAGCAGACGCTTCTCGCTGTCGCGCTCGACCGCGTTATAGGTGACCTGGATGAAGTCCAGCGGTTGCGCGCGCATGATGCGCTCGAACTCGTCGTGGCGGCGGCCCTCCGACGTGGTGATGCCGACATAGCGGATGCGGCCTTCCGCCTTCATCTCGAGCAGCAGCGGCAAGTGCGCCTCCCACGACAGGAGGTTATGCACCTGCATCAGATCGAAGCGGGGTACGCGCCATTTGCTGCGCGACTCCTCGATCTGGCGGGCGCCCGCGGCGCGCGTCCAGACCTTTTCGGCCGAGAAGACCTTGTCGGCGGCGCCGAGCTTCGCCAAGCCGTAACCGATCACGTCCTGCGAAGAGCCGTACATCGGCGAGGAGTCGATCATCCGGCCGCCGCCCGCGAAGAAGGCACGCATCACGTCGGCGCAGGCGTCGCGCGCCACCGGATCGTTGCCGACATTGAAGGTGATCCACGTGCCGAGGCCGACCAGCGGGACCTGCTCGCCCGACGACGGAATGGGGCGGGTGAGCAACGGCGCGCCTTGCGCCAGCGCCAGGCGGGGCAATGCCGCGCCGACACCGGCGGCGGCCAGGGCACAAAGCAGCGCGCGGCGATCGACCATTTGGATTCTCCGCCTCGGCCGCAATTCGAAGTCCGGGCTGTGGCCAGAATGTGTCGGATCATCGCGGGAGATGACGGAAGAATGGGCGGTGAGCGCCAACTTCGGCCTGAGGACCCCGCCTCACGCGGGCGCGGGCGGATGATCCGGGGCGCCGGCCATCGCGGGCGGCGCTTCGTCGAGACCGAACTCGGCGCGCAGGCGCGCGCTCATGCGTTCCGCCTTGGCGGCGAGGCTGTCGCCACCGAGCAGCTTGCACAGATGGTTGGCCGCGGACACGCCGTAGGTCGTCAGCGTCTGCATTTCGATGACCGTCGGCTCGTGCGCGCGCGCGAACAACGTGGACACGACGCCGATCAGCGCGCCATTGGAAGCGATCAGCGGCGTGCTCTGCACCCCTCGATAGCCGGCCGCTTGCGCGTCGCGGCGAAAGGCGGCGTATTCGGGGTCGACCTCGACGTCGGGGATGACGATGGTGCGACGATCGCGCAGGGCGCGGCCGCAGGCGCAGCCATCCTGCGGGCGCACGCGCATGAACGTCTTCAGGAATGGCGCCGTCAGACCGAGCTGGGCGACCAGCCACAGCTCGTCGCCGACCGGCAATTGCACGTCGCCGTACTCGGCACCGTGCAGGGCGACCACGTCGTGCAGAACGGTCTCGACCGCGTCCTCGAAGGTGGACCGCGACCGCAGACGCTCGCTCATCATCCGTTCGAGCATGATTTCAGTAGTCACCCCGGACGGCCCCGACCCTTGCCCCGGGTCACACAGCCACCCGTAATAAGCCGCTAAACTGCGCTTGGTTCCCGGCGGGGCCGTAAAAATGATGCGGCCTTACCGCTCCAGCGAGGCGTCCTCGACCATCCAGGCGACCAGATCCTCGAAGGAAATGCCGGCGTGCGCAGCGAGCTCAGGGACGAGCGAGGTTTCGGTCATGCCCGGCTGCGTGTTCACCTCGAGGCAGGCCAGGCCTTCGAGCTCGGGCTTCGAGTCGTCGTAGCGGAAATCGCTGCGCGTCACGCCGCGGCAGCCGAGCGCGCGATGCGCGGCCAGCGCGAGGCGGCGGCAGGCTTCGTAGACTTCCGGGGAGACCGGCGCCGGCAACAGATGCCTGGAGCCGCCGGGTGCGTACTTGGCCTCGTAGTCGTAGAACTTCGTCGCCGCGACGATCTCGATCACGCCGAGCGCCTTGTCGCCCATCACCGCGCAGGTCAATTCCTTGCCGGCGATGTAGGGCTCGACCAGCACGGTCTCGCCGAAATGCCAGTCGTCGCGCGTGAGCTCCTGCGGCGGATGCGCGTGGTCCTCGCGCACGATGAAGACGCCGACGCTGGAGCCTTCGGCGATCGGCTTGATGACGTAAGGCGGCGGCAGGACGTGGCTCCTCGCGACATCGTGGCGCGAATAGATGCCGCCGCCGGGCACCGGCACGCCGGCAGCCTTGAGTACCGTCTTGGCGACGTCCTTCTGCATCGCCACCGCCGAGGCCATCACGCCGGAATGGCTGTAGGGGATGCCGACGATCTCCAAGAGGCCCTGCAGGGTGCCGTCCTCGCCCGGGCGGCCGTGCAGCACGTTGAGCGCGGCGTCGGGCTTGAGGTCGCGCAAGGTCAGCGCGACGTCGCGGGTGACGTCGACGCGGCTCACCCTGTAGCGGCCGGTGCGCTCGAGCGCGTCGGCGCAGGCCTTGCCGGAGCGGAGCGACACCTCGCGCTCGGCAGACCAGCCGCCCATCAGGACGGCGACATGTTTGGGCGCGGGAATGGCGGCTCTCCGAATCAGCGCTAGAGTGTCGGGTCTCGAATGTCCTAGCGGAAATTGCGCGGCCGGCAAACCGGCCGCCGGCCGAACGGTGGGGACGCGCATTGATCGAGAGCTGGCTCGACCTGCCGGCGGCGGGCATGTTCGCGGTGCTGATCGCGCTCTACGGCGGGGCGGCGGCGGCGGTCGCCTGGCTCGCCTTTGGGCCGGCGGCCGGCGCGCGGCTCGACGGCGTGGTGCCGCCCTATTTCGGCGCGCTCGCCATCCTGTTCGCGCTGCTGACCAGCTTCCTCGCCGGCGACATCGGCGACCGCAACCGGCAGGCCGCGCGCGCGGTGCAGACGGAGGCGGGCGAACTACGCAATGTGTTCACGCTGAGCGTGGCCTCGGCTTCGGACATGCGCGAGATCCGCGCCGCCTGGGCCGGCTACGTCAAAGCGGTCGTCGCGGACGACTGGCCCGCGATGGAGCAAGGCGCGCAAGGTGCGAGCGCCAGCGCCGCCTACGACGCGCTGCTGCGCGAGGTGAGCGACCCGCGCATCGCGACGGCAGCCGGCGCCGCGGTGCACGCCGCGCTGCTCAACGCCGCGGTGCGCGCCGGCACCGCGCGCACCGACCGCCTCGCGCTCGCCGCCGACCGCACCAACGACCTCAAATGGGCGGTGGTGCTGATCCTCGGCGTGCTGACGCAAGCGGCGATCGGGTTGGTGCACCTGCAGAAGCGCGTGCCGCATGTGGCGGCGCTAGTGCTGTTCTCGGCCGCGGCCGTGATCGCGCTCGGGCTGATCGGATTGCAGGAGCACCCGTTCGCCGGCGCGGTGCGCATCGCGCCGGCGCCTTTGCAGGACTTGCTGAAGCTGGCGGCGGGCTAGCGCGGGCGCGCCGCCAGGCGAAAGGCGGCGAGCGCGAGCAAAGCCGCGCCGAGCATGCCGGCGGCGAACAGCACCGGCACCGCCCCGCTCTGCGTGAGATCGCGCGCGTAGCCGGCCGCGGTCGGCATCGCCGCCATCAGCGCGTAGTACCAGGTGAAGTAGATGCCCATGCCGGTGGCGCGGTTCGCCGGCGTGGCGGCGGCGGCCGGCAGCGTCATGATCGGGCCGGCCGGCAGGCCGATGCTCAGCGCGATGATGGCAAGCGCCGGCAAAAGCGGCACGAGGCCAGCGGCCAGCGCGGCGGCGGCGAGGCCGGCGACCACGAAGCCGGCGGCCATCACGGCGTCCGGCCGGCGCAGACGGTCGGCCAGCAGGCCGCCGAGCGGCACGACGAGGATGAGGCCCCAGCCGAGCCAGCTCACCAGCGCATTGGCCTGCGCCAGCACCCAGCCGTGGTCGGCAAAATGGCCGGGCAGGAAGCTCACCAGCAGGATGTAGCCGACGTTGTAGGTGCCCCAGACGATTCCGGCGATCGAGACCAGCAGCCACTCGCGCCGGGTAAGCGAGAGCGACAGCCGCGCCGCGTGCTTGAGCTGCTGTGCGGGCGGGTCGCGGTAGAATGCGGCCACCGCGACCAAAGCCACGGCGCAGACCAGCGCGGCCACGCCCATCACCGCCGGCCATCCGAAGGCGGCGGCCACGGGCACGTAGCCCAGAAGGCCGAGCGCGATACCGAAGGGCCAGCTCGTCACCAGGAGGCCCATGGCGGTGGCCAGTTCGTGCCCGGCGAACCAGTCGGCCACCATCTTGGTGAGCATCACGTTCATCAGCACCGCGCCGACGCCGCTGATGAGCCGGCCGCAGGCGAGCGCGGGATACCAGTCGGAGAGCGCCATCACGACGCCGCCGACGATCATCAGCGCGAGACCGGCGACGACCACCGGCTTGGCGCCGAAGCGCTCGCCCAGCATGCCGCCCGGCAGCGACACGAACACGCCGGGCAGCAGATAGAGGCCGATCAGCAGGCCGACGCCGGCATAGTCGATCGCCAGCGCATCCACCAGGATCGGGCCGACCGAGCCGACCGTCTGGAATTGCACGCCCATGGCGGTGCGCGCCAGGAACAAAACCGCCAGGACGAACCAGCGATTGGGGGTCATGGCGTCAGGCCCGCGCTGCCTGCACGCCGATGCGCTTGATCTCCCATTCGAGTTCGATGCCGGACTTCTCCTTCACGCGCGCGCGCACGGTTTCGCCGAGCGTCTCGATGTCGGTCGCAGAGGCATCGCCGAGATTGATCAGAAAATTGCAGTGCAGCTCGGAGACTTGCGCGCCGCCCACTTTAAGGCCGCGGCAGCCGGCCTCGTCGATCAGCTTCCAGGCATTGTGGCCCGGCGGGTTCTTGAAGGTGGAGCCGCCGGTGCGGTTGCGCGGCTGCGAAGCCTCGCGCTTTTCCTTGATGGCGGCCATCTCGGCGGCGATCTGCTCGGGGTCGCCGGCGCGGCCCTCGAACGTCGCCGAGGTGAAGATCACGTCCTCCGGCGCCGAGGAGTGGCGGTAAGCAAAGCCCATGTCCGCGTTGCTGAAGCTGCGCAGGTTGCCGACACGGTCGACGCCGCGCGCGGAAACGAGGATGTCCTTCGTCTCGCCACCATAGGCGCCGCCGTTCATGCGCAGCGCGCCGCCGATGGTGCCGGGAATGCCGGAGAGAAAGGCGAGGCCGGCGACGCCGGCCTTTTGCGCGGCGCGGGCGACATGCACGTCGAGCGCGGCGCAGCCGGCGGTGACGCGGCTGCCCTCGATCGTGACTTCATTGAAGGCGCGGCCGAGGCGCACAACGACGCCGGGCACCCCGCCCTCGCGCACGATCAGGTTGGAGCCGGCGCCGACCACGGTCACCGGCATGTCGGGCGCGAGGTTGCGCAGCGCGTAAGCGAGGTCGTTCTCGTCCTCCGGCATGAACAGCGCCTGCGCCGGGCCGCCGACGCGGAACCAGGTGAATTCGGCGAGCGACTGGTTGGCGATGAGGCGCCCGCGCAATTGCGGCAGACGCGCTTTCAGCTCGGGGACGATGTCGGGGAAGGTCATTCTGCTCTGTCGTCACCGGGCTCGTCCCGGTGACCCCGGTTAGATAGACACTGCGTCCCCAATCGGGATGGCCGGGTCAAGCCCGGCCATGACGGTGGGGAGACGCTTCGCATCTCAGCGCCGCCCTCACCCCAGCGCCTGCAATTCGCCCGGCAGCGCGTAGGCCCACTGCGTGATCGAGCCGGCGCCAAGGCAGATGACGTAGTCGCCGGGCCTGGCGAGCTCCTTGATCATGCCGGCGAGCTTTTCCGGCGTTTCGAGCGCCAGCGCATTGCGGTGGCCGTGCGCGCGCAGGCTCGCCACCAGCGAGTCGCGGTCGACGCCGGGGATCGGCTGCTCGCCGGCCGGATAGACCGGCGCGACGATGACGGCGTCGGCGTCGTTGAAGCAGGTGGAGAACTGCTCGAACAGGTCGTGCAGGCGCGTATAGCGGTGCGGCTGCACCACGGCGATCACCTTGCCCTTGGCGCTCTCGCGCGCGGCGCGCAGCACGGCGGCGATCTCCACCGGGTGGTGGCCGTAGTCGTCGATGATGAGCGCGCCGTTCCAGGTGCCGACGCGCGTGAAGCGGCGCTTGACGCCGCCGAAGGACGCCAGCGCCTTGCGGATGACCTCGTCGCCGACGCCGAGCGCGTGCGCGACCGCGATCGCCGAGGTGGCGTTGAGCGCGTTGTGACGCCCCGGCATCGGCAGCGCGAGCTTGTCGATCGCATGGGTGATGCGGCCGTCGCGGTCGCGGAAATACACGGAGAAGTGCGACGAGCCGTTGTTGTGGTCGAGCTCGGACAGGCGCACGTCGGCCTGCGGGTTCTGCCCGTAAGTGATGATGCGGCGGTCTTCCAGCTTGCCGACCAGCGACTGCACCACCGGGTGATCGGTGCACATCACGGCGAAGCCGTAGAACGGAATATTCTCGATGAAGTGGCGGAAGGCTTCCTGCACCGCCTCGAAGGTGTGGAAGTGGTCGAGGTGCTCGGGATCGATATTGGTGACGATGGCGATGTCGGCCGGCAGCTTGAGGAAGGTGCCGTCGGATTCGTCGGCCTCCACCACCATCCAGTCGCCGGCCCCGAGCCGCGCATTGGTGCCGTAGGCGTTGATGATGCCGCCGTTGATCACGGTCGGGTCGAGCCCGCCGGCGTCGAGCAGCGCGGCGACCATCGAGGTGGTCGTGGTCTTGCCGTGGGTGCCGGCGATGGCCACGCAGGATTTCAGCCGCATCAGCTCGGCCAGCATCTCGGCGCGGCGCACCACCGGCAGGCGCTGCGCGCGGGCGGCGACGAGCTCGGGATTGTCGCGCTTGATGGCGGTGGAGACGACCACCACGTCGGCGCCGTCGACGTTCTCGGCCTTGTGGCCGACGGTGACGTTAACGCCGCGCTCGCGCAGGCGCTTGACGTTGGCGTTATCGGCGGCGTCGGAGCCCTGCACGGTGTAGCCGAGATTGGCCAGCACCTCGGCGATGCCGCTCATGCCGATGCCGCCGATGCCGACGAAGTGCACCGGTCCGATGTCGCGCGGCAGTTTCATGGGTAAGGGCCCTCAACGTTTCAGGCGTCATGCCCGGCCAACCGGGTCCGGCCTTCGGCCGGCCCGGCTGCATGCTTGTGCCGGGCATCCACGCCTACCTTCGGGCAACGCCTAAAGGACGTGGATGGCCGGGACAAGCCCGGCCATGACGAATGGCTAATGTCCTGCGACTTTCAGCACTAATTCGGCGAGTCTTTGGCCGGCATCCAGCGTGCCGACCGATTTCGCCGCGGCGGCCATGCGGGAAAGCTGCTCGGGGTCGCCCGCGAGCGCGACGATCTCCGAGCACAGCCGCTCGGGCGTAAAATCCTTCTGCACCATGCGGATGGCACCGCCGGCCGCCTCCAGCGCGCCGGCATTGTGGAACTGGTCCTGGTCGAGCGCATGCGGCAGCGGCACCAGGATGCCGGGCCGGCCGATGGCGGAAAGCTCGGCCACGGTCGAAGCGCCCGAGCGCGACACGACGAGGTGCGCGGCGGCCATGCGCGCCGGCAGGTCGGCGAAGAACGGCGCGCACTCGGCGGCGACGCCCAGCTTCGCATAGGCCGCGCGCACGGCATCGATGTCTTCCGCACGCGCCTGCTGCACGATCGCAAGCCGCGCGCGCAGATCGGCGCTCATGCGCGCCACCGCCTCCGGCACGATCTCGGCCATCACATGAGCGCCCTGGCTGCCGCCGAACACGAGCAGCTTGAACGGCCCGCCGACATCCGGCGTCTGGTAAGGCATGGCCGCGGCGGCGACCACTTGCGGGCGCACCGGATTGCCGGTGAAGCGCGCCTTGCTCTTGAGCGTGGGCGCGAGATTGGTCAGTGCGGGAAAGCCGGTGGCGATTGCGGTGACGCGCGAGGCGAGCAGCCGGTTGGCGCGGCCCATGACGCTGTTCTGCTCGTGCAGCACGGTCGGCACGCCGCGCAGCGAAGCCGCATAAAGCGGCGGCACGGTCGGATAGCCGCCGAAGCCGACGACCACGGCGGGCTTTATGCGGCCGATCAGCCGCCAGGCGGCGAGCGTGCCGCGCGCGAGCGTGACGGCCGTGCGCGCGAGCGACAAGGGATCGCGCCCGCGCACCGTCGCGCTCGGGATCAGGTGGACGTCACGGGCGGGAAACTTGAACTGGGCGACGCGGTGGTCGGTGGCGAGATCGATGACGGCGCCGCGCTTCTCCAGCGCATGCGCCAGGGCCTCGGCCGGGAACAGGTGACCGCCGGTGCCGCCGGCACAGAGGAGGATGAGGGTCTGAGTCGCCGCCATGGGCTTGTTATGCCTTGCCTACGGCTGGGTCTCAATCCGTCATCCTAAGGTGCGCGCTCTTGCGCGCCTCGAAGGAGGACGGCCACCGAGTCAGAGACCCTTCGAGGCCCGCGCATCGTAGCCAAGTTTACACAGGCTACGCCTGCTGTGGCGCGGGCACCTCAGGGTGACGGGAGAGGCCGCTACGCCGCGCCCGCCGGCGCGGGCTCCGGCGCGCGCAGGTAGGCCGCGCGCGGCTGCTCGCGGGTGAGCGCCAGCAGCATGCCCATCGCGTAAGCGAGCGAAATCATCGAGGACCCGCCATAGGAGATGAACGGCAGCGTCATGCCCTTGGCCGGGATGAGGTGCAGGTTCACCGCCATGTTGATCGCCGACTGGGTGGCGAACAGCATGGTGAGGCCGGCGGCGGCGAAGCGGTTGAACGGGTCGTCGTTGCGCATGGCGCGCAGGAGCGAGCGGATGACGATGAAGGCGAACAGCGCGGCGAGCGCGAGGCAGAGCGCGACGCCGAATTCCTCCGCCGCCACGGCGAAGACGAAGTCGGTGTGGCTCTCCGGCAAGAGGCGCTTGACCGTGCCCTCGCCCGGGCCTTTGCCGAACCAGCCGCCGCGCATGAAGCTCTCAGTGGCGATGTCGATGTTGAAGGTGTCACCTGAACCGGGATCGAGGAAGCGCTGGATGCGGCGGGCAACGTGCGGCACGGTAAAATAGGCGGCGGTGAGGCCGACGCCGGCCAAGCCGGCGATGCCGAACACCCAGATCACCCGCATGCCGGCCATGAAGAACAGCGCGCTCCACACCAGCGCGATCAGCATGGTCTGGCCAAAGTCGGGCTGCAGCACCAGCAGCGCGACGACGCCGAGCAAGAGCGCGAGCGCGAAGGCGTTGGCCGGCATGTCGGGACGCTTGGCCGATTCGCCGAACAGCCAGGCGACCAGGATGACGAAGGCGGGCTTGAGGAATTCCGACGGCTGGATGTTGACGCCGAAGATGATCAGCCAGCGGCGCGCGCCCTTGATCTCGGCGCCGAACACCGGCGTGAGCGCGACCAGGACCAGGCTGGCGGCGAAGACGACGATGGCGAGACGGCGGATCTGGCGCGGCGACAGGAACGAGACGCCGAGCAGCACCGCGATGGTGGGAAAGAGGAAGAGGATATGGCGGTTGACGAAGTAGAACGGCTCGAGGCCGAGGCGGCCGGCGACCGGCGGTGAGGCCGCGAGCGAGAGCACGACGCCCGCCAGCATCAGCGCGCCGATGGCGGCGAGCGTGAGCTTGTCGACCGTCCACCACCATTCGCCGAAAGGCGTGCGTTGCGCGCGCGAAACCATGTCCCGTTCCCGCCGGACAAGCTGACGCGGGACGGTTTACGAAGGATTAAGAGTCCGCCGAGCGTAGCGGCTTCTTTACCCTCCCCCTCCAAGAGAGGGTGACGTCACCCCTGGCAGCGCCAGCACCAAGTCGCTGAACGCCTTCCCGCGCACTTCGAAGTTCGGGTACTGGTCGAAGGAGGCGCAGGCGGGCGACAAGAGCACCACCGCCTCCTTCAGCCCGGCGGCCTCGGCGTCGCGGGTGGCGGCGTCGATGGCGGCCGACATGACGCCCACGATCTCGTGCGGCACGTGGCCGTCGAGCGTCTTCGCAAAGTCCTCCGCCGCCTCGCCGATGAGATAGGCCTTGGCGATGCGCGGCCAGAATTCGGCGAGGCTGACGATGCCGCCGGTCTTCGGCTTGCCCCCGGCGATCCAGAAGATGTCGTGGAAGCTTGCCAGCGCCTTGGCGGCCGAGTCGGCGTTGGTCGCCTTGGAGTCGTTGATGTAGAGGATGCTGCCGGCGGCGGTCTTCTTGCGGCCGACCTGCTGCATGCGGTGCGCAAGGCCGGGGAAGGACACGAGGCCCTTCTGGATGGTCGGCAGGTCGAGCCCGAGCGCAACACAGGCGGCGACCGCGCAGGCGGCGTTCTGCGCGTTGTGCGCGCCGCGCAAGGAGCCAATGCCGGCGAGCTGCGCCGCCGCGTGCGCCTTGCCGTCGGCGGCGCGGACGATGCGGCTGCCCTCGGCGTAATAGCCGTCGCGCAGCGGCCCCTCGACCGAGACGCGCACGACCTTTTTGCCGGCGCGCTCGATGCGGCCCGCCGCCTCGCGCGTCCAGCGGTCGTCGACGCCGATCACCGCGCTGCCGCCCTCTTCTACCCGCGCCGGCAGGAGCGCTTTGATGGCGGCGTAGTTCTCGATGCTGCCGTGGCGGTCGAGATGGTCCTCCGACACGTTGAGCAGAATGCCGACCGTCGGATGCAGCGAGGGCGCGAGGTCGATCTGGTAGGAGGAGACCTCGAGCACGTAGACGCGGGCATGTTCGCCATCTTGCGCGAAGGGCGCGAGCGCCAGCACGGCGACGCCGATATTGCCTCCCATCTGCGCGTCGCGCCCCGCGGCGTTGATGAGATGCGCGATGAGCGCGGTGGTGGTGGACTTGCCGTTGGTGCCGGTGATGGCGATGACCGGACACGTAATGCCCTGCTCGGCGCGCATCTTCTCGCGCTCGCGGCAGAACAGCTCGATGTCGCCGATCACCTCGACGCCGTGCTTGCGCGCGCGCGTCACCGTCCAGTGCGGCGTCGGATGGGTGAGCGGCACGCCGGGCGCCAGCACGAGCGCGGCGAACTGCGTCCAATCGGCGGTCTGCAAGTCGGCCACCGTGAAGCCGGCGGCCTTCGCCTCGGCGACGCTCTTCTCGCTGTCGTCGGAAACGACGACCTCGGCGCCGCCGGCGGTGAGCGCCTGCGCCGACAGGAGGCCGGAGCGGCCGAGCCCGAAGACCGCGACCTTCCGGCCGGCGAAAACGGTGATGGGGATCATCGCAGCTTGAGAGTGGCGAGGCCGGCAAGCGCCAGCACCACGGCGACGATCCAGAAACGGATGACGATCTGCGGCTCGGTCCAGCCCATCTGCTCGTAGTGGTGGTGGATTGGCGCCATCTTGAAGACGCGCTTGCCGGTGAGCTTGAACGAGACCACCTGCACGATCACCGACACGGCTTCGAGCACGAACAGGCCGCCGACGATGGCGAGCACGATCTCGTGCTTGATCGCCACCGCCACCGCGCCGAGCATGCCACCCAACGCAAGAGAGCCGGTGTCGCCCATGAAGATCGAGGCCGGCGGCGCGTTGAACCACAAGAAGCCGAGCGAGGCGCCGATACAGGCGCCGCAGAGCACCGCCAGTTCGCCGGTGCCGGCGACGTAGTGCAGCTGCAGGTACTCGGAGAACAGCGCGTTGCCGACAATGTAGGAGATCAGCCCGAAGGTCGCCGCCGCGATCATCACCGGCACGATGGCCAGCCCGTCGAGGCCGTCGGTGAGGTTGACCGCGTTGCCGGCGCCGACCATGACGAAGGCACCGAGGATGACGAAGGCCCAGCCGAGGTTGATCACCATCTCCTTGAAGAAGGGAAACACCAGCGAGGTGGCGATCGGCGGCTTGCCGAGCCGCGCCAAGAGGATGCAGGCGACGATCGCCACCATCGCCTCAGCCATCAGCCGCGTGCGGCCGGAGAAACCGGCATTGGTCTGCTTGGTGACCTTGAGATAGTCGTCGTAGAAACCGATCAGCCCGAACGACAGCGTCACCCCGAGCACGATCCAGACATAGGGGTTCGACGGGTTCGCCCACAGCAGGGTGGAGACCAGCATGCCGGAGAGAATCATCAGCCCGCCCATGGTGGGCGTGCCCTTCTTGGTGATCAGGTGCGAGGCCGGGCCGTCCTCGCGAATCGGCTGGCCCTTGCCTTGTTTCAGGCGCAACAGATCGATGATCGGGCCGCCGAACAGGAACACGAACACTAGCGCGGTGACGATGGCGCCGCCGGTGCGAAAGGTGATGTAGCGGAATACGTTGAAGAACGAGACGGAAGTGGAGAATTCGGTCAGCCAGTAGAACATCGGATCAAACCTTCCCCGCCCGGTCGGCAGCGGGCCGGCTGGAGAACTGCTTTTCCAGCGTCTTGACGATGGGCCCCATCTTAGAGCCGTGCGAGCCTTTCACCATGACCGCGTCGCCGGCGCGCAGGGCCTCGATTACCGCCGGCTCCAGCACCGCCGCCGTCTCGGCATAGCCGCCCCGAAGGCCGGAGGGAAGAGCCTCCCATAGCGCCCGCATCTGCGGCCCCGCGCAATACACAAGATCGACGCCGGCCGCGGCAAGCGGCGCGGCAAGGCCGGCGTGCAGCGCCGCGCCCTGGTCGCCCAGCTCCAGCATGTCGCCGAGCACGGCGATGCGGCGGCCGCGCGGGCCGATCGGGGCCTGGCCGAGCAGCGCGATGGCGGCGGCCATCGAGGCCGGGTTGGCGTTGTAGCTCTCGTCGATCAGCAGCGCGCTACCTCCGGGCAGCGCGAGCGACAGCCGCGTGCCGCGGCCCGGCGCCGGCCGCAGGCCGGCGAGCGCGAGCGCAGCGAGCGCGAGATCGGCGCCCGCCAGCACGGCGGCGGCCAGCACGGCGAGCGAGTTGAGCACCAGATGGCGGCCGGGCGCACCGAGCTTGTAGGTCACGTCCTGGCCGAGGATGCGCGCCTCGACCGTGGAGGTATCGGGCTGCAAGGCGCAGCGGACGAGGCGCGCCTCGGCTTGCGCATGCTCGCCGAAGCCGACGATGCGGGAAACGCCGGCCGCGCTGGCGGCGGCGGCGAGGCGTGCGTATTGCGCATTGTCGCGGTTGATGACGGCGGCGCCGCCGGGCACGACGCCGGCGAAGATCTCCGCCTTGGCGTCGGCGATCTTCTCGACCGAGCCGAAATATTCCAGGTGCACCGCTTCCACCGTGGTGACGATGGCGACGTGCGGGCGCGCCATCTGCGTGAGCGGGGTGATCTCGCCGGCGTGGTTCATGCCGATCTCGACCACCGCGAAGCGCGCGTCGGCCGGGCAGCGTGCGAGCGACAGCGGCACGCCCCAGTGGTTGTTGTAGGAGGCGGCGGAGGCGTGCGTGAGGCCCTCGGCCGAAAGCGCGAGCAGCAGCGCTTCCTTGGTGGAGGTCTTGCCGACCGAGCCGGTGACGGCGATCACCTTGCCGGGATAACGCGCACGCGCGGCGCGGCCGAGAGCGCGCAAGGCCTCGAGCACGTCGTCGACCGCGAGCAGCGGCGCATCGGCGGCAAAGCGCGCGCGCTCGCTGCGCGCGACCACGGCGAGCGCGGCGCCCGCCTTGAGCGCAGCCTCAACGAAGTCGTGGCCGTCGCGCACGTCCTTGAGCGCGAAGAAGGCCTCGCCCTTGCCGATGGTGCGCGTGTCGATGGAAACGCCGGTGACGGCGTCCGGCAGCGCGCCGGTGACATCGGCGGCCATCGCGGCGGCCATATCGGAGGTGGTCCACCGGGTTGACATCTATTGTCCTTCTGCGGCGGGGCCCCCTGCGCCTCGACCCTGGGGGGTGTGGGGGGGGCGCGCAGCGCGCCGGGTGAGGGGGCGCAGTTTCGCGGCACCCCCTCACCCGCCCTCGCTCGGCTATCGCCTCCGCTCGGGCACCCTCTCCCACGAGGGGAGAGGGAAAGTAAGCGCGCGGCTCGCGCCTGCGTTCCCATAAGCATCAAGCTTCCTTCAACGCTTCCGCCACCGCCTCGTGGTCGGAGAAGTGCACCGTGCGGTCGCGGAGAATCTGGCCGGTTTCATGGCCCTTGCCGGCGACGAGCAGCACGTCGCCTTCCTCGAGCCCGGCCACCGCGGCGCGGATGGCTTGCGCCCGGTCGCCGATCTCGGTGGCGCCCGGCGCTTCCTTGAGGATGGCGGCGCGGATGGCGGCCGGCTCCTCGCTGCGCGGGTTGTCGTCGGTGACGACGACGCGGTCGGCGTCCTGGTGCGCGATGCGGCCCATGATCGGCCGCTTGCCGGCGTCGCGGTCGCCGCCGCAGCCGAACACGACGACGAGCCGCCGACTGGCATAGGGCCTGAGCGCGGCGAGCGCTTTGGCCAGCGCGTCCGGCTTGTGCGCGTAGTCGATGAAGATCGGCGCGCCGTGGCGCTCGCCGGCGAATTCGAGGCGGCCCTTGGCGCCTTCGAGCTTCTCCAGCGCGGCGAAGACGCGCGCCGGTTCGCTGCCCGTGGCGATGGCGAGACCGGCGGCGATCGCGGCGTTCTCCACCTGGAAAGCGCCGACCAGCGGCAGCCGCACATTAAAGTGGTGGCCGGCGTGCCGGAACTGCACCACCTGGGCGAAGCCCTCGATGGTATTGCCGGCGACGTGGATGCCTTCCCCCTTCGCGCCGACAGTGACGAGCTTGAGGCCGCGCCGCGTCGCCGCTGCGATCGCCGCGCCCGCATGTTCATCATCGGCGTTGATCACCGCCGCGCCGCCCGCCACGACGAGATCGGTGAACAGGCGCAGCTTGGCGGCGAGATAGGCTTCCATCGTCGGGTGATAGTCGAGATGGTCGCGCGACAGGTTGGTATAGGCGCCGGCTGCGACGCGCACGCCGTCGAGCCGGTGCTGGTCGAGGCCGTGCGAGGAGGCTTCCAGCGCGAGGTGGGTGACGCCCTCGCCCGCCAGCGTGTCGAGCGTCTTGTGCAGTTCGATCGGATCAGGCGTCGTTAGCGAGCCATAGACCTCGCCCCTGGGCGAGACCACGCCGACGGTGCCGACGCTGGCGGCCGGCAAGCCGAGCGCGCTCCAGATCTGGCGCAGGAAAGCGGCGACCGAGGTCTTGCCCGAGGTGCCGGTGACGGCGGCGACGGTCGCCGGCTGGCGCGGGTAGAAGCGCGCGGCGGCGAGCGCCAGCGCGCGCCGCACGTTGCGGGTCTCGACGAAGGCGACGTTGGCCGGCAAATCCGGCCGCCGCTCGGCCATCACCGCGGCGGCGCCGTTGGCGAGCGCCTGCGGCACGAAGGCGAGTCCGTCGGCTTTTGTGCCCGGCACGGCGACGAACAGCTCGCCCGGCTTCACCGCGCGGCTGTCGGAGGCGATGCCGGCGAGCGTCACGTCCGCGAAGCGCGGGTCGAAGCGGGCGTCGTCGATGGCGAGGTCGGATAGCCTAAGCCGCATCAATTTCAGCCTCTAACCCGTCATCCTGAGGTGCGAGCGAAGCGGGCCTCGAAGGATGATCGGCCCGGGCCGTCGCCCTTCGAGGGCCGCGCTCCGCGCGGCCACCTCAGGGTGACGGAGATAGACCGAGCCAAGCTCCGCGTTACACGCGCGATCAACTACCGGCTTTCGATGCTGTTGGCCAGAATCAACTGCTCGGCCTTCGGCAGTTCGAAGCGCGGGGCGATGTTGAGCAGCGGCGCGATGCGCGCGATGACCTTGCCGGCGGTCGGGCCGGCGTTCCAGCCGGCGGTGGCGTAGCCGTGGGTCTCCTTCGTCGGCTGCGGCTCGTCGAGCATGATCAGCAACAGATAGCGGGGCTTGTCGGCTGGCAGCACGGCCATGAAGTCGGTCAGCAGCCTGGTCTTGGAATAGCGGCCGTTGATCACCTTCTCGGCGGTGCCGGTCTTGCCGCCGATGTAGTAGCCGGCGACGTTGGCCTTCCCGGCGCTGCCCTTCTCGGCGTTGAGCCGCATGAGATACCGCATCTTCACGCTGGTCTCCGGCTTGAGCACCTGCCTGGCGACCTTGCGCGTCTCTTCCGGGCTGCGCTTGAGGAAGGTCGGCGGAATGAGCAGCCCGCCGTTCAGCGTGGCGGCGACGCCCATCACCGCCTGCAGCGGCGCAACCGACAGGCCGTGGCCGAAAGCGATGGTCACGGTGTTCAATTCGCCCCAGCGCTTGGGCACGATCGGCTCGGCGCTCTCGGGCAATTCGGTGCGCAGCCGGTCGAGCTGGCCCATCTTCTTGAGGAACCACTTGTGGTGCTCGACGCCGAGGAACAGCGCGCTGCGCGCGGTGCCGATGTTGGACGAATAGGTGAATATCTCGGGAATCGTGAGCACGCGCTTCTGCGCGTGGTAGTCGTTGATGGTGAACTTGCCGTAGCGCAGCGGCATGCGCGCATCGAAGGTGGACGAGAGCGAGATCTTGCCGCTGTCCAGCGCCATGGCGAGCGTGAGCGCCTTGAAGGTCGAGCCCATCTCGTAGACGCCGGTGGTGAGCCGGTTGATGCGGGTCGGGTCGTTGGCGTCGCGCGGGTTGTTGGGGTCGTAGTCGGGCTCCGACACCATGGCGACGATCTCGCCGGTGTTGACGTCGGTGACGAGGCCAGCGGCGGCCTTGGCCTTGAACTTCTCGCGCGCCTTCACCAGCTCGTCGCGCAGCGCGAACTGCACGCGCAGATCGAGCGCGAGCTCGACCGGCTTCTGCAGGCGGTCGGTGGCGAGCCCGGCCATGTGCAAGGCGGCGAGCCCCTGCCCGTCCAGCCACTTCTCGATGCCGGCGATGCCCTGGTTGTCGATATTGACGTGGCCGATCTCGTGGGAGACCACCGGGCCGTGCGGATAGACGCGGCGGTTCTCGGTGAGGAAACCGACGCCGGGAATGCCGAGGCGGTGAATGTCGATCTGCTGCTTGGGCGTGATCTCGCGCTTGAGCCAGACGAAGCCGCGTTTCGACGACAGCCGCTCGCGCACCTCCGTTGCGTCGAGGTCCGGCAGCGTGGCGGTCAGCAATTCCACCGCCTCGTCCACGTCGATGAGCTTGCGCGGCTCGGCGAACAGCGAGGGCGACTTCACGTCGGTAGCGACGATCTCGCCGTTGCGGTCGAGGATGTCGGGACGCGCGGTGGCGACCGCGTCCTGCCCGACGCTGCGGCGGCCGCCGTGGTTGTCGCTGACCGTGGCGAACAGGACAAGCCGCGCCGCGATGACGCCGTAGACCAGCGCGAAGGCGACGATGGCGAGGCCGAGCCGCGCGCGCGCCTTCACGTTGCGGTCGACGTCCCGGCCATAGAGCACCGAGCGCAGCCAGCGCTGCCAGCGCGTTTCGGTCTTGAGCGCGGCGGTCGCCTGCATGGCGGTCACCGCCTCCCCGGCGCCGGCACGCTGCCGGTCGCCTCGAGGGGCGCGAGCATGGCGCCGATCGGATCCGAGGTGGGCGGCACCACGACGGCGGGGCGCTCCGGCAGCCGGTCGAAACCGTCGAACTGCGTCGGCTCGATCGGCTTGAGCGCGAGATGACGTTCGGCCAGCCCCTGGATGCGGCCGGGCGTGTCGAGCCTGGCCCATTCGGCGCGCAGCACGGCGATGGCGTTGCGCTCGTTGCGGATCTCGTTGCGCAGCTTGCCGACGCGCTCGGCCTGCAAGGTCGAGTCGAACTTGATCTTGTAGACCGCGGAAGCGGCCAGGATCAGCGCGGCGATGACCATGATGTTGAGGAGGCGCATGGCGCTAGCGTCCCTTCATCACGGCGGCGAGCGACGGCAGCCGCGGCAAGAGGCGGGCGACGTCGTCGGCATGCGCGGGCGCGGCGGTGCGCGCGGCCGCGCGCAGCTTGGCGGAACGGGCGCGCGGATTCGCCGCGATCTCGGCGGCATCGGCGACGACCGGCCGTTTGGTGAGGATGGTGAAGCTCGGGTCCGGGCGCTTCACCTCGGGCGCATGACGCGAGCCGCCGCGCGTCTCGGCGCGGCCGGCAAGGAACGTTTTGACGATGCGATCCTCGAGCGAATGGAAGGAGACGACGACCAGCCGGCCGCCGTCCTTGAGGATGCGCTCGGCGGCGGCGAGCGCGGCGGCCAATTCGCCGAGCTCGTCGTTGACGAAAATGCGCAGCGCCTGGAACGTGCGGGTGGCCGGATGGATGTCGTGCGGCCTGGCGCGCACCACCGACGCGACGATGTCGGCGAGCGCCTTGGTGGTCTCGATGCGAGCCTGCTGGCGCGCCTTGACGATCGCGCGCGCGATTGCGCGCGAGAAGCGTTCCTCGCCCAGCTGGAAGATGATGTTGGCGAGGTCGCGCTCGCCCGCCGTATTCACGACATCGGCCGCGTTGGCGCCGAGCGCGCCCATGCGCATGTCGAGCGGGCCTTCGAGGCGGAAGGAAAAGCCGCGTTCCGCCTCATCGAGCTGCATGGAGGAGACGCCGATATCGAGCACGACGCCGTCCACCGCCTCGCGGCCGGCCTCGCGCGCCACCTGATCGAGATTGGAGAAGCGGTCCTCGACCAGCGTGAGGCGGCCCTTGGCCTCCGTGACGAGGTCGGCGCCGCGCGCGATGGCGCTCGGGTCGCGGTCGATGCCGATCACCTGGCAGTTCGCCTGGCCAAGAATGGCGCGGCTGTAGCCGCCGGCGCCGAAGGTGCCGTCGATGTAGACGCCGCCGTCATGCACATTGAGCAGGTCGAGCGCGGACGGGCCGAGCACGGGAATGTGGAGGGCCGGTCCGCCAGCAGCAGCAGAGCCGCCGCCGCCCGCCGTCATTCCCGTGCTCCTGACGCGTTGCGCGCCGTCCCCTGGGAACTCAGCTCGGCCTTGAGCGCGCGCACCCGTCGGGTGGCCTCCGCGAGCTCGTGCTGGAACCGGCCGGGTTCCCAGATCTGAAACTTGTGACCCAGGCCTACGAACGTCACCGCTTCCACGATGCCGGCGTGGCGCTTGAGGCTCTCGCTCAGGCTCACGCGCCCCTCGCCGTCGACCTTCAGCGTCTCGCTGGTGCCATAGAGCGCCAGCGCGAACCGCTCGCGCTCTTCCGAGAATGGGGCATAGCGCGCGATCAACGCCTCGATCTCCGACATCAGCGCATTCCCGCCGGCGTCGATCGCAGGGCGGTCGAGCGCCGGATAGCAGTAAAGACCCTCGAAGCCGTCGCGGGTGAGCACCGAGCGGAAGGAAGCGGGAATCGAAACGCGCCCCTTGGAGTCGAGTCGCAGCGTGATGTTCGCCACGAAGCGGTCCATTTCCCGCACCCAACACCGACCGGACGCTACAGGCCGCAAGGCCTCCCGGAGATGCAGGCGCGCCCGCCCGGTTCCCGGCCGGGCCGCCCGCACATCTCGCTAAGTCGTGGGATAACATGGGATATTATGGGCGTCAATGGAATGACTGCGCCCCGCCGCCCCCATCCTGGACGCCGGCGCACCGCGAACCGTCTGCCCTTTATTAATGTCCTTTAAACTTAAGGATTTGTTGCCGGCGCGCCGGATTTCGGGCGAACCGGAAGCACGCGATACCCCTATTTCGGAAACGCAGCGCAGCATGCGCGCGCCAGCGGAACCGACGATTCAATTTGAACGTTGGCGGCTAGGGCGGCGGTTGTGCGCCGCCAGTCATGCGCGAAGTTCCATTCCGCGCGCAGCAAGGAGGTCGCTCACATGATGAAGCATTTGATGATCGGCGCGGCGGCGGCCGCGCTCACGCTCTCGGCAGCATCGGCGCAGGCGCCGAACGCGCCGGCCGGCTCCACGCCCCCGGCCGCGGCGCAGCCCGCGCCGGATGCCAAGCCCGCGGATGCCGCAAAGCCGGCGGACGCGATGCCGTCGGCACAGTCATCGACGCCGGCGGCGGCCGGCGACACGATGGTGTCGTCGCAGAAGCCGGACCAGTTCATGGCCTCGTCGTTCAAGGGCACCGACGTGCTCGGCGCCGACGACAAGAAGATCGGCGACGTCAGCGACATCCTGTTCAACAAGGACGGCAAGATCGAAGCCTACGTGGTGAGCGTCGGCGGCTTCCTCGGCATGGGCGCCAAGGAAGTGGCGATGGCGCCGGGCGCCTTCCAGGTCGTCCCGGGCGACAAGTCGAAGGGCGAGTCCGACAAGCTCAAGGTCAGCACGACCCAGGAGCAGCTCAAGGCGGCGCAGAACTTCACGCGCTACGAGCCACCGAGGGCGACCACCACCGGCGCCGGCCCGGGCGGCGGTACGCGGCCGGCCGGCGGCGCCGGCGGCATGGGCCGGTAAAGACTTTACCGCGTAGCCGGTCGCTTTCCGGCATCACGAAAGACGCGGCCCGAACGGCGGCAACGCTGCGCGGGCCGCGCGCGCTTGTGTCTGTATAAGCCCGCTCGGGCCTTGCTTTTCCCCGCGCCGCGCGGTGAATGATCTCTCCGCAACCCAAGCCCCGTTCGATCCGCGCCATTTCGCTCATGTCGGCATTCCAACCGGATTCCTTCATCGTCGCCGACGTCGTGCCGTCGCCGAATTTCGACGCGCGCGCGGGCGGCCGCGCGCCCGACATCCTGCTCATGCACTACACCGGCATGCCGACCGGCGAAGGCGCGCTCGAGCGCCTGACCAGCGCGGAGAGCAAGGTATCCGCGCACTACGTGGTGTTCGAGGATGGCCGCATCGTGCAATGCGTGCCGGAGGAAATGCGCGCCTGGCACGCGGGCGTGGCGTCCTGGGCCGGCGAGACCGACATCAACTCGGCCTCGATCGGCATCGAGATCGTCAATCCGGGCCACGAGTTCGGCTACCGTGATTTTCCGTTGCGGCAGATCGCGGCGGTGATCTCGTTGTGCAAGTCGATCGTCACCCGGCGCGGACCGATCAGCCCCGAGCGCATTCTCGGCCATTCCGACGTCGCGCCGCAGCGCAAGCAGGATCCGGGCGAGCGCTTTCCGTGGGAGCTCCTGAGCGAGTCCGGCATCGGGCACTGGGTGCGCGCCGCGCCGCTCAACGTGGAGGGCCTGTCGCTGCAACTGGGCGACCGTGGCGAGGCGGTCGGCCGACTGCAGCGCATGCTGGCGGGCTACGGCTACGGCATCGAGGAAACCGGCCACTACGACGAACTGACGCGCGACGTGGTCACCGCGTTTCAGCGGCACTTCCGCCAGGCGCGGGTGGACGGCATCGCCGATCCCTCCACGCTCTTGACGCTGCGGGCGCTTACCGAGACGCGGCCGAGCAAGGCCGCCTAGGCTCGGCGGGAACCGCCCGCGGGGTTCGCGCAGCCGCCGGGACACCGACGCGTCGGCCCCGCGCCGATAACGCCCGATTCCGGCCCCATACCGGCACCATTTCAGCCCAAGACAGTTGGCATAACAGGATCGGCCGTAGCGACAGATATGGCCATCTTCATCTTGAGCCTCTGAGCCCGGGCCTGTCAGCCTACCTCCCCGACGGGTCCGGGCATTTTTCGCGCCGGCGGGCTTGTTTCGCCTCGCGCCGGCGGGCTTGTTTCGCCTCGCGCCGGCGGGCTGGTTTCGCCTCGCGCCGGCGGGCTGGTTTCGCCTCGCGCCGGCGGGCTGGTTTTTGCCGGCCGCGCAGGGCTTGACGCGCGGGCGCGCTGACCCCATTCCTATAGCGTCAGTCGGCCGGACGGCCGCTCCGCGCCAATGCCGAAAGGCGGCCGGGGAGGAAAGTCCGGGCTCCATGGACCAACGGTGCCGGATAACGTCCGGCGGGGATGGCTCCGCTTTGGCGGGGTTGGCCTCAGGGACAGTGCCACAGAGAACAGACCGCCGCGGCGCGTAGCGTAACTGCCGCGGCAAGGGTGAAACGGTGGGGTAAGAGCCCACCGCGCTTCCGGCAACGGCGGCGGCACGGCAAACCCCACCGGGAGCAAAACCGAATAGGAACGGCGCGGGAGCAATCCCGGATCGGTCCTGATCTGCCGTTCGGGTAGGTTGCACGATGCGCCGGGCAACCGGCGCACCAGATGAATGGCCGTCACGTTCGCGGGTCCGCCCGCGGGCCATACAGAACCCGGCTTACAGGCCGGCTGATGCGATAAGGGGGCTCGGCGGCCAAACCGCCGGGCCCCCGCCAATTTCTGCACCATCGTCTGCGGTGCGACGACCGCAAGCCCGGCCGGCTGATTCAGATCAATACCGCGGGAGCGCTACGCATTAAGGTAGCAGGGAACCGCAGGACCCCGCCGCCTCACATGCTGTCGCCCGCCGACCCGCCGGCCGCCGTCTTCCGCGCCCGCCGCCTGTCCAAGGTCTACCGGATGGGCGAGGTCGCGGTGCATGCGCTGCGCGAGATCGATCTCGACATCTACGAGCGCGAATTCGTGGTGCTGCTCGGGCCCTCGGGCTCGGGCAAGTCCACGCTGCTCAACATCCTCGGCGGGCTCGACGCACCCTCCTCCGGCGAGGCGCACTGGCGCGAGCACGATCTCGTGCATGCGGACGAGGCGGAACTGACGCGCTACCGGCGCGAACACGTCGGCTTCGTGTTCCAGTTCTACAATCTGATCCCCAGCCTCACCGTGCTGGAGAACGTCGCGCTGGTGAACGAGATCGCCGACAAACCGCTCGACCCGCGCGAGGCGCTGGCGCTGGTCGGGCTGACCGAACGGCTCGACCACTTCCCCTCGCAGCTTTCCGGCGGCGAGCAGCAGCGCGTCGCTGTCGCGCGCGCCATCGCGAAGTCGCCGGACGTGCTCCTGTGCGACGAGCCGACCGGCGCGCTCGACTACGACACCGGCAAGCTGGTGCTCGGCGCCATCAAGCGCGCGAACGAGCAGCTCGGCACCACGACCGTGATCATCACACACAACGCGGCGATCGCCGGCATGGGCGACCGCGTGCTCAAGCTCGCCGGCGGCCGCATCGCCGGCGAGGAGCGCAACCCGCGGCGGCTTTCGCCCGAGGAGGTGCGCTGGTGAGCCTGCTCGACCGCAAGCTTGCGCGCGATCTGCGCACCATCCGCGGCCAGGTCATCAGCATCGCGCTGGTGGTGGCGGCGGGCGTCGCGGTGTTCGTGGCATCGATCTCGACCTATAATTCGCTGCTGTCCGGCCGCGACCGTTTCTACGCGGAAGCGCGCTTTCCGCATGTCTTCGTCACCGTGAAGCGCGCGCCGCTCGCGCTTCTGCCGCGGCTCGCCGAGATACCCGGCGTCGCGGTGGTGGAGTCGCGCATCGCGCGCGACGTGATCGTGGACTGGCCGTCCGCGCTGCTGCCGGTGTCGGCACGCGTCGTCTCGCTCGGCCGCGGCGGCGAGCACCAACTGTCGCGCCTGCACATGCGGCGCGGCGCCATGCCGGAACCAAACGACGCGCGCAGCGCCGTCGTCAACGAGGCCTTCGCCGAAACCAACGGCGCCAGGCCGGGCGGCGAGATCCGCGTGATCCTGAACGGCAAGCTGCAAGCCTTCCGCATCGCCGGCGTCGCGCTGTCGCCGGAATACGTCTACGCGGTCAAGCCGGGCATTCCCATTCCCGACGACCGCTTCTTCGCCGTGCTGTGGGTGGACCGCAGCGCCGCGGAGGCCGCCTTCGACATGAAGGGCGCCTTCAACGAGCTCGTCATCGCGCTCGCACCCGGCGCCGACGCCAAACCCGTGATCGCCGAGCTCGACCGGCTGCTCGAGCCCTACGGCTCGGTCGGCGCCATCGAGCGGCGCGACCAGCCGTCCAACCGCTTCCTCGAGGACGAACTCAACCAGCAGAAAGTGATGTCGATCGCAATTCCCGTGATCTTCTTCGGCGTCGCCGCCTTCCTGCTCAACGCCGCGCTCAGCCGCCAGGTGGCGGCGCAGCGCGAGCAGATCGCCGCGCTCAAGGCGCTCGGCTTTCCGACCGCACCGCTCGTGCTGCACTACCTGAAACTCGTCACCGTGATCGTGCTGCTCGGCTCCGCGCTCGGCGCCGCCGGCGGCTACGCCTTCGGCGAGGCGATGATCTACAGCTACCAGAGCTTCTTCCGCCTGCCCGCGCTGAAGTTCGAATTGACGCCGTGGTCGATCGCCGTCGGCGCGGCCGTCAGCTTCGCGGCGGCGGCGCTCGGCGGCATCACTGCGCTGCGCAAAGTCGTTGCAACGCCGCCCGCGGTGGCGATGCGGCCGGCGACGCCCTTGCGCTACCGCCGCTCCTGGCTGGAGGGGCTCGCGCAGCCGCGCCTGCTCACGCCGCGCCGCATGATGGTGCTGCGCAACGTCACCGGCCGACCGCTGCGCGCCGCGCTCACCACAGCGGCGATCGCCTTCGCGGTGCCGATGGTCGTGCTCGGGCTGTTCTGGCGCGATTCGATCGACCACATGATCGAGATTCAGTTCAACCTGGTGGAGCGCGGCAACGCGGTGGTGACTTTCCCGCACCCGCTCGACCGCCGTATCGTCGGCGACCTCCGGCGCGAGCCGGGCGTGCTCGCCGCCGAGGGCGAACGCGTGGTGCCGGTGCGCATGCGGGCCGGCCACCGCACCTACCTTACCTCGGTGATCGGGCTCGACGCGCAGGCCGAACTGCGCCGCCCGCACGATTCCGCCCTGCGCCCGATCGCGATCGCGCCGGAAGGCATCACGCTCACGCGGCGGCTGGCCGCGCGGCTCGGGCTTGCGGCGGGCGACACGCTGACCGTCGAGGTGTTGGAGGGCAAGCAGCGCAAGCGCGACCTGCCGGTGAGCGCCATCGTGGACGAGGTGATCGGCATGTCGTCCTACATGGAGATCGGCGCGCTCAACCGCCTGACGGATGAGAAGTCGACCGTCTCGGCCGCCGCGCTCTTCGTCGAGCCGTCGTCGCTCGCGGCCTTGTCGCAGCGCTTCAAGCAGCTGCCGGTGATCGAGTCGGTCGCGATGAAGGCGTATACGCTCTCCTCGTTCCTCGACAAGATCGCCAACCTGGTGCTGGTGAGCGCCGGCATATTGACGGGGTTCGCGGTAATCATCGCCTGCGGCGTCGTCTACAACAGCGCCCGCATCGGCCTGCAGGAGCGCGCCTGGGAGCTCGCGAGCCTGCGCGTGCTCGGCTTCACGCGCGCCGAGGTGTCGCGTATTCTGTTCGGCGAGTTCATGATCGAGATCGCGTTCGCGCTGCCGCTCGGCGTCGCCTTGTCCTTCGGCATCGTGGACCTGCTCTCGCGCGCCTTCTCCAACGAGAGCTTCCAGATTCCGGGTGTGATCGGGGCGCGCACGCTGGTCGTGGCCTGCCTCGTGGTGGTCGCCGCCGCCGCCGGCAGCGCCTGGCTCGTGCGCAAGCGCATCGATCGCCTCGACCTCGTCGCAGTGCTCAAGACACGGGAATGACGATGATGGGAATAACCCGCGGCCGCATCTTCACCGCGCTTGGCCTCGCCGCCGCAATCGCGCTGGTGGCCTGGTCGCTGATGCCCTCGCCGGTGCCGGTCGAGACGGCGGCGGTCACCCAAGGACGCTTCGTCGCGACCGTCGACGAAGACGGCAAGACGCGCGTGCGCGAACGCTACGTGGTGGCGGCGCCGCTCGCCGGCCGGCTCACCCGCATCAGGCTCAAGGCCGGCGACACGGTGGAGGCCGACGAAGCGGTCGCCGCCATCCTGCCCTCGCCCGCGCCGTTCCTCGACCCGCGCACGCGCGAGGAAACTCAAGAGCGCTTGGGCGCCGCCGAGGCCGCGCGCGAGCGCAGCAAGGCCCTGATCGAACGGGCCAAGGCCCAGGCCGATCAGGCCAAATCCGATCTCGCCCGCGTGCGCACGCTGACCGAGCGCGGCGCGGCGACGGCGCAGGCGCTCGAGCGCGCGGAAACTGCGCTGCGGGTCGCCGAACGCGACCTGCGCGCCGCCGAATTTCAGGATGACGCGGCCGCGCACGAGATCGAGCAGGCCAAGGCCCTGCTCGCGCGCTACCACGACAACGGCGCGGCCCCGCCGGAACGCTGGACGGTGACCGCGCCGCTGTCCGGGCTGGTGCTCAAGGTGACGCAGGAGAGCGAAACGATCGTGCAGCCGGGCACGCCGCTGCTCGAAATCGGCGATCCGCGCGATCTCGAGATCGTGGTGGACGTGCTCTCGACCGACGCGGTCGAGATCAGGCCCGGCGCGGCGGTGGCGATCGAGAACTGGGGCGGCCCCGGCACGCTGGCCGGACAGGTGCGGCGAGTCGAGCCGGCCGCCTTCACCAAGATCTCGACGCTCGGCGTCGAGGAGCAGCGCGTCAACGTGCTCATCGACTTCACCTCGCCGCCGCAGCAATGGGCCGGACTGGGCGACGCGTACCAGCTCGACACGCGCATCACGGTGTTTGCCCGCGACGAGGCGATCGTGGTGCCGTCGGGCGCCTTGTTTCGCATCGGCGACGGCTGGAATGTCTACGTCGTGAAGGACGGGCGCGCGGAACGGCGCGCGGTCGAACTGCTGCGGCGCGCCGGGCGCTTCGCCGCCGTGACATCCGGGCTCGCACCGGGCGAAACCGTGATCGTCTATCCGAGCGACCGCATCGCGCCCGGCGTGCGCGTCGAAGCACGCTGATCAGGAATTGCTATGACCGCACGGGTCGCCGGCCGCCCCCTCGTCCTGCCGCAGGCACCGCACGCGCTGCCGGCGGCGCAGGTACTGGAGCAGCTCGAGGTCTCCGCGGCCACCGGCCTGTACGACGACGAGGTGCGCCGGCGCGCGCACCTCTTCGGGCCGAACGCCATCCTGGCGCGGCGCGCGGCCAGCGCCTTTTTCGTCTTCCTGCACCAGTTCAAGAGCCCGGTGGTCTATCTGCTCGGCGCGGCGGCCGCGCTCGCCTTCTATTTCGGGGAAATCGAGGAAGGCGCCGCCATCGCCGCCGTGCTCGCCGTCAACGCGCTGATCGGCTTCAGCACCGAGCTGAAGGCTGCGCGTTCGATCGAGGCGCTGCGCGCGCTCGGCACGCGTTCGGCGCGCGTGCGCCGCGACGGCCATACCCGGCTGGTGCCGGCCGAGGAACTGGTGCCGGGCGACATCGTGCTGGTCGAGGCCGGCGACTCGATCTCCGCCGACCTGCGCCTGATCGACGCCTCCAACGTCGCGGCAGACGAGTCGACGCTGACCGGCGAGTCGGTCGCGGTGGAGAAGCACGCCGCGCCGGTCGCCGCCGAGGCGCGCCTCACCGATCGCAGCGACATGCTGTTCAAGGGCACCGCGGTGACGCGCGGCAGCGGCCTCGGCGTCGCGGTCGCGACCGGGCTGGCGACCGAGATCGGCCGCATCTCGCAACTGGTGTCGGAGGCCGAACCCGGCTCCTCCCCGCTCGAACGCAAGCTCGCCAGACTTTCGGGTCAGCTCATGTGGGCGACGCTCGCGCTCGCCGCGGTGCTGGCCGCGGTCGGCACCGCCACGGGCGGCGACACGTTCCTCATCGTCGAGGCGGCGATCGCGCTGGCGGTCGCCGCTATCCCGGAGGGCCTGCCGATCGTGGCGACGCTCGCGCTCGCACGCGGCATGTGGCGCATGGCGCGGCAGGACGCGCTGATCGAACGGCTCTCAGCGGTGGAGACGCTCGGTGCCACCACCGTCATCCTCACCGACAAGACCGGCACGCTGACCGAGAACCGGATGACCGTGCGCCGTTACTGGCTGGAGTCGGGCGAGATCGACCTCGCCGGCAGCGATGTGCCGGCGGCCGCCGGCGACACGCAACTCGCGCGGCTCCTGGAAATCGCGGTGCTGTGCAACGACGCCACGCTCGAGCGCGCCGACGACCCCGGCAGCGGCGACCCGATGGAGCTCGCGCTGCTGCGCGCCGGGCTGGACGCGGGCATCGCGCGCGAGGCGCTGCTCAAGCAGAACCCGCTCGCCGGCAAGCACGCATTCGACACCACCACCAAGATGATGGCGACCGTGCACCGGCGCGGCGAGGAGTTCCTGTTCGCCGTCAAGGGGGCGCCCGAGGCGGTGCTGGCGGCCGCCACCTACGTGGTGTCGGACGACGGCGAGAGCGCGATCGACGCGGAAGAGCGCGCGCGCTGGAGCGAACGGGTCGCGCATCTCGGCCATCACGGCCTGCGCGTGATCGCCTGCGCCGCCAAGACCGCGGCGCGCGCCGACGCCAGGCCCTACGAGGATCTCACTCTGGTCGGCCTGATCGCACTGGAAGATCCCGCGCGCGCCGACGTGCCGCAGGCGATCGAGGCCTGCCGGCAGGCCGGCATCCGCGTCGTCATGGTCACCGGCGACCATGCCGTCACCGCGCGCAGCATCGGCCGCGCCGTCGGCTTCGGCGAGGCCGCCGAACACGTGGTGGAGGGCCGCGAGCTCGCGCGCTTCGCGGCCAACCGCAAGGCGCTGATGGGCATCGGCATCTTCGCGCGCGTCAGCCCGGCCGAGAAGCTCGACCTCGTGCGCAGCTATCAGGCGGCCGGCGCGGTGGTCGCCATGACCGGCGACGGCGTCAACGACGCGCCGGCGCTGCGCCAGGCCGACATCGGCGTGGCGATGGGCATGCGCGGCACCGACGTCGCGCGCGAGGCCGCCGCCATGATCCTGCTCGACGACGCTTTCCCCACGATCGTCAAGGCGATCCGCGAGGGCCGCGTCATCTTCGGCAACATCCGCCGCTTCGTCGCCTATCTGTTGTCCTGCAACCTGAGCGAGGTGATGGTGGTGGGGCTCGCCATCCTCTCGGCGCTGCCGCTGCCGATCCTGCCGCTGCAGATCCTCTACCTCAACCTGGTGACCGACGTGTTTCCGGCTTTCGCGCTCGCCATGGGCGAGGGCGACCGAGACGTGCTCAAGCGGCCGCCGCGCGACCCGAGCGAGCCCATCCTCGGGCGTCCGCAATGGACGGCGATCGTACTGCAAAGCCTGACGCTCACCGCCGCCACCTTCGGCGCGCTCGTGCTCGCACGATTGTGGCTCGAGCTCGACGGCGCCGCGGTGGTCACCGTCGCCTTCCTCACCCTCGCCTTTGCGCAGCTCTGGCACGTGTTTAACATGCGCCACCCGCGCGCGTCTTTCCTGAACAACGAGATCACGCGCAACGTCTGGGTATGGGCCGCGCTCGCCTTGTGCATCGTGCTGCTGGCGCTTCCGCCCTACGTGACGCCGATGGCGCACCTGCTGCGCCTGGTGCCGCCGACGCCGGCGATGTGGGCGATCATCCTCGGCATGAGTCTCGCGCCGCTGGTTCTGGTGCAGGCGCTGACGCCGCTGATAGCACGCCGGTCGCTCTGAGGTCCGCCATGTGGATGCCCTGGCTGAAGTTTGCTTTTTGCGTCTCGGTAATAGGCGTGGCCGGCCCGGCGCTCAGCTATTTCGGCGATATCATCGCACAACGGACCGGCGTGTCGCGCTCGTGGGTCGGCCTCGTCCTGCTGGCCAGCGCGACGTCGCTGCCGGAGCTCTTCACCAGCGTCAGCGCGCTCACCGTGGCGGACGCACCGAACATCGCGGTGGGCGACCTGCTCGGCGCATGCATCTTCAATCTCGTCTCCCTGGTCGTGCTCGATGCACTGAGCCGTGAAGAGCCGATGTACCGCCGAATTGACCAGGGTCACATCCTGACTGCCGGCTTCGGAATCATCCTGATCGGCTTCACGGGCGCCCTCATCCTACTGAGCCGCGACGGATTCGGTCCGCACCTGTTTCACGTCAGCCTCTATACGCCGATCATCATCATTCTTTACTTCGTCGCGACGCGTGCCGCTTACGTCTACGAGAAACGCGGTCATCGGGAAGCGCCAGCGGCAGTTTCCGCAGGCGTCAGCCTCAAAGCGGCGCTCGTCCGCTATCTCCTCGCGGCGGCGGCGGTCGGCGCCGCCGGCAGCTGGCTGCCCTTCATCGGCGTCGAGATCGCCCGCGTCATGGGCTGGCATACAACGTTCGTCGGGACTCTCTTTATCGGCGTCGCCACCACGCTGCCGGAACTGGCGGTGACGATCAGCGCGCTTCGCCTCGGCGCCGTCGATCTCGCGATCGGCAACCTGCTCGGCAGCAACCTATTCGACATCCTCATCCTGGCGGTCGGCGACCTGATCTACGTGAAAGGCCCGCTGTTCGCCGCGGTGTCGCCGGCGCACGCGATCTCCGCCTTCGCCGCCGTGATCATGTCCGGCATATTCATCGTCGCAATGCTCTACCGGCCGGAGACGCGCATTCGCGGCACCATCGGCTGGGTCAGCCTCTCGCTGCTGCTGGTCTACCTGTTCAGCGCCTACGCGATCTACCTGCACGGCCATCAATGACAGATGAACAGCGCGCACGGCGGCGCCTCGGTCAAGTTCACCGTGGTCGAGCCGAAGAGGAACTCGCGGAAACCGCGATGACCGTAGGCACCCATCACGATGGTACCGATCTTGCGGTCCGACACTTCGATCGCCATCACCTCAGCCGGCGCGACCTTGGTAGTGACCGGGACCGAGCTGACGTCATAGCCGTGGAAGCGCAGGTACGCGGCCGCGGCCGTGACCCGGCGGACGGCCAGTTCCTGCTCGGGATCGATTGATATGACATGCAGCCGCTGGCCGGCACGCAGGCCGAGCAAGGCGAACATCTGCACGGCGCGCATCGACGGGATGCTGCCGTCGTAGGCGACGAGAACATCGTCGCCGGTCCCCGCCGTATCCCCGGTGGCGATGACCGGCCGCGGACCGGTCAGGAGCAGCTTCGCGAGCAGCGGAGAAAGCGCCTCGCGCACATTGCCTTCGAATCCGGTATCGTGGCCGGTGACGACCAGGTCGCGCGTCTCGGTGGCCAGATAGAGCGCGGCGAGCGGATCGCCGTCGAACGACAGCCATTCGAACGGGACGTTGTGGCCGCGGCATTCGCGCTCGAAGACTTCGCGCAAACGCGCCCGCTTGTCGCTGGCCTGTTGTCTGAGCTGCTGCTCAAGTCGCACCTTGAATGCGCCGGCGCCGAGGGCGCCCGGCATCGGCGCCTCGATCGCCGCAAGATCGACGCCGGCAAGGCCCGCGAGTTCGGCATTCGCCTCCTGTGCGAGCTTGAACGCGTATCGCCGCGCCATATCCGACGCCGCCGTTTCGCCGAGCAGCACGAGTATGCGTTTGAGCATTAAGACCCCTTCCTGATCTGCATTTCCATGCGCACGAGATCGGCCAGGTTGCGCGCACCCATGCGCTCCATCATCCACGCGCGGTCGATCTCGACGGTGCGGACGCTGATGCTGAGCCGCGCCGCAATATCCTTGTTGGAGAGGCCGGCGACCGCGAGCTCCAGCACCTGGCGCTGGCGTTCGCTCAGGCTCTCGAAGCGCGCCCGCAGATCGGAATGCTCGGCGTCGACCCGCTGCCGCCGCAGCGTCTCGCCGCCGGCGTTGCGGATCGCTTCGAGAAGCCGGCTTTCGTCGAATGGTTTCTCGATGAAATCGAAGGCGCCGTGCTTAATCGCGGAAACTGCCATGTCCACGTCGCCGTGGCCGGTGATCAGAATGATCGGCGTGGCGCGGCCCTCCCCGGCGAACTTGCGCACCAGATCGAGCCCGGACATTCCGCGCATACGGACGTCCGCCACGACGCAGTCGAAAGCCGGCAGGCCCGGCAGCGCGCGCACGAAGGCGTCGGCATCGGCGAAGCCGGTCACCGCCACGCCCTGCCGCTCGAGATAGAGTCTGCGCGAGTCGAGCACGGCTGGATCGTCATCGATGAGCACGATGCGCATCACTTCATCCTGTCGCGGCCGGCAGTGTGAAGCGGACGACCGCACCCTGCTCGCCGCCGGCAATGGTGAGCTTGCCGCCATGTGCCTCCACGATCGAGCGGCAGGGCGCAAGACCCACGCCGAGCCCCTCGCTCTTGCTCGACGACAGCGGCGGGAATGTACCTCCGGCAAACTCGCGCGGGAAGCGGGTCCGGTGTCGCTGACCTCGGTCGCCAGCAGGCCGGGTGCGGCGGACGACTGTGACTCGCCGCCGCAGGACTCATCGCCCATCGCTTCGGCCGCGTTGCGCGGCGGCCGGCCCCGACACCTTCGTCACCCTGCGCGGCCGCTGTCCGTCGGGGCGCATCGCCTTCGTCGAAAGTGGCAATATTCACGACGGCATTTTGGCGCGCGAAACGGGGGCATCTATGCTATTCAAGCGCCCGCTAACGCGGCAATCGGTCACACAGGCCCTCACTTAGAACGACAACACACCATGAACATATCCGATCTGGCCAGCGGCTCGCCAAACGCCGTGCAGCTGATGGCGACCGCCTTGTTCTCACTGGCGGTCCTGCACACATTCCTGACCAGCTATTTCCAGCATCTGGCGCACGCCTTTCCGCGCCACTCCGGCGTCTGGCACCTACTCGGAGAAGTGGAGGCCGTGTTCGGCTTCTGGGCCATGATGCTGGCGGTGTTCCTCGCGATCTACCTGTCGCCGCAAAGCGCGCGCGAGTACGTCGAAAGCCGCACGTTTACCGAGCCGGCCTTCATCTTCGTGATCATGGTGATCGCCGCCAGCCGGCCGATTCTCGACTTTGCCGGCGCGGTGCTGATCGGACTGGCGAGACTCCTGCCGCTGCCGCCGGCGCAGGCTTACTATTTCACCGTTCTGTTCATCGGCCCCCTGCTCGGCTCCTTCATCACCGAACCGGCGGCGATGACGCTGAGCGCGATGCTGCTGCGCGAGCGCTACTTCAACGTGCAGGCGCCGGCCTTCTTCAAATACGCAACGCTCGGCGTGCTGTTCGTAAACATCTCCATCGGCGGCACGCTCACGCCCTTCGCCGCGCCGCCGGTGCTGATGGTGGCCGAGCGCTGGGGCTGGGATTTCGGCTTCATGCTCACGACCTTCGGCTGGAAGGCGGCCCTGGCCGTGCTGGTCAATGCGGCGACCGTGGCGATCGTGTTCCGCACCTATCTTGCCGGGCTGAAAACGATCTCCACCGCGCTGGAGCGGCTCGAGGCTCCATGGCCGGTGGTCTTCGTTCACCTCGGCTTCCTCACCGGCGTCGTTATCGCCAGCCATCATATCGTGATCTTTGCCGGACTGTTCCTGTTCTTCCTCGGTTTCGCGGAGGCCTACAAGCGCTACCAGAGCCGGCTGATCCTGCGCGAAGGGCTGCTCGTCGGCCTGTTCCTGGCCGGCCTGGTGGTGCTGGGCGGCCTGCAGGACTGGTGGCTGAAGCCGTTGCTGTCCGGCATGAACAGCACCGTGCTCTACTACGGCGCGACCGCGCTCACCGCGATCACCGACAACGCGGCGCTCACTTATCTCGGATCGCTCGTGGAAACGCTGCCGCCCGACGCAAAATATGCGCTGGTGGCCGGTGCGGTGACCGGCGGCGGCCTGACCGTGATCGCCAACGCGCCTAACCCGGCGGGCTTCGCGATCCTCAAAAACTCCTTCGACCAGGGCGCCATCAATCCGCTGTGGCTTCTGGCCGCCGCCACGCCGCCGACACTGGTCGCCATCGCCGCCTTCCAGTTATTGCCGGGATGACGGCACGCAAGCGCCGCATGCGCCCCGCGCAATAGCGGGGGGCGACAGCATCGGCTATGGTGCGCGTCCCGCCCATGGCCAGCTCACGCGAAAAGCTTGGAATCGCGCTCGGCTTCGCCGGCGTCGCACTGTTCGGCGGCACGCTGCCGGCGACGCGGCTCGCCGTCGCGGCGATCGATCCTTTGTTCCTGACCGCCGGGCGCGCGGTCATCGCCGGATGCGCCGGGCTCGCGTTGCTGCTGGTGCTTCGGCGCCCGCTGCCGCCGCGCGCGCTCTGGCGCGACATCGTGCTGGCGGGCATCTGCACGGTCGTGGGCTTTCCGGCCCTGATGGCGCTCGCCATGGCGAGCGTGCCGGCCGCGCATGGCGGCGTGGTGCTTGGCATCGTGCCGCTCGCCACCGCGGCGGCGGCGACGCTGGTCGCCAACGAGCGGCCGAGCGGCGGCTTCTGGCTGGCAACCGCCGCCGGCGCGGCCGTCGTGCTCGTCTTCGTGCTGCGTCACAGCGAAGGCTACGCACTCGCGGCCGGCGACCTGTTTCTGCTCGGCACGGTGGTGGCGGGCGGATTCGGCTATGCGCTGTCGGGGCGGCTGAGCCGCAGCATGCCCGGCTGGGAAGCCATTTCCTGGCAGGTGGCGCTGTTCCTGCCGGTGACCGTGCTGGCCTCCCTGCTGCTATGGCCGGCCTCGTTCTCCCATGTGCCGCCGGCGGCCTGGGCGGGATTTGCCTATGTCAGCTTGGTCAGCATGTTCTTCGCGTTCTTCGTGTTCAACGCTGCCATGGCGATGGCCGGCGTCGCACGGGCCGGGCAACTGATGCTGCTGCAGCCCTTCGTCATCGTCGCGCTGGCGGCGCCGGTGAACGGCGAGCCGATCGAGATTGCGACGCTCGGTTACGCCGCCGCGGTCGTGACAGCGGTTGTGGTCGGGCAGCGCATGCGCGTAACGCGTGGATAAAGCCGGCAGCGCCCGTCGTCAGGTGGTTGACGGCAAGCTCCGACCTGCTGTCCTGTCTGAACCGGAACTCCCATGCGCGGCGGACGTTGTTGGTTGTCCCGCCGCCTAGTAGCGGCGCGGCCATTCACCCATTTTTTCTTCCCCCACTCGGAGCGCGTGGCAATGAATCCGATGAAGTCCCTTTGCTTGGCCAGCACAGCCTTGTTCGCCTTGACGGCGCTGCCCGCGCTCGCGCAGGCGCAAGGGGCGCCGTTGGTGATTGCGCAGGCCGGCGACGCGCCGGCCGCTCCCGCCGACAGCAAGAAGGAGCCCGAGAAGAAGCCGCCGGCCGCCAAGCCCGCTCCGCCTCCGGCGGCAAAGCCCGCTCCGCCTCCGGCGGCAAAGCCCGCTCCGCCGCCGCCGGCCGCGCAGCAAAAACCGCCGGCGCCAGCACCGGCCGCGCAGCAGCAACCACCCAAGCCGCCCGCGCCGGCGGCGCAGCAAACGCCCGCCAGCCCGCCGGCGGCCGCGCAACAGAAACCCGCGACGCCGCCGCCGGCCGCGGCGCAGGAGCGCAAGCCCGCGTCTCCACCCGCTCAGGTGCGCGAGCGGGCCGAGCAGCGCCAGGAGCAGCGCCAGGAACGCCGCGAGGAACGGCGCGACCAGCGGCAGGAGCGCCGCGACGACCGGCGCGAGCAAAGCCGCGACAATGCGTCGCCGGCGACGGCGCCGAAGCCGGCCGACAGCACGCCTGCTCAGCAGCAGTCCGCGCCGGCCAAGCCAGCCGAAGCGCCCAAGCCCCCCGAAGCGCCGAAGGCGGCCCAGCCTTCGACGCCCGCTCAGCAGCAACAGCAGGGGCAGCAGCAGCAGCCACAGCAGCGCCAGCAGGGACAGGACCGGCAGCGCGCGCCGCAGCAGCCCCCGAGCCAGAGCGATCAGCGCGGCGGCCCGCCGCCGCAGCAGCAGGGCCAGCAGCAACCGCAACAGCGGACCGCGCCGGCCGCCCCGCAGCAGACCCAGCAGCAGCCGCAACAGCAGATCGCGCCGCAGCAGCCGACGCAGCCGCGCGATGCCCGCGAGTTCATCCGCCGCGACAACCAGGCGCCGACGCGCACCATCGAACAGCTGCGCGGCGAGCGCCGCGAAGTGCGCGAAGGCAACCGCACGGTGATCCGCGAGGGCGACCGCACCATCGTGCGGCAAGGCAACCGCACGTTCATTCGCCACAGCGAGGCCAACCGCTTCGCGGTCGGCGCGCGCGACGTACGGGTGGATCGCCGCGGCAACCAGACCGTCACCATGATCCAGCGGCCGAACAACATCACCATCATCAACATCACCGACGCGGACGGCCGGCTGGTGCGGCGCGTGCGGCGCGATGCCGGCGGCCGTCAGGTGGTGATCATCGACAACAGCGCGGCCGCGCGCCGCGGCAGCTTCTTCGTCAATCTGCCGCCGCCGCGCATCCGCATCCCGCGCGAGCGCTATATCGTGGAAGCGTGGGACGCGCCGCGCGACCTCATCTACGGCGTGTTCATGGCGGCCCCGGTCGAGCGGCTGGAGCGCCGCTACACGCTGGACGAGGTCCGCTACAGCGAGCCGCTGCGCGCGCGCATGCCGCGTGTCGATCTCGACGTCAATTTCGAGACCGGCTCCTGGCAGCTCACGCCCGCGCAGGTCGACAAACTCGCCGTGATCGCGGAAGGCATCAACCGCGCCATCGAGCGCGACCCGCGCGAAGTGTTCCTGATCGAAGGCCACACCGACGCGGTCGGCTCGGACGACGACAACCTGTCGCTGTCCGACCGGCGCGCCGAAGCGGTGGCGGTGGCGCTGACCGAGCAGTTCCAGGTGCCGGCGGAAAACCTGATAACGCAGGGCTACGGCGAGCAGAACCTCAAGGAGCCGACCGACGGCCCCTCGCGCGTCAACCGCCGCGTCGCGGTGCGGCGCATTACTCCGCTGATCGCGCAAAACGACCGCTGACACGCTCCAGGCACCCACAAAGCAAGGCCCGGCCATCCCGCCGGGCCTTTTCTGTTTCTGAGCGAGATGACGGCACCAGGCCTCCGACGATGATCCTGATGAAACGGCATGCTCGCGGATGCGTTCGTCCCCGCGTGGGCTCTTGCGCATGGACCGCGCCGTCGTCAAATTTGGACGCGCTCAGTATCGGGCTCCGCCACGCATGAGAGCCCCCGGGAGGGAGTGAATGACCAGCCAGCAGCCGCCCTGTTGCGTCCATCTCGTCGGCAGCATCGGGCTCGATTCGGTCGACGAGGTTTTCCGCACAGTCGGCCCGAAACTCGGCCGCAGGCTCAAGCGCATCCCGGACGGCGAACAGGGCCCGCGCCGGCTGTGGGTCAGTTTCCAGTATCCATTCCTGCGCTCGAGCCCCTTCCTGCGCCCGGACCCGAGCGGCGCGTTGCGCAAGACCTCGGGCTTTCCACTGCTCTGCCTCGCCGAAGGCGTCAGCGCCGCAGAGCTGCGCTTCGGCGAGCTCGGTTACGCGCGCGAGGCGCGCGCCTCCTATCAGGACTTCCTGGCGGCGCGCGAGCGCGGGGACATCGCCCCGGGGGTGCGCTTCCAGGTCTGCCTGCCGACACCGATGAGCGTGATCTATGCCTTCTGCACCGCGCGCAACGTGGCTGAGATCGAGCCGGCCTACGAACAGGCGATGATTCGCGAGGTCGAACAGATCGCCGCGCATATACCGCACGCCGACCTGTGCATCCAGTGGGACGTCTGCCATGACATGATCATCTGGGATGGCCAGCCGCAGGATCAGTTCCCGCTGGTCAGCGCCTCGAAGGAGGAGATATCCGCGCGCTTCACCCGCCTCTGCGCCAACATCCCGGCTGACGTCGAACTCGGGTTTCATCTCTGCTACGGCGATTTCGGCGGCAAGCACTTCTTCGATCCGGTGACCGCGCGCCATCTCGTGGACATCGCGAACGCGATCGTGACGGCGGTAAAGCACAAGATCGCGTACATCCACATGCCGGTGCCGCTGCCGCGCGCAACCGACGAATTTCTCGCGCCGCTCAAGGAGCTGAAGCTTGACCCCGGCACCGAGCTTTTTCTCGGTCTCATCCACGCCGCCGACGGAGCGGAAGGCGCGCGGCAACGCATCGCGCTGGCGCGCAAATACGTGCCTGACTTCGGGATCGCCACCGAATGCGGCTTTGCCCGTGCGCGCAAGCCGGATCTGGTCAAGAAGCTGCTCGACATCCACGCCACCGCGACGGCCGAGCCCTCCTGACAGGCGCGGCGCTAGCGCGCGTCGAGCATGGTCGAGGGCAGCCAGAGCGCCAGGCCCGGAAACAGGACGAGCAGCGCGACCGCGATGACCATCAGCGCGAACAACGGCATCGTGTAGACGCCGATGGTGAAGATGTTGCGCCCGGTCATGCCCTGCAGGACGTAAAGATTGAAACCGACCGGCGGGGTGATCTGCGCCATCTCGACCACCAGCACGACATAGATGCCGAACCAGATCAGATCGAAGCCGGACTTTGTCACCAGCGGGATGATGATCGAGGTGGTGAGCACCACCATCGAGATCCCGTCGAGGAAGCAGCCGAGCAGGATGTAAAAGGCGGTGAGCACCGCGAGCAGCGCCCAGGACGACAGATTGTAGCCGCCGATCCATTCGGCCAGCGCGATCGGGATGCCGGTGAAGCCCATGGCCGCGGTGAGATAGCCGGCGCCGGCCAGGATGAACGCGATCATGCAGCTCGTGCGCGTCGCCGCCAACAGCGAATCGAGAAAGCCCGTGCTGGTCAGCGTGCCCGACCACCGGGACAGCGCGAGGGAGAGAAAGACGCCGACCACCGCCGCCTCGGTCGCCGAGGCAAGCCCGCCATAGATCGAGCCGATCACGCCGAGGATCAGCAGCATCACCGGAATGAGCCGGCGCGAGGCGTGGATGCGCGCGCGCAGCGGCACCGGAGGATCAGGCGGCGGCATGCGCGATTTGTTGAACAGCGCCCAGAGCATGATGAAGCCCATGAACAGGGCGGCGAGCAGGATGCCGGGAACGACGCCGGCAATGAACAGCCGCGCGATCGACTGGTCGGTCGCGGTGGCGTAGACGATCATGATGATCGACGGCGGGATGAGCAGCCCGAGCGTGCCGGAGCCGGCGAGCGTGCCGATCGCCAGGCGCTCGTCGTAGCCGCGCTTCAACAGCTCGGGCAGCGCGATGCGGCCGACGGTGGCGCAGGTCGCGGCGGAGGAACCCGAGACCGCGGCGAAGATCGCGCAGCCGACCACGTTCACGTGCAGCAGCCTTCCCGGCAGCCGCTGAACCCAGGGCGCCAGCCCTTCAAACATGTCGTCGGACAGGCGCGTGCGATAGAGGATCTCGCCCATCCAGATGAACATCGGCAGCGCCGTGAGGTCCCAGGAGTTCGACGCGGTCCACATCGAGGTGGCGAGCACCTGCCCTGCCGGCGTGGAAGCGGTGGTGAGGATGGCGACGAAGGCGCAGGCCGCTAGCGCGAGCGCGATCCACACGCCCGCGCCGAGAATGGCGAACAGGAGCAGCATCAGCAGGAGGGAAAGCGAGAGGACTGACATCAGCCCTCCTTGCCCAGCGTGACGGCGTCCTCGACCACCCGGAAGCTCGGCCGCCCGCGCCACGCGACGGTGACGAGCTCGTCGAGCAGCGCGACGGTGAGGATGACGGCGCCGAGCGCCATCGCCGCCTGCGGATACCAGAGCGGCACGCGGATGACGCCGGGCGAGACGTCGTTGAACTGGAAAGATATCCAGGCGAAGTAGCCGAGGTGCCAGCTCATGTAGGCCGCGCCAAGCGCGGCCAGCGCGAAGGCGAGCATCTCGGCGTAGCGCCGCGCATGCTCGCCCATGCTCGAGAGCGCCATGGTCACGCGGATGTGGGCGCCGGCCTTAAGCGTGCCGGCGAGCGCCAGGAAGCTCGCGGCCGCGAGCAGGTAGCCGCAGATCTCGGCGAGCGAGAGCACGACGAAATCGGTGCGCGGCAGGCCGACCAGCGCGAGCGTGCCGTCGACGAGCCGGCCGGCGAGCTGCGCGCCGACCATCAAGGCGATCGACAATAGACACAAAGCCGAGGCGTAGAGCGCGAGCGCGTAAAGCGTGTCGAGTGCGCGGCGCATGCGGCTATCGGGCCGTCATCCTGAGGTGCCCGCGCCACCGCAGGCGTCGCAACCGTCACCCTTCGTGGCTCCCCGCTGTCGCGGCTCGCACCTCAGGGTGACGGAAACAGTTTGCGGAAGCGACAGCACCTACTTCTTGAACGCGGCGAGCATGGCCGCGCCGTCGGCGCCGGCAGACTTCTCCCATTCACTGGCGATGGTGGCGCCGATCTTGGAGAGCCCCGCCTTCAGCTCGGGCGTCGGCGTCATGACCTTGATGCCGGCGGCCTTGAGCGCCGTGGTCTTCACCGTCATTTCCTCGAGCGACATCTTCCAGCCGCGCTCTTCCGCGGCCTTGGCCGCGTCGGTGACCGCCTTCTTCTCGGCCGCCGACAGCTTGTCGAAGGCCGCCTTGTTCACGAATACGACGTTGCGCGGCAGCCAGGCCTGCGTGTCGATGTAGTGGGTGAGATAGTCCTGCGCCTTGGTGTCGACGCCGGTGGAGGCCGAGGTGATCATCACGTCGACGCGGCCGGTGGCGAAGGCGGTCGGCAGGTCCGGCACCTCGATCTGCGTCGGGATTGCCCCGGCGAGCGCCGCGATGCGGCCGATGGTGGCGTTGTAGGTGCGGAACTTGAGACCCTTGAGATCCTCGACCTTGTTGATCTCGCGCTTGGCGTAGAGGCCCTGCGGCGGCCACGGCACCGAATAGAGCATCACCAGGCCTTCGGAGGCGAGTTGCTTCTCGAGGTAGGGCTTCTGCGCGGCGTAGAGCTTCTTCGCCGCGTCATAGCCGGTGGCGAGGAAGGGCACGGAGTCGAACGCATAGACCGGCGCCTCGTTGGAGGCGAGCGAAACGAGAATCTCGCCGATCGGCGCGGTGCCCTGGCGCACGGCGCGCTTGATCTCGGGATGCTTGATCAGCGAACCGGCGGAGTGGACCTGGATCTTGAGCGAGCCGTTGGTCGCCTTGTCCACCTCGGCGGCGAAGGCGGCCACGTTGCGGGTGTGGAAATTGCCGTCCGGATAGGGCGTCGGCATGTCCCACTTGGTCTGCGCGGATGCGCCGGTCGCCAAGGCGCCAGCGAGAACGGCGCCCGCCAGGGCGCGCACGAACATCGTCATCTGACCCTCCATGAAGACCGGGGCTTGTATCGCGACCCCTCCCTCGGTCTTACTGTTAGCGTACAAGCATGGGGCTAACGGCAGCCGGCTGGCAAGACCGAAAGATGAGGCACTAGGCGCATGGCGAAGAGGCAAGGCTCGGGAGCGTGGGACTTCTGGATCGATCGCGGCGGCACCTTCACGGACGTGGTCGCCCGCAGGCCGGACGGCACGCTACAGGCGCATAAACTGTTGTCGGAAAATCCAGAGGCCTATGCGGACGCGGCCGTCCAGGGCATCCGCGACCTGCTCGGATTGAAGGCCGGCGAGGCAATCCCGCCCGGCCGGGTCAATGCCGTCAAAATGGGCACCACCGTCGCCACCAACGCGCTGCTCGAGCGCAAGGGCGACCGCGCCCTGCTCCTGATCACAAAAGGCTTCCGCGACGCGCTCAAGATCGGCTACCAGGCGCGGCCGAAGATATTCGCCCGCCACATCGTCAAGCCCGACATGCTCTACGAGCGTGTGGCGGAAGTGGACGAGCGGGTGCGCGCCGACGGCACGGTGGAAAAGGAGCCGGATCTCGCAGCCGTGCGCCGCGACCTCGAGGCCGCCAAGGCGGACGGCATCGAAGCGGTGGCGATCGTGTTCATGCACGCCTACGGCTTTCCCGAACACGAGAAGCGCGTGGCCGCGCTGGCGCGCGAGATGGGCTTCGGCCAGGTGTCGGTCAGCCACGAGGTGTCGCCGCTGATCAAGCTGGTCGGCCGCGGCGACACCACGGTGGTGGACGCCTATCTCTCGCCGATCCTGCGGCGCTATGTGGAGCGGGTGGCGCGGCAACTCGAAAGCGCGCCCGACGCCGCGCGCGCAACCGCGAAGAAGAGCCGCGGCGCGCGCCTGATGTTCATGATGTCCTCCGGCGGGCTGACGGCGGCCGAGCTGTTCCAGGGCAAGGACGCCATCCTCTCGGGCCCCGCCGGCGGCGTGGTCGGCATGGCGCAGACCGGCCGCGAGGCCGGCTTCGACCGGCTCATCGGCTTCGACATGGGCGGCACCTCGACCGACGTGTCGCATTTCGACGGCGAGTACGAGCGCGCCTTCGAGACCGAAGTGGCCGGCGTACGCATGCGCGCGCCGATGATGCTGATCCACACGGTGGCGGCCGGCGGCGGTTCGGTCCTGCACTACGACGGCGCGCGCTTCCGCGTCGGTCCGGATTCGGCCGGCGCCAACCCCGGCCCGACCTGCTACCGCCGGGGCGGGCCCCTGGCGGTGACCGACGCCAACGTGATGGTCGGCAAGCTGATGCCCGAGTTCTTCCCCAGGATATTCGGGCCGCAGCAGGACCAGCCGCTCGACGCCGGCGCGGTGCGCCACGGCTTCAATAACCTGGCGCAGAAGGTCGGCGACAAGTCGGCGGAGGAGATCGCCGACGGCTTCATCAAGATCGCGGTCGAGAACATGGCCAATGCGATCAAGAAGATCTCGGTGCAGCGCGGCTACGACGTTACGCGCTACGCGCTCAACTGCTTCGGCGGCGCCGGCGGCCAGCACGCCTGCCTGGTCGCCGACGCGCTCGGCATGACGCGCGTGCTGATGCACCCTTTCTCGTCGCTGATGTCGGCCTACGGCATGGGCCTCGCCGACATCCGCGCCACGCGCGAGCACGCGATCGAGCTGCCGTTCGGCGCGAAGGCGCTGGCCGCGCTCAATCGCACGGCCAAGCGGCTGGGCAAAGAGGCGCGTGACGAGGTCGCCGGACAGGGCGTGCCGGCGGCGCGGATCAAGCTGATCGTGCGCGCGCACATCCGCTACGCGGGCACCGACACCGCCCTGGTGGTGAATGCGGGCACCCTCCCCGCCATGCAGCGCGCTTTCGAGCAGGCACATAAGGGGCGCTTCGGCTTCATCGACCGCTCGAAGCAGCTCGTGGTCGAGGCCGTGTCGGTCGAGGCGATCGGCGGCGGCGCGACCTTCCGTGAAAAAGCCGTGCGTCGCGCGGCCGGCAAGCTGCCGAAGCCCGCCAAACGCACGCGCTTCTTCTCCGCCGGCGAATGGCACGACGCCAACGTGTTCACGCGCGACCAGCTCAAGCCGGGCTCGCGCGTGAAGGGCGCCGCCATCATCATCGAGCCGCACCAGACCATCGTGGT
>JBKBRE010000028.1:0-43913 GCA_046292265.1 Pseudolabrys sp. | reverse complement strand
GGCGCCGGCCGTGCCGCAGCTGGCGGCGGTGAGGGGCGGGCTGCGGCTGGCGGCGGCGGCGCGGCGGGGCGGGCAGCCGGCGGAGCTGCCGGCTTGGCTGCCGGTGCGGCCGCAGGCGGCTTCTTGTCCTTCTCCGGGGGTTTGTCCTGCGCGCCGGCGCTCGACGGCATTCCGGCGAGCGCCAGCATCAGCGCGGCCGTGAGGCAAAGAATCGGCTTGGTGTTCATCGCAAACATCCTCGACACCCCGACAAATGACGCGGGTCTTCAACCCCATTAACGGGCCGCGGTTCACAACCCTTCGGTCGCTCATGCGGATGTGATCGAAGATGAACGTTCGGTCATCGGCGCCGGGAACGCCTTGCGCTTGCGCAAGAAAAAGCCGGCGGGGCGGGCCCGCCGGCGGTGTTGCGGTAGTGTCGTGGGGAAGGCGTCAGGCCACCGCCTCGCAGGCCAGGGCGATCTGCTCGACGTGCCGATGGTCGGTGCCGCAGCAGCCGCCGAGCACGGTCAGATTGGGCAGCATGCGGCGCATGCCGGCGCTCAATCGTCCGAACTCGTCCGGATCGCCAGCGTCGAGCTCGGTCGCCTGATCCAGTTCGGCGTGGCTGCGGCGCGAGGCATTGGCGCGCAGCCCGCCGATTCGCTTCACCCACGTTTCACCCGCGGCGACGGCGTCTTGAAAGTGCGTCGGGTGCGCGCAGTTGATCATGTAGTAGACCGGCGTCGCGCCGGTTTCGGCGTCCACCTGTGCGATCGCGTCCTGCAATGTCTCACCGGTCGGCAGCCGCCCGTCGGTCTCGACCGTGAAGGAAATCACCACGGGCATCGCTGCGGCCTTGGCCGCTCGGGCGATGCCGAGCGCCTCCTCGACGTAGTTCATGGTGAAGGCGCTGACGAAGTCGGCGGCGGTGTCGCGGATCACGGCGATCTGCTCGCCGTGATACGCTTCCGCCTCGCGCGCGCTCATCTTGCGGCCCGGATCGTAACCGTCGCCGCGCGGGCCGATATTGCCGGAGATCACCATCGGCGAATGGGCGGTTTCGAATTCGGCGCGCAGTTCTTCCATCAGCGCGATCGCTTGACGGTTGGCCTGTGCAAGCGCGTCGCGCGAATAGCCGACCTTGGCGCCCCAGTCGGCGTTGGCCCGCCAGGTCGGGGTTTCCAGCACGAAGCCGAGCCTCGCGCGCTGTGCCATCGCCGCATAGCGCGCGTAGTAGGCGCGGGTGCGCGCGACGCCTTCGGGCGTGCGCAACAGCGTGAAGGAGGCAAAGCAGGGCAGATCGATCCCGTCCTGATAGATCAGGGTCGTCTCCATGCCGCCGTCGGTGAGGAAGAGGCGATTCGTCAATTGCGGCAGGCGCGCGCGATACTTGGCGGTTCTGGTCATGATCTCGTCCTCGCGTGGGGTCTCGGCCGCGGCGAAGCGCCAAAGCCAGGCGCGACATAGGGCGAATTCGCCTGTGACGGCTAGAGAACTCGTGGTCCGGTCAGCGCAAGAAAAGTTTATCGCCGAATTTCAAGAGGTTACCCGGCATCGCCAGCGCCGCGCGACAGCCGGCAACATAGGTCTCGGCGACAACTTGACTCATGGTACAGTTGGCCATGCTGCAAGGACCGCCGCGCAAGGACACCCGCGAACGCCTCCTCGAGGTCGCTGAAGCCGCCGTGCTGGCGAAAGGCTTCGCCGCGACCTCGATCGACGAGCTGATCGCCGCGGTCGGCATCACCAAGAGCGGCTTCTTCTATCATTTCAAGGACAAGGCCGACCTCGCCAAGGCGATGCTGCTGCGCTATCTCGAGCGGGACGGGGCGATGCTCGACGACTTGTTCAACCGCGCGGACGAGCTCAACGAGGACCCGCTGCACGGTTTTCTCGTCGCGCTCAAGATGTTCGCCGAGCTGATGGCCGACCTGCCGAACAATTATCCCGGCTGCCTGGCCGCTTCGTTCGCTTATCAGGACACGCTGTTCGACAGCGAAGTGCGCAAGCTCAACGCCGACGGCATGCTGGCGTGGCGCAAGCGCTTTCGCGAACGGTTCGAGGCGATCGCCGAGCGCTATCCGCCCCGGCAGCCGGTGGACTTCGAGGCGCTCGCCGACATGGCGGCGACGCTGGTCGAAGGCGGCCTTATCCTGGGCCGCGTCTTTCAGGACTCCACGATATTGCCGCGGCAGATCGCGCTCTACCGCGACTACGTGCGCAGCCTGTTCGCCGTCTGACGCCTCAGCGCTGCGCGCGCGCTTCGCCGCGCATGCGCGCGATGAGCTCCATGGTCGGGAAGGAGTCGGCAGGCAGGCCGACCTTCATCTGCGCCTGCTTGACGCCGGCGCGTGTCTTGGCGCCGACCTTGCCGTCCGGCTCGCCGACGTCGAAGCCGCTCTTGTTCAGCAGTTCCTGGAGCTCCTTCACTTCGTTGCCCTGCAAGACCTCGATGTTCGGGTCGCCACGGTCGACCGGCGGCGCGCCGGCCAGCCGTGCGCCGAAATAGGCGACCGTGGTGACGTAGACCATCGACGAATTCCAGCCGAGCAGCGCCTGGAAGTTGTCGTAAGCGAGGAAGGCGGGCCCGAAGCGGCCCATCGGCAAAATCAGCGACGCCTTCATGCCGTCGGCGGGAAGCCTGGCGCCGTGCGCGCCGCGCACGCCCCATTTCACCCACTCCGAACGCGGGTGCTGGATGGTGAGGTCGGCCTGATCCCACGGCATGTCGCGCGGCACCTTCACTTCCTGCAGCCACGGTTCGCCGCGCTTCCAGCCGAGCTCGCGCAGATAGTTGGCAGCCGAGGCGATCGTGTCCGGTGTGCTCTTCACCAGGTTGCGCTTGCCGTCGCCGTCGTAGTCCACGGCGCTCTTGTAGTAGTCGGAGGCGGTGAACTGCATGGCGCCGAGCTCGCCCGCCCAGTCGCCGCCTTGCATTTCCTCGACCGTGAGGTCGCCGCGCTGAACGATGCGCAAGGCGTCCAGCAACTGGCTGCGGAAAAAGTCGGGGCGGCGGCAGTCATAGGCGAGGGTGGTCAGCGCCGCGAAGATGTTGCTGTTGCCGGTATTGCGACCGTAATCGCTCTCCAGGCCCCAGAAGGCGGTGAGGATCGGCGCCGGGACGCCGAACTCGCGCTCCACCTTGGCGAATAGCGCGGCGTGCGCCTTCATCTGGTTGACGCCGTTCTGGTAGCGCTGGCCGGCGAGGATGCGGTCGGAGAATTTCAGGAACGAGAGGTTGAAGACCCCCTGCGCGCGGTCGCGGTTGATGATGCGCTGCTCGTAGCGCATGTGCGGCGCGGCGGCGGCCAGCACCTGCGGGGCGATGCCCTGCGCCAGCGCCTCCTTCTTGAAGTCGGCGAGCCAGCGCTCGAAGCTGCCGGAGTTCTGGCAGGTGGCGGCGTATGCCTGCCCCGACAGCGCGAGGCCGATCGTCAAAGCCGTTAATTTCAGGATGCGCATTGTCCGGTCCCCGCTTTGGGTTCAGGCCGGCGAATGTGCCGAACGGCCCCGCCGGGTCAAGCTTGATCGCTTGGAATCGTTAAGGCTATTACTCGACAGATCATGGTTTAATTCCGGCTGCGGCGCTGAGGCCCACGGAAAAGCGATAGGGGCGCGGTGTCGCATGCAGATTCTCGTTATCGGAGCGGGCGTCGTTGGCCTGGCCGTGGCCCGCGCCGCCGCACGGGCGGGCCACGAGGTGGTGGTAGCGGAAGCCGCGAACGCCATCGGGACCGGCATTTCCTCGCGCAACAGCGAAGTCATCCACGGCGGCATGTACTACCCGACCGGATCGGCGCGGGCGCGCCACTGCGTCGCCGGCAACCGCATGCTGTACGAGTTCTGCGCCACGCGCGGGGTGCCGCACCGCAAGTGCGGCAAGCTGATCGTCGCCACCAATGCGGCCGAGCAGGCGAGGATCGAAGGCATCGCGGCGCAGGGCAGGGCCAACGGGGTCGAAGGCCTCGCGCTGATCGACGCCGGCGCGGCGCGCCGGCTGGAGCCGGCGCTGGCTTGCGTCGGCGCGCTCGTTTCGCCCGAGACCGGCATCGTCGATGTGCACGCCTATATGCTGGCGTTGCGCGGCGAGCTGGAGGACGCGGGCGGCGCGATCGCGTTCAACACACCGGTCACGGGCGCGCGGCGCAGCGGATCGCAATGGTGCGTCGCCTTCGGGGGCGGCGAGACCTTCGACTTCGACGCGGTCGTCAACTGCGCGGGCCTGGGCGCGCAGGGGGTGGCGCTTACGATCGAGGATTATCCGCAAGCGCGCGTGCCCCGGCTGGTGATGGCCAAGGGCAATTACTTCTCCTTTTCCGGCAAGCCGGTCTTCACGCGGCTGATCTATCCGACCCCGGTCGATGGCGGTCTTGGGGTGCATGTCACGCTCGATCTGGCCGGCCGCATGCGCTTCGGACCGGATGTCGAATGGATCGAGCAGGAGCACTATGCCGTCGATCCGCGCCGCGCCGATTCGTTCTACGCGCGCATCCGCACCTATTGGCCGGGTTTGCCCGATGGCGCCTTGTCGCCCGACTATTCGGGCATCCGGCCGAAGCTCACCGGTCCGGGCGAGCCGGCGGCCGATTTCCTGCTCGACACGCCGGCGCAGCACGGCGTGCCGGGATTGGTGCAGTTGTTCGGCATCGAATCACCGGGGCTGACCTCGTCGCTCTCGCTCGCCGATGAAGTCGTGCGGGCGCTCGATGCCTGACGCAGTTGCCGGGCGGCGAACGCTTGCTATCCTTGCCGTCCGATGGGTGCCGCTTCCGTCAGAACCAAGAGCCGGACCTACGCGCTGCTGCTGCTGATGCAGACGCTGGCGGTCGTCGTCCTGCTTGCCGGCACGCTGCCGATCTATCTGGAGCTGCTGGCCTTGCCGGGCCGCCAGCTCGCGGTGATGCCGCAATCGCCGGTGCTGCTCGTCGCGGCGTTGCTGCTGTTTCACTGCGCCTACTGGTTCCGGCTGACGCGCGTGCCGATTGTCGTGCGGCGCCACAACCTGGTGCTCAGTCACCTCGTGTTGTTCATCGCCCGCTTGAGCTTCATCTTCGGCGCGGCGTTCTTCGGCTTGATCGCGTTCAGGCATCTGCCGTCGCTTGCCGAAGTGACCGACACGTTCATGCTCGTGATGCGGCTCGGCGCCGCGCTGATCATTCTGTTCTCGCTGTATTGCTATTCGACCGAGCTGGAGCGGCTGGGCCAGGCCATCAGGCCGCCTTCAAGGGACTAGGCCGCGTACCGTGGTCGCGTTGTCAGCCGCCTGCGCGGGCTTGTCGGACCCGATCGACGAGGTCGTTTCGGTCGGCGGCGGCGGCGGCGTGGGCATGATCCTGATCGCCGACAGCTGCGCGCGCGTGCTCGGCGAGAAGCCGGCGTAGGATTGAACCGGCGTGAAGTCGCGGCTCCGGCCGTTATACGCGACGAGCCCGTCCTTGGTGGCGACGATGTCGCCGCTTCTCAGCGTCGGGTCGCTGTCCGCATCGATACGCGCCAGACCGAACGGGGTGCTTCCATTGCAGGTGCAGCCCGGCACGATCTTCTGGCGATAGGCAAAAGCCGTGTCGAGATTGGCGTAGCGGCCGCCGTCGCGCGCGACCGCGTAGTCGATATTGCTGCCCGCATAGAGCTGCGTCTCGGTCGCCGGACAGAAGGCGCGGCAGCTCTCGGCCGCGCTCATGCCGCCTTGCGTCTGGACCGGGAAATAGTGGCCGTCGCAAGTGCGCACGCAGAAGCCGCGGCTGGGGTTTGCCTCTCCGATCGGGCGTCCGGCCGGCTCGGGATTGAGCGCGCGGGCGAGCGCGGTGAGCGGATCGACGAAGGAATGGGCGCTGGGTGGCGGCGCCGGCCGCTCGATGGCGCGGCGGAAGCCGCCGAACAGGCGCTCGAACAATCCCTGCGCGGACGCCTCGCCGGCAAAGGCCAGCAGGGCCGCAGCGGCGACTACGCCGGCCGACAGGCCGAACACCGCCTTTTTACGAGGGATACGCACCGCCAACTCCGCCTCTGCACCTGCTCCGCAGGGGCTCTGCGAAGCCGCGCCCCATCAACGTACGGATGCGGCGAAAGTTGCGTCCGCGGCCGCCGGGCACGGCCGCAGCAAAGCGCAGGAGGCGTAAAGGGGAGGTTACCCGCTGGAATACCGCCGCCGGACATAGAGATGGGCGGCAGCCACCGACGCAAGCATCATGGGGAAGGCGCGGAGGCGCCGATCAGTACGCCCAAGTCAAGACAACTTCAGGATGGGCACAATCGGCAGCAAGGTGAGCAGGAGGAACAGCGGGAGCAGCACCGCAACCGACCAGAGCATGTAACCGAAGAAGGTCGGCATGGGCACGCCCTGCTCCCTGGCGATGGAATAGACCATCAGGTTCGGTGCGTTGCCGATGTAGGTCAGGGCGCCCATGTAGACCGCGCCCATCGAAATGGCGGCGAGCGTGCCGGCCATGGGTCCCATCAGTTCCTTGGCGTCGCCGCTGGCGAGCTCGAAGAACACCAGGTAGGTCGGTGCGTTGTCGAGCACGGCCGACAGGACGCCGGTCAGCCAGAAATAGGCCGCCTGGTGCGGCGTGCCGTCTTGCGCGGTGACGGCCTGCAGCAGGAAGGCGAAGAACCCTTCGGTGCCGGCGTTGAGCATGGCCATCACCGGGATGATCGCCACGAATATTCCGGCGAACAGGATGGCGACCTCGCGGATCGGCTCGAAGGTGAAGCCGTTGGCCTCGCGGTGCTCGTCCGGCGTCAGCCACATCGAGGCGAGGGCGACCAGGAGCAGCGTGACGTCGCGCAGCAGGCCGGGCCAGGTCACGGTCGTGCCGAACACGTCGAAGCCCGGCGCCGGCTGCCAGAGCGCGCTGCCGAGGATGGCGCCGATCACGATCGCGATCAGCAGCAAGTTGATCCGCCCATGCACGCCGATCGGCGCGGCCTCGCGGGGCGCGGCCTTCTCGCGCCGGAAGACCAGCGTGTCGATGACGAAGAAGATTCCCAGCACCAGGACGACGAGGATCGCGGTCTGCAGCCACAGGTGTTGCGCGGTCCAGAAGAAGTCCACGCCGCGCAGGAAGCCGACGAACAGCGGCGGATCGCCCAGCGGGGTGAGCGCGCCGCCGATATTCGCCACCAGAAAGATGAAGAAAATGACGACGTGTACGTTGTAGCGGCGCCCGGCATTGGCGCGGATCAGCGGCCGGATCAGGATCATGGCGGCGCCGGTGGTGCCGACGAAGCTGGCGATGCCGCTGCCGAAGGCCAGGACGCTGAGGTTGCGCCCCGGCGTGCCGCCGAGCTCGCCGGTCACCAGGATGCCGCCGGCGACCACGTAGAGCGTGAACAGGAGCACGATGAAGCTCATGTACTCCGCCAGCACGGCGTGGACGAACGCGGCGAAGGCGGTCTCGACGCCGAACTGCCATGCCAGCGGGATCAGCGTGAGCAGCGCCCAGGCGAAGGAGAACTTTCCGTAGTGGTGGTGCCACAGTCTGGGAAAGAACAGTGGCCCGGCCGCGATCGACAGCAGCATGCCGGCAAAAGGCAGCGCCCACGGCCAGGCCATCTGGGCGCCGTCGAGCGCGGGCGCCGCCTCGGCCGTCTGCGGCGCCAGCAGCAGGATCGCGCTCGAAAGCCAGGCAAGGGTGAGCAGACGGACCATGCAGTGTTGTGCCTATCAGGCGCACCGCCCTGCATCAATCCGACCCGTTTGCGTCCATGCGCCGCAATGCCATGATGCGGGGCTCTGCTTCGAACAAGAGGAAACGATCATGGGTGCCCCGCGCTTTCTCAATCCCAAAAGCCTGGCCAAGCCGCCGGGATACACTTACGTGGTGGAAACCACAGGACCGGGCCGCACGGTCTATCTCGCCGGCCAGCTCGGGCTCGACCTCGACAACAAGCTGGTCGGCGCGCCGGGCGATTTCCGCGCGCAGTGCGTGAAGGCCTTCGAGAACCTCGGCCTCGCGCTGGCGGCGGTGGGCGCCGGGTTCAGGGACCTGGTCAAGATCAACAACTATCTCGTCGGCATGGAGAACATCGGAACTTTCCGCGAGGTGCGCGACCAGTTCCTCAATATGGCGGCGCCGCCCGCTTCGACCACAGTGGCGATCCCGCAGCTTGCGCGGCCCGGCGCGCTGTTCGAGATCGAAGGCATCGCCGTCTTGCCGGCGCGCGCCGTAGCGGCCAAGCGCGGCGCACCGGCCGGCCGCAAGGCTTCATCCAAACGCGCCGCCCGGGCGGCACGCAAGAAGAGGAGATAGACGGGAATGGCGGAAAGGCCAGGCACTGAGAGCACATGGGGCGTGAGTGCAACGCGCGGGGCGTTTGCGCAATTCTTCGGCCACCAGGCGGCGGGCGGCGTGGTGCTGGCCGTCGCCACGCTTGCCGCGCTTGCGATCAGCAATTCACCCTGGCGCGATGTCTACACCGCCTTCACGCGCATTCCCGGAACGGTGGATGTCGGCGGCGTGCTCATCATCAGCAAGCCGCTGCTGTTGTGGGTCAACGACCTGTGGATGGCGGTGTTCTTCTTCCTCATCGGACTGGAGATCAAGCGCGAGTTCGTCGAGGGCGAGCTGGCCACCGCGCGGCAGGCGGCCCTGCCCGCGGCGGCCGCGCTTGGCGGCATGGTGGTGCCGGCCGCGATCTATGCCTTCATCAATCTCGGCGACGCCGCGGCGCTGCGGGGCTGGGCCATTCCGGCGGCCACCGACATCGCCTTCGCGCTCGGCATCCTCATGCTGCTCGGCTCGCGCGTGCCGCCGTCGCTGAAGGTGTTTCTCACCGCGGTGGCGATCATCGACGACCTCGGCGCCATCGTCGTGATCGCGGTGTTCTACACCGCCGGCCTGTCGCTGCCGGTGCTGATCCTCGCGGCGATCGGCGTCGCCTGCCTGGCGCTGCTGAACCTTGCCGGGGTGCGCCGCGCCGACCTGTACATCGTCATCGGCATTGCCATCTGGGTATGCGTGCTGAAGTCCGGCGTGCATGCGACTTTGGCGGGCGTGGTGACGGCGCTGGCGATTCCGATGAGGAACCGTGACGGCGAGCCGCTCGCCGGCGCGCTTGAGCACGCCCTGCATCCCTGGGTCGCCTTCGTGGTGTTGCCGATGTTCGCCTTCGCCAACGCCGGTGTCACGCTCCTGGGTATCTCGCCGACAAGCCTTTTCAATCCGATCCCGCTCGGCATTGCCGCCGGCCTCGTGGTGGGAAAGGCGGTGGGCATCTTCGGCACGTGCTGGCTGATGATCCGCAGCGGCATCGCGGCGGCGCCGGCGGACGCCACGGCGCGGCAACTGTTCGGCGTCTGCGTCCTGTGCGGCATCGGCTTCACCATGAGCCTTTTCATCGGCGCGCTGGCCTTCGAGGGACTGGGGCCCGCCTATGAGACGGAGCTCAAGCTCGGCGTGCTGGTGGGCTCGCTCATCGCGGGAACGCTGGGGACGCTGATCTTGCGGCGCGGCTGACGCGGCGGGCTCTGCGCGAAACGCGGAGCCCTTTCGGGCCTCGGGCCGCGTCGCGCGTGATGGATGACGCTCGTCGTGGCGGGATGTAGCATGGCCTAGGGCGGCCGGAATTTCCGCTTTCCATATCGGGGGCGGTCCGGCTGACGGGATCATCCATGCGGCCTGGCTTTGCAGTGGCAGTTGTGACGGCGCTCGGCCTGGGCGGCTGCGCGACCATTCACAACATGCCGCTCAACACGCCGTCGGCGGATCCCTATGGCGGCACGGTGATGCAAGCCGCCGTTGCGGCGGAGAAAAGCCGCGAACGCTGGGCGGCGACGAATGACGGCACGGTGATCGGCCTGTCGTTTTCCGGCGGCGGCACGCGCGCGGCGGCGTTCTCCTTCGGCGTGCTCGAAGAGCTCGCGCGGACGCCGTCCGGCAAAGGCGACCTGCTCGACAAGGTCGGCATGGTGTCCGGTGTGTCCGGCGGGGCCATCTCGGCGGCCTATTTCGGCCTGAAGGGCCGCGCGGCGCTCGGCGATTTCCGCGAGCGGTTCCTGACCCAGGACGTGATGGCGGAACTGCGCACCACCATCAATCTCGTGAACGTGGGTCGGGCGCTCGGCGGCGGCATCAACACCGATGAATCCCTGCGCAACTGGTTCAATAAACAGTTGTTCCATGACGCGACCTTCGCCGATCTGATCAAGCGCGGCCGGCCGATCACCCTGATCAACGCGACCGACGTCTACAGCCGCACGCCGTTTTTGTTCGCGCCGCCGACATTTGCCGCGCTCTGCAGCAATCTCGCCGATTATCAGGTTTCCGCCGCGGTGGCGGCCTCGGCTGCGGTGCCCGGCGCCTTCGCGCCGATCGTGATCGAGACCTTTCCCGGCCAATGCCAGGCGCCGCTGCCGCCCAGCCTCGAACGCGCGGCGAAAGACGCGTCGGGCTCGCCGCTCCTGCAGGCCTATGCGAGATCGCTCGAACGCGCGCGTTCCGGACAGGTGAAATACATCAAGCTCCTCGACGGCGGCCTGGTCGACAATTATGGCCTCAGCGGTATGACGATCGCGCGCGCCGCCTCGGGCACGCCCTGGGGGCCGCTGTTGCCGAGCGATGCCGCGCAGTTGCGGCGGCTGACGTTCCTCGTGGTGGATTCCGGCCGCGGCCCGCAGGGCAACTGGGCGCAGACGGTCGAAGGACCGGCCGGCGAGGAGCTCATCACCGCCGTGATCGATACGGTCATCGACGCCAACACGCAGTCGAGCTACGCGGCGTTCGAAATCACCATGCGCCAATGGCGCGACGAGATCGTGCGCTGGCGCTGCGGGTTGAAGCCGGCGGAGGCCGCGCAATTGCGCGGGCGCTCGGGGCCCTGGAACTGCCGCGACCTCAAGATCACGGTCGGGCGCATTTCGTTCAGCCAGTTCGACGCCGCGCGGGCGAAGAAGCTCAACGAGGTGCCGACATCGTTCACACTGCCGGCCGGTACGATCGACGAGTTGCGGCAGGCCGGATCGGAAGGGCTGCGGATGAATCCGACCTTCCAGGCCTTTCTCAAGGAGACCCGGTAGGCGACGAGGCTAATGCGCCTCGTCCCAGTTGTCGGCGGCGCGGGCGTCCACCTGCAAGGGGACGTTGAGCGCCACCGCCGGGTGCGGCGCGCCTTCCATCACGTCCTTGACGATCGGGATGGTGTCCTTCACTTCATCTTCCGGCACTTCGAAGATCAGCTCGTCGTGCACCTGAAGCAGCATCTGCGCGCGCAACCTGGCGGCATCCAGCTCCGGCTCGATGCGCATCATGGCGCGGCGGATGATGTCGGCGGCCGAGCCCTGCAGCCGCGCATTGATTGCCGCGCGCTCATTGAAGGCGCGGATCGACGGGTTCGACGCCTTGATATCGGGATAGTGGCATTTGCGCCCGAACAGCGTCAGCACGTAGCCGTGCTCGCGGCAGAATTCGCGCGTCTCGTCCATGTAGTCGCGGATGCCGGGGAAGCGCTCGAAGTACTTCTTGATGTAGGCGCCGGCCTCGTTCTTGTCGATGCCGAGCTGCGCCGCGAGCCCGAAGGCCGAAATGCCGTAGATGATGCCGAAGTTGATCGCCTTGGCGCGCCGGCGCACCTCTGGCGTCATCTCCTTGATCGGCACGCCGAACATCTCCGACGCCGTCATGGCGTGGATGTCGACGCCGTCCTTGAAGGCCTGGCGCAGCGTCGGCACGTTGGCGACTTCGGCGAGCAGCCGCAATTCGATCTGCGAGTAGTCGGCCGAGACCAGCTTCATGCCCGGCGCCGCCACGAACGCCTTGCGGATCTTGCGGCCGTCCTCGGTGCGGATCGGGATGTTCTGCAAATTCGGGTCGGACGACGACAGGCGGCCGGTCGAGGTGGCGGCGAGCGCGTAGCTCGTGTGCACGCGGTGCGTCGTCGGGTTGACGTAGTTCGGCAGCGCCTCGGTGTAGGTCGAGCGCAGCTTCGACACGCCCCGCCAGTCGAGGATCTTGCGCGGCAGCTCGTGCTGCTCGGCGAGGTCCTCCAGCGTGCGCGCGTCGGTCGCCCACTGGCCGGATTTGGTCCTGGTGCCGCCGGGCAGGCCCAGCTTGCCGAACAGGATGTCGCCGATCTGCTTCGGCGAGCCGGGATTGACCGCCTCGCCGGCGATCGCCTTGATCTCGTCCTCCAGCCGCGCCTGCGTCTGCGCGAACTCGCCGGTCAGCCGCGACAGCACCTGCTTGTCGATTGAGATGCCGCGCCGCTCCATGCGCGCGAGCACCGTCGGCATGCCGCGCTCCAGCGTCTCGTAGACGGACGTGACGCGCTCGGCGGCGAGCCGCGGCTTGAGCGCGTACCAGAGACGCAGCGTCACGTCGGCGTCCTCGGCGGCGTATTCGGTCGCCTTCTCGATCGAGACGCAGTCGAAGGTCACCTGCGACTTGCCGGAGCCGGCGACGTGGTGGAAGTGAATGGTGTCGTGGCTGAGCCAGCGCCTAGCGAGGTCGTCCATGCCGTGTCCGCCCTTGCCGGCGTCCAGCACGTAGGAGATCAGCATGGTGTCGTCGTAGCCCGCGACGGTGATGCCGCGCTGCGCGAACACCAGCCAGTCGTATTTCATGTTCTGCGCGATCTTGAGGATGCTGGCGTCCTCCAGCAGCGGCTTGAGGACGGCGAGCGCCTCGGCTTCCGGGATCTGGCCGGCGCAGAGCTTGGCCTCCGGCGCGAACAGGTCGGAGCCGCCTTCGCCGCCGCCTTCGCGATGGCCGATCGGCACGTAGCAGGCCTCGTTCGGCGCCACCGCGAGCGAAAAGCCGCACAGGTGCGCCTGCATCGGGTCGAGACTGGTGGTCTCCGTGTCGACGGCGACGACGCCGGCGTCACGGGCGCGCGCGATCCATTCCTTCAGCCGCGGCAGCGTACCGACGGTTTCGTATTTGCCGCGGTCGAACTTCGCCGTGCGCGCGGCCTCGGTGCGGGCGGTGGCGAGCGCGATGGGCGTGAGGGCACCTTCTTCGGTGCCTTTGCCTGGCGCCGCCTTCTTCGGCGCCGGTGCCGGGCCAAGGTCGAGTTGCGGCGCCGATGGCTCGGGCGCGCTCACGCGGCTCGTCGCGGCGAGGCTGGTGTCGGCTTCGATCTGGCTGGCGTCGATGCCGGTCTTCTCGGCGATGCGGCGCGTGATGGTGGTGAACTCCATCGCCTTCAGGAAGGCGATCAGCCGCTTGTAGTCGGGCTGGTGCACGGCGAGGTCGTCCACCGCCACGTCGAGCGGCACCTTGTTGTCGAGCGTGACCAGACGCTTGGAGACGCGCGCCTGCTCGGCGAACTGGATCAGGTTCTCGCGCCGCTTGGCCTGCTTGATCTCGGACGCGTGCGCCAGCAGGCTTTCGAGGTCGCCGTACTGCCCGATCAGTTCGGCAGCGGTCTTCGGGCCGATCCCGGGAACGCCCGGCACGTTGTCGCTGGAATCGCCGATCAGCGCCTGCGCTTCGATCACCTTCTCCGGCGGCACGCCAAACTTCTCGATCACTTCCTCGCGGCCGATACGCTTGTCCTTCATCGTGTCGTACATCACGACGGTCGGACCGACGAGCTGCATCAGGTCCTTGTCGGACGACACGATGGTGGTGGTGGCGCCGGCCTCGCAAGCGAGCCGCGCGTAGGTCGCGATAAGGTCGTCGGCCTCGAAGCCCTGCTGCTCGAGGCAGGGGATTTCGAAGGCGCGCACCGCGTCGCGGATCAGCGGGAATTGCGGGCGCAGGTCTTCCGGCGCCTCGGGGCGGTGCGCCTTGTAGTCGGGGTAGAATTCGGTGCGGAAAGTCTTCTCCGACTTGTCGAAGACGACGGCGAGGTGGGTCGGCTTGTTGTCCGCCGGCATCTCGGCCAGCAGCTTCCACAGCATGTTGCAGAAGCCGAGCACGGCGTTGACCTGAAGGCCGTCGGACTTGCGGGTCAGCGGCGGCAGCGCGTGGTAGGCGCGGAAGATGTAGCCGGAGCCGTCCACCAGGAACAGGTGGTCGCCCTCCTTGAGGGGGCGGGCGGCGGGATTGGCGGGCACGGCCGCGGACGCGGCTTCGGTCTTCGACTTGGGCTTTGGCATGGCCCGAATGTGGGCCGCCCAGGGGCGTTAATCAATCAGCGTCATCGTGCGGCCACAGAAATTGGCGATCGGGGTCATCCTCTGCTATTGAAGCCCCGCCGGTTTCGGCCCGAACCGGGCAACCCTTTCGCAACGGAGAAGTTATGCGCGTTGCCATGATCGGCACCGGCTATGTCGGCCTCGTTTCCGGGGCCTGCTTTGCCGACTTCGGCCACGAGGTCACCTGCGTCGACAAGGACGGGGCCAAGATCGCCGCGCTCGAACGCGGGGAGATGCCGATCTACGAGCCGGGGCTCGGCGAACTGGTCGCCGCCAACGCCCGCGCCGGGCGGCTCAAGTTCACCACCGACCTCAAGCCGGCGGTGGCGGCGGCGGAAGCGGTGTTCATCGCGGTCGGCACGCCCTCGCGCCGCGGTGACGGCCACGCCGACCTGTCCTTCGTCTATGACGCCGCGCGCGAGATCGCGCAGAGCCTCGACGGCTTCACCGTGATCGTCACCAAGTCGACGGTGCCGGTCGGCACCGGCGACGAGGTCGAGCGCATCATCCGCGAGACGCGGCCGGAGGCCGATTGCGCGGTGGTGTCCAATCCCGAGTTCCTGCGCGAAGGCGCCGCCATCCGCGACTTCAAGCATCCCGACCGCATCGTGGTCGGCACCGTCGAGGCGCGCGCCCGCGAGGTGATGACCGAACTATACCGGCCGCTCTATCTTAACCGCGCGCCGCTGATGTTCACCGACCGCCGCACGGCGGAGCTGATCAAGTACGCGGCCAACGCGTTCCTCGCCACCAAGATCACCTTCATCAACGAGATCGCTGACCTCGCCGAGAAGGTCGGCGCCGACGTGCAGGAGATCGCGCGCGGCATTGGCCTCGACAACCGCATCGGCGCCAAGTTCCTGCATGCGGGCCCGGGCTATGGCGGCTCGTGCTTCCCGAAGGACACGCTGGCGCTCCTGAAGACCGGGCAGGACCATGAGGCTCCGCTGCGTATCGTCGAGGCCGTGGTGGCGGTCAACGACGCGCGCAAGCGCGCGATGGCGCGCAAGGTGTCGGCGGCGCTCAACGGCGATGTGCGCGGCCGGACGATCGCGCTGCTGGGCTTAACCTTCAAGCCGAACACCGACGACATGCGCGACGCGCCGTCGCTGCCGCTGATCACCGCGCTGCAGGACATGGGCGCCAAGGTGCGCGCCTACGATCCGCAGGGCATGGAGCAGGCCAAACCACTGGTGAGCAACGTCACCTTCTGCGCCGACGCCTACGCCTGCGCGCAGGGCGCTTCCGCGCTGGTGATCGTCACCGAATGGGAGCAGTTCCGCGCGCTCGACTTCGACCGGCTGAAGGGCATCATGGAGCGCCCGGTGCTGGTCGACCTGCGCAACGTCTACCGGCCGGAAGAGGCCGCCCGCGAGGGCTTCGTCTACGAGAGCATCGGACGGGCGAGGAAGTGATGTTGGTCGCGGCACTAGGCAGAAGCCGTCGTCCCCCGCGAAAGCGGGGGACCCAGTAGCCACCGACATAGTCGTATTCGCGACGTTTGTGTTTACTGGTTCGCCCGTCTGCGCGGGCGATGACAGGCTGTAGCGCCGTGGCCCGCACCTTCTCTTCACCCCTTCCCATCGACGCCGCTCTGCCGGGGCTGACCGCCGCGCTGGCGACGAGCAACGCCGCCGTACTGGTGGCGCCCCCCGGCGCCGGCAAGACCACGCGCGTGCCGCTGGTGCTGCTCGACGAGCCCTGGGCGAAGGACAAGAAGATCCTGGTGCTGGAGCCGCGCCGGCTGGCCGCGCGCGCCGCCGCCGCGCGCATGGCGTCCACCTTGGGCGAGCAGGTGGGCGACACCGTCGGCCTGCGCGTGCGCTTCGGCTCCAAGGTTTCCAGGCGCACGCGCATCGAGGTGGTCACCGAAGGCGTGTTCACCCGCCTTGTGCTCGATGACCCGTCGCTCGACGGCATCGCCGCCGTGCTGTTCGACGAATTCCATGAGCGCTCGCTCGACGCCGACCTCGGGCTCGCTTTGGCGCGCGACGCGCAAGCCGGCCTGCGCGAGGATCTCAAGCTGCTGGTCATGTCGGCGACGCTCGACGGCGCGCGCGTGGCCGCGTTGCTGGGCAATGCGCCGGTGGTCGAAAGCGAAGGCCGCGCTTTCCCGGTCGAGACGCGCTATCTCGGCCGCGATCCGCGCGCGCGTATCGAGGCGCAGGTTGCTGATGCGGTTGAGCGCGCGCTGCGCGCCGAAACCGGCTCGCTGCTGGTGTTCCTGCCCGGCGCCGGCGAAATCCGCCGCACCGAGACGCTCTTGAAGGAGCGCGTTCGCGATCCGAACGTCGACATCGTCGCGCTCTACGGCGCGCTGGAGGCGCGCGAGCAGGACCGCGCCATCTCTCCCGCGCCCGCCGGACGGCGCAAGGTGGTGCTCGCGACCTCCATCGCCGAGACCTCGCTCACCATCGAAGGTGTGCGCGTCGTCGTCGATTCCGGGTTGTCGCGCGTGCCGCGCTACGAGCCGGACGTCGGCATCACGCGGCTGGAGACGGTGCGCGTGTCGCGCGCCGCCGCCGACCAGCGCCGCGGCCGCGCCGGGCGCACCGAGCCCGGTGTCTGCTACCGCCTGTGGGACGAGCCGCAGACCGGTTCGCTCGAGCCCTATACGCGGCCGGAGATTCTGTCCGCCGATCTGTCGAGCTTCGTGCTCGATCTGGCGCAATGGGGCGCGAGCGATCCGGGGAAGCTGGCGTTTCTGGATGCGCCGCCGGTGGCCGCGTTGAGCGAAGCCAAGGCATTGCTCACCGAACTCGGCGCGCTCAATACGCAGGGCCGCATCACCGAGGAGGGCCGCAAGCTCAGGCAACTGTCCCTGCCGCCGCGGCTCGCGCGCATGGTGGTCGACGCCGCCGAGCAAGGCGCGGGCGAACTCGCCGCCATGATCGCCGTACTCGTCACCGAGCGCGGGCTGGGCGGCGACGACGTCAATCTCGAGCACCGCCTCGATCAGTTTCGCCGCGACCGCTCGGCCCGCGCCAACGACGCGCGCGCCATGGTCAAGCGCTGGGCCGACACCGCCGGCGGGCGCGGGCAGGGCGGCGACGTATCTGCCGGCGCGATCCTCGCGCTCGCCTATCCCGACCGCATCGCCAAAAGCCGCGGCGGCGGCACGGGCGCCTTCCTGCTGGCGAACGGCCGCGGCGGCAATGTCGATCCGGCGTCGGCGCTGGCGCGCGAGCCGTTCATCGCGGTGGCTGAATTGACCGGCGCGGCGGCGGCGAGCCGCATTCTGCTGGCGGCGCCGATCACACTCGCCGAGATCGAGGCGCGCTTCGCCGGCCGCATCGAGGATCGCGACGCGGTCACCTTCGCTGCCGGCTCGGCGTCGCTGCGCGCGCGCCGCACGCGCCGGCTGGGCGCGCTGGTGCTCGCCGAGCAGATCAAGCCGGTCGCGCCCGATGCCGACACCGCGCACGTGCTGGCGCAGGGTCTCGTCGCGCGCGGCCTCGACAAGCTCGCGTGGAGCAAGGGGGCGCTGCACTTCCGCAAGCGCGTCCAGTTTCTCCGCAGGAATGAAGGCGAGGAATGGCCCGACCTTTCCGCCGAAGGTCTCGCCCGCAGCGCCGCCGAATGGCTGGAGCCGGTCCTGACGGACAAGACCGCGGCGAGCCAAATCGGCGCCGACGAATTGTCCGATGCCGTGATGAACATAGTGCCGTGGAGTCTGCGCCGCCGCCTCGACGAGGAAGCGCCGACGCATTTCACCGCGCCGACCGGCTCGGCGGTGCCGATCGACTACGAGGCCGAGCAGGGCCCGACGATCTCCATTCGGGTGCAGGAGCTGTTCGGGCTTTCGAAGCACCCTTCGATTGCCGATGGCCGCGTGCCGCTGGTCATCGAGCTGCTGTCGCCGGCGCATCGGCCGGTGCAGGTGACGCGCGATCTGCCGGGCTTCTGGCGCGGCTCCTACGCCGACGTGAAGGTCGAGATGCGCGGCCGCTATCCGCGCCATCCCTGGCCGGACGATCCGATGGCCGCCCTGCCGACAAGGCGGGCCAAGCCACGGGGGACGTGACAAAAGGATCGAATTTTCGCGAACTGTTTAATCGGTCGCTCACCACGCTCAATTCCGGGCCGGCGCCGTTAATCCTGCCTTCGCCATGCGCGTGCGAGGCTGACGCCATGCGTCAGATCCTCATCCTCGCCATCGCGCTCGTGCTGGTCGGCGGATATGCCGCCCGCTACGCCGACCAGGTGCTGATCTCCAACGCCGCGCCGCAGGCGGTCGCCACCCGGGCAGGGGGCGCGGCGAATGAGCCGCGAGCGCCGATGTCCTCCGGCCGCAGCCTGATGCTGGAAGCCGACCGGCAGGGACACTTCAAGGCCGAGGCCCGCGTCGAGGGCCGCGCCGTGGACTTCATGGTGGACACCGGCGCCTCGCTGGTCGTGGTGCGCGAATCCGATGCCGCCCGCATCGGCATCCGGCCGATGAAGGCGGACTACACCGCGGTCGTCTCCACCGCCAACGGCAAGGTGAAGGCCGCCCCGGCCAGGCTCGACCGGGTCGAGCTCGGCGGCATCACCGTCTACGACGTCGCCGCCCTGGTGATGCCGGATGACGCACTGGGCGTGAACCTGCTCGGCACCTCGTTCCTCTCCCGCCTCAAGCGCTACGAATACGCCAACGGCCGGCTGGTCCTCGAACAATAGCCGCGCGCCCCGCGCGGTATTTTCGGCTCCTTCGAACGGACCGCTTTGCGGGGTTCCGGCGTTAGGGTATCTGGTGTCCCGCCGACCCTATTCCCGAGGACCTGATGTTTCCGAAGCCGAAAGCGGCCTTGAAGCCGAACACCTACGATTACGAATCCTCGCCGCTGGTGAAGCCGACCGGCTTCCGCGAGTACGACGCGCGCTGGCTGCTGGAAAAAGAGATCAACCTGATGGGCGTGCAGGCCCTCGGCATGGGGCTGGGCAAGCTCATCCAGGAGCTCGGCGTCAAGCCGGAGATCGTCACCGGCCACGACTTCCGCGGCTATTCCGCTTCGGTGAAGATGGCGCTGGTGTCCGGGCTCTTGGCCGCCGGCTGCAAGGTCCACGACATCGGCCTCTGCATCACGCCGATGGCCTATTTCGCGCAGTTCGAGCTGGACGTGCCCTGCGTCGCCATGGTGACGGCCTCGCACAACGACAACGGCTGGACCGGCGTGAAGATGGGCGCCAACCGCCCGCTCACCTTCGGCCCGGTGGAGATGAACCGGCTGAAGGAGATCGTGCTCAACGCGCGCTTCGACCTGAAGGGCGGCGGCTCCTACGTGTTCGTCGAGAATTTTCCCGAGCGCTACATCGCCGACCTCACCAAGCGGCCGAAGCTCAAGCGCAAGCTCAAGGTGGTGGCGGCCTGCGGCAACGGCACGGCCGGCGCCTTCGCGCCGCGCATCCTCGAGGCCGTGGGCTGTCAGGTGGTGCCGCTCGACTGCAACCTCGACCACACCTTCCCGCGCTACAATCCCAACACCGAAGACATGAAGATGCTGCACGCGATGCGCGACGCCGTGCTCATGCACAAGGCCGATGTCGCGCTCGGCTTCGACGGCGACGGCGACCGCTGCGGCGTAGTGGACAACGAGGGCGAGGAGATTTTCGCCGACAAGGTCGGCGTGATGCTGGCGCGCGACATGTCGGCGCTGCACAAGAACTCGACCTTCGTGGTGGACGTGAAGTCGACCGGCCTGTTCCTTACCGACCCGGTGCTGAAGGCGAACGGCGCCAAGGCCGACTACTGGAAGACCGGCCATTCCTACATCAAGCGCCGCGTCAACGAGTTGGGCGCGGTGGCTGGCTTCGAGAAGTCCGGCCACTTCTTCTTCAACAAGCCGTTCGGCCGCGGCTACGACGACGGCATGATCTTCGGTCTCGCGGTCTGCGACATGCTCGATCGCAACCCGGACAAGTCGATGGCCGACCTGCGCAAGGCGCTGCCCAAGACCTGGGGCTCGCCGACCATGTCGCCGCACTGCGACGACGAGAAGAAATACGGCGTGGTGGACGCGGTGGTGAAGCGGTTCGAAGAGGCCAAGGCCAAGGGCGAGAAGGTCGCCGGCCAGGCGATCCGCGATCTGGTCACCGTCAACGGCGTACGCGTGACGGTGGAAGACGGCACCTGGGGACTGGTGCGCGCCTCGTCCAACAAGCCCGAGTTGGTGGTCGTGGTTGAAAGCCCGGTGTCGGAAGCGCGCATGCGTGACATGTTCAAGGCGGTGGACGGCGTGCTGCGCACGCACCCGGAAGTCGGCGAGTACAACCAGACGATTTGATCTTCCTCACCTCTCCCCGCAAGCGGGGAGAGGGAAAGCGCTAGCCCCAAAACCGTCCCGTGCCGCCGATGATCACCACGATCAGTCCGAGCGGCATGTTCACCGCGATGATCTGGCGGATTCGGTTGAGCTGCGCGCCGGCCGCCGGCCATTCCTGTGCGTCGACGGCGCGCTTGAACGCGAGCCAGGGGCCGTGGAACAGCCAGAGGAACAGACCGATCATCACCCAGCCGAGCGTCTGCATCAGGTTGATATAGAGCGGCGCGCGGGCGAAGCCGCCGAAATGCGCAACCATCATCCAGTAGCCCGAGGCGAGCAGCAGCAGCACCGAGGCCCAGACCCAGGGGAAGAACCTGGCGAAGAACCGCCGCCAGAGCGCGAGGCGCTGCGGCGCCTCCATGGGGCCGGCGGCGGGCCGCAGGCACATATAGGCCGCGAACATGCCGCCGACCCAGATCACGGCCGACAGCAGATGCAGGGTGAGGGCGAAGCTGAGGATCATTGGCTGGTCTCCGGCGATCTCTGGCGCCGACGTTAGCCCGTCATGGCCGGGCTTGTCCCGGCTATGGCCGGGCATGACGGCGGAGAGGACTTTCGTTACATAGAGGGGCATGCGCATAGCCATCCTGGGCGCGGGTCCTGCCGGCCTCTATCTCGCCTACCTCATCAAACGCCGCGCGCCGGACACCGACGTCGCGGTCTTCGAGCAGAATCCCGCCGACGCCACCTGGGGCTTCGGCGTGGTGTTCTCCGACCGGGCGCTGGAATTCCTGCGCGAGGACGACGAGGAAACCTATGCGGCGATCGTGCCGCACATGGAATCCTGGAGCGACATCACGCTCGACCACTGCGGCGCGCGCATCGTCATCGACGGCATCGGCTTCGCCGCGGTCGGCCGGCTGCACCTGCTGCAACTGCTGCAGGCGCGGGCGCGCTCGGTGGGCGTCGTGCCGGCCTATGGGCGTGCGGTGAAATCGCTCGATGAGCTGGCGGGCGCCGATCTCGTGGTCGGCGCCGACGGCGTCAATTCGCTGGTGCGGCGCACGCATGCCGACGGTTTCGGCGCAAGCGTCACGCTGCTCACCAACCGCTTCGCCTGGTTCGGCACCACGAAGCGCTTCGACACGCTGACGCAGACCTTCGTCGCGGACAGCCTCGGCTTCTTCAATGCGCATCACTACCGCTACGAACCCGAGCGCAGCACCTTCATCGTCGAGACCGACGCGGCGACCTTCGCGCGCGCCGGCTTTGCGCAGATGAGCGAGGCGGAGTCGAAGACGGCCTGCGAGCGCATCTTCGCGGAGGCGCTCGACGGCCATCCGCTCATCTCCAACAACTCGATCTGGCGGCAATTCCCGCTGGTGCACAACGCGCGCTGGTCGGCCGGCAATTGCGTGCTGCTCGGCGATGCCCTGCACACCGCGCATTTCTCGATCGGCTCCGGCACGCGGCTGGCGATGGAGGACGCCATCGCGCTCGACAAGGCGCTGGCGGCGCATGCCGATGTGCCGGCGGCGCTGGCCGCCTACGAGACGGCGCGGCGGCCGATCCTGGAGAAGCTGGTCGCCGGCGCCAACGGCAGCGCGCAGTGGTACGAACGTTTTGCCGAGCACATGACGCTCGCCCCGCGCGAATTCGCCATGAGCTACATCACGCGCTCCGGCCGCGTCGACATCGAGCGCCTGCGCAATCTCTCGCCGCGCTTCGTCGCATGGTACGAGCGGCAGCAAAAATAATGCGATAGATCAAAACCGGGCACGGCCGCCTGGGCCATGGTGCAGGGGAACCGACAAGCCATTCCCGGCAAAGACCAAGGACCCTGCCTATGAGCCACTACCACGTCGTCGTCTGGATCGATCATCGCGAGGCGCGCGTCTTCCATTTCAATCCGACCGACGTCGAGAAGCTCGTCATTCACCCGGACCGCCCGGCCAAGCATCTGCACCATCAGGCCGGTTCGGTCGGCAGCGGCAACGCCGCGGCGGACCAGCAGTTCCTGCACGCGGTCGCCCACGCCTTCGCCGACGCCGGCGCGGTGCTGATCACGGGTCCGGGCACCGCCAAGAACGGCCTGATCAAGCACGTCGAAACGCACGATCCGAAGCTGAAGAAGCTCATCGCAGGAGTCGAGACGGTCGACCATCCGAGCGACGGGCAGCTCGTCGCGCATGCGCGCAAGTACTTCAAGGCCGCCGACAGAATGAAGTCCTAGCCGTTCTGCCGTTCGGCGCGCAGCGTCGGCAGGCCGATGCCGGTCGAGTCGAAGCCGCCGTCCACGCACAGCACCTGGCCGGTGATGTAGCTCGCCCGCTCGCTGCACAGGAAGTAGATGGCCTCGGCCAGCTCTTCCTCGAGGCCGTAGCGGTTGAGCGGCATGTGGTCGTGATAGTCCTTGCGAATCTCCGGCGTGTGCACGGCCTTCGCCATCGCGGTGTCGACCGGGCCGGGCGCCACGGCGTTGACGCGGATGCCGATCGCGGCGAGCTCGGCCGCCTGCTGCTTGGTCAGATGTGCCAGTCCGGCCTTGCTGGTGCCGTAGGCGGTGCGCAGCGTGGATGCCCGCAGGCCCGAGATCGAGGTGATGTTGACGATGGCGCCGCCGCCGGTCTCGCGCATCAGCGGCGCGGCCGCCTGTGTGCACAGGAACGGGCCGGTGAGGTTGACCGCCAGCACGCGCGACCAGTCCTCGTAGGTGACGTCGAGGATCGGCTTGAAGATGGCGATGCCGGCGTTGTTGACCAGCGCGTCGAGCCGGCCGAAGCGCGACTTCACGTCGTCGAAAGCCTTGCCGACGCCGGCCGCGTCGGCGACGTCGCAGGTGATGGCGAGCGTCGTGTCGGGCTTGCCGAGGGCCGCATAAGTGCGCGCGAGGTTGTCGCCGTCGATGTCGAGCAGCGCGACGCGCCAGTTATCGGCGAGAAAGCGCCTGGCGGTGGCGAGGCCGATGCCGCGCGCGGCGCCGGTGACGAGGGCGACCTTGTGCGGCGCGGCGCTCATCGCGCTCAGTCCTTCTCTTCCCTGAACGTGTCGCGGAAGGGATGCGCCGGGTAGACGCCGAGGATCGACAGCTCCTTGGAGAAGAAGGCGAGTTCCTCCAGCGCGAACACGAGCGCGCGGTCGTCCGGATGGCCTTCGACGTCGGCGTAGAACTGGGTGGCGAAGAAGTTGCCGCCGATCATGTAGCTCTCGAGCTTGGTCATGTTCACGCCGTTGGTGGCGAAACCGCCGAGCGCTTTGTAAAGCGCGGCCGGCACGTTGCGCACGCGGAACACGAAGGTGGTGATCACCTTGCCGTTGCCGGGCTTCGCCCACTTCTTCTCGCGCGAGAGCACGACGAAGCGGGTGGTCGAGTTGGCCTCGTCCTCGACGTTCTCCTTCAGGATGTCGAGGCCGTAGATCTCGGCGGCGAGGCGCGAGCCGATGGCGGCGCGGGTGACGTCCCTCGCCTCGGCCACCTCGCGCGCCGAGCCGGCGGTATCGGCGGCGACCACCGGCTTCAGTTTCAGTTCGCGGATGACGTTGCGGCACTGGCCGAGCGCCATCACGTGGCTCTGCACGGATTTGATCGTCTTCAGCGTGGCGCCCTTGGGCGCCATCAGCTGGTTGCGGATCGGCAGGAACCATTCGGCGATGATGTGCAGGCCCGCCGTCGGCATCAGGTGGTGGATGTCGGCGACGCGCCCGGCGACCGAGTTCTCGATCGGGATCATGCCGAGATCGACATCGCCCGTGGTCAGCGCCGAAAAGCAGTCCTCGAACGTCGGGCAGGGGATCGGCTCGTAGTCGGGATAGGCCTCGCGGCAGGCCAAGTGCGAATTCGCGCCCGGCTCGCCCTGAAAGATGATCTTCTTCTTGGCCATGACCAACCCCGGGAATGTGCCCCGGGCGTTCGTTACGCGTCCGCTCGGGGGGCCGTCAACCCGCGAGCAGGCGGCGCGCTTTTTCCAGGTCCTCGGGCGTGTCCACGCCCAGGGGCACACTCCGCACAATCGCCACGTCGATGCGCATGCCGGCGTCGAGCGCGCGCAGCTGCTCCAGCCGCTCGCTGAGCTCGTTCGGCGAGGGCGGCAGCTTGACGAAGCGCTCCAGTGCCGCGCGCCGGTAGGCGTAGAGCCCGATATGATGGTAGTGCGGCCCCGGCCCTTGCGCGTCGGCGCGGGTGAAGGCGGTGGCGTGCAGCCGCCCCGGGGCCACCGGCTTGCCGTGCGCCTTCACCACATTGGGGTTGGTCAACTCGGCCGGCTCCGCGATCTCGGCCGCCAATGTGGCGATGTCGACGGCCGGGTCGTCGAGCAGGGCCACGGCGGCGCGGATGTCGGCCGGATCGACGGTCGGCAGGTCGCCCTGCACGTTCACCACGATGCCGAAGCGGTGCTCGGGATCGAGCGCCTCCAGCGCCTCGTAGATGCGGTCGGAGCCCGAGGGGTGGTCGCCGCGGGTCATGATGGCGCGGCCGCCGGCCTTCTCCACTGCCACCGCCACCGCCTCTGCGTCGGTCGCCACCACAACCTCGCCGAGATGTGCCTCCTCGGCTCGCCGCAACACGTGCACGATCATCGGCGCGCCGTGGATATCGGCCAGCGGCTTGCCCGGCAGCCGGGTGGAAGCCAGGCGCGCAGGGATCAGGGTAAGGGCGTGACGCATCGGTTTTGGGGCCGTCGGCCGTGGGTCGCAACGAGGCCGTCAGGAACGGTGCAGAGCCGCTTATACGGGTTGCCATGAGGGAGGCAAACCGGTATCTGTCCGCCGCCGTCACCAGCGGCGACCCACGCCCGCTACCCGCGTCGCGCCCCTTCCGGGAGCCCAGTTTCCATGAACTCATTCGAACTCAATAAAATCCTCGGCGCCGTCCTCGCCACCTGCCTCGTGCTGCTGGCCCTCAACATCGGCGCCGGCGCGCTGTTCGCGCCCGAGAAGCCGGCCAAGCCGGGCTTCGACATCGCGGTCAAGGAGCAGGGCGAAGGCAAGGCCGCCGCCACCAAGGAACCGGCGCAGCCGATCGAGACGCTCATGGCCAGTGCTTCGGCCGAAAAGGGCCAGGCGTTGGCCAAGCAGTGCGCCTCCTGCCATACCTTCGAGAAGGGCGGCCCGAACCGGGTCGGCCCGAACCTGCACAACGTGCTCGGCCGCCCGAAGGCGGGGGTCGCGGGCTTCAACTATTCCGCGGCCCTGAAGGCCAAGGGCGGGGACTGGACCTACGACGAACTCAACCACTTCCTCGCCAATCCGAAGGGCTTCATCCCCGGCACCGCGATGAGCTACGCCGGCCTTTCGCGCGACAGCGCGCGCGCCGACATGATCGCCTACCTGCGCCAGCAGACCGACAATCCGCCGCCGCTGCCGACCGCGGCCGCGGCCCCGGCTCAAGCGCCGGCCCAGGCTCCTGCCCAAGCGCCGGCTCCGGCCAAGTAAGCGGGACGACATATCTTTCGAGACGGCCGGGCCTTGCGCCCGGCCGTTTGCTTTTCGGCACGATTGCGGCGATTGGCCACGGAAAAGTGAGGCGGAAACGGCGCTTCCGGAGCGCCCCCGCTGGTGACGGGCCGGAAAACGGACATAATCTGCCGGAAATGCGTTATCGAACAGACGTTCGAGCCGGAGCCCGCTGCATGACCTTGTCCCGCCGTTCGATGCTGAAGGGTGCCGCCGCCGCGCTCGCCGCGCCGGCCGTCGGCACGGTGGCTTCCACCGGCCCCGCGACGGCTCAGGCGCAGAACTGGCGGCACGGCCTGTCGCTGTTCGGGGATCTCAAGTATGCCCCCGGCTTCAAGCATTTCGACTACGTCAACCCGAACGCCCCGCAAGGCGGCGTGGTGCGCCAGGTCGCCTTCGGCACGTTCGACAACTTCAACAGCGTCATCGCGGGCGTCAAAGGCAACCTCGCCTACGGCACCGACCTGTTCACCGAGTCTCTGATGACCTCGGCGCTCGATGAGGTGTCCGCCGAATACGGCCTGCTCGCCGAGGCGGTGAGCTATCCGGAGGATTACGCGTCGGTGACCTATCGCCTGCGCGCCAATGCACGCTGGCACGACGGCAAGCCGGTCACGCCGGAGGACGTCATCTTCTCGTTCGAGGTGTTCAAGAAGAACAGTCCGCAGCTCGGCGCCTACTACCGGCACGTCACCAAGGCGGAGAAGAGCGGCGAGCGCGAGATCACCTTCACCTTCGATGGTCCGGGCAACCGCGAGCTGCCGCAGATCGTCGGCCAGCTTCCCGTGCTGCCGAAGCACTGGTGGGAAGGCACCGACAAGGCCGGCCGCAAGCGCGATGTGACGCAGACCACGCTTGAGCCGCCGCTCGGCTCCGGCAAATACCGGATCAAGGACTTCGCGCCCGGCCGCACGATCGTCTATGAGAAGTTCGCCGACTATTGGGGCAAGGACCTCAACGTGAACGTCGGCACCCACAATTTCGAGCAGATCCGCTACGAGTACTTCCGCGACTCCACCGTCGCGTTGGAAGCGTTCAAGGGCGACCAGATCGACTGGCGCACCGAGAACAGCGCCAAGAACTGGGCGACCGCCTACGATTTCCCGGCGGTGCGCGAGAAGAAGGTGGTGCTGGAAGAGTTCCCGATCCGCAATTTCGGTGTGATGCAGGCATTCGCCTTCAACATCCGGCGTTCGAAATTCCAGGACCCGCGCGTGCGTCGCGCCTTCAATTTCGCCTTCGACTTCGAGGAGATGAACCGGCAGATCTTCTTCGGCCAGTACACGCGTGTGAACAGCTATTTCGAGGGAACGGAGCTGGCGGCGACCGGCGTGCCGGGCGGTCTCGAGTTGCAGCTTCTCGAAGCCGTGCGCGACAAGGTGCCGGCCGAGCTGTTCAGCAAGCCCTACGCCAATCCGGTCGGCGGCAATCAGCAGAACGTGCGCAACAACCTGCGCCAGGCGCTCGCGCTTCTGCGCGAGGCCGGCTGGGAAATACGCGACACCAAGCTCGTCAACGCGAAGACCGGCGAGGCGATGACGGTCGAACTGCTGGTCGAGCAGCCGGCTTTCGAGCGCGTGATGCTGTTCTACAAGCCCTCGCTCGAGCGCCTCGGTATCGCGGTGTCGGTGCGCACCATCGATTCCTCGCAGTACGAGAACCGGCTGCGGCAATGGGACTTCGACATCATCACCGCGAGCTGGGGCCAATCGCTCTCGCCCGGCAATGAGCAGCGCGGCTTCTGGGGCTCGCAGGCCGCCGACATTCCCGGCTCGCGCAATCTCGTGGGCATCAAGAACCCGGCGGTGGATGCGCTGATCGAGCGCGTCATCTTCGCCAAGAGCCGCGAGGAGTTGGTCGCCGCCACCAAGGCGCTCGACCGCGTGCTGCTGTGGAACGACTACGTCGTTCCGCAGTGGACCTACGGCAAGCAGCGCTCCGCGCGCTGGGACCGCTTCGGCCATCCCCAGAACATGCCGAAATACGGCATGGCGGCGTTCCCCACCATCTGGTGGTGGGACAAGGACAAGGCGGCCAAGGCGCCGCAGCGGTCGTAGCGCATGCGTCTGAGCCGCCGCCGCGCGTTGACCCTGCTGGCTGGCGCAGCCGCCGCCGGCGCCGCATGGCGGTCGGCGGGGCCGGCCGCCGCGCAAGGCGCCGAGCGCCACGGCATATCCGCCTTCGGCGACCTCGGCTATCCGGCGGATTTCACGCACTTCAAGTACGTCAACCCGAACGCGCCGAAGGGCGGCCTGTTCTCGGAAATCGTGACCAGCCGCACCTACAACGGCTCGTTCCTCACCTTCAATTCGCTCAATGGCTTCATCCTCAAGGGCGAGGGCGCCCTGGGAATGGATCTCACCTTCGCCCCGCTGATGGTGCGCGCGGGCGACGAGCCCGACGCCATGTACGGGCTGGCCGCGCGCAGCGTGCGTATCTCCGACGACGGGCTGACCTATCGCTTCACGTTGCGCCCTGAGGCGAAATTCCACGACGGCACGCCGCTCACCGCGCATGACGTGGCGTGGTCGATCGCCACGCTGAAGGAAAAGGGGCATCCGATCATCACGCAGCTTCTGCGCGACTGCAAAGGCGCCGAAGCCGAAGACGAACGTACGGTGATCGTCCGCTTTGCCGAGAAGCGGGGCCGCGACGTGCCGCTCTTCGTCGCCGGCCTGCCGATCTTCTCGCGCGCCTATTACGCCAAGCAGCCGTTCGACCAGTCCACGCTCGAGGCCCCGCTCGGCAGCGGGCCCTACAAGGTGGGGCGCCTGCAGGTCGGGCACTTCATCGAATTCGAGCGGGTGAAGGACTGGTGGGGCGCCGACCTGCCGGTGTCGAAAGGCCAGAGCAATTTCGACACGGTGCGCTACGAGTACTACCGCGACCGCGAGGTCGGGTTCGAAGGCTTCTCCGCCGGCGCCTACCTGTTCCGCGAGGAGTTCACCTCGCGTCACTGGGCGACGCGCTACGACATTCCCGCCATCAAGGACGGCCGCGTCAAGCGCGACGTGCTCGACGACGACACGCCGTCGGGTGCGCAAGGCTGGTTCATCAACACGCGGCGCGCCAAGTTCAAGGACCGCCGCGTGCGCGAGGCGTTGATCGACGCCTTCGACTTCGAGTGGACCAACAAGAACATCATGTACGGCTCCTACGAGCGAACGCATTCGGTGTTCGAGAACTCGCCGATGAAGGCGATGGGCAAGCCGTCCGCGGCCGAGGTCGCGCTGCTCGAGCCGTTCCGCGGACAGTTGCCCGAGGAAGTGTTCGGCGAGCCCTTCGTGCCGCCGGTGACCGACGCCTCCGGGCAGGACCGCCGCTGGCTGCGCCGCGCCAACCAGCTGCTGACCGAGGCGGGGTTCGTGCTCAAGAACGGAAAGCGCGTGCTGCCGGGCGGCGAGCCGATCACGATCGAGTTCCTGATCGAGGAGCCGACCTTTCAGCCGCATCATCTGCCCTATATCAAGAATCTCGGCACGCTGGGCATCGAGGCGAGCCTGCGCATCGTCGATCCGGTGCAGTACCGCTCGCGCGTGGACAATTTCGACTTCGACATCACGGTGCAGCGCTTCGGCTTCTCCTCGACGCCGGGCGATTCGCTGCGCACCTACTTTTCGTCGCAGGCGGCGCAGACCAAGGGCTCGCAGAACGTCGCTGGCATCGCCGATCCGGCGGTGGACCGGCTGATCGACATCATCATCGCCGCCAGGACACGCGAGGAACTGACCGCCGCCTGCAAGGCGCTCGATCGCGTCATCCGGGCCGGGCGGTACTGGATTCCGCACTGGTACAAAGGCTCGCACTGGATCGCCTATTGGGACGTATTCGGCCGCCCGGCCGGCAAGCCGCGTTATTTTCGCGGCATTCCGGCGACCTGGTGGTCGGCCAAGGCGGAACAGAAGGGTTGAGGTGTTTGGCTCGTCATTCCGGGGCGCGCCCATCAGCGCGTTTACACGCGTCTTCGATGCGCTTTGGGCGAGTACCCCGAATCCAGAAACATCCACCCGCGTTGTCGTGTTACTGGATTCCGGGTTCGCCGCTATCGCGTCGCCCCGGAATGACCTATTGAGAGACTCATGACCGCCTACATCATCCGCCGCATTCTGTTCATGATCCCGACCATGTTCGGCATCATGCTGGTCGCCTTCGTGGTCGTGCAGTTCGCGCCCGGCGGCCCGGTCGAGCAGGTGATCGCCAAGCTGACCGGTTCCGACACCGGCGCGACCTCCCGCATCTCCGGCTCCGCCGGCGGCGACTTTGGCGCGCGCGGCATGGCGCAGGGCGGCGGGCAGGTTGACGCGGTCACCTCCAAGTATCGCGGCGCCCAGGGGCTCGATCCGGAGTTCATCAAGAAGCTCGAGGCGCAGTTCGGCTTCGACAAGCCGGCGCATGAGCGCTTCCTGATCATGCTCTGGAACTACATCCGCTTCGATTTCGGCAAGAGCTACTTCCGCGACGTCAGCGTGCTCGACCTGATCTGGGAGAAGCTGCCGGTGTCGATGTCGCTCGGCATCTGGATGACGCTGCTCACCTACCTGATCTCGATTCCGCTCGGCATCCGCAAGGCGGTGGACGACGGCTCGCGTTTCGACGTGTGGACCTCGAGCGTCATCATCGTCGGCTACGCCATCCCCGGCTTCCTGTTCGCCATCCTGCTCATCATCCTGTTCGCCGGCGGCTCGTTCTTCGACTGGTTCCCCTTGCGCGGACTGGTGTCGGAGAATTTCTGGGCGCTACCCTGGTACGCGCAGATCCTCGACTATTTCTGGCACCTGACGCTGCCGATCCTGTCGATGGCGCTGTCCGCCTTCGCCACCATGACGCTGCTGACTAAGAACTCCTTCCTCGAGGAGATCCGCAAGCAGTACGTGCTGACCGCGCGCGCCAAGGGCTGCGCGCGCAACCAGGTGCTCTACGGCCACGTGTTCCGCAACGCGATGCTGATCGTGATCGCCGGCTTCCCGGGCGCTTTCGTGCACGCCTTCTTCACCGGCGCGCTGCTGATCGAGACCATCTTCTCGCTCGACGGCCTCGGCCTGCTCGGCTTCGAGAGCGTGCTCAACCGTGATTATCCGGTGGTGTTCGCCACGCTCTACATCTTCTCGCTCATCGGCGTGGTGGTGAATCTAATCTCCGATCTCACCTATACGTGGATCGATCCGCGCATCGACTTCGAGACGCGGGAGGTCTGAGGTGGACGCGCGCAACCGCAACAATAATTTTACCGAAATCGCGGCTGAGACCCCGGTCGGCAGCCTGCAGCCTGTGATCTTCCGCCGTTTCACGCTATCGCCGATCAACCGGCGGCGCTGGGAGAATTTCAAAGCCAACCGGCGGGGCTACTGGTCGCTGTGGCTTTTCCTCGCGCTGTTCGTGCTCTCGCTATTCGCCGAGTTCATCGCCAACGACAAGCCGATCTATATCAACGTCAACGGCCAGTCGTTCTTCCCCGCGGTGGTCACCTATCCGGACACGGCCTACTCGAAGGAGAAGGACCCGAACCTGTTCGGGACCGCCGCCGACTACCGCGACGACTATCTGATGGACCTGATCAAGAAGGAGAACGGAACGGTGGTCTGGCCGCCGATCCGCTTCTCCTACAACACGCAGGTGTCGCGCCCGCCCTCGCCCTTCCCGTCCAAGCCGACCTGGATGCTGAGCGAGAAGGACTGCGACTTCGCCGCCAAGAACGGCTTCGCCAAGTGCGGCGAGCTCGAATACAACTGGCTCGGCACCGACGACGGCGGCCGCGACGTGCTGGCGCGGCTGATCTACGGCTTCCGCATATCGGTGCTGTTCGGCCTCTGCCTGACCATCGTGTCCTCCGTAATCGGCGTTGCCGCCGGCGCGGTGCAGGGTTATTTCGGCGGCTGGGTCGACCTGCTGTTCCAGCGCTTCATCGAGATCTGGACCTCGATCCCCTCGCTTTACCTGCTGCTCATCATCTCCTCGGTGCTGGTGCCGGGCTTCTTCGTCCTGCTCGGCATATTGCTGTTGTTCTCCTGGGTGTCGCTGGTGGGGCTGGTGCGCGCGGAGTTCCTGCGCGGCCGCAATTTCGAGTATATCCAGGCGGCGCGCGCGCTCGGCGTCGCCAACGGCACGATCATCTTCCGCCATCTATTGCCGAACGCCATGGTGGCGACGATGACGTTCCTGCCGTTCATCTTGTCGTCGTCGGTGATGACGCTGACCGCGCTCGACTTCCTCGGCTTCGGCCTGCCGCCCGGCTCGCCCTCGCTCGGTGAATTGCTTTCCCAGGGCAAGGCCAACGTGCAGGCGCCCTGGCTCGGGCTGACCGGCTTCTTCTCGATCGCCATCATGCTGTCGCTCTTGATCTTCATCGGCGAAGCAGTGCGCGACGCCTTCGACCCGCGAAAGACTTTCAGATGACCGAGCCGCTTCTCTCCATCCGCGATCTCTCGGTCGCCTTCCGCGCCGGCGGGCGCGAGACGCTGGCGGTCGACCGCGTGTCGTTCGACATCGGCAAGGGCGAGACGGTGGCGCTGGTCGGCGAGTCGGGTTCCGGCAAGTCGGTGACCGCGCTGTCGGTGATGAAGCTCTTGCCCTATCCGGCGGCTTTTCATCCGTCCGGCACGGTGACGTTCCAGGGCAAGGAGCTGCTCGTTATGCCGGAAGACGAGATCCGGCGCGTGCGCGGCGACGACATCACCATCATCTTCCAGGAGCCGATGACCTCGCTCAATCCGCTGCACACGATCGAGAAGCAGATCGGCGAAATCCTGTTGCTTCATCGCGGCATGAGCGGCGAGGCGGCCCGCAAGCGCACGGTCGAATTGCTCGGCCAGGTCGGCATCCCCGATCCGGAAGGGCGGCTTGCCAGCTATCCGCACCAGCTCTCGGGCGGCCAGCGCCAGCGCGTGATGATCGCGATGGCCCTGGCGAACGAGCCCGACCTGCTGATCGCCGACGAGCCGACCACCGCGCTCGACGTCACCGTGCAGGCGCAGATCCTCAAGCTGCTGAAGGACACGCAGCAGCGGCTCGGCATGTCCATGCTGTTCATCACCCACGACCTCGGCATCGTGCGCAAGCTCGCCGACCGGGTCTGCGTCATGCAGAAGGGCAAGATCGTGGAGCAGGGTCCGGTCGAGCGCGTGTTCGCCGCGCCCGAGCATCCCTACACCAGGGCGCTGCTCGCCGCCGAGCCGAAGCCCGACCCGGCGCCGCCGCGCCCCGAGGCGCCGGTGGTGGTCAGGACCGACGACCTCAAGGTCTGGTTCCCGATCAAGCGCGGCGTGCTGCGCAAGACGGTCGGCCACATCAAGGCGGTGGACGGCATCTCGGTCGAATTGCGCAAGGGCGAGACGCTCGGGGTCGTGGGCGAGTCGGGCTCGGGCAAGACCACGCTCGGCCTCGCCATCCTGCGGCTGATCTCGTCGGACGGGCCGATCGTCTACATGGGCCAATCCATCCAGGGCCTGAAGTTTAAGGACATGCGGCCGTTCCGCCGCAACATGCAGATCGTGTTCCAGGACCCCTACGGCTCGCTTAGCCCACGCATGTCGGTCTCCGACATCATCGAGGAGGGCTTGTGGGTACACCATCCGAAGCTGGACGCGCCGGAGCGTGAGCACCGGGTGATCGGCGCGCTCAACGACGTCGGGCTCGATCCCGACACGCGCCACCGCTATCCGCACGAGTTCTCCGGCGGCCAGCGCCAGCGCATCGCGCTCGCGCGCGCGCTGGTGCTGGAGCCGACCTTCATCGTGCTCGACGAGCCGACCTCGGCGCTCGACATGCTGATCCAGGCGCAAATGGTGGATCTGCTGCGCGACCTGCAGAAACGCCGCGATCTGACCTACATGTTCATCTCGCACGACCTGCGCGTCGTCGCGGCGCTGGCCAGCCGGCTCTTGGTGCTGCGCAACGGCAAGATGGTGGAAGAGGGCGCCGCCGCCGATCTGTTCAAGAGCCCGAAGACCGATTACACCCGCGCGCTGTTCGCCGCCGCCTTCAATCTGGAGACCGCGCCCGAGGGCGTCGTCTCGCAATAGGCGCTGCCATGGCGGAGGAGCGCGCGATCGCCGACCGGCCTGCCCAGGTGAGCGTGTCGCCCGCGGAGCCGGTGACGCAGGGCTACCGGCCTTATCGGCGTTTCCGCGCGAGCCTCACCGGCGCAGACGGCGAAACCGTCGTGCAGCAACGCGACCTGATCATCGCCGGCAGGGTGGCGGCGGTGCTGCCGGTCGACCTTGCGCGCGGCGAGATCGTGCTGATCCGCCAGTTCCGCCTCGCTGCCCATCTCGCCGGCGGTCTGGGCGAGATGATCGAGATCGTGGCCGGACGCGTCGAAGAGGACGAAGCCCCGCGCGACGCTGCGCGCCGCGAATGCGCGGAGGAGATCGGCGTCGCGCCGGGCCGGATGGCCGAGCTGTTTTCCTACCTGACGACGCCCGGCTTGACCGACGAGCAAGTGACGGTGTTCCTCGCCGAGGTCGATGCGGGAAAAGTCCCGGCGCGCGTCGGCAACCCGGCCGAAGGCGAAAGGATCGAAGCCTTCTGCGCTTCCATCGATGCGGTCGTTGCGGCTCTCTCCTCCGGTCACATACGCAACGGCCCGCTGCTGGTCGCGCTGCAATGGCTGGCGCTCAACCGCGCGCGACTGCGCGAGATTCTCGACGCCGCGCCGGCGGGCTGAGGTCGTCTCACATATTAGTGATTCGCTATGTGATGATGGCGCGGGGCATGAAGGCGCGCCCCCCGGTCCTCATCACAAAAAGAGATCACATGCGCCGTTTTGCCCTTCTTGTCGCCGCGACGATGCTTGCGTTTGCTGTGCCCGCTCTCGCCGACACAGGCGAATTCCCGATCAAGGCCGACGACGGCACCGTCATCGCCAATCACCGCCTGCCGGCCGGCCTGGAAGCGCAGATCGAGAAGGCGCCCGGCGCCATGGTCGCCGGCAACCCCAAGGGCAAGGTGACGCTGATCGAGTTCTACGACCTCAACTGCCCATATTGCCGGCGCGCCTCTACCGACATCGACGCGCTGATGAAGAAGACGCCGGAGCTGCGGCTCGTTCTGGTGCCGTTTCCGGTTCTCGGCATTCCGTCGATCCAGGGCGCGCGCGTCGAGCTCGCGGTCGCGCAGCTCGCGCCGGAGAAGTTCTACGCCTTTCACCGCGCCGTCTATGCCGGCCGCGGCATCATCGACGGCCAGCGCGCCTTCGCCGCGGCTCAGAGTCTCGGCATTGACATGGCCAAGGTCGAGCAGATCGCCAATAGCGACGCGCTGGTGGACGTGATGAAGGCGCACCTGCGGCTCGGCGACGCCGCCGGCATTCAGGCGACGCCGGGCCTGATCGTCAAGGGCGTCGCCATCGTCGGCTATCCGGGCGCGAACTCGCTGGCCCAACTCGTCGCCAATGCGCAGCGCTGCGGCGCGGTGGTCTGCGGGAAGAAGTGATTACGCCGCCAACCCCAGAATCTGCCGCGCTTCGGCGGTCGTGGCCGGCCGGCGGCCGTATTCCGCGCACAGGTCGGCGAGGCGCTTGACCAGCGCGGCATTGGACGGCGCGAGCTTGCCGGTCTCGTCCCAGCGGATGTTGTCCTCGAGTCCCGTGCGGCAATGCCCGCCCGCTTCCAGGCTCCAGCGGTTGAGCATCAACTGGCCTTTGCCGATGCCCGCGCCGGTCCAGGTCGCCTTGGGCGCCAGCCGCTTCAGCGTCTTGACGTAGTAGTCGAAGGTTTCCTTGTCGACCGGCATGGCGTTCTTCACGCCCATGACGAACTGCACGTGCAGCGGGCCTTTGATCTTGCCTTCCTGCTCCATCTTCACCGCCTGGAAGATCATCGACAGGTCGAAGGCTTCGATCTCCGGCTTGACGTTGTACTTGATCATCTCGGACGCGAGCCAGTCGACGAGCTCCGGCGAGTTCTCGTAGACGCGCGTCGGAAAATTGCACGAGCCCGTGGAGAGCGACGCCATGTCGGGCTTGAGCGGTAGCATGCCGCCGCGCTCGCGCCCGGTGCCCGAGCGGCCGCCGGTCGAAAGCTGGATGATCATGCCGGGGCAATGCTTCTTGAGACCTTCCACCAGGCGTCCGAACCTCTCCGGGTCCGAGGTCGTCGTGCCGTCGTCGTTGCGCACGTGGCAGTGCGCCAGCGAGGCGCCGGCCTCGAACGAGGCCTGCGTGGACTCGACCTGCTCGGCGACGGTGATCGGCACCGCCGGGTTGTCCTTCTTGGTCGGTACCGAGCCGGTGATCGCCACGGTGATGATGCAAGGCGTCGTCATGTTTCTTCTCTTCCCGCTTTCACAAAATTCTACAGCCGCCGCACGCTGGTGACCTCGAGGCCGGCAACCTTGATGCGCGCGATCGCGCGGCCGGCCGGTTCGCTCGCCACCATCATGGCATGCGCGTTGGCGTGGATCAGCGTCTCGCCGTCGCGCGCCATGGCGACATGGCCCTTCCAGAATACCAGGTCGCCGCGCTTGAGCCCGGCGAGCGACGCCGGGTTGCCCAGCGCCAGCTCCTGCATGTCGCTGTCGCGCGGGCAGGTCAAGCCGGCGGAATGGAGGGAAACCTGCACCAGGCCGGAGCAGTCGATGCCAAGGGAGCTCTTGCCGCCCCACAGGTAGGGCGCCCCGAGCAGGCTCTCGGCGACGGCCACGAAATCCGCCTGCCGCGACTTGACCGGCGCCAGATGCACCGCCGGGACGTGCCAGCCGTTCGCCGTCACGCCGAAGCGCTCGTCCTGGCGCACGAGGGCGAGACGCGCGCCCAGCGGCAAGCCGGCGACCGGCGGCAGCTTGATGTCGGGGCCGGGGAAGCAGAGCGTGCGCGGCACGGCTACCTTGTGCGTCGCCGCCGCGCTAGGGGTCCCGAGCGCCGCCGCCGGCAGCCAGCCGACATAGCCGTCGCTTTCGAGCTGGCCCCAGGCCCAGCCCTCCTCAGTGCTTTCGTAGACGACGACGTGGTCGCCGAGTAGCGCCTGCGTATCGAGCGGCGCGTCCGGCGCGGGCGCGCGGCGCAGGTCGGCGAGCGGCTCGATCACGGCATGGCGCACGCCCTCGACGAAGCGCTTGGCCTCGACCTGCCCGCGCAAGCGCGCGGCGGCGATGTCCGGCCGGAAAGCATTGAGGCGCGGGTCGAGCGCGACCATCGGATCAGCCGTAACGTGCGCAAAGCATGGCGTAGAGCGCGCGGGCGGTCATGCACTCGCCGCCTTCCGGCCGGCCCGGCTTGGCGGAAGCGTTCCACGCGAAGATGTCGAGATGCAGCCAGGACTTCGCCTCGGTGAAGCGGCGCAGGAACAGCGCGGCGGTGATGGCGCCGCCCTGGCCGCCGCTGCCGACGTTGTTGAGGTCCGCCACCTTGGAGTCGAGCATCGCCTCGTAGGGCCGCCACAGCGGCAGCCGCCAGGCCGGATCGGCCTCGGCCGCGCCGTGCCGCATGAATTCGTCAGCAAGCTTGTCGTCGTCGGTGAAGAACGGCGGCACCTCCGGCCCGAGCGCGACACGCGCCGCGCCGGTGAGCGTGGCGAAGTCGACGACGAGGGCGGGCTTGTCCTCGTCGGCGAGCGTGAGCGCGTCGGCGAGGATCAGGCGGCCCTCGGCGTCGGTGTTGCCGATCTCGACGGTGATGCCCTTGCGCGACTTGAACACGTCGCGCGGGCGGAAGCTCTCGCCGGAAACGGAGTTCTCGACCGCCGGAACGAGCGCGCGCAGCCGCACCCTCAGCTTGCGCGCCATGATCATGGATGCGAGCGCCAGCGCGGTGGCCGCGCCGCCCATGTCCTTCTTCATGTTGAGCATGGCGCTGTCGGGCTTGATGTCGAGCCCGCCGGTGTCGAAGCAGACGCCCTTGCCGACCAGCGTAATCTTCGGATCGTTCGGCCGGCCCCAGCTGAAGTCGATGAGGCGGGGCGCACGCGGCGAGCCCATGCCGACCGCGTGGATGAGCGGAAAATTCTTCGCCAGCTTGGCGCCGGAGCTGACGCTGATCCTGGCGCCGTGCTTTCGGGCGACGCCGCGCGCGGCCGCCTCGAGCTCGGCCGGGCCGAAGTCGTTCGACGGCGTGTTGATGAGATCGCGCGCCAGCATGACGCCCTCGGCGATGCGCGAGAGGTCCTCTCCGTCCACGCCCGCCGGCACGACCAGCCTGATATCGCGTTTCTCGCCCTTGCGGTAGCGCGTGAACTGATAGGTGCCGAGCGCGATGGAAAGTGCCGCCAGCCGCGCATCGTGCGGCGCATTGCCGAAGCGGTAGGTGCCGGGTGGCAGCAGGCCGGCAAGAGCGCCGGGCCGCAGCAGGTCCTTCGTCCGGGCATCGGCCGCCTCGATGCCGAACAGCACCGCGGCCAGTCCGCCGCCGGCGCCCGGCACCAGCAGATGCCGGCCGGGCTTCGGCTCGAAGCCGGCGCTTTTGACGAAGGCGCGGGCGGCCGCGTCGAGCGGCTTCAGCACGGCGTCGAGGCTCGCCTTGGTCGCGAACAGGATCGGCACCGCCTTGCCGGTGCGCACGAAGACAGGATGCATTCTCGTTACTCCGCGGCGTCGCGCATGCCCGATTTCGGCACGTAGCCGTCGCGCGTCTGCGGCAGCTTCCAGCCCAGCATCTTGGAGGCGACCAGCGTGCGCAGGACCTGCGCGGTGCCGCCGCCGATGGTGAACATGCGCACGTCGCGCGCCATTCTCTCCAATGGAAAGCCACGGCCGTAGCCGCGGGCGCCGAACATCTGCAGCGCGTCGTTGACAATTCTGATGGCGCTCTCGGATGCGAGAATCTTCGCCTGCGCCGCCAGCATGGGATCGGGGAATTGGCTGCCCGGCCCACGCGAGCGCGCCGCGGTGTAGAGCATCAGCCGCGCGGCGGTGAGCTGTACCTGCATGTCGGCCAGCATCCATTGCAGGCCCTGGAACTCGCCGATCGGCCGGCCGAACTGCTCGCGCTGTTTGACCCAGGCGAGCGCGTGGTCGAGCGCGCCGGCGGCAATCCCCATCGCCACCGTGCCGGCGCCGACGCGCTGGCTGTTGTAGGCGTTCATCAGGTCGGCGAAGCCGCGCCGGAAGCCGGACGGCGGCATCACCACCATGTCGGCGGGCACCTCCAGATTCTCGAAGGTCAGCTCGCCTTCCGGCATGCCGCGCAGGCCCATGGTCTGCTCGCGCCGCGTCACGGACAGGCCCTTCGCCTCGTCACGCACGGCGAGGAAGCCGCCGATGCCGAGGTCCTTGCCCTGCTCGTCGAACACGCGCGCGAAGATGAGATGCAGCTTCGAGACGCCCGCGCCGGTGATCCAGTGCTTCCTGCCGTTGATGACGTAGCCGTCGCCGCGCTTGTCGGCGCGCGTGCTCATGGCAGTGGCGTCGGAGCCGGCGTCCGGCTCGGTGATGCAGATGGCCGGCTTGTCGCCGGCGAGCACCAGCCGGGCGGCGAGCTCTTTCTGCGCCTCGCTGCCATAGGCCATCACCGTGGAGATGGCGCCCATGTTGGTTTCGACCACGATGCGCGCGGTGACGGTGCAGGCCTTGGCCATCTCCTCGATCACCAGCACGGCGTCGAGGAAGGAGCGGCCCTGGCCGCCATAGGCGACCGGGATGGTCATGCCGCAGAAGCCGGCCTCGGCGAGCTTCTCGACGATGTCCCAGGGGTAGGCCTCGTCGCGGTCGATCGCCGCCGCGCGTGGGACGACGACGGTCTGGGCGAATTCGCGGGCGCGGGCCTGGAGGGCGAGTTCTTCGGGGGAGAGCAGGGGGTTCATGGGGCGATCTTATACGGATGCGGCCGTTTCGTGCACGTCATGCCCGCCTTTGCGGCCGCCGTCCATTCCCGGGACGGCCTCGTTAACCTCCTGTTAGCCTTAACCTTTTATTACGCAAGGATGCCGGTTTTCCCGTCCCGCATTCCGATGCGCCCGAAATCCGCCCGCCTGCTTGCCTCGGCCGCGCTCGCCGCCGTGCTGGCGCTGCCGCTCGCCGCCTGCAAGACCACGGGGGACGGCGACATCACCGGCTCGATTGGCATGGACTCCATGGCCTCCGCGTCACCGCGCGGCGAGACCGACTGGCGGCGCTCGCTCGAGGTCTGGGGCGCCCGCTACAAGGCCGACCCGTCCGACTGGGAAGCGGCCATCGCCTATGCCCGCGCGCTGCGCGCCACCGAGCAGCGCGCCCAGGCCGTCGCCGTGCTCGAGCAGGCCTCGATGCGCTCGCCGAACAACATGAAGCTCTCGGGCGCCTATGGCCGCGCGCTGGCCGACGCCGGGCAGTACGAGCAGGCGCTCGAGGCGCTGCGCAAGGCGCACACGCCCGACAATCCGGACTGGCGCATCCTCAACGCGCAAGGCGCCGTGCTCGATCAGATGGGCCGCCACGCCGAAGCGCAGCGCCAGTACGCCGCCGCGCTCAAGATCGTGCCGGACGAGGCCGCGGTGCTGTCCAATCTTGGCCTGTCCTACGCGCTGATGAAGGACCTGAAGCGCGCCGAAAAGACGCTGCGCCGCGCCGTCGCCCAGCCGGGCGCCGGACCGAGGGTGCGGCAGAACTTGGCGTTGGCGATCGGCCTGCAGGGCCGCTTCGCCGAGGCCGAGAAGATCGCCTCCGCCGACCTGCCGCCCGACGAGGCCGCCGCCAATGTCGGCTATCTGCGCGACATGCTGGCCCAGCACGGCGACTGGAAGAAGAAGGGCCGCAAGCCCTATCTCGCGCCCGACGCGGGGACCTAGGCGCGGCGCATTACGGCCGGCTCACTGCTGGACGCCCAACACCTTGATCGCGGCCGGGCCGAGGATGACGACGAATAAGACGGGCAAGAAGAACAAGATCATCGGCACGGTGAGCTTGGGCGGCAGCCCGGCCGCCTTCTTCTCGGCTTCCGCCATGCGCATGTCGCGGTTTTCCTGCGCCATGACGCGCAGCATGCCGGCGAGCGGCGTGCCGTAGCGTTCGGCCTGCTGCAGCGCCATGCAGACCGATTTCACGCCCTCCAGGTCGGTGCGCTTGGCGAGGTTCTCGTAGGCCTGCCGGCGGTCGGGCAGATAGGAGAGTTCCGCCGTGGTGAGGGTCAGCTCCTCGGCGAGCGGCACCGACTGCGAGCCGACCTCCTCGGCGACCTTCTTGAACGCCGCCTCGATCGACATGCCGGATTCGACGCAGATCAGCAGCAGGTCGAGCGTGTCGGGGAAGGCACGCTTGATCGAGATCTGGCGCTTCTGGATCTTGCTCTTGAGCGCCATCCACGGCAGGTGCATGCCGGCATAAGCCGCCGCGATGCAGATGCCGAGCTTGACCATCGTCGGCTGATTGAACTTGGTGATGACGAAGACGTAGAACACCGCGAACAGGAAGGCCGCCACCGGCGTCACCATGCGGAAGAACAGGTAGGTGACGTAAGGCGCCTGGCCGCGGTAGCCCGCCTGCACCAGCTTGAGACGGGCTTCTTCCTGCCCGACCCATTTCGTCAGGTTGAAGCGGTCCACGATCGTCTGGATGTACTGCTTTGGCGACTGGCGCAGCGAGACCTTCTGCCTCTCCTGTGCCAGGCGCTCGCGCTCGCGCGCGCGGAGCTTCTCGCGCTCGACCGCCACCGCCTTCATGCGCTTGCCGAGCGGGTCGGCGAAGACGAGCGGCATCGCCAGCGTCAGCACCGTCGCCGCCGCCGCCACCGCGGCGAACACCATGGTCAGCGTCTGGGTGTTGAGCGAGCTGATAATGAAATCGAGCATGCGTCCCGCCTAGAAATCGAAATTGATCATCTTCTTCATCACCAGCACCCCCATGCTCATCCATATCGCCGATCCGGCCAGCATGACGTGGCCGAGCGGCTCGGTGAACAGCAGCGTGATGTAGCCGGGGCTCGTGATGTAGACGAGCAGCATGACCGCGACGGGCAGCGAGCCGATGATGGCAGCGGAGGCCTTCGCCTCCTGCGACATGGCCTGAATCTTCGCCTTCATCTTCTTGCGGTCGCGCAGCACGCGCGACAGGTTGCCGAGCGCCTCCGACAGGTTGCCGCCGGCCTTCTGCTGGATCGCCACCACGATGGCGAAGAAGTTGGCTTCCGCCACCGGCGTCCGCTCATAGAGCTTGGCACAGGCTTCGCCGAGCGGCATGCCGACCGCCTGCGTTTCCACGACCGCGCGGAATTCGGACTTGAGCGGCTCCGGCGCCTCGATCGTGATCATCTTGATGCAGTCGAGCAGCGGCAGACCGGCTTTGACGCCGCGCACGATGATGTCCACCGCGTCGGGAAAGGCGTTGAGGAACTTCTGCTCGCGCCGCTTCTTCAGGAAGCTCAGCAGCCAGCGCGGCAAGCCGAAACCGCCGACGAAGCCGAGACCGAGCGAGGTCAGCAGGCCGGCGCCGATCAGAAGCCCGACGATGAACGCGCCGAAGCCGGCGAGCGCCGACACCATGAAGAACTGCCGCTTCGACCAGGACAGGCCGGCCTGCGCGATGCGCGTCATCAGCGGCGGACTCTTTTGCTTCTTCTGGCGTTCTTCCAGGTCCTTCAGCGTCGCTTCGACGCTGTCGCGGCGGCTCCGGGTGGCCGCGCGCGTGGTGCGCGCCGCCGGCGTCGCGGCGGTGACGATCTCCTTGCGCTTCTCGGCCTTTCGTTCGCCCGAGAGGATCGGGTAGAGGAAAACCCACGCGACGCCGCCGACGGCGACGGCGGCGAGGAAGAAGACGGCCATTGAGTTCATGGCGTGCGCCTCATGCCCGCATGGATTCTTCGGCCGCTTCCGCGGCATCCAGTGCAGCGGCCAGACGCTGTTCCTCGCCGTAGTAACGGGCGCGGTCCCAGAAGCGCGGGCGGCCGATGCCGGTCGAGCGATGGCGTCCGATGATGTTGCCCTTGGCGTCCTCGCCGATCATGTCGTAGACGAACAGGTCCTGCGTGATGATGACGTCGCCTTCCATGCCCATCACCTCGGTGATGTGCGTGATGCGGCGCGAACCGTCGCGAAGGCGCGCGGCTTGCACGACCACGTCCACCGACGCGGTGATCATCTCGCGGATCGTGCGCGACGGCAGCGAGAAGCCGCCCATGGTGATCATCGACTCGAGCCGGGAGAGGGCTTCGCGCGGGTTGTTGGCGTGCAGCGTGCCCATCGAGCCGTCGTGGCCGGTATTCATGGCCTGCAACAGGTCGAAGGCTTCTGGTCCGCGGACTTCGCCGACGATGATGCGTTCGGGGCGCATACGCAGACAGTTGCGCACCAGATCGCGCATCGTCACCTGGCCCTCGCCTTCCAGGTTCGGCGGGCGGGTTTCCAGGCGCACCACGTGCGGCTGCTGGAGCTGGAGTTCGGCGGCGTCTTCGCAGGTGATGATGCGCTCGTCGTCGTCGATAAACTGGGTGAGGCAGTTCAGCAGCGTGGTTTTGCCGGAGCCGGTGCCGCCGGAGATCAGCGTGTTGACGCGCGAGCGGCCGATGATGCGCAGGATTTCCGCGCCCTGCGGCGTGATCGAGCCGAACCTGACGAGCTGATCGAGCGTCAGCTTGTCCTTCTTGAACTTGCGGATGGTGAGCGCGGGGCCGTCGATCGCCAGCGGGGGCACGATGGCGTTGACGCGGCTGCCGTCGGGGAGGCGCGCGTCGCAGATCGGCGAGGCTTCGTCGACGCGGCGGCCGATCTGGCTGACGATGCGCTGGCAGATGTTGAGAAGCTGCTGGTTGTCGCGGAACCGGATGCCGGTGCGCTGAATCTTGCCCTGGACTTCGATGTAGACCGTGCCCGAGCCGTTCACCATGATGTCGGCGATGTCGTCGCGGGCAAGCAGCGGCTCGAGCGGGCCGAAGCCGAGCACGTCGTTGCAGATGTCGTCGAGCAGCTCTTCCTGCTCCGAGATCGACATCACGATGTTCTTGATCGCGATGATCTCGTTGACGATGTCGCGGATTTCCTCGCGCGCCGAATCGGCGTCCAGCCGCGCCAGCTGTGCCAGGTCGATCGCCTCGATCAGCGCACCGAAGATCGTGCCCTTGGTCTCGTAATAGGCTTCCGAGCGGCGTGAATCGACCGCCGGCATGTTGACCGGAACGCTCGGTGCTCGCGTCGGCGGCGGCGCGCTCACCAACGGCGCGCCCAGTCCTTCGGACGGGAACGGCGTGCGGCCGGTCTCCACCGTCGCCTGCGGCGCCGGCTGGGGCGCTTCCGCGACGGCCGGCGCGGCGGCCGGAGCGGCGG
>JBKBRE010000027.1:0-53666 GCA_046292265.1 Pseudolabrys sp. | reverse complement strand
CTTCGCTCGGAAGTCGACCTCTCCCCGCACGCGGGGAGAGGTGAAGGAGAAACGATGTTCGATAAAATCCTCATCGCCAACCGCGGCGAGATCGCGCTGCGCGTGCTGCGGGCCTGCAAGGAGCTCGGCATCCCGACCGTGGCGGTACACTCCACCGCCGACGCCGACGCCATGCACGTGCGCTTCGCCGACGAGAGCGTCTGCATCGGCCCGCCGGCGGCGAAGGACTCGTACCTCAACATCCCGGCGATCCTCGCCGCCTGCGAGATCACCGGCGCCGACGCGGTGCACCCCGGCTACGGCTTCCTGTCGGAGAACGCCCGCTTCGCCGAGATCCTCGCCGACCACGGCCTCTCCTTCATCGGGCCGAAGGCCGAGCACATCCGCATCATGGGCGACAAGATCGAGGCCAAGCGCACCGCCCGCCGCCTCGGCATCCCGGTGGTGCCCGGCTCGGAAGGCGGCGTCACATCGGACGCCGAAGCCATCCGGATCGCAGCCGAGATCGGCTACCCCGTCCTCATCAAGGCGGCCGCCGGCGGCGGCGGACGCGGCATGAAGGTGGCGCGCGGGCCCGCCGACCTGTCCGGCGCGCTCTCCACCGCGCGCGCCGAGGCGAAGGCCGCCTTCGGCGACGACGCGGTCTACATCGAGAAATATCTCGAGCGCCCGCGCCACATCGAGATCCAGGTGCTGGGCGACGGCAAGGGCAAGGCCATCCATCTCGGCGAGCGCGACTGCTCGCTGCAGCGCCGGCACCAGAAGGTGCTGGAGGAGAGCCCCTCGCCCGCGCTCAACACCAAGCAGCGCGACGAGATCGGCGAGATCGTCGCCAAGGCCATGCGCGAGATCAATTATCTCGGCGTCGGCACCGTCGAGTTCCTCTACGAGGACGGCAAGTTCTACTTCATCGAGATGAACACGCGCATCCAGGTCGAGCATCCGGTGACCGAGATGATCACCGACATCGACCTGATCTTCGAGCAGATCCGCGTCGCCGCCGGCGCCGAGCTTTCCTGGAAGCAGAGCGACATCCGTTTCCACGGCCACGCCATCGAGTGCCGCATCAATGCCGAGAATCCGGTGTCGTTCCGCCCCTCGCCCGGCAAGATCCTGCACTATCACGCGCCGGGCGGCCTCGGCGTGCGCATCGACAGCGCGGTGTACCAGGGCTACACGATCCCGCCTTACTACGACTCGCTGGTCGGCAAGCTGATCGTGCACGGCAAGACGCGCACCGAGTGCCTGATGCGGCTCAAGCGCGCGCTCGACGAGGTCGTGGTCGACGGAATCGAGACCACGCTGCCCTTGTTCCGCGCGCTGCTCGCCGAGCCTGACATCATCGACGGCAACTACCACATCCACTGGCTCGAGCAGTTCCTCGCGCGCGGCGGCATGGAAAGCTGACGAACCTTCTCTTCCTCTCGGCCAGGGACCTGAACGCATGCGTCACTACAGGATTGCCGCCATTCCCGGCGACGGCATCGGCTCGGAAGTCATCGAAGCCGGCATCGAGGCGCTCAATGCCTGCGCCGCACGCGACGGCGGCTTCACCCTCGCCTTCGACCATTTCGACTGGGGCTCCGAGCGCTACAAGAAGACCGGCGCCTTCATGCCGGCGAACGGGCTCGACCTGATCCGCAGGCACGACGCCATCCTGTTCGGCTCGGCCGGCGCGCCCGACGTGCCCGACCACATCACGCTCTGGGGCCTGCGGCTGGCCATCTGCCAACCCTTCGACCAGTACGCCAACGTGCGGCCGACCCGCATCCTGCCGGGCATCGTCAGCCCCTTGCGCAACGTGTCCGGACCCGAGCTCGACTGGGTGATCGTGCGCGAGAATTCGGAAGGCGAATATGCCGGCGTCGGTGGCCGCGTGCACCGCGGCCTGCCCGAAGAGGTCGCCACCGACGTGTCGATGTTCACGCGCGCCGGCGTCGCGCGCGTCATGCGCTTTGCCTTCGCGCTCGCCCGCTCGCGCCCGCGCAAGCTCTTGACCGTCGTCACCAAGTCGAACGCGCAGCGTCACGCCATGGTGATGTGGGACGAGATCGCCGCCGAGGTGGCCGCCGAATTCCCCGACGTCACCTGGGACAAGATGCTGGTCGACGCCATGACCATGCGCATGACGCTGCGCCCGCAGACTCTCGACACCATCGTCGCCACCAATCTGCACGCCGACATTCTGTCCGACCTTGCCGCCGCGCTCGCCGGCTCACTCGGCATCGCGCCGACCGCCAACCTCAATCCGGAGCGGAGCTTCCCCTCGATGTTCGAGCCCATCCACGGCTCGGCCTTCGACATCATGGGCAAGGGCATTGCCAACCCGGTCGGCACCTTCTGGTCGGGCGTGATGATGCTGGAGCATCTCGGCGAAAAGAACGCCGCCGCGCGGCTGATGCGCGCGATCGAGCGCGTCACGGCCGACCAGTCGCTGCACACGCCCGATCTCGGCGGCAAGGCCCGCACGGCCGACGTCACCAAGGCCGTCTGCGAGGCGCTCGCCGGCGACAACCGCTGAAGCTGCCCCCGCTCAGTGCGGCCTGCCCGGCTGTTCGGTCAGCCGCGCCACCAGTTTGCAGACATCGGCCGGGTCGTAGGGTTTGCTCATGAACACCGAGCGCGGCACCAGCGGCCCGATGTCCCACGGCTGGTAGCGGCCCGACGCGTAGACGACCGGGATCTCGGGCCGCTGGGCGCGCACGCGCGCCGCCAGTTCGCGCCCGTCGATATCGCCCGGCAGGTTCACGTCGGTGACGAGCACGTCGATGGCCCCGCCCGACTCGATGTAGCGCAAGGCTTCGTCGGCGGTCGCCGCCTCGTGGACTTCGAAGCCGCTTTCGGACAGTTGCTCGGCCACCAGGTTGCTGATCAGCACCTCGTCCTCGACCAAAAGTACGGCGATCGCGTGCCCCATGGGTTCCCCCCGTGATTTGCTGGGTCGCTGCGGCAACGCGCAACCCGCACAAAAGGTCGAGGTTTCTGAAAGTTGGTGGGAACATGGTAATCGCTTCGTTAAGCGCGGCATCGGCCACGCACCTGCTCATTGCCGAGCCGGCCGGAGCGCGGACCTGACCTGCTCGAACGCGCCGCTTCGCGGATCGATCAGTTCGAAATGGCCGGCCTGCGGGATCGTGATCTCGACGACGCGGTCACCCGCCGCGCTGGCCCCCGCCGCATAGGCACGGCCGAAGGCCGCGGGTACGATCGGATCGAGCGCCGCCGAGATGACCGTCTGCGGCACGCCGAGCGGAAGCAGCGCGGCGGGCGACGTGTCGGCATAGGCGTCCCAGGGCCCGCGCGCCGCGACGCCGACAAGCTGCTCGATCGTGCGCGGCCCGCCGCATGACGGCGGACCGCGGTCGTGGAACAAGGCAAGGTCGTTGATGCTGGCGAGGCTGACCGCCCGTTTGATCGGAAGCGGATTGTCGCGATAGAGCGGACTTCTCTTGGGCAGGCGCGGCCGCGCCGCCGCCCACAGCGCGAGATGACCGCCGGCCGAATGTCCCGCCGCCACGACGTCGTCGAGATCGAGCGGATGGTCCTTCGCCAGCGTCCGCAGCCAGTCGACCGCATTGGCGACGTCCTCGAAGCTGCCGGGATATCCGCCGCCCGGCTCGCCGAGACGGCGGTACTCGATGTTCCAGACGGCGCTGCCGTGCTTGCGCAGATCGTCTGCCGCGTAGGCCATCAACTCGAGGCCGGGGAGCGATGCGAGCCAGCATCCGCCATGGATCAGGATCACCACCGGGTGGCGGCCCGGTCCGTCGGGAAGCCACAGCTCGCCGAACTGACCGGGCAAGGCGCCATAGCGGATGCGCTTGGTCGCGACCGGCCGCTCGCGCGCGAGCAGTTCCGTGTGCGTGAGCGGCGCCGCCGTCGCTGCAACGACCATCGGCGCGGCTGTGCCCCATAGCGCGGTCAGGACGAACGCGATGGCGAGTTTGCGCATGCCGTCTGATACCGTATTATTTTTCGCCTTGCCAATCCGGGAGACTGGGGTCCGATGGGGCTGTTGGCTTCGTTTCATTCCTGGACCGGGAAGACGCGTACCGGAGCGGTGGCGGCGATCACCGTCGCGGCGTTCGCTGCGCAGCATGCGGCCGCCGCCGAACATGAAACGGGCTTGCCGATGTTTTCGGCCTGCGAGCCCGCCACGCCGCCGGCGCTGCCGGAAAAATGGCGCGCCGTCGCTCTGCTGCTGCCCCTCGTTCGCGCGCAGCTCGATGTCGGCGAGTTCACCTACGACGGCACGGTGCCGGCACTGCGCGCCACCGTTTACGGCCTCGAGTCCGGCGCGGCCGATCTGCTGATCACGGACGAAACGACCTATCAACTCGAAGGCCCCCCGGATGCGCCGGAGCGCTGCATCGCGCTCGGTCGCAAGTATCCCTTGCCGAGCCGGCAGTGGCTCTCCGGCAAGGCGGTCTGCGAAGGCGAGGCATCGGTCGGACCGAAACGGGCGCAATGGTGGAAGCTGCCGACCGACGAGGGGCGCACTCAGCGGCAATGGTACGCCGCCGACACCCGGCTGCCCTGGCGGATGATGTTCCCGAACAGATCGCCCGATCCGGCGGTGATCGGCGATTACTCGGTGAGCTACTTTCCGACCTTCAAGCCGGTTGCGGAGACGAAGCTCGCGCAGCTGCGCGACTTCTGTCGCGCGAAGGCGGAAAAAGCCGGCGATGCCGCGCTCGCCGCGCAAACCGCGCGGGACCTGATGGCGGCCGGCAACGATGTCGCCGAGGCCGAACGCGCGCAGCGCATCCAGGCCCTGATCCCCGGCCTCAGCCAGAAAGCCTGCGCGGGCGTCAAGCCGCCGATCTGGCCGCATCATTTCGTCATGACGGGGATCCTGACGCCGGTGCAGTTCAAGTGGACGCCGCTGCCGAGCATGATCTACTACGACTGGGAGCAGGCGCGGACGCTGTTCGCCTACATGTACAGGGCGCGCGCGCTGCCGCCCGCGGTCGAAATCGTCAGCGTCCTGCAAGGCCCCGTCGGCTATTCGGTCGAGCAATTGCCGAACGGCATTTTCGCCTGCGGCGCAAAAGGTCCGGGCGTCGTGCGGCCGAACTGGATCGGCAACTCCGATTGCGCCTGCAAGGCCGTCATCGACCGCAATCCCGACCTGAGCCCGGACGAGGTGAGCGAAATCCGCGCCTGCCCGGTCAAGCATCAAGGTCTTTATCCGATGTGGACCTGGTACTCGACCGCCGGCCGCCCGATCCTCTTCACCGAACCGCGCGCGGTCAGCACGGGCCTGCATATCGCCGACTATCACCGGTGGCTGCCCGGCGAGAGGATGCCGCCGGGCTCCTTCGCTTTGCCGCGCCAGTGCACGCAAGCGCGCGAGGCCGGGCTTCCGGCGGTCGGCAGCGGGATCGGCGCAAAAGCGGGCGACCAGTGCCGCGCATGCCACGTGGTACCGCAATGAAGATGCACCGGCACCGGTGGCCGGCCGGTGCGCCGGAACACTGACATCGGCACCGGCCTGCACTACATTAGCGTCGTCGTACGAGACGCATGCGATGGCCGGCCGCGAAAACGCCCACGTCGAGATCACGCCCGAAGTGCTGCTGAAGGCCTATGCCTGCGGCATCTTCCCGATGGCCGAGAGCGCCGAGGATCCCGCGCTCTACTGGATAGAGCCGCCCATGCGCGGCATCATCCCGCTCGAAGGGTTCCATGTGCCGGCGCGGCTCGCGCGCACGGTACGCGCGACGCCGTATACGGTATGGGTGGATCGCGACTTCGACGGTGTGATCGACGGCTGCGCGGCGCCCGGTCGCGATCGCGCGCGCACCTGGATCAACGCGCGCATCCGGCGCATCTATCGCGCGCTGTTCGAGGAAGGCCACTGCCACACCGTCGAGGTCTACGACGGCGACGTTTTGGTCGGCGGGCTCTACGGCGTCTCGCTCGGCCGCGCATTCTTCGGTGAAAGCATGTTCCACCGCACACGCGACGCCTCCAAGATCGCGCTCGTGCACCTGGTCGCGCGACTGAAGGCCGGCGGCTACCGGCTGCTCGACACGCAGTTCGTCACCGAGCACCTGAAGACCTTCGGCGCGGTCGAGGTGCCCAAGCGCCGCTACCATCGTTTGCTGGAGGAGGCGCTCGCGGGCGAAGCCGCCTTCGCCGCGCTGCCGGTGGACCGGCCGATCGGCGGCGCGGAGGCGCTGGCGATCATCAATGGGAATCCCTGACTGGTCATTCCGGGGCGCGCGCCTACTGGCGCGCGAACCCGGAATCCAGAAACATCAAATAAGCTTGCGTCTGGATTCCGGATCGCGTGCTACGCACGCGTCCGGAATGACGGGGGAGAATTTATCGTAGCGCCGGCAGGAAACCCGACGGCGGCTGCTGCGCGCGCGGCTGTGCCTGCGGCACCGGCTGACGCGCCGGCGGCGTGCGGCGCTGCTGCTGCGAACGCGCCGGCGGCTTCGCCTCTTCGGGCGCCGCCTCCGCCACCGACGGATTCTGGCCGCCTTTGCAGTCGGTGATCCACACGTCGTAGATCGGGTGCTCGACCGCGTGCAGTCCGGGGCTGGCCGCGAACATCCAGCCGGTGAAGATGCGCTTGATCTCGCCCTGCAAGGTCACCTCGTCCACCTCGACGAAGGAGTCGGTGTTCGGCGTCTCGGTCGGCGGGCGCGAGTAGCAGACGCGCGGCGTCACCTGCAGCGCGCCGAACTGCACGGTCTCGTCGATCGCGACGTCGAAGGAGATGATCCGGCCGGTGATCTTGTCGAGGCCGGCGAACACGGCGGTCGGGTTGGCGATGCGCTGCGGCGGCGGCGCCACCACGACCTCATCGCCGGGCTGCGGCGCGGTGTTAGCCTGCTGCTGATCGCCGGTGCCCCGCGAGGGGCGGAACGGCGGCGGCACGGCCTGCTGCTGCTCGCCGGGCTGAGCCTGCGGCTGCGCCGGCTGTTGTTGTGCTGGCTGTTGTTGCTGGCGCGGCGCCTCGGTGCCTGGCGGCGGCGCCAGGTCCTGCGACTGGATACCGCCCGAGCCCGGACGGCTCGAGGGCGGCAGGCTCATCGGCGCGGGCAGCGGCTGCGAGGGCGGCTCGTCGCGCAGATCGGCGGGCGGCCGCTGGCCCTGTTGGGTCGGGTAATAGGGCGGCTGCTGCGGGCGGTAATAGGGCGCCTGCCCGGGCGACAGCGTGCCGCTCGGCACGTCGGCCGGCGGACGCGGCGGCTCGTCGCGAAAGATCGAGCCGAACTGCGCCATGGCCGGACCCGCCGTGATCAGCGCGGCGGTCGCGACCAAAGAGAGCGTGAAGCGCGCCATGAAACGGAAATTCCCTCCGGCCCCGGCGCGAAGCATCACCGCCGGTGCGTGGCCCGGTTAACACGGGGATTGCGGCGACGGAAGGGCGGTACCCGTGAGCGCCTCCCGCTGCGGAGGCGGAAGGTCGCGTCATCGCTGCGCTCGGAACCCTGCGTTGTCACAGCGTGTCGCGGCGGCGCGCCGGAGGATGCCCGCTGCCCTTAAGGGCTCCAGGCCTTGTAATCGCCCGTTGCCTTCGGCCGGCGGCCGGCGGCGAGGGTCGAACCGGGCGGCCGATAGGCGCCGGGGGTGCCTGTGAGGTTCGGCCGGTGCGGCTTCTGCCAGGGGCGCGGAATGTAGCTCTCCTCGGTGGGCGGCGTGTCCACCGTGTGGTGCAGCCAGCCGTGCCAGGACGGCGGCACGGTCGAGGGCTCGGCATAGCCGTTGTAGATCACCCAGCGCCGCTCGAAGAGCAGCGTCGGATCCACCTTCCCGCCCTTGGTGCGGTAGTAGACGTTGCCGAACTCGTCTTCGCCGACCTTTTCACCGTACATCCAGGTCCAGAACTGGGTGCCGAAGGTCTGCGAATTCCACCAGGTGAACAGTTTCAGCAGGAAACTTTTCATCGCTGCCGTGCATTGACGCCGTTGAGGTTGCCGGCCTTGTGCCACCTCGGCGGCCCCGTGTCCAGCACACGGCCCCCATAAGCCCAGCCCCGCAAACAACCCGCAGGTGACCATGGACTCATCACGCGCCGCGCTAGGCTTGTTGAAGGACTGGCTCGACTGGCTGCCCGACCCCATCGTCGCGGCCGCGATCGTCGCCGTGGCGGTGCTGGTCGCACTCGCTCTGCACCGCTGGGTGCGCAAGCTCCTGCGCCATCTACTCGCCGCTCGCTATCCCAACCTGTTCTCGATCTTCACCCAGATGCGCGGGCTCACGCGGCTCGCGGTGCTGATCCTGGCGGTGGTGATCGCGCTGCCGGTGGCGCCGATCGATCCCGGCCTGGCCGAGGTGCTGGCGCGGCTGATGCTGATGGCGGTGATCTGCCTGATCGGCTGGGCCGCGATCACCGCGCTGCACATCGCCGCCGACATCTACCTGCGCCGTTTCCGGATCGACGTGGACGACAACCTGCTCGCGCGCAAGCACAACACGCAGATTCGCATCCTGGTGCGCACGATCGACGGCCTGCTGGTGCTGCTCACGATCGGCGCCGCGCTGATGACCTTCGAGGCTGTGCGGCAATACGGCGTCAGCCTCTTCGCCTCCGCCGGCGTCGCCGGCATCGTGGCCGGCTTTGCCGCGCGCCCGGTATTGTCGAACCTGATCGCCGGCGTGCAGCTCGCCATGACCCAGCCGATCCGTATCGAGGACGCGGTCGTCGTCGAGAACGAGTGGGGCAATATCGAGGAAATCACCTCGACTTATGTGGTGATCCGCCTGTGGGACTGGCGTCGGCTGATCGTGCCCCTCACCTATTTCATCGAGAAGCCGTTCCAGAACTGGACGCGCGAGGGCTCCTCGCTCATCGGGTCGGCCTTCCTCTACGTCGACTACCGCGCGCCGGTGGACCGCATCCGCGAGCAGCTCGCCGCGATCGTCAAGGAATCGAAGTCCTGGGACGGGCGCGTGGTCAGCCTGCAGGTCACCGACGCGAAGGAACGTACGCTCGAGTTGCGCTGCCTGGCGAGCGCCGGCTCGGCCGGGCAGGCCTTCGACCTGCGCTGCGAAATCCGCGAGAAACTGGTGGCGTTTCTGCAGAAGGAGCATCCCGAGGCGCTGCCGCGCGAGCGCGCCGACCTCTCGGTCGACGGGCCGGTGGCGGCGCTCGCCGGCGCGAACGGCTCGCCCAGACGCACCGGCAGCCGTCGGGAAACGAGCAAGCCGCGCAACAACTAGCGTGCGGGACGCTGCCGTGCGGCGGCCGATTCACAGCCTTGCGCAACCGCCTCCCGCCCCCGCAAGCGGCCGGCATAGCGACTAACATCCTGAAAGGCTTTCGAGAATCAGCGACCGCGGAACCGGCCGGCGCACGCTTATCCCCGGCTTATCCCCGCCTCGGCCATCTGGGAATCTTTGCTGGTGAAAACCGGCAAGCGCGCATTTCCGGTCATTTTGGCGTCATGCGGCGGGGCAAAAAAACCTAGCCCGCCGGGCAGCGAAAAGAGCTTCCCGTGCCCGCCGCAGGGCTCAATACTCTCCCCGTTCTCGCCGGCCGTTGTCCCCATAGTCCACGGGTTCCCTACAAGATTTAGTGTTTGATTCAGATTTGACGACTATCTCTTGTTGACGGGTGCGGCGAGTCCACTTAGCTTTCGGTTGTCCGGTGCGGGTGAGTTTGAAGTTCCCTCCGGGTCCCCATCACGGCTGAAGAAGCGGCTCACCCGCGCCAGAAATGGCGAGTTGGGTCCGGGTGCTTCTGTGCCTGGTGAACTTCACGCCGGTGCCGAATGGCACCTGCATGAGGCGCGAGACGGTCGGCCGGCAAAGGCCCGATCGGAAACATAAGTACCTGGGTAGCGTCGACGGCGTGAGCTGAGCACAACAGGCGGCCCTGGACAGGGACCGCCAGGGATATAATCGGGCGGACCGCCATCCGCCCGGCCATTGCAAGGGGCAAGAGACAATGCGGATCGAACGGCGCTACACTAGAAACGTGACCCCCGGTCATGACTCGGCCTACGCGGGAATCGAATTTCGGCTGACCACCAGCGAAATCAAGAATCCCGACGGCTCGGTGGTGTTCAAGCTCGACAATGTCGAGGTGCCGGAATTCTGGTCGCAGGTCGCCTCCGACGTGCTGGCGCAGAAGTACTTCCGCAAGGCCGGCGTGCCCTCACGCCTGAAGAAGATCGAGGAAAACTCGGTCCCCTCCTTCCTGTGGCGTTCCGTTGCCGATGAAGAGGCGCTCGCGGCGCTCCCCGAGAACGAGCGCTATGTCGGCGAGCACTCGGCCAAGCAGGTGTTCAACCGCCTCGCCGGCACCTGGACCTACTGGGGCTGGAAGGGCGGCTATTTCGACAGCGAGGAGGACGCCCGCGCCTTCTACGACGAGCACTGCTTCATGCTCGCCAACCAGATGTGCGCGCCGAACTCGCCGCAGTGGTTCAACACCGGCCTGCACTGGGCCTACGGCATCGACGGCCCGAGCCAAGGCCACTATTACGTCGATTACCTCACCGGCAAGCTGACTAAGTCCAAGTCGTCCTACGAGCACCCGCAGCCGCACGCCTGCTTCATCCAGTCGATCTCCGACGACCTCGTCAACGAGGGTGGGATCATGGACCTGTGGGTGCGCGAGGCGCGCCTGTTCAAATACGGCTCCGGCACCGGCACCAACTTCTCCAACCTGCGCGGCGAAGGCGAGCGCCTGTCCGGCGGCGGCAAGTCGTCCGGCCTGATGTCGTTCCTCAAGATCGGCGACCGCGCGGCGGGCGCGATCAAGTCGGGCGGCACCACGCGCCGCGCCGCCAAGATGGTGATCGTCGACGTCGACCATCCCGACATCGAGAAGTACATCAACTGGAAGGTGCTGGAGGAGCAGAAGGTGGCCGCGCTGGTCACCGGCTCCAAGATCAACCAGAAGCACCTGAAAGCAGTGCTGAAAGCCTGCGTGAACTGCGAGGGCTCGGGCGACGACTGCTTCTCGCCGGAGAAGAACCCCGCGCTCAAGCGCGAGATCAAGCTCGCGCGCAAGGCGCACGTGCCGGACAACTTCATCAAGCGCGTGATCCAGTTCGCCAGGCAGGGCTACAAGGACATCGACTTCCCGACCTACGACACCGACTGGGATTCGGACGCCTACCTGACCGTCTCGGGGCAGAACTCGAACAACTCGGTGCGCGTCACCGACCAGTTCCTCAAGGCGGTGGAGTCGAACGGCAAGTGGGACCTCACCTTCCGCAAGAACAAGAAGGTGGCGCACACGGTCGACGCCCGCGAGCTGTGGGAGAAGATCGGCTACGCCGCCTGGGCCTGCGCCGATCCGGGGCTGCAGTACCACACGACCGTCAACGACTGGCACACCTGCCCGGCCTCCGGCGAAATCAAGGCCAGCAATCCGTGCTCGGAGTACATGTTCCTCGATGACACGGCCTGCAACCTCGCCTCGCTCAACCTCTTGACGTTCCGCGACGCAAAGACCGGCACGTTCGACATCGAGAGCTACGAGCATGCGGTCAGGCTGTGGACCGTGGTGCTGGAAATCTCCGTGCTGATGGCGCAGTTCCCGTCGAAGGAGATCGCCACCCTCTCCTATGAATTCCGCACGCTCGGCCTGGGCTACGCCAATATCGGCGGCCTGTTGATGACCTCCGGCATTCCTTACGACTCGGATGCCGGCCGCGCCATCTGCGGCGCGCTCTCGGCCGTGATGACCGGCATCTCCTACGCCACCTCGGCCGAGATGGCCGAGAAGCTGGGCGCGTTCCCCGGCTACAAGAAGAACCGCGAGCACATGCTGCGCGTGATCCGCAACCACCGCCGCGCCGCGCATGGCGAGCGCCAGGGCTACGAGAAGGTAGCGACGCCGCCGGTGCCGCTCGACGCCGCCGCCTGCCCCGACCAGGCGCTGATCGCGCACGCCAAGGCCGCCTGGGACAAGGCGCTCACGCTCGGCGAGAAGCACGGCTACCGCAACGCGCAGGCCACCGTTATCGCGCCGACCGGCACGATCGGCCTGGTGATGGACTGCGACACCACCGGCATCGAGCCCGACTTCGCGCTGGTGAAGTTCAAGAAACTCGCCGGCGGCGGCTACTTCAAGATCATCAACCGCGCGGTGCCGGAAGCGCTGCGCACGCTAGGCTACTCGGAAAGCCAGATCGCCGAGATCGAGGCCTATGCGGTCGGCCACGGCACGCTCGCCCAAGCCCCCGCCATCAACCACACCACGCTCAAGGCCAAGGGCTTCACCGAGGAGGCGATCGCCAAGATCGAGAAGGCGCTGCCGACGGCCTTCGACATCAAGTTCGCTTTCAACAAGTGGACGCTGGGCGAGGACTTCGTGCGCGACAAGCTCGGCATCTCGGCCGAGGACCTCTCCTCCCCGACCTTCGATCTGCTGGCGGGGTTAGGCTTCACCAAACGCGAGATCGAGGCCGCCAACATCCACGTCTGCGGCGCGATGACCGTCGAGGGCGCGCCGCACCTGAAGGCCGAGCACTATCCGGTGTTCGACTGCGCCAACCCGTGCGGCCGCACCGGCAAGCGCTACCTCTCGGTCGAGAGCCACATCCGCATGATGGCGGCAGCGCAGCCGTTCATCTCGGGCGCCATCTCCAAGACCATCAATATGCCGAACGAGGCGACGGTCGAGGACTGCAAGGCGGCCTATCTCCTCTCCTGGAAACTGGCGCTGAAAGCCAACGCGCTCTACCGCGACGGCAGCAAGCTGTCGCAGCCGCTGAACGCGCAGCTCATCGCCGACGAGGAGGACGAGGACGATCAGGTCGAGGCCTTCCTCGAGCGTCCCGCCGCGGCCCGCGCCTCGGCGCTGGCCGAGAAGGTGGTGGAGAAGATCGTCGAGCGCGTCACCGTGCTGCGCGAGCGCGAGCGCATGCCCGACCGCCGCAAGGGCTACACCCAGAAGGCGGTGGTCGGCGGGCACAAGGTCTATCTCCGCACCGGCGAATACGACGACGGCCGCCTCGGCGAAATCTTCATCGACATGCACAAGGAAGGCGCGGCGCTGCGCTCGATCATCAACAACTTCGCGATCGCGGTGTCGCTCGGCCTGCAATACGGCGTGCCGCTCGAGGAATATGTCGACGCCTTCACCTTCACCCGCTTCGAGCCGCAGGGCCCGGTGCAGGGCAACGACTCGATCAAGTACGCGACCTCGATCCTCGACTACGTGTTCCGCGAGTTGGCGGTGTCGTATCTGGAGCGTTTCGACCTCGCGCATGTCGACCCGAGCGAGTCGGGCTTCGACGCGCTCGGCAAGGGCGTGGCGGAAGGCAAGCCGGCGCCGGCGACCAACTACGTGTCGAAGGGCCTGACCCGCTCGCGCACCGACCGGCTGCAGGTGGTGCATGGCGCTTCCTCTCCCTCCCCTGAACGGGGAGGGTCGGCCGTCGAAGGCGGCCGCGGTGGGGTCGTCACCGCCCTGCACGGCGGCGCGGCGACCGCGCTCAAGGCCGAGCCCGACCACAAGCTCTCGCCAGCCGAGAAGCTCGAATTGCGCATCGAGGAAGTCGAGGAGATCAACGCCGCCGACGCCAAGCTGCACGCCAAGGCGGCGGCCTCCGAGAAGCGCGCGGAAGCCCGCGCCAAGGGCTACGAAGGCGAAGCCTGCGGCGAATGCGGCAACTTCACGCTGGTGCGCAACGGCACCTGCATGAAGTGCGATACGTGCGGGTCGACGACGGGCTGTTCGTGAGGCGCTGAGCGCGCCGCCGCACTTGTCGCGGGCATGACGTCTTGAGTTGTCATCGCCGGGCTCGTCCCGGCGATCCAGAGAAGGAAGGCACGGCTGTGCCTGCCTGAGCGAGATGGCCGGGAAAGGGCGTTGACGCCCGTCTTCGACGGGCGATGCCCGGACATGACACGGTCACAGAACAACGGCCGGGCGCGCTTCTCGCGATGCCGGCCACTACCGCAGGAGATTTCTCTGGCGAAAACGCGCACCGAAGACATGCAGGCGAAAGCCGAGGCCAGCTTCAAGCGCAAGGAAATCCAGGCGCGCGACGCGACCAAGGCAATGGCCGAATACACCGCGTCGCAGGCCGCGACCCGCGCCAAGACCGAGCGGCTGAAAGCACTGCGGCTGGCGAAGGAAGCGGCCGACGCGAAAGCGAAGGCGGAAGCGCCGCCGGTGACGGTGAAGAAAAAGAAAAAGGGTTAGGTGTCGTGGCTGGCCGCGACAAGCCCGGCCATGACGAAGCGGATAGCCGCCTTACACCACAAGCGACCGCGCCTCCGGAATAAGCCCAACCCCCTCCCCGCGCCGCACCACACTGCGCGAAGCCGGAAAAACTCGGCGTCTCGCTTGCGGTCTTCATCTGCGCGGGCCGCGACGATATGCGCGCGCGCCGGGCGATTAGTCGCAGATCGAACCCGCGCGCGAAGGCATTATAAATTCAGCCCAGCACGTTGCGGGTCGTCGTAGGCGGCCCAAGGCGGGCGATCCGCCAAGCCGAGGGTGACGGGAATCGCACGCTTGCGTGATCCGATCTCGCCCGATCAACAGCCAAGGAGGAAGTCATGTTGCTGACCGGCATTGTGCTGTTTGTCATCGGCGTCGGGGCTCTTTTCGTCAGCATCCCCCGGGGTGGAAAATATGCCTGGTTCGTCGATCGTCCATTTCTCGAGCCCGCCGCCCCCATCCTGATGATATTCGCGATCGTTTCCGGCGCTATCTTGGTCGCCGGCCATTTGCTGGAATGGGACATCGGCCTGACCCGCGCGTCGTCGCTGCACGATCTCCAGCAAGGGTCGCCCGGATAAGCGAGCGCCTGACGACCTGCTTGCCATGGAACTTTCCCCGCCCCCAAGCGTTGTCTCCGCGGGTAATACCACGGGGGCCATGACCGCATGCCGATCTCGCGCAACCTTCTCTTCCTCGTCATCGGCGCGCTGGTCGTCGCCGTCGGCGTGCTGAGCTGGAAGGTCTACGAGGACAACAGGAAGCCAAAAGGCGTGCAACTCAACATCGGCCCGGCCGGCATCTCGGTCGAGAAGAAGTAGCGGCGACAACTCATCCGCAACAGGGGCGCAGCCCGCTTCGCGCGGGCCCGCGCCCCGCAGACCATTGGAGCCTCATGAGTCAGACGCAGACCAGCGACATCGCCAAGGCCAAGGCGGAAGCCTCGTTCAAGCGCAAGCAGGAGCAGGCGCGCGAAGGCGTGAAAGCGATGGCCGAATACCGCGCCCGCGAAGACGCCGAGCGCGCCAAGACCGCGCGGCTGCGCGCGCAGCGCCTCGCCCGCGAAGCCGCCGAGGCGGCGGAGTAGCGGCGCGCCCGCGCGGGCTTCACGCCCCGCCTTTACACCACCGGCGACCAAGCCTCGGGGATGAGATCGAAGCCGTCGCCGCGGCGCACGACGTGCGCGAAGCCGGGGAAATGCACGTGCATGCCGGCGATCAGCAGCCGGTCGGCCGCGGCCCGGTCGAGGATGCGCCGGCGCATGCGCGCCGAGGCCGCCGGATCGCTGTCGAAGTCGAGCGTCACGTCCGGATGGCGCACCTGGATCTCCGGTACGTGCACCGTGTCGCCCCAGATCAGCATCGATTCGTCGCCGTCGGCGATCAGATAGGCCGTGTGCCCCGGCGTGTGGCCGGGGATCGGCACCGCGGTGACGTTGGGAAACACCTCGCCGTCGCGGATCGTGCGCAGCTGCGCCTTGTAGGCGGCGAGCTGGGTGCGCGCGGCCTGGAAATAGCGCACGCGCTTGCGCTCCGGCGCCGCCGCCATCGCGGCGTCGTCGGTCCAGTGGCGCACGTCCTCCTCGTGGATCAGCAATTCGGCGCCGGGATAGAGCGCGGCGCCGGACGGATCGGTCAGCCCGTTCGAGTGGTCGGGGTGCATGTGGGTGAGCAGCACCGTCCCGATGTCGGCCGGCCGCGCGCCCGCCTCCGCCATGCTGGCGATGAGCTTGCCGAGGCTCGGCCCCATGGTGTGGCCGGAGCCCGCCTCGATCAGCGCGGTGCGCCCCTTCGCCTGCACCAGGAAGGCGTTGACCGAGAGCCGCGGCGGCGACGGGCGGAAGGTCTCGTGCAGGATGCGGTCGATCTCGGCGCGGCTGATGTTCTGCAGCACGCCGACGTCGGCATCGAGATAGCCGTCGCTCAGCGCGGTGACGACGACCTCGCCGATGCGCTTGCGGTAGAAGCCGGGCGCCTGCTTGCCGTCAGCCACGCTCATCGGGGGCCTCTCTGTTTTGGCAAGCGTAGCCCTACTCCGCCCCGACCGTCTCCTGCTGCCGCGCGCGCGCAAATGCGCGGCCCAGGCCCCGCCACACGCCGGCGGCGATGCCCCCCGGCGTCAGGCGCAACAGGTTCTCGTGGTGCTTCATGCCCTTGCCGCCGCGCACGAGCCCGAGCGGCCGCACGAGACAGTAGTCCCCGTTGGCCATACGCAAAAGTTGTACATCCTTGAAGTAACCGCGCACGCCGAAGCGACCCCTCACGCAAGGCGCCCACCATGCATCGGCGGCCGATTCGGTCAAACCTCCCCCCCGGTTGTGGGGCGCGCCGGCAAGGCCGCGCGTACAGCTAAACTTCGATCCTTCCGTCCAAACATCCGGTAACCGGCCCGCGCCTAGCGTGGGCGGCATGGCCGGTGTCATCCCCTTTCGGAAGCGGCCGCAAGGCCGGCCGCGCCATTGGTTCGGGCGTCGCACCCCGCGTAGGCGGAGGCTGCGTCTCGCGGGCTTCCTCAACATTGCCGGCTTCCTCGCGCTGGCGGGCGCGATTGCAGCCGCGGCCGTGCTGCCGAGCCCGTTTGGCGACACGCCTGGCGTGCGCGCGCACGCGACGATCATCGACGGCGACACGCTGCGCATCGGCGGCGAGCGCATCCGCCTCGCCGGCATCGACGCGCCCGAGCGCGCGCAGACCTGCCGCGACTCGCAGCAGCGCAAATGGCCTTGCGGCGCGGCCGCACGGGCGCGGCTCAGCGCGCTGGTGTCCGGCAATGCCGTCGCCTGCTCCACGCGCGGACACGACCGCTACGGCCGCGCGCTCGCGGTCTGCGCCGCCGGCGACGTCGCCGACCTCGGCCGCGCGCTGGTGCGCGAAGGTCTCGCGGTCGCTTATGGCGATTATCAGTTGGTGGAAGCGGAAGCGCGGCTCATGCAGCGCGGGCTGTGGAGCGGCACGTTCGAGCGCCCGTCGGATTGGCGCCGCCAGCAATAGCGCGCGGCATCAGCAATCCCGTTCAAGCCGCCGTGGCGTGTCCGCGTTCGGCCGCCTCGTAGACCTTCACCGCGGCCTGCGCGTTGCCGCCCTTGAGCGCGAGGCCCGCCTTGAGCGCCGCCGTGTAGCTCGCGTGCGCCGAGTGGACCTGTCCGCCGAGCTCCACGATGAAGGCTTCGGACGGCAGCGGATCGCGCGCAGCGGGATTTTCCATGGGGCACCTGTCCGCGCTCGAACGCGCGTGCCTCCTTCATAGGCAGGAGAACTTGCGGCCGGTTTAAGCGGTTGGGTTAACGGCTGCTGAACGCGCGGGCGAGGCGCCCGCCGACCCTGGAACCGCAGGCAAGAGGTCGTAACCCACTCCCGCCTTTCTGGGTTCCATCGGGAACGAATGTCGCGGGGGAGCGTTTGCGCCAAATACGCCAAATACGTCAAATCACATAGGGTCGCGAATGACCACGGGGGACGACTATCGAGCCAAAGCGGCCACGCTGCGCGCCCGCGCCCAGCGCGAGGCGGATCCGGCCATCGCCGCCGATTTCGAGAACCTGGCCCTGGCCTATCTGCGCCTGGCCGAGCAGGCCGACCGCAACAAGTCGTTCGAGGCGGGCGGCCGGCCGCCGGCGCGTCCCCATACCGACGAGGAACCGTGAGGCCGCGCCATTAGCGTCTTGCCGAGGGAAACGCCTATTCCTTCTCGGTCGTGAAGTACAAGGGATAGCCCTTGGTCCTGCCGATCTCGGTCGCTTCCTTCGCCTTCGTCTCCGCCACGTCGCGCGTATAGACCGCGATCACGCAGGCACCCTTCTGGTGCGCCGTCATCATCACGCGGTAAGCGTGGCTCTCGTTCATGCGGAACACGGCCTTGAGCACCAGCACGACGAACTCGCGCGGCGTGTAGTCGTCGTTGAGCAGGATGACCTTCCACAAAGGCGGCTTGGCCGTCCTGGTCCTTGTTTTGGTGCGCGGCGTGACGGCGGTGTCGGCCATCGGCGTCCTCGCGACGGCGAACGGCGCGCGCTTCCGCGGACGCGCCCGGTTCCCGTGCGGGGCCATCATCCGCTAGCATAGGGCGCTCCCGCAAGGGCGCAACGCGAAGGAACCCGGCCATGCTCTATCTCGCGCTCAAGGCCGCGCTGTCTGGAATCATCATCGCCGTGGCTTCGGAAGCCGCCCGCCGCGCACCGACCCTCGGCGCGCTCATCGTGTCGCTGCCGCTGATCTCGCTACTGGCGATCATGTGGCTGTGGTTCGACACCGGCGACCGCGAGCGCGTCGCCGCGCTGGCGCAGGGCACATTCTGGTACGTGCTGCCGACCCTGCCGATGTTCCTCGTGGTGCCGGCGCTGCTGCGCGCGGGGGTCGGCTTCTGGCCGGCCCTGGCGCTCGGTTGCGCGCTGACGATCGTGCTTTACTTCGCGACCGTCTGGCTGCTTGGGAAATTCGGCGTCGTGCTTTGAACGGGCCGGCTCAGCGGCATCTCAAGCGTTACCGCCTCGCCGCAAGCCGCGCACAGGAAGCTGCGCAGCTCGGGCATGCCGAAGGCGCCGGGCACCGTGCGGGCATGCCGCATCGGGCCGCCGCAACGCGGGCAAGCTGGGATTTGAGCGACCTCAATCATGATTGGGAGATAGCCGCGAACGCGGGTTCCCGCTATTCAGGACTGTCCCTTAAGCGGCTCTCCGCGAACTGCAGCGGGACACCGCCCCACCCCGCCGCAATACCGCCTATGGCGCCCTCCTGGCGTGCAGCTGTGCTTCTTCTTCCGCCACCAGGTTCGCGATTGCCCGCCGCTGCGAATCGTTCAGGCCCGCGCCGTCGAGCCGCGACTGGTAGTGCACCATGTTCTGGCGAAGGACGAGCGCGTCGGCGCCCGGCGGCGTGTCGCGCATGCGCCCACGCAAAAGCTCGACGAGCCGGCTTTCCGCGCCGCGCCTGTCGTAATCGCCACCGCGGCCGATTTTGAGGCGCATCAAGTCGGCCGCGGCCGCAGGCGGCTACAAGGAACGCCAGCCGCCGCCTCCAGGTTGGGCGTCCGACTGGTCCAGCCATAGCCGCCACAGGTGCGATGATGCTCGAATTTCCTGTCGCTCCCCCGATTATCGTCAAGGACACGCCGCAGAACCGCAAGGTCACCACACTCACGCAAGCGCGTGCGCTGGTCGACGACATGCTGCACCAGCGCCGGCTGTACAAGCTGCGCGAAATGAAGGCGCGGCTCGACGGCGTCAAGACGGCGGAAGAGGCCGCCGACGCCATCGGCGCGTTGCGCGAATTGCTCGCGGACGAAAATCTGCTGACCGCCTGACATCCGCCGCTATTTTTTCTCATCCGGCTTTTCGGGCTCGACCATCGTCTTGTTCGAGCCTTCGGGTGCCGGCTGCATGCCCGGCGGCGACTGTCCTTGCGGGCTCTCCGCCGGCGCACCGCCGCTCGTCGTGTTGAGCGGGCCGGTCCAGCCTTGCGGCTGCTTCTGCCCCAAGGTCTCGGGCGACGTCGTGCGGCCGGTGCTGAACTCCGACTTGTCGGGCTTCTGCTGCGCCCGATCGTTCGGCTGCTGCGCACCGCTGCCCTCAGTCTGCTGCTGCGGCGTCGCCGGCGTGCCGGTGCTCAGACCTTGCGGCTGCTGCGCAGGCTCGGCCGCCCAGGCCCCGCCGACGGTCACAGCCAGCAGACACGCGGCGGCAAGCGCGCTTCGCTTTGGCATTTTGTGCATGGTCGTTCCTCGCATGGTTCGCTTGTCAACGGCGGTTCCACGCTTCGGTTCCCGCAGCCGGGGTTCCCGCAGCCGGGAATGTCTGCCTGGGCTTCGCGACCGAGGAGGTTATGTCAGCCGTGCTGCTTCAATGCCGCGCACGGGTGTGTACTGTTTCTTTCCAGAACCACGACGGGAGGGGGCCAAACAATAGCGGAGGAAGGCCCCGATGGAACTGGTGCGAGACATCGATCGGTTCGCGCGCTCTCGGCCCTTGATCGAATGCGCCCAATGCGGCGAGCGCATTTACATGCCCGAGTGGTCGGAGTGCCTCGACGGCGGCCGCGTGCGCCATCTGTGGCGTTGCGAGGCCTGCGACTACGCCTTCGAAACGACCGTACGCTTTGCGGTGGAAGCCGCATGATCTCGTCCGAATGCCGCAGGTTTCAGGAGCCGGCCAGGCGCACGCGCCCTCGCCCATCACGCCATGTTGCGGCGTCCGTTGCGCTGGCCGGCTCTTGATCCGCAAGGAACCGAAGTTCCGCTCGATGCATTACCTCCGGGCGAAGACACGCCCGGAGGAGAACGTCATGGCGAAATCAGCGCGGCGACGCGCCGCATGGAAAAGGCCCGGCTCGCCGATCGGCCGCAAGGGCGCGCGCAAAGCCAACCCGCGCTACACCCGCAACAAGTACAAGGCCTGGAGCGCCGGCGACGTGCGCGAGCTGCGCCGCCTTGCGCGTGGCAACACCCCGACCCGCGTGATCGGTCTCAAGCTCGGCCGCACCGAAGTGTCGGTGCGCGGCAAGGCCCAGCGCGAAGGCATCTCGCTCAAGCCGGCCAACCGCTCGCCTTACACGCGCCGGCGCCGCCCCCGGCGCTGAACGCCGGCGGCGGCAGCGCACCGCTCTTCACGCGATTTTGCGAAACGGCGGCGGGCGACCCCGCTAGACTGCGCGCATGTTCGCCCGCCGCCACTTCCTGAGAATGTCAGCCGGCGCCCTGCTCGCGCCGTGCTGGGCAGCCGCCGAGACCGGCGGCCGCACCGCCTATTCCTTCACCTTCAAGGCGCTCGACGGCAGCCCCGTTCTGCTGTCGTCCTATCGCGGCCGGCCGATCCTGGTGGTCAACACCGCCTCGCTCTGCGGTTACACGCCGCAATACACCGGGCTGCAAGAGCTGTGGGCGCGCTATCGCGACCGCGGCCTGATGCTGATCGGCGTGCCCTCCAACGACTTCGGCGGGCAGGAGCCGGGCGGGCCTGCGGACATCGACAAGACGGCGCATGGATATCACGTCACCTTTCCGCTCACCGAGAAGGTGGCGGTGAAAGGCCCGGACGCGCATCCGTTCTACCGCTGGGCCGCGCTGGAGCGTCCGCTCGAGACGCCGCGCTGGAATTTCCACAAGTATCTGGTGGCGCGCGACGGCCGTCTGCGCACCGGCTTCGCCTCGGCGGTCGTCCCGACCGATCCGCGCGTCATTTCCGCCATCGAGCAGGAATTGGCCGGCGCCTGAGCGGCCCGCGGCCGGACCCTGCGCCCGAATGCGCCTGTCACAAAACCGATAAATCGAATTGACGAATCGGCGCCCCCGTGCCGGACTGGGCGCCTGATTTCGCTCACGTGGGCCGGCGGCGTTGGAATGGCCGACCCGTTGCACGGTTCCTCCCGCGTGGCGTACTTACCTGGGCGGCCGCAAGGCCGCCCTTTTTCGTTGGCGGGCGGTATTGGGCGTCAGCCGCAGTAGCGGCGCGAGACGCGGTGATAGCTGCCGTCCCGATGCTTGCGCCAGCAGCGGCCGTCATACCAATAGTAGCCGCCGCGCCGCGGCTCGAGCTGGGAGCCGATCATGGCGCCAGCGGCGGCGCCGATGACCCCGCCGGCGATCGCGCCGCCGGCCTTGCCGGTAGCCGCCCCACCCACGATGGCGCCGATGCCGCCGCCGATGATGGCGCCGCCCAGCACGTTGTCCTGCGCCTGTACAGGCGCCGCCGGCTGCAGCACCACCGCGGCCAGCAGCGCGCCAGCGGCCAAAACCTTCTTCATGGTCTTACCCTCCGTTTCGATTCCTTATGGACGGTCTTGTACGCCCGCTCGTTGACCCCGATCAAATCCGGGGAACTCAGGCGGCGGCCTTGCCCGCCGGGGCCTCCTCGGCCGGCTGCGGGTCGATCGCCTCGACGAGTTGCAGGAAGGCGCTGCCCGGCAAGGGCGGCGCGAACACATAGCCTTGCGCCGAGCGCACGCCGAGCTCGCGCAGATGCATCACCTGCTCGAAGCTCTCGACCCCTTCCGCCACCACGTCCATGCGCATGTTGTGGGCGAGATCGATCAGCGTCTCGACGATGGTGGTGGAGTTGCGGTCGGTGCCGATGGCGTCGACGAACATCTTGTCGATCTTGATGATGTCCACGCCCAACTTGAGCATGTAGGACAGGCCGCTGTGGCCGGTACCGACGTCATCGATGGCGATCCGCACGCCGAGCCCCTGCAAGGCGGCGATGGTGCGGCGGGTTTCGGTGAAGTTCTCGATCGGATCGCGCTCGGTCACTTCCAGCACCACCTGCGACATCCGGACGGGCGACCCGGCAAAGGCCTTGCGCACGTCCTTGACGATGCTGTCGTCCCTGAACAGCTGACCGGCGAAATTGAAGGAGACCTTCAGCGCCGGCCGCCGGCCGAGCGTCGGTCCCGCTTCGACGCAGACCTGGCGCATCAGGTTGCGGGTCATCTCGCGGATCAGCCCGCTCGATTCCGCGAGCGGAATGAAGGCGCCCGGCAAGACCAGGCTGCCGTCCGGCTTGCGCCAGCGCACCAGCACCTCGGCGCCGCGCAACTGGCCGGAGCGGATGTCCACGATCGGCTGGTAGTAGGGCACGAGCTCACCGGCGGCGAGCGCGCGCTTGAGTTCGGCGATCGGGTTGTCGTCCGGACGGCGGCTAACGGTCAGCAGCACGACGGCGGCGCAAAGCGCACAGGCGGCGATGACGCTGAAGCCGAGCCAGCGCATGTCCGCATGGCTGGCCAGGACGGGCGCACGCGGCATGACCACTTCGGCCACGAAGCCGGACAACGCGGAGGCCGCCTTGCCGTTGAACGTGTCGCCGTTCGGCCGCTGGCCCAGAATGCCGATGGTGGCGCCGCCCCGTGTCGCGACATGCGCATAGGCGCTGAAAAGCTTGCCCTGATTGGAAACCTGCGGGATCAGCAGCGAGGACGGAATGAGGGCGGCGACGCTGTTGGGACCGGCGCCGGCCTTGCGGCGCAGGCGCACCATGCCGGTATTCTCGACCTCGAACACTTCGACGGTGTAGCGGTCGTCGCCGGGCAACGGCTCGGAAGCCAGCAGACGACGGGCGCCGAGCGGCAGCCCGAGATGGGTGCACAAGGTCTCGCCCGTCGCGGTGACGATCGAGACCTCCTTGACCGGCGTGCTGTCGAACGCGGCCTGGCGCATCGCCCGCACGTGGTCGGGCACGCAACTGCCGATGCCGAGCCGCGAAAGCTTGTCGAGCTCGTCCATGGCGAGCCGCAGCCGCGCGTCCGCCAGCACGACCGCGCGCCGGACGGAGACGTCAACGTCCGCCTTGCCCCGCCGATCGATCAAGCTGCCAAGCCAGGAATCGAAGCCGACCAGCGTAGCGGCGAGCAAGCCGCAGAGACCGACCGCGATCAGATTCCGGCGCGAAAACACGCGCACGCGCAAACCCTGCCCTCAACCCGATGCAATACGATCTCCGGTCTGCGACACTGAGCCATGGCGCCGTAAAGGTGAGCTTAAGCGCATGGCTGGGCTGGCTTATTCGGCACCGAAATACCATCCGCACGGACGGCATGGTTAGCGAAGGGTTAATTTGCCGCCCCGTGCGCGGCCTCGGCGCACCTTGCCAGCACGTCAAAGCCTCAGGAATATCCGGAGCTTTTCGGCGGTTAGTCACTGCAGACCCAGGTGGAGAATACCGCATGCAGATTCGTCATGGCGTCTTCGCCGCATTCGCCCTGCTGGCGGTTGGCGCGTCGCCAGTGGCAGCGCTGGAGCAGCTGGCAATCTTCGACGCCCACATGCATTACAACCAGGAACCCAAGCCCTTCTACACGCTCGAGCAGGTGCGCGAAGTGTTTCGCCGCAACGGCGTGACCGGCATCCTGGCCACGAGCCGGCCGAACAAGGGCACGCACGAGCTGATGGACGCCAAGTGGCCGGAGCTGAAGGTGGTCCCCTTCATCCGGCCCTATCGCGTGCGCGCCGACATCCAGACCTGGTTCAACGATCCCGAGATCTTCGAGCTGATCAAGAGCGAGTACGCGCGCGGCTACTACCGCGGCGTCGGCGAATTCCACATCTACGGCAAGGCCGCGGAGTCTGAGTGGGTGAAGAAGATCGTCGACTTCGCGGTCGAGCGCGACCTCTTCCTGCACGCGCATTGCGACGAGGAGGCGCTGCTCATCCTCTACCGGCACAATCCGAAGGCGCGCATCATCTGGGCGCACACCGGCTTCTCGAGCGCGCCTGCGCGCGTGGCGCAGCTCCTCGACGCGCACAAGGACGCGCTGTGGGGCGAGCTGTCCTACCGCAACGGCATCACCGGCGGCGACGGCAAGCTGACGGGCGAATGGCGCGCACTGTTCGAGAAGCATTCCGACCGCTTCCTGCTCGGCTCGGACACCTGGATCAACGAGCGCTGGTTCTCCTACGACACGATCTTCAAGGAGTATCGCAACTGGCTGGCGCAGCTGCCGCCCGATCAGGCGCGGCGGATCGCCAGCGGCAACGCCGCGCGGCTGTTCGGGCTGGAATAGGCCGAAAGCCGTGCTTGATGAGCGGGCCCGCCGTGCAGGCGTTTGTCCGGTTGCCGTCGGTTACCTTTTTGTGCCTTGAGAGCAATGTGCGACTGTGTTTTCTGATCAAGCACAAAGACGGGTTGGCGCTCGTGTTCAGGAGATAGGTATGAAGCTCTACATGCATCCCGTGTCGATGACCTGCCGGCCGGTGCGGCTGTTCGCGGCCGAGAACAACATCGCGATGGACGAGGAGTTCATCGACCTGATGACCGGCGCGCACCTGCAGCCGGACTATGCAGCCAAGAACCCGAGCTGCCTGGTGCCGATGCTGGAGGACGGCGACCTCAAGCTCACCGAAAGCTCGGCGATCCTGAAGTATCTGGCCGACAAGATCGGCTCGCCGGCCTATCCGAAGGACCTGAAGGCGCGCGCCAAGGTCAACGAGGCGATGGACTGGATCAACACCAACTTCTACCGCGACTGGGCCTATAACCTCTGCTACCCGCAGCTCTTCCCGCACCTCAAGCGGCGCAGCGACGAGGCGCAGGCCGCGACCCTCGAATTGGGCCAGCAGAACGCCAAGCGCTGGCTCAAGGTGCTCGACGAATACTGGCTCGGGCCGGACAAGAAGTACCTGTGCGGCAACGAGATCACCATCGCCGACTATTTCGGCGCTTGCCTCGTCTCGCTCGGCGAGATCGTCGGCGTGGACTTCAAGCCCTACCCGAACGTGAAGCGCTGGCTGGACACGGTCGCCAAGCTGCCGAGCTGGCCCAAGGTGAACGAGGCCTTCTACGGCTTGCGCGACGCCGTCAAAGAGCAGAAGTTCGTCACATTGGCCTGACAGTACGAGGTGCCGGGGGGCAACGCGACAGGAGCGAGACCATGAGTTTCTTCCCCGGCAAGGATCCGGAAGCGGGCAACGTCTACCAGTGCGAGGCGATCGCCCAGGTGATCGCCCCGCGCACGGTGGACCTCGGGGACGGATTCTCGGTCAGGCGCGCGCTGCCCTCGGCGCGCACGCGCATGGTCGGCCCCTTCATCTTCTTCGACCATTTCGGGCCGGCCGAATTCCGCGCCGGCACCGGGCTCGACGTGCGGCCGCACCCGCACATCGGGCTCGCCACCGTCACCTACCTGTTCGACGGCGAGATCATGCACCGCGATTCCCTCGGCACCGAGGCGCCGATCAAGCCGGGCGAGATCAACCTGATGACGGCCGGGCGCGGCATCGTGCATTCGGAACGCACCGGCACGGAGCTGCGCACCACCGGCAGCCCGATCCACGGCCTGCAAATGTGGGTCGCGCTTCCCGCCGCCAAGGAGGAGATCGCGCCGGCCTTCGCGCACCACGAGGTGGACGAATTCCCGCTGGTGCGCGACACGCACATGTTCGGGCGCGTGGTGATCGGCTCGCTCTACGGCGAGAAATCGCCCGTTGAGACCACGCACGAGACCATGTTCGCCAACATCGTGATGCGGCCGGGCGCAACGCTGCCCGTCGACGCCGACCACGAGGAGCGTGCGCTTTACGTCGTCGACGGCACCATCGATATCTCGGGCGACCGGTTCGAGCCGGGGCGACTGCTGGTGTTCAGGCCCGGGGACAAGATCACCGTGAAGGCGGTCACCGACGCGCATTTCGTGCTGTGCGGCGGCGCGCCGATGGACGGCCCGCGCCACATCTGGTGGAATTTCGTGTCCTCGCGGAAAGAACGCATCGAGCAGGCCAAGGAGGACTGGAAGGCCGGCCACTTCGGCAAGGTGCCGGGGGATGAGATCGAGTTCATCCCGCTGCCGGAGAAATAAGAGGTGGACTGCGGCGTCTGACCCGTCATCCTGAGGTGCGAGCGCGCCAGCGCGAGCCTCGAAGGATGAACGGCCGAGGACGCCCCGCCGTCGCCCTTCGAGGCGCGCCTTCGGCGCGCACCTCAGGGTGACGGCTCACAAAGAACTGGATCCCCGCTTTCGCGGGGATGACCGCAAGAGCGGTCACTTCTTCGGCAATTCCAGCCTGATATGCAGCTCCTTGAGCTGCTTCGCCGTCGCCTCCGAGGGCGCGCCCATCATCAGGTCTTCCGCCTTCTGGTTCATCGGGAACAGCGTGACCTCGCGGATGTTCTCCTCGCCGGCCAGCAGCATGACGATGCGGTCGATGCCGGGCGCGATGCCGCCGTGCGGCGGCGCGCCGAGCGAGAGCGCGTGCAGCATGCCGCCGAACTTCGCCTCCAGCACGCTTTCGTCGTAGCCGCAGATGGCGAAGGCCTTCTTCATCACCTCGGGGCGATGGTTGCGGATCGCGCCGGACGACAGCTCGGTGCCGTTGCAGACGATGTCGTACTGGATCGCCTTGATGGCGAGCAGCTTGTCGTGATCGTTCGGATCGAGCGCGAGGAATTCCTCGACGCTCATGTTCGGCATCGAGAACGGGTTGTGCGAGAAGTCGATCTTCTTCTCTTCCTCGTTATATTCGAACATGGGGAAGTCGACGATCCAGCAGAACTCGAAGCGGTCCTTGGCGATGAGGTTCAGCTCCTCGCCGACTCGCGTGCGCGCCGGGCCGGCGAACTTCACGAACTTTGACGGCTGGCCGGCGACAAAGAACACGGCGTCGCCAACGCCGAGGCCCATCTGTTCGGCGATCTGCTTGGTGCGCTCGGGGCCGATGTTCTTGGCGAGCGGACCCGCGCCCCCCTCCTCGCCCTCGCGCCAGAAGATGTAGCCGAGGCCCGGCTGGCCTTCGCCTTGCGCCCACGAGTTCATGCGGTCGCAGAAGGCGCGGTTGCCGCCGCCCTTGGCGGGGATCGCCCACACCGCCGCCTTCGGATCGCCGGCCAGGATGTTGGCGAAGATCTTGAAGCCGGAGCCGCGAAAGGCCTCGCTCACGTCCTGCATGACGATCGGGTTGCGCAGGTCGGGCTTGTCGGTGCCGTATTTCGACAGCGCCTCCGCATAGGGGATCATCGGGAATTTCGGCGTGGCGTGCTTGCCCTCGCCGAACTCCTCGAACACGCCGCGGATCACCGGCTCGACCGCGTCGAACACGTCCTGCTGCGTGACGAAGCTCATCTCCAGGTCGAGCTGGTAGAACTCGCCGGGCGAGCGGTCGGCGCGCGCGTCCTCGTCGCGGAAGCAGGGCGCGATCTGGAAGTAGCGGTCGAAACCCGCCACCATGATGAGCTGCTTGAACTGCTGCGGCGCCTGCGGCAGCGCGTAGAACTTGCCCGGATGCAGGCGCGACGGCACCAGGAAGTCGCGCGCCCCTTCCGGCGACGAGGCGGTCAGGATCGGCGTCTGGAATTCGAAGAATCCGCCTTCCTTCATGCGGCGGCGGATCGAATCGATCACCTGCCCGCGCAGCATGATGTTCCTGTGCAGCTTCTCGCGGCGCAGGTCGAGGAAGCGGTACTTGAGCCGGATTTCCTCCGGGTATTCCTGGTCGCCGAACACCGGCAGCGGCAATTCGGCGGCAGGGCCGAGCACCTCGATCTCGTCGATGTAGACCTCGACCTGGCCGGTCGGCAGGTCGGCATTCGCGGTGCCCTCGGGGCGGCGGCGCACCTTGCCGTCGATGCGCACCACCCACTCGGCGCGCAGCGTCTCGGCCAGCTTGAAGGCCTTGGAGTCCGGGTCGGCCACCACCTGGGTGATGCCGTAATGGTCGCGCAGGTCGATGAACAGCACGCCGCCATGGTCGCGGATGCGGTGGCACCAGCCCGACAGGCGGACGGTATTGCCGATATCGCCCTCACGAAGCGCGCCGCAGGTGTGTGAGCGATAACGATGCATGGTGGGTTCCGGTGACGAATCAAGGGGCTGGGTGAGGCGCGCGACCCGCCTTCGCGAGATCGCTCCGGCGGGCAGGAAAGCGCATGGGGGGTCGGCTTTGTCAAGGCAAGCGGGCCGGGCTAAGCCTCGACAGACTCGCGGGGCACCGGCACATTGGGGCCTCTCGCGTAGCCGGACGCCGCCGATGCCAAAAAACAGCCGTAAAAAACAGGCCCAGCGGGCCAAGGGCGCAATGTCCGACATGTCCACGGCCGAGGCGACGGTGGCGGCGCTCATCGCCCACGGCCTCGATACCGTCTACGCCCTGCCCGGCATCCATAACGATCACCTGTTCGACGCCTTCCACGCCGCGGGAGACCGGCTCAAGGTGGTGCACAGCCGCCACGAGCAGGGCTGCGCCTACATGGCGCTGGGCGCAGCCCTCGCGACCGGCAAGCCGCAGGCCTATGCCGTGGTGCCGGGGCCGGGCCTGCTGAACTCCAGCGCCGCCCTGCTCACCGCCTACGGCATGAACGCGCCGGTGCTCGGACTGATCGGGCAGATTCCGGCCGCCGCCATCGGCCGCGGGCTCGGCCACCTGCACGAGATCCGCGACCAGGCCGGCATCATCAAGCGGCTGGTCGACACCTATCGCTACGTCGACGGTCCCGCCGCGGCGGCGCCGGCGGTCGCCAAGGCCTTCCGCGGCATGGCGAGCGGCCGCCCGGGCCCGGCCGTGGTCGAATGCGCCATCGACGTCTGGGGCAAGCGCGGGCAGGTCGCCGCGATCACGCCGCCCGCGCCGCCGCGCGCCCCCAGGATCGACGAGGACGCGGTGCGCAAGGCGGCCAAGCTGCTCGCCCAGGCCAAGCGCGTGCTGATCTTCGTCGGCGGCGGCGCGCAGGAGGCTTCGCTCGAGGTGACGCTGCTGTCGAGCATGCTGCAGGCGCCGGTGATGAGCTACCGGCGCGGGCGCGGCGTGCTCGACGACCGCAATCCCTTCTCGGTCAATCTCCCGCTCGGGCGCGAATTATGGGGCGAGGCCGACCTCGTGCTCGGCATCGGCACCCACATGCTCTACTCGTTCCTGCATTGGGGCTACGACCGCAGCCTCAAGGTCGTGCGCGTCGACGCCGACCGCGAGGAGCCGGCGCGTGTCCACAAACCGGACGCCGCGCTGATCGGCGACGCCGCGCCGATCCTGCGCCGGCTGATCGACGTACTCGCGCGCGTCAACCCGCGCCGGGCCTCGCGCGAGGACGAGATCAAGGGAAAGCAGGCGAAGATGCGCGCGCGCATGCAGAAGCTCGCGCCGCAGCTCGCCTTCCTCGAGGCGATCCGCGCCGAGCTCCCCGAGGACGGCATCTTCGTCGACGAGGTGACGCAGATCGGCTTCGCCGCCCGCCTCGCCCTGCCCGTGCACAAGCCCCGCACCTTCCTGTCGCCCGGTTACCAGGACAATCTCGGCTGGGGCTACGCCACCGCGCTCGGCGCGCAGGAGGCGCGGCGCGACGTGCCGGTCGTCTCGATCAACGGCGACGGCGGCTTCCTCTACACCTCGAACGAGATCGCCACCGCCATGCGGCACGGCATCCCGCTCACCGCCATCGTGTTCAACGACGGCGCCTTCGGCAATGTGCGCCGCATCCAGGAGGAGCACTACGGCAACCGCCTGATCGCCTCCGACCTCGCCAATCCCGACTTCGTCAAATACGCGGAAAGCTTCGGCGCCGCCGGACGGCGCGCGCGCGACGCGGGCGAACTGCGGATTGCGCTGCGCGAGGCCTTCGCCCGCCGCGAGCCGACGGTGATCGAGGTGCCGGTGGGGCCGATGCCGAGCCCCTGGGAATTCATCCTGATGCCGAAGGTGCGCGGCCGATGAAACGCCTTGCCAGCACCACACCGGATGGGCTTAGCCTTCCCGCCGCCATGGACGTCATCACCACCAGCGACGCGCTCGCCGCCGTCTGCGCCCGCATGGCGGGCCACCGCTACATCACCGTCGATACCGAGTTCCTGCGCGAGACCACCTATTACCCCCTGCTCTGCGTGGCGCAGATGGCCTCGCCGGACGAGGCGGTGGTGGTCGACACGCTGGCGCCGGGGCTCGACCTCGCGCCTTTCTTCGACCTGCTCGGCAACGAGCAGGTGGTGAAGGTCTTCCACGCCGCCCGCCAGGACATCGAGATCGTCTGGAACATGGCGGGCAAGATCCCGCACCCGGTCTTCGACACGCAGGTCGCCGCCATGGTGCTCGGCTATGGCGACTCGATCTCCTACGACCAGTTGGTCCAGCGCATCACCGGCGACACGCTCGACAAGTCGAACCGCTTCACCGACTGGACGCGCCGTCCGCTCTCCGACGCGCAGATCTCCTACGCGCTGTCGGACGTGACGCACTTGCGCGACGTGTTCCTCAAGCTCGACGAGGACCTGCACAAGCGCGGGCGTTCGAACTGGGTGGAAGCCGAGATGGCGGTGCTCACCTCGCCCGAGACCTACCGCGCCGACCCCGAGCGCGCCTGGGAGCGGCTGAAGAGCCGCGTGCGCAAGCCGAAGGACCTCGCGGTGCTGATCGAGGTCGCGGCCTGGCGCGAGCGCGAGGCGCAGACGCGCGACGTGCCGCGCTCGCGCGTCTTGAAGGACGAGGTGATCGGCGACATCGCCGTGCAGCACCCGGCCACGATCGAGCGGCTCGGGCACCTGCGCTCGCTGCCCAAGGGCTTCGAGCGCTCGCGCTGGGGCGAACAGATCGTCGAGGCGGTCAAGCGCGGTCTGGAGCGCGACCCGAAGACGCTGCCCAAGCTCGAGCGCTTCCGCTCCGCGCCGAGCGGCGCGGCGACCGTCGAGCTGCTCAAGGTGCTGCTGCGCATGACCGCCGAGAAGCACGGCGTCGCCGCCAAGGTAATCGCCACCGTGGATGAGCTCGAACGCATCGCCAACGACGACGAGGCCGACGTGCCGGCGCTGAAAGGCTGGCGGCGCGAACTGTTCGGCGACAAGGCGCTGGCGCTCAAGCACGGCCGGCTGGCGCTGGCGGTGGAGCGCGGGCGCGTGGTGGCGGTGGAGAAGGACTAGCGCGCCCTCGGGCAGCGCGCGGCCGGCACCACCACGCGCGTGGCGACCGGCGCGCGCCGATGGGCCCGCGTCAGGCCGCCTTTCGCCTCGTTGCGGCGGACGGCGCAGAGACCCCACCGGCCGGTTTGGACGCCCCCTTCGACTCCAAAACGGAGGGCGCCGCAGCATCGACCCTGAAGAAGGCCACCTGCTCGTCCATGGACTGGGCCTGTGTTTCCAGCGCCTTGGCGGTGGCGGCGTTCTCCTCGACGAGGGCCGCGTTCTGCTGCGTCACCTCATCCATCTGCAACAGCGCCTTGTTGATCTGCTCGAGGCCCGTCGCCTGCTCGGTCGAGGCACGCGCAATGTCATCGACGAGCTCGGCAACCTCCCTCACCGACTCGACGATGTTGGCGAGCGATTTGCCGGCGCTGTTGACAAGCTCCACGCCCTCCTGCACCTGGCCGTTCGAGTTGGTGATCAGCTCCTTGATGTCCTTGGCGGCCTGCGAAGAACGTTGCGCCAGGCTGCGCACTTCGGATGCGACCACCGCGAAGCCGCGGCCGGCCTCGCCCGCGCGCGCCGCTTCGACCGCGGCATTGAGCGCCAGCAGGTTGGTCTGGCGCGCGATCTCGTCGATGACGCCGATGATGTCGGAAATCTTGCGCGAGGACTCTTCGATCTTCGCCATGGCGTCGACCGCCTTGGCGACGACCTCGCCGCCCTGACCGGCGACATGGCGGGCCTGCCCGGCCGAACGATTGGCCTGGTCGGCGTTGTCGGCGCTCTTCTTCACGGCGGCGGAGATCTCCTCCATGGCGGCGGTGGTCTCTTCAAGGCTCGCCGCCTGCTCTTCCGTGCGCTGCGACAGATCGGTGGTCGAGGTCGAGATCTCGCCCGACGCGCTGTTGACCTCCATCGCCGACTGCTTGATTCCCGAAATGGTCGAACGGACCTGGGTGGCCATTTCACCGGCGGCGCGGGTGATATCGCCGATTTCATCCTTGCGGCGGATCGCAGGGAAAACGACGGTGAAATCGCCGCCGGCCAGGGCGCGCATCGCCGTCGTCAGCGCGGCAACCGGCTTCAAGACCTGGACCGCAACGATGAAGAGGAACGCAGCGAGCACCAATGAGGCGAACACGAAGGTCGCGACCATGCCTGCGCGGGCGTAGGCGAACTGTTCGCTCGAGGAAGCGTATTGCTGTTCCGCCACCTTGATCTGCAGGTCGACCAGCTTGCCGATCGCCTCGGTGGTCGGGTCGATCGACGGATACAGCTTCTCGACCGTAAACCGATCCAGACGCTGCTTGTCCTTCGCCTGCAGGATGTCCGCAAGCTCCTTGACCGCATGATCGCTCGCCTGCATGAGCCGGCTCGCCTCCTGCGCGAGAGCGCGCTCGTCGGCCTCCATGTAGGTTTCGGAATAGGCCTTCCAGTACTTCGCGATTCCGGTCGTCGCCTCGAGGACCGCCTTTTGCCCCTGGGCCCAGTCGAAACTGCCGCTGCGAACCTTATGCGTCGCGTCCACGATATTGACCGCGTAGAGATCAGAGACGATCTTGAGATCGCGCAAAGGCTCGACACGATCCTTGAACACGGTGTAGAGGCCGTCATTGGCGACCTTGGCGGCGTACCAGCCGGCGCCCCCGATCCCCATCATCGCGATGATCAGGAACGCGAACGCCGTGAACATCTTGGCCTTGATCGTTTTCATGTCTTTCGCCTTGCAATCGGTTTCGATGCGAGCCGGACGACAACCTCGCCGCCGCTCGTGATCTCACGCAGCCGCTACGTCGACGCCACGCCGCCGCGCGACGAAAGCAATGACCTTCGGCGGCGCGGTGCGCCGTCGGCCAAGCCCGAGGCCGGGCATTGCGAACGTGAGCCAAATGACGCGAAAATTTTTCCGCGACGACGGGAAACAACTTGCCTAGAATTTGTGCGATTCCGGTTAGCGGCCGCTTAATACCGCCGTCTTTCTCGATCGCCTACATTGTATAAGTTGGACAACAATCCATCTTGCGCCGGCGGCGCGGCAGCGGCGCCAAGCGCTCACGCCTCGAACGCCGTTTCCCGACCGACCAGCCGCCCGAGCTGTTTCAGCCGTCCGGCGAGGCGATCGCTGGCGAGCCTGCCGTATTGGCCGGGCAGCTTGAGGATGAGCCTGCCGCGCCTGACCTGCATCGGCGTCTTGTCGAGCACACCGCTCTGCCCCGCGGTGAGGATGTAGGCGACGCGCATGGCGGCGCCGAGCACGCGCGCGCGGTCGAGCATGCGCGTGGTGGCGAGCTCGCGCAGACGCGGCGACAGATCCTCCTCCGAGAGGCCGGCGTGGCGGAAGTAGACCGACAGCGCAAGGTAGGCGCGGCCGGGATGGTCGATCGCGACGAAGGCGCCGTTGGCGATGATGTTCATCGACTGCTCGCCGCGATAGTCCGGATGCGCGCGCCAGCCGATGTCGGCGAGCAGGCAGGCGGCGTGGCGCAGGCGCTGCTCGTCGGCGGTCTCCTCCAGACCCGAGGAAGCGAAGAAGCGGTCGGTCCAGGCGATCAGCTCCTCGCCGTGCTCGGGCGCGCGCGAGCGCAGCACGTTGAGATCGGCCGCCGCGGAAATCAGCGGGTCCTTCGCCTGCTCGCGTTTCTTGAGCAGCGAATAGAGCAGGCCCTCGCGCACACCGAGCACCGAGATCACCACGTCCTTCGGCTTGATGGTGCGCACCAGGTTTTCGAGGACCAGCGCGGCATAGGCGAGCAGCGGCCGGCGGGCGGCGTTCACCACCTCGATCTTCGACAGCGTCTCGGTGTCCACGCGATGCACCAGCCGCGCGAACTCGAGGGCCTCGCGCGCGCCGATGCGGTAGTTGTGCATGACGTGGAACGGGTAGCCGGTCTGCCACATGTGCAGGCGCGCCAGCGCGCGCCAGGTGCCGCCGACGGCGTAGAAGGTGCGCCCCTCGCCTTCGTGCAGCATGTCGAGCCCGGCGAAGGCGCGCTCGACGATCCGCTCCGCCTTCTTGATCGACTTCGCCGAGATGTCCTGCAACGCCAAGCCGCCGAGCGGCAGCGTCACGCCGCCGCGCACACGCGAGCCATGCACGTCGATCAGCTCGAGCGAGCCGCCGCCGAGGTCGCCGACGATGCCGTCCGGCTTGTGCATGCCGGAGATGACGCCGAGCGCGGTGAGCTGCGCCTCGCGCTTGCCGGAGAGCACGTCGATCGGCGTGCGGCAGATGCGCTCGGCCCGGGCGATGAAATCGGCGCCGTTGCGCGCGTCGCGGCAGGCGGCGGTGGCGATCGCCCAGACCTTGCGCACGTGCAGGATGTCGCACAGCGCGCGGAAGCGGCGCAGCGCCGACAGCGCGGTCGCGATGGCGTCCTCCGCGAGCAGCCCGGTCGTCTGCACCTGGCGGCCGAGGCCGGCCAGCACCTTCTCGTTGAAGATCGGCGTCGGCGCGCGCGTCAGGCCTTCGTAAATGACCAGGCGGACCGAGTTCGAGCCGATGTCGATGACGGCCACCGCCGGCCCGAGGTCGAGCCGGCCCTTGGCGGATTGCAGGACAATGTCCGAATTTTGGACCGAGGACGAGCGCTTACGCGCCTTCGATGAGGCGGCGGATAAGGCTTCGCGGCGACGAGTCTTTGAGCGATTTACCACGGCCCGACAGGCTCGGATTCGTCATGAAATACTTGTGGGCGTTGAACGGCTCATCGCCCGGCTCGGCCTTTATGCGGGCGGAACTGCCGTCCGGCAAGAGCTTCCAACTCTGCTCGTTGTCCATCAGATTCGCGACCATAATCTGGTCCAGAATCTGCTCATGCACAGTCGGGTTGGGGATCGGACACAAGGCTTCGACGCGGCGGTCGAGATTGCGCGGCATCATGTCGGCGGACGAGATGTAGACGGCCGCCTTCGCGTGCGGGAGCTTGTTACCGTTGCCGAAGCAGTAGATCCGGCTGTGCTCGAGGAAGCGGCCGACGATCGACTTCACGCTGATGTTGTCGGACAAGCCCGGCACACCCGGCCGCAGGCAGCAAATGCCGCGCACCACCAGCTTGACGTTCACGCCGGCGGCCGACGCATCGTAGAGCGCATCGATGATGCCGGGGTCGACCAGCGAATTCATCTTCATCCAGATCGCCGCCGGCTTGCCGGCCTTGGCGTTGGCGGTCTCGCGCGCGATGTGGTCGATGATCTTCTTGCGCAGCGAGATCGGCGAGATGGCCATCGCTTCCAGCTCGTCCGGCTCGGCATAGCCGGTGATGTAATTGAAGATGCGCGCGACGTCGCGGCCGATCACCGGGTCGTCGGTGAAGAACGACAGGTCGGTATAGATGCGCGCGGTGACCGGGTGATAGTTGCCGGTGCCGACGTGGACGTAAGTGGCGAGCGCGCCGCCCTCGCGGCGCACGACCAGCGACAGCTTGGCGTGCGTCTTCAGATCGATGAAGCCGTAGACCACCTGCACGCCGGCCCGCTCGAGGTCGCGCGCCCAGCGGATGTTGGCCTCCTCGTCGAACCGCGCCTTCAATTCGACCAGCGCGGTGACCGACTTGCCCGCCTCCGCCGCCTCGACCAGCGTCTTGACGATCGGGGACTCGGCGCTCGTGCGGTAGAGCGTCTGCTTGATCGCGACCACGTTCGGATCGCGCGCCGCCTGCTGCAGGAACTGCACCACCACGTCGAAAGACTCGTAGGGATGGTGGACCACCAGGTCCTTTTGCCGGATGGCGGCGAAGCAGTCGCCGCCGTGATCGCGGATGCGCTCGGGATAACGGGGATTGTAGGGCACGAATTCGAGATCGGGCCGATCGAGCCTGGTGAGCTGGCTGAGGTCGTTGAGCGCCAGCACGCCGTCCACCAGGAACACCTCGTCGTCGGCAACCGCGAGCGCGCGCTGCACGAAAGAGCGCAATTCCACCGGCATCGTCGCGTTCAGCTCGAGGCGGATCACCGAACCGCGGCGGCGGCGCTTGAGGGCGCTTTCGAACAGCCGCACCAGATCTTCCGCCTCTTCCTCGATTTCCAGATCGGAATCGCGGATGGCGCGGAAGGTGCCCTGCCCCTTCACGATGTAGCCGGGAAACAGCCGGCCGATGAACTGGCCGGTCGCTTCCTCGAGCGTGATCAGGCGAATCGCCTGGTCCGTGCTCGGCAGCCTGATGAACCGCTCGATCTTCTGCGGCATGCGGATGAGCGCGTTCATCGCCTTGCCGTCCTTCACCCGCGAAAGCTGCAGCGCGATCGTGAAGCCGAGGTTGGGAATGAACGGGAACGGATGAGCCGGGTCGATGGCGAGCGGCGTCAGCAGCGGGAAGACATGGCTGAGGAAGTGGTCCTCCAGCCAGGTCCGCTCGCTCTTCTTGATCTCGACCCCGTCGACCAGCACGACTCCGGCGGCGGCAAGCTCGGGCCGCAGTTCGATCCACCGCCGCTGCTGGTCGTGGGCGAGCCGCGCGACCGCCTCGACGATGCGCACCAGTTGTTCGTTGGGCGTCAGGCCTTCCGGACTTTGCTCGACGATGCCCTCGCGCACCTGGCCCTTCAGGCCGGCGACGCGCACCATGAAGAATTCGTCGAGGTTGTTGGCCGAGATCGACAGAAAGCGTACCCGCTCCAGCACCGGATGGTGCGGATTGGCGGCCTCCTCCAGCACCCGGCGATTGAAGTGCAGCCAGGACAGTTCGCGGTTGATGAAGCGGTCCGGGCTGTTCCTTAAACCGGCTTCCGCGGGCGCCGAGACGGCGGCGCCGGAACGCTCCGGCACGGCCGCGTCCCGGTTCGCCGCCGGCGGGATTTCCTCAATCGGGGCAATGAGTTCGGCGCGATCTGACATGCATGCAATCCGCAGGACAGCAGCCCTTAGCTGACAATCGTGACCGCCGGATGACGATTCCGCGCCGGGATCGCTGTCACAGTCAACCAGGGTACACGGTCGCGGTTAAGCGGTACTTTCGCGAAACAGCTCCGCCGCCAGCGCCCGCGTCACCGGCCGGTGCTGGCGCATGGCCTCCTCGTCGAGCCGCGCCACCGCCGCATGGGCGGCGGCGCAGGTGCGCTCGATACGGTTGGCGAGGAAGTTGACCAGCGCCTCGTCCACCGCGATCTGCCGGTCGGCGGCGACCTTGACAATGAGCGCGCGCAGCAGCGCGTCGTCCGGTGCAGCGAGCGTCACCACCGGCACGCTGCGCAGCCGCGAGGCGAGATCGCGCAAGGCCAGCGCAAAGCCGGCCGGCGCGCTGCGCGCGGTGATGAGCAGAAAGGCGCCGTCTTCGCGCACCAGATTGAGCAGATGGAAGAGCGCGCGCTCGTCGAGCTCGTCCGCCGCGAGATCCTCGATCACCAGAGCCCCGGTGGCGAGCGCGGCCGGCAGGTCGGTTTCGCCCAGCAGCCTGGCCGACAGCACGCGCGCGCCCGACAATTCCGCCCAGATCGCCGCGAGGTGGCTCTTGCCCGACCCCTGCGGCCCGACCAGCGCCATGACGCGGTTTGGCCAGTCGGGCCAGCGCTCGACCAGGGCGAGCGCCGCCTCGTTCGAGGGACCCGCCAGGAAGTCCTCGCGCGCGTAGCTGACGGCGTGGTCGAGCGCGAGCACGAGCTGGCGCGGCGCGATCGAAGCGGACATGGGCTCAACCCGTCTTTTCGCCGGTGTAGAGCGAGCTTGCGAGGTAGCGGCGCATCGCGAAGCGCGCGAGCACGCCGATGGTGGCCGCGAGTGGCACCGCGAGCAAGAGCCCGACAAAGCCGAACAGGTAGCCGAAGGCGAGCAACGCGAAGATGATCCACACCGGATGCAGGCCGACGCTCTCCCCGACCAGTTTCGGCGCCAGGACATTGCCTTCGATGAACTGGCCGACCATGAAGATGCCGAGCACCAGCGCGATCGAGTAGTAATCCGGCCAGAACTGCGCGACGGCGACGCCGAGCGAGAGCACCAGACCCGTCATCGATCCGACGTAAGGGATGAAGGTGATAATGCCGGAGATGAGGCCGATCAGCAGGCCGAAGTTGAGCCCCGAGAGCGTCAACGCCACCGCGTAGAACGAGCCGAGGATAAGGCAGACCGCGGTCTGCCCGCGCACGAAGCCGGCGATCGCCGCGTCGACCTCGCGCGCCAGCCCGCGCACGGTCTCGCGGTGATGCAGCGGGACCCAGCCGTCCACGGTCCTGACCATGCGATGCCAGTCGTAGATCAGGTAGAAGGCGACGACCGGCGCCACGACGATCAGCGAAAACAGCGACACCAGCGCGCGCCCGCCTGACCACAGCGAGCGCAGGAAGGCGGTGACCCAGCCCATGCCTTGCGTGACGAGATCGGTGAAGGACTTGTCGGACGCGTTGAGCCCCGCGCCGAGCTTCTGCAGCCAGGGCCGGCTCGGGTCGGTGAGCAGGGTCTGCAGCTTGGTAACGTAGCCGGGCACGCTGTCGATGAACGAAGCGAGCTGGCCGCCGAGAATCGGCGCGATCAGCAGGATCATGTAGACGAGCGCCAGCACCACCAGCGTGATGATCAGCAGCGCGGCGGCGAGCCGGTTGATGCCCGCCTTTTCCATGCGGTCGGTGAACGGCGTGAGCAGATAGGCGATGGCGAGGCCGACGATGAAGGGCAGCAGGATCTCGCTCAACAGCCAGAGCGCGATCACGAACAGGGCGAGCGCCGCGAGCCAGAACGCGAGCTGGCGCTGGAACGGGCCGCCGCCGCCGCCGTGCGGGGCCGGTGCGGGCGGAGCCGGCACGTCCGCGCTCATTGGCGGTCCGCCGTCGCGTTCATGTGGCGCACCCATTCGGCGACGTAGGCCGCCACCGATAGAAGCGTGAGCGCCGCCACCAGCCCCATGAGCACGAGGTTGAAGCGCGGGAAGTCGAAGCCGAAGCCGAGCGTGGCCAGCACGGCGCAGGCGAAGGCGATCTGCGCCACGGTGTTGAGCTTGGACACCAGCAGCGGCTTGATCTTGAGCGGATTGCCGATCAGCCAGGACAGCATGATGCCGCCGACGATGAGGATGTCGCGCGACACCACCATGATCACCAGCCAGCGCGGGATCAGGCCGTTGATGCCGAGGGTGAGGTAGATCGACACGATCAGCGCCTTGTCGGCCAGCGGGTCGAGATAAGCGCCGAGCACGGTGGTCATGCGGAAGCGCTTGGCGAGAAAGCCGTCCACCGCGTCGCTCACGCCCGCCGCCACAAACAACAGGAAGGCGAGCCACATCAGTCCCTGCGCGATCGCCCAGACCACGATCGGCACCAGCAGGATTCGTCCCAGCGTAATAAGGTTCGGAATACTCAAAGCGGCCCCGGCTTGCCGGCCCGTCCCCGCCCCCCGAGCCGGAAACGCGCCGATTGCTTCGGCAGAGTATAACGGCGATCCGACCATTGCACGCCTTGCGATTTCAACGTAGGACCCGGCGCGTACGAGGACCATCATGGCAGAAAAGCAGCGCGGTCTCACTTACGCGCAGGCGGGCGTGGATATCGACGCCGGCAACCGCATGGTGGACCTGATCAAGCCGCTGGTGCGCGCCACCGCCCGCCCCGGCGCGGACGCCGAAATCGGCGGTTTCGGCGGCCTGTTCGACCTCAAGCGGGCGGGTTTCAAGGATCCGGTCCTGGTGGCGGCCACCGACGGCGTCGGCACCAAGGTCAAGATCGCCATCGAGACCGGCCGGCACGACACCATCGGCATCGACCTCGTCGCCATGAGCGTGAACGACCTCGTGGTGCAGGGCGCAGAACCGCTGTTCTTTCTCGACTACTACGCCTGTGGAAAATTGGCGCCGGAAGCCGGCGCCGCCGTGGTGGCCGGGATCAGCCTCGGCTGCCGGCTGGCCGGCTGCGCACTGATCGGCGGCGAGACTGCCGAGATGCCGGGCGTCTATCAGGGCGACGACTACGACCTCGCCGGCTTCGCGGTCGGCGCGGCCGAGCGCGGCCAACTGCTGCCGCGCGGCGACATCGCGGAAGGCGACGCGATCATCGGGCTTGCCTCCTCCGGTGTGCACTCGAACGGCTATTCGCTGGTGCGCAAGGTGGTCGAGAAGTCGGGCCTCGCCTGGAGCGCGCCCTCGCCGTTCAAGAACGGCGGAACGCTGGGCGAAGGGGTGCTGACGCCGACCCGCATCTATGTGCGCTCGTGTCTTGCGGCGATCCGCGAAACCGGCGCGGTGAAAGGCCTCGCCCACATTACCGGCGGCGGTTTTCCCGACAACATCCCGCGCGTGCTGCCCAAGGGCCTCGGCGCGCGCATCGATCTCGCCAGCGTGCCGGTGCCGCCGGTGTTCAAATGGCTGGCGGCGGCCGGCAACATCGCGCAGCCGGAAATGCTGCGCACCTTCAACTGCGGCATCGGCATGGTCGTCGTCGTCGCGGCCAAGGACGCCGACCGGGTCGGCGCCGCCTTCACGCAGGCCGGCGAGCAGGCCTTCGTCATCGGCGAGGTGATCCGCGCCGACGGCGAGCCGCGCGTCGTCTATGACGGCGCGCTCGACCTCGCCGGGTGACGGCATGAGCCGCAAGCGCGTCGCCGTTCTGATCTCCGGCCGCGGCTCGAACATGGCGGCGCTGATCGAGGCCGCCGGCGACAGGAACTATCCGGCCGAGATCGTCCTCGTGCTGTCCAACCGGTCGGACGCCGGCGGGCTCGCGACCGCGCAGAAGGCCGGCATCGCCACCGAATTCGTCGACCACAAGACCTTCGGCAAGGACCGCGCGGCGTTCGAAGCCGCGCTGCAGGCGGCGCTGGAGAAGCACCGGATCGACATCGTCTGCCTCGCCGGCTTCATGCGCATCCTCGGCGCCGACTTCGTCGGCCGCTGGGACGGACGGATGCTCAACATCCACCCGGCGCTGCTGCCTTCCTTCAAGGGGCTCGACACCCATCGCCGCGCGCTCGAGGCCGGCGTGAAGCTGCACGGCGCGACGGTGCATCTGGTCGTGCCGGAAATGGATTCAGGACCGATCGTCGCGCAGGGCGCCGTCGCCGTGCACGACGACGACACGGAAGAGACCCTCGCCGCCCGCGTCATCAAGGTCGAGCACCGGCTCTATCCGCTGGCGCTCAAGCTGCTGGCCGAGGGCCGCGTGCGGGTCGTGGCCGGCCGCTGCCGGCTGGATACGGCCTCCATGCCCGCCGGGGCGTTCCTGGCGCCGCAGGACTGATCTCGGCCGCCTGCCCCCAAGTTTTCCCCATTCACGAAGTTGTGGGTGCGCCTTGGAATACCGGCGCTGGGCGGGGGTTATAGACTTTCGTATAATATAATGCCGTCCAGCCGGGCGGTGCAAAAACATCAGCAATATCAAAGGGGGCACTACCGTGGACGGACGCACGACCAGCGAGCAGAAACTTCTCTTCCCGGGCCTGGCCGGGTTCTACGCGGCGATGGAGCCGATCGCCTACACGATCACCCGCGTCGTGTTTGGCTGGATCATGATCATGCATGGCCTGCCGAAGTGGAATCGCGGCGCGGAGGCCGTCGGCAACGCCTTTGCCAACAACTACGGCCTGCCGCGGTGGTTTGCAGGCATCGCAATCTTCCTCGAACTGGTCGGCGGCGCGGCGCTCATCGTCGGAGTGGCGACGCGCTTCTTCGCCTCGGCGCTGGCGGTCGAAATGCTGATCGCGATGTTCGCCGCCCATTGGGCCAAGGGTTTCTCGGTCGGCGCCGGCGGCTACGAGTACGTACTGTTCCTCGGCATTGTCTGCTTCTTCATCGCCATCCGCGGCGGCGGTCAGTACTCGGTCGACGCCAAGCTCAGCAAAGAGCTGTAAAACCATAAAGGCTGCTATTTCGACAGCCAGGTTCTGGCCCAAGAAACGCCCGCCGCTGGCCGCGGCGGGCGATTTGCGTTCATGACAATCTAAGGTAGCATCCCGCGGAGGTTGTGGTCGCTCTGGGGGGATGGCCATGAACGTACATGCCGGTCGGACAGCATTCGCCGCTTTCGTTGCCGTGATTGCCTGGACTGCATGGGGATCGGCGCCGGTAAACGCGGCCGTTCCGGCAGACGCCTGCAAAATGCAGGCAGCAGCGGCCCGGCAAGAAATCGGCGTCGCACCAAACTCGAAGCAGCCGCAGGTGAATTGGCAGCGCGAGGGGCGCGAAATCACCATCACCATTCCCTCGGCAGGCGTTAACCCGAACACGCAGGCTGTCGTGTGCTTCCGTTGGATGCTCGACAAGGACACGGCGGAAGGCGCGAACGAATACCTCGATTATCGGCTGCAAAGCCCGACCGTCGCGCTTCTCAACCCGCCGCGTGCGGCGCCAGCGGCGGCGCCTGCTCCCGCGGCACCGGCGGCCGGTGTGCAGCCTCGGCCGGCACCGTCCGCCGAGCGGGCCGATCTTCCGCTCAAATTCAACGCGATCGTCCCGCCGCTCATTCAAAAGCAAGCGCCGCCGCCGCGCCGCGACCGGACATCGCAAGACCGGGTCGCCGGCAAGTATGGGCCGAACAACGGCTATCCGATCGCCGACGTCACGGTACTGCTGTTTGAGTCCGACCAGGGCTCGCCAGCCGTCGCTTACCACTCCCCGACCGGCATCGGCATCGTGAGCCCCGACAACTACTGCGACATTCCCGGGCTGATCACGACATCCGGCAGCGGCGTCGCCAAACTCGGCGAGCATAAGAACTGGCAACCGGTCGGCGGCCAATTCGACTTCGTCGTCACCAGCGCCAAGCCCATACCGTCTGATGCACTCATCAAGATCTGCTTCCGCTGGAAACTGACCAGCGGCGATCCCGGGCGCTTTTTCGATAGCGGCGGCGTTCGCCTGCTCGAGCCCGAAAAAGACCGCACGCTGAAGATCGCGGCGACAGTCCCGGACGTCCCCTGCCGTCCGTCGCGCTTCTTCGGCAGCAATGCCGTGGACCCGGCATGTCCCGACCCGGCGACCCGATCCGCCGACTACGCGGTGCTCGGGTTCGCGGTCCCGCGCGCGGATGCCCGCATCATCGTTTTCGACACCGACGACTCCCCGCTGGTCAACATCATCACAACCGTGGGCATTACGCACTACGTCTTCGCCATCTTTCTCGTCGTCATCGTGATGGCGCTGATCCTCTTCGTGCTCTGCAGGATTTGCCGCAAGCGGTTGAAGAACATTTCTGCCTCCAAGTCGCTGCTCTGCATCATCACGACACGCAGCGGCTTCGCCAGCCTGTCGCAGTTCCAGATCGTGCTATGGACGCTCGTCGTCCTCGCCTCGGTGATTTATGTCATCGCGCTGTCCGGCGACCTCATCGAGATCACCAGCGGAACGCTGGTGCTGCTCGGCATTTCCGGCGGCGCAACGCTGGCGGCCAAGCTCAAGAGCGAAACCGACGAAGCCAAGCCCGTCACCGTTCCCGATCCCGTCGCCGCCGCGCAAGAAGTGGCGATCGCCCAGTCGGACGTCGACCGGCTGAACGAGAAGATCCACTACGCCGCGAGTCCCGATGCACTTCAGGACGTCAACGACGAGCTTGTGGAGGCCAAAGCCAACCTCGACGAAGTCAAGGCCATGGCGGCGCTCGCCAACGCCGCGGCTGCCGCCGCGAAAGCGCGCGCGACGCTCGCCACCACGCCGGGAGACGCCAAGGCTCAACAAGACGTCGCCGATGCCGACAAAGCGGTCGCCGACCGGCGGCGCGATCTGGCGACTGCCGCCGCCAAGGCCACCAAGGCGGAGCGCATACGCCACCCGACCTGGACCGATCTGGTGATGGAAGAAGTGCGCGGCCGTGAGATCGACGTGACCCGCGTGCAGATGTTGTGTTTCACGCTGGTGACGGCGGTCTTCGTCGGGCTCAGCGTCGCGACCAACTACGTGATCCCGGAGATTCCGAACGGCTATCTCATTCTGATGGGGATCAGCAACGGTGTGTATGTCGGCTCGAAATACGCCACCAGGACGTAGCGGCGGTCAGTCCGCCCGCTTCACCCACACCTTGTTGTCGTGGAAGGCGGCGCCGCCGTAGGGCGCGATCGGGTCGGCGCCGGTCAGCGTGTTGATGCCCTTGCCGTCGGCGTAAGCCGCGTTGGGCCAGATCGATTCCGCGATCAGCACCCCGCGCACGACGCCGTCGAACAGCCTGGCGTGCAGGCGCACCTCGCCGCGCGCATTGCCGAGCACCACGTAATCGCCGTCGGCGATCCCCTGCGCCGCCGCATCCTGCGGATGGATCATCACCGTCGGCCGTCCCTCGCCGGCAAGCGACGACGGCGTCTCGGTGAAGGTCGAATTGAGGAAGCCGCGCGCCGGCGACGTCGCCAGCCGGAACGGATGCGCGGCATCCGCCTCCTCCACCGACGCCCAATAGTCCGGCAGTGCCGGCATCTCCTTCACCGGGCCCGACTGGTAGGGGCTGCGGAACGGCACCTTCGTCCAGTCCGGCTTGAAGCGGAACTTGCCGTCGGGCCATGGGAAGCCGTCGAGATAGTGCGCCTGCCGGAACGGCGGCTGGCAGTCGAGCCAGCGGTTCGCTTCCAGTTCGGCGAGCGTGCCGCGCTTCGACGTCCGGAGCATCTGGTCGATCAGTTCGCGCGGGCTCATCGTCAGGCCCGGATGCGACACGCCGAGGCGCGCGCCCAGCGCCGCGATCACCTCGTGATTGTTGCGGCACTCGCCGGGCGGCTCGACCAGCTTGGGGCCGAGGATCAGGTACTGGTGCCCGCCGCCGCGATAGATGTCGTCATGCTCGAGGAAGGTGGTGGCCGGCAGCACGATGTCCGCCATTTTGGCGGTCTCGGTCATGAACTGCTCGTGCACGCAGACGAACAGGTCGTCGCGCGCAAATCCCTGCATCACCTTGGTCTGGTCGGGCGCGACCGAAACCGGATTGGTGTTCTGCACGAGCAGCGCCGTCACCGGGGGGCCGCCCATGAGCGCCTCGCGGTCGCCGGTCAGGATCGCGCCGATGCGTGACTGGTCAAGCATGCGCACGGACCGATCCCACATATCCAGTCCCTCGATCAGCGTCTTGTCGAGTTTGTAGATGTCGGCGTTGTTGTGGAAGGCGCCGCCGCCCTCGTACTGCCAGGCGCCGGTCACCGCCGCGATGCAGCTTGCCGCGTGCATCGAGGCCGCGCCGTTGCGCGAGCGCGCAAAGCCGTAGCCGAGGCGGAAATAGGCGCGCTTGTGCTCGCCGACGAGCCGGGCGAACGCCTCGATGGTCTCGACCGGCGTGCCGGTGATCCTCGACGCCCAGGCCGGGTCGCGGGACTTCAGATGCGCCTCCAGCTCGCGCGGCGCGTCGGTGTATTTGTCCAGATAGTGCCAGTCGGCCTTGCCGTCGCGGAACAGGCAATGCATCACCGCGCAGGCAAGCGCGCCGTCGGTGCCGGGCTTCACCAGCACGGCCAGGTCGGCCTGCTGCATGGTGCCGTTCATGTAGACGTCCACCGCGACGATCTTGGCACCGCGCGTTTTGCGCGCGCGCGTCGCGTGCGTCATCACGTTGACCTGGGTGTTCACCGGGTTGGTGCCCCAGATCACCACCAGGTCGGACTGCGCCATCTCGCGCGGATCGGGTCCGGCGATGCGGCCGACCCCGGCGGCGAAGCCGGAATAGGCCGGGTTGACGCAGATGGTGGAGTGAAAGCCGGAATACTTCTTGGCGTGGCGCAGGCAGTTGATGCCGTCGCGCATCACCAGGCCCATGGTGCCGGCGTAGAAATAGGGCCAGACGCTTTCCGCGCCGTGGCGCCGTTCAGCCTTGATGAATTCCTCGGCGACGAGGTCGAGCGCGTCGTCCCAGGACACCGGCGCGAACTGCCCGGAGCCCTTCGGTCCCACGCGGCGCAAGGGTTTCAGCAGGCGGCCGGGATGGTGCTGGCGCTCGGCGTAGCGCGCCACCTTCGCGCAGACCACGCCGGCGGTGTAGTCGTTGTCCGGCGCGCCGCGCACCCGCCCGATGGTGCGTTCGTCGAGAAGCTCGACGTCGAGCGCGCAGGTCGAGGGGCAGTCGTGCGGACAGGCCGAATGGCCCGTCCGCGTGGCTTCGAGGCGCACCGTCTGATTCATGGCGCCTCCAGTCTAGCCGAAAGCGCTAGATTTCGCTCTCCACCGGAGGCCGCCGCAGCCGCGCCAGCAGATAGCCGAGCCCGACCACGAAGACCGCGCCTGCCGCCGCCGCCCACAGATGGACGGTCTCGACGAACTGGGCGCCGAGGTACGCGGCGATAGCGACGTCCTTGATGATGATCTCGCCGGCCACCCAGCCGAGCAGCGCGGCGCCCGCCCAGATCAGGATCGGGAAGCGCTGCATCACCTGCATGAGCAGCGCGCTGCCGGCGATGATGAGCGGCACGCTGGTGGCGAGGCCGAACACGATCAGCGTCGTCTTGATGGTGAGCGCGTGCGCGAGGTCGACGCGCGCGGCCGCCGTTTCCGCCGCCGCCGCGATGGCGATGACGTTGTCGAGGCTCATCACGATGTCCGCCACCGTGACCAGCCAGACCGCGCGCAGAAGCGTGTCACCGGCCTTCACGCTGCCCTCGCCGTGCTCTTCGCTCGGCATGACCAGCTTGACCGCGATCCAGAACAGCAGCAGGCCGCCGACCAGCTTGAGGAAGGGAATGCCCATGATCTGGGCGATCACCACGGTGAAGAAGATACGGAGCAGGACGGCCGCGCCGGCGCCCAAGAGGATACCCCAGAAACGCTGCTTCGGCGGCAGCGTGCGGCAGGCGAGCGCGATCACGACCGCGTTGTCGCCGGAGAGCAGGATGTTGATCCAGATGATCTGACCGACTGCAATCCAGAAGGCGGGCTGCAGCATGTCCGTCCAAAAGTAAGCCACTTGCGCTTCCTCCTGCCCCGCGGTCCTTGGTCCGGGCCGCCCGTTATTGTCCTTGCTCGCCGGCGCCAACTATAGCGCCCGGCCGGGCTCTGGCCAGCACGGACGCGCCGCTCCCTTTCGGCTTAGCCGACGATCTCGTTCTCGGAAAAGAACTGGGCGATCTCGCGCGCGGCGGTCTCCGGCGCGTCGGAACCGTGCACCGAGTTCTCGCCGATCGAGCGCGCGTGCACCTTGCGGATGGTGCCGGCCGCGGCCTTGGCCGGGTCGGTCGCGCCCATGACCTCGCGGTATTTGGCGATGGCGTTCTCGCCTTCCAGCACCTGCACGACCACCGGGCCGGAGATCATGAAATCGACCAGCTCGCCGAAGAACGGCCGTTCCTTGTGCACCGCATAAAAGCGCTCGGCCTGCTCGCGGGTGATGCGCACGCGCTTCTGGCCGACGATGCGCAGGCCGGCCTGCTCGATCATGGCGTTGATGGCGCCGGTCAGATTGCGCTCGGTCGCGTCGGGTTTCAGGATCGAAAAAGTACGCTCGCGCGCCATCGGGTCACCTTCACTGGGATTGATCGGATCTTTCAGCCACATTCATTGGAACGGCCTGGCCGGGGCGGCTTATACCGAGAGGCCCTTCGCCGGGCAAGGTCGGCGGCGACCCGCCGCCCTGGTATACCATCGCGTTTTCAAGGATTTTGAGCCTTTTCACAGGAGCCGGGCATGAAGTCGCGGTACCAGATGTTCGCCGGCTACAATGCCTGGTGCAACGAGCGGCTCTACGAGGCGGCCGCCAAGGTGAGCGACGCCGACTACCGCGCCGACCGCGGCGCCTTCTTCAAGTCGCTGCACGGCACGCTCAACCACCTCCTGGTCGCCGACCGCATCTGGATGCGCCGCTTCACCGGCGCCGGCGAGAAGCCGCCTTCCCTCGACGCCATCCTCTACGACGACTTCGAGGCCTTGCGGGCCGCGCGCGTGAGCGAGGACGCCCGCATCGTCCGCTACGTCGACCGGCTGAGCGAGGCCGACCTCGCCGGGGCCTTGCGCTATCGCACGGTGGTCAATCCGCAGACCATCGAGCAGCCGCTGATGCCGGCGCTCGACCATTTCTTCAACCACCAGACCCACCACCGCGGCCAGGCGCACGCGCTGCTGTCGAGCATCATCGGCAACGATGCAATGCCGAGCTTCGACCTGATCATCTATCAGCGGCAGACGGGGGTCGGGATGAAGTCGATGGTGTGACTTGCCGGACGCACGGACTCTCCGCTGTCACGCCCGGGCTTGACCCGGGCATCCCGCTCGGGAGGGCACTGCGCTCCTGATCGGGATCGCCGGGACAAGCCCGGCGATGACAAACGCGAGGCGCCGGATTCCCGCTTGCGCGGGAATGAGCGGAGTGCTTGGAAAGTCAAAGACAATTCGAACCTCGTCAGGAAACGCCCATGGCCACCAACCGCATCCACCGCATTGCCGTCATCCCCGGCGACGGCATCGGCAAGGAGGTCGTGCCCGAGGGCGTGCGCGTGCTGGAAGCGGCGGCGAAGAAGTTCGGCTTCAAGCTCGCGCTCGACGACTTCGACTTCGCGAGCTGCGACTACTACGAGAAGCACGGCCGCATGATGCCGGAGGACTGGAAGGAGAAGATCGGCAAGCACGACGCCATCTTCTTCGGCGCCGTCGGCATGCCCGACAAGGTGCCGGACCACATCTCGCTGTGGGGCTCGCTCATCCTGTTCCGTCGCGACTTCGACCAGTACGTCAACCTGCGCCCCGTGCGGCTGATGCCGGGCGTGCCCTCCCCGCTCGCCGGCCGCAAGCCCGGCGACATCGACTTCTGGGTCGTGCGCGAGAACACCGAGGGCGAGTACTCCGCCATCGGCGGCAAGATGTTCGCCGGCACCGAGCGCGAAGTGGTGGTGCAGGAGACGGTGATGAGCCGCACCGGCGTCGATCGCGTGCTCAAGTTCGCCTTCGAGCTCGCGCGCTCGACGCCGAAGAAACACCTCACCTCGGCCACCAAGTCGAACGGCATCGCCATCACCATGCCGTACTGGGACGAGCGCGTGCGCGAGATGGCGAAGAACTATCCCGACGTGAAGTGGAACCAGTTCCACATCGACATCCTCACCGCCCGCTTCGTCATGAACCCGGACTGGTTCAACGTGGTGGTCGCCTCCAACCTGTTCGGCGACATCCTCTCCGACCTCGGCCCCGCCTGCACCGGCACCATCGGCATCGCGCCCTCCGGCAACATCAATCCCGAGCGCAAGTATCCGTCGGTGTTCGAGCCGGTGCACGGCTCGGCGCCTGACATCTACGGTCAAGGCATCGCCAACCCGATCGGCCAGATCTGGTCGGGCGCGATGATGCTGGAGCATCTCGGCGAGCACGAGGCCGCCCAGGCCATCGTCGCGGCGATCGAGAAGGTGCTGGCCGAGCCCAAGCTGCGCACGCGCGACCTCAAAGGTCCGGCCGACACCGTCACGTGCGGCAAGGCGGTGGCCGAAGCGCTGGCCTGATCTCTCTCGTCATTCTGAGGAGCGAGGCGGCGTAGCCGCCGAGCCTCGAAGGATCTCTGATTCACAGACCCTTCGAGGCGCGCTTCGCGCGCACCTCAGGGTGACGGCGACGCTTGCATCCCCGGCCCGCCTCCGCCACAACCCGCCCGCATGCTGATCATCGACGACCTCACCGTTCGCATTGCCGGCCGCGTGCTCCTGGAAGGCGCCGCCGCGCGCATTCCGCCGGGCAGCCGCGTCGGCCTGGTCGGCCGCAACGGCACCGGCAAATCGACGCTGTTCAACGTCATCACCGGCGAGATGGCGGCGGAGACCGGATCGGTCGAGCTGCCGCCGCGCTGGCGCATCGGCCGCCTCGCGCAGGAAGCGCCGAACGGACCGGAGAGCCTCATCGACGTCGTGCTCGGCGCGCCGAGCGAACGCACCGACCTGCTCAAGGAGGCGGAGACGGCGACCGATCCGCATCGTATCGCCGATATCCAGACCCGGCTCGCCGACATCGGCGCGCATGCGGCGCCCGCGCGCGCCGCCGCCATCCTTTCCGGCCTCGGCTTCTCAACCGCCGACCAGGCCCGCCCCTGCACCGAATTTTCCGGCGGCTGGCGCATGCGCGTGGCGCTGGCCGCGACTTTGTTCTCCGAGCCCGATTTGCTGCTGCTCGACGAGCCGACCAACTATCTCGACCTCGAAGGCACGCTCTGGCTGCAGGACCATCTCGCCCGCTACCCGCACACGCTGATCGTCATCAGCCATGATCGCGACCTGCTCGACACCGCGGTCACCCAGATACTGGCGCTCGACGCCAGGAAGCTCACGCTCTACCGCGGCGGCTATTCCGATTTCGAGCGCCAGCGCCACGAGCGCATGGTGCTCGACCAGAAGGCCATCAAGAAGCAGGAGGCGCAACGCAAGCATTTGCAGGCCTTCGTCGACCGCTTCCGCGCCAAGGCCACCAAGGCGCGGCAGGCGCAGTCGCGGCTGAAGATGCTGGCGAGGCTCCAGCCGATCGACGCGCTGACCATCGATGACGTGCGCGAGATCACCATTCCCGCGCCCGAAAAACTGTTGTCGCCGCCCATCATCGCAACCGACGGCGTTGCCGTCGGCTACGACGATCGCGTCGTGCTGTCGGGCCTGTCGTTGCGCATCGACAATGACGACCGCATCGCCCTGCTCGGCTCCAACGGCAACGGCAAGTCGACGCTGGTGAAGCTGCTCGCCGGACGGCTCGCGCCGATGCAGGGCAAGGTCACGCGCGCTTCCAACCTGAAAGTGGCCTATTTCGCCCAGCACCAGCTCGACGAGCTCGACGAAAACGAAAGCCCCTACGACGCCGTGCGGCGGCTGATGCCGGACCAGCCGGAGGCGCGCGTGCGCGCCCGCGTCGGCGCCATCGGCTTTTCCGGGGCGGCCGGGAACACGCTGATCAAGAGTCTCTCGGGTGGCGAGAAAGCGCGGCTGATGCTCGGCCTCGCCACCTTTGACGCACCGCACCTCGTCATCCTCGACGAGCCGACCAACCATCTCGACATCGACAGCCGCGGCGCGCTGATCGAGGCGATCAACGAATTCCCCGGCGCGGTCATCCTCGTGTCGCACGACCGCTATTTGCTCGAGGCCTGCGCCGATCGGCTGTGGCTGGTGCAGGGCGGCAAGGTCGCGCCCTTCGACGGCGATCTCGACGATTACCGCAAGCTGGTCCTGTCGGGCGAGAAGACGAGCGTGGCAAAGGCACCGCAAGTCGACCGAGGCGAGGCGCGCCGCGCCGCGGCCGAGAAACGCGCGGAGACCGCGCCGCTGCGCAAGCGGGTCACCGAAGCCGAGCAGAAAATCGCCCAGCTCACGCGCCAACTCGACAAGCTCGACAAGACGCTCAGCGACGGCTCGCTATTTGCGGCCGATCCGGCGCGCGCGGCCGAGCTGTCGAAGACGCGCGCGAGCGTCGTCGCGGCGATCGAAGCGGCGGAAGAAGACTGGCTCGCCGCCAGCGCGGCGCTGGAAAGCGTCTGAGCGCCGCCGGTCAGGCGGCTAGGCTTCGCGTCCGGGCGGCCTGCGCTCCGGTTTCGTCCGAGGAACGCGCGTTGATCCGATCCAGCCCCCTCGCCTGCTCGCCGCTCGCGGCGGCGATATCCGACACGATCTTCGTCACCTTCTTGATCGAGTCGACGATCTCGACGAGCGAGGAGCCGGCGCTGTTGACCAGGCCGACGCCCTCCTGGATCTGGTTCGAGCTGTTGGTGATCAGTTCCTTGATGTCCATTGCCGCCTTCGACGAACGCTGCGCCAGATCGCGCACTTCGGTGGCGACAACCGCGAAGCCGCGCCCGGCTTCGCCTGCGCGGGCGGCCTCGACGGCGGCATTGAGCGCCAGCAGGTTTGTCTGCCGCGCGATCTCGTCGATCACCGCGATGATTTCGGAGATCTTGCCGGACGCTTCTTCGATGCGCGACATCGCCTCGACGGCCTGCGTGGCGACCTTGCCGCCCCGTTCGGCGACGGCGGCGGTGGCGGCCGCGAATTCGTCGGCGCGTGCGGCGTTCTCGGCGTTGTGCTTCACGGTTGCGGCGATGTCGACCAGCACCCTGCTCTGCTCGCGTTCGGCCTCATCGCGGACCACCGCCGACTGCTGCTCGCTTTCCTCGTAGAGGCGATGCGCTTCTTCGGCGCGGGCGGCCGCCTCCAGCGCCTCCTTCTGGCTCGCCTCGGCCCGGCGCAGGCTCGCTTCGGCCCGCGCCGTCGCCGTCATGATCGCGGCGAACATATTCTCCAGCGTCGCCGCCAGCCAGATAAGCACGCCGGCTTCGAGCACGAGAATGACGGCGTGCAGTGCCAGACGGAACAGGTTGGAGCCGCCCGGATAGATCAGCGAGGGCAAGGCGAAATTGAGCACGATGTGATGAACGGCGACGGTCACGGTCGCGGCGGCGATCACCTTCCAGTCGCAAGTCGCGACGAGCAGCGCCAGCGCCGCGAAATAGTACATGTGAAGATCGACCTGGACCGCCTGCCCGCTGAACACGCCGACGAGGATCGAGATCAGCGCCATCAGCGAAACACCGGCGACAATGCGGCCGCTGCCCTCGCCACCCCAGTGAGCGACCGCTTGCGCGGCAAGCGCGATGCCGATCGCCGTTGCGACCGGCGCGAGGAACGAGGCGCCATAGGCCAGACAGGCTGCCCCGATCAGCGCGGGTTGCAGCCAGATCGTGCCCAGAAGAAGCCGAAGCGCGATGCGCCGCAACGAGACGAGATCGAGACTGACGTCAGACATTCTGGTTCCCCGAAGAAGCTGGTCCACAACCGCCTACGCCAAGCGGATTGAGAAGAAGAAGCGCGCCCGCGGCGCGCAGGCGGTCGCCAAGACCGGGCTCCTGCGCTTGCACGATGATGACGAAGGCAAACCCGCCGCCGCCGAGGACGGCGCCCGCGTCGCTCGCCGCCGTCAACGCGCGCGAAGCCGACCACCATGGCGGGAAGACCGCCACGATCGAGCCGTCGTCGCCCGGCTTTCCTGCGCTCACGCTTGCGGCGATGCCGGCAGTACCGACCGTGAGGCAGAGCAGGATCGAAAGAACGCGCCCGATGGAAATCATGCGATTTAGTTTGGCCTCAAACGACTCGCGCACTGTGGGTCACGGCGCTGAAGAAACGATTAACCGTCGGAGGCCGTGAATTGCCGCGCGCGGCCGGTGGGACGGCACGCGCAGACGGAAGAAGGCGCGGGTCAGCGCGTCTGCGACACGCGCGGCCGGGGCTTCCTTGGCGCCGGTTTGGCGGGCTTCGGCGGCTCGGGCGCGCGCTCGACCACTTTCAACCGCCCGGCGGTGAAAGTGTAGATGCCCGGCCAGGGCCCGCTCAGATAGGTCAGCACGACCTTGCGCTCGCTCTTCTCGTCGGCGCTGATGGCGACATTGGCCGGCGCGCC
>JBKBRE010000026.1:23720-53909 GCA_046292265.1 Pseudolabrys sp. | reverse complement strand
GGCGGGCGCCCCCGCCCCGGGGGGGGGGGGGGTGTGGGGGCCGGCGGGTGGGCTATGGGGGGGGGGGGGGGGGCGGGGGCCGTGCACAGCCCCTCACCCGGCTCGCGCCTTTCAGGCGCTCGCCACCCTCTCCCCGTAAAGAACGGGGAGAGGGAAGCTCACATCCCCAGATAAAACTGGCGGATCAGGTCGTTGTTGTTGAGCTCGGCGGCGGAGCCGCCCTCGAAGGCGATCTTGCCGTGCACGATGACGTAGCCGCGGTCGGCGATGCGGATCGCCTGGGTAAAGTTCTGCTCGGCCATCAGCACCGTGAGCTGGTAGTGGTCCTTGAGCTGTTTGATGGCGTCGATGGTGCGCGCGACCAGCAGCGGCGCCAGGCCGACGGAGGGCTCGTCCACCAGCAGGATCCTCGGCGACAGCATCAGCGCGCGCGCGAGCGCCAGCATCTGCTGCTCGCCGCCCGACATCGAGCCGGCGAGCTGGCGGCGGCGCTCGGCGAGGCGCGGGAACGCCTCGAAGCAGAAATCCATGTTCTCCTTGATCTTGGCGCGCGCGGTCGGGCGGAAGGCGCCGAGCAGCAGGTTCTCCTCCACCGTCAGCTTGGGGAAGAGCCGGCGGCCCTCCGGCACCAGCGCGATGCCGAGATCGACGATCTGCTCCGTGCTCATGCCGACGAGGTTGTGTTTGGCCCCGTCGATCTCCGCGACGATGCGGCCGGCGGCCGGACGCACGATGCCCATGATGCATTTCATGAGCGTGCTCTTGCCGTTGCCGTTGGTGCCGAGCAGGGCGACGGTCTCGCCCGCGTTGACGGTCATCGAGACGTCCTCGATGACGCGCACCGAGCCGTAGGCGGCGTGTACGTTCTCGATCGCGATGCTACTGGCCAAGATACGCCCTCACGACTTCGGGATCGCGCACGACTTCTTCCGGCTTGCCGTCGGCGATCTTCTTGCCCGAGACCAGCACGGCGAGGCGCTGCGAGAACCGCATCACCGCGCTCATGATGTGTTCGATGAGGATGATGGTGATGCCGCGCTCGTTCAGCCGCAGCAGCAGCGCCAGGATGTCGTCGATCTCCGAATGCGACAAGCCGGCCATGGATTCGTCGGCGATCAGCAGTCTGGGCTCCGCCGCCACCGCGCGGGCGAGCTCGAGCTTGCGCATCTCGACCTGGGTCAGGTCGCGCGGCATCTGCCGGGCCTTGGCCGCCAGCCCCACCATGTCGAGCAGCTCGTGGCAGCGCCCCTCGAGGTCGCTGTGCGCGTGCAGCATGCCCTCGCGGGCGCGCACCGTATAAAGAAGCGGAACGCGAAGGTTGTCCGCCAGCGTGATGCTGTGGAACGGTCGCGGCAGCTGGAAGCTGCGGGCGAGGCCGCTGTGCGTGCGCTGGTGCGCCGCCATCCCGTCCATCGCGCTGCCGTTGAAAAGGACGCTGCCGCTTTCGTTCTGCAGGGTGCCGCAGATGCAGTTGACCAGCGTGCTCTTGCCGGAGCCGTTCGGGCCGATGAGGCCGAGCCGCTCGCCCGGCTGCACTTCCAGCGTGACGCCGTCGAGCGCCACGAAGCCGCCGAAGCGCTTGGTGATGTTGTCGACGTGCAGAAGCGGACCGCTCATGACCGTCTCCGCGCGCGCAGGCGTTCCTGCACCAGTCCGACGATGCCGTTCGGTGCGATGATGACGAAGGCGACGAGCATGAGGCCGACGATCAGCAGGTTGACGGCCGACGAGATGGTCACCGTGGCGTATTGCTGCGCGGTACCGAGCAGCACAGCGCCGACCAGGGGGCCGATCCAGCTGGTGGTGCCGCCGATCATCGGCATGGCGATGGAGTTCACCGCATATTCGAGGCCGAAGGCCGACTGCGGTTGCAGGTAGCCGATGTAGTAGGGGAAGGGCGCGCCGGCCATGCCCATGAAGGCGCCGGACAGCGAGGTGGCGATCAGCTTCAGGCGCAGCGTCGGCACGCCGCAGGCCTCGGCGGCGAGCTCGTCGTCACGGATGGTGGCGAAGCCGTAGCCGAGCTGCGAACGCTCGATGGTGCGCGCGGTGATCAGCGCCACGATGCTCAAGGTCAGCATCAGCGCGAACAGGTATTCGATATAGTTGATCTTCAGGCTGCCGATCTCCAGGAACTCCGGCCGGATGATGTAGGCGCCGCGCGAGCCGCCGACATAGTCCCAGTTGACCACCAGCGTCGCCAGCACGACGGCGAGGGCGAGCGTCGCGATGGCGAAGAACGAGCCGCGCAGCCGCAGCGTCAGGTAGCCCATGCCGAAGCCGACGATCCCCGAGACGATGCCGCCGATCACGATCAGGAAGGGGACCGGGATCACCTCGAAGTACTTGTGCAGGAATACGGACGAGTAGGCGCCCATCGCGAAGAAGGCGGCCGAGCCGAAGTTCACGTAGCCGCAGTATCCGCCGAGGATGTTCCAGGCGGTGGCCAGCACCACGAACTGCAGGATCGTGTAGCTGGCGAAGTAGAGATAATCGACGTTGATCGCGTGGGCGATGAGCAGGATCACCGCGCCGATCGCAGCCGCTATCAGTGAGAATTTCGTCGTGCTCACGCTTACCGTCCCAGGAGTCCGGCCGGCCGGAAGGCCAGCGTCAGAAGGAGAAGACCGAAGGCCACCGCCGGCGCCCAGGAGGGGCCGTAGAAGGTGGCGGTGAGGCTTTCGACGATGCCGAGCAGCACCGCCGCGATCAGCGTGCCGGGCATGCTGCCGAGACCGCCGAGCACGCAGATGGCGAAGACGCGGCCGATGTACTCGCGCCCGACCGAGGGCTCGACCGGCTGGATGACGATGAGCAGGGCACCGGCGACCGCGGCGACCGCGATCGATATGCCGAAAGCGATGCGCTTGATGCGGATCGGATCCGCCGCCATCAATTGCAGCGCGAGCTGGTCCTGCGACACCGCCATGATCGCGCGGCCGGTGAAGGTGCGCGTTATGAACAGCTCGATGATGCCGAACAGCACGAGCGCGGCCACGCAGGGCACCAGCATGCGCAGGGGCAGGTCGATGATGCCGAGACGGATGCTCGGGCCGATATAGCTCGCCTCGACGTAGCGGTAGTCCACGCCGAACACCAGGATCAGCATCACTTCGGTGACGAACAGGAGGCCGAAGAAGAAGGCGAGGCCGCGCAGCGCTTCCTGCCCACGTTTCTCGAAGGAGACGTAATAGACCTGATAGACCATCGCGCCGAGCGCGTAGAAGAACGGCAGCATAAGGATGCTGACCACGATCGGATCGACGCCGTAGTTGATGTTGATGAAGTAGGCGAGATAGGAGCCGAGGATGACGAAGCCGGGATGCGCGATGTTAACGATGTCGAGCATGCCGAACGAGATCGAAATGCCAGCCGTGACGGCGGCGTAGAAGCCCCCCAGCAGCAGGCCTGCGACGATGGCATTGATTAGGAGGTCTAACTGAATTTCCATACTCGCCCCAGCTGGCAGGCCCGCACGACAGAATTCATCGGCAAATCCGCGGGGTGGTGCGACCCGACGGATGCCGCTTGCCAGTGAGAATTGCCAGCATCGTCCCCCCTGCGTCTATTGTTTTTTTTCGCGCAGAGCCGCGCGTTGCGGCGCAGTTTGCAGGAAGGGCGGCGGCTTGGCTAGCCTCTTTCTCCACTGCGACCGATTGCCCGCGGCGCGCTTGTCACGTAGCAGGGGGCGGTGGGCAATGGGCCGGCGCACACGCATCGGGCGAGGCGGCCGGCTCGCACGGGCCGGTGGCAAAGAAAAAGCCGCCGGCGCGGGGCCGGCGGCTTTCCCAGAGACTTTTGCCGATCGAAGGGCGGTCAGGCCGCCGCGGACTGCGGGCGCACGCTGGCCGGCAGCGGCATCGGCTTGTTGGCGCTGTCCTTGAACTCGACGGTCATGAACACCATTTCGCTGTCGCTGAGATTCTCCAGATCGTGCACCTTGAACTCGCCGGGACCGTAGGTCTCGTGGCGCGTTTCGCCTGGCGCATAGGTGTATTCCACCGTGGTGCCGTCGCTCACGTGCTGGCGGGCGCGGCCGCCGGACACGGCGGTCCAGAAATAGTCGAGCACATGGCGGTGAAAGCCGACCCGCTCGCCGGGAGCGAGGCGGATGATCCACACACGCGTGCGTTCGTTCTCTGACAACAAGCTGGAGCCGACGCAGGGGTTCGGGTTCTTGCTTTCCCGTTCGAACTCGGCGGCGATTTCCGCCGGCCACGGCGACTTGTTCTTCGTCTCCGCGGCCTTGTCGACCATCGTGAGTGCCATGAGGAATTTCTCCAGTGCTATGGCGCTTCGTATATAGGATAATCCGAATAACGAAAAGTCGGAGCGTCGATGTCGGAACGCATAGCCGGACGCGCGGTCATCATCGGCGGCTCCATGAGCGGCCTGCTCTGCGGCCTTCAACTGCGGAAGGCGGGCTGGGACGTCGATATCTATGAGCGCGTGGACAGCGAATTGTCGGGGCGCGGCGCCGGCATCGTGGCGCAGCCGGAACTGATCGAGCGCCTGCGCGGGCTGGGTTTTGAAACCCGCGAGCTCGGGGTGCAGATCGCCTCCCGCAAGATACTGGACGCCGAAGGCCGGCTCACCCACACGCTGGATTGCCCGCAGGTGGCGACCGCCTGGGAGCGCGTCTACCGCTTGCTGCGCGACGGCTTTCCGGCCGAGCGGTATCACCGTGGGCGCGGGCTCGCGAAAGTGTCTCAGAATGCGGACGCGGTGACCGCCTATTTTTCGAATGGTGAAACGGTCCAGGCCGATGTTCTCGTCGGCGCCGACGGCATCCGCTCCACGGTGCGGCAGCAGTTCCTGCCCGAGGTCGTGCCGCTCTATGCCGGCTACAGCGCCTGGCGCGCGCTGATCGCGGAGAGCGCCTTCCCGCCGGACGTGCACCGCGAGCTGTTCGAGTTCATGTCCTTCGGTCTGCCGCCGGGCGAGCAGTTCCTCGGCTATCCGGTGGCGGGACCCAACGACGATCTGCGCCCCGGCCACCGCCGCTACAACGTCATCTGGTACCGTCCGGCCGACGAGCACACCAAGCTGCCCTGGCTGCTCACCGACGACAGCGGGGTCACGCACGCGATCTCGATCCCGCCGCCGCTGATCCGGCGCGCGGCGATCGCCGAGATGCACGAAGCGGCCGAGCGGCTGCTGGCGCCGCAGTTCCGCCAGGTGGTGCGGCTGTTCCCCGAGCCGATCCTGCAGCCGATCTACGATCTTGAATCGCCGCGCATGGCCTTCGGCCGGGTGGCGATCCTCGGCGACGCGGCCTTCGTCGCGCGCCCGCATGTCGGCGCCGGCGTGTCAAAGGCGTCGGACGACGCGGCGGCGCTGGCGCAGAGCCTGACGCAGGAGGCCGACGTGCCGAGCGCGCTTCTACGTTTCGAGGCGGCGCGTCTGCCCGAGAACCGCCGCATCATCGAATGGGCGCGCCATCTCGGCGCCTACCTGCAGGCGAACCGCACCGAGGCCGAGCAGGCGCGCGCCGGCCGCCACTCGACCGACGAGGCGGTGATCAAGGAAACGGCGACGCTGGATTTTCTGTACGCGTAGTATCCCTCCCCCGAAGGGGGAGGGTGGTCGGCGAAGCCGACCGGGTGGGGGATTAGTGCAATTCGGACCAAACCCCACCCCGGCTCGCTACGCTCGCCGACCCTCCCCTTGCAGGGGAGGGATAAGAAGCCTCACAGCCCCAGCAGCTTCGTCAAATTCCCGCCGGCCAGCGCAGCGCGGGTCCTGTCGTCGAAGCTTCCGACCGAGTTGATGTGGCCGATCGGGTCGTATTCCAGCATGTCGAACGGATAGTCGGTGCCCATCAGCACGTGATCGACGCCGAAGGTCTTTACCAGCGCCTCGAGTTGATCGGGTGTGAACACCACGGTGTCGACGTAGACCTTCTTCAGATAATGCGTCGGCGGCTTCGGCAGGCCGGCCTGGCAATCCGAGCGCGCGCCCCAGGCGTGGTCGATGCGGCCGGAATAGGCGCCGAGATAGCCGCCGCCGTGCATGGCGAAGATTTTCAGGTTCGGATGGCGCTCCAGCACGCCGTCGAAGATCAGGTAGTGCAGCGCGAGCGTGGTCTCGAACGGGTTGCCGACCACGTTGTTGAAGTAGAAGCGCGACAGCCGCTGGCCTTCGGTGAAGCCGTTGGGATGGATGATGACCAGCGCGCCGAGCTCCTCCGCCTTCTTCCAGAACGGCGCGAAGGCCGGATCCGACAGCTCCTTGCCGGCGACGTTGGTGAGGATCTCGACGCCCTTGAAGTTGAGCGTCTTCATGCAGCGCTCGAGCTCCTTGGCGGCCTCGTTGCCGTCCTGCATCGGCACCGTGCCGGTGGGGATGAAGCGGTCGGGGTGCTTCGCGACGAACTCGGCGATGCCGTCGTTGATCATCTGCGCGGCCGGCACTGCGTATTCGAGCGCGACCGTGTGGTAGCACTGCGGCGGCGGCGGCATCACCAACTGCCGGTCCACGCCCATGCGGTCCATGGTGGCGAAGCGCTCGTCGTAGGTCGTCATGCAGGAGCGGATGTCGCCCTCCTGCTTGGCGTTGAGTTCCTTGGTCTCGGGCGAAGCGAAATGGGCGAGCGGGATGGTGGAGATGTCGAGATGCGGCTTGATGAACTCGGCCGCGCGCGGCACGGCAACGTGCGTGTGCGCGTCGATAGTGACGCTCTTCGGCCGCTGCTCGCGCCCCGGCTTGCCGTGCTTACGCGCCGCGGTCTCGGCGTATTTGTACCTCATCTGGGCCATTTGGTTTTCCCTCGTACTTTCTCACGCCACCCTGAGGGGCGCGCCGCGCGGCGCGCCTCGAAGGATGACGGGGCAGAGGGCTGTCACCCTTCGAGGCTCGCTACGCTCGCGCCTCAGGGTGACGGATAAGCGTTTTGGGCGGGGCGGTCAAAACACCCCCAGATGCTGGCGCAGGTCGACGCTGTCCTTGCGCAGCCGTTCCGGCGTCGAGACCACCGCCACCTGGCCGGTGTTGAGGATGACGATGTCGTCGGCGACGTCGAACACCAGGTTCGGGTTCTGCTCGACCAGCACGATCGACAGGCCGCTCTCCTTGAGCTTGCGGATGGTCGCCATCACCTCGGCGACGATCTGCGGCGCCAGCCCTTCCGACGGCTCGTCCATCAAGAGCACGCGCGGATTGCACATCAGCGCGCGGCCGATCGCCAGCATCTGTTGCTCGCCGCCCGACAGGTGCGCGGCGATCTGGCTGCGCCGCTCGCTCAGCCGCGGGAACATCCCGAACACGGTGTCGATGGTCCAGGGTGCGTGCTTGCTGCCGGCGTCCGGCTTGCGCGCGGCCACGATCAGGTTTTCACGCACCGTCAGGCTCTTGAAGATGCGCCGGCCCTGCGGCACCAGCGCGACACCGTGCGCGGCGATCTGCTCCGGCGCCAGGCCGCTGACGGTCTGGCCGAAGATGGTCACCGTGCCGCGGCGCGGCGGCAGCAGGCCGACCGTGACGTTCATGCAGGTGGACTTGCCGGCGCCGTTGCGGCCGAGCAGGCCGAGCATGCGCGCCTCGCCCAGCTCGAACGAGACGTCCGCCAGCACGTGGCTGTCGCCGTAGAAGGCGTCCACGTGGCTGAGGGTGAGGGCGCTAGTGGCCAAGATACACCTCCCTCGTGCGGGGGTTGTCGACCACCTCGGCGCGTGTGCCCTCGACGATGACCTCGCCGAAGTGCAGCAGCGAAATGCGCTCGGCGAACTCGAGCGCCACGTCCATGTTGTGCTCGATCATCACCATGGTGACGTCGCGCGAGATGCCCATCAGGCATTTGTGCACGTCACGCCGCTCGTCGATCGACAGGCCGGCAAAGGGCTCGTCGAGCAGCAGCACTTTCGGCTTCTGCGCCAGCGCCATCGCAATTTCGACGCGGCGGCGCTCGCCATAGGAGGTCTGCGCCAGCGGCCGTTCGGCGATCTGCGCCAGCCCGACCTGCGCCAGCGCCTCGAGCGCCTGCTCGGTGAGGTGGTGGTGGTGCGCGATGTCGGTGTACGGGTTCCAGCGCAGCGGCGACAGGCCGAGCAGCGCGAGCCGCACGTTGTGCACGATGGTGTCGCGCGCGAACAGCGTGATGATCTGGTAGGTGCGCGCCATGCCGAGATGCGGGCGCTGCCGGCTCGGCGTCCTGGTAATGTCCTGCCCGAGCAGCGAGATCGTGCCGGTGTCCGGCGCGATCTCGCCGGTGATCTGGTTGAACAGGGTGGTCTTGCCGGCGCCGTTCGGGCCGATGATCAGGCGCCGCTCGCCGGGCTCGACGTTGAGGTTGACGTTCTTGGTGACGCGCAGGCCGCCGAACGCCTTGTTCAGGTTGCTGATGGTCAGGGCGCTCATGACGGCGGCGCTCCCACGTCGCGCAGGGGATTGACCTTGCGGTCGCGAAACTTGCGCCAGCCCATCTTCCACAGGCGGACGGCGCCCGGCACCAGCCCTTCCGGCATGAAGGTGATGATCAGCACGAAGATCAGGCCGAGCACCAGATTCCAGCGCTCGATATAGGCGCTGACCACGTTCTTCATGATGACGACGATGGCCGCGCCGGCGATCGGGCCGAGCAGGGTCGCCGTGCCGCCGGAGATCACCATCAGCAGCGTTTCCGCCGAGGTCTGCAGCGCCGAGACCTGCGGGCTGATGAACTGGTTGTAGTAGATGAACAGGAGGCCGGCGACGGCGGTCCAGAAACCCGACACCAGGAAGGCGACGAAGCGGATCAGCCAGACATTGTAGCCGAGCGCGTTCATGCGGCGGGGCTGGTCGCGGGTGCCGCGCAGGCTGGCGCCGAGCGGCGAGCGCACGAAGATCGCGAGCGACACCACCGTCAGCGCGAACACGATCAGCACCATGTAGTAGAACGACGGCGCATGCGACAGCGAGATGCCGAAGGGCTCGGGCCGCGTGCGCACGTTGATGCCGTTGTCGCCGCCGGTGAGGCTCTGCCAGCGGTAGCAGACGCCCCAGATGATCTGGCCGATGGCCAGCGAGATCATCAGGAAGCCGATGCCGGTCGCGCGCAGCGCCAGCACGCCGAAGACCGCGGCGGCGACCATGGTCACGACGATCGCCGCGAGGTCGGCCAGCAGATGACCGTGCCCGGCTTGCAGCACCAGCGCGGCGGTGTAGCCCGAGATGGCGAACAGCCCGGCATGGCCGAGCGATACCAGGCCGCCGTAGCCGACCAGCACGTTGAGCGCCAGCGCGAACACCGCGAACAGCAGGATCTGGCTCGCCACGTTGATGTAATAGGCGTTGTCCATCCAGAACGGCAACGTGAGCAGGCAGAGGGCGCCCACGATCTGCCCGGCGCGGCGGAGGTTGGTGCTTGTCACGACTGCACCCGTCCGAACAGGCCCTGCGGCCGCAGCACCAGCACCAGCAACATCGGCAGGAAGAGGATGACGTAGGCGAGGTCCGGGAACCACGCCTGCCCAAAGTTGAACAGAAAGCCGATGATGAAGCTGCCGACCAGAGCGCCGAGCAGGCTGCCGGTGCCGCCGAGGATGACGATGATCAGGGCGAGCGGCAGCATCTCGGCGTCCAGGCCCGGATAGACCGACAGGTAGGGCGCACCAACCACGCCCGCGAAAGCGGCGAGCGCGGCGCCCAGCGCGAAGACCAGCGTGAACAGCTGCGACACCTTGATGCCGCAGACGCGCGCGATCGGCGCGTCGTCCACGCCGGCGCGGATCATGGCGCCGAGCCGCGTCCAGTCCACCAGGATCCAGAGCGCGATGGTGATGACCACCGCGACCAGCACGATCACCAGGCGGAACAGCGGGAAATACATGCCCGCGACCTGCACCGCGCCGGCGAGATGGCGCGGCGTCGGCGGCTGCCAGGGATCGCCGGTCCATATCATCAGGCACAGATCGGCGACGATGAACGACAGGCCGAGGGTGAGCAGCACCTGCGGCAATTCTTGGCCGTTCAGGCGGCGCAGCAGGAAGCGCTCGACCAGCCCGCCGATCACCGCCATGGCGAGCCCGCTCGCGATCGCCGCCAGCCAGAAGTTCAGCCCGACGCGCTGGTCGAGCATGGTCACGCCGAAATAGGCCCCCAGCATGAAGAACGAACCGTGCATCAGGTTCGGAATCCGCATCAGGCCGAAGATCAGCGAGAAGCCGGACGACAAAAGGAACAGCAGTCCGCCGAGCGCAATGCTGTTGACGGCGAGGGTAAGCCAGACGGTCATAGGCTAGTGATCACAGCGTGCGTGTCGAAAGGCAGGCCCCGGGCGGGGCCGCGCCGCGCCCGGGGTCCTGGGATGGCGTCACTCAGTTCTCGAGGTTTTTCGCCGGCGGCTCGTCGCGTCCGTAGACCGGCTTTGCCAGGAACTCCTTGTCCGGATATGTCCAGAACTGGCTGACCTTCGGATAGGTCTTGACGATCGTGTTCGTCAGCTTGCCGCCCTTGCGCTCGCACTTGCGGATGAACACGTCGCCGATCACGTTGCCGTACTGGTCGAAGCTGACCGGGCCGCGCGGCGTGTCGGTGAGCGACACCTTGTGCAGGGCTTCGGCGAGCGCGGTGCGGTCGTCGGCCTTGCCGCCGATCGCCTGCATCGCCGCCTCGACGCACTGGCCGGCGACGTACATGCCGGCCGAGTAGCCGCCCGGCAGCACGTTGTAGTCCTTCTGCATGTCGGCGACGAAGCGCTTGTTGCTTTCGGTCTGGCCGTCGGCCGAATACCAGGCCGCGGAGACGACGCCGACCGCCTCGTCGCCGAGGCTGCGCAGCAGCGCATCGTCCATCGCCGTCCAGCCGGCGAGCAGCGGGATTTGGCCCTTGAGGCCAAGGTCGGCATAGGCGCGCATGAACTTCACCGGGTTGGAGCCGGCGAAGCCGTTGAACACGCAGTCCACGTTCTTGATCTGTGCGATGAACGGCGTGTAGTCGGGCGTGACCAGCGGCGGCCACAGCTTCTTGACCACCTTGCCGCCGTTCTCTTCGAACACGCGCTGGAAGCCGGACATCTGCTCGTAGCCGAAGGCGAAGTCCTCGGAGATGGTGGCGGCGCGCTTGTACTTGAGCTCCTTTGTCGCGTAGTCGCCCATCACGTGGCAGCACTGCGCCGAGGTCGCCGACGGACGGATGACGAAGGGATTGGCCTTGCGTTGGGTCACGTCTTCCGCAGCGGCGATGCTGAGCAGCGGCGTCTTGTTATCACGCACATAGTCGGTGATCGCCAGCAGCTCGAAGGCGGCGAGCGGCCCCAGGATGACATTGACCTTGTCGCGCTCGATCACTTCCTGCGCCTTGGTCTTGGCGCCTGCCGGGTTGCCGCCGGTGTCGGCGACGAGCAGCTCGATCTTGCGCCCGGCGAAGGTGTTGTTCCTCTGCTTCAGGAGCACGTTGATGCCCTGTTCCATCTGGATGCCGCCCTGCGCGAGCGGGCCGGTTTTCACCGTCAGCAAGCCGATCTTGAACGGCGCGCCTTGCGCGATGGCCGGCGCGGGAAATTTGAACGTCGCCGCGGCTGCGCCGGCGGCGGTGGCGGCCATCACTTGGCGACGGGTAAACTTGCGAGACATGGTTGTTTCTCCCATTGGACCCCAGCCGAACGGATCGCTCGGCGATGATTTACAGTTTCAACCGGTCGTCGCCGCGCGGTGGCGGCCTCGGCCTGTCGTTTGTTTTTGGCCGCAGCGTGCCGCGGCATATCGTCGTATCCAACACCATCATCGGCCAATGCATTCCAATCTGTAAAGTGACTTGTGTGCATACGCGCATGCATCCGCCCGGCATGTGGGCAGGACTGCGCGGACGCACGCGCGTCGTGCGGTGTGTCGTTGCGAATGGAACCGTTGCGTGCGGAACGATGCGGTCAGATGCCGAGATAGCTCGACTTGATCTCGTCGTTGTCGCGCAGGTCGTCCGGCTTGCCGGAATAAACCACCTGGCCCTTGCTCATGACGTGCACGTAGTCCACGAGCTTGAGGGCGAGATGCGCGCTCTGCTCGACCAGCAGGATCGAGAGGCCTTCCTTCTTCAGCGTGCTGATGGCGTCCCACAGGCCCTGGATGATGATGGGGGCGAGGCCTTCCGACGGCTCGTCCATGATCAGGCAGTCGGGATTGGTCATCAGCGCGCGACCGATCGCCAGCATCTGCTGCTCGCCGCCGGACAATGTCTTGGCGCGCTGATAGCGGCGCTCCTCCAGGCGCGGGAAGAGCTTGTAGACGCGCGCGAGGTTCCAGCCGTGACGGTCGGGGCTGCGCTCGGCGACCAGCAGGTTCTCCTCGACGCCCAGCGTCGGAAACACGCGGCGGCCCTGCGGCACCAGGCCCATGCCGCCGCGCACGGTTTCGAAAGAAGGCTTGCCGGTGATGTCGTCGCCCTTGAACATCACCTTGCCGCGGCGCGGCGGGTTGAAGCCGACGATGGAGTTCACCAGCGTGGTCTTGCCGACGCCGTTGCGGCCGAGCAGGCCGAGGATCGAGCCCTGCTCGAGCGCGAGCGAAAGCCCCTGCAGCACATAGGCGTCGCCGTAGTAGGTATGGATGTCCTGGACTTCGAGAATGGCGGCCATGGCTTATTTCCCTTGGCGCATGATCTGGGCCGAAAACCGGTGCCCACTTTTCGGGATCATGCGCTAATCGGTCCCCAGATAGATTTCCTGCACCCTGGCGCTCGCATGAATCTGCTCGGGCGTGCCGGTCTCCAGCACCTCGCCGAAATGCAGGACCGAGATTTCGTCCGCGACGTCGAACACCACGTCCATGTCGTGCTCGATCAGGAGGATCGCCAGCTTGGGGTCGAGCCCCATCAGGAACTTCGTCATTTCGATCGACTCGCCGGACGACAGGCCGGCCGCCGGCTCGTCGAGCAGCAGTATCTTCGGGTCGCTGGCGAGGCCGAGGATGATCTCGAGCTGGCGCTGCTCTCCGTGCGACAGGTTGCGTACCTCGGTGTCCTTGCGGTCGAGGAAGTTGGCCTGCTCGAGCAGGTGGTGCGCCTTGTCGTAGACGTCGCGGTAGGACGACAGCACGCGCCACATCACGAACTTCGAGGGACGCAGGCCCTTGATCGCCAGCAGCACGTTGTCGAGCACGGTCAGCTTGGGAAACAGGCTGGTGACCTGGAAGGTGCGCGCCATGCCCATCGCGGTCCGCCGGTGGCTCGGCCAGCCGGTGACGTCCTGTCCGAACAGGAGGATATTGCCGGCGGTCGCCGGATAGATGCCGGTGATGAGATTGAACAGCGTGGTCTTGCCCGCGCCGTTCGGGCCGATGATGGCCTTGCGGTCGCCGGGCATGACACGCAGCGTGACGTTGCGGGTCGCCTGCAAGCCGCCGAAGCTCTTGCACAGGCCCCTGAGTTCGAGGGCCGGGACCGCGCCGCCGTTCGTCTGGGTATCGGTGCTCACGCGAAAGACCTTCCGGGTGGGAGAAAGCGCCGGGGCGTCAGCCGCCCCGGCGCCGTGTCGCTTAGTTGCAGTTCTTGCAGGGCGGGAAGTCGCGGCTGTAGAGCGGCTGCTTCAGGAACGTCTCCTTGCCGTAGGTCCAGAACTGACCGACGTTCGGATAGGTCTTGATGACCGTGTTCCAGAGCTCGTCCTTCTCGTAGCCGAACATCTTCTTCTTCTCGACCTTCTTGATGTAGATGTTCTGCACCGGGTTGCGCATGTCATCCATGGCGATCGGCCCGCGCACGCTGTCGAGCTTGATGCCCTGCATGATCTTGATGAACTGCTCCGGCCCCGGCCACTTGCCGCCGGCCTGCTTGAGCGCTTCGTCGAGCCACTGCGCCGTGGTGTAGTTGTTCTCCGAATAGTAGGACGGCACCTTGCCGTACTTGGCGCGGTAGGCCTTCACGAAGGCTTCGTTCTTCGGCGTCGGCAGCGCCGCGCTGTAGTGCAGCGCGGAGACGTCGCCGATGACTTCGTCGCCCATGAAGGGCAGGGCGAACTCGTCATAGCTGGTGCCGCCGCCGATGATCGGCTTTTTGACGCCGGCGCCGCGCAGCTGCTTCGGGAATTGCAGCGACATCGGGCCGACCATCAGCGAGAAGATCGCGTCGGCATCGGCCTTGATGGTCGGGATGTAGGGCCCGAAGTCCTTGGTGCCGAGCGGAGGCCAGATCTTCTGGATGATCTTGCCACCGCAGTCCTCGAACGCCTTCTGGAAGCCGCCGGCCACTTCGTAGCCGAAGGCATAGTCGGCGGCGACGGACACCACCTTCTTGTAGCCCTGGTCGCAGGCCCACTGGCCGAGTGCGTGATGCGGCTGCGACGAGGTCCAGCTCGTGCGGATGAAGTAGGGGTACTTGGAGAGGTCGCGCTGCGTCAGGTCGTCGGCCGCGGCGACCGAGGAAATGTACATCGTCTTCTCGGCGGTGCTGACCGGCGCGAGCGCGTAGCCCGAGGAGGCCAGCAGGCCGCCGATGAACATGTGCACCTTGTCGTTCAGCACCAGCTTTTTCGCCTTGGTGACGGCGGTGTCGGGCTTGCCCTGCTCGTCCTCGACGATGAACTTGACGTCCATGCCGCCAAGCTTGCCGCCGTGCTGGTCGAGATAGAGCTGGAACCCGTCCACCATGTCCTTGCCAACCTGGGCGAAGATGCCGGTGAGCGGCGACACGAAGCCGATGCGGATCTCTTCCGCGCTGGCAGGTGCCGCAACGCTGATCGCGAGACAGCTTCCGAAAAGCATCGGCATGAGCCGATGTCGCACAGTCGTCTTCATGGTCGTCCTCCCTCGTTGGTCGCCTTCCTGCCTGCAGGTCAGGAAGGTTTGGATGTCGCTACGCTTGCTCCCAGCTTGCTCGAACTTTCGGTCTTTGCTTGCCCCCGCCGCCATTGCCGCAGGCGGGCCGGTATGCCCATGAGCCCGGTCGGCAGGTAGAGAATGGTCAGCACGTAGACGGCGCCGAGCGCATACTGCCACCACGGCACCAGAGTGGAGAGGTACTCGCGCAGGCCGAACACGATGGCCGAGCCGAGCACCGCGCCGACCAGCGTGCCGGCGCCGCCGAGCACCACCATCAGCAGGGCGTCGACCGAGGTGGTGAGCACCACGTTCTCGGGGCTGACGTGACCGTTGGTGTGCGCCCACAACACGCCGGAGAGGCCGCCGAAGCCGCCGGCGATGATGAACGCGATGTATTTGTGCAGCCACGTGTTGTAGCCGAGGATCTGCATGCGCAGTTCGCGCTCGCGGATTCCCTCGAGGCTGCGGCCGAAGGGCGAGCGGACCAGCACGTACATGGCGACCATGGAGACTGAGAAGAAGGCCAGCACCAGGTAGAAGAAGTTGACGTCGTTGGTGAGGTCGATGCCGAAGCTCGGCCGGCCCTTCATGTTGATGCCGTTGTCGCCGCCGGTGAGCGAGTTCCAGCGGTAGGCCAGGCCCCAGACGCACTGCCCGAGCGCGAGCGTGATCATCAGGAAGTAAACGCCGGTGGCGCGGATGGCGAACAGGCCGAACACGGCCGCGAGCGCGCAGCCGATCAGGATGCCGAGCAGGACGACGACCCAGAAGTCCCAGCCCATGCCGAAGTTGAGCTTCACCGCCAGCACGGCGGTGAGATAGGCGCCGACGCCAAAATAGGCGGCCTGGCCGAGCGAGGCGAGCCCGGTAAAGCCGAGCAGGATATCGAGGCTCATCGCCAGGATGGCAAAGCAGAGCGCGCGCGTCGCCAGCAGGATGACGAAGGAGCCGGAGTTCGGGATGACGACCGCGAGCAGCAGCAGCCCGATGAGTACCGCCAGGATCTTGAACTTCTGATTGAGCATCGGCGTGTCACTCGCGTCCGAACAGGCCGGTTGGCTTGATCGCGAGGATCAGCACCATCGGCGCGTACAGGGTGAAGTAGGAAATCTCCGGAAATAGCGCCTTGCCGAAGTTGTCGGCGAGGCCGACCGCGAGTGCGCCGATGGCGGCGCCGCCGAGCGAGCCCATGCCGCCGATGATGACGACGGCGAAGGCGAGCGGCAACATCTCGAAATCGAGGCCCGGGTAGATGCCGAGGAAGGCGCCGCCGATAACGCCGCCGAGCGCGGCGAGAAAGGCGCCCAGCGCGAAGATGAACATCGAGATGCGGTTGGTGTCGATGCCGACGCCGCGCGCCATCTGCGCGTCGTCGACGGTCGCGCGCACGGCCGCGCCCATGCGTGTCTTCTCCATGGCGAGCCACAACACGATGCCGATCGCCACCGCGGTCGCGATCATGAATACGCGGTAGAGCGGCAGATAGATGCCGCCCACCACGATGCTCTTGGTGAACTCGGCCGGCGGGACGATGTCCATGTTGTTGCCGCCCCAGATGTCGAGCGCGCCCTGTTGGAACAGGAAGGCGAAGCCGACGGTGAGCAGCACCTGGCGCTGGACGTCGTTGTCGATCGGGACGACCGCGAGGCGTTGCAGCACGGCGTAGACGATGAGCGCGCCGATCACCGACAGCACGACGAATTGCAGCCAGCCGCCGCCGATGAGCTGCGGCCAGCGCGCCGAGACCGCGAGGTTAAACAGGATGCCGATGCCGAGCGCGATGGCGGCGTTGCGAACGTGCTCGAGCCCGGCCGAGCGCAGGAACAGGCGTTCCATCGCGATGCCGATCACCGCGACGCCGAGCGCGGCGAGCGGCAGCGAGAGCGCCCAGGAACCGGTCGTGTTGATCACGGAGAGGGCGATATAGCCGCCCCACAGGAAGTAGGCGCCGTGCGACAGGTTGACGATCCGCATGACGCCGAAAATGAGCGAAAGCCCGGCGCCAACGAGAAAGAGCAAGGCGCCATACGATACGCCGTTGAACGCCTGGACGATCCAGAACTGCGTATTCATTCCCCCCTTATCCTTCTTTTCCGAAGGTTTGCATGCAAGCTTACCTCAGCTTCCTCTCGTGTGAACACACAAATTAGCGGCACGTCGAAGACGGGCGCGGCCGTGTGGCCTCGTCGCGCTCCCGTGCGCCATGAAGGTCGTTACTTTCCGCGCGCTTTGGATGCCCGTTTCTTCGGCGGAACGATCGGCAGCAGCAGGTAGGGCGCTTTGCCGCGCCCGAAATGCAGGCTGGTGGTGCCGCTGAATAAGGCAGGCGGGCGGTCGCGCGGATCGTTGTGCAGGAACGGACCGCAGCCGGTCAGTTCGTTCTTGAAGTTCGACAGTTTGCCGCCGCTGCCGCCGCCGTATTCATAGTCCTTGCCGCGGACCGAGAGCGCGATGCGATAGCCGGCGGGTACCACGATGCTGGACGGCCAGATCTCGATATCGAGTTCCACGGCCTGCCCCTTCTTGAGCGGCTGTTTCTCGTCATGCGTGTGATAGGGCCGGTACGGCAACGACAGCTTCTTGTCGAGCTTGCGGTGCGAGGCGCGCAACCAGCCTTGCGCGATCGGCGTATGCGGATCGATGGCGCCCTGAAACACGATCTCCTTCATGTCGCCGGAGAACACGCGCAGCACGATGAAGAAGTCGGCGTCCGCGGTCGACGACGAGGCGAACAGCTTGAGCGCCGACGGGCCGGTGATCTCGGTCTCCTGCGCGAGCGGCGGCGTGATAAAGAGCAGCCCGTCGCCCATCGCCTCGAACTTGAGCTGCGCATTGCCCGACGGCTTTTTCGTCGTCAGCGCCATGCTCTTCGGCTCGAGATAGAACTTCGTCCACTTGGTGCGCTTGATCGGCCATTCGTTCTCCGCGCGCGGCACGAACTTCTCGCCCGGATGGCGCACCTGCAGCTGCACCTTCGGCTGCTTCGACCAGCTCGTATCCTTGCCGTGCAGGAAATAGTCGAAGAAGCGAAGCTGCTGCTCGCGGCCGTAGTCCGTGTAGAAATGCGTCCAGTGCTCGATGCCGTGCGCTTCCAGCCACTTCTGCTTGGACGCCGCGCGCATGAAGCCTTCGAAATTGCCGCGCGGATGCAGGCCCTGGCCGCCCCAGTTGGCGGCGGTGAACAGCGGCACGGTGATCTTCGACCAGACCGGCGAACGCGACTTGTGATACTCGTCGTCGAAAGGATGCGCGACGATCTCGGCGCCGAAGTCGCAGCGGTTCTTCCTGAGCTCGGCCTCCGACAGCGTCTCCGGTCCGCACACCAGCTCGCCGTGCACGCGGCTGCGGCCGCCGCGCTCGCCTGCGCCGTACTGCACGGTCTTCACCTGCATGTCGTACCAGTTCTCCCAAAACGTGGAGACGATGCCGCCGTGATGCGTCATGTCGCGGTACCAGTCGGCCGCGCCTTCCCACACGCACATGGCTGCGAGATGCGGCGGCTGCAGGCTCGCCACGTGCCACTGGTTGATGCCGTAATAGGAGATGCCGTTGAGGCCGACCTTGCCGTTCGACCAGGACTGCACGCCGGACCATTCGATGCAGTCGTAGAAGTCCTTGGTCTCACGCGGCGAGAAATGATCGACGTAACCGGGCGAGCAGCCGGTGCCGCGGGAATCGACGCGCACACAGACGTAGTCGTGCGGCACCCATTTCTCCGGATCGACCACCTCCCAGTTCTGGTACTTGTTGGTGGAACCGGCGGTAACGTCGGGGTGCTTGTCGACCATTCGCTGCCAGGCGCTCGGATAGCCGTCCTGGAAGGCAAGGTTCTTGGCGTAGGGGCCGTAGCTGAGGATGACGGGATAGCGGCCGTCTTTCACCGGGCGAAAAACGTCGGCGCGCAGCACCAGACCGTCATCCATTGTGATCGGAACGTTCCAGTCGATCCGCATACCGTCGCGGTCTTCGGTGCGCTCGTTGAGCGTCGCCGCCATCGCAGCCTCCCATGATGTGTTTTTGTTTTTTGGCAGGCTACATAGAATGAAAGGCCCGGCGCAAGGTGCGCGCCGGGCCTTTCGATCGGATTTGGCGATGTGAAAGCGCGTCAGCGCTTGCGCTTGACCTTCGCCTGCTTCTCCAGCACGGCGCAGACCGCGGCAGTGTCCTGCGCTCCGTAACCGGTTTTCATCGCTTTGAGATAGATCGGCTTGGAGGCGTCGAACATCGGCGTCGGCACGCGGATCTTCTTTGCGTAGCCGCCGATCACCTGCATGTCCTTGTCCCAGACGTCGATCTTCATCGTGACGTCCTTGTAGTTGTTCTTCACCATCATCGGCGCACGCAACTCGAACACGCGCGAATTGCCAGCGCCGGCTTTCACCAAGTCGAAGATCATCTGCGGATCGAGGCCCGCTTTCATGCCGAGCACCATGGCTTCGGCGGCCGCCACGTTGTTGATGGCGACCAGCAGGTTGGCCACGTATTTCATCTTGCTGCCGTTGCCGAAGGCGCCGGTGTCGTAGACGTGGCGACCGAAGGCCTCGAACATCGGCCTCAGCTTCCTGATCGTCTTGCTGTCGCCGCTCGCATAAAAGACGAGGTCGCGGTTCTTCGCCTGCGAGCCGGTGCCGCTCACCGGCGTATCGAGCATGGTGTGGCCGGCCTTGCGCAGCACGGCTTCGGCCTTTTCCTTGTCTGAAATCGCGAAGGTGCTCATCTCGACGACCACCTTCGGCTTGCCGCGGACGGTGGCGATGGCGCGCGCGGTGTCCATCAGCGCCTGCGGCTTGGGCAGGCTGGTGAGGATGGTGGATACCTTTTCGGCCACATCGACCGCGCTCGACGCGATCTCGACGCCGGCGCGGGCCGCCGCGCGGCGGGCCGCCGGGCTGACGTCGTAGCCGACCACGCGCCAGCCGGCCGCCGCCAGATTGCCGGCGAAAGACCCGCCCATGATTCCGAGGCCGATCACGCCGACCGTGCCCTTGCTCTTCCTCGCCGCCGCCATTCCCTTCTCCCGCCTGAGGTTATCGCGCACCCGGTGCGCTTCATGTTTCCTCTTAGGCGGTGTCGCCGGGCTCTGTCGAGTGGGGTTGCTCGCGGAGGCGCTTTCAAGCGCGCGCGCGATCGCTTATCGTCGCGCCCCAAATGCGGAAACGGAGGAAGCATGAAGATCGGGGTTGCTGGAATTGGCGCCATGGGCGCGGCGGTCGCCGCGCGCCTGATGGAAGTTGGGCACGAGGTCATGGTGTGGAATCGCACACCGGAAAAGACCAGGCCGCTGGCGGACGCCGGCGCCAAGGTGGCGAAGACGCCGGCCGAGCTCGCGAGCGCGTGCGAAGCCGTCATCACCATGCTTACCGACAAAGCGTCGATCGACGCAGTCTACAAGGGGCAGGACGGGCTGCTCGCGGGCGAGGCCAAGGGCAAGCTGTTCATCGACATGAGCACCCTGCCGCCGAAGGTGCTGACCGCGCTCGCGCCCGACGTGCGCGCCAAGGGCGCCGCGCTGGTCGAATGCCCGGTCGGTGGGTCCACCACGCCGGCGCGTAAGGGTCAGCTGCTCGGCCTCATGGGCGCCGAGCCCGCCGACGCCGCCCGCGCCAAGCCGATCCTCGCGCAGCTCACGCGGCGGCTTGAGCATTGCGGGCCGATCGGCGCCGGCGCAGCCATGAAGCTCGCGATCAACCTGCCCCTGATGGTGGCCTGGCAGGCCTATGGCGAAGCCTTCGCCATCGCGCGCACGGTCGGCTGGGAGCCCAAGCGGCTGCTCGACCTGTTCGTCGAGAGCAACGGCGCCAACAACGCGCTCAAGATGCGCGCCGACATGATCGTGGCGATGTTCGAGGGCAAGGACCCGGGCGCCACCACCTTCTCGATCGCCAACGCGGTGAAGGACCTGCGCACGATGGTGGAGACCGGCGAGTCCTTCGGCGCCGACATGCGCGCGACCAAGGCCGCGCTCGGCGGCTTCGAGGACGCGAACGCGCACGGCAACGGCGGCGAGGACGGCGCGCGCATGGCGGTCTACTGGGGCAGTCGGAAGAAATAGGGAGGACACGACATGTCGGTCACGCTCGCTCAGGCCTCGGCCATCGTCGACGCCACGCTCGCCAAGGCGCGGGAGCTCAAGCAGATGCCGCAGACGGTGGTCGTGCTCGATACGGGCGGCCACCTGGTTTGCGCCAAGCGCGAGGACGACTCCGGCATCATCCGCTTCGAGGTGGCGGTGGGCAAAGCCTATGGCGCGCTCGGCATGGGCTGGGGCACGCGCACCATGATGGAGCGCGCGGCACAGAACCCGAATTTCCTCACCGCCATCGTGGCGGCGAGCGGCGGGCGCATGGTGCCCAACCCGGGCGGCGTGCTGATCCGCGACAGCTCCAACCGCATCGTCGGCGCCGTCGGCATTTCGGGTGACACCGGCGACAACGACGAGATCATCGCGGTCGCCGGAATCGAGGCGGCGGGCCTGAAGGCCGATCCCGGTGGGACGAAGAAATAGCGCCGCGGGAGTAACGCATTTGTCATGGCCGGGCTTTGCCCGGCCATGTTTTTTGCGGGCGGGCGGTGGCAAGATCGTGCGACACCGGCGCCAAGCCGGGTTGATCGGATGGGGGAAACGGTGAAGCTCTTTTCATTCTGGCGGTCGCTTGCGACCTATCGCGTGCGTATCGCGCTCAACCTCAAGGGCCTGACGCCCGACGTGGTCGAGGTGAACCTGATGAAGGGTCACCAGCGCGATCCGCAGTACAAGGCGGTCAACCCGATGATGGCGATACCGGCGCTGGTCGACGGCGAGGGGCCGGCGCTGTTCGAGTCGTTGGCGATCATCGAGTACCTGGACGAGGTCCACCCGCAGCCGCGGCTGCTGCCCTTCGAGCCGAAGGCGCGGGCGCGCGTGCGCGGGCTGGCGCAGATCGTCGCCTGCGACAGCCATCCGCTGATCGTGCCGCGCGTGCGCGAATACCTGGCGCACGAGTTCAAGATCGACGAGGCGGGCGTGATGAAGTGGGCGCAGCACTGGCACAGGGCCGCCTTGTCGGGCCTGGAGGAGCACCTCTCGACCGAGAAGGAAACCGGCACCTACTGCCAGGGCGACCAGATCACCATCGCCGACATCTGCCTCGCGAGCCAGGTCGCCGGCGCCGGTTTCTTCAAGGTCGATCTCGGGCCTTATCCGACGGTGCGGCGCATCGTCGACACCTGCATGACGAATGAGGCCTTCGCGCGCGCGCATCCGCTCAAGCAGCCGGGCGCCCCGGCGAGCGTCTAGCCCGTGCGGGGACGCGTGCCGGCGCACCCGTGCGTCCCGTCCGCGCGATTGCCGCGTCCCACACGCCGTGCACGTGCGCGACTTCTTCCTCGAACCGTTCGAGGAACAGTCGCGCCTGCGTGGACAACGTGCGCCGCGTGGGCTGGATCACCACGAACTCGGCGTGCAGCTCCGGCTCGACAATCGGGTTGACGATCAGCGCATCGCCGCCGATGTCGTTGACGGAGATCACGCTCGGCAGCACCGTGACCCAGTCGCTGCGCGCCACGAACTCGAGCGTGGCGATCATCGCGTCCATTTCGAGCAGCGCTTGCACCTCGACGCCGTGCGTCTGGAAATAGGTGTCGAGGTTGCGCCGCCGGATGTTGCCCGGGCCCGGCACCACGATCTTGAGCGGCCTGCAGTCGGATAGCCGCACCGGCGCGAGCTCGGTCATGCCGCGGCGCGGACCGGAAACCAGCATCTCGCGGTCGCGCACCAGAAGACGCGACTTGAGACCCATCGCCCCCTCGAAGGCGGGCACGATGGCGAAGTCGAGTTCGCCGCCGAGCACCATCTCGGTGAGCAGGTTGCTGTAGCCCTCCACGATGTGCAGGCGCACCTCGGGGCAGCGCGGCACGAAATCGTCGAGCACCGGCGCGAGCACCGCGCGGGTGAAGGTCGGCATCAGCCCGATGCGCAGGTCGCCTGCGACCTCGGCCGCGAGCGAACGCGCTTCCTCGCCCGCCTGTTCGAGCGTGCCGACCGCCTCGACGCAGCGTTTGTAGTAGCGCAGGCCTGCCGGCGTCGGCGTGACGCGGCCGCCGCTCCGCTCGAACAGTTTGGCCTTGAGCGTGCGCTCGACCGCCGCCACGTGCTGGGAGATGCCCGATTGGGTGGCGTTCTCGCGCGCGGCCGCGCGGGTGAAGGAGCCTTCCTCGCACACTGCAATCACCGCGCGGACTTGCCGCAGGGAGATACTGGTCATCGAAGCCCCCGGACATCATCATAAAAACTAATACAGAAGGGCAATATATATTATTTCTTTTTGGTCTGCCAGCGGACGTAAGCTTCCCGCCGATCGACGTTCTCGCAGCATGAAACCTGCGCCGTTCAGGCAAACGAGCGAAGTTGGAGGAGCGCCATGGGAGCGAATTTCGGCATTGCCGGTATGGATTGGCAGCAGCGCGTCAACTGGGACCGGTTGCGAGAATATCGCATCGAGCGCGCGCGCGCGATGATGAAGAAGCACGGCCTTGGCGCCATGCTCTGCATGTATGACGAGAACGTGCGCTACATCACCGGCACGCTGACGCCGGGCTGGAACCGGCTCAAGCCCGGCCTGCGTTACGCCATGCTGTGCGGCGACGGCCGGCCGATTCTGTTCGAGCAGGGCGACATCGGCTTCCAGATCGAACGCCATGTGCCGTGGATTCCGAAGGAGAACGTGCGTCACTCCTTTGCCTGGATCAAAGGCGCTGCCGGCCCGGCTTCGACGCAGCAGGTCAACAAGTTCACCAAGGCGCTGTTGCAGGCGATGAAGGAGCACGGCGTCGCCGGCCAGAAGCTCGGCGTCGACTTCGTTGACATCAACATGATCAACATCTTCAAGGAGAACAACATCAACTGGGTCGACGGCATGACCCCGATGATGGAAGCACGCGCGGTCAAGAGCCCGGACGAGCAGGAATGCTTCCGCATCGTCGGCGCCATCGGCGATGCGACCCACTGGGAGTGCATGAAGTTTCTGCGCCCCGGCGTCACCGAGAACCAGGTGACCGCGCACCTGATGGAATATCTCTACAATATTCCCGGCATGGAAGACGTAGAGGATGTGATCGTGTCGTCGGGCCCGAATACGTGGCCGAACTGGCGCAATTTCTCCGACCGCATCATCCAGCCCGGCGACATCGTATTCATGGACTTAGCCGCGCTCACCTGGAACGGTTACAAGTCCTGTTATTACCGGACCTACTGCGTCGGCAAGGAGCCTACCCAGGAACAGAAGGATACTTACGACACTGCACTGAAGTGGCTTTACGATTCGATCGGTGCGGTGAAGGTCGGGGCCACGACGCGCGATATCGCGCTGAAATGGCCGTCGGCGCAGGAAACCTGGGGCTACGAAGACGAGGATCAGGCGGCGGCGAACCTGTGGGGCCACGGCCTCGGCCTCGCGCAATACGACCCACCGGTAATTTCGCGCATCTGGTCGCTCGACCATCCCGTCGAAATCCAGGAAGGCATGACTTTCGCGCTCGAGACCCAGCACGGCAAGCGCTTTCGCTACGGCGTGCGCATCGAGGAAATGCTGATCGTGAAGAACGACGGGATAGAGATCGTGTCGAACTTCCCGGTAAAGCAGATCACGGTGGTCGACCCGATGCCGGGCTACGGCGACCATGTGAAATGACGAGGGGCGTGTCCAGGGCGCAGCGCGGCACGTCAGTGATGCGCTGCAGACCCGGCACGCCGGTTTCTTAGGAAAGCTAGATCCCGGATCAGCGGTGCACCGCTTGCGCGCTGCACCGCTGATCCGGGACACGAGGGCCGAGATGGCTGAGTTTGTCTTGCCGCTCACCGATCCCGCCGCGGCCGATCCCGAGGTCGTCGGCCCGAAGGCGGCGAACCTGTCCAAGCTTACCCGTGCCGGGCTGCCGACGCCGGGCGGCTTCGCCCTGACGGCGGACGCCTATCATCATCAGCTCCGCCATCTCGGCATCGCGCACATGCTCGCCAAGTACAACGAAGGCGATGTGCCGACCACGCGGCGGCTGTCGATCCAGATCAGGCTCGCGATATACCGGGGTGAGATCGCGCCCGAGATCCTCGAACCGCTGCTCGCCGCCTGGCGCGCGCTAAGGACCGACGATGCGCTCGTCGTGGTCCGCTCTTCCGCGCTGATCGAGGACCGCAAAGGGGCCAATTTCGCGGGCCAGTTCGAAAGCTTCCTCGGCCTCAGCGACGAAGCCGAATTCCTCACCGCGTTGCGCGCCTGCTGGGCCGCGTTGTGGACCTCGCACGCGCGTCGCTACATGGAAAATCACGGGCTGTCGCCCGCCGACACTGCAATGGGCGTGCTGATCCAGCCGCTGGTCCCGGCGCGCGTTTCCGGCGGCGGCTTGAGCGAAACCGCCGAAGGCCAGATGCTGATCTCCGCCACCTGGGGCCTTGGTTCGGCCATCGCGCAGGGCGAAGTGGTGCCCGACCGCGTGGTTTTGTCCCGCACCGGCTTCCTGCGCACGGTGGAAGCGGGCCGCAAGGGCCACCGCGACACATGCGCGCATGGCGTCTCGGCACCGGAGCTGGTCCCCGACGGATTGGTCAGCGAGCCATGCCTGACGCCGGGCGAGGCGGTGACGCTCGGCCGCCTGCTGCGCAAATGCGACCAACTCGCCGGCGGACCGGTCGAAATTGAATGGGCAATGGATGAAGGCGGCTTCAAGCTTCTGCAGTCGCGCCCGCTGCATGTCGAGCCCGCCATCGTGCCCGATGACATCTGGCTTCAGCATCCCGGCGTGCGCGGCCATCCCGCCGGTATCGGTTGGGGTGCCGGACGAGCGGTGGTGGTGAACTGCGAATGCGAATTGTCGCGCGTCGCGCCCGGCGACGTGCTGGTGACGCGCGTCGCCGGTCCGGCGCTCGGCCACGTTTTGCCACGGGTTTCCGGCGTGGTCGCCGAGCTTGGCGGGTCCACGTCGCATCTGGCCTCTCTTGCGCGCGAGCGTGGCATTCCGATGGTTCTCGGCGTACTTGACGCCACCCGCAAAATCCCGGACGGCGCCCAATGTGCGGTGGATGGTGTCGCCGGCATTGTCCGATGGCTGCGGTGAAGGCGCGCCCGCGCATCTTTGTCACACAACCGATCGCGGATAGTGCGATCCGCCGGCTTCGCGCCATCGCCACCGTCAAGGTCAATTCCGACTCGAGCAAGATCATCAGCAAGACCAGGATGATCGCGGGCGTGCGAAATTGCGATATCCTGGTTTCACTGCTGCACGACAAGGTCGATCGCGCGGTGATCGCCGCCAACCCCGGATTGCGCGCGGTCTGTTCGATGGCGATCACACCGGATAACATCGACGTCAACGCCGCCACCGAACGCGGCATTCCGGTCACTGTGGTGCCGCCGATCGTGTCGGAGGCAACCGCTGATATGCATTTCGCCCTGCTGCTGGCGGTAGCACGCCGCTTGGTCGAAGGGGACAAGACGGTGCGCGCCGGCAAGTTTCCCGGTTCGCAGTCGAATCATCTCGCCGGTGCTTGCGTCTACGGAAAGACGATCGGACTTGTCGGCGCCGGCCGCATCGGTCAGGCGACGGCACGGCGCGCGCGCGGCTTCGACATGAAAGTTCTCTATTGGGCTCCACGCCGCAAGCTGGACGCCGAGCGGGAGATCGGCATGGAATATGTCTCGCTCGACCGCCTGTTGAGGGAGGCGGATTTCATATCGCTACACCCGACTTTGTCGCCGGAGACCCGGCACATGATTTCGGACGCGGAATTCGCCAAGATGAAGCCGAGCGTCTTCATTATCAATACCGCGCGCGGTGCGGTGGTCGACGAGAAGGCGCTGGTGCGCGCGCTCAAGAACAAACGGATCGCTGGCGCCGGGCTCGACGTGTTCGAACAGGAGCCGAAACTTCAGCCGGCCCTCATCGGCATGAAGAACGTCGTGCTGACGCCGCACCTCGGCAGCGCCGTGATGGAAGTTCGCGACGTTATGGCGAACCTCGTTGCCGACAATGTCGAGGCGCTGCTCGCCGGCCGTAGCCCGCCAAACTGCGTCAATCCGGAAGTGTTGATGCCGCGCTGATTCCTGCCGTCCGGCCGCCCCCAGGGGCGGTGGTGCCGGAACGCGTGGCAGCCTCGCACTCCGCTGCGCGGCTAGCGGAGCCTTTCTCGCACCCCTCGATGACAGTTCAGGCCTGCCGCCGGGAGATCCCGGCCGGCAAGTCATTAGAAAAAATGATGGCCGGATGTAGAATTTATTATTTTTAATGCGACGCAATCCGAATAGGGTGCGGGGTAATGACGGTGCGAAACGGCACCCGGGGAGAAAATCGCGATGAAGCTCGGCTTCTTCACCATGCCCATCCATCCGCTGGACAAGGACTGGCGGCAGTCGCTGCGCGAGGACCGCGAAGCCTTTATCCTGGCGGACGAACTGGGTTTCGCCGAAGGCCTGTGCGGCGAGCACGTCACCGACCGCGCCGAGAACATCACCTCCTGCGCGATCTTCATCGCCAGCCTCGTCGACAAGACGAAGAACATCAAGCTCGGCACCGGCACCATCAACATGCCGAACACGCATCCGGCGGCGGTCGCATCGCAGATCGCGATGCTCGACCACATGCTCGACGGCCGCTTCCTGTTCGGCATCAGCCCGGGCGGACTGCTCTCGGACGCCGAGGTGTTCGGCAACCTGGACGCCGACCGCAACGCGATGTTCCTCGAAGGCATCAACCAGGTGCTGGCGATCTGGGCGAACGAGCCGCCCTATAACCTGAAGGGCAAGTACTGGAATATCTCGGTCGAGCGCCAGTTCATCCCGGACCTCGGCCAGGGCTACATCGCCAAGCCGTTCCAGCGTCCGCATCCGCCGATCGTGGTCACCGCAGTCGCGCCGTTCTCGAAAGGCGTGACGGAAGCCGCCGCGCGCGGCTGGGACCCGATCTCGGCCAACTTCCTGATGCCGCAGTGGGTGAAGAGCCACTGGCCGAAATACGTGGAAGGTTGCGAGCGCGTCGGCCGCAAGGCCGATCCCGACAACTGGCGCGTCGCGCGCAGCATCTTCGTTGCAGATGATGAAAAGACCGCGAAGGCTTATGCCACCGACCCGAACGGACCGTATCGATATTACTACAGCCAGCTTTTCACCAAGCTGAAAAAGAACGGCCGCATCGAGCTGTTCAAGACGCGACGCGACCAGCCCGACGACGAGGTGACGCTCGACGCGGTCTGCGATCAGCTCATCACCTACGGCACGCCCGACAAGGTCGCCGATGAGATTCTGAAGTACCGCGACACGGTCGGCGACTTCGGCACCTTGCTTTACGCTGGAAAAGATTGGAAAGATCGCGAGCTCGGCCGCCGCTCCATGATCCTCCTGGCCGAAAAAGTCCTCCCCAAAGTCAACGCCGCGATCAAGAAATGAACCGTCCAAGAGTTTTCGTCACGCAACCCATTGCGGAGAGCGCGCTCGCGCGCCTGCGCGCCGTCGCCGACGTCGAGGTCAATCCCGATTCCAGCCGCGTCCTGCCGAAGGAGAAGCTGGTCGAAGCGGTCAAGCGCTCCGATATCCTGATATCGCTGCTGCACGACACCGTTGACCGCGAGGTCCTCACCGCCAATCCGGATCTGAAGGCGGTGTCCTCGATGAATATCACCAAGGACAAGATCGATCTCGATGCCGCGACCGAGCTCGGCATCCCGGTGACCAACATCACCGCGATGGTGACCAACGCCACCGCGGACATCGCCTTCGGCCTCCTGCTGACGGTCGCCCGCAACATCGTGCTCGGCGACACGCTGTTCCGGAAGGGCATCTACCCCGGCTCGCAGTCGAATCACTTCGCCGGCTTCGGCGTCAGCGGCAAGACGCTCGGTCTGGTCGGTCTCGGCCGCATCGGCAAGGCGGTGGCGCGGCGCGGCCGCGGCTTCGACATGAAGATCATCTACTGCGATCCGCAGCGTCAGTCGCCGGAAGTCGAGCAGCAGCTTGAGGCCGAATACAAGACGATGGAGGAGGTGCTTCGCGAGGCCGATTTCGTGTCGCTGCATCCGCAGTTCACGCCGGCAACCAGGCACCTGATGAGCGATGCGCAATTCGCGCTGATGAAGAAGACCGCCTTCATCATCAACACCTCGCGCGGCCCCGTCATCGACGAGGCGGCGTTGGTGCGGGCGCTGAAGGAAAAGAAGATCGCCGGCGCCGGCCTCGACGTCTACGAGTTCGAGCCGACGCCGTCGCCCGAGCTCGTCGCCATGCAGAACGTCGTGCTGACGCCGCACCTCGGCAGCGGCGTGCTCGAGCTGCGCGAGGGCATGGCGAACGTGGTGGTGGACAACACCATCGCGCTGATCCAGGGCAAGCCGCCGGTGAGCTGCCTCAATCCGCAGGTGCTGAAGAAGCTGTTTTGACGCTTCTTATCCCTCCCCTGAAAGGGGAGGGTGTCTCCGCGCGCAGCGCGGAGACGGGTGGGGTTGCCTCTCGATCATGCGCAGCCCCCACCCGGCTCGCTATCGCTCGCACCCTCCCCCGCAAGCGGGGGAGGGATAAGAAAGCTCACTCCGCCGTCCAGCCGCCGTCGAGCACCAGCGCCGAGCCGGTCATCAGTGAGGAGGCGTCCGACGCCAGGAACACGATGGCGCCGGTCAGCTCCTCGAGCTGGCCGAGGCGGCCGAGCTTGATCTTGGAGAGCACCTCGTCGCGGAACGCCTTGTTCTCGAAGAACGGCTTCGTCATCGGCGTCTCGAGGAAAGTGGGCCCGAGCGAATTGACGCGGATGTTGTGCGGCGCGAGCTCCACCGCCATCGCCTTGGTAAAGCCTTCCATCGCGTGCTTGGAGGCGCAGTAGACGGTGCGGCGCGCAGCGCCGACGTGGCCCATCTGCGAGGAGATGTTGATAATCGAGCCGGGCAGCTTCTCGGCGAGCAGCCGCAGCGCCACGGTCTGCGCCATGAAGAAGGCCGCGCGCACGTTCAGCCCCATGATGGTGTCGAAGTCGTCCACCGTGACGTCGGGCAGCATCTTCGGCCGGTTCATGCCGGCGTTGTTGACCAGCACCTGATAGGGCGCGCGCGCCCCGAGCGCCTTGCGTGTGGCGTCGACGTCGGTGACGTCGAGCGTGAGGGCGTCGGCCTGCTGCCCGCGCGCGCGGACGGCGGCCGCGGCTTCCTCGATTTCGCTCGTCGTGCGTGCGCAGAGCGTGACATGGGCTCCGGCTTCCGCCAGCGCTGCGGCCGCAGTCAGCCCGATGCCGCGCCCGGCGCCGGTCACCAGCGCGCGGCGGCCGTCGAGGCGGAAGGAAACGGTCGGGGTGAGGGTGATGGTCATGGTATGTGGCGCATCTCATTTTATCCCTCCCCTGAAAGGGGAGGGTGGCTCCGCGCATAGCGCGGAGTCGGGTGGGGTTTATTCGAGAAGCGTAGAGCGACCCCACCCGGGGGGGGGGGGGGGCCGCCCCCCCCCCCCCACCCGGGGGG
>JBKBRE010000026.1:11105-23710 GCA_046292265.1 Pseudolabrys sp. | reverse complement strand
AGCCGCGTAGAGCGACCCCACCCGGCTCGCTTCGCTCGCCACCCTCCCCGAAGACGGGGAGGGATAAGAAAGTCACTCCGCCGCTTCGCCGTAGGGCACGTTGCGGCCGCCGTAGCGGCGCACGCGGATATTGGCCTGTTCGGCGTGGGCGACGAAGCCCTCCAGCATGCACAGCCGCGAGCAGTATTCGCCGATCATGGCGCTGGCCTCGTCGGTGAGCACCTTCTGATAGGTGCAGGTCTTGAGGAACTTGCCGACCCACAGCCCGCCGGTGAAGCGCGCGTTCTTCTTGGTCGGCAGCGTGTGGTTGGTGCCGATCACCTTGTCGCCGTAGGCGACGTTGGTGCGCGGCCCGAGGAACAGCGCGCCGTAGTTCTTCATGCCGTTGAGGAACACATCCGGATCGCGCGTCATTACCTGCACGTGCTCGGAGGCGATGCGGTCGGCCTCCGCGATCATCTCGGCCTCGCTGTCGCAGACGATCACCTCGCCGTAGTCCTTCCAGGCCTGCCCGGCCGCGTCGGCGGTCGGCAGGATTTTCAGCAGCCGCTCGACCTCCGTCATCGTCTCGCGCGCGAGCTTTTCCGAGTTGGTGATGAGCACGGCAGGGGAGGTGGGCCCGTGCTCGGCCTGGCCGAGCAGGTCGGTGGCGCACATCTCCCCGTCGACGCTGTCGTCGGCGATGATCAGCGTCTCGGTCGGCCCGGCCAGCAGGTCGATGCCGATGCGGCCGAACAGCTGGCGCTTGGCTTCCGCCACATAGGCGTTGCCGGGGCCGACGATCATGTCCACCGGCGCGATGCTCTCGGTGCCGAGCGCCATGGCGGCGACGGCCTGCACGCCGCCCAGCACGTAGATGTCGTCGGCGCCGCCGAAGTGCATGGCGGCGACGATCGCCGGGTGCGGTCCGCCCTTGAACGGCGGAGCACAGGCGATGATGCGCTTCACGCCGGCGACCTTGGCGGTGACGATCGACATATGCGCCGAGGCGACCATCGGATAGCGCCCGCCCGGGACGTAGCAACCGATCGAGTTCACCGGGATGTGGCGGTGGCCGAGCACGACGCCTGGGAGCGTCTCGACTTCGAGGTCGTGCATGGTGTCGCGCTGCTTCTGCGCGAAGTTGCGCACCTGCGCCTGCGCGAACTTGATATCCTCGAGGTCGCGCTTCGACACCTGCGCGATGGCCTTCTCGATCTCGGCGGGCGAAAGCCGGAAATCCTTCGGTGACCACTTGTCGAACTTCTCCGACAGCTCGCGGATGGCGGCGTCCTTGCGCGCGTCAACTTGCGCGAGGATGTCCTCGACGGTGGCGCGCACTTTGGCGTCGGCTTCCTTGATGGCACCGGCATCCATGCCGCGTTTGAGGTAGCGGGGCATGTGTTTCTCCTCTTTCTTTCTTGTCCCTCCCCTGCAAGGGGAGGGTGGCTCCGCGCGTAGCGCGGAGTCGGGTGGGGTTTATTCGAGAAGCGTAAAGGCCCCACCCGGCTCGCCATAGCGCGTCGAAGACGCGCGTAAACGCTTATGGCTCGCCACCCTCCCCCACAAGCGGGGGAGGGATTAAGGCTTCTTATTTAATCGCCTGCGGATTGATCGGGCTTCCGGTGCCGCCGGTGATGATCAGCGGCGGGCCGCAGAAGAAGAACTCGTAGACGCCGTCGTCGTGGCAGTCCTGCGCCAGGTCCTTGAGATAGAAGATCTCGCCCATGCACAGGCCCATGGCCGGGATCACGACCCAGTGCCAGGGCTGGTTGGCGTCGCCGGTCTCGTTCGGCCGCACCTCGACACCCCAGGTGTCGGTGCAGATGGCGGCGATCTGCTTGTCCTGGCACCAGTAGCAGTTCTCGAAGCGCACGCCTGGCGCGTCGCCGCCGGCGTAGCCGCCCCAGTTGCCTTCCTCGTGGCAGCGCTCCATCTGGCCGGTGCGGATGATGACGAAGTCGCCCTTGCGGATCTCGACGTTCTGCTGCTTGGCGCACTGGTCGAGTTCGTCGTTGGAGATCGCCTCGCCGTCCTGCATCCATTTCACGCCGCGAAAACGCGCGATATCGAGCAGCACCCCGCGGCCGACCATCTTGTTCTTGGAGTGCTCGATGCCGAGCACCGAGAGGCCGCGCGAGTCGATCAGCTTGGCGTCGTAGCCGTTGTAGGCCTTTTCCTCGTAGAAGATGTGGCCGAGCGCGTCCCAGTGGGTGGCGCCCTGCACGCACAACATCAGCGTGTCGTCGGCGTAGCGGATCTTGTTCCAGTCCTGCTGGCCGGCGATGGCGTCGGTGCCGGTGGCGAGCATCTGGTGGATGGGGTTGAAGCGGCCACCGAACAGGCCGGTCTGCGGGCCGGTCTTGTCGAGCGGGATGCCGAGCGCGAACACCTTGCCGGTGCGGATCAGGCTCGCCGCCTTGACGATGTCCTCCGGCGTGACGTGGTTGAGCGTGCCGATCTGGTCTTCCTTGCCCCAGCGCCCCCAGTTCGAGAGCTTCTTCGAGGCCTCGGCGATCGCGTTTTTGTCCACCTTGATGTTCATGAAGCGTTTCCTTCCTTCTTACTTATCTTTCGGCGCTGCGCCCGCCATCGCATGAGAACCTCGCCTTGGCAATACTGCGTCGGGGCGCGGTATTTCTTTAAGCGGGTGCGCTCAGGCGCGGTCGGTAAAACAGTTACACCTTCCCGAGCGCCTTTAGAATCTTGTCCGGCGTGAACGGCATGTCGGTCAGCGGCGCCGCGCCGAGCGGGCGCAGCGCGTCGTTGATGGCGTTCATCACGCAGGCCGGCGCGCCGGCGGTGCCGGCCTCGCCCGCGCCTTTGGCGCCGAGTTCGCTGTCGGCGGTGGGCGAGACCACGTGGCCGCATTCGATGTCGGGCATCTCGGCCGCCATCGGCACTAGGTAGTCGGCCATGGTGCCGTTGCGCAGCTGGCCGCGCTCGTCATAGAGGCAGTGCTCGAACAGCGCCGCGCCGATGCCCTGCACCACGCCGCCGCGGATCTGCTCGTCGACGAGCTGCGGGTTGATGATGGTGCCGCAGTCCTCCACGCACCAGTGCTTGAGCAGCTTGACGAAGCCGGTGTCGGTATCGACCTCGAGATAGCTCGCCTGGATGCCGTTGGTGAAGGCGAAGGGCCAGGCGCGCGGCACGTAATGCCGCGTCACCATCAGCTCCGCCTGGACGCCGGCCGGCAGCGTGTCCGGGCGGAAGTAGGCGACGCGCGCCAACTCCTCGAGCGGCAGCCGCTCGCTGCCGTTCGCCTTGTCCACCACCACACCGTTGCGGATATCCAGGTCTTCCGGCTTGGCCTGCAGCATGGCGCCGGCGACCGCGAGCACGTTCTGCCGCAGCGCCTTGCCGGCCTGCCAGCCCGCTTCGCCGCCGATGCCGGCCGCGCGCGAGGCCCAGGTTCCACCGCCGTAGGGCGTGTTGTCGGTGTCGCCGGTGATAACGCGCACCTTGTCGATCGAGATGCCGAAGGCGGAGGCGACGCATTGCGCCATCACGGCTTCCGCGCCCTGACCCTGCTCGGTGACGCCGGAGGCAATGCTGACGTTGCCCTGCGCGTCGAGCTTCACGGTGGCGCCGTCCTGCGAGGTGATGCGCGCGCCGCCGACGCCGTAGAAGGCGGCGGACGGGTTGGTCACTTCGATGAAGGAGGCGAAGCCGATGCCGCGGTAGATGCCTTTTTCGCGGAGTTTCTTCTGCTCAGCGCGCAGGCCCGCGTAGTTCATCATCGAGTCGAGATGGGCGAGCGCCTCGTGGTGCGACAGCAGCTCGAACTTCAGGCCGGAGGCCGACTGCGTCGGATAGGCGTCGTCGGCAATCAGGTTGCGCCGGCGCAATTCGAGCGGGTCCATGCCGATCTTGGCGGCGGCCTGCTCGACCAGTCCTTCCGTGACCGCCACGGCGATTGGATGGCCGACCGCGCGGTACTGGCACATCACGTTCTTGTTGGTGAACACCACGCGCGCCTGCGCGCGGTAGTTCGGGCACTTGTAGGGCCCACCGGTGAGGTTGACCACCTGGTTGGCTTCGATCCCCGACGTGCGCGGATAGACCGAGTAGGGGCCGATGCCGGTTAAGTCGTCGATCTCGAAGGCCGTAATGGTGCCGTCCTTCTTGACGCCGATCTTCGCCTTGATGCGATGGTCGCGCGCGTGGATGTCGGTGACGAAGCTTTCCAGCCGGTCGGCGACGAACTTTACCGGCCGCCGGAGCAGCTTGGACAGCGCGACGGTTGCCATCTCGTCGGCATAGGTGTGCACCTTGATGCCGAAGGAGCCCCCGACGTCCTTGGTCAGCACGCGCACTTGGCTATAGGAGAGGCCGAGATGCTTGGCGAACAGGTCCTGCATCATGTGCGGCGCCTGCGTGCCGTGATAGACGGTCATGCGCTGCTCGCCCTGGTTCCAGTCGGCGACCACGGCGCGCGGTTCGTTGGTCACGCCGGTGTGGCGGCCGAACATGAAGGTGGTCTCCACCACCGCGTCGGAGTCGGCGAAAGCCTGGTCCACCGCGCCGACGTCGAGCTTGCGCTCGAAGCAGAGGTTGTCGACGATCGAAGGGTGGATGACCGGCGTTTTCGGATCGAGCGCGGTCTCCGGGTCGACCACCGCCGGCAGCGGCTCGTAAGTCACCTCGACCAGCTCGCAGCCGTCTTCGGCCTCCGCGCGCGAGCGCGCCACCACCGCGCAGACGGCTTCGCCCTGCCAGCAGGCGCGGTCGACGGCGATTGGATGCTGCGGCGCGGACTTCAGGCCCTTCAAGTGCGTAAGCACGCCGACCCAGGGCGTCATCACCTTGGCAAGCTCCGCGCCGGTGACCACGGCGATAACGCCGGGCGAGTTCTTTGCGGCGTTGGTGGCGATCGAGACGATGCGCGCATGGGCGTGCGGCGAGCGCACGAAGGCGACATGCGCCATGCGCGGCAGGGTGACGTCGCTGATGTACTGGCCGCGGCCTTGCGTCAGGCGTTGCAGGTTCGGCCGCGGCACCGAGCGGCCGATATAGGAGTTCGGCCGGTCGAGCGCGGTCAGCACGGGCGGCGAGTCTTCGACGATCTTCATTTGCTTTCTCCCGCGCGCGCTTTGGCGACCGCTTCAACCGCGTCGACGATGGCGTGATAACCGGTGCAGCGGCAGTAGTTGCCCGAGATGTGCTCGCGGATCTCCTCACGGCTCGGCACTTTGCCGCCCTTGAGCAGGTCCTGCGCGGTCGCCAGCATGCCCGGCGTGCAGAAGCCGCACTGCAAGGCATTACGCTGTTCGAAGGCCGCCTGCAGATCGGCGACTTCGCCCGAGTCGCTCAGGCCTTCGATGGTTTCGACAGTGGCGCCGTCGCACTGTGCCGCCAGCATCAGGCAGCCGCGCACGACCTCGCCGTTGACGCGCACGGTACAGGCGCCGCAGACGCCGTGCTCGCAGCCGACATGGCTGCCGGTGAGCGCGAGGTCGTCGCGCAGGAAGTCAACCAAGGTCTTGCGCGCGTCGACGCGCTCGCTGACGCGCTCACCGTTGACGGTGAGGGTGATGTCGAGGGAGTGGTCGCTCACGTTCGCGCCTCCGTCAGTTGCGCGGCCACGCGCTTGAGCAGCACGCCGGCGAGATGCTTCTTGGCGGCGGCGGTCGCCTGCACATCGTCCTGCGGCGAAAGGTCGAGCGCGCCAACGGCGGCGTCGACATTGCCGGCTGCCAGCGCCGCCTCCGCCTTGGCCGCGCGCACCGGCATATCGCCGACGCCGAAGAAGGTGAGGCGCACGTCGGTCAGTTTTTGTCCGTCGGCGCGCGCGCTGGCGGCCAGCCCGACCAGCGCATAGTCGCCGAGCCGGCGCGCGAGTTCATCGAAGCCGACGCGCGTCTGCGCGGTCGCCGCCGGCACGCGGATAGCGGTGACGATCTCCTGCGGCGCCAGCGCGGTCTCGAAGAGGCCCTTGAAGAAATCGGCCGCCTTGATCGTGCGCTTGCTGCCCTTGGGGCCGGTGGCGATCACTTCGCCGTCGAGCGCCAGCAGGCAGGCGGGCAGTTCGGCGGCCGGGTCGGCGAAGGCGACCGAGCCGCACAGGGTGCCGCGGTTGCGGATAGCCGGGTGGGCGATGTGGGGCAAAGCGCGCGCGATCAGCGGTGCGTGTTTGGCGATCACGTCGGAGCGCTCGGCCTGCGCGTGGCGCACCAGAGCGCCGATCTCGACCCAGCCGTCCTTCATCTCGATCCTGTCCAGGCCGCTGATGCCGTTGATGTCCACCAGCAGGCCGGGCGAGGACAGCCGCATGTTGAGGGTGGCGATCAGGCTCTGACCGCCGGCCAGGAGCTTGGCGTCCTTGTGCTCTCCGAGCAGCGCCACCGCTTCGTCAAGCGAGCGCGCTTTTCTATAGGCGAAAGGTGCCGGCTTCACGTCTCCCCCCGTGTTGTTTTGACTTATTCTGACTGAGAACGCGGGCGGGTCAATGCGGCCGGGTCGGTATAAGCTGCCGCGCAGAACAGGGGGGAAAACCATGGGCGAGTTTGCAGGAAAAGTCGTCGTCGTCACCGGCGGCAGCCGCGGCATTGGGCGCGCCATCGCCGCCGCCTTCGCCGCCGAAGGCGCCCAGACCGTGCTGGCGTCGGCCAATGCCGACAAGCTCGGCGAGGGCGCTAAAGCGGTCGGCGCGGCGGGCGGCCCGGCGCCGCTGACGGTGGCCGGCGACCTGCGCACGCGCGAGTCCTGCGAAAGCCTGTTCGCGACGGTCAAGGAGCGGTTCGGGCGCTGCGACGTGCTGGTCAACAATGCCGGCGCGACCCGTGGCGGCAATTTCTTCGATCTGCCGGATGATGCCTGGTTCGACGGCTTCGTTCTGAAGTTCCACGCCACCGTGCGGCTGACGCGGGCATTTTGGCCGCTGCTCAAGGCTGCGCATGGCAGCGTGATCAACATCATCGGCGGCGCCGCGCGCACGCCCGGGCCGGATTTCCTGATCGGCGGTGCGGTCAACGCCGCCATGGGCAACTTCTCGAAGGGGCTGACCGCGCTCGGCAACCGCGACGACGTAAACGTGAACGTCATTCATCCGGGCCAGACGCAGACTGACCGCGTCGAGCAGCTTTTCGCGCAGTTCGCCAAGGCGCAGAACAAGACGGTGGAGCAGGTGCGCGAGGAATCGCTGAAGAAGACCGGCATCCGCCGCATCGGCCTGCCGGAGGACATCGCGGCGCTTGCCGTGTTCCTCACGAGCGCCAAGGGGCGTCACATCCAGGGCACGGCGATCGCGGTCGATGGCGGCACCACGCCGGGGTACTACTAGGCGCGCGTCAGCCGCGGATCTTCTTCACGATATCGATCGCCCGCCGCAGCAGCGTCATCGAGGCCTCCAGCGTGCGGAAGGCGGCGTGCGCCGTCAGCGTCACATTGTCCATCCTGGCGAGCGGATGATCGGGCTTGAGCGGCTCGTTGTGGAACACGTCGAGCCCGGCGCGGCGAATGTGCCCGCTATTGAGCGCCTCGATCAGCGCCTGTTCGTCCACCAGCGCGCCGCGCGCGGTGTTGACCAGCAGCACGCCCGGTTTCAGGCGCGCGATGCGTTCCTTGCTCAGGAAACCACGCGTATCGTCGTTGAGTGTCAGGTTGAGCGACACCACGTCCGAAGCTGCAAGCAGGCTGTCGATTTCCACCTGCTTCACGCCGGCGTCGGGCCGCGGCGTGCGGTTATAGGCGATCACCTCCATGCCGAGGCCCCTGCCCATGCGCGCCACCTCGGCGCCGATGCCGCCGAGGCCGATCACGCCCAGGGTCTTGCCAAAAAGTTGCACGCCCTCCTGCGGCGTCCAGATGCCCGAACGCACCTCGCGGTCCATGCGCGCCACATCGCGCGCGACCGCGAACATCAGCGCGATGGTGTGCTCGGCTACCGCGGTGTCGCCATAGCCCTTGATCGTGTGCACGGTGACGCCGCGGCTGGCCAACTCGGCGATGTTCATATAGCTCGCGGCGCCGGTGCCGAGGAACACGATGTGCCTGAGCTGCGGGCACTGCGCCACCAACTCGGTCGGCATGTAGGAGTGATCGTCGAGCGCGATCTCGTAGCCGGCCAGCACACGCGGCAGGTCGTCGCCCACGCGGTCGGTACGGTTGACGAAGATCGGCGGGTCGTCGGGTTGGACGACCGCGTCCCACACCGGCGCGAGTTGATCGTTGCAGTCGATAAAAATGGATTTCATGGGCCACAGATTTGGTTGGCGGTGCGGCATACTCTCTTTCCCTCTCCCCTTGTGGGAGAGGGTGCCCGAGCGGAGGCGAAGCCGAGCGAGGGCGGGTGAGGGGGACAGTGCGTTGGCGAAATCGAGTCCCCCTCACCCGGCTCGCGCTTCGCGCTCGCCACCCTCTCCCACAAGGGAAGAGGGGAAGCGAGCCCGTTGGTCGATGGCGCGATTTTCAGAGTCACCGCGCCACGATCGGTTGCGCCGCCAGCGAAGGCTCGCGCAAGGTCACGTCCACAAAGCACGATCCTTCCTCGAACCACGACTTCGGCGCCGGGTGGCCCCACAGCGTCTGCCGCTGCGGATCGCGCAGCGACCAGCGCAGCGGCTTCAGATCGGGATCGACGGTGAGATAGTCGGAGGTGAACAGCTCCACGCGGTGGCCGTCGGGATCGCGCGTGTAGAGGAAGAAGGCGTTGGAAATGCCGTGCCGGCCCGGCCCCCGCTCCATATTGGCGAGGAAGCCGGAGGAGGCCATCACGTCGCAGATGTGCAGGATGTCGAGCGGCCCCGCGGTCCATACGCCGATGTGGTGCAGGCGCGGGCCCTTGCCGTTGGTGAAGGCGAGGTCGTGCACGTTGCCCTTGCGATGCATCCATACCGCCCAGAGCTTGGCGTCGGGATCGTCGGTTTCGGTGTACTCGGTCAGCCGGAAGCCGATGTCGGTGTAGAAGTCGTAGGAAGCCTGCACGTCCGGCGTAAAGCAGTTGATATGGTCGATGCGCTGGATGCGCGCGCCGCGGTACTCGGCATATTTGCGCAGCATGCAGTCGGCCTGGTCCATGCGGACGTAGAAGTCGATCGGCATGCCGACGGCGTCCACCGTGCGCAGCGTGCGGCCCTGGTAGGGCACTTCCGGGAACGAGGTCGGCAGGCCCTTGCGCGCGAAATAGAAGGCGGCGCGGTCAAGGTCCTCCTCGCTGGCGAGCTTGAAGCCGATGGCGTGCACGCAAGGCGCGTCCGCAGTTGTCAGCACGATCGAGTGGTGGTTGCGCTCCTCGACCGCGCGCAGGTAGAGCGCGTCCTTGTGCTCGTCGCTGATAAGATAGCCGAGGCAGTCCACGTAGAAGGCGCGCGACTTCGCGAGGTCGCGCACGCCGAATTCGACGTGGCTCGCGCGCACGACGTTGAAGGGTGGATTGAGATTAGGCGGGCGGATCGGCATCGCAACACTCCGTCATGCCCGCGCCCGGCGCGGGCATCCACTTCTGCCGGCGCAGTAAAGCAAGGCGCGGGCGGCCGCGACAAGCCCGGCCACCCACTTTACCGCGCGTGTTGAAACCAATTTACGCCGCGCTTTCCGCCTTTTCGCGCAGCGTGTTGCGGCGGAAGGTCATGTGGTCGATCTCATGGATCTCGATCGTCAGCCCGAGCGGGTGGGCGGGGTAGACCGGCGCCAGCCGCTTGTCCGCCGCGGCGAGCAGCAATTCCCCGAGCTTCCTGCGCTGTTCCTCGCTGCGGCCGACGCGCAGCCGCGCCACGATGTGCACGAAGCCGTTTTCGGGCTTGCCGTCGGCGACGCGGAAATGCTCGCGCCGCGCCGCGCGGGTGCGGATGCCGGCGAGATCCGCCACCGCGCTGTCGACCGCGGCCTGGTGCAGGTCGGCGACCAGCGCGGCCACGTCGAGGCGGTCCTCCAGGTTGGCGGAATACTCGATGATGATGTGCGGCATTATAAGTCCCGACGTTGACGGCACCGCGCGCCCGGAATACATGCGGGGCGCGCGCCCGGTCGGCAGTCTATCGCCGAACCGCCGGCTGTTCCATGCCGCCGTCGCGTGGTCGAGAAAGCAAGTCCGGATGTTCCGATGAAGCTGGCCAGTTACAAAGTGCGCGGGCGGGAAAGCTTCGGCGTCGTGGTGGGCGAGGGCGTCGTCGATCTCAAGCTGCGGCTGTCGCCGCGCTACGAAAGCGCGCTCGACCTCTTGCGCGGCGATGCGCTCGCGCTGGCGCGCGACGCGGTGCAGGGAGTGCGCCCGGACTTTCCGCTGAGCGAGGTGGAGTTGCTGCCGCCGCTCCTGGCGCCGGAAAAGATCCTCTGCATCGGCATCAACTACGCCAACCGCAACGCCGACTACGGCGACCAGGACATCCCGAAATATCCGAGCATGTTCTACCGCGCGCCGGCCTCGCTGGTCGGTCATGGCCAGCCGATCGTGCGGCCGCGCGAATCCGAGCAACTCGACTACGAGGGTGAGATCGCGCTGGTGATCGGGCGCCAGGGACGGCGCATTCCGGCCGCCGAGGCGCTGAGCCACGTCGCCGGCGTCACCCTGTGCAACGAGGGCACCATCCGCGACTGGATCAGGCACGGCAAGTTCAACGTCACGCAGGGCAAGAACTGGGACTCCACCGGGAGCATCGGGCCCTGGATCGCGACCGCCGACGAGGTCGACCTTTCCAAGCCGCTGCACATCACCGTGAAACTGAACGGCGAGGTGACGCAGGACGACACCACCGCCAGCCTGATCAAGTCGTTTGCCGAGCTGATCGCCTATGTCTCGACCTTCATGACGCTGAAGCCCGGCGACGTCATCGTCACCGGTACGCCGGTCAAGCGCAAGCGTGGCGACGCGCCGGTCTGGCTGAAGCCGGGCGACACGATCGAGATCGCGGTGCCGGAGATCGGAACCTTGCGCAACACCGTGGTGGCCGAGCCATGAGCGACGGACGCAAGGCGGCGTGCATCATCGGCTGGCCCGCCGGCCATTCGCGCTCGCCGCTGATCCACAATTACTGGATCAGGCAGCACGGGCTCGACGCCGAGTATCGCAAGGAGCCGGTGCCGCCCGAGAAGTTCGCGGAGTTCGTCACCCATCTGCGCGATCACGGCTATGTCGGCGCCAACGTGACCGTGCCGCACAAGGAAGCGGTGATGGCGTTGTCGCAGGCCGACGAGCGCGCGCGCGCGGTCGGCGCCGCCAACACGCTATGGTACGACGACGGCACGCTGCGCTCGACCAACACCGACGTTGCCGGCTTCCTCGCCAACCTCGACAGCGCCACGCCGGGCTGGGACCGCGGGCTGGAGACCGCCGTCGTGCTCGGCGCCGGCGGCGGTGCGCGCGCCGTCGTCTTCGCGCTGCTCGCCCGCGACGTGCAACGCGTCTATTTGATCAACCGCACCGTGGCGCGCGCCGAGGCCTTGCAGAAGCAGTTCGGCGCGCGCGTGAAGCCGGCCGGCTGGGACGAGATCACCGGCCTGCTTGGCGGCGCCGGGCTCCTGGTCAACACCACCACGCTCGGCATGGCCGGGCAGCCGCCGCTCGAGATCAACCTGCGCTGCCCGGCCTCGCTGGTGGTGGCGGACCTGGTCTACGTGCCGCTGGTGACGCCGCTTCTCGCCGCGGCGCGCGAGCGCGGCCTGCGCACGGCCGACGGCCTCGGCATGCTGCTGCACCAGGCAGTACGCGGCTTCGAACTGTGGTTCGGAGTGAAGCCGGAAGTGACGGCCGAGCTGCGTGCGCTGGTCGAGGCCGATCTTGCGGAGCATGCGCCGCAGAAGCCGCCGGCACCGGCGAAGAAGACGCCGCGCCCGACCAAGAAAACCCGGCGGAATAAGTCGGGCAGGGGTTTTCCGGCCTGACGGACCCGCGGTTCTGCAGCGCACCACTTCGTGCCGCGCTCGCCCGGGACAGGTTGTACGGCAATCGTTAAATAGCCCGGCGGTTCGGCGCGTGCGCCGAGCCGCGCGCGGTCACGTCGAGATCGGCGGCGAGTTCGGGCATCTCGCGCATCAGTTTGACCAGCCGGCTTTCGCGCCCGCCCTGGGCGCGCGCCTCGCGCTGGTCCTCGATCGGCCGGCGTACCTCGTCGCAGCGGGCGAGCCCGTCAATGTCTGCGCCGTGCTCGGCCAGTCGTCCCAGCAACGGCGTGAAATCCTCGAGCCTGTTGGCGACCACGTGGATGACGCCGGCTTCCTCCTGTACGCGGCCGCTGACGGCGACGAAACGCGCGCCGAGCACGACCGGGCGGAAGCGCTCGAACACCTTCGGCCAGACGATCGCATTGGCGACCGCGCTCTCGTCCTCGATGGTCATGAACACCACGCCGTTGGCCGAGCCCGGCCGCTGCCGGCAGGTGACGAGCCCGGAAATGTGCACGCGCGCATTCTGGCCAATGGTGCGCAGCGCCTCGTTGCGCAGGATGCCGCGCTGGGTGAGGTCGGCACGCAGGAACTGCGCCGGATGCGCGCGCAGCGACAGGCGGAGGAAGCGATAGTCGTTCACCACTTCCTCACCGATCGGCATGGGGGGCAGGGCGACGTCGGGTTCTCGGCTTCTTTCCCTCTCTCCGCGCATAGCCTTCTCCCTCCCCCACGCAACCCGGGCTTGCCCGGGTTGCGAATTTTCATGCGCAAGTCGGGCAAGCCCGACTTGCGATGGGGGA
>JBKBRE010000026.1:0-11095 GCA_046292265.1 Pseudolabrys sp. | reverse complement strand
CAGCCCCCCCCCCCCGCCCCCCCGCCTCCCCGTGGTGGGGGTGGGGTGGGGGGGGGCTTTTTTTACCCCCCCCCCCCCCCCCCCCCGCCCCCCGCCCCCCCCCGACCCTCCCCACAAGGGGGAGGGTGAAGAAAGAGAAGCCGCAAACAACGGCAGATCGTCCTCGCCATCGCCGACGCGGCCGAGCGCCTTGGCCGCCCACAGCGCCTCGCGCCGCGTGAGCCCGAGCGAGCCGAAGGCGTCGGCGTCCGCCAGGCGCTCCAGCACATGCGGCGGCATCCCGGTGCGCAGCCAGACGTCGCGCACGGAGTCGTAGGGCAGATTGCCGTCATCCTGAGGTGGCGGCCGCAGGCCGCCCACGAAGGATGACGGCGCCGCCACCCGTAGAGGGGCGGCGGCGGCGTCACCGCGCCCCGCAGGGGGACGGCGCATCTCCACGATTCGCCGGCCGTCCTTCTCGCTCAGCCCCTTGATCTCGCGCAGGCCGAGGCGGATGGCATGCGTCGCGCGCACGTCGCCGCGCATGTCCTTGTGCAGCTCGTGCAGGCGCTCCGCCGCGCTCTGGCCGGCCTCCAGCGTCGAATCCCAGTCCGAATGGTTCACGTCCGGCGGACGCACTTCGACGCCGTGCTCGCGCACGTCGCGCACGATCTGCGCCGGCGCGTAGAAGCCCATGGGCTGCGCGTTCAAGAGCGCGGCGGCGAAAGCGTCCGGATAGCGGCACTTCAGCCAGGCCGAGGCGTAGACTAGCAGCGCGAAGCTCGCGGCGTGGCTTTCGGGAAAGCCGTATTCGCCGAAGCCCTCGATCTGCTGGAAGCAGCGCTCGGCGAAATCGCGCGCATAGCCGTTGGCCAGCATGCCGTCGATCATCTTGCGCTGGAAGGTGCCGATGGTGCCGACGCGCTTGAAGGTGGCCATGGCGCGCCGCAGCTTGTCGGCTTCCGCCGGCGTGAAGCCGGCGGCGACGATGGCGATCTTCATCGCCTGCTCCTGAAACAGCGGCACGCCCAGCGTCTTGTGCAGCACCGCTTCCAATTCTTTTGAGGGATAAGAGACCGGTTCCTGTCCGCGCCGCCGGCGCAGATAGGGATGCACCATGTCGCCCTGGATCGGGCCGGGGCGCACGATCGCCACCTCGATGACGAGGTCGTAGAAGTTCTGGGGCTTCAGCCGCGGCAGCATGGTCATCTGCGCGCGGCTCTCCACCTGGAACACGCCGAGCGAGTCGGCACGGCCGAGCATGCGGTAGACGGCGTCTTCCTCGGGCGGGATGGAGGAGAGGGTGAGGCGGGGCGCTTCTTCTCTTGCTGTCGGGGCAGTGCTTATCGCTGTGCCCTCTCCCCTTGTGGGAGAGGGCATTGAGGGCGTCTCACCACATTCTGATGGGTGAGGGGGAGAATTCACCCCCTCACCCGACAGTCTTTGTTGCAGTGCTGACGAGCCCTCTCCCACAAGGGGAGAGGGCACGTGCGGCGTGCGCGTCGCTTGCGGAAGCGCATAATGCCGCTGCACCAGATCCAGCGCTTTGCGCAGGCAACTCAGCATGCCGAGGCCGAGCACGTCGATCTTGAGAATGCCGAGCGCGTCGAGATCGTCCTTGTCCCATTCGACGAAGGTGCGGTCGGCCATCGCGCCATTGCCGATCGGCATCACCTCGTCGAGCCGGCTGCGCGTGATGACGAAGCCGCCGACATGCTGCGACAGGTGGCGCGGAAAGCCGTTGATCTCGGCGGCGAGTGCGAGCACCTGTTGCATGCGCCTCGCCTGCGGGTCGAGGCCGGTGCGTTTCACGGCGTCTTGCGACACCGTGCCGCCGCCGCCGCCCCAGATCGACGACGACAGCGCGCCGATGGTGTCCTCGCTCAGGCCGAAGACCTTGCCGACCTCGCGGATGGCCGAGCGCCCGCGATAGGAGATCACGGTGGCGGCGATGCCGGCGCGCTCGCGGCCGTACTTCCGGTAGATATATTGAATGACCTCCTCGCGCCGCTCGTGCTCGAAATCGACATCGATGTCGGGCGGCTCGCGCCGCTCCGGCGAGATGAAGCGCTCGAACAGGAGATCGGCGCGGTCGGGATCGACCTCGGTGACGCCGAGGCAGAAGCACACGGCGGAGTTGGCGGCCGAGCCACGGCCCTGGCAGAGGATGCCCTGGTTGCGCGCGTAGCGCACGATGTCGTGCACGGTGAGGAAGTAGGGCGCGTATTCGAGCTGCGCGATCAACTTCAGCTCGTGCTCGATGCTCGCGCGCACCCTGGCGGGCACGCCCTGCGGGTAGCGCCGCGCCGCGCCTTCGTAGGCGAGGTGGGCGAGCGCCTCCTGCGCGCTAGTAAAGCCCTCCATTTGCTCGTCGGAATATTCGTAGCGCAGTTCGTCGAGCGAGAAGGTAAGCGCCTCCGACAGTACCAGCGTCTCCTCGATCGCCTCGGGCGCGTCGCGGAACAGCCGCGCCATTTCGACCGGCGGTTTCAGGAAACGCTCGGCATTGGCGCTGAGCTTGCGGCCGGCGCGGTCGATGGTCGTCTTCTCGCGGATGCAGGTGAGCACGTCGGCGAGTGGCCGCCGGTCCGGATGGTGCATCGTGGCGTCGTTGACGGCGATCAGCGGCACCTGCGCTTCGCGCGCGATGTCCTTTGCGCGCGCCAGCCGCGCGCGGTCGCGCCCGCGATAGAGCATGGAGGCGGCAAGGCGCACGCGGCCGGGGGCGGCGGTGCGCAGCTTCGAGAGCACAGCCGGTGTCGCTGCGTTCCCCGGATGCGACGCAACATGGAGCGAAGCGGAATGGTGCGGCGCTGATCCGGGGTCCAGCTTTCTTTCAAGCGAGTTGGGTCCCGGGTCTGCAGCGCATCGCTGCGCCCGGGACACAAGGCTGTCCATCACGATCAATTCCAGACCGAAAACATGCGACAACAAGTCATCAAGGCAGAGAATGCACGCGCCCTTCTCGGCCCGCAGGTTGCCGACGGTGAGCAGCCGCGTTAGCCGGCCCCAGCCGGCGCGGTCGCGCGGATAAGCGAGGATGTCTGGCGTGCCGTCGGAGAAGACCAGCCGCGCGCCGGGGTGATAGCGTAGCGCAAGGTTATGCTCGCGCCTGGTGAGGTGCGCGCGCACCACGCCGGCGACCGAATTGCGGTCGCAAAGTCCGATGCCGGAAAGGCCGATCGCGGCCGCCTGCACCATCAGCTCTTCCGGGTGCGAGGCGCCGCGCAGGAAGGAGAAGTTCGAGGCGACGGCGAATTCGAGGTAACGCATGACTCATAACCGGCATCACGCGCACATTCCGTGCAGGAACCACGCCGGCGGCGCGGCGCCCGGCGCGAGGTCGCGGTAAAGACCGGCGCGGAACAGCCAGAAGCGCAGCCCGCTCGCGTCCTCGACGTGGAAGTAGTCGCGCGCAAGGTTTGCTGAAGATTGCCCGCCGTGCTCGCTCCACCAGGCGCCTTCGATGCGTTCGGGGCCCTCGGCGGCGATGACCTCGTGCAGCGCGCGCCGCCAGCGGAAGCGCAGCGGCGGGCCGTCCGGCACTTCCGCCACCGCCTCGATCGGCTCCGGCCGCGCCAGGAGCCGCAAGGGCCGCGGCGCCAGCTCGGCGTCCGCGCGATAGCGGTGGAAGGCCGCCCAGCCGCCGTCGCCGCGGACGGCTTGCGCCGGCAGCGCCGCCGCCGCTAGTTCGGGGATGTGGCTGTCGCGCGCGACGGGACGCGTGACGCGCCGCGTGCCGAGCCGCGCGCTCAGGCGGTCCACCAGGCGACCGATCTCGGCGGCGTCTTCTCCGCCGCCGATGCCGATCTGTTCGGCCGGACAGGGCTCCGCCACCAGCACCGACAGCCGCGCCATGTCGAAGCCGAAGCCGGGATCGAGCGCGTCGGCGAGCGCGGCGAGCCGCTCGACGAACAGCGCGCGCATCTCGCCCGGATCGCGCAGCGGCCGCGAACAGCCGACGGCAATGCGGCGCAGCGCGCCGTCGGTGCGGAACAAGGTGAGCTCGATGCGGCGGGCGCCGTCGCCGCGCCGCTCCAGCGCGCCCTTCAGGCGGCCGGCGAGCTTTTCGGTAACGGCGAGCATGTCCTCCTCGCGCGCGATCGGCTCGGCGAAACGCTGCTCGGCGACGTAAGGCGCGACCGGCAGGCGCGGGTTGAGCGGTTCGTGCTCGGCGCCCAGCGCGCGGTCGAGCTGGCGCATGAGGTCGACGCCGAAACGGGCGGCGAGCGGCGCGCGCGGCAGGTCCGCGATGTCGCCGATGCGCTTGAGGCCGACGCGCGCTAGCGAGGCCGCCGTTCCGGCCGGAAGCCGCAAGCTTGCGAGCGGCAGCGCCGCGAGCAGCGTGCGTTCTTCGCCGTTCCGGTAGTTGCCGGCGCGGCCGAAGCGCGCGGCCGCCCAGGCGGCGCCGATGGTGCCGGCGATGGCGATGGAGAAGGCGAAGCCGGCCGCCTCCAGCCGCTCGCTGAGGTCGGCGACCAGCGCGTCCTCGCCGCCGTAGAGATGCGCGCAGCCGCCGATGTCGAGCAGCAGACTGTCCGGCGCGTCGCAGGCGACGAGCGGGGTGTAGCGCAGGCACCAGTCGGCGATGTTGTCGAGCAGGGCGGCGTCGGCCGCGGCGTCCTCCGGCACGACGTCGAGTGCGGGATGCATCGCGCGCGCCTGCGCGAGCGCGAGCCCGGGGGTGAGACCTAGCCGCTCCGCCGCGTTGTCGACTGCGGTGAGTAGTTCGGCATTGCCGCGTTTGCCGGCGACGGCGAGCGCGTGCTGCGAGGGTTCACGCGACCTGGCGATGCGGTCGGTGGCGAGGCGGCGCAGCCACAGGCTGAGCATGCGCTGCGAGCTCGAAGCGTTCATCGCGGTCACTCCATGCAAGAATCCAGGACCCGGCCGGGCCGCGGCGATTGCGGACCAGATGTGCGGCAAAGGACGCGGCGGCCTTTCCGGACGGCGCGGCGCCCACGATCCAGCGCGTGGCCGCCGTCGAGGCGTCGCGCGGCGGTGCGACGCGCAGGAGCAGCGCCAGTGCGCCGCTTTCCGCGGCCGCGAGCGACAGCCGCCGCACCGCCACGCTGTCGATGTCGCCGGCGCGCACTTCGCCGATCACCGTGCCGACGGCGCGGCAGCGCAGCGCTTCCTCCATCGCCCACAACAGTTCGCGGCGATGCGCTGCCGCCACGGTCAGCAGCCGCTCAGGCGAGAGGCCAAAGCCGGCGACGCCGGGACCGTAGATCGCGCCGCTTTCGGCGAGTGTCATGTCCTCGGCGATCCAGGCGAGGTGCTTTCCTGCCAGTGCCGCCAGTCCGAGTACGAAGCCGCTCGCCGCCGCGGCGTGCGGCTCGTTCGATGCCGCGATCTCGTGCAGCGCGCCGCGCGCCAAACCGCCGCCAAGGATGCCGTCGATGCCGGCGATGCCGAACGGCAGATGGCCCGTGTCCTCCAGGCCGGGGGGCCGTTGCAGGCTGTGCAGGTGCTGGCGCAGCGCGTCGATCATCAGTTCAAGCCTCTGAAAATGAAGGGTTATTCGGCGCATGACAGCGCCACCCTCGCTTCCATGTTCCCTATTTGTTCTAGTGTGCCGAAGGGACGAGCGAGCGTCAAGCCGCAAGGGAAAGAGTGGGGCGGAGAAGGGCGGACGCCAGATTTAGAGCATCCGTCGATCCGCGTCAGGGCGACAACCGCGGCCGCCATTCTGAAGCCGCCGCTAGCCTCTGAACGTCGGCTGGCGCGGATGCACGCAGTCCTTGAAGCTGTCGAAGCCCTTCCACGCCGGCTCCGGCGGCTCGCAGTTGGGCTGCGGCGTATAGACCGACGGGCCGGTCATCTGCATCGCCGGGATGTAGCGCGGGCAATTGGGGAAGATCGCGCGCGCCGCGACCCGCACGATCAACTGCGCGCCGACCGTCTGCCCGAGCAGCGGATCCTCGCCGCTCACTTGCGCGCTGCCGTTGACGCGCAGCCGCTTCGGCTTGTCGCCGTGCATGGCGATGAACAGGAGCCCGACATGGCGGTTGACCAGCATGTTGCCCAGGCTCTTGAACATGCCGTTGCCGTCATAATCGGGGAAGGCCAGTTCGGCGTCGCCGGTCACCCGCACGAAGCCCGGCATGCCGCCCTTGAACGAGCAGTCGGGCCGGCCTTCGGCGTCGGCTGTGGCCAGAAAGAAGTAGGGGCAGCTTTCGATGTAAGCCTTGTCGTCGGCGGTGAAGGCCGTGCGCGTGAGCTTTTCTTCCAGCCTGTCGGAAATGCGCCGGCTGTCGAAGCGGTCCTGCAGTTGCCGGTTGCCGTCATGAAACATGATGGTCATGGGTAGCGCCCCCCTGCAACATGAAGAAAGTGGTCAGTCTCCCGCGATATGCCGGCGCCTTATGCGGCGCACCAGGAACCAGATGCCGAGCACGGCCACCGGCACGAACAGCGCGGTGGCGAACGAGACGTCCACCGGCACGCCCTTGTCGTGCACGCCCTTCACCAGATAGCCGAACAGCCCGACCACGTAATAGCTCACCGCGGCGACCGAGAGGCCCTCCACCGTGGTCTGCAGGCGCAGCTGCAGCCGCGTGCGCTCGTTCATCGACTTGAGCAGGTCGCGGTTCTGCTGCTCGAGCTCGACGTCGACGCGCGTGCGCAACAGGTTGGCGGCGCGCGCGAGCTTCTGCGACAGCGTCGCCTGCCGCTCCTCGGTCGTGTGGCAGGTGCGCATCGCCGGCTGCATGCGGCGCGCCAGGAACGACGACCAGGTCGGCAGGCCTCCGACCTTGCGCTCGCCGATGGTCTGCAGGCGCAACTGCACGATCTCGTTATAGGCGCGGCTGGCGCCGAAGCGGAACATGCTGGCGGCGGCGCCCGCCTCCAGCTCGGCGGCGAGCGCGGTCAGTTCGTCGAGCAGGCGGTGGTTGTCCACCTGCGCGCTCGCCTGCCGCATCTCCTCGGTGACTTCGGCGAGCCGCGTTTCGATGCGGCCGATCGACGGCGCCAGCCGCTGCGCCTCCGGCAGGCCGAGCAGCGCCAGCGTGCGGTAGGTTTCCAGTTCGACGATGCGCTGCACCAGCGCGCCGGCGCGCTCCGGTCCCAGCCCGCGGTCGAGCACCAGGATGCGCACGAAGCCGGCGGCGTCCGGCTGGAAGTCGGTGGCGAACAGCGCCAGCCCGTCCGAGTTCTCCGCCACCGCGAGGCTGGCGCGGTCGAACAGCCGGCCGGTGATCTCGGTTTCGACGTCGGGCATGAGATGCAGGTCGAGCGCGACCAGCAGCGGGCCCGGCTGCGCGATCTCGCCCATCGGCGTGGCGAGCGCGGCGGCCGCCGGCTGGAACGGCGTCGCGGCCTCCGCCGGCAGCTCCCAGGTATAGGTGGTGAACTCGGAATGCTGCTCCCAGCGCAGGATGGCGCCGCCGAGCGCGGCGCGGTGGTGCTTGGCGCCGTCCTTCGGCGGCTCGACCCGCCGGCCGGCGCAGAAGCGGCTGAGCGCCGCGCGGTCGGCGCGGGCGGCGTCGCCGGTCGTCTCGAAGGCGAAATGCAGGATGCGCCGCGGCGTCGCCAGCGCGGTGAACGGCCGGGCGTGCACCTCGCCGAGTATGGCCGCGCGCAAGGGATGCGGCTTCAGCCGTCCGCCCTTTCCCCCGCCAAGCGAAACCTCAGCGCTCATGCCAAACCCGTCGCATGCGATCATGCTTTTGACAAGTATGCCGAAGAATTGAGCGGATGCTCAATAAGGCGGCAGCCGCCGTCTGCCGGCTGATCAACCCGGCCATAAACGCCTGGGCAACCCGCATAAAAACAGCGCAGCCAGTTGTCGCCGCGTAGCGCTCCGGCTGGCACGCACATTGCAGATGCACGGAGGGCCGGTTGTCTTGCGCTCACAGGGGAGCGTCGCATGTCCATTTTCGATAACCCATTCGACTCGTCACGCGAGCTGAACGGCGGCTGCGCGTGCGGCCGCCACCGCAACGCCACGGAGCATGAGCGCGAAACGCAATTGCAGTGCGTGCCCGTCGAAAGCGAGGAAAAGCGCTACGAGCAGGTCGTCGCTTCCGCGGTGATGCGGGCGATGTTTCCGCAGGACGTCGGCCGCCGCGCCTTCCTCCAGTCGATCGGCGCATCCACGGCGCTCGCCGCCCTGTCGCAGTTCTTTCCCCTGAAGACGGCGACGGAGGTGTTCGCCGCCGGCGGCCCGCTCGAGAAGAAGGACCTCAAGGTCGGCTTCATCCCGATCACCTGCGCGACGCCGATCATCATGGCCAAGCCGATGGGCTTTTATGAGAAGCACGGGCTCAACGTCGACGTGATCAAGACCGCCGGCTGGGCGGTAATCCGCGACAAGACCATCAACAAGGAATACGACGCGGCGCACATGCTGTCGCCGATGCCGCTGGCGATCTCGATGGGCGTGGGCTCAAACGCTGTCCCCTATACCGCCCCGGCGATCGAGAACATCAACGGCCAGGCCATCACGCTGTCGATCAAGCACAAGGACAAGCGCGATCCCAAGCAATGGAAGGGCTTCAAATTCGCTGTGCCGTTCGACTACTCCATTCATAATTATCTACTGCGCTACTACGTCGCCGAGCACGGCCTCGACCCTGACACCGACATCCAGATCCGCGCGGTGCCGCCGCCGGAAATGGTCGCCAATCTACGAGCCGACAATCTGGACGGCTTTCTTGGCCCCGATCCGATGAATCAGCGCGCGGTCTATGATGGCGTCGGATTCATTCACTTGCTGACAAAGGACTTGTGGGAGGGGCATCCCTGCTGCGTCTTTGCTGCGTCGAAGGACTTCATCACCCAAACACCGAACACCTATGCGGCCTTGCTCAAGGCGATCATTGACGCCACCGCATTTGCCCATAAGCCGGAGAACCGCAAGCAGATCGCAGAAGCCGTGGCGCCGGCCAATTATATCAATCAACCGGTCACCGTACTGGAGCAGATCCTGACCGGCACCTTTGCCGATGGCCTCGGCAGCGTACGAAAGGTTCCGAACCGCGTCGACTTCGACCCATTCCCCTGGCAGTCCTTCGCAGTTTGGATCATGACGCAGATGAAGCGATGGGGCCAGATCAAGGGCGATGTCGACTACGCCAAGGTGGCGCAGGAGGTCTATCTCGCCACCGACACTGCCAAGCTGATGCAGGAGGCAGGGCTGAAGCCGCCGGCCAGCACCTCGAAGAGCTTCGTGGTCATGGGCAAGACCTTCGACCCCGCCAAGCCCGAGGAGTACCTCGCCAGCTTCAAAATCAGGAAGGCGGTGTGATGTCGTCTGCCGGGTCCAACATGGCGGTGCCTCTCCCCAATCCCGGGGAGAGGCCATGACCTTCTCACTTACCTGGCGCGCGGCGATCGTCTCGCTCGCGCTGTTCGCCGCATTTCTGCTCGCGTGGCATCTCGCCACGCGCGGCAGCGGCGCCGTCGCCAACATGGATCCGGAATACGCCAAGCTCATGGGCGCGACCGCCACCAAGGGCGCGTCCGCCATGCCGGGTCCGCTTGAGATCGGTGAGAAGCTCTGGACGCATATCAAGAATCCGTTTTACGACAACGGTCCCAACGATAAGGGTCTCGGCATCCAGTTGGGTTATTCCATCCTGCGCGTGCTGACAGGGTACGCGCTGGCAGTGCTCGTTGCCTTGCCGGTCGGCTTTCTGATCGGCATGTCGCCGCTGATGAGCCGGGCACTCGATCCCTTCATCCAGATCTTGAAGCCGGTATCGCCTTTGGCCTGGATGCCGCTGGCGCTTTATACCATCAAGGACTCGAGCCTTTCCGCGATCTTCGTGATCTTCATCTGCTCGCTCTGGCCAACGCTGATCAACACGGCCTTCGGCGTCGCGCAGGTGCGCAAGGAATGGCTCAACGTCGCGCGCACGCTCGAAGTCGGCACCTTCCGCCGCGCCTTCACCGTCATCCTGCCGGCTGCCGCGCCGACCATCCTCACTGGCATGCGCATTTCCATCGGCATCGCCTGGCTTGTCATCGTTGCGGCGGAGATGCTCGTCGGTGGCACCGGCATCGGCTACTTCGTCTGGAATGAATGGAACAATTTATCGATAAGCAATGTAGTAGTTGCGATTGTGACGATTGGGCTGGTGGGGATGGTGCTGGATCTGGCGCTGGCGCGCATGGCGCGGCTCGTGACGTTTCCGGAGTAGCCCGCCATGAACGACCGTTTCATCTCCATCGAGGCGATCGCCAAGCGCTTCCCGGGTCCGGGCGGGTCCGCGACCACCGTGTTCGAGGACCTCTGGCTCGCCATGAAGCGCGGCGAGTTCGTCTGCGTCATCGGCCATTCCGGCTGCGGCAAGACGACCGTGCTCAACATCCTCGCCGGCCTCGACGAGCCCTCCGAGGGCGCCGTCATCGTCGACGGGCAAGGCATCGAAGGCCCCTCGCTCGACCGCGCGGTGATCTTCCAGAGTCACGCGCTCCTGCCCTGGCGCACCGTCATCGGCAACGTCGCCTATGCGGTGTCCTCGCGCCACCGCGACTGGAGCAAGGACAAAATCGCCGCGCACGCGCAGACCTTCATCGACCTCGTCGGTCTCACCGGCGCCGAGCACAAGCGGCCGGCCGAGCTCTCCGGCGGCATGAAGCAGCGCGTCGGCATCGCGCGCGCGCTGTCGATCGAGCCGAAGATCCTGTTGATGGACGAGCCGTTCTCCGCGCTCGACGCGCTCACGCGCGGCACGCTGCAGGACGAAGTCCGCAGAATATGCCAGGAGACCGGGCAGACCGTGTTCATGATCACGCACGACGTCGACGAGGCGATCTACCTCGCCGACAAGGTGGTGCTGATGACCAACGGCCCCGGCGCGGTGCTGGCCGAGATCGTGGAGAACCCGCTGCCGAAGGCGCGCGCCCGCGCCGACTTCCACAAGCACCCGCTCTATTACGCGGTGCGCAACCACATCATCGACTTCCTGGTCGCGCGCTCGAAGAGCTTCGCCGCCGAGGCGGGCGCGCGCCACGACCCGCGCGCGGTGCCCGTGGTGCGGCCGGGGGCGGGGGAGACGATGAGCAGAGTTGCGCCGGTTTCTGTCACCTCTCCCCGCTTGCGGGGAGAGGTCGGCCGCGAAGCGGCCCGGTGTGGGGGGCGTTGGATTCGCGCAGAATAGCGGAC
>JBKBRE010000025.1:7447-55150 GCA_046292265.1 Pseudolabrys sp. | reverse complement strand
TGCGGGCCCGTGCACAGCCCCTCACCCGGCTCGCGCCTGCCGGCGCTCGCCACCCTCTCCCCGGGAAGGACGGGGAGAGGGGAACGACTACACTCCCATATTGTCGATCAGGCGCGTCTTGCCGATGCGGGCGGCGACCAGCAGCCGGATCGGGCCGTCCTTGCGCGCGGCGACGGGCTTGAGCGTCTCGGCGTGGCGCGCCTCCAGGTAGTCGAGCGCGAAGCCGGCACGCGCGATCTCGGCCGCGCCTTCCGTCATCACCATCTCGATCGGTTCGCCGCGCTTGATGCGCGCCGCGCTCGCCGTCAGCACGCGCGACAGCGTCGGCGCCGCGCGCCGCTCGCTTTCCGACAGGTAGACGTTGCGCGAGGAGAGGGCGAGGCCGTCCTTCTCGCGCACCGTCGGTATCCCGATCACCTTCACGGCCAAGTCGAGGTCCTTGGCCATCTGCGTGATGACGCGCAGCTGCTGGTAGTCCTTCTGCCCGAACAGCGCGAGGTCGGGCGCAACTTGGGTGAACAGCTTGGCGACCACGGTGGCGACGCCGCCGAAGAAGTGCGGGCGGAACCTGTCCTCGAGCCCGGCAAGGGCGGCGCCTTCCGGCGCGAGGCGGGTGGCGAAGCCCTCCGGATACATGACGGTGGCGGGTGGCGCCCAGACGAGATCGGCCTTCGCCTCGCGCAGCGCATCAATATCCGTATCGAATGTGCGGGGGTAGCTGCCGAAATCCTCGTGCGGGGCGAACTGCGTCGGGTTGACGAAGATCGACACCACGACCCGCTCGGCGCGCCGCCGCGCAGCCTTAACCAAGGCGAGGTGGCCGGCGTGCAGCGCGCCCATGGTCGGCACCAGCGCGATGCGTTCGCCGCGCTTGCGCCAGGGCGCCAGGGCGCGCCGCAGCGCGGGGACGGTGCGCGTGACCAGCGGACGCTTTGCCATAATTGAGAGCCTTGTCGCGGAACTGTCGTTTTGCCCGGCTAGCACTTAGCAAAGAGCCTTAATGACGGCCACGCGGATTAATGGTTAAATCGCCGCAAACTTGACTAAAGACCCGTAATGCTTTGAGAATTCGCGGATCAAAGGGCGCCTCATGCTGGTCCAGCCGATCCAGAACAGTTCTCAGTCCGCGCACGTCGTGGTGCTCGGCAACGAGAAAGGCGGCTCGGGCAAATCGACCACCGCGCTGCATATCGCCGTCGCCCTGCTCAAGGCCGGCCAGCGCGTCGCCACCATCGATCTCGATTCGCGCCAGAAGAGCTTCACGCACTACATCGAGAACCGCCGCGGCTGGGCCGAGCGCGCGCGCCTCAAGCTCGAGCTGCCGACGCATTACTGCGTCGACCGCGCGGAAGGCGCCTCGGTGGAAGCCAACGAGGCGGTCGAGTTCGCCAACTTCTCGAAGGCGATCGCCGCGATCGAGCACAGCCACGACGTGGTGGTGATCGACACGCCCGGCAACGACACCTACCTGATGCGGCTCGCCCATTCGATGGCCGACACTTTGGTCACGCCGCTCAACGACAGCTTCGTCGACTTCGACGTGCTCGCCACGCTCGACCCGACCAATTTCTCCGTTACCGGCGAGAGCCATTACGCCGAGATGGTGCGCGAGGCGCGCCGTCAGCGCCGGCTGGTGGACGGCAAGCTCACCGACTGGATCGTCGTGCGCAACCGCCTCTCGCAGCTCGGCTCGCGCAACAGGCGCCTGGTCGGCGAGGGCATCGCCGAATTGTCGAAGCGCATGGGGTTCCGCTCGGTGGACGGCTTCGCCGAGCGCGTGGTCTACCGCGAATTCTTCCCGCGCGGGCTCACCGCGCTCGACGACCTCGACGAGACGACGCTCGGCACGCGGCCGAACATGTCGCACGTCACCGCGCGCGAGGAGGTCATCGCGCTCCTCAACGCGCTGCACCTGCCGCTCTCGGAGAACGGCAGGCGCCGCGCCGCCGCCCGCGCCGAGTGGTACTCGGTCATGGACCAGCCGCTGCAGGTCCACGACGTCCTGGCCTGACGAGGCCGTTCGTCCCCGCGAAAGCAGGGGCGCCCCGTTCACATCCTGGCCCTGGACCCCCGCTTTCGCGGGGGCGAGCGGATGACTACGTGTCGCCCATCGACACAGGTCAAATCAGTGTAAACTTCGCGCATGACCAAGGACCGATCCCAGACCCCGGCGCCCGCCTCCAATCGGGCCGAAATCGACGCCTTCCTCGACAGGGTGAAGGCGCTCGGACCCGCCGCAACGGCCGGCGGCCGCGGCCGGCTGGTCTTCGCGCTCGACGCCACCATGAGCCGGCAGCCGACCTGGGATACCGCCTGCATGCTGCAGGCCGACATGTTCCGCGAGGCGGCCTCGGTCGGCGGGCTCGATATCCAGCTCGTCTATTTCCGCGGCCTGAACGAATGCCGCGCCTCCGGCTGGGTTGCCGGCAGCGACAAGCTCGCCGCGCTGATGGGACGCATCCATTGCGTCGGCGGCCATACCCAGATCGGTAAGGTGCTCAACCACGCCCGCCAGGAGCACGCGCGGCAGAAGGTGCAGGCGCTGGTCTTCGTCGGCGACGCCATGGAGGAGAAGATCGACGATCTCTGCGCCGCCGCCGGCGAGCTTGGGCTGCTCGGCGTGCCGGTGTTCATGTTCCAGGAGGGGCATGACCCGGTCGCGGAGAACGCCTATCGCGAGGTCGCGCGGCTGTCGCGCGGCGCCTGGTGCCGCTTCGACACCGGCGCGGCGCATGAGCTCGGCGAATTGCTGCGCGCGGTCGCGGCCTACGCCGCCGGTGGCCGCAAGGCGCTGGCCGCGCTCGCTTCGCAACGCTCCGGCAGCGCGCAGAAGCTGCTCGCGCAGTTGAGCTGACCATGCCGACGCTCATTTTCGGCGTGCTGATTTTGGTGGCGGCGCTGTGGGCGCTCAAGGCCATCTCCAAGGCCGACCCGAAGATCGCCGCGCGGGTGGTCAAGGCGGGCGGCGGGATTCTCTCGCTCGGCCTGGCGGTCTTCCTGTTCCTGCGCGGCCAGACGGGGCTCGCCATCCCGGTCGGCGCCTTCGGCCTCGGCCTGCTCGGCTGGCTGCCGTTCGGGCCGGCGGGTTTCGGCGAGCGCACGCAGAAGTCGGGCGGGCAGGCCTCGCGCGTGCGCTCGGCCTATCTGGAAATGGAGCTCGACCACGACACCGGCGCGATGCGCGGCACGGTCGTCGCCGGTCGCCACCAGGGGGTCGCGCTCGACCGGCTCGACGTGAAGGCGCTGGTCGGGCTGCTGACCGATTTCGACGACGAAAGCCGCGCGCTATTGATGGCGTATCTTGACCGCCGGGACGCCTCTTGGCGTGAACACGCGCAAGGTGACGCGGCAGCGGGGCGTGTCGCGCCGTCCGGCGGCAAAATGTCGGAGGAGGAGGCCTATCAGATCCTTGGCCTGCAGGCCGGCGCGAGCGCCGACGACATCGGCCGCGCGCACCGCACGCTGATGAAGAAAATGCATCCCGACCAGGGGGGGTCGACGTATCTCGCGGCCCGCATCAATGAAGCCAAGGAAGTTCTTCTTCGCCGCCATCGCTGAGCACTCCAGACACAACTGACTGGCGGCTCCCGGCTCCGTTCGGCGCGATCTCTGTTATCGAAGGCTGGATTGCGGCGCGGCTCGTTAAGCGGCTCGCGCTCGTCGTTTTCAGTTCCTCAGCAGCATGCAGGGGATGTCGCTGCGTTTCAGGCTCTTGCAGGCGGCTTCCGCCGTTTCCTTGTCGAGGCCGGCGAAGCGCGCGCGGTAGAGCGACTTCTCGCCCTTGCTGATGCGTTCGGTGAACGGCTCGGCCTTGGCGAGCTGTTCGGTCGCCTTGGTCTTGCAGGTGGACAGGCGCTGCTGGGCGTCCTTCTCCGCGTCGAAGGCGCCGACCTGGATCATCCAGCCGCTCGGGCGCGGCTTGGCGGCGATGTCGGGGGCGGGCGAGGGCACCGGCACGTTGGCGGCGGCCGAGGCGACCTTGGTGCTCGTCGCCGGCAGCGTGCCGAGGATGCCCGGCCTGGCGCCTTGCGGCGGCAGCGGCGGGTTTTCGCTCTTCACGGTCGCGACGGTGGTGACGGTCTCGCGCGTGCCGGCGGGCGTGGGCGTGAGGCGCTGGCTGTCCGCCGGCGGCGGCGTCAGCGTGGCAGCGCTTATCGCGCCGGGATGCACGGTGAAGGTCTTCACGGCGTTGGGCTTGATCGGCGCGGTCGAGCCCGGCGACGGACCTTCGACGGCCGGCGTGGAGGCGGTCGCGGCGGGCGCTTCGGCGGCCTCCGGGCGCGGCGGCGGCAGGGCGGCGACGGCGGTTCCCTTGGAATCCCAGCCTTCCACCACCAGCGGCGCGGTGCGCTTCACGGAAGCGATGTTGATGTTGTTGTCGATCAGGCTGCGGGCGCGGGCGTCGCGCGCGCCGCCGGTGCGGCCGCCGAACACCACCGCGATGATGTGGCGGTTGTTGCGGCGGACCGAGGTGACGATGTTGAAGCCGGAGGCGCGGATATAACCGGTCTTCAGGCCGTCCACGCCGGGCACGCTGCCGAGCAGCTTGTTGTGATTGCGCATCGCCCGGCCGCGGAATTCGAAACTGCGCGTGGCGAAGTAATGGGCGTATTGCGGGAAGCGGTCGTAGATGGCGCGGCCGAGCACCGACTGGTCGCGCGCGGTGGTGATCTGACGGTCGTCGGGCAGGCCGGAGGCGTTGAAATAGGTCGTGTGGCGCATGCCGAGCGCACGCGCCTTGGCGGTCATCAGGCGGGCGAAGCTCGGCTCGTCGCCGCCGAGGGCTTCCGCCACGATCGCGGCCACGTCGTTGGCCGATTTGGTGACGATGGCGCGGATGGCGGCCTCGACCTGGATGCTCTCGCCCGGCTTGAGGCCGAGCTTGGAGGGCGCCTGCGCGGCGGCGTGCGCGGAGACCGGCAGGTCCGAGGACAGCTTGATCTTGCCGCTCTCCAGCTGCTCGAACAGCAGGTAGAGCGTCATGATCTTGGTCAGCGAGGCCGGATGGCGCGGGCTGTCGGCATTGCTCGCCTGCATCACGGCGCCGCTCTTGGCGTCCACGACGATCGAGGCGGTGTCGGGCTGGTAGCTCTGGGCGGCGGTCGCCTTCGGCTTGGCGCGGCGGCGGGTGCGGGCGTCGGCGTCGCTGGTTACGGCGGTGGCGAGCATCAGGCCCACCAGTCCCAGGGCGCCCCAGCGCAGACCGCGTTGGACAAAGCCTCCCCGTAACGACATCCGCTCTCCCCAACCCCAATTTCCGACAGGCCTTACAGACCGCCATCGTGGCCTTTTTATAGCGTCTCTGCGACGCCACAATTTATCACGCTAGGAGAACACGGTTTACACTCCGTTAATTAGAAGCCTCGGAATTCGTTACATTTTTCGCGCCGCACCATTGGGGCTTGATTTTTTTGTGCGATGCAATATAAATAGGCCATTCCCGGGCGGACCCGGGCTTCTTGAAGCACAGTTTTGAACGCCGCTCAGGCGGCCGGGAAAGAGGATCACCATGGTCAAGAATTTCGAGGACCTCCAGCAGGTCGGCAAAGAGAACGTCGACGTCGCGCTCAAGACCGTGAGCGCGCTGTCGAAGGGCACCCAGGCGATCGCCGTCGAGGTCGCGGACTACTCGAAGAAGGCCTTCGAGGACTCCACCGCCGCGCTCGAGAAGCTGTTCGGCGTGAAGTCGTTCGACAAGGCAGTCGAGGTGCAGACCGAATACGCCAAGACGGCCTATGAGGGTTTCGTCGCCAAGGCCTCCAAGATCGGCGAGCTCTATGCCGATCTGGCCAAGGAGACCTACAAGCCGTTCGAGAGCATGCTGGCCAAGGCCAAGTAAGGCGGTCTCCGCCTCTTACGCTCCGGAAATGCAAAAGCCCGGCCTTTCGGCCGGGCTTTTTCTTTGCCCCCGCTGCGAGGCGTTACTTCGCCACCCGCAGCTGGGTGAGGTTGGTGCCGATCTGGCTGAAGACGGTCGCGATGCCGCTGGCCGAGGTCAGCAGGTAGAACTTTTCCGGCGAACTCGCGCAGTTCTTCAGCAGGGTCGAGGTCGGATCCCCGTCGGTATTCACCTGGATCGTATAGATCGTGATGTTGGCGGCCTTGATGTTTTTGCAGGTGCCGTTCCCGCTCGAGTCGTACATGCGGTAGTCGACCGAGGTATTCGTGGCCGAGCCGTTGCCGTACCAGCGGTCCCAGGTGTTGAGGCCGTCCGACAAGAGGATGATGACCTCGGTATACTCATAACCGGTCTGCTTGGCGGGCATCGTGAAGGGGCCGATCCCCACCAGCGAATGCCAGCCCATCACCAGGCCGATCGGCTGGTTGGTGCCGCCATTGGCGACGAGACCGGACACCGTCGATTTCATGGTCGACCAGTCGTAGTTCAGGCCGCTGACCTCCGATCCGCAGTAGATGTCGTTGCGGGCCGGATAGCGCGTGGTGACGTCGCTGGGGTTCGGCGCCGTCGCGGTCTGGTCGTTGCCGGCGCTGGTGCCGGGAGCATTGATCGAGCCGCGGTCGGCGACGCAGCCGGTCCAGGTCGAGCGGGCGTTCTTGAGCCAGGTGTGGCTGTAATAGCTCTGCGAGCACTTGCTGCTGCTGCCGCTGCCGCTGCACGAGCAGTTGACGGCGGTCCCGCAGCTCGCGCTCGACCCGGACGAGATGACGCGCGTGGACGGAACGCTGTTGTAGCAGCCGTTGTAGTAGAAGCCGGCCTTGGTGCTGTCCTTGGTGCCGCTATCGACGCCGGGGCAGATGTAGCCCGAATAGCTGCCGCTCGACGGAATCGTGCTGGTGTTGGAGGCGTCGTTGGAGGGGCCTCTCGTGCAGGTGAAGCCGGTCTTGGAGTTGCTTAAGGGGCAGTCATCGCCCGGCCCGGTCTGCTCCCAGGTCGTCAGGTTGCTGCTGTTGGACAGCCAGGTCGCCATATAGGCGGGCTCGGCCTCCCATTCCGACCAGTCGATCCAGCTCGCCGTGTAGTTCTGCGAGCCGACGTTCACGCCGCGGCTGAACGGAATGATCGAGACATAGACGTCACCGTTGATCGATGCGGCGGCCTTGAGCTGGTCGAGCAGGCTGGCCGTCGCCGACTTCAAGGCCGTCAGCTTGCCGGCCGATGCCATCGAGCCGGTGGTATCGAGCACCAGGGCGACGCGCAGGCGCGTGGAGCCCCATTTGCTGGTCGAGGAGCCTTCCACCGTCATGGTGTTGACTCCGAGAACACCCATGAATTTCGTCGGCACCGACACCGAGCCGGTCACCAGCACGTTGGAGCCGCCGGTGGCGGAGTAGGCGGCGCTGATGTTGATGACGGTCGCTTCGGGGCGGGTGAACAGCGCGGTGAAGTAGCCATGCGCCTTGGCGTTGAGCTCGGTGGATGAGACGTTAGGGGCGTCCTTGGCCACCATCAGGGCCGTGGAATCGAGCGCGGCCTGCAGGGCCGCCTTCACCGAATTGGCGTGGCTGTAATCGACGGCGGCGCCGATGAAGGCGACGACCGGCAGCGTCGCGAAGGCGAAGGTGATGGCGACGTTGCCGCCGCGCGCTCGTGTGAAGTCGCGCAGTGAGCGGCCGATGCGGGTCGCGAGCGAAAGCATGGCATCCACCGAATACGAATGAATTCGGCCGCCACGCTAGGCGCGGTCCTTGAATCCCCTGTTTAGCGAAAGGCCGGAAAATCGGCGATCGCGGCAACCTTGCGCAGGCGCGGCGGCTTTCTCCGGCTGGCGCGGCAAGCACTTGATTGGTTAAGAGGTTGTCGCCGCCATTGCGCGAATGGTGCGCTTATTGGGCTTTGGTCGTTAAGTCGGCCGAGCCGCGGGCGCGGCGCGGCCGGCCTTACTTCGCGACGCGCAGTTGCGTGAGGTTGGTGCCGATGGCACTGAACACGCCGTTCAGGTCGTTGGCCGAGGTGATCATCCAGAACTTGTCGGTCGAGCTGGCGCAGTTCCGCATCACCGTCGAGGTCGGGTCGCCGTCGGTGTTGACCTGCACCGAGTAGATCGTGATCCCGGCCGCCTTGATGTTGGCGCAGGTGCCCGAGCCGTTGCCGGTCTGGTACATCCGATTGTCGATGGGGGTCTGTTGGGAATACCAGCGGTTCTGCGTGTTCATGCCGTCGGACATCAGGATGATGATTTCCTGGTACTTGTAGTCGGCATCCTTGGCCGGGGCGGTGAGCGGCCCGCCGCCGACCAGCGACTGCCAAGCCCAGACCAGGCCGATCGGCTGGTTGGTCATGCCGACCGGCTGCAAGGCGTCGACGAGGCTGTTCATCGCCGTCCAGTTGTAGCTCAGCCCCATCATGGCGGCGGGGCAGCTCGCATACTGTTCGGCCGGAAAGAGGGTGGATGCCTGGCCCGCGGGCAGCGTGGCGTCGGCGGGGTTCGGCGCCGTCACCTTCTGATCGTAGTCGCGATCGCGGTCCGTGATGCATCCGTTCCAGGTGCTGTAGCTTGCCGGCACCCAGGTCTGGTTGCTGCTGCAGCGGCTCTTGCCGCGCCTGGACGTACTGGTGCAGGTCGTCGTGGTCTGCCAGCTGCCGTTGGCATCCTCCCAGTCGTCCCAATCGATCCAGTTGGCGGCGTAGTTGCTCCTGCCGACGTTGACGTTCTTGTTGAACGGGACGATCGACACATAGACATCGCCGTTCTGGCCGGCCGCAGCCTTGAGCTGGTTGAGCAGGTTCTTGGTCGCGCTCTTGAGCGCGGTCATCTTGCCGGCGCTCGCCATCGAGCCGGTGACGTCGAGCGCGAGCGCGACGCGCAGCCGCGTCGAGCCCCACTTGGTGGTCGAGGAGCCGTCCACCGTCATCGTGTCGCGTCCGAGCACAGCCATGAACGTCGTCGGCACGGTCACCTTGCCGGTGACCAGCACGTTCGATCCGCCGGCTGTGGAATAGGTCGCGCTGATATTGACGATGGTCGCCTCGGGCCGGGTGAACAGCGCGGTGAAATAGGCGCGCGCCTTGCTGTTGAGCTCCGTGCTGGAGACGTTGGGCGCGTCCTTGGCCACCATCAGCGCGGTGGAGTCGAGCGCGGCCTGCAGCGCGGCCTTCACCGAGTTGGCATGGCTGAAGTCGACGGCCGCGCCGACGAAACCGATCACCGGCAGCGTCGCGAAAGCGAAGGTGATGGCGACGTTGCCGCGCTTTGCGCGCGCAAAATCGGCGAGCCGGCGGCGAATTCGAGCTGACCAGGACATCATCGCGGGCCTCGATCGGACGGTAACGTTGCCGCGATCGTAGGCAATCGACGTAAAAGTGCAGTAAAACCGATCGAAGAAAGACGGGCGCAGGCCAGCCGCCCGCGCTTGATGCGTGGGGTGGCTAACGCGGGGTAAACAGCGGCGTTAAAGTTGCGCCGATCTATCGGCTCACATCGCCAGCCGCAGGTTGGAAAGCGCTGTCCCGATCTGGTTGAACGTGGTGACCATCTCGCTCGCGGACGTCAGCAGGAAGAACTTGCTGGCGTCGTTCGCGCAGTTCCTCAGCAGCGTCGAGGTCGGGTCGCCGCCGGTATTGACCTGCACGGTATAGAGCGTGATGCCGGCCGCCTTGATGTTGTCGCAGGTCTTCTGCTGGCGCGCGTTGATCGAGGAGGCATTCGAGTACCAGCGGTTCTCGGTGTTGAGGCCGTCGGTCAACAGGATGATGACCGGCTGATAGGTGTAGTTCGGATCCGTCGCCGGAATGGTGAAGGGCGCGGCGGTCAGCGACTGCCAGCCGACCTGCAGACCGATCGCCTGGTTGGTGTTGCCGCTCGGCTGCATCGCGTCGATCTTCTCGGTCAGGCTGGTCCAGTTGTTGGACAGGCCCATTACCGCGACCGGGCATGACGAATATTGTTCGGCCGGGTAGAGCGTGGCGCCGGCGACCGGGGCGTCGTTGGTGGTGTCGAAGTTCTGGTCGCGGTCGGTGACGCAGCCATTCCAGTCGGCATGGCTCGCCGGCGTCCAGGTGCCGCCGTTCGAGGTGCAGCGGCTTTCGCGCGTGTAGCGCGAAATGCTGCAGGTGCCGTTCAAAGGCTCCCACAGGTCCCAGCGTACCCAGGACTCGGCGTAATTTGCCGCGCCCATGTTCACGTCCTTGTTGAACGGAACGATGGAGACGTAGACGTCGTCGGGAGAGGTGGCCGCGGCCTGGAGCTGGGTCAGCAGGCCCTTCGTGGCCGTCTTGAGCGCGGCCATCTTGCCGTCGGACGACATCGAGCCGGTGTTGTCGAGCACGAGCGCCACGCGCAGGCGCGTGTTGCCCCAGGTGGATGTCGCGCTGGCGCTGATGTCGATCGACGAGTAGCCGAGCACGCCGAGGAAATTGGTGTCCACGGTGGCGGTGCCGGTGAGCACCAGCTTCGAGCCGCCGGTGCCGGAATAATTGGCGACGACGGACACGTTGCGGGTATCGGGACGGTTGAACAGCGCATTGAAGCGCGCGCTCGCGCTGGTTTGCAGATCGGTCTGCGACTGCGATGCGGCGCTTCGCGCGAGCATCAGCGCGGTCGCGTCGAGCGCGCTCTGGAATGCGCTGCGCGTGGCGCTGGCGCGGGTGTAGTCCACGGCCACGCCGACGGCGCCCATGAGCGGGATGGCGGTCAGGGCCAGCATGGGGGCAATGGTGCCCCGGCTATTCTTGAGGAAACGGGCCAACATGGGCGGTCACCAGCTTTCGGGAAAGCCTTGCGGAACAGGTTCCCTCTATGCCGGATGCCGCCTTGCCAGAACGTGAGAAGCACTGCGCGAATTAAGGCAAAATTCGGCGCGCATCCGCGGCGAGCCGCTTGAGATCGCTTAACCAATAGCTATCTGAGGAAAACCGGGCGAACGGGCGCGAATCTTGCACATAATTGTCTCGAAACGGGCCAGGTGCGCCGAATACGCGCTTTGAACGGCGCGAACGGGGTGCCTATGATGGTTGCGCCGCTTTGCCGGCGGCCGGAAGGCATAGAAGACGAGAGCATGCGTAAACTGGTCCAAGCCCCGACGTCTCCGCGGCCCGCGCCGGCCGGCGCGCCGCGCATGGCCGACGACGACCGCAAGCGCAAGTCGGGCAACGTGGGCGAGCCCGGCGGTCCGGGCACGGCCGTCATCACCAAGACCAAGCCGCAGACCAAGCGGCCCAACATGTACCGCGTGCTCATCCTCAACGACGACTACACGCCCATGGAGTTCGTCGTGCACGTGCTCGAGCGCTTCTTCGGCAAGGATCACGAAGCCGCCACAAGAATTATGTTGCATGTGCATCACCACGGAATCGGCGAATGCGGCATCTATACTTACGAGGTCGCCGAGACCAAAGTGACGCAGGTGATGGACTTCGCCCGCAAGCACCAGCACCCGCTGCAGTGCGTGATGGAGAAGAAGTGAGACGTTAGAAGGCTCAAGCACATTGGGGAGACGTCCAATACAAAGGAAACTGGAAGCCTAATGCCGACATTCTCTCGCAGCCTCGAGCAGTCGCTCCACCGGGCGCTCGCCCTTGCCAATGAGCGGCACCACGAATACGCCACGCTCGAGCATCTGCTGCTGGCGCTGATCGACGACCAGGACGCTTCCGCCGTCATGCGCGCGTGCAATGTCGATCTCGACAAGCTGCGCCGCAGCCTGACCGCCTATCTCGAGACCGAGCTGGAAAACCTCATCACCGACGGGGCGGAGGACTCCAAGCCGACCGCCGGCTTCCAGCGCGTGATCCAGCGCGCGGTGATCCACGTGCAATCTTCCGGCCGCGAGGAAGTGACCGGCGCCAATGTGCTGGTGGCGATCTTCGCCGAGCGCGAGAGCCACGCGGCTTACTTCCTGCAAGAGCAGGACATGACGCGCTACGACGCGGTCAACTACATCAGCCACGGCATCGCCAAGCGCCCCGGCATGACCGAGTCGCGGCCCGTGCGCGGCGCCGACGAGGAGACCGAGACCAAGGGCGGCGACGAGCCAAAGAAGAAAGGCGACGCGCTCGAGGCCTATTGCGTCAACCTCAACAAGAAGGCGAAGGAAGGCAAGATCGACCCGCTGATCGGCCGCGACAACGAGATCAGCCGCACCATCCAGGTGCTCTGCCGCCGCCAGAAGAACAACCCGCTGTTCGTCGGCGAGGCCGGCGTCGGCAAGACCGCGATCGCGGAGGGCCTCGCTCGCCGCATCGTGCATGGCGAAGTGCCGGACGTCTTGAAGGGCGCGACCGTGTTCGCGCTCGACATGGGCACGCTGCTCGCCGGCACGCGCTACCGCGGCGATTTCGAGGAGCGGCTCAAGCAGGTGATCAAGGAGATCGAGGCCTATCCGGGCGCGATCATGTTCATCGACGAGATCCACACCGTGATCGGCGCCGGCGCCACCTCCGGCGGCGCGATGGACGCCTCGAACCTGCTCAAGCCGGCGCTCGCCGGCGGTACCATCCGCTGCATCGGCTCGACCACCTACAAGGAGTACCGCCAGTATTTCGAGAAGGACCGCGCGCTGGTGCGCCGCTTCCAGAAGATCGATGTCAACGAGCCGTCGGTGCCGGACGCGATCGAGATTCTCAAGGGCCTCAAGCCGTATTTCGAGGAGTACCACAAGCTCAAGTACACCAACGAGGCGATCAAGGCCGCGGTGGAACTGTCCTCGCGCTACATCCACGACCGCAAGCTGCCGGACAAGGCGATCGACGTGATCGACGAATCCGGCGCGGCGCAGATGCTGCTGCCGGAGAGCCGGCGCAAGAAGACCATCGGCATCAAGGAGATCGAGACCACGATCTCGACCATGGCGCGCATCCCGCCCAAGACCGTGTCGAAGGACGACGCCGAGGTGCTCAAGCATCTCGAGCAGACACTCAAGACCGTGGTCTACGGCCAGGACAAGGCGATCGACGCGCTGTCGGCCTCGATCAAGCTGGCGCGCGCCGGCTTGCGCGAGCCGGAGAAGCCGATCGGCTGCTACCTGTTCTCGGGGCCGACCGGTGTCGGCAAGACCGAGGTGGCCAAGCAGCTCGCCGCCTCGCTCGGCGTCGAGCTGATCCGCTTCGACATGTCCGAATACATGGAGCGGCACACGGTGTCGCGCCTGATCGGCGCGCCGCCGGGCTATGTCGGCTTCGACCAGGGCGGTCTCCTGACCGACGGCGTCGACCAGCATCCGCATTGCGTGCTGCTGCTCGACGAGATCGAGAAGGCGCATCCCGATCTGTTCAACGTGCTGCTGCAGGTCATGGACCACGGCAAGCTCACCGACCACAACGGCAAGCAGGTCGACTTCCGCAACGTGATACTGATCATGACCACGAACGCGGGCGCTTCCGACATGGCCAAGGCCGCCTACGGCTTCACGCGCTCGAAGCGGGAAGGCGAGGACCAGGAGGCGATCAACCGGCTGTTCACGCCGGAGTTCCGCAACCGTCTCGACGCCACCATCACCTTCGCGCACCTGTCGCAGGAGGTGATCGCCAAGGTGGTCGAGAAGTTCGTGCTCCAGCTCGAGGCGCAGCTCGGCGACCGCAACGTCACGATCGAATTGTCGGATGAGGCGACGCGCTGGCTGATCGCCAACGGCTACGATGAGCTGATGGGCGCGCGGCCGATGGCGCGCGTGATCCAGGAGCACATCAAGAAGCCGCTCGCCGACGAGGTGCTGTTCGGCCATCTCAAGAACGGCGGCCATGTGCGCGTCGTGGTCGAGAAGGACGAGCAGGGCCGCGACAGGCTCGGGCTCCAGTTCCTCGACGGGCCGGTTACGCCGAAGCCGGAGAAGCTGCCGGTGGTCAAGCCTAAGGCCAAGCGCCGCTCGCCGCGGCCGAAGCCCAAGGGCGACGGCGGCAAGAAGGGCTCGGTGCCGAAGGTGCCGCTGATCAAGGCGTAAGCGGCGTAAACCGCTCAGCTATTCCACATCCAGACGATCGCGGCGAAGGTCAGCGCCGCGGTCGCTCCCGCCGTCATCACGATGATGCGCTCGATCGGCTCGCCTTTGTGGCGGGCCTGCGGGCCTTCGCCGCGCGCGATCCGGTTGCGGCCGATCTCGATCCGGTAGTGGTCGAGGATGGCGAAGGGATAGGCGAGCAGCAGGATCGAGGCGGCCGCGCAGGCGCCGGCGGCGACCGAGTAGGCGATGCGGCCGGGCGCCGGCACGGTGACCAGCGGCAGGATCACGAAGACGATCGACAGCACGATCGCGGCCACGATCAGGTAGTCCGCCCAGGCCAGCCAGTTCGGCCAGTCCGGATGCCGCTCGCGCACGCCCAGCTCGCGCTGGATGCGGAACATGAAGACCGAGATGCAGAAGCCGGTCAGGATGCTGGCGACGGTCAGGTATGGCTGCGGCGAAGTCATGCGGGCGGCTTGTGGATGGCTTGGGTTCGAGCCCGGACATTCTAGTACGAGCCCGGGCGGCCCCGGCAAGGTCCGGCGCCGCAGTCGGATTTCGCCGCCCGGTCATGCGGGCGGGGGCAGTTGCGCGGCGAGGGCCGCTGTGAGAGGGGTGACGCGGCCATGTCCGCCGGTCAACGTACATTTCCCTCATCCTTTGTCGCCTTCCTGACCGGCGTGCGCGCGGCGTGGACGTCCGTATTCGCGCTGGTGCTCGCCGGCACCTATATCGGGCTCGGCGCGCTGGCGCACGACTTCGGATTCACCGCCTGGTGGTTCGCGCTGTCGACGATGATCATCTGGGCCGCGCCCGCCCAGGTCATCCTGCTGTCGGCGCTCGGCGCCGGCGCCTCGCTCATCGAAGCGGCCATCGCCGTGACGCTGTCGGCCATCCGGCTCCTGCCGATGATGGTGTCGCTGCTGCCGGTCCTGCGCAGTCCCAAGACGCGCCTGCGCGACCTGCTGCTGCCGGCGCATTTCACCTCGGTCAGCATGTGGGTCGAGTCGCTGCGGCTCCTGCCCGGGATCGTGCGGGAGCAGCGGATCGCGTTCTGCAATGGCCTATCGGTCGGCTACATGAGCACGGCGACCGCTTTCGGCTTCGTCGGCTACTACCTGGCGGCGGGGCTGCCGACTTTGTTCGCGGCGGGCCTCCTTTTCCTCACGCCGATGTCGTTCCTGATGTCGACCGCGCGCAACGCGCGGGCATTGATCGACCGCGCCGCCTTCGTGCTGGGGCTCGTCGTCGGCCCGATCCTGGCCTGGCAGCGCGTCGATCTCGACCTGATGTGGACCGGCGTCATCGGCGGCGTGGTCGCCTACGGCATCCACCGCCTGCGCGGGGCCGCGGCATGAGTCTGTCCGCGGAGCTGTGGCCCTATCTGCTGCTGATCCTGGTCGGCTTTCTGCCGAACGAGGTCTGGCGCATGCTGGGCCTTGTGCTCGGCCGCGGGCTCAACGAGGATTCCGAGATCGTGCTGCTCGCGCGTGCGGTGGCGATCGCGATCATCGCCGGCGTCGTCGCCAAGTTGATCCTGTTTCCATCCGGCGACCTGGCGTCGATCCCGCTGAGCGTCCGTGGCGGCGCAACCTTGGTCGGCTTTTGCGTCTTCCTGCTGGCGCGCCGCTCGATGTTCGCCGGCATGGCCGCCGCCGAAGGGGCCTTGTTCGCCGGCGGATATTATTTCACCCACTAGGACGTCATGATGGCGAGCGTCGACAGGGCAGTCACGATCGAGGACTTGAGGCGCCTGGCGATGCGCCGTCTGCCGGGATTTGTCGGTAAATATCTCGACGGCGGCGCGGGCGACGGCGGCGGCATCGGGCGCAACGTCGATGCGTTCCGCAAATATCAGCTCGTGCCGCGCGCGTTGGTCGAGGCGACGCCGGTCGACACCAGCGTCGAGCTTTTCGGCAAGACCTATGCGAGCCTGTTCGGCATCTCGGCGGTCGGGCTTGCCGGCATCTATCGCCGCCATGCCGACGAATACCTCGCCGCGGCGGCGCGCGCGGCCAACATTCCCTTCATCCTGTCGGGCGCGTCGACCGCCTCGATCGAAACGGTCTGCCGGATCGCGCCGGAGCACACGTGGTACCAGCTCTACGGCGCGCACAGACCCGAGGTGACGGAGAAGATGATGGCGCAGGCCCGCGACGCCGGCGTCCGGGTGCTGGTCTACACGGTGGACTATCCGCTGGCGCCGCGATCGGAGGTGGCGGCGCGCACCGGCGTATCGATGGCGACCGGGCCGTCCTTGCGCACCTTTCCGCGCCTGTTCCTGGACGCATTGAGCCATCCGTTCTGGACCGCCGAGTATTTGCGCGGCGGCGGCCTGCCGAAGCTGGAGAGCTGGGCCGTGCACGCGCCGCCGGGCAGCAGCGCACAGGAGGTCGCCGCCTATTACGTACAGAACTGGTCGAACGCCCAGACCTGGCGCGATCTCGATCGGATCCGCGCCTTGTGGAAGGGCCCTCTCGTGGTGAAGGGGCTGGTCCAAGCCGACGATGTCCTGCGCGCCGTCCGGGCGGGCGCGGACGCCGTGACGGTTTCAAATCACGGCGGCAACAAGCTCGACTGCATGCAGGCCGCACTTGATGCGCTGGCGGCGATCAGGCCGGCGGTCGGCGGCGACGCGCGCCTTTTCTTCGACGGCGGGATACGGCGCGGGTCCGATCTCCTCGTTGCGAAGGCGCTCGGCGCCGATTTCTGCTTCACCGGCCGCGCGGCGATTTACGGCGTGACGGCTGGGGCATTGCGCGGCGCGCAGCGCGCCATCGACATCCTCCAGTCCGACCTGACCTACACGATGGCCATGACCGGATGCCGGTCGGTGTCCGCCATCACGCGCGACCACGTCACGTCGGGCGCCTGAGCGTCCGCCCAGCGATCAGCCCAGCGCCGCCGCCAGCTTTTTGGCCTGATCGGCCAACACTTCGGGCTTTTCCTTCGCGGAGGCCGGCGGCTTCATCGCCACCCCCGCCTTGCGCGGGATCACGTGCACGTGCAGGTGGAACACCACCTGGCCGCCGGCGCCTTCGTTGAACTGCTGGACGGTGATGCCGTCGGCGCCGAACACCGTCATCGCCGCCTTCGCGATCTTCTGCGCGACCTGCGCCACATGCGCGAGGTCCTCGGCCGGCACGTCGAGCAGGTTGCGGGCAGGGGCCTTCGGCAGCACCAGCGTATGGCCGGGCGCGCGCGGCATGATGTCGAGGAAGGCGAGCGCCTTGTCGTCCTCGTAGACCTTGTGGCAGGGCAGCTCGCCGCGCAGGATCTTGGCGAAGATGTTGTTCGGATCGTAGCTCGGCATCGGGTCCCCCGGGGCGGTCATTCCTGCTCCACCAAATCCTTGCGGAACGGCGCGGCCGCCGCAAGCTCCTCGCCCGCGGCCTCCACATAGGCCCGCTCGCGCGCGAGGTAGTCGGCGATGGCCCGGCGCAAGGCCGGATTGACGATGTAGTGAGCCGAGTAGGTCGGGTGCGGCAGGTAGCCGCGCGCGAGCTTGTGCTCGCCCTGCGCGCCGGCTTCGACCCGCGCGAGCCCCTTGGCGATCGCGAAGTCGATGGCCTGGTAGTAGCACAGCTCGAAATGCAGGAACGGGTGGTGCTCGACGGCGCCCCAGTTGCGGCCGTAGAGCGTGTCGGCGCCGATGAAGTTGATGGCGCCGGCGATGAAGCGCCCGGCGCGTCTGGCCATCACCAGCAGGATGCGCTCGCGCATGCTCTCGCCGATGCGCGAGAAGAACTCGCGGCTGAGGTAAGGCCGGCCCCATTTGCGCGAGCCGGTGTCCATGTAGAAGGCGAAGAAGGCGTCCCAGACGCTTTCGGTCAGGTCGGCGCCGGTGAGCCACTCCACCTCGATGCCGGGGCTAAGGGCGTCCTTGCGCTCGCGGCGGATGGTCTTGCGCTTGCGCGAGGAGAGGCGGGCGAGGAAATCGTCGAAGCCGGCGTAGCCGTCGTTCTGCCAATGGAACTGCTGGTCGGTGCGCTGCAGATAGCCGCGTGCGCCGAGCGCGCGCCATTCCGGCTCGGTGAGGAAGGTCACATGCGCCGACGACAGGCCGTTGTCGGCGGTGATCTGGGCGAGCGCGTCGCCGAGCGCGCCGCGCACCTGCTGCGCCAGTTGGCCCGGCCGTGCCAGCAGGCGCGGGCCGGTCACCGGGGTGAAGGGCACGGCCACCTGGAGCTTGGGGTAGTAGTCGCCGCCGGCGCGCTCGAAGGCGTCGGCCCAGCCGTGGTCGAAGACGTATTCGCCGCGCGAGTGGCTCTTCAGGTAGCAGGGCGCGCAGCCGACGAGAATGCCGTCGGCGTCTTCCGCCAGCAGGTGTTGCGGCTGCCAGCCGGTCCGCTTGCCGACCGAACCGGACTGTTCAAGAGCCGATAAAAATGCATGAGAAACAAATGTGTTATCGGGAAGTCCTTGTGTTGAAGATAGCGGGGACGAGTTATCCTCAGATGTTAGTTCAAGTCTGCCGCCGGCCGGTCCGACTGCGCAGGCGTCCCAGGCTGCGGGGGAAACCTCGCCGAGAGACGGCACGATGCGGATGGTGATGGAGGCGTCGGTCATCTGGGGCTTTCTAGCCCCACTTTACGCCGGAAATGGTGCGGCGGAACTCGGGGCTTTATCGCCGGCGCGGGCACACGATGACGTCGAAGCCGGACGGCGCGCCGTCCCAGGTGTAGCCCATGGTCGGGTAGCAGCCGCGCGGGATCGGATGGCAGCCGAACGCGGTGCAGGCGATCTTCTGCTCGCCGCGCACCACGCGCTTCTTCTTTGCCGACAGATCGGTCGCCGCCCCGGCCTGGGCGGACGCAGCGACAAAGGCGAGGGCCGCAACGGCCCAGACGAGTTTTCTCACGATGGAACTCCGCACGATCGATTGGCGATTGTCTGTTCAATCAACGGACGCGGCGCGCCGTTCCTGCGCGCACGGCCTTACGGCCGCCAGCCTTCGAAGATGACCTGGTCGGCCCAGCGCCGCGCGATCGCGCGGTCGGCGTCGCTGCGCACCGTCCAGGCCAGCAGCGGCAGCCCGAAGATCCAGCGCGCGATCGCCGGCGCGGGAGCGGGCAGGTCCTTGACGTGATAGGCGACGAAATGCGGGCGCGTGCGGTGGGCGTGCAGCAGGTGCGCGAGCCGCCGGTTGAGCGCGGCCGGAACGTCCTTGCCCTCGTGCCGGTGATGGCGCTCGGCGACGATGCCGCGCGGCAGCCCGGGCGCGGTGGCGCGCAAGGTCTCGATCATGCCGGGGTCGAACGACATCACCGCCACCGGCCCGGCATAGGAGGCCAGCACCGCGGCCGTGCGCGCGACCAGGCGGTTGTCGCCGTCCCAGTGGCTCTTGAGCTCGATCAGCAGGGGCGTGCGCCCGGCCACCAGCGCGCACAACTCGCCGAGGGTGAGGATACGGTCGGCGGTCTTGCGGAACGGCGCGGCGGCGATCGCGGCCGCGCTTAGCGCGGCCAGCCGGCCGTCGCCTTCGGTGAGGCGGCCGAGCGCGGCGTCGTGGTGCACCATGGCCTCGCCATCGGCGCTGATCTGCAGGTCGCACTCGATGGCGTAGCCGCCGGCGACGGCCGCCGTGAAGGCGCTGGCGGAGTTCTCGATCACGCCGGCGGAGGCGTCATGCAGGCCGCGGTGGGCGACCGGTCGCGCGGTGAGCCAATCGAGGCCGGGCATGGAGGATCAGGAAACCTCGAACACGCCTTCCACCTCAACCGCCGCCTCGCCCGGCAGCGCGGAGACGCCGACCGTCGTGCGGGCGTGCCGGCCCTTGTCGCCGAACACCTCGACCATCAGGTCGGAGGCGCCGTTCATCACCTTCGGCCCATCGGTATAGCCGGGGGCCGAGTTGATGAAACCGCCGAGGCGGACGACGCGCGCGACGCGGTCGAGATCGCCCAGCGCGGCCTTGGCCTGCGCCAGCAGGTTGATGGCGCAGGCGCGCGCCGCCTTCTGCCCGTCCTCGAGCGAGACCGCGCCGCCGAGCTGGCCCTTCGCGGCCAGCTTGCCGTCGGCGCCGAAGCAGATCTGGCCCGACACGAAGAGCAGGTTGCCGCTGCGCACTGTGGGCACGTAGTTGGCGACCGGGGCGGCCGGGGCCGGCAAGACGATGCCGAGGCTCGCGAGCTTCTGTTCGATTGATCCCGCCATGGCGTTCCTCCCCGCAAGGGCATTGCTGTCTTGGCCGATCCGCCGGCGCGGCGCAAGCCGACGCGGCATGGGCGACCGTCGCGGCGCCGTTGCTGAGGGGACAAGCCGCCTCTATCTTGCCGTATCTCGCCGCTTTGTTGCGGTGACATGACGCCGCCCGCGAAAGGCACCGCCTGCATGTCCAGTCCCGCGCTCATCCGAACGATCGCGCCCGCCATCGCCCTGGGCCTCGCGTTCGCGGCCCATCACCAAGCGGCCGCCGCCGCGCCGCCGGCGGACAAGGTATTCCTGGCGCCGCATCGCGCGGTCTACGACCTCAAGCTCGCCAAGTCGCGCGGCGGCCGCGGGCTGCAGAACGTGCGCGGCCGCATCCTCTACGACTTCGTCGGCAATGCCTGCGAAGGCTACGCGCTGCAATTCCGCCAGGTGTCGGAGCTCGATTCCGGCGAGGGCAAGGCCGCGCTCAGCGACATGCGCTCGACCACCTGGGAGGCGGGCGACGCCGGCAAATTCCGCTTCCAGTCGGAAAACCTGCTCAACGACAAGGCAACCGACGCGGTCACCGGATCGGCCGAACGCAGGAAGGACGCGGTGTCCATCGCGCTGAGCAAGCCGAAGCCGAAGAGCTTCAGCGTGCCCGCCGCCGCCGTGTTCCCGACCGAGCACATGCGCCGCATCATTCTCGCCGCGCGCGAAGGCAAGACAATCCTCGAGTTTCCGGTCTATGACGGCTCGGAGACCGGCGAGAAGCTCTACCAGACGCTGACGGTGATTGGCCGGCCGATCGCGCCGGGCGAGAAGCCGGTGGACGACGCGGGCGCCAAGGTGCCGGAACTCGCCAGCCTCACGCGCTGGCCGGTGACGATCAGCTACTTCGAGACCAAGAACGACAAAACCGGTCGCGGCGAGCAGACGCCGGTCTATTCGATCGCCTTCGAGCTCTACGAGAACGGCATCTCGCGCTCGCTCACCCTCGACTACACCGACTTCACGGTCACTGGCGAGATGACCGCGCTGGAGCTGAAGAAGGCCAAGCCGTGCCCGTAACCCTCTCTGTTGTCATGCGCGGGCTTGACCCGCTCATCCCGCTTAGGGAGGCAATGCCATGCCCACCTAAGCGAGATGGCCGGGACAGGCCCGGCCATGACACCGCGATTTTCGGCTCGTGCAGGCGAACTACTCTTCCTCGATCGCCAGACCCCTGACGATCGCGTCCCGCCCGAACTTCGTGCGCAGGCGGTCGACCGCGTGCTCGGCTTCGGCCGCGCGGCGGTCGATCAGGTCGGCGAGATCGTCCTCGCCGGTGGAATCGACCAGGTTGCTGACGCCGATGCCGATCAGCCGGTAGCGCGTCGCGCCCACCTCGTGCTTCAGCAGGTCGCGGCCGGCGGCGAAGATGCGGGCGGCAAGCTGGGTCGGCGCCGGCAGCGAGCGCGCCCGCGTGCGGATTTTGAAATCGGCGGTCTTGAGCTTGAGCGTGACGGTGGAGCCGGCGAGCGCGTGGCGCTTGAGCCGGCCGGAGACCTTGTCGGTCAGCTCCCACAGGAGCTGCTCGAGCGGGCGGAATTCGCCAATGTCCTTGTCGAAGGTGGTTTCCGCCGAGATGCTCTTGGTCTCCTGGTCGGGTTCGACCTTGCGCGTATCGATGCCGCGCGCGAGCCGCCAGAGCCGGCCGCCTTCCTCGCCGTAGCGGCGCATCAGGTCGTGTTCTTCGGCGCGCTGGAGGTCGCCGATCAGGCGGAAGCCGTCATTGGCCAGCCGCGCCGCGCCGACCGCACCGACGCCGTAGATGAAGCCGACCGGTTTCTCCGCGAGGAAAGCCGGCGCCTCGGCCGGCCCGAGCACCGCGAAGCCGCGCGGCTTGTCGAGATCGGAGGCGATCTTGGCCAGGAACTTGTTGGCCGACAGTCCGACCGACACCGTGATGCCGAGTTCGCGCTCGACCGCGCCTGCGAAACGCGCCAGCACCTTGGCCGCGCTCATGCCGTGCAGCCGCTCGGTGCCGGTGAGGTCGAGGAAGGCCTCGTCGATCGACAGCGGCTCCACCTGCGGGGTGAGGTCGAGCATCATCTTGCGCACGGCGCGGCCGACCTCGGCGTATTTCGCCATGTTCGGCCTGATCACGGTGGCGTTCGGACAGCGCGACAGCGCCTCGAACATCGGCATGGCCGAGCGCACGCCGTAGGTGCGCGCGATGTAGCAGCAGGTCGCCACCACGCCGCGTTTGCCGCCGCCGACGATGAGCGGCTTGTCGGCGAGGCTCGGGTCGTCGCGCTTCTCGATGGTGGCGTAGAAGGCGTCGCAGTCCACATGTGCGATCGACAGCGTCGCGAGCTCCGGATGGCGCACGAGCCGCGGCGAGCCGCAGGCCGGGCAGCGCTTCGCCTGCGCCGGCGTATCGGCGAGACAATCGCGGCAGAAGCTCACGGCACCTCTCGCTCCCACGGTGCGCCGCCGAGCGCGGCCAGCGCCTTGGCCGGGTCCTCCGGCCGCAAGCCGGCCTCGGCGGCGAAAGCGGTCACCAGCGCCTCGTCCGACAGCAGGTATTCGAGCACCCCGACGAGGAACCCCGGTTCGCGGCTGGCGGCGCGAATCTCCCCAGGGCCGATACCGGTGGTCGCAAGGAATCCGCCGAGCCGCTCAGGCTCGCCCGCGATGAAGCTAAACGCCTGAATAGCCACCGCTTCCGCAGCTTCCGCCGCGCTCGCACCGCGCCCTTTCATGGCCGGGGTTTGCCTTTCGTCAACATATCGGCACTACCGTGCTCACCATAATGCCCGAGCGTGCGTGGCCTGGCGACGGGCGCAGGCCCGGGCATGGGGCATTGGGGAAAAATGGGGCAGGGGGCATGGCCAAGACCGTGCTGATCGTGGAGGACAACGAGCTCAACATGAAGCTCTTCCACGATCTGCTTGAGGCGCATGGCTACCGCACGGTCGGCACGCGCAACGGGACCGAGGCGCTCGATCTCGCGCGCAAGCACCGGCCGGATCTCATTCTGATGGACATCCAGTTGCCGGAGGTGTCCGGCCTCGAAGTGACGAAATGGCTGAAGGACGATGCCGAGCTCAAGGCCATTCCGGTGGTGGCGGTGACTGCCTTCGCCATGAAGGGCGACGAGGAACGCATCCGCGAGGGCGGCTGCGAGGCCTATCTCTCCAAGCCGATCTCGGTGGGCAAGTTCATCGAGACGGTGCGGCATTTCCTGGGACCGGCGTGAAGGTGAAACAGAAATGAGCGCGCGCGTACTTGTCGTCGACGACGTCCCCGCCAACGTGAAGCTGCTCGAAGCGCGGCTGTCGGCGGAGTATTTCGACGTGGTCACCGCGCACAGCGGCGCCGAGGCGCTGGCGCTGTGCGAGCGCGCCGAATGCGACATCGTGCTGCTCGACGTCATGATGCCGGACATGGACGGATTCGAGGTCTGCAAGCGGCTCAAGTCCAATCCCGTCACCCACCACATCCCGGTGGTCATGGTGACCGCGCTCGACCAGTCCTCCGACCGCGTGCGCGGCCTCGAAGCCGGCGCCGACGATTTCTTGACCAAGCCGGTGACCGACGTGGCGCTGGTTTCGCGGGTGCGCTCGCTGGCGCGGCTGAAGATGGTCACCGACGAGTTGCGCATGCGCGCGCTCACCACCAAGGAAATCGGTATCCAGAACCCCGAGCGCGAGGCGGTGACGGAAACCGGCCGCCAGGGCCGCATCCTGATCGTGGACGACCGCCCGAATTCCTACGAGCGCATCGCGCAGACGCTGGCCACCGAGCACACCGTGGACATCGAGACCGACCCGAACGAGGCGCTGTTTCACGCCGCCGAGGGCAGCTACGACCTCGTCATCGTCTCGCTCGGCATGCAGAACTTCGACGGCCTGCGCCTGTGCAGCCAGGTGCGCTCGCTCGAGCGCACGCGCAACGTGCCGATCCTCGCGGTTTCGGAAGCCGACAACAACCAGCGCCTGGTGCGCGGGCTGGAGATCGGTGTCAACGACTACCTGATCCGCCCGGTCGACAAGAACGAGATGCTGGCGCGCGTGCGCACGCAGATCAAGAAGAAGCGTTACACCGAGCGGCTGCGCGACAATGTGCAGGCCTCGATCGAGATGGCGATTACCGACGCGCTCACCGGCCTGTTCAATCGCCGCTACATGGAGACGCACCTCGGTACGCTCACCGAACAGGCGGCTTCGCGCGGCAAGCCGATCGCGGTGATGGTGCTCGACATCGACTACTTCAAGTCGATCAACGATACGCACGGCCACGACGCCGGCGACGACGTGCTGCGCGAGTTCGCGCTACGCATCCGCAAGTCGATCCGCAACATCGATCTCGCTTGCCGCTACGGCGGCGAGGAATTCGTGATCGTGATGCCTGAAACCGACATGGCGGTGGCGACCATGGTGGCCGAACGGCTGCGCCGGGCGATCGCGGGCGAGGCCTTCCCGATCCAGGAGGGCGCGCGCCGGCTCGACGTGACCATCTCGATCGGCATCGCCACGCTCGGCGGGCCGCAGGACACCGCCGCGCAGATGCTCAAGCGAGCTGACACCGCGCTCTACCGCGCCAAGAGAGACGGCCGCAACCGCGTCGTGCCGGATGCCGCCTAGATTCGCCGGCGGGGCTGCGGTCCCGCCCGGGTCGGCGTAGAAATCTGCTGCTTTTTCAAAAGTTTAAAATCGGGTTTGGTCGGGCCGAGCGCTTGGTCTAACCTTGCCGGCGACGGCTTTCGTCCCGGCAGCGACCGATCCGGTTTTCAACGCCCGGCGCCCGAGAAAGCCAAAACAACTGCCCTGCGGAGTGCTCAGGTCCGCCGCATCTCCTGGGTCCGTGGGGTTCGGCCGGCTGGCAAGCGGTGCGAGTGGCCTCCTCATGATGCCGCTGCCGGCCGGCCACTTCATTGCGGCGGGACGGCTTCGGCTCGGGCATCAAGGCCGCACGATAGTCCAGCCCTTCTCCTGCAACTCGATCAACGTCACCACCCCGGCCGGTACGCGCTCGGCGTTCTCGACCAGCGGCGGCTCGTGGCCATCCTTGCGCGCGATGGCGTCGAGCGTGTTCTGGCACGCCTTGAACTCGACGTTCGGCATGCCCTGATTGAACGACTTCAGGCGCGTGAGCACCGGCGACTTGTCCTGGCGCAGCATGGCGATGCCGGCGTTGAAGGCGACGATCTGGATCTCCACCTCGTCGCCCTTGTCGGCGTAGTACTTCGACACGTTGGCGGCGACGTTGAGCACGGCGTTCATCTTGGCCGTGTCGTCGTCGCTGATCTGGAGGGCGAGGCGGTGCCTGGCGCCGGCCTCGGCCTGGGCCAAAGCCAGCGGCACCATTACCAGCGCCGCGAACGCGGCGCGCAAGAAGACGGACATGGGCAACTCCGGAGATTGTCTCGCGCCGAGCCTAACAGGTCCGCGCGGCGCTGAGGATTCGCCGCCGTTTCATTTTCTCGTGCGTCGGGAGAATGCCATTCCCGAAACGCAAAGGGCGCCGCAACGGGCGCCCCTTTTTCGTCCCGCGGTGCAGGCGCGCTTACTTGATCTTACCTTCGCGGTACTCGACGTGCTTCTTGGCGACCGGGTCGTACTTCTTCTTCACCAGCTTGTCGGTCTGGGTGCGCGAGTTCTTCTTGGTCACGTAGTAGTGGCCAGTGCCGGCGCTCGACACGAGCTTGATCTTGAGACTGATGGCTTTGGCCATAGGACTTAATCCTTAAGACAGGTCAAATTGCGAGGCAGGGTGCCGTTTGGGCGCGGACACTAGCGCCGAACCGCCAGATGTCAAGAAATCGCGGCTTTTTCCTGCATTTAGGCGGAGCCGCGGGCTACAGCAGGTCGCGGTGGAACCGGCCGTTTTCCATGTAATAGAACGGCACCGGCAGGCCGTGCGCCATGCCGGCCTTCACCCGGGCGTTGAGTTCCTCGAGGATCGTGGCGGTGATGGTCGGCATGTCGAGCCGCGCCGCGTCCGGGATCGGCACCCAAACGAGCTCGGTCAGCTCGGAATCCGGCCCCACCACGCCCTCGATGGTATGCGCGACCGCGGTGGCGTCGGCGGTGAAGAAGCGCGTGTCGAAGCGCTTGGGCCGGCGCGGCGGCGTGATCGCGCGCGCGATGAAATGCAGCTGGCCGAGATCGGGATGCACCTTGGCCTTGGCGAACTCGGTCCAGATCTCGCCCGGGGTCTGCGGCGGCTCCTCGCCGCGCACGCCGAGCAGGAGGCCGGTCTCCTCCGCCGTCTCGCGGATGGCGGTGAGCGCCAGCGCGCGCGCGAAGCCGCCCTGCGCCGCGTCCACGCGCACGATGAGCTTCTTCTCGGTGTCGGGGTGCAACTCGCTCACGGTCGTCATCTGCGCGTCGAGCGTCTCGATGCGCCCGCCAGGGAAGACGAACTTGCCCGGCATGAATTTGTGGCCGTGATGGCGGCGGCCGAGCAGCACCTTGGGCACCGCGTTGGCGCGGTCGATCAGCATCAGCGTGGCGGCGTCGCGCGGCTCGCTGTCGGGGAAGCCCTGGTCGCGTTCGACCGCGGTCATCCGCTCGGTCAGGCGCTTGCCCATGTCTTCGAACGTCTCTTCCGTCATCGTCCCTTCCGTTGCCTGCCGCGGCGCTGGGCGGCGCCGCGTTCGTTGCGGTCGCGGCCGCGCCGCGGCGGCCTCTGCGCGCGGCCCGGGCGTCCCTCCGACAGAATCTCGAAGCGCAGGGCGCCCGCCACCGGGGCTGCCTCTACCAATTTCACGGTGACGCTGTCACCCAGCCGGTAGCGCAGACCAGAGTCGCGCCCGACCATGGCGTGCGCCTTTTCATCATAGTGGAAATACTCGTCGCCGATCGTGCGCGCCGGCACGAAGCCGTCGGCGCCGGTCTCGTGCAGCTTGACGAACAGTCCGGCGCGGGTGACGCCGGAGATGCGGCCGTCGAAGGTCGCGCCGACGCGGTCGGCGAGGAAATGCGCGATCAGCCGGTCGGCGGTCTCGCGCTCGGCCAGCATCGCACGCCGCTCGGCGGCCGAGATCGAGGCGGCGACTTCGCCGAGCGCCTTGGTGTCGGCGGCCTCGGGCAGGGCGCCATGGCCGAGCTTGAGCGCGCGGATCAGCCCGCGGTGCACGACGAGGTCGGCATAGCGGCGGATCGGCGAGGTGAAATGCGCGTAGCGGCGCAGGTTGAGGCCGAAATGGCCGTAGTTCTCGGCCGCATATTCGGCCTGCGCCTGCGTGCGCAGCACGATCTCGTTGACCAGCGGCTCGGCCTCGCGCCCCTTCACCATCGCCAGCACGCGGTTGAAAGCGGCCGGCCTGAGCGCGCCCTTGCCGAAATTGATGTCGAGCGTCGCGAGGAACTCGCGCAGCGTTTCGACCTTCTCCATCGCCGGTTCGTCGTGCACGCGGTAGATCAGCGGAATGCGCGCGCGCTCCAGCGTCTCGGCGGCGGCGACGTTGGCGAGGATCATGAACTCCTCGATCAGCCGGTGCGCCTCCAGCCGCTCGGGCCGAATGACGCGGTCGACGGTGCCATCGGCCTTCAGCAGTATCTTGCGCTCGGGCAAGTCGAGATCGAGCGGCGCCCGCTCGTTGCGCGCGCGCACGACCGTCTCGTAGGCGGCATAAAGCGGGGTGAGCACCGGCCCGAGCAGCGGCTCGGTCTCGTCGTCGGTGCGGCCGGTGACGGCGAACTGCGCCTGCTGGTAGGACAGTTTCGCCGCCGACTTCATCATGATGCGGTGGAAGCTGTGCGAGCGCTTGCGCCCGTCGGCGCCGATCGTCATGCGCACGGCGAGCGCCGCGCGGTCCTCGCGCGGGCGCAGCGAGCACAAATCGTTGGAGATGCGTTCGGGCAGCATCGGCACCACGCGGTCGGGGAAATAGACCGAGTTGCCGCGCGTGAGCGCCTCGCGGTCGAGCGCCGAGCCCGGCGTCACGTAATGCGCGACGTCGGCGATGGCGACGTGGACGATGTAGCCGCCCTTGTTGTTCTGCGCAGTGTCGGGCTCGGCATGCACCGCGTCGTCGTGGTCCTTGGCGTCGGGCGGATCGATGGTGATGAAGGGCACTTTGCGCCAGTCCTCGCGGCCGTGCAGGGCGGCGGGCTTGGCGGCCTCCGCCTCGTTCAGCGTTTCGCGGCGGAACACGTGCGGGATCGAATGCGAGTGGATGGCGATCTGGCTGACCGCGCGCTCGGTGGTGAGCGAGCCTAGCTTCTCCGCCACGCGGCCTTGCGGCAGGCCGAGCCGGCGCGCGCGGCTCACTTCGACCGAGACGAGGTCGCCGTCCTGCGCGTCGCCGGCAGCGCCCGGCGGGATGGCGATCTCGCGCCCGAGCATCTTCTTGTCGACCGGCTCGATGCGGCCGGCGCCGTGCGGCGTCTTTCGGAAGATGCCGATCACCCGCTGCTTGGGGTGGTCGATGATCTTGATGATGCGGCCGCGGTGACGGATGCCGTCGCCTTCGTCCTCGGTCTCTTCCACCCGCAGCAGCACGCGGTCGCCGAGCCCGGCCGCTTCGCCCGGCCGCGGGCGATGCGGCGTGACGATGCGGATGCGCGGTGCGGGCCCGTGCATCTCCTCGTCCCATTCGTCGGGCGTGGCGATGAGGTCGCCTTCGGCATCGCGCGCGGCGACATCGGCGAGCACCGTGGTCGGCAGCACGCCGGGATGGTGCAGCTTCTTGCGCCGCTTCTCGATTTCGCCTTGCTCGGCGAGGTCGCGCAGCACGCGTTTCAATTCGGCGCGGGCGGCGTTCTTGAGGCCGAAGGCGCGGGCGATCTCGCGCGTGCCGACCTTGCCGGGCTGTTCACGGATGAAGGCGAGGAGTTCGTCCCGGGACGGAAATTCGCCGCTGCGCTGCTTCGATGACTTTTTCAAAATACATATCCTGCGCCCGCACGGAGCGGGCGCCTATCGTGCCTTAATGTAAGGGCCGGGCTTGGCCTTCGCTACCTCAGTCGGCGGCCTTGGCCTTGCGCGCGGGCTTGGCGGCGGCCGCGGCGGCCTTCTTCTTGGGCGCCGCTTTGGCCGCGATCTTGCCGGACGGGGCTTTGCGACCCGCGGCGCGCCGGGCCTTGGGAGCGGCGGCCGGTTTGGCCTCCGCCCTGGCTGCCGTCTTTGGTTCGGCTTTCGCCTTGCCCTTGGCGGCCTTGCCCTTGCGACCCTTGCCGCCGCCGGCCGCGGCGCGGGCGTCGAGCAGCGAAACCGCCTGTTCCAGCGTGACCGTCTCCGGCGTCATGTCGGAGGGCAAAGTGGCGTTGATGCCGTCGTGCGAGACGTAAGGACCGTAGCGGCCTTTCTTGACCACCACGGCGCCGCCCTTGTCGGGATGGTCGCCGAGCGCCTTGCCGGGATCGGCGCCGAAGCGCCGGCCCTTGCCCGGCTTCAGCTTCTTTTCGGCGATCAGCGTGACCGCCCGGTTGAGCCCGACGGTGGCGACCTCATCGCCGTCCTCGAGATTGGCGTAGACCTTGCCGTGCTTGACGTAGGGGCCGAAGCGGCCGATGCCGGCGATGATCATCTCGCCGTCTTCCGGATGCGGGCCGACGTCGCGCGGCAGCGCGAGCAGCGCAAGTGCGCGTTCGAGCGTGACGTCGTCGGGCGCGACGCCCTTCGGGATGCCGGCGCGCTTGGGCTTCGGCGCGTCCTTCTCCTTGGAGGCTTCGCCGAGCTGCAGGTAGGGTCCGAAGCGGCCGCCGCGCAGCGTGACCTCGAGGCCCGTCACCGGATCCTCGCCGAGCACCTTGGTGCCGTTGAAGCCGCCGGCGCCGCCCGGCGTCATCTGCCGGGTGAAATTGCATTCCGGATAGTTCGAGCAGCCGATGAAAGCGCCGAAACGGCCGAGCTTGAGCGAGAGGCGGCCGGTGGCGCAGTTCGGGCACTTGCGCCGGTCGCTGCCGTCGGCCGGCTGCGGGAAGATGTGCGGCTCGAGCAGGTCGTTGAGCGCGTCGAGCACGTGGGTGACGCGCAGTTCCTTGATGTCGTTGACCGCGCCGATGAAGTCGACCCAGAACTCCTGCAGCACCTTCTTCCAGTCGACCTCGCTGTTGGCGACGCGGTCGAGCTGTTCTTCCAGGTTGGCGGTGAAGTCGTATTCGACGTAGCGCTGGAAGAAGCTCTCCAGGAAGCCGACCACGACGCGGCCCTTGTCCTCCGGCATCAGGCGCTTCTTGTCGATGCGCACGTAGCCGCGGTCCTGCAGCACCTGCAGGATGGCGGCGTAAGTGGAGGGCCGGCCGATGCCGAGCTCTTCCATGCGCTTGACCAGCGCCGCTTCCGAATAGCGCGGCGGCGGCTCGGTGAAGTGCTGGCTGGAATTGATCGCCTGCTTGGCGAGCAGCTCGCCCTCGCTCATTGCGGGCAGGCGGCGCGACTCGTCGTCCTCGTCGGCCTCGTCGTGGCCTTCCTGATAGAGCGTGAGGAAGCCGTCGAACTTGACGACCTGGCCGGTGGCGCGCAGCTCGATGGTGCGCCCGCCCGCCTTCGCCTCGATGTCGACCGTGGTGCGCTCGAGTTCGGCCGACTGCATCTGGCTCGCCACCGCGCGATTCCAGATGAGCTCGTAGAGGCGGGCCTGGTCGCGGTCCACCGACCGGGCGACTTCGGCCGGGAGGCGGTCGGGATCGGTCGGACGCACGGCTTCGTGCGCTTCCTGCGCGGTCTTCGACTTCTGCTGATAGACCCGCGCGCTCTCCGGCAGATACTCCTTGCCGTACTGCTTGCCGATCATGCCGCGGATGGCGGCGACCGCTTCCGGCGCGACGTCGATGCCGTCGGTACGCATATAAGTGATGAGGCCGACGGTCTCGCCGCCGATGTCGATGCCCTCGTAGAGCCGCTGCGCCAGGCGCATCGTGTGCGCCGGCGAGAAGCCGAGCTTGCGCGAGGCTTCCTGCTGCATGGTCGAGGTGGTGAAGGGCGGCGGCGGATTGCGCCGCGCGGGCTTCGCCTCGACCGAGGCGACCTTGAACTGCGCGTTCTCGAGATCGCGCGTGAAGGACTCCGCCTCTGCGCCCGAGCCGATGTCGAGCCGCTGTATCTTCTGCCCGTCGGCGCCGACGAGCCGCGCCTCGAACACGTCGTTGCGCGGGGTCGCGAGCCGGGCCGCGATCGACCAGTATTCCTTGGCGACGAATTTCTCGATTTCCAGTTCGCGGTCGCAGACCAGCCGCAGCGCGACCGACTGCACGCGGCCGGCCGAGCGCGCGCCCGGCAGCTTGCGCCAGAGAACGGGGGAGAGGGTGAAGCCGACCAGATAGTCGAGCGCGCGGCGCGCGAGATAGGCGTCGACCAGCGAGGAGTCGATGGCGCGCGGATGCTTCATCGCCTCGAGGATCGCCTGCTTGGTGATGGCGTTGAAGACGACGCGCTCGATCGCCTGGTCCTTCAGCGCCTTCTTTTGCTTCAACACCTCCAGCACGTGCCAGGAGATGGCCTCCCCCTCGCGGTCGGGGTCGGTGGCCAGGATCAGCTTGCTGGCGCCCTTGAGGGCGCGGGCGATGTCGTTGACGCGCTGGTTGGACTTGGCGTCGACCTCCCAGAGCATGCGGAAGCCGGCCTCGGGATCGACGGAACCGTCTTTGGCGGGGAGGTCGCGGATATGGCCAAACGAGGCGAGGACCTCGTAGCCGGGGCCCAGATATTTGTTGATCGTCTTCGCCTTCGCAGGCGACTCAACAACGACGATATTCATGAAAATCCAATGGGTTATCCGCCCGACGGACGTTCTGCCAGGGCGGAATCGGCCGCATGCTTCGTCCGGAACATGGGGAAGGCGACCCTTGCTGTCAAATCGGGCCGGCCCGGCGGGCGCTTCAGAACAGGCAATTGGGGCAGCACCGAGACCCCAAAGTTTTCCACCGAATACAAACTATAGGTGTATTTTATGGGTTATGCTATTTTAAGATTACTATTGTGAAAAGGCCGTGTATTTTGGCGGGAGGCCGGCCGGAACCGCCGCGCCCGTAAAGGCCCATAAAAAAGTACCATGCCCCATCAGGCAGAGCCCAACGGCGATATCGGCAGCCGCGCCGCAGTGGCGAGCTACGTCGCCTCGCTGTGCGGCGACCTTTCGACCATGGCGCGCCGGACCGGCCTCGATACGCTCGGCTACCTGCTGGAAATGGTCCGGCTGGAGGCGGAGAGCGTGAACCGGCCCAACGGCGGCAGCGAGCGCGGCCGCTGACTATTTTATCTTTACACCGAGACGGTCGAGGAACGCCTGCGTCGGATTGCCGTCCGGCACCATGCCGAACTTCTTCTGCTCGGTGCGGATATTGTCGCGCAGGTCGAAATCGATATGGCCTTCGAATTCGTTCACCTTGTAGCCGAGTTCGGCCAGCTTCTTCTGTAAGGCGATGCGCGCGTCGCGCACCAGCGGGCGGTCATCGGCCGGCCATTTCGCCATGATCGGCGGGCCGCCCTGCAGGCGGTCGGCGAGGTGCCCGACCGAGATCGCATAGGCATCGGAGTTGTTGTATTCCTTCAGCACGTCAAAATTCTCGGTGACGACGAAAGCCGGACCGCGCCACCCGCTCGGGAAGAACAGGATGCCGCGGCCGCCGTCCGGATAAGGGTTGCCGTCGGCGCGGCGCACGCCAAGTGCCGTCCATTCCGCGAAGGTGGCGCGGCTCTTCATGTAGTCGAAGCCCGGGGGGATCGTTACCTCGAAGCCCCAGGACAAGCCCTGCTTCCACCGCCATTTGTTCAAGTAGTTGGCGGTGGAGGCCAGCACGTCGGGCACGTTGTTCCAGAGGTCGGGCTTGCCGTCGCCGGAGAAGTCGACGGCGTAGTCGACGACGTTGGAGGGCATGAACTGCGTCTGCCCCATGGCGCCGGCCCAGGACGACACCATCTGCGCGCGCGGGATATTGTTGTCCTGCATGATGTGCATCGCGACGATCAGCTCGTTGCGGAAATAGGGGTGGCGATAGCCGACATAGCCGAGTGTGGCGAGCGAGCGGAAGGCGTCCCATTTGTCCTTGGCCGCGCCGTAGTCGGTCTCCATGCCCCACAGCGCGACCAGAATCCAGCGTTCGACGCCGTAGCGCGCTTCGACGGCGTCGAACGTTTTGGACCAGTCCTTCTGCTTGCCCTGACCGCGCGCGATGCGGCTTTTGGTGACGATGCCGTTGACGTAATCGCCGACCGGCTTGCCGTATTCCGGCTGGCGCTGCGTGGCGGCGATGACGCGCTGGTCGGGCGTCAGCCCGCGCATGGCGAGATCGAAATTGGCGCGCGTGATGCCCTTGGCTTGCGCCTCGGGCCACAGGCGGTTGATGAAGGTGACGAAGCTCTCGTTCGGCTTGCCCTGTGCGAGCGCCTCCGCGCCGAGGCAGACGAGCGCGAGCAAAGACATGAGCAGGCGGCATGCGATCATGCGAAACGCCTCCGGCACGATTCGGATGAGGCGAAGTCTACACCAGCGCGAACAATCCGCCGCCGTGACGCGCCAGCCGTCCCGCCAGTTCCAGTTCGAGCAGCACGATGCGCACGGTGGCGGGCGAGGTGCGTGACAGCCGCACCAGATCGTCGAGCGAGACCGGCGTCGGCCCGAGCAGTGCGATGATACGGCTGCGCTCGTCCGCCGCAGGCTCGCTGTCATGCGCGGGCGCGTCACGCGCAGGCTCCTCGGCCGGCGGCAGGTCGAGGCCTCGGCCGAGGATCGGCTCGATCGCATTGATCACGTCGGACGCTTCGGTGACCAGGATCGCGCCTTGCTTCAGCAATCCGTTGGTGCCTTCCGCGCGCGGATCGAGCGGAGAGCCCGGCACCGCGAAGACTTCGCGACCCTGCTCGCCCGCCATGCGCGCGGTGATCAGCGAGCCGGAGCGGCGCGCCGCCTCGACGATGACGACGCCGGCCGCCAACCCCGAGATCAGGCGGTTGCGGCGCGGGAAGTCGCGCGCGCGCGGTTCCCAGGTGAGCGGCATTTCGGAAACGGCGGCGCCTTCGGGGAGGATATCGCGCAACAGGCCGACGTGATCGGCGGGATAGACGCGCTCGTGCCCGCCGGCGAGCACCGCGACGGTGCCGGTGCCCAGACTTGCGCGGTGCGCGGCGGCGTCGATGCCGCGCGCCAGCCCCGACACGGTGACGTAGCCGGCGTCGCCGAGATCGCGTGCCAGCCGCTCGGCGAATTTCATGCCGGCGGCGGAGGCGTTGCGCGAGCCGACGATGGCGACCAGCGGGCGCGCCAGCGCCTCGCGCTTGCCCTGAACCGCGAGCAAAGGCGGCGGATCGTCGATCATCACCAGGCGGGCCGGATAGTCGGGCTCGCCGAGCGCGACGAACGCGATGTCGAGCGCGCGCGCCGCCTTCAACTCGGCTTCCGCTTCTTCCGGCGGACAGATGCGCGTGCCGGCGGCGCCGCCGCGGCGGGCCAGCGCGGGCAGGGCGGCGAGCGCGGCGCGCGCTCCGCCGTAATGATTGATGAGATCGCGAAAGGTGCGCGGTCCGACATTGTCGGAGCGGATGAGCCGCAGCCAGTCGAGCCGCTGCTCGTCGGTCAGTTTGACCCGCTCACCCAACGGCGCCCCCGCCCGCATTACCGTCGGCGAGCATCGCCCACCGGCGCGCGCGATACAACCGGAAGTATGGGTATGGGTTGTGGCCTGCGGCCGCCCGGCGTCACCCCTTCGCGCCGATCCTGCCTTCGGTGCCGGCGAGCAGGCGGACGATGTTGGCGCGGTGCATGATCCACAGCAGCGCGGTCAGCAGCAGAAACAGCACGGCCGTCGCGGGCTGCGCCAGGAGCCAGAGCGCCAGCGGCGTCAGCGCGCTGGCGATCAGCGCGGCGAGCGAGGAGTAGCGGAACAGCGCGGCGACCGCGAGCCAGATCGCGCAGAAGAACAATGCCGCAGGCCAGTGGAGCCCGGCGAGCACGCCGATATAGGTCGCCACGCCCTTGCCGCCCTTGAACTTGAGCCAGAGCGGAAAGAGATGGCCGAAGAACGCGCCGCAGCCGGCGGCGAGCGCGGCCTCCGGTCCGGCGAAATGGCGGGCGGCGAGCACGGCGGCGGTGCCCTTGAGCATGTCGAGCAGCAGCGTGGCCGCGGCGAGCCCCTTGCGCCCGGTGCGCAGCACGTTGGTCGCGCCGATATTGCCGGAGCCGATGGTGCGCACGTCCGGCCCGCCGGCCGCGCGCGTGATCAGGAGCCCGAACGGAATCGAGCCGAGCAGATAGCCGAACAGGGCGGCGAGCGCGAGCGTCATACCAGTTCGTAGACGGTGCGGCCGGCGACGACGGTGCGCAGCACGCGCCCCTGCATGCGCGCCTCGTCGAAGGGCGTGTTCTTGGACTTCGACTTCAGGTCGTCAGGATTGAGCACCCAGGGCATGTCGGGATCGACCACGATCAGGTCGGCCGGCGCGCCCGCCCGCAGCGTGCCGCCGGGCAGGCCGAGCAGTTCGGCCGGCCGCGTGGACATCGCGCGCAAGAGCGTCAGCAGCGAGATCTCGCCGTTGTGCACCAGGCGCAAGCCCGCGATCAGCATGGTCTCGAGCCCGATCGCGCCGGCGGCGGCTTCGGCGAAGGGCAGGCGCTTGGTCTCGACGTCCTGCGGATTGTGGTCGGACATCACGACGTCGATAAGGCCCGAGGCGAGCGCCTGCACCAGCGCGCGGCGATCCTGCTCGGCGCGCAAGGGCGGCGCCACCTTGAGGAAGGTGCGGTAGGGCCCGATGTCGTTTTCGTTGAGTGTGAGATGGTTGATCGAGGCGGAAGCGGTGACCGGGAAACCGGCGTCGCGGGCGCGCTTGAGCACGTCGAGCGACTCCGCGCAGGTGACGGAGGCCGCGTGGTAGCGGCCGCCGGTGAGGCCGACGAGGCGGATGTCGCGCTCGAGCATCACCGTCTCGGCCGCGCGCGGAATGCCGAGGAGCCCGAGGCGGGCGGCGAACTCGCCTTCGTTCATCACGCCGTCGCCGATCAGGTTCGGGTCCTCGGTGTGATGCACGATGAGCGCGTCGAAATCGCGGGCATAGGTGAGCGCGCGGCGCATCACCTGCGCGTTGGTCACGCTCTTCTCGCCGTCGGTGAAGGCGACCGCGCCGGCGGCCTTCAACAGGCCGATCTCGGTCATTTCCCTGCCTTCGAGGCCCTTGGTGAGCGCGGCCATCGGATGCACGTGCACGATGGCGGTGTCGCGCGCGCGGCGCATCACGAAATCGACGGTGGCGGGGTTGTCGATGGTGGGCGAGGTGTCGGGCTGGCAGATGATGGTGGTGACGCCGCCGGCCGCCGCGGCCTGGCTGGCGGAGGCGAAGGTCTCGCGGTAGCCCGCGCCGGGCTCGCCGATGAAGGCGCGCATGTCGACGAGGCCGGGCGCGACCAGCTTGCCGCGGCAGTCGATCACCTCGGTGCCCTCGGGCACGCCGGCGGCGCCGATGCCCTTCTTGGCCTCGCGGATGACGCCATCGGCGATCAGCACGTCGCCGACGATGTCGAATTCGCGCGAGGGGTCCACCACGCGGGCATTGGCGAGCAGCATCGGGCGGCGGTCGAGCATTATGCGTTCGGCAAGTTGCGGGACAAGGCTTCGAGCACCGCCATGCGCACGGCGACGCCCATCTCCACCTGTTCGCGGATGAGCGAATGGGCGCCGTCGGCGACGATCGAGTCGATCTCGACGCCGCGGTTCATCGGTCCGGGATGCATCACCAGCGCGTCCGGCTTGGCATAGGTGAGCTTCTTCTCGTCGAGCCCGTAATAGTGGAAGTACTCCGAGACCGACGGCACGTAGGAGCCGTTCATGCGCTCGCGTTGCAGGCGCAGCATCATCACGATGTCGGCGTCGGCGAGACCCTCGCGCATGTCGCGGGCGACCTCGACGCCCATGCGTTCGATGCCGGGCGGCAGCAGCGTGGAGGGCGCCACCACGCGCACACGCGCGCCCATGGCGTTGAGCAGGATGATGTTGGAGCGGGCGACGCGCGAATGCAGGATGTCGCCGCAGATCGCCACCGTCAGGCCTTCGATGCGGCCCTTGTTGCGGCGGATGGTGAGCGCGTCGAGCAGCGCCTGCGTCGGATGCTCGTGCGCGCCGTCGCCGGCGTTGATCACCGAGCAGTCCACCTTGCGTGCCAAGAGCTCGACCGCGCCGGAGGCGTGGTGGCGCACCACAATGATGTCCGGGTGCATGGCGTTGAGCGTGATGGCGGTGTCGATCAGCGTCTCGCCCTTGCGCATGGAGGACGACGACGTCGACATGTTCATCACGTCGGCGCCCAGCCGCTTGCCCGCCAGTTCGAACGAGGACTGGGTACGGGTGGACACTTCGAAGAAAAGGTTGATCTGGGTGCGGCCGCGCAGCGTGGTGCGCTTCTTCTCGACCTGGCGGTTGAGCGTGACGAATTCTTCGGCGAGGTCGAGCAGGCCGACAATATCGGCGCGCGTGAGGCCTTCGATCCCCAACAGATGGCGCTGGCTGAGGACGAATGAGGGTTTCGGCGCGATGGTCATTAAAGGCATGTCTATAGGCGCAAGTTCCCGGCCCGGCAAGGGCGCCGGCGGGCGATCCACAAGGCCCCGGCGGGGCGCCGGGCCGGTATCGCCGAACGGGCGCCGCCGCGCGGTCCACGAAACGGCGGTGTTCCCACCACATTGTGATCCCGGCGCGGCCGCAGTTCGGAACCGGCGTCGCTGTTCCCGTGTTGTCGCGGCGATTGCCCGGCGCGTGCGGCGCTGGAGCATCGTTCGCACAATCGACAATTGTCTTGCTCGCGGCGGCGAGCAGCCAGAGGAGGCTTAAGGATGAGAACCGTTTTCAAATACGCTACGGCCGTGGCCGTGACCGGTGCGCTCGCGCTTGCCGCGGCGTCGCCGAGCCAGGCGCGCGACGGCCGCAATACCGCGGCGGCGATCGGCTTCGGTGCCGGCGCGCTGGTTGGCGCTGCGGCGGCGTCCGCGGCGCACAGCAACTACTACCGTGGCCCGGCCTATTACGACGGCTATGCCTACGGCCCGGCTTACGTCGAGGAACCGGCCTATGTCTACCGTCGTCCGGCCCCGGCCTACGTCTATGAGCCGGCGCCCCGCTACGAGGCCGTCGAGGCCTATGCTTACGCGCCGCGCGGCTGCTGGGTGAGCACCGACAACACCCGCAACTACGGCTATTACGGCTCCTGTGCGTCGAGCACCAAGGACATCGACGCCGGCACGCTCGGCACCTCGCGCCGCAACGTGCGCGCGGTCCGCTAGTCGGCGGCTGAATACGGGGAGAAGGGCGGCCCTCGCGGCCGCCCTTTTCTTATGTATTGAGGTTCGCCAGACGATCGAGCGCGCCTTGCAGGATGAAGATGGCGGCGTGCTCGTCGATCACCGCCGCGCGCTTGGCGCGGCTGACGTCGGCGGCGATCAGTTCGCGCTCCACCGCGGCGGTCGACAGGCGCTCGTCCCAGAGCATGATCGGCAAAGCCGTGAGCCTGGAGAGATTGCGGGCGAAGGCGCGGGTCGACTGCGCGCGCGGGCCCTCGCTCCCGTCCATATTGATCGGCAAGCCCAGCACCAGGCCGACGGCCTTGCGCTCGGCGGCGAGCGCGAGCACGCGCGCGGCGTCCTTGGTGAAGCTGGTGCGGGCCACGGTTTCCACCCCGGTCGCCAGCCGCCGGTCGGGGTCGCTCACCGCGACGCCGATGGTCTTGGTGCCGAGGTCGAGACCGATCAGCGCCCCGCGCGCGGGCAGCAGGGCCGCAGCCTCGCTGAGCGGCAGGATGGGGGCGGCGGCGGACATGCGCAAAGCCGATAGCATAGGGGGGCTGGCGCGCCAACGCGCGGCTTGCGCCGCGGCCAAAGGCGCGGCATAGCGGATCGGGAGTAGGGGAAAGGCGACCATGAGCAGCAGCAAGCACGTAAAGGCGGTGATCGACATGCGGACGTTTGCCCGCAAAGCCGGTCCGACCATTCGGGTCCCGGCGGGCGGCACCGTGTTCGGCAAGGGCGATCCCGGCGACTGCATGTACATCGTGCAGAGCGGGGCCATCGACATGATGATCGGCGACAAGGTCATCGAATCCATCGGCGACGGCGAGGCGCTCGGCTACATGTCGATGATCGACGGCGAGCCCCGCTCTTCCACCGCCAAGGCGCGCGAAGCCTGCGAATTGTCGCTGATCGACGCGCGAACCTTCCGCTACATGGTGGACGAAATCCCGAACTTCGCGAGCTACATCATGTCGGCGCTGGCGAGCCGCATCCGCGGCATGGGCAAGGCGATCTGACCTGTCCCGGGCGCGGCGCCGCGCGTAGCGGTGCGCTGCAGAACCGGGACCTTCACAAGCACGGATTGATCGAGGCCCCGGATCTGCGGCGCAGCACTCCGCTACGCTCCGTGCTGCGCCGCATCCTGATCATATTTCGGTTTAGTTATGGTCGTTATGGCCGCTCGCGAACGATTTGTGGAACTCGGCAGTGGGCCCTGATCCAGCTGGCCTTGGCAGGAGATATCCATTCCAAAAGGGTCATGAGGTTCGAGAAGTCCGCTAACGTGTCACGACCAATTAACGGCTCGTGATGCGAAATTCTGTTTCGCAAGGTAGCCACACCTCGAACACTTGTGTGTAAGCTCTTGCGCGATCGCCCTATAGGCAGATGTGGAAAGGCAGTCCTCAACTGGCCGCCCCAAAGCGGTGGGTTGTATCTGCCGTCCAGCATTCCGACCCAAAACCCAAAAGAGAGACCTGCAACGACTTCGCCCGTATAAAGCGCTTGTTGCCTGTTCCTTATCCGCCGGAAAACTGTAGCGAGATCGCCCTTCCTCTCCTCGTCTAGAAGATCGAAGAGGTTCTTACATTCCCACCAATTTGCGGTGTAAACGTTGGATAGGGCTATATTTACGCAATTTCTGAGCGAAACTTCGACCGCTTGGATTGGAATGTGGAACGCCTCCCCGAGCTTTGCGTTCCAAAGGTACAAACGTAACGCCCGGTCGATATCGTGGCCTGCTGCGTTGAGATAGGTCCGGAACCGGTCCTTTGAGATAGCCGCCAGAATTGCGGCTATCTCGGCCTCATTAAGAGGTTGTTGAACCGGATCGGGCATAGGTATATATAGCCCTAGTGAGCCGATGCCCGTCACTGCTTGCAAACGGCGTCGGACAGTTAGAAGCCCGCGACAGCCCCAAAAGGGTCCTCGCGGGTTTCGTCATTTATAGGCTTTGCGACAAGTTTTTGAACACGGGCTACTCGGCGGCGCGGCAAAAGGCATATCAGTAATACGCCGGGCCGAAATTGTTCGAAAAACTGGGCCTCCACGCCGGTCCAAACGCTCCGAGCGGTCAAAGCTAAGTGCCCAAAATCCTCTTACTACGGCACCGTGCTGTTTCTTAAGGCACCGTGCCCTCGGGCAGCGCCGCGGCGTGCGCGGCGATGGCGCCCGCGGTGGTGAACCAGGTCCGCTCGTCCGCCCGCTCGGCGATCGCGCGCAGCGCGCGCGCCAGGTGCTTGAAGCGGTGCGGCCAGCCGACCAGGTAGGGATGCAGCGCGATCCCCATCACCAGCGGGCGCATGTCGCATTCGCCCTGCATCACCTCGAAGGCGTCCACCAGCATGTCGGCGAACTCGGCGCCCTCGCGCTTGCGCGCCACGATCTGCGGGATATCGTTGAGCTCCTGCGGGTAGGGCACCGACAGGATGCGGCCCCGGCGCGTCTTCATCCAGACCGGCTGGTCGTCATGGCACCAGTCGAGCAGGTAGCCGTAGCCCGCCTCCTGCAAGAGGTCGGGCGTCAGCGGCGATTGCGAGATCCAGGGACCGAGCCAGCCCCGCGGCCGCCGGCCTGAATAAGCCTCGATCGCCGCCGTGCTCTCTGCGATCAGTTGCCGCTCTTCGTTCTCGCTGAGCGTTCCCTGCCGTTCCGAATTGGTGCGGCCGTGGCCGACCAGCTCGGCGCCGGGGAAGGCATCCACCGCCTGCGGAGCGCGCTCGAGCATCTCGGAATTGATCAGCAGCGACACCGGCAGATCGAGTTCGGCGAACAGCTCGGCCAGGCGAAACACGCCGACCCGGTTGCCATAGTCGCGCCAGGCGTAATTGAGCACGTCCGGGGACGGCCCGCCCGGCGCCAGTTCCGCGCCGAGGCCCTCGCCGAAGGCGAACCATTCGAGATTGAACGCGACGTAGAAGGCGAGCCGCTTGCCGCCCGGCCAGTCATAGGCGGGGCGCTGGACGATGGGCGAATAAGGATAACGATCGTGGCTGCGTGCGGGCATGGCGCAATGGTAGCGGGCAATGCCGGCCGGTTCCAAGGGCTCGTCGCCGCGCGAATGCTCGGTTCTTCCCTTACGAAACCGGGAACGTCACGGCTCTGCTAACCTCGCGGCCGGCGCACAGGAGGATCACCATGGATCGACGGCTCCTCGACCTCTTCAGGATCGAGCATCCGATCGTGCTCGCGCCGATGGCCGGCGCCATGGACGAAAGGCTGGCCATCGCCGTGGCGCAAGGCGGCGGGCTCGGCTCGCTGCCGGTCGCCCTGCTCGACGAGGCGAAGATGCGGGCGCAGGTCGCCGCCTTTCGCGCGGCCTGCGACAAGCCCGTCAATCTCAACTTCTTCTGCCACACCCCGCCGGTGCCGAACAACGCGCGTGAGCACGGCTGGCGCGAGGCGCTTGCGCCCTATTATCGCGAGTACGGCATCGATCCGGCGGCGCCGGTGCCGTCGAGCAACCGCACGCCTTTCGACGCCGTGCTCTGCGCGGCGGTGGCGGACATGAAGCCCGAGGTGGTGAGCTTCCATTTCGGTTTGCCCGAACCTGCGCTGGTCGGGTGCGTGAAGGCGGCCGGCTGCATCGTGATGAGCTCCGCGACCACGGTGGAGGAGGCGGTCTGGCTGGAGGCGCACGGCGCCGATGTGATCATCGCGCAGGGCTACGAGGCGGGCGGTCACCGGGGCGTGTTCCTCACCAGGGATATTTCGGCGCAGCCGGGCACCTTCGCGCTGATCCCGCAGGTGGTGGACGCGGTGAAGGTGCCGGTGGTCGCGGCCGGCGGCATCGCCGACGCGCGCGGGATCGCGGCGGCCTTTGCGCTCGGCGCCTCCGCCGCGCAGATCGGCACCGCCTTCCTGTTCTGTCCGGAATCCAGGATCCTGCCGCCACACCGCGCCGCGCTGAGAGCCGCGCGCGCCGACGGCACGGTGGTGACCAATGTCATGACCGGGCGTCCGGCGCGCGGGCTCGTCAACCGTGTCATGCGCGAACTCGGGCCCATCAGCGCTCTCGCGCCCGAATTTCCGCTCGCCGGCGGAGCGCTGGCGCCGCTGGGTGCCAAGGCCCAGGCGCAAGGCTCCGGCGACTTCTCCCCGATGTGGGCAGGGCAGGCGGCCGCGCTCGGCCGCGAGCTTCCGGCCGGTGAGCTCGTCGGCGAACTCGCCGCCCAGTCGCGCGCTTTGATCGCCCGGATGGCAGGCTGAACCCCTCCATTGCGAGGGCAAACGGGCCTCTGCTATACGCGGCGCGAAACCGAACGCCGCGAGGCTCACTCCATGTCCGTCGACGCCGACACCGTCCGCCGCATCGCGCACCTGGCGCGCATCGCGGTCAAGGAGGAGGAGGTCGAGCACCTCAAGGGGGAGCTCAACGCCATGCTCGCCTTCGTCGAGCAGCTCTCGGAGGTGGACGTCACAGGCGTCGAGCCGATGACTTCGGTCATGCCGATGGCGATGAAGAAGCGGCGCGACGAGGTGACCGACGGCGAAATCGCCGCCGACATCGTGAAGAACGCGCCGCAAAGCGACGACAACTACTTCCTGGTGCCGAAGGTGATCGAATGACGCGGTCATTCGATCATCCCCGGGCGAGTGCAGCGAGGCCCGGCATCTCATGAAACGGATTGTGAGCTGAGCAATGTGCATCGCCTGCGAGCTTGGGTTCTGGATGGCGATGGAAGACGAGCCGCCGGCGGCGAAGCCGCGGCGCAAGGCGGACGATTTTGCCTGCGACGCACCGGCAGAGGCGGGCGGCACGGCCGCCCCGGCTACCCCGGCCACCAAGCGCAAGCGCCGGGCCGGCGCCGTCGCGCCGCGTCGCCGGGCGAAACCCGCTGCCAAGGTGAGCGCCGCCCGTGAGTGAGTTGACCGCGCTGACTTTGGCCGAGGCGCGCGACGGCCTCAAAGCCAAAAAGTTCTCCGCCGCCGAGCTCACGGCCGCGCATGTGAGCGCGATCGAGAAGGCGCGCGCGCTCAACGCCTATGTGCTGGAGACGCCGGAACGCGCCGCCGAAATGGCGAAAGCCTCCGACGCGCGCATCGCCAGGGGCGAAACGGGGCCGCTCGAAGGCATTCCGCTCGCGGTCAAGGACATGTTCTGCACGGCGGGTGTGCGCACCACGGCCTGCTCGCACATCCTCGAGAATTTCGTGCCGACCTATGAATCGACCGTCACGTCGCAGCTCTGGCGCGACGGCGCGGTGCTGCTCGGCAAGACCAACAACGACGAGTTCGCCATGGGCTCGGCGAACGAGACTTCGTATTTCGGCAATGTGATCTCGCCCTGGCGGCGCAAGGGTGCGAACACGCCGTTGACGCCGGGCGGCTCGTCCGGCGGTTCGGCCGCCGCCGTGGCGGCGCAGCTGTGCCTCGGCGCGACCGGCACCGACACCGGCGGTTCGATCCGCCAGCCGGCGGCCTTCACCGGCACGGTCGGCATCAAGCCGACCTACGGGCGCGTATCGCGCTGGGGCATCGTTGCTTTTGCCTCGTCGCTCGACCAGGCCGGGCCTTTCGCCAGGACGGTGCGCGATGCCGCGATCCTCACGCGCTCGATGGCCGGGCACGATCCGAAGGATTCCACCTGCGCCGATCTGCCGGTGCCGGACTATGAAGCCGCCGTCGGCCGCTCGGTGAAGGGCCTCCGCATCGGCGTCCCGAAGGAATACCGGATGGACGGCATGCCGGCCGAGATCGAGGCGATCTGGGCGCAGGGCAGGGAGTGGCTGAAGGCCGCCGGCGCCGAACTGGTCGAGGTCTCGCTGCCGCACACGAAATATGCCCTGCCGGCCTATTACATCGTGGCGCCGGCAGAGGCGTCCTCCAACCTCGCGCGCTATGACGGCGTGCGCTACGGGCTGCGCGCGCAAGGGCGCGACATCGTGGACATGTACGAGCAGACGCGCGCGCAGGGCTTCGGCGACGAAGTGCGGCGCCGCGTGATGATCGGCACCTACGTGCTCTCGGCCGGCTACTACGACGCCTATTACCTGCGCGCGCAGAAGCTGCGCACGCTGATCAAGCGCGACTTCGAGGAGGCGTTCAAGGCGGGCGTGCACGCGATGCTGACGCCGGCGACGCCCTCGGCCGCCTTCGGCCTGGGCGAGAAGAGCGGCGCCGACCCGATCGAGATGTATCTCAACGACGTGTTCACGGTGACGGTGAACATGGCGGGGCTGCCCGGCATCGCGGTGCCTGCCGGGCTCGATACGCAGGGCCTCCCGCTCGGCCTGCAACTGATCGGCCGGCCGTTCGACGAGGAGACGCTGTTCGCGCTCGGCGAGGTGATCGAGCAGGCGGCTGGGCGCTTCACGCCGGCCGCGTGGTGGTAACCGCGCGTCAGCGGGCGCCTTCTTCCGACGCGATGGGCGGCAGATCGCGATCGCTTTCGACGGTTTTTTTGCCGCCAAGTTCACCGCCGCTGAAGATAAAGATAGCTGCGATCAGGGCGACGATGCCGCCGACGACCAGGCCGAAGCGGCCGGTATTTCCGTTTCCATTCATGACGCAAGCCCAACGTGATGCCGGTCGGTCCGGTTCCTGAGGCTATCGCTACACGCCGGGCGAAGCGGAATTCGGGCCAGTCCGCGGAGATCTGGCGGCACTGCGCGGTGGGCGTCGGTGGCATCCTGCCCAGCATATTCCGCGGCGCGAATGTGCTTGAAATCATTCAGGAAATGCTTGCCGCGCGGATCGGTAAGGTCATACTTGGAACTCGGGGGGGCGCTTCCGTGGCCGATACGCGTGCGACCGTTCGGGAACTCATCGCCGCTTATGCCCGGCGCGATTTCGACGCGGTGGCCGCGCTGATCCACGACGACATCGACTGGGTGATCTACGCACCGGTCGGTCTTTTTCGCTTTGCCGGGCCGCGCCAGGGACGCGTCGCCGTGATGCGGGCGCTCGCCGACATTGCCGAGGATTACGTACTCGAATGCTACATTCCGGAGATCGTCGCCGTGGACGGGGAGCGCGCGGCGGTGATGGCCGACGTCGGCTTCGTCCAGCGCGCCACCGCGCGGACGCTGCGCTTCCGCGTGGCGGATTTCCTGCGCTTCGCGGACGGCCGCCTGATCGAATTCCGCGAATTCTCCAATACCTTCGACGTGGTGGAGCAGGCGCTCGGCCGCGAGCTCGAATTCGGGCCCTGAAATCGCGCCATCTTGCCCGCGGCGCCGCCGGCCGTTAGGTCTAGCGGCATGAACGTGCAGGCCAAACCGAGCAAGCTGATCAAGGGCGCGACCGGCGACTGGGAAGTCGTCATCGGCATGGAAGTCCACGCCCAGGTCTCGTCGAACTCCAAGCTGTTTTCCGGCGCCTCGACCGAGTTCGGCGGCGCGCCCAATGCGCATGTCTCGCTGGTGGACGCCGCCATGCCCGGCATGCTGCCGGTGATCAACGAGGAATGCGTGGCGCAAGCCGTGCGCACCGGCCTCGGGCTGAAGGCCAGGATCAATCTCAAGTCGGTGTTCGACCGGAAGAACTATTTCTATCCCGACCTGCCGCAGGGCTATCAGATCAGCCAGTACAAGCAGCCGATCGTCGGCGAAGGCGAGGTGGTCGTCGACCTCGAAGGCGGGGAGAGCACGACCGTCGGCATCGAGCGGGTGCATCTCGAGCAGGACGCCGGCAAGAGCCTGCACGATCGCCATCCGACCCTTTCCTACGTGGATCTCAACCGCTCGGGCGTGGCTCTGATGGAGATCGTCTCGCGCCCCGACCTGCGCTCGGCCGACGAGGCGAAGGCGTTCCTCACCAAGCTGCGGTCGATCCTGCGCTACCTCGGCACCTGCGACGGTGACATGGAGAAGGGCAGCCTGCGCGCCGACATCAACGTGTCGGTGCGCCGCCCCGGCGAGCCGCTCGGCACGCGCTGCGAGATCAAGAACGTCAATTCGATCCGCTTCATCGGCCAGGCGATCGAGCACGAGGCGCGCCGGCAGATCGAGATCATCGAGGACGGCGGCGTCATCGACCAGGAGACGCGCCTGTTCGATCCGGGAAAAGGCGAAACGCGCTCGATGCGGTCGAAGGAAGAGGCGCACGATTACCGCTACTTCCCCGATCCCGACCTGCTGCCGCTGGAATTGACCGCCGACTACGTCGCCGGCCTCGAGCGGCAGCTTCCGGAACTTCCCGACACGAAGAAGGCGCGCTTCATGGCCGACTTCGGCCTGTCGGCCTACGATGCCGGTGTCCTGGTCGCGGAGCGCGAGACCGCCGACTACTTCGAAGCGGTGGCCAAGGGACGCGACGCCAAGGCCGCCGCCAACTGGGTGATCAACGAGCTGTTCGGCCGGCTCAACAAGGAGGGCAAGGCGATCGCGACGTCGCCGGTATCCGCCGCCCAGCTCGGCGCGGTGCTCGACCTGATCGCCGACCGCACGATTTCCGGCAAGATCGCCAAGGACTTATTCGAGATCGTCTGGACCGAGGGCGGCGACCCGCGCGCCATCGTGGAAGCGCGCGGCATGAAGCAGGTGACCGATCTCGGCGCCATCGAGAAGACGGTGGACGAGATCATCGCGAAGAACCCCGACAAGGTCGCGGACGCCAGGACCAATCCGAAGGCGATCGGCTGGTTCGTCGGCCAGGTCATGAAGGCCTCGGGCGGCAAGGCGAGCCCGCAGGCGGTCAACGATCTTCTGAAAACCAAACTGGGTCTTTAGATCCGCGACGCGCGTTTGTCGCGCGGCGGAGGAGGCGTCGCGCGTGCGCGAGATCATGCGCGCGCGACCGCGCGTCCGCGGTAAAATTCGGCGCGTGAGACCGTGCGCCACGCGAATCACTTGTCGCTGATTCGGCGTTTTTTGATCGATTCAGGCGTCCGGCAGCCTTGCGCGCGGCAAGTTATGCAAAATTTTTTTCATGCTGTGTGCAGGTGCAGCGCGATCCGTTCAGGGCAAGACTTTGTCGCCGCCGGCGAAGTATTGCGCGGCAAGACGCGGCGTTGCGCGCGCGTTTGCGATATCGAAAAAACCCTTTTGTTATCGGATGTTTTTGAATTCGGCGGCGCGCGAGGTGATTTCGCGAGCGTTAGAACGGAAACGTGCGTCTGCTTTCCATGCCAAGCGCTCTTGCTTTCGAAAACCGCGTCCGACTGCGCGCTGCGTACACTCTTCGTTAAGTGGAACGCTGCTTTTTTCGTTTTGCTGTAGTAAACGAAATGCAGTGCAGGTCGATTCCCGACCGCACTGATGCGACACCGCCATGACTTCATGGCTAGGAGGGCAGCAATGGCGAAACGTAGAAAGAAGGCAGTGAAGACGGCGAAGAAGGCCAAGAAGCGGAAGAAGAAGCTCTAGGTCTGACGCCACTTCCCGACCTTCGCACGCAAGTGTCGAAGGTTGCGTCATACGGGCCGGTGCGCGTCATGGGGTGGTGAGCGATACGCAATCGCTCCAAGGCGCCCCGGTTCCGGATGACATCAGAGGGCGTCGGCGCGACAGCAGGGCTCGCCGACGCCCCCGGTGGTTGAAGGGCCGCGTATGCGGCGGATCGGGGGGCGCCCGCGGCCGTCAGGCGCTTGT
>JBKBRE010000025.1:0-7437 GCA_046292265.1 Pseudolabrys sp. | reverse complement strand
TTCACCCCCGGCCCCACTGCCCCGCGGTGGCGGGATCACTCCCGGGGGCGCGGGCTCTATTTCTGTCCCCCCCCCCGCCCTCGGTGTTTCAAGGGACGCGTATGCGGCGTATCAGGTGGCGCCGGCGGCCTTCAGGCGCTTGTTGCACGCGCTCCAGTACTGCGGCCACTTCTGACCATTCTCGATCTTGCCGGCGGCTTTGGCTTCCTTCCACTCGCCGGCGCACTTCTTCATGCGCGCCTGGGCGGCGATCTGGCCCGGCGTCGGCGGCTTCTTCGGCTTGGCGCTCGGCGCAGGGGCCGGCGCAGCCTGGGTCGTCTGCGCGGTGGCTTGGCTTGAAAGCGGGGTCGGGCCGGCCGCGAACAGGCCGACGGCGGCGACAGCGGCGAATATACGCTTGTACATGTATCCCCCTTGATGCCCTGACGGCGCAGGCGGTTGACGGCCGGTACGACCGTGCCTGCAACCTGGAGGACAAGAATAACCATTATAAGTTGTAATCGTCCAGCGTCGGTTGCAAGGCCGGCCGAAAATCATGGCAGGCGAGGGGTTTGGACGATTGCGCAGGGCGCGCGCGCCGCCTTATCTCAGGTCGGTTCGCAACGGAGCAGGAAACATGGCGCGGAAGGCGGCGAAGAAACCAACGCGATCGAAGCGGGCGGCGGGCGCGACGAAGGCCAGGGCGAAACGGACGGTCCGGGCGGCGAAGGCCGCCAAGCCGATCGAGCTCTACTACTGGCCGACGCCGAACGGCTTCAAGATCTCGATCATGCTGGAAGAGTGCAAGCTGCCCTACACGCTGCACCCGGTGAACATCTCCAAGGGCGAGCAGTTCAATCCGGACTTCCTGAAGATCTCTCCCAACAACCGCATGCCGGCGATCGTCGATCCGGACGGTCCGGGCCGCCGGCCGATCGCGATCTTCGAGTCCGGCGCCATCCTGCAATATCTCGGCCGCAAGACCGGCAAGTTCTACCCGCGCGACGAGCGCGCGCGCGCCGAGGTCGAGCAGTGGCTGTTCTGGCAGATGGGCGGCCTCGGGCCGATGGCCGGCCAGCTCAATCACTTCAAGCACTACGCCAAGGAGACGCTGCCTTACGCGATTAAGCGCTACGAGGACGAAGTGAACCGTCTCTATGGCGTGATGAACAAGCGGCTCAGCGACCGGCCGTTCCTCGCCGGCAGCTACTCGGTCGCCGACATGGCCTGCGTCGGCTGGGTCAACCTCTGGAAGCGGCAGGACCAGAACATCGACGACTTCCCGCATCTCAAGCGTTGGCTGGAGACGGTGAAGGCGCGCCCGGCGGTGCAGCGCGGCATGGCGGTCGGGATCGAGCTACGCCAGGGCGTCGACATGAAAGACCCGAAGGTGCAGGCCGTGCTGTTCAATCAGCGGGCGCGGACGGCCTGACCGGCCGACGGCGCGAGCGGAGCGGCGCGCGCCTCGCGCCGCTCAGTTCACCCGCCGCCAGGTGTGGCCCTTGCACAGTACGGCGAGCACGCAGCCCTGCAGCACGGCCACGCTGCGGCTCTTGATCTGCAGATGCGCCTGATAGGTGCGGCCGTCGTCGGCGTTGTAGATCGAGCCCGACCAGCGTTCGGGGCCGTTCGGCTTCAGGCCGCTGACGACCTGCAGGCCGAGCAGGGGACGCGAGCGCTTGGCCGGGTCGGGATTGAGCTTGTCGGTCTTGGCCTTGCCGGTCTCCTTGTCGACCGGCTCGTCGAGCCACACCACGGTGCCGCACAGCTTGCCCCCGCAGTCGACGAGGCGGACTTTCGTTCCGCCATCCTCCGACAGCCAGGTGCCCTCGGCACTTTCCGCAAGCGCGGCGGACGAAAGCATGAGGAGGCCGAACGCGGCAGCAAACGCAACTTTCATGGCGTCGAATTCCAACTGAGTGAGCGAGAAGAAAGGCGGTCTTTCAGCTTATCGCCAGGTGGTTAGTTTCACCTGAACGGGCTCGGTTAGCGCTTGGTGACCGCCTCGCCTCGATGCAGAGATAGCCGGCCAATTCGGGGTTTTTGCGAAGCCGATGGGGCAAAAGCGTGGCGCGTTCACGTTCGATTCATCGCATCGTTTAAACTGCCATTCAAATTTTCTCCCCAATATCCCGCGTGTCGCGGCGGATTTCCGCCGGGCAACAGGGACGCGTGGCGCGAGTGTCGGGGGACGCTTCCGCCGTGACAAAAAAGGGGAGGCCGAAATGGCTGACATCGAACTCGTCGCGATCAAGCGCGACGAACCGGACGGGGCCGAGGGCTGCTTCGCGCTCGGGATGATCTATTCGGCGGGCGCCGGCGTGGCCGTCGATCTCGTCGAGGCGCACAAGTGGTTCAACATCGCCGCCATGCGCGGACATCGCAACGCTGCGCAGCTGCGCCGCGAGATCGCCGAGCAGATGAGCGACAGCGAGATCGGCTCGGCCCAGCGCGCCGCGCGCGACTGGCTCAAGGCCCATCCGCAGGCGAGCACGCCGGTGCGCGAGATCCGCGCCGCCGCCTGATCACGCCGTGCTGAAATCGGCGAGGCCGGCGCCGACCGCGGCGATCACACTCGCCCAGTCTCCGTGCGCGTCCTGGCGGAACAGCCGCGCCTGCGGGTACCAGGGCGTATGCTCGCGCGAGAGCATCCAGCGCCAGTCGGGCGCGTAAGGCAGCATCACCCAGACCGGCCGGCCCAGCGCGCCGGCGAGATGCACCACCGAGGTGTCGACCGCGATCACGAGATCGGCGAGCGCGACGACCGCGGCGGTGTCGGCCATGTCGGCCAGCGTGTCGCCGACATGCAGGACGCCGGCGCGGGCGAGGTGCTCGGCGTCGCCGTCGCGCAGCTCGCGCTGAATGCTGACAAAGGAAACGTCCGGGCGCGCGGTGAGCGGTATCAGCGCTTCCAGCGCCATCGAGCGGTTGCGGTCATTGGCGTGGCGGGCATGTCCCGCCCAGGCGAGCGCCACGCGCTTGCCGGACAGCGCATCGAGCCGCGGCCGCCACTTGGCAAGCCGGTCTTCATCCGCGCGCAGATAGGGGATGTCGGCGGGTATGGTCGCCGCGTCGGTCTTGAGCGCGAGCGGGAGGCTGGCGAGCGGGCAGTGCACGTCGAAGACGGGCAGCGGCTCGCCGCGCGCGTGGCACGACGCAACGCCGTCGAGCGTGGCGAGCAGCGGCTTGAGCTCGCTCTGCACTTCCAGGATCACGCGCGCGCCGGCGCGGGCGAGCATCGGCGCGTAGCGGACGAATTGGATGGTGTCGCCCAGGCCTTGCTCGGCATGCAGCAGGATGCTGCGCGTCCCCAGCGGATATTCGCCCAGCCAGAGCGGGCGGCCGGGCTTGCGCGGGCCGTCCATGCCGGTGCGCCGCCAACGCCATTCGTACTCGGCAAAGCCGCGCGGCAGGTCGCCGGCGCTCAGGAGCGACAGCGACAGATTGAAATGCGCGTCGGCGTAATCCTTGTCGACCGCGATCGCCTTCTCGAAACTTGCGATGGCGTCGGCGTGCCGGTCGAGCGCCTGGAACGAGCGCCCGCGGTTATTCCAGGCTTTGGCATGCTCCGGCGCACGCGCGAGCGCGCGGTCGAAGGCGGCGATCGCCTCGCTCACGCGCCCGAGCGTGTGCAGCACGTTGCCGCGGTTGTAGGCCGCATCGACATGGAGCGGCGCCAGCCTCAGCACGGCGTCGAATTCCGCCAGCGCATCGACCGGACGTCCGAGCGTGGCGAGGGCGACGCCGCGGTTGAGCCGGGCCTCGATGTGGCGAGGATTGCGGGCGAGCAGGGCATCGAAGCCGGCGAGCGCCTCCTGCGGGCGATCGAGCGCCAGCAGCGCGTTGGCGCGCTGCGTCAGCGCGGTTGCGTCGTCGGGGCGCAGCGCGAGCGCTTTCTGCGCCGCGTCGAGCGCTTCGGGCTCGCGCTTGAGCGCGTGCAGCACGTTGGCGAGGTTGGTCCAGGCGTCGGCCGCGCGCGGATTGATCTTCAGCGCAGCGCTCATCAGCCGGTAGGCTTCGCCCATCTGGCCGGACTGCGCCTTGGCGAGGCCGGAGAGGTGCAGCGCGTCGAAATTGCCGGGCTGGGCTTTCAGGACGCGGGCGTAGAGCTTTTCGGCCTCGCGCAGTTGTCCCTGCCGATGCAGGTTGACCGCGTCCGTCAAGGCCTGGGCGATGCTGAAGGGCTTTTGCTGCACCGGCCGCGCATTGCACGGCGGCGACAGGCAGTCAATGCCGCGGCGGCCTCAGTCGCGGGGGCGCTTGCGCGCCTTGCGCTTCTGCGTCTCGGGCCCGGTGTAGAACGGGTTGGGCTCGCAGAAGCCGCCGATCCCGCTGACCGTCGCCATGCACTGCTCCCAGGTGACGAAGCCGCAGTTGCGGCCGCCGCCGCCGTCCCGGCCGCCATATTGCGCACACCACTTGTAGGGATCGGCCTGGCTCTGCGCCGGGATGAACATCGCGGCGGCGGCCAGCGCCGGCAGGATCAGACGGATGACGCGCATGGTCGTCTCCTCGCATGGGGTCCTTGGGGTCCTGCGCCGTAAACACCGCGGCCGCCCGGTCTTGCGCGGCGGCACCGATCAACTTCGCGTGCGTCAGCGCTTCTGCACCCAGAACTGGTACATGGCGGCAAACGTATCCGGAAACCGCTCCTCGAATTCGTGCCAGCGGTCGAGGTCGCCGAGCGACCAGCCGGCGTCGGCGAAGAAGGCGCGGTGGCGCTCGCGCGCGACCGGCTCGAATTCGAAGCCGAGGAACAGGAGATCCTGCGCGGCGATGAAGTCCTTCAGCGCGGGGATCGTCATGCGGCTCTCCTGCACGTGAAACAGGAGGTCGCGGCATTCGCTGGCGGTGAAGAAATCGTGCATGCGCGTCAGGCTGCGCAGCGGCGTTTCGAGCAGGGCTTCGCGGCAGCGGCGGATGTCGGCCGCGCTCGCGCTAAAGCCGCGCTCGGCGATGAATTGCCGCGCGGCAACGACGTCACGGCGTCCGCGTTCGCTGTAGAAGCCGAGATGCATCAGGCCGCCCGGCCTCACGAGCCCGAGCAGGATGCGCCAGCCTTCGAACGGATCGGCGAGGTGGTGCAGCACGCCGCTGGAATCGACGACGTCGAAGCGGCGCGCCAGGCCGCCGAGCTTGAGGATGTCGGCCTGCGCGTAGTCGATGCGGGAGGCGAGCGCCGCCGGCGTGCTGCGTTTGGCGTAGCAGAGGCTGCTCAGGCTGAGGTCGACGGCGAGCAGCCGGGTGTCGCTGAATTTCTGCGCCAGGCCAATGGCTTGCCAGCCGGTGCCGCAGCCGGCCACGAGCACGTCGAGCGCGCCGCGCGCGCCGAGCGGCGCAAACGGCGCGGTCGGAAACTGGTCGCGCAGATAGGCGTCGATGGCGACCGGCTGGACCTGTCCGGCGGTCATCACCCAGCGCGGGTAGGGGTTCTCCTCGTACTGCGCGCGCACGCGCTGCGACACGGAATCGTCGAGCGGGGTGAGCTGCGCAATGGCGCCGCGCAGCGCGCGCTCCTGCGCCGGTTCGCGCAGCTGCTGCGTCAGTACCGCCTCGAGCGCGGGCGGCCAGGCGCGCGCCGTCAGCGCTTCTGCCGTCGGCAGCGCGCCGAGCGGCGCATACATCGCGAGCGCCGCGATCTGCAGCGGCGCGAGCGCGGCGCCGGCGGCGAGACGCTGCGCCAGGTCCGCCGCCTGCGTCCCCTCGTCGGCGGCGACCGCGAAGACGTATTCGTTGATGAAGCATTGCCGCGCGAGCGTGCAGGCGAATGCGAAGACGTCATCGTCGGCTGGCGCGCCGGCGACCGCGTCGGAGAGCAGCGCGGCGCGCATGCTCGTCAGCAGGCGCTCAAGCGCGAGCTCGCGCGCGGGCGTCGTTTGCAGCGTGAGCAGCAGCAGGGGATCGCCTGCGATCGACGCAAGGCCGGCGGCGCCGAACAGTTCCGACGGCGTCAACCGCCGCGGCCAGGCGGCGTGCGCGTTTGTCATGGCCTGCGCCAAGGGCGGCAGCACGGCGGCGAGAGTCGCCAGCACGTCGCCGTACTGGTCGAAGACCTGCGGCGTCAGCCGGAAGGCGCGGGAAAAGCTCGCGGAGGCCTCGCCGAGCCGGCCCATGCGATGGAGGAGGCGGCCGAGAGCGGCGTGCGCGGCGGCATCTTCCGGCTGCCGCGCCAGAAATCGTTTGTAGGCGCGCGCGGCGTCCTCGAGCTTGTTCTGGCGCTCATGCTGGGCCGCCTCGGCAAACAAGCGGCCTGCAATGTCGCCAGGCGTATCGGCGGAGGCGTTCGCCTTGAGCGCGGCGCGGCGCTGCTTTCGATTCATCGGCGGCGAACCCATATGAGGACGGTCGTTTCAGGCGGTGACGTGCCGGCTTCCGGCGGTGCTTTCAAGCCGCACTGTGGAAGGTGTCGCGCACCGTGCCCATCCGAATTCGCAGTTTGACCCCGGATGGTAGTTTCTATACGCCTTGCCGCATTGGAGACGTGGCCGAGTGGCTGAAGGCGGCGGTTTGCTAAACCGTTATACGCTTGTAAAGGCGTATCGAGGGTTCGAATCCCTCCGTCTCCGCCAGACTTCCCGCCCGTACAATTCGAACCCTCGATTTTCGGCGCGCGGCGCCTCGCGCGCAGATGCGTCTTCACGCTTTCTCGTCTGGGAAGCGAATCGGAATGCTGTCGGATGGCCTAAAAAAGGGGCACGGCGGTGCGGCCGGTCGAGCGCGCCGATCGCGGCGCTGGCGTGTGCCGAAGCCATAACGCAACCGGAAATGGGTGGAAGGGAAGGCCGGTTGGTCAAAGACCGGCAAAAATCGGCAGGCTGGTCGCTGCATGGTTGCAACGGCATGTTTCTATAGTGCGTTGTTTTATTGAAGGAAATTTAGCATCTTCGGCGGAGCGAAGCGCAGCTGCAGCCAGCGGTTCCCGGCTCGGTTGGCCTGCGTGTTTTTTGCGCAACAGTCACTTGAAAAGCGCTCCAAAGGCCTGTGGGCAGGGCGCTTCTTCATTGCGTGGTGGGGCTCATCCTTTAATCTCCGGCCTGCGACGGAGGGGGGCATCCCCAGGTCGCGCTGTCCGGTTTGACGGATCGCACCAAGTGCCAGGCCCAGTCAGTCAAATGGTGGGTTGATCGCGTGGTGTGAAAAGTTTCCCGGGGAGCGGGGAGCAAGGGGAAGTTCCATCGGTGCTGTCGCACTGGGCGGATACGGAACCCTCTCACGATAAACAATGTTTTGGAGGTTCAAGATGAAGATGGTGAAAAGCCTTCTCCTGGGCACCGCAGCGGGTCTCGTTGCGATGACTGGGGCGCAGGCGGCCGATCTTCCCGTCAAGGCCAAGCCGGTCCAGTACGTGAAGATTTGCAGCCTGTACGGTGCGGGGTTCTATTACATCCCGGGTACCGATACCTGCCTCAAGGTCGGCGGTTGGGTCCGTATGCAGATGGGCTACGGCTACAACGGCAA
>JBKBRE010000024.1:0-60994 GCA_046292265.1 Pseudolabrys sp. | reverse complement strand
CCCTGCCACGGACGGCCGCCCTGCCCGCCGCCGCCGCGCCAGGGCCCGCGCGCGACGCGCTCGCCCTGCGCCGGCGCGAACAGCTGCGAGAGCCGCGCCGTAAAATCCTGCCGGTAATACTTGCGCACGGATTCGTCGGCGATCGCGTTGCCGATCTCGTTCAGCCGCGCCTCGAGCGCCGCGCGCCGCTCCGGCGTGTCGAAGGCATGGCCTTCGGTCTCGCGCGCCCACAGTATGGCGGCGAGCGGCCGCGCGGCGCCGATCACCTCGGCCACCGCCTCGCGCCCGGCGGCGCGCAGCAGGTCGTCGGGATCCTGCCCTTCCGGCAGCAGCGCGAACTTCAGGCTCTTGCCGGGCTTGAGCCGCGGCATGGCGAGATCGACCGCGCGATAGGCCGCGCGCACACCGGCCTTGTCGCCGTCGAAGCAGAGCACCGGCTCGTCCGCCATCTTCCAGATGAGGCCGAGCTGGTCCTCGGTGAGCGCGGTGCCGAGCGGCGCGACGGTGGCGGGAAAGCCCGCCGACACCATGGCGATGACGTCGACATAGCCTTCGACCACCACCAGCGGCGCGCCCTCGTGCGCCGCCTGCCGCGCGGCGAAGATATTGTAGAGCGTCGCGCCCTTGTGGAAGAGCGGCGTCTCCGGCGAGTTCAGGTACTTCGCCGGCACGTCCTTCTCAAGCGCGCGGCCGCCGAAGGCGATGACGCGCCCGCGCAGGTCGGTGATCGGAAACATCACGCGGTCGCGGAAACGGTCGTAGGGCACCGGGATGTCGTCGCCGTGCACCAATAGACCGGCCTCGTTCATGTCCTCGACCGGGATGCCGTGATTGCCGAGATGCTCCTTGAGCGCGAAGCGCTCGGACGGCGCATAGCCGAGGCGGAATTTCTGTTGCGTCGCCGCGTCGAGCCCGCGGTCGGCGAGATAGCCGCGCGCCTTGGCGCCGGCGCGGGCGGCGAGCGTGTCCTGGAAGAACTTCGCCGCCAGCTCCATTACGTCGTAGAGCGACTTGCGCTTCTGCTCGCGCGCCTCGTCCTCGCGCGACACCTTCGGCAGCGGCACGCCGGCCATCTGCGCGAGCCGCTCGACCGCCTCCGGGAAGGTGACGCCTTCGCTCTCCATGACGAAGTCGAAGATCGAGCCGTTCTTGCCGGAGGAGAAATCGAACCAGGCCTGCTTCTGGTCGTTCACGAAGAAGGACGGCGTCTTCTCCTGGTTGAACGGCGACAGGCCCTTGAACTCGCGCCCCGCGCGCACGAGCTTCACCCGCCGGCCGACGACCTCCGAAACCGGAAGCCGGGCCTTGAGCTCGTCGAGGAACTGGGGCGAGAAGCGCATGGGGCCTAGGGGCAAGAATCCAAGAATCAGCGGCTAACCGCTGATTTTGGCCCATATCGGCCAATTAAGGCGCGGCCAAGGGCGGGTTGTCCCCACCTGTCCCCGATAAGCACAGGAGGCAACGCCGGTAGACCCCAATAACGGCTTAGGTGACCGGCGCTTTCCGGCAGGAGCAGAGCCGTTCAGGCTAGACGGCAATTTTCTGCGCAATCGCCAGCCGCTTAACCACCTCCCCATCTGCGTTCGCAGGCCGTTCAATCTTCCTGACAAAAATGGAAACGGCATCGGGAAGGTTGTTGGCCGCCTTAAACTGGGGAACCTTATTGCACTCTGCAATAATGAGCGCGGTGTTCTTGGCAGGATCCTGCAACTCTTTAACTGTATGGCCTGTGCCGACGCCGCCGTTGCGGTTCAGCTGGAACAAACCGACGCTGTCTTCCGGCGGCTTGGAGCGTGCCTTCGGGTCCAAATTTGACTCGGCAATCGCGTTGGCCACGGCTGCAATCTGGTGAATTTTGCCATAGCCGGCATTCGCGAAAGCATCGATGATCAAATTCGCCATGCCTTGTTTGGCAGCAGACAATGCGTTCAACTTGATGTTGTTGACGACACTTGGACTTAAGCCTGCGAGCATGGCGTCGACAGCCGGCAGTATTAGGTCCTTAGTCGTCTCGATTGCCTTCTGAAGACTTTTGCCCTCCGGTACTGGAGCGTTCGGCCATACTGCATAAAGCTGGTCGGCGGACGGATACTTTGCACCGTTCACGAGCTGCCTTTGCGCCCGCAACGTTTGCAACGCGGCATAAGCGCATTGGCTTTCCCAGAATTCGATCTCGTCGGGTTGAAGCCCGATCTCGAACTCTGGATCGGACCCTTTGGCTTGCCAGTCGGACAGCGTGACGCGAAACGGCCCGATTTTGTCGTCCGCTTTATCGTCGTTGATGCCAGACAAAAGCTCGGCCACGGCGACAATATAGTGCGGATTGATGCCGAAGAAGAGCGCCTGTCCGACGCACTCTTCGGCGAAGTCTTTGCGGACGATAGCCATCGATTATCTCCAAATGGCTGAAGCTTTACGGGCAGGTCTTTTTGGCCCGAAGGATTCTTATTCTGTCGCTATTGGTTATCCCGTTGGGAACGGTTTTGTCCTTCGGGATTTTCGCTTCTTCCATATGCTTTAGGGCGGCTGCTCGCATTTGGGCCAAGTCTACTTCCGGATCGCCCGTCGACTTCAGGCAAAGGGCGCCTTGAAGCTGGGCCAAATGAACCGGCAGCAGCCGTTGTTCGAAGCGCCCAATTCCCGTTTCATGCAATATCGGAGTTTGCACAGGAGGCACGATCGGCGTCTTGCTGTCGGGAAGAACCGCCGCGGGACGCGCAGATAGTGTCAATAGCGTTATCGCCTGCTTCCTTTCTTCCGTACGCTTTTCAGCCTCTCCAACGGTCGTCGAGGTATCGATGACACCGGTCGTCAGGGTGCCGGCGCGATAATATTCTTCGACATCGGACAGCGCCGCGGAAAGCGGATAATCAGTGATTGACTGGGCCATACGCCGATTGATGTGTTCGGAAATAACATTTCGGCTCGCCCTCATTTGTTTCTGAATCGTGCGCATCGTCAGCGCAAGCAGGACCTCGCTGCCGTAATGGCCTTTAGTGGCGACGACAGCGGTCGTCAGACCGCTCAATATTGTCTTTGTGAGCGGCGGCGTGGCCAAAGTTGCGGCTGTGCTGAGACCCTCAGCCGTGGTCAGCGATGCGAAACCGACTTTTTGCGATTCGTGGGTGAGCGCAGCTTCGTACTGCGAATACTGCACGTCGATCGCATACATTCGCTGAGCAATGATCTCATTTCTGATTGCCCGCGCCGATCCTAACTTATCGGCCAAGACCGCATCTCTGTAGGCGGAGGCCATATCCAGCTGCACCGCCCGCAAGTCCTGCATCTCGCTATCGACTTCAATAAGGCGGTTTGGATTTCCGGTGCTTGCGCATCCCGCAATCCCCAGCATGAGTCCCATGAGGAAGGCGTGACCTCCGCATCGCTTTAAGCTTCGAAGCTGCGACGCAGTCTGCCGTTCGCACGGACTACATCCTTCTTCAATCCAACGCATGCCCCCACCCGCTGTTCGCGGTTAACCCCGCGATGGATTACGGAGGAGCCAGGCACCGGTGACAACTTATGGGAGTGATTATCAACCGTTCGGCCGTTCGCGCGTGTACAACCTGTGAATCGCTGTGGACAAAAATGCACGAATAAGATGCATACAAATAATCGCCTGCATCGCGAACGCGCGCCGCTGCGTGGACGCGGGCCTGCTTTTCCGGCGCGGGCGGTGGCGCGCGGCCGCGCATTGCAATCCTGGCACCGCGGCCGATATGCCGGCGATCGGCACGATCACCGGCGCGGCGATCGGCGCGTGGCGCCGCCGCGCCGGCTGAGCCGGCATTATGCGTCGCGCTCGTCGCGCGGCGCCGACAGGCATTGCACGACGTCGTAGCGCGACAGGCCGATGTCGCGCAGCATATGCGCATCGAGCCGCAGCAGGTCGCGCGCGGCGCGCCTGCGGCACGAACGGGCGATCACGTGGACGAGCCGCTTCGCGGCGGCAGCAATGAAATAGAGCATCATCTTCTCCCAAAGGTTCAGGGCACAGGTGCGGCGGGTGGCCGGAACTCGCGCGCATTGCGAGTTCCGGATGCCCGAGCCACGATCACGCGGCCTTTGCCTTGCTCATCTTGTCGTCGAGCGCACAGACGACCGGCACGCCGTTCGACACGATGTCGAACACCGGCGAATAGGCCTCGCCCATCGCGACCAACTCGCGCTTGCTGGCGTCGTCGCAGTCGGCGTCGATGTCGAACATCACTCGGATGCCCGAATAGCCGCGGCGCACGTCCTTGGAGATGCCGAGGAACCCGCGCAGGTCGAGCTCGCCCTCGAAGCGCGTCGTCACGCCGCGAATTTCGATGCCGCGCGCGGCGGCGTGATAGACGAGCGAGGTGGTGAGGCAGCCGGCGAGCGCGTGCAGCACGTACTCGACCGGGTTCGGCCCGCGGTCATCCGACAGCAGCACGTCCGGCTCGTCGTTGATGAGGAAGAACGGCTGCTTGTGCCGCATTTCCTGGTTGGCGCCGTAGAAGTCGTCGATGCGGGAGCGGTTCTCGCCGCCGCCGACCCACTGGTTGGACAGGCGGAACTGAAACCTGGCGAGCGAGGGGTCGGCCTTCACGGCCTCGATGGTGCCGAACAGCCTGGCGGTGTCGACGCCGTTGACGATCATGGACTTGGACATGGACCTTCTCCTGTTGCCGGCGGCCGGCCGCCCTGCGGCCTCAAAACCTACCGTACGGTCTGTTTATAACAGACCGTTTGGTATGTTTACAAGGGCCTGCCTCAGGGTGCGACAATCTGGCATTTTCTCGTTAGTTTCAGCCTATTAGGCTCACCGGCCGCTTGCGCAACGGATAGCGGCTTCGCATATTACAGACCGAAAGGTCTGGACATGGCGAGCACCAAGGGGGCGACGACCCGCGAGCGCATCCTGGCGACGGCAGAGCCGCTGATCCTGCGGCAGGGCTTCGCCGGCACGTCGCTCGACGACATCCTGAAGGCGACCGGGCTGACCAAGGGCGCCTTCTTCCATCACTTCGACGGCAAGGACGGGTTGGCCCGCGCGCTGGTCGAACGCTACGCGCGCAACGACTACGCGCTGTTCGAACGTTTTGCGCTCGAAGCCGAGGCGACGAGCGAGGATCCGCTCGCGCAGTGCATGGACTTCCTGAAGCGGTTCGAGGATTTCATCGAAGGGCTGCCCGAGCCGCTCGCCGGCTGCGTGTTCGCGGCCTACACCTACGAGAGCCTGCAGTTCGACCCGTCGATCCACGCCTTCATCGGGCAGAGCTTGCGACGCTGGTCGGCGCTGTACGAGAAGAAATTCGAGGCGGTGCTGGCGCGCTACAAGCCGGCGCGGCCGGTCGGCGCGCGCGAACTGGCCGAGACGATCGTGGCGATCATCGAGGGCGGCTTTATCCTGTCGCGTAACTACAACGACCCGGTGATCGTGGCGCGGCTGTCGCGCCAGTTCCGCCAGTACCTCGAACTGCTGTTTGCGGCGCGCGCCGGCGCCTGAGCCGGCGCGCTAACGCCGCTCATCCCCGCTTGCACGGGAATGAGCGGCGTGCAGCGACGCTTATTTCGCCTGCAGGCCTGAATCCTTCACCACCTGCTGCGCCGCCTCGCGGTTCGCCTTGATCTCGGCGGCGAAGGCCTCCGGCGTGTTGACCGCCGGTACCTGCCCGCGGCTGATCACGAATTTCTCGACAAAGTCCTTGTCGGCGAAAACGCGGCGCACCTCGGCGTTGATCCTGTCGACCAGCGGCTTCGGCGTCTTCGCCGGCGCGAACAGGCCGTACCAGGTCTGCGAGGCGGCGCCCTTGTAGCCGGTGTCGGCAAGCGTCGGCACGTTCGGCAGGAGCGGCGTGCGGACGTTGTTGACCAGCGCCAGCGCGGTCATCTTGCCCGCCTGGATCTGCGGGATCACGTTGCCGAGCCCGATCAGCCCGATCGGCGTCGTGCCGGCGAGGATCGCGTTGGTCGCCTCGCCGCCGCCCTTGAACGGCACGCGAACCCAGTCGGCGCCCTTGTCGCGCTTGAGGTTCTCCATGTAGGCGGCGAGCGGGATCGCCGCGGTCAGGTAGCTCAGCGTGCCCTTCTTCTCCTTGGAGACCGCGATGAGTTCGTCGACCGTCTTGGCCTTGAGGTCGGCGTTGATCACCAGCACCTGGATCAGGTGGAACAGGTTGACGATGGGCGTGAGTCCGTTCTCCGGATCGTAGTTGAGCGTCTTGAACAGGTACTGGTTGTAGGCCAGCGTATCGACGTTGAGGATGCAGATCGTGTAGCCGTCCGGCGGGGCGTCCTGGCAGGCGCGCGCGGCGATGCCGCCGGCGGCGCCCGGCCGGTTCTCGATGATCAGAGGCTGGTTGTTCAAGTGCGGGCGCATGGCGTCGCCGAGCACGCGCATGAACAGGTCGCTGATGCCGCCGGCGCTCGACGAGGTGATTACGCGGATCGGCTTGTTCGGAAATTCGTCGGCCAATGCCGCGGGCGCAACCGCCGCCAGGCCGAAAGCCAGCAGCAATCCCGTCGCAAGCTTGCGCATTCCTGTCTCCCCCTAAAATACGAAGTTTGGATTTTTCTTAGGTGGCATTTGAACACCGCGTACGCGCGGCGGCAAGCGGGGGCGCTCAGCGCCGGCCGCGCCCGCCCGGAACGCGGTGCGGGGCGCCGCGGTGCGGCCGCGTCATGGCGGCGTGTTGCTGCGGATGAGAATCCGGAAGCTGCGCTCTCAGCCGGAAAGCTTGGCCTTCACCATGGCGCTCGCCTTGCCCATGTCCATCTGCCCCGCGTATTTGCCGCGCAGCACCCCGATGACCTTGCCCATGTCTTTCATGTCGGCGGCGCCGGTCTCGGCCACGGCGGCATCGATGGCCGCCGCCATCTCGGCTTCCGACATCTGCTTCGGCAGGTAGCCGGAGATGATGGCGATCTCCTCCTCCTCCTGCTTCACCAGGTCGGCGCGGCCGCCCTTCCTGTAGAGCTCGACCGATTCCTGCCGCTGCTTGATCATCTTCTGCAGGATCGAGAGCACCGCCGCGTCGTCGAGCGGCTTGCCGGTCGTGCGGGCCTCGATATCGGCGTTCTTGAGCGTCGAGTTAACCATGCGCAGCGTGGAGACCGCCCGCTCGTTCTTGGCCTTCATGGCCTCGGTCAGGGCTTTGTTGATGTCGTCGCGCAGCACGGTTCACCTCATGACGATACGTAGCGGGGGCCGAAGAGGATGATCGCGGCGCCGGCCAGACAGATGACCGAGCCGATCAGATCCCAGCGGTCCGGCCTTACTCCTTCCACCGCAGCAAGCCAAGCGAGCGACGCGACGATGTAGACGCCGCCATAGGCCGCATAGACCCGCCCGGCCGCGCCGCTGTCCACCAAGGTCAGCAGCCAGGCGAACAGGATCAGGGCGGCGCTCCCCGGCACGAGATACCAAACCGACTTGCCGAGGCGGAGCCAGGCCCAGAAGGCGAAGCAGCCCGCGATCTCGGCGACAGCCGCGCCGATGTAGACAACCATCGATTTCATACGCGCCCCTTCAGCTCACCGCTTGGTGGCCGGCGTTCTCGCCATAGGCTTCACGATGAAGCCCGAGCGGACTCCCGGGTATCCTCGACATTGGCCCGGCCGGCCACGTCCTCCCGGTAGTTCTCGCGCGCCGCCCGGGTCATCGCCGCCTCCATTGCCGTTTTCCCGCGGGGATTTTATCCAAAGCGGCGTGCCGCACCACCGGGCGCGGCCCCTTGCTTCGCCCCATATAATACGCAACTAAGAGGCCATGACCCAGACGCAAGCGAACCCGGGCGGAGCTTGGACCGAAGCCAAGCCCACGGCCCTTTTGGTGCTCGCCGACGGAACCGTGCTGGAGGGCTTCGGCTTCGGGGCGACCGGACACGCCGTAGGCGAGGTCTGCTTCAATACCGCCATGACGGGATACGAGGAAATCCTCACCGACCCCTCCTATGCGGGGCAGCTTATCACCTTCACCTTCCCGCACATCGGCAATGTCGGCACCAACGAGGAAGACATCGAGACCGTCAACATGGCGGCGACGCCCGGCGCGCGCGGTGTCATCCTGCACGCGGCCATCACGCAGCCGTCCAACTACCGCGCCACCCGCCACCTCAACGACTGGCTGAAGGCGCGCGGCATCATCGGGCTATCCGGCATCGACACCCGGGCGCTGACCGCGCTGATCCGCGAAAAGGGCATGCCCAACGCGGTGATCGCGCACGAGCCGTCGGGCAAGTTCGACCTCGACGCGCTGCGACAAGAAGCGCGCGAATGGCCGGGCCTGGTCGGCATGGACCTGGTGCCGATGGTGACCAGCGCGCAACGCTTCACCTGGGACGAGACGACCTGGCGCTGGGGCAAGGGCTTCGACCGGCAGACCAAGCCGGAATTCCACGTGGTGGCGATCGACTACGGCATCAAGCGCAACATCCTGCGCCTCTTGGCCGAGAGCGGCTGCCGCGTGACCGTAGTGCCGGCGCAGACCTCGGCCGAGGAGATCATGGCGCTCAAGCCGGACGGCGTGTTCCTGTCGAACGGTCCGGGCGATCCGGCGGAGACCGGCAAATACGCCGTGCCGGTGATCCGCAGCGTCGTCGAGTCGGGCACGCCGACCTTCGGCATCTGCCTCGGCCATCAGATGCTCGGCATCGCGGTCGGCGGCAAGACCGCCAAGATGCACCAGGGCCATCACGGCGCCAACCATCCGGTGAAGAACCTCGTCACCGGCAAGGTGGAAATCACTTCGATGAACCACGGCTTCGCGCTCGACAAGGACACGCTGCCGAAGAACGTCGAGCAGACGCACGTGTCGCTGTTCGACGGCTCGAACTGCGGCATCGCGCTCAAGGACAAGCCGGTGTTCTCGGTGCAGTATCACCCGGAAGCCTCGCCCGGCCCGCGCGACAGCCACTACCTGTTCACGCGCTTCATCGACATGATGCGGCAGGCAAAGCGCAAGAGCGCGTGAAGTTGCGCATGGCCAGCCCCCGCACACCCCAGACCTTCCTGTTCAAGGACGACGGCTCGGTGCCGAACAACCCGACGCTGCCGGTGCTGATCTACCGTCGCGGTATCGACCTTTCCGGCAACGCCCATCCCGAGAAGTCGATCGAGCAGGTGTTCGCGGCGAACGGCTGGGGCCACAACATGTGGCGCAACGGCATTTACCCGTACGTCCACTACCACTCGATGATCCACGAGGCGCTGGCGATCGCGCGCGGCCGCGCCAAGCTCAGGCTGGGCGGCAGCCAGGGCGAGGAATTTGACGTGTCCGCCGGCGACGTACTCGTGCTGCCGGCCGGCACCGGCCATCAATGCCTGTGGGACGGTCCCGACCTGAGCGTGGTCGGCGCCTACCCGCCGCGAGGCACCTACAATCTCTGCCGCGGCTCGAAGGAAGAGCACGGCAAGGCGCTGCAGACCATCCCGCAGGTGCCGCTGCCCGACAGCGATCCGGTGGCGGGCGCGGACGGCCCGCTCACCAAGCTGTGGCGGCCGTGACGATGGACTGGATCAGCTTCTACGACTTCAAGCATTCCGTCATCTACGTGAACGCGCGTCACCGCGACGTGCACTACCGCACCATCGCGGAAGACATCCGCAAGCTGGTGCCCTCGCGCGAGGCGCGCGTGCTCGATTACGGCTGCGGCGAGGCGACCTCGGCCAAGCTCGTCGCCGACGCCTGCGGCCACCTCACGCTGGTGGAGGCGGCGCCAAACGTGCGCGCTGCGCTCACCGCGCGCCACGAAGGCAACCCGAAGATTTCGGTGCTCACGCCCGAGCAGGCGGCGGCGCTGCCCGAGGGCTCGTTCGACATGATCGTGCTGCACTCGGTCGCGCAGTATCTCACCGGCGCCGAGCTCGACGGCCTGCTCGCGACCTTCCGCCGGCTGCTCAAGCCGACCGGCACCTTCGTGCTCGGCGACATCATCCCGCCGCGGCTGGCCGCGCCATACGCCGCGCTGGCGCTCTTACGCTTCGGCGCCGCCAACGGCTTCTTCTGGGCCGCGGTCGGCGGGCTGATCCGCATCTTCGTCTCGGACTATTTCAAGCTGAAGAAGACGCACGGCCTCTCGCACTACGAGGAGGCGGCGATGCGCGACAAGCTCAGGCGCGCGGGATTCGCGCCGGAGCGCGCCGCGCGCAACATCGGCCACAACCAGCGCCGCATGACCTTCCTGTCGAAGCGAATGCCATGACGATGCCGATAGCGGGCACTGCCGGCCCAAATTCCGTCAAAGCTCGGAGCCGATGTCTTGACTTATCGCGGCGAACGTCACTCGAATTTCAACTAGCCGGCCGCAGCTTCCAGTTTGCAATAGCCCCATCCACATTATCTCTAAACGTCTCGTCATTACGGTAGCTGTTTCGCTGTTTCAGTAATTCGACAGCTTGGAGCTGTGCCGCAGACCCTTCCCATTTGCCAGGAATGAGACGGAGCGTGCGCGCGACATAAATATTTATCCGATAAGCAGCGCTCGATTCCGGAACTATTGCATTGATAACCGCATCGACTACTAATGCCTTATTATCCGCATACAACTTGATCAGCCGGTCACTAGCATCGCGACGATTTGGACCTGAAAATAACTCAGGTAGCTTTTCAATTGGCACATCGGCGACGACTGGCTCGTCGAGCAATCCACCGACAATATCCTTTAAAAATGTGGCTTGCACTACAATCGGCCGAGAGAGAGGGTCGGCGTACGCGGTGCCGATAATAATGCCTATGTCCCCTTTCTCTTTCGGTTTCGTGTCCGGCGCGTCTTTGGGAGTATAGCTGGCAATCAGTCCTGTAATTATAGCCGGCGCTGCAATGCCTAATTGGAATGCCTTAAGGTCGTTGGTTTCGCTGTTCAATCGAACCCAGAGGTAGCCGAGAGCAAAAAGGCCCACTACCTTTATCAAGTAGCCAATCAATTTGTAGTTCGTCCCGAAGGTCGCGATATACGTTATGAGTGGCTCGCCTTCGCTGGCGATAAGCACAGCAACGATCGGCACCAGTCCACCGATGCCACCAAAAATCCTAGCCGACATGATCTTGCCTCCTAGGAGAGTGCCCCGCTCAATTGCATTTTAGTTCAGTACAACTTTTTGGAGCAAGAGCTTGGGTCTCATCTGTTGCAGGCCCTCTCGCACTACGAGGAGGAGGCGATGCACAAGCTCAGGCGCGCGGGATTCGCGCCGGAGCGCGCCGCGCGCAACATCGGCCACAACCAGCGCCGCATGACCTTCCTGTCGAAGCGCGGGTAAGGAACTGTTAACCGACCGGGACGCGGGGTTCCGGCGCCGGCGGCCGTATAACCTTCCGTCAAGGACCCGCGGCGTAAAGGTCGTCTCGGCCCGGTGGCGGAGTGGTGACGCAGAAGCCATGCAAGGTCTTCCAGCCTGGTTCGATTCCAGGCCGGGCCTCCAGCCTTCGCTGCTTCGCAGTTTCGGCTCGGCAAGCCGATCGAAGCGAAGGCTGTCGCGCCGTAGCCCGCAGGGCGAAGGCGGGCAGTCTCAACCTTCGCGGCTTCGCCGCTTCGGTTGGCAAGCCACCCCGCCGAAGCTTCCCCAGCGAAGGCGGGCGTGACAGCTTCCTCCCAATGACCGATCTCCTCGTCTATCTCGGCCTGTTCGGCACCGCGCTCGCGGCGGCGACCATCCTGCCGATGCAGTCGGAGGCGGCGCTCGTCGCCCTGCTGATCTCCGGCGCCTATCCGGCGTGGCTGCTCATCCTCGTGGCGAGCCTCGGCAACGTGCTCGGGTCGGCGATCAACTGGCTGCTCGGCCGCGGCATCGAGCACTTCCGCGACCGGCCGTGGTTTCCGGCCAAGGCGTCGGCGCTGGAGCGCGCGCAGCGCTGGTACGCGCGCTACGGCAAGTGGTCGCTGCTGCTCAGCTGGGCGCCCATCGTCGGCGACCCGCTCACCGTCGTCGCCGGCATCCTGCGCGTGCCGTTCCCGGTCTTCCTGCTGCTGGTCACCATCGCCAAGGTCGGGCGCTATCTGGTGCTCGCCGCGCTGACCTTGCAGTGGACTTAAGCCGCCGGCGGCAGCACATCCTGCGCGGGCTTCGCAATGTCGGTCGCCGCATCGATCTCCGAATTCAGTTCGGCGCCGACCAGCACGACGATCGCCGTCATCCAGAGCCACATCATCAGGCCGATGCCGGCGCCGAGCGAGCCGTAGGTCGCGTCGTAGTCGGCGAAGCTGCCGAGATACCACGACAGCAACGCGGAGCCGGCGAGCCAGGCGAGCGCGGCGAATAAAGCGCCCGGGCTGATCCAGCGCCAGCGCGGGTGCTCGAGATCGGGACCGAAGCGGTAGAGCAGCGCGAGCCCGAGCAGCAGCAGCACCAGCAGTCCCGGCCAGCGCAGCCACAGCGTGATCGCGTGGCTGTAGCGCCCGAACGGCAAATAGGAGAGCGCGACCGGCAGCGCCACGATGGCCGCGAAGGCGAGCAGCAGGCCGGCAATGGCGCCGACCGTGAAGGCGAGCGACACGAGATTGAGGCGGATGAAGCCGCGCCTTTCCTTCACGCCGTAGACGATGTTGAGCGCGTCCATGACGGCCTTTACCCCGGCATTCGCGCTCCACAGCGCGAGCGCCAGGCCGAAGAAGAACGCTAAACCGAGTTCACCCGTGGTGCGCGAGACGATGCGCGTGACCTGCTCCTCAACGATCCCGTAGGCGGACGACGGCATGAGGCTGGAGAGCGCCGCCATGTGGCCGACGATAGTCGAGGGTCTTGCGAACAGGGCGTAGCTCGACACCAGGGCCGTGATCGCCGGAAACAGGGCTAGCAACCCGTAGAACACCACCCCGGCCGCGAGCGCGAGCAGGCGGTCCTCGCCGATCTCGGCGAACGTGCGGCCGGCGACGTGCTTCCACAGCGGCCAGCCGCGCAGACGGGCGGCCCCCGCTGCGAGGCCGGACGCCTCCGGCGGTTGAATCGCGCGCGCCAGCACATAGGTCCCCGCCAGCGCCGCGGCGGCCAGCCAGACCGGGGTATGGCGGCGCGCAGCGGCCGTTCGGGCGCGGTCGATGAGGCTCATGGTGCAATAACCGCCGCAGCCCGCCCCGGTTTCGACGGACCTGTGGCAAGCGGGTGGCTTCCCCTTCCCTGCCCGGCGATTCTGGTCTAAGCAGCCCTCGCGCGGGGCAACCCCCGCAGGGGCGACGGGACGCGCGTAAAGCGCGCCCTTTTTTTGTGTCGATTTTTCGTGAGCTCATGCCCAAACGCACCGACATCAAATCGATCCTGATCATCGGCGCCGGGCCGATCGTCATCGGCCAGGCCTGCGAGTTCGATTACTCCGGCACCCAAGCCTGCAAGGCGCTGAAGGAAGAGGGCTACCGGGTCATCCTGGTCAATTCCAACCCCGCCACGATCATGACCGACCCTGATCTGGCCGACGCGACCTATATCGAGCCGATCACGCCGGAGATCGTCGCCAAGATCGTCGAGAAGGAACGCCCCGACGCGCTGCTGCCGACCATGGGCGGGCAGACCGCGCTCAACTGCGCGCTCTCGCTCAAGAAGATGGGCGTGCTCGACAAGTTCAACGTCAGGATGATCGGCGCCACCGCCGAGGCGATCGACAAGGCCGAGGACCGCGAGCTGTTCCGCGAGGCCATGACCAAGATCGGCCTGGAGACGCCGCGCTCGCACCACGTCAAGACGCTGGCGCAGGCGCTCACCGCGCTCGACGACATCGGCCTGCCGGCCATCATCCGCCCCTCCTTCACGCTCGGCGGCACCGGCGGCGGCATCGCCTACAACCGCGCGGAATTCATCGAGATCGTCGAGCGCGGCATCGACGCCTCCCCCACCAGCGAAGTGCTGATCGAAGAGTCGGTGCTCGGCTGGAAGGAATTCGAGATGGAGGTGGTGCGCGACAAGAAGGACAACTGCATCATCATCTGCTCGATCGAGAACGTCGATCCGATGGGCGTGCACACCGGCGACTCGATCACCATCGCGCCCGCGCTGACGCTGACCGACAAGGAATACCAGATCATGCGCGACGCCTCGATCGCGGTGCTGCGCGAGATCGGGGTGGAGACCGGCGGCTCGAACGTGCAGTTCGCGGTCAACCCGGCCGACGGGCGCCTCGTCATCATCGAGATGAACCCGCGCGTGTCGCGCTCCTCCGCGCTGGCGTCGAAGGCGACCGGCTTCCCGATCGCCAAGGTCGCAGCCAAGCTCGCGGTCGGCTACACGCTCGACGAGATCGCCAACGACATCACCGGCGGCGCGACGCCGGCCTCGTTTGAGCCGACCATCGACTACGTGGTCACCAAGATCCCGCGCTTCGCCTTCGAGAAATTCCCCGGCGCCTCGCCGGTGCTGACCACGTCGATGAAGTCGGTGGGCGAGGCCATGGCCATCGGCCGCACCTTCCAGGAGAGCTTGCAGAAGGCGCTGCGCTCGCTGGAGACCGGTCTCACCGGCCTCGACGAGATCGAGATCGAGGGCTACGACGCGAGCAAGACCGTCGACGATCCCGACAACAAGAACGCCATCCGCGCCGCGCTCGGCACGCCGACGCCGGAACGGCTCTTGAAGGTCGCGCAGGCCATGCGCCTGGGGGCCAGCGACGAGCTGATCCACAACGCCTGCCGCATCGACCCCTGGTTCCTCGCCGAGCTGCGCGGCATCGTCGAGATGGAAGCCGAGATCCGGGCGAAGGGCCTGCCGGTGACGCCGGGCCCGTTCCGCCGGCTGAAGGCGATGGGCTTCTCGGACACCCGTCTCGGCAAACTCACCGCGACCCCGGCCGAGGCGGTCACGCAAAAAAGGCGCGCGCTCGACGTGCGGCCGGTGTTCAAGCGCATCGACACCTGCGCGGCCGAGTTCGCCTCGCCCACCGCCTACATGTATTCGACCTACGAGACGCCGTTCGCAGGCCAGCTCGCCAACGAAGCCAAGCCGTCCGACAAGAAGAAGGTCATTATCCTCGGCGGCGGACCGAACCGCATCGGCCAGGGCATCGAATTCGACTACTGCTGCTGCCACGCCTGCTTCGCGCTCAAGGACGCCGGCTACGAGACCATCATGGTCAACTGCAATCCGGAGACGGTGTCGACCGACTACGACACCTCGGACCGGCTCTATTTCGAGCCGCTCACGCCGGAAGACGTGCTGGAGATCGTCGACACCGAGCGCTCGAACGGCACGCTGCATGGCGTCATCGTGCAGTTCGGCGGCCAGACGCCGCTCAAGCTCGCCGAACCGCTGGAGAAGGCCAAGGTGCCGATCCTCGGCACCTCGCCGGACGCCATCGACCTCGCGGAAGACCGCGACCGCTTCAAGAAGCTGCTCGACAAGCTGGGGCTGCGCCAGCCGCAGAACGGCATCGCCACCTCGCCCGGCGCGGCGAAGGAGATCGCCGAACAGATCGGCTATCCGGTGGTGATCCGGCCGTCCTACGTGCTCGGCGGCCGCGCCATGGAAATCGTGCGCGACGGCGCGCAGCTCGACCGCTATCTGGCGCGGCTCACCGGCGATCTCAACAAGCCGTCCGAGTTGGTGGTGTCCAAGAAGAGCCCGCTGCTGATCGACCGCTATCTGTCCGACGCCACCGAGGTGGACGTCGACTGCCTGGCCGACGGCAAGGACACCTTCATCGCCGGCATCATGGAGCACATCGAGGAGGCCGGCATCCACTCGGGCGACTCGGCCTGCGCGCTGCCGCCGCACTCGCTCGCGCCCGAGACGCTCGCCGAACTGGAGCGGCAGACGCGCGCGCTGGCGCTCGCGCTCAACGTCGGCGGCCTGATGAACGTGCAGTACGCCATCAAGGACGGCGAGATCTACGTGCTGGAGGTCAACCCGCGCGCCTCGCGCACGGTGCCCTTCGTGGCCAAGGTGATCGGGCTGCCGGTGGCCAAGATCGCCGCCCGCGTCATGGCCGGCGAGAAGCTGGCGGGCTTCAACCTCGCCGCCCGGAAGTACCGCCACCGGGCGGTGAAGGAGGCCGTGTTCCCCTTCGCCCGCTTCCCGGGCGTGGACACCGTGCTGGGGCCGGAGATGAAGTCCACCGGCGAGGTGATGGGCATCGACGCCTCGTTCGAGATCGCCTTCGCCAAGAGCCAGATCGGCAGCGGCACCAACCTGCCGCGCACGGGCACGGTCTTCGTCTCGGTCAAGGACGCCGACAAGCCGCGCATCCTGCCGGCGATCAAGCTGCTGTCATCGCTCGGGTTCAAGACCATCGCCACCTCGGGAACCCAGCGGTACCTGGCCGAACAGGGTGTCCAGGCCACCAAGATCAACAAAGTGCTGGAAGGGCGGCCCCATATCGTGGACGCCATCAAAAACGGCGGCGTTCAGCTGGTTTTCAACACCACCGAGGGGGCGACCGCCCTGGCCGACAGCCGGTCCCTGCGCCATGCCGCCCTCTTGCATAAAGTGCCGTACTACACCACTCTTTCGGGTGCCGTCGCCGCGGCGCAGGGCATAAAGGCCTATCTCGGGGGCGACCTCGAGGTTCGTGCGCTGCAGAGCTACGATCACGGTCCGGCCTGAGACGGCTGAACTCTGAAGCGGCGGCGCGAGTTAGGCCGGTTGAGTTCACGGTCGCGCGGGGGAACCCGGCGCGGCCGGGCTTCTTTTACCGGCTACGGCTTTGTGGACTCCGGCGCGGCAAACCGCGGCCGGAGTCGAATTACGAGTGGATCGAAAGACCTTGCGAGGGTGGAAGGCTTGGCGGCGCTCAGGGCACGTTCAAGTGGTTCAGGCGCCCGCCAGGAGGAGATGAGATGATCGAGAAAATCCCGATGACGTCCGCCGGCTACACGGCGCTGGAGACCGAGCTCAAGCACCGCCAGCAGGTGGAGCGGCCCCGCATCATCCAGCAGATCACCGACGCGCGCACGCACGGCGACCTGTCGGAGAACGCCGAATATCACGCGGCGAAGGAACAGCAGTCGCTGAACGAGGGCGCCATCGCCGAGCTCGAGGACAAGCTCGCGCGCGCCGATATCATCGACGTGTCCAAGCTGTCGGGCGACACCATCAAGTTCGGCGCCACCGTGACGCTGATCGACGAGGACACCGACGAGAAGAAGGTGTGGCAGATCGTCGGCGAGCCGGAAGCGGACGCCAAGAAGGGCCGCATCTCCATCACCTCGCCGCTCGCCAAGGCGCTGATCGGCAAGGCCAAGGGCGCCACCGTCGAGGTCAACGCGCCCGGCGGCGCCAAGGCCTACGAGATCAAGAAGGTGGAGTGGCGGTAGGGTTGTCGGTCATTCCGGGGCGCGCCGAAGGCGCTACGGAACCTCGAACGCATTCAGTCCTCCATCGGCACCATGGCCGCGTCCTTCGACTGGCGCAGCACCAGCGAGGTCTTCACGTTGCGCACGTGCGGGGCCGAGGTGAGCTTCTCGACGAAGGCCTGGAAGGTCTTCAGGTCCGGCGCCACGCACTTGAGCACGAAGTCGATCTCGCCCGACAGCATCCAGCACTCGCGCACCAAAGGCTGCTTGCGCACGAAATCCTCGAAGGCGGCGAGATCGGTTTCCGCCTGGCTCGCCAGATGCACCATGGCGAACACGGTCACCTCGTAGCCGAGCTTCTTCTCGTCGAGCAGGCCGCGGTAGCCCTTGATGAAGCCGGCCTCCTCCAGCGCGCGCACGCGGCGGAGGCAGGGTGGCGCCGAGATGCCGACCCGGCGCGCCAGTTCCACGTTGGTGATGCGGCCGTCGTCCTGGAGCTCTTTCAGGATCTTGCGGTCGATGGAATCGAGGCGGGCGGGCACGAGCTTTCCCTTTTGGGCGACCCCCCATCCATACCGCGAAACTTTGTTTCGCGAAAGATTGTTGCGTGAGCTTTCCGCCGGAAGGTCACTGCGGCCTTGAGGCTGTGGGTCGGCGGGGTTGCGTATCTTGCATAGCTCCTCCGAAGGCCATAGATGGAGCCGGGCACCGAAAGAGCGGATGCCGGCCGCCCAGGGCTATGGTCCGCCCTGACGCCCATGCAGGGGGCGCTTGCCATGCCTAAGACAACGCACGCCAAGGTCGTGATCATCGGCTCCGGCCCCGCCGGCTACACCGCCGCGATCTATGCCTCGCGCGCCATGCTGCAGCCGGTGCTGATCCAGGGCATCCAGCCGGGCGGCCAGCTCACCATCACCACCGACGTGGAGAACTATCCGGGCTTCGCCGACGTCATCCAGGGCCCCTGGCTGATGGAGCAGATGCAGCAGCAGGCCGAGCACGTCGGCACCAATATCGTCTACGACACCGTCACCAAGGTCGAGCTCGGCGCGAGGCCGTTCCGCCTGGAATGCGACTCCGGCGACGTCTACCTCGCCGACAGCCTGATCATCGCCACCGGCGCGCAGGCGCGCTGGCTCGATCTGCCGTCCGAGCAGAAGTTCAAGGGCTACGGCGTCTCCGCCTGCGCCACCTGCGACGGCTTCTTCTATCGCAACAAGGAAGTCCTCGTGATCGGCGGCGGCAACACCGCGGTCGAAGAGGCGCTGTTCCTCACCAATTTCGCCTCCAAGGTGACGGTCGTGCACCGGCGCGACTCGTTCCGCGCCGAGCGCATCCTGCAGGACCGGCTGTTCAAGCACCCGAAGATCGAAGTGATCTGGGACACCGCGCTCGAGGACGTGCTCGGGCAGGACAACCCGCTCAAGGTCAACGGCGTGCGGCTGAAAAACATCAAGACCGGCGCGGTCAGCGAGCGCGCCGCCGACGGCGTGTTCATCGCTATCGGCCACCAGCCGGCGTCCGAATTGTTTGCCGGCCAATTGCAGATGAAGCCCTCCGGCTACATCGTCACCGCCGGCCATTCCACCGCGACCTCGGTGCCCGGCGTGTTCGCCGCCGGCGACGTCACCGACGACATCTACCGGCAGGCCGTCACCGCCGCCGGACAAGGCTGCATGGCGGCCCTCGAAGCGGAGAAATTCCTCGCCGCGCACGAGCACGACCGGGCGGCCGCCGAATGACGATGCGCTCGAGCAACAATTCGATGGACTGGGACAAGCTGAAGGTGTTCCACGCCGCGGCGGAAGCCGGCTCGTTCACGCACGCGGGCGAGCGGCTCGGCCTGTCGCAGTCGGCCGTGTCGCGGCAGGTGTCGGCGCTCGAATCCGAACTCAGCGTCTCGCTCTTCCACCGCCACGCGCGCGGGCTGATCCTGACCGAACAGGGCGAGCTCCTCTACCGCACTGCGCACGAAGTGTTCATGAAGCTCGAGGCGGCGCGCACCAAGCTCACCGACTCGCGCGAGCGTCCGAACGGCGAACTGAAGGTGTCGACCACGCCGGGCATCGGCGTGCACTGGCTCACGCCGCGGCTCGGGGAATTCCTCGACCTCTACCCCGACATCCAAATCACGTTGATCACCACCGACGAGGAACTCGACCTCGCCATGCGCGAGGCCGACGTCGCCATCCGCCTGCGCCAGCCGACGCAGCCCGACCTGATCCAGCGCAAGCTGTTCTCGGTGCATTTCCACGCCTATGCCTCGCCCGATTACCTGAAGCGCTTCGGCACGCCGCGCACGCACGAGGAACTCGACGGCCACCGCATCCTCCTGCTCGGCGGCGCGGTGCCGGCGCACCTCCAGAACCGGCGCTGGCTTTTGGAGATCGCGCGCGACGGCAAACCTGCGCGCGTGCCATGCCTGACCATCAACAACGTGCTCGGCGTGCTGCGCGCCTGTCAGCGCGGGCTCGGCATCGCGATGCTGCCGGACTATCTGGTCGAGGAAGGGCTGGTGCAGCTGTTCGGCGAAGCCGACACGCTCGCGCTCGACGCCTATTTCGTCTACCCGGAAGAGCTCAAGTCGGTGGCGCGCATCCAGGTCTTCCGCGACTTCCTGGTCGCCAACGCACAGCGCTGGCACTACTGATTTTCGCCTGTGTGAAAATGTCGCCCTGCGTGCGGGAAGCCGGCATGGCTGGCATGCGTATCTCACGAAATCGTGCGCTCATTTGCCGCCCTGCATGGCTGACATGCGGCTTACCTGATTGCTGCACTGCGCCGCGGCTCGCATAGTAACGCCACGCTGAAGCGCCGGCATTTTCCTCCCAGAGTCGTCGGCGTCGCAGCATTGTTCCCCTCTGGAAGAGTAGCCGGTGCCCCACGCCGGCATACCTGCCAACCGGGCCCCTTCGTGGGGCCCGGTTTTTTTCGTCGCGCTCAAGAATGGCGATACGCATATGCCGCGTCGGCGCGCTCGCCAGAGAGGCGCTCGACCGCCGCGTGGTGCGCCGACAGATGGCAGACCGGGTCGGCCGCGCGCGCATCGCCCGCGAGCAGGAAGGCCTGGCAACGGCAGCCGCCGAAGTCCTTCTCTTTCAGCGCGCAGCTTCTACACGGCTCCTGCATCCAGTCGGTGCCGCGGAAGGCCTGGAAGGCCGGCGACGACCGCCAGATGTCGGCCAGCGCATGCTCGCGCACGTTCCAGAATTCGAGACCCGGGATAACCTCGGCGGCGTGGCAGGGCAGCACCTTGCCGGCCGGCGTCACGTTGAGCGAGCGGCGGCCCCAGCCGCCGACGCAGGGCTTGGGGAAGCGCGCGTAATAGTCCGGCACCACGGCGTCGATGACGATGCGGCCGCGATGCGCCTCGCGCAGGCGCTCGACCGCGGCCACCGCCTGCTCCACCTGCTCGCGCGACGGCATCAACGCGGCGCGGTTCTTCAGCGCCCAGCCGTAGTACTGCACATGTGCGACTTCGACACGCGTGGCGCCGAGCGCAAGCGCCATTTCGACCATGGCCTCGACGCGCGCGATATTGGCGCGATGCACGACCACGTTGACGGTGAGCGGCAGGCCGAGGCGGACCACGTCCGCGGCAAGCGCATGCTTGCGCGCCGAGGCGCCCTTGTAGCCGGCGATGCGGTCGGCGGAGGCTTCCTCGCTGTCCTGAATGGAAATCTGCACGTGATCGAGGCCGGCGTCGGCGAGCTTGCGCAAGCCCTCCGCGGTCAGGCCGACCGCCGAGGTGATCAGGTTGCTGTAGAGGTTGGCGTCGCGCGCGGCTTTCACAATCTCCGGCAGGTCGCGCCGCCCGGCCGGCTCGCCGCCGGAGAGATGCACCTGCAGCACGCCGAGCGCGGCGGCTTCCTTGAACACGCGGGCCCAGGTGGCGGTGTCGAGCTCGTCACTGCGCGGATCGAGCGCGAGCGGGTTCGAACAATAGGGACAGCCGAGCGGGCAGCGGTGCGTCAGCTCGGCCAAGAGGCCGAGGGGAGCGGGAACGCTTGCGCTGTTCGTCGTCATTGCGCTCCAGCCTCTCCTCCGTCATGGCATGACGCCGCTCGTTGCGACGCCCTGCTCACCCCACCTCCAGCAGCCGCTTCTCCGCCAACCCGGCGAGCAGTTTCGTCACATCCGCCTCGATGCGCTCGCGCGGCGCGCCGGCAAAGGCCCTGGCGAGGTCGTCGACGATCTCAGCCAGCGTCGCCTCGCCGGTGCAGCGCTTGAGGATCTCGACCGTCACCGCGTCGGCCTTGAACACGCGCTCGGGCGCGAGCAGCACCCATCCGCCCTGCGCCTCGTTGTGCGTCAGCCGCACGCCGCGCGGCAGGCGCGGCTTTGCCGCGGGGGTCAGACTTGCCGGTTCCACCCTGCGCTCCCGTCTCGCCCGCCCTTGCATCCCGCGCCGGCCGGCGGAGTGTTATAGCCTAAAACAAATCCAATACGTCCTTAGGAGGAAGCGCAGGCCGTCAAGCGGAGCCGACGTCATTCCTCCGGCACGAAGGCGCCGGGCGGGATCGCCTTCGGATCGACATAGGCGTGGTGCAGCGCGTCCAGCATCTGCCACAGCACGCTGCACTTGAACTCGAGCGCGGCCAATACGAGCTGCTGCTGCTCGGGCGTGCGCGCGTGCGTCTTCACGTAGCCGAGCGCGAAGTCGGCATCGCGCTTGGCCTGCGGCGGACGGTTGTCGAAATAGCTAAGCGTCTCGCGCGAGACGAAGTCGTAATGCGCGAGCATCCCGGCCATGCGCTCGCCGATGATGACGGGCGAGAACAACTCGGTGAGCGATGAGGCGATCGCCTCGAGCAGCGTCTTCTCGCGCACGAAACGCACGTAAGCCTCGACCGCGAAGCGCGTGCCGGGCAACAGGCCGCGCAGCGAGGTGACGTAATCGCGGTCGAGCCCGAGCCCGTCGGTCAGCTTGAGCCAGCGCGCGATGCCGCCGTCGCCTGCATGCGCGCCGTCGTGATCGACCAGCCGCGAGCGCCATTCGCGGCGCACGGCGGAATCCTCGCAGCGCGCGATCAGCGAGGCGTCCTTGATCGGGATCATCGCCTGGTAATAGTAGCGGTTGAGCGCCCAGGCCTGCACCTGGCCTTTGCTGCACAGCCCGCCGTGCAGCATGGTGTGGAACGGATGCAGGCGGTGGTAGCGCCGCGCGCCGATGTCGCGCAACGCGGCTTCCAGTTCGTCGGGCGAGAGAAGGTTCATGGCAAAGCTCACTTGTCGCGGACGCGGTGCAGCGCGCAGCGCAGCGAAGCGATGCACCGCAGATCCGGGACCTTACCAAATCCGGCGCCTGTGACGGTCCCGGATCTGCAGCGCATCACTGCGTGCTGCGCTGCGCCCGGGACACGCGCGGCGGGCTTCACAGCACGATCTCCATGCCATCCTCCGCCACCTGCCAGCCGGCGGCTTCGACCGCGCGGCGCTCGGGCGAGCCGGCAATGTGAATCGGGTTGGTGTTATTGACGTGGATCAGGATGCGGCGGGCGCGCAGGCCTTCCAGCGCGCGCAGCGTGCCGTCGTCGCCCGACACCGGCATGTGGCCCATGCGGCGCCCGGTTTTGGACCCCAGACCCGCCCGCACCATCTCGTCGTCGGTGAACAGCGTGCCGTCGAACAGCACCACGTCGGCGCGCTCGAAGCGCTCGCGCATGGCCGGCGTGACCGCGGCCGCGCCCGGCACGAAGACGAGGCGCGCGCCGTCGCGCTCAAGCTCGACGCCGACATTGGCGGCGCTTTCCACCGCGAGGGCGGGGTTCTCGCCTTCGAGATAGAGCGGCAGCTTGCCCGGCACGGTGAACAGCGTCGCCTCGATGCCGCCCGCCAACCGGAAGCGCTCGCCCAGTGCGACGGCGCGGCGCGTCATCGCGGTCATGGCGGCGAACATGGCGTTGGCGGCGACGCCGGCATGGCTCGCCGGCGTCGCGTACAGCGTGAAGGGCGTGCCCTCGCGCAACGACAGGAGTCCGGCGATCTGGTCGATCTCGGCGCCGGTGAGCGCGACCGCGTCGATCGGGCTGCCGCGCAGGCCTTCCCTCGGATGCAGCGCCGGCGTGGCGCGGATCTGTTGCGACAGGTCGGGCGAGGCGTTGAGCAGCGTCCAGCGCCCGTCGCCGGCCGAGACGGCCAGGCTCGCCTGCGTGCGCGGGCGCACGCGCGCGTCGCCTCGCCAGGCGAGCTCACAGACCGGACAGCGGCAATTCCATTGAGGAAAAGCCCCACCTGCCGCCGAACCGAGGACAATGGCGGTGAGGCGCCCCATCAGCGGGGTCGTCTAGCGCAAGCCGGCGCGCGATCAGAATTCGGCGGGAAGATAGCCGTTGATCTCGAGGCCGATGCAGATCTCGACGAGAGTCGGGGTGGACCAGGTCATGACGTTTTCCTTCCCAGGCTTCGCGTGACGCGAGCAATGCCGAAAGATTAGCGCAGTACCGCCCAACCGCAAGGGCCGGATGGCCGGACCGTGCGCCCCCACGCAAGCATCACGGTAATTTCATGGGACCGCCGGCGCACGCGTGCCGCGGGAACTGCCGCAGCCTTACGCCGTTGTTTGCAAGCCCCGGAAATCCTTGGGAAAGTCATGCCGCAAAAGAATGTGTAAAATAGCAACAGTCGGGTGCCGTTCGGTGCGGCTTAGTGTGAAATACACCTTTCGAACAGCATATCGGCTATAGAGTAGCCGGCCTAAAAACTGCCGCTTCGGAAGAGAATTGGGAGACACAGGTGAAAAGCGTTCGATTTGACCGTTTGCTGGCCTCCACCGCACTCGGCCTCGTGCTGGTTCTGTCCACTCACCCTGGCATGGCCCAGCAGACCGAGCAGCAGCGGATCGACGCCGCCGTTCCCATGCCCGATACCAGCATCCTGCCGCCGCCGACCGCCAAGGACGCCGGCGTCGCGGAGCCGGCCAAGGCCGAACCGGTGCAGAACGCTGCGCCGGCGCCGAAGGCCGAGCCGGTGCAGAACGCCGCCACCCCGGCCGCCGAATCGGCCAAGCCGGCCGCTACGGCCGCCGCCACCGGCGTCGCCGACAGCGCGGTCGCCGACAAGCTGCGCGAAATGGTCACCGGCAAGCAGCTCGACCGCCTGGTCAGCCGCCGGGCCGACCGCGCCGGCATCGAAACCTTCTACGGCGCACGCAACTACGCCCCGCTCTGGGTCGCCAACGGCGCCGCCGCGGCGCGCGCCACCTCGGCGATCGGCTATCTCGGCCGCGCCGACGAGGTCGGCCTCGACCCCGCCGACTATCCCACGCCGGACTTCAAGTCGGCCTCCACCCCGGAGGCGCTGGCGGAAGCCGAGCTCAGGCTCACCGCCGCGGCGCTGACCTTCGCGCGTCATGCGCAGGCCGGCCGCGTGCACTTCACCCGCGTCGGCGGCGACATCCAGTTCAGCCCGGTCGCGCCGGAGCCGGCCGACGTGCTGGCCAAGCTCGCCGGCGACAACGACGCCGCCAGGGCGCTCGACGGCTACAATCCGCCGATGCCGGAGTTCAAGGCGCTGCGCGAGAAGCTCGCCGAGGTGCGCAAGAACGGCGGCGTGGTCGCCAAGCCGGAAGAGAAGAAGGCGGCGCCGGGCGCCAACGTCCGCGTCCCCGACGGCAGTATCCTGCGTCCCGGCATGAAGGACGCGCGCGTCATCGCGCTGCGCAAGCGCCTCAACGTCCCCGGCGACAAGGAAAATCCGTTGTACGACGACGCGGTCGTGGAAGCGGTGAAAGGCTTCCAGGCCGAGGCCGACATCGGCACCGACGGCAATGTCGGGCCGATCACGCTGCGCGCGCTCAACGGCGGGCCGAAGGAAGCGCCGCGCGTGACCGCCAATCCGGTCGACACGATCATCGTGAACATGGAGCGGTGGCGCTGGTTCCCGCGCGATCTCGGCGATCAGCACGTCATCGTCAACGTGCCGGACTACTCGCTGACGCTCTGGAACAACGGCAAGGTCTACTGGCACACGCGCATCGTCGCGGGCAAGCCGAGCCAGGCCACGCCGATGATCTCGGCGGAGATGAAGTTCATCACGGTCAACCCGACCTGGAACGTGCCGCCTTCGATCATCGAAAACGAATACCTGCCGGCGCTGCAGGAAGACCCGCAGGCGCTCGAGCGCATCGGGCTCAAGCTCGAGCAGGCGCCGGACGGCACCGTGCGCATCTGGCAGCCGCCGGGGGCGGGCAACGCGCTCGGCCGCATCCGCTTCAACTTCCCGAACAAGTTCCTGGTCTACCAGCACGACACGCCGGACAAGCACCTGTTCGCCAAGGACAGGCGCGCGTTCAGCCACGGTTGCATGCGCGTGCAAAACCCGCTCACCTACGGCGAGAAGCTGTTGTCGCTGGCGCTGCCGAACGAGAAGTACACCGAGGCCCGCCTCGAGAAGATGTTCGGCGGCAGCGAGATCAACATCAACTTCCCCAAGCCGATCTGGGTGCACCTGACCTATCAGACCGCCTTCGTGGACGCCGACGGCAAGCTGCAGCTGCGCGAGGACGTGTACGGCCGCGACGCCAGGATGATCGCGATCCTCAAGGGCAGCGACCGCCGGGTGGCCGATCTCGCGGTCGAGCGCCCGCCGAACACCTCCGCCAAGCCGGTGCGCGCGCCGGTCGGCATGTATGGCGGCCGCGGCTACGGCTACAGCGGCCCGAACTTCTTCGAGATGCTGTTCGGCGGCCCCAGCCGCGAGGAGGTCTACCGTCCGCGCCGCAACATCGGCGCGCAGGCCGGCAACAACGGCCGCTATACGCGCTGAGGCCTCACAGACCCGCAACGCAAAACGCCGGCGAGAAATCGCCGGCGTTTTTGTTTGTGGTGCAGCCGCTAGACTAGCCGATGGCGCCGAGCAGCATGCTGATGCGGCCGTCGCCCCACATCGGCAGCAGCAGGCGGCCGTAGGGCGGCGCCTCGTGCCGGTAATAAGTCGGCTCGCGCGCCTCGACGGTGGCGGTCGCCTGCGCGCGCAGGAAGCCGAACGGATCGCGCAGGTCGGTCCCGTCAGCGAACTTGCCGGCGAGGTTTTCGCCGTACTGCTTGGCCAGCGCGTCGCCGATCTGGTTGAAGCGGAAGCGCTCCGGACCGGAGTAGACGTCCACGAGAAAGACCTTGTCCGCCTGCGCGGCGAGCGCGGAGGGCTTGAGGTCGTCCCAGAACGGCATCTCGTTTCCGGCGCGCCGCAGGGCTTCCCAGAAGGACTTCACCTGGGCGAGGTCGCGTTCGAGCTTGTCGGGGAGCGGAAAGGGATTGGAATGTACGTGCATGGTCGCGCTTTCGACGGGTGGTACAGGTGGGTGGACTCGAACCACCGACCTCTGGTTCCACAGACCAGCGCTCTAACCAACTGAGCTACACCTGCACGGGACCCCGGGCACGCCGGGCGAGGCGGAAACTAAGTGCCGCCCGCCGGTTTGGCAAGTTGCGATTTGGCGGACTTTTCAAGGCTCAAGACGGGCCCAAAACGAAGCCCGGGCGCGGACGCCCGGGCTGGTTTTCGGCACGATCGGCAGCTACGTCAGGCGGCCTTGAAGGAGGCAAAGCCTTCCTTGATCGGCTCGGCGGTCTCGTTCGCCACCTTCTGCGCCTGCTCGGTGAGCTCCTTGCACTGCGCAGTCATGGTGTCGAACTGCGAGCGCATGTAGGCGGTCGTGAGCTCCACGACCTCGGCGGCGGACTTGGCGCCGAGCAGCTCACCGTACAGGTCGAACGCGGCGTTGCTATTGACGCGGGCGCACTCGATCAGCTTGAGGCCGTAGTCGGTGTAGCCCTTCGAGGCGTTCGAATAGGTGTCTTCCATCACCTCGGTCGCCGTCTCGGCGGCGGCCTTGCACTTCTCGTAGCCTTCCTTGGCCTGGGCGATGCCCTTTTCCGCGAATTCGCGGAAGGCGGCCGGCATTTCCATGCTCGGCATCTCGAACTTGGGGAATTCGAACTTCGGCATTTCGAACTTGGGGGTCTCGAAGGCGGGCGCGGCCATGGAGGCGACCGGCTTCTTCGATTTCGGCGTGGCAGCCTGGGCGGTGTCGGCCATAGCAGTCATCCTTGGGCTCGGAGGGCGTCTGTCCGCGGCGTCTTGCGAACCGCCCGCCCTCGGCACTGCGGCTCGCGCCTGTCTCGCGGCCCGTCACCCCAATGGGGGCTGCGGCGGGCTCACATTTTTTATATAGCCCAAATTTTGGTGCATTGCAATAAAAATATTGCACTGCACAAAACTGTCACGATTCCAACGCCCTGGCGAAGGCCGGGGTGCGATCGGAGATGCGAGGCTCGCGCGGCGGCGCGAATCGGCCGTTCGGGGACCGGCGAAGCCGGCCCGTCAGTGCTGGCCGCCCTGCCCGGCCAGTTTGATCGCGCGCTTGCTCAGTTCCTTGGCCTGGTCGGTGAGCGTGGCGATCTGGTTCTTGACGTAGTCGGCGTGGATCGCGGCGATCTCGGCCGGCTCCCGCGCCGTCATCAGCCGCTGCGCCAGCGAGAACGACGCGGAGATGTTCTCCTCGGCGTAGCGCAACGCCAGTTCCCCGACCTCGCGGGCGCCGGTCTGCGCGCTCACGGCCTGCGCCTGCGCGGTGTTGACCGCCTGCTGGGCGGCGGAAATGAAACTGTCGAACGCGGCGCGCGCCTGTTCCACGCTCTTTTCCGCGAAGGCGCGCATTTCATTGGGCATATCGAAGCCCGCAGGCCCTGGTCTCGGCATGTCGACCTCCCTTTTTGCGATAGCGCGCCGTAACAGCAATCTGGGGCAGCAGGAGGGCAAAACCGGTCGCTCGAATTGTACCTATTAAGGTTATCGGCCGTTGCCTGGGCAGCGCGCCCGGACGGTCGTGGACGCACTGGAAATCCAGCCTTATTAAGCCTTTATTAGCCGTAATCCGTGTGACGAGAGCGATGGGCGATCCGAAAGACCAGTTTGGCTGGCTGAGCGATCCGCGGCTCGCGGAGCACGCCTTGAGTCAGGCGCCGGTCTGGTTGTGGAGCGCACAGGAGCCCCGCCTGCTCTGGGCCAATCCGGTTGCCGCCGGCATCTTCGACGCACCCTCGCCCGCCGCAGTCGCTACGCTGCAGTTCAACGAAGGCCATCCCGCGCCGGCGCAGATCGCGCGGCTCGCCGGCACGCTGCCGGCCGGCGGCGCACCGCGGCTCGAGCGCCTGCGCGGCTTCGGCGCGCGGCTCGGCGGCGCACTGATCTGCCTGTGCTCGCGCATCACGCTGTTCGACAACAGCGCCGCGATCCTGGTCGTCTCAACCGAGCGCGCCGGCAAGGATCTGCCGCTGGCCGAGCGCGCGCACCGTCTGCTGTCCGACTTCACCGCGCCGGCGGCGATCTTTTCCGCCGACGGCGAGCCGATCGACAGCGCGCCTGCCGCGCGCGCGCGCTTCGGCGACAAGCACGATCTCGTCGCGCTCGGTGCACAGGCGCTGGCGCGCGCGACGATGCTCAACGGCGAGGCGGAAGGCGAGATCGCGGCGGGACCGGTCGCTATGCTGAAGCTCGGCGCCGGCGCCACCACCGCCCTGCTGCTCGCTTTCACGCAAGCCGACGCCCGCGACGAAAGGCCGGCGGTCGTCTCGCCGCCGACCGCGCCGGCGGCGGGCGAGCCGCGCCTGCGCCGCCTTCCCTTCCGCTTCGTCTGGCAGATGGACGCCGACACGCGCTTCACGGTGGGCACCGCCGAGTTCGCGAAACTCATCGGGCCGAAGACCGCGAGCGCGCTCGACAAGCCCTGGGCCGAGCTCGCGCGCGAGCTCGGCATCGATCCGCAGAACCAGGTCGCGCAGGCGCTCGCCTCGCGCGGCACCTGGAGCGGCATCGTCGTGCTCTGGCCCGTGGACGACAGCGGCGAGCGCCTGCCGATCGAAATGTCGGGCCTGCCGGTGTTCGACCGCGACCGCCGGTTCACCGGCTATCGCGGTTTCGGCATCTGCCGCGATGTCGAACGGCTGGACACGATCGCCCAGCGCCGCGCCGCGCCGAAGCCGGAGACGGAAGCGAAGGTGCTGCCGTTCCCGGTCGCACCGCCGCCGCCCGAGCCGGAAGCGCCGACGCTGCCGACGCCCACGCCGGAGGAAGCCTCGCCGTCGCTCAGCCCGGGCGAGCGCAGCGCCTTCCAGGAGCTGGCGCGCGAGCTCAGCCAGCGGCTGAAAAATCCGCCGCCGGCCGGCGCAGGCGTGGTGGACGAGCCTTTCGTCGCGCCGGCGCCGGAGCCGCCGCGCCCCGCGCGCAACGGCGACGGCAATGGCGCGCGCGACACGCAGGAAGGCCGCGCCATCCTCGACCGCCTGCCCGTCGGCATCCTGGTCTACCGGCTCAGCAGCCTGATCTACGCCAACAAGACCTTCCTCGACTGGACCGGCTACGCCACGCTCGACGCGCTGGCGGAAGCCGGCGGCCTCGACAGCCTGTTCATCGAAACCACGGACACGGCCACCGCCGACAAGGACAACGGCAAGACGCTGACGATCACCACCGTCAACGGCAAGCAGAAGGCGGTGGACGGCCGGCTGTTCAGCATCACCTGGCACGGCGAGAACGCGCTGGTGCTGATGATCGACACGCGGCCGGCGGGCGAGGACCGCGGCAGGGCGGCGGCGGAAGCCGCGCTGCGCCGGCTCGAGGAGGAGAACTTCGCGCTCAAGGCCGTGCTCGACACCGCCACCGACGGCGTGCTGATGCTCGACCGCGCCGGCCGGGTGCTCTCCGCCAATCGCAGCGCCGAGGCGCTGTTCGGCTACGACGCGGCCGAGCTCGCCGAAATGTCGCTCGGCGAATTGTTCGTGCCGGAACGCCGCCGCGCGGTGCTCGACTGTCTCGACCGGCAAGCGCGGGCGGAGGGCGCGCGCGCCCTCGACACCGGCCGCGAGGCGATCGGCCGCGTGAAGCAGGGCGGCCTGGTGCCGCTCTACATCACGATGGGCCGCATCGAGGACGGCGGCAAATTGTGCGCGGTGCTGCGCGACATCACGGTGTGGAAGCGCAGCGAGGAGGAATTGATCAACGCGCGGCAGGAGGCGGAGAAGGCCTCGACCGCCAAGTCGGAATTCCTCGCCAAGATCAGCCACGAGATCCGCACGCCGCTCAACGCCATCATCGGCTTCTCCGAGGTGATGATGGACGAGCGCTTCGGCCCGATCGAGAACGAGCGCTACCAGCAGTACCTGAAGGACATCCACGCCTCCGGCGGCCACCTGATCGCGCTGCTCAACGACCTGCTCGACCTCTCCAAGATCGAGGCCGGCAAGCTCGAGCTCACCTTCGTCAGCATCGACCTCAACGCCATCGTCCAGCAATGCGTGGCGATGCTGCAGGAAGAGGCCAACCGCGCGCGCGTCATCATCCGCAGCTCGCTGCCCGCCAACCTGCCGCCGATCGTCGCCGACGCGCGCTCGGTCCGCCAGATCGCGCTCAACCTCCTGTCCAACTCGATCAAGTTCACCGGCGCGGGCGGCCAGGTTATCGTCTCGACCGCGATCGACGACGCGGGCGACGTAGTGCTGCGCCTGCGCGACACGGGTTCCGGCATGAGCGAGAAGGAACTGGAAACCGCGCTCGAGCCGTTCCGCCAGCTTTCGACCGCGACCCGCCGCGACACCACGGGCACCGGCCTCGGCCTGCCGATCACCAAGGCGCTGGCCGAGGCCAACCACGCGCGCTTCCGCATCACCAGCCAGGTGCATGACGGTACCCTGGTCGAAGTCGCCTTCCCGGCCACCAGGGTGCTGGCGCAGTAATCCGTTTCGGCTAAGCTGACTGTCGGACCCGTCGCCCGAATCTCGGGACGATGGGAGAAGGTGGTCATGCGCCGTATCGGTTTCGCCATCTTTTTGATCGCCAGCCTCTTCGCCGCCCTGCCCGCGCGCGCACAGGAGCGCGTCGATCTGCTGCTGGTGCTGGCGGCCGACGTCTCCCGCAGCGTGGATGCACAGAAGTTCCAGTTGCAGCGCTCGGGCTATGCCGCCGCCATCTCCGACCGCCGCGTGCTGGAAGCGATCGGCGCCGGCCGCCATCGCCGCATCGCCGTTCTGTTCCTCGAATGGTCGGGTTTCGCCAACACCCGGGTGGTCATCGACTGGACCGTCATCGACGGGTCGAAGACGGCGCAGGCCTTCGGCGACAAGCTGCTGGAGTCGCCGCGCTCCTTCGCCGACCGCACCTCGATCTCGGCCGGCATCGACGTCGCGGTCAAAGAGTTGGCGCGGGCGCCGTTCGTGTCCGAGCGGCAGACGATTGACGTCTCGGGCGACGGCACCAACAATTCCGGCCGCGACGTGAGAGCCGCCCGCGACGACGCGCTCCGGCTCGGCATCACCATCAACGGGCTGGTGATCCTGAGCGAGCGCCCGCTGCCGTGGAATCCGGAGCACACCAACCCGCCCGGGGGCCTGGCGAACTACTACCGCGACAATGTCATCGGCGGTCCCGGCGCCTTCGTGATCGAGGCGCAGGACTTCAATTCCTTTGGCCAGGCCATCATCAAGAAGATGATCGCGGAGATCGCGCAGGCCTCGGACCCGCCGGACGCCGCGGTGCCGAACTGACGCGCTCGTAGGGCACTATGTCGCAAAGCGGTGCGCACCCCGCCCGCCTTCGCTATCTCCATGCGCGGCATCGCATTTTATGCCGGGACGACAGCAGTCTTACACTAGAATAATTCTAAGCTATTGAAATAACAACAGAATACTGTTGACCCGGGGCGCGCCAAGGCGTCATTAACTCTGTGGCCACGGGCCTGAGGCCCGCGTCCTTCCATGGAGACGACGTCGATGCTGAAGACGTTCAAGGCGCTGACCGCACTCGCCGTGCTGGTCCCCGGCGCCGCCCTCGCACAATCCGGCGAGGTCAATGTCTACACCTATCGCGAGACCAAACTGGTGCAGCCTCTGTTCGATGCCTTCAGCAAGGACACGGGCATCAAGGTCAACGTGATCTCCGCCAGTTCGGGACTCGAGCAGCGCATCAAGACCGAGGGCGAGCACAGCCCGGCCGACGTGCTGCTCACCGTCGACATCGGGCGGCTGGAAGACGCGGTGCGCAACGGCATCACCCAGCCGATCGTCTCGCCCGCGCTCGACAAGGTCGTCGGCCCGCAATACCACGATCCGGAAGGCCACTGGTACGGCATCTCGCTGCGCGCGCGCGTGATCTACGCCTCGAAGGAACGCGTGAAGCAGGACAGCATCACCTACGAAGAGCTCGCCGACCCGAAGTGGAAAGGCAAGATCTGCATCCGCTCCGGCCAGCACATCTACAACAACGCGCTGATCGCCGCCTTCATCGCCAAGCACGGCGAAGCCAAGACCGAGGAATGGCTGCGCGGCGTCAAGGCGAACCTGGCGCAGAAGCCGTCGGGCGGCGACCGCGAGACCGCGCGCGACGTGGCCGCCGGCAAGTGCGACCTCGGCATCGGCAACACCTATTACTGGGCGCTGATGAAGACGAGCGAGAAGCAGAAGGATTGGGCGGATGCCACCCGCGTGATCCTGCCGACCTTCGAAGGCGGCGGCACGCATGTGAACGTCTCCGGCGTCGTGCTCGCAAAGTACGCCCCGAACAAGGCCAATGCGCTGAAGCTGATCGAATGGCTGGCGTCGGAAAAGGCGCAGCACATGTACGCCGACACCAACTACGAATATCCGCTGCGCGCCGGCGTGCAGATCAATCCGATCATCGCCGGCTACGGCACGCTCAAGCCCGACCCGATGCCGCTCGCCAAGATCGCCGCCAACAAGAAGGCGGCGGCCGCGCTGGTCGACAAGGTCGGCTTCGACAATTGAGCACCTCCTACATGGCGACGGGCGGCCCCGCCGGACGCGGGGCCGTTTTGACTTATGTGACCGGCCCGCGCCTCGCCGCCGCGGCGATCGCGGCGCTGGTAGCGCTGCCGCTCCTGAGCCTCGTGCGTATCGCCGCGATCGGCGACGCCGAGCTCTGGCCGCATCTGGCGTCCTACGTTCTGCCGAACGCGACCCTGCAGACCGCGGGCCTGCTGGCCGGCGTCGCCATCGTCACCACCGTCGCCGGCGCCGCACCCGCCTGGCTGGTGACCGCCTATCGCTTTCCCGGCCGAGATGTCCTGCTGTGGCTGCTGCCGCTGCCGCTCGCCGTGCCGACCTACATCGCGGCCTATGTCTACGTCGATCTTCTCGACGCCGCCGGTCCGGTGCAGACCGCCCTGCGCTCCGTCTTCGGCTGGCACACCGCGGCCGACTACTGGTTCCCGTCGGTGCGCTCGCTGCCCGGCGCCATCCTGATCATCGGCTTCGTGCTCTACCCTTACGTCTATCTCGCCGCGCGCGCGATGTTCCAGACGCAATGCGCGATCTACATCGACGCCGCGCGCATGCTCGGCGCGGGATCATGGCCGCTGATGCGCGACATCGTGATTCCGCTGGCGCGGCCCGCGCTCGCGGTCGGCGTTTCGCTCGCGCTCTTGGAGACGCTCAACGACATCGGCGCCAGCGAATATCTCGGCGTGCAGACGCTGACGCTGTCGGTGTTCACCACCTGGCTCAACCGCGGCAGCCTGCCGGGCGCGGCGCAGATCGCGCTCGCCATGCTGGCGATCGTCACCGCGCTGATCGCATTCGAGCGCTACGGCCGCCGCCGCCAGTGCTACCAGATCACGGCGCAGGACAGCCGCTTCGCCGCGCCCATCGTGCTGCGCGGGGCGAAGGCGCGGCTCGCGCTCATGGCCTGCCTCCTGCCGGCGACCCTCGGCTTCCTGATCCCCGCCGCCGTGCTCGTGAAGGAGACGGTGCTGCGCGGGCTGGTGAGCGGCTTCGACCCGGCGCTGCTCGGCCATGCGGCGACGACGGTGCTGCTGGCGGCGAGCGCCACGGCCGCCGCGCTCGCCCTCGGCCTCGTCGCCGCGGTGGCGGTACGCCTCGCGCGCGAGCCGTTCGTTACCGGCTGCGTCGCCTTCGGCACGCTGGGCTATGCGGTGCCCGGCACCGTGCTGGCGCTTGGGCTGCTCGCGCCGCTGGTCGCCGTGGACGACGCCGTCAACTGGCTGAGCCTGAGGATCGGCGGCGTGCCGGTCGGGCTCGTGCTGGCCGGCTCGAGCGCGGCCGTCGTCATCGCCTATGTCGTGCGTTTTCTCTCGATCGCGATCGGCTTCACGCAAGCCGGCTTCGCGCGCGTCGCCACCGAGTTCGACGAAGTCGCCCGCCTGTCCGGCGCGCGGCCGCTGACCGTGGTGCGCAGCGTGAACCTGCCGCTGCTGCGGCCGGCGCTGGGCGGCGCCGCGATCCTGATCTTCGTCGACTGCCTCAAGGAACTGCCGATGACGCTGCTGCTGCGGCCGCTCAACGTCGAAACCTTATCGACCTACATCTACCAATATGCCACCCGCGGCAGCTTCGAGGAGGGCTCGCTGGCCGCGCTGCTGATCGTCGCCGCCGGGCTCGTGGCGGTGACCCGGCTGGCCCGGCTGGCCGAGGCCGATCCGGCCGCGCCCGGGCCCCTGTAGTAAGCTTAACGGTGTGCGCCCGGCCCGGCCTTGAAAGGGTCACAGAGGCCGCCCAAGGTTGGCGGCAGCGGGCCCTTTGGTATAGTCCGCCGGCGCGACCGCGCCGAAACAACCGGATTTTCACTCCTTGTCGGCAGCCAGTGGCTTCAGACGCCTGGGATTTGTGCTGCTCGCCGTCGGCGTGGCTGGCGCGGGCCTGCTCGCGTCCGCCAGCTTCTTCGTTTCGGCCGACGCCGTCCGCCAGCAGGCGCTGCGCGAAATCCGCAATGTGACCGGGCTCGAGCCCGTGCTGGGCGGCGCCGCCACCGTCTCGCTGTTTCCCACCGGCAGCATCAGCTTCGACGACGTGATCCTCGGCGAGACCGGCCACCCGGCGCTCAAGGCCGAACGGCTGACCGCGCGGCTGCGGTTCTTCCCGCTGCTCGCCGGCCGCGTCGAGATCGCCGACGTGTCGCTCGAGCGGCCGGTCATCGCGGTCAACATCGAAGCCGGCGGCCGCTCGAACTGGTCGGGCCTGATCGACGCACTGGCGCGCAGCCAGAAGCCGGGCGCGGCGCCGCAGGCCGCGTTCTCGGAAATGCGCATCGACAACGGCACGCTGCTCCTGCGCAACCCGGCCAACAACATCAACGAGACCTTGAGCGGCATCGACTTCTCGCTCGCCTGGCCGTCGATCTCGAAGAGCTTCGGCGCGACCGGCCGCTTCATCTGGCACCAGGAGTCGATCGACGCGAGCCTTACGCTCGCCGATTTTGCCGCGGCGCTCGCCGGCGCGCGCACCGGCCTGAAGCTGCGCCTGTCGAGCGCGCCCATGAAGGCCGCGTTCGAGGGCTCGATCAGCGTCAAGCCGACGCTCAAGATCGAGGGCACGCTCGCCGCCGACTCGCCTTCGCTGCGCACGGCGCTGGTGTGGGCCGGGCAGAAGCCGCTGCCGGGCGGCGGCTTCGGGCCCTTCGCGCTCAAGGCGCAGACCAATGTCGTCGGCGGCACCATCGGGCTCAGCGGCGTCAATCTCGAGCTCGACGGCAACACGGCCGAAGGCGTGCTCACCTACGCCACCGACGGCCGGCAGACGCTGCAAGGCACGCTCGCCGCCGAAACGCTCGACCTGTCGCCCTACGTCTCCACCGTGCGCCTGCTCACCGCCAATCAACGCGCCTGGAACAACGCGCAGATCGGGGCCGACGGCCTGTCCGGCATGGACATCGACCTTCGCCTGTCGGCGGCCAACGTGACCGTGGCGAACGCCAAGATCGGGCGTACCGCCATTGCCGCCAATCTGCGCGGCGGCCACCTCGCCGTGACGGTCGGCGAGGCGCAGGCCTATGGCGGCGTGATCAAGGGATCGCTGGCGCTCGCGGGTTTCAGCAGCGGCAAGGGCGTGGACGTGCGTTCGCAGCTCCACTTCGCCGATGTCGATCTGGAAAGCTGCCTCGGGCAGCTATTCGGATTGCGCCGGCTGGAAGGCAAAGGCGACATCTCGCTTGCGGTGGAAGGCAAAGGCGACAGCGTGCTGGCGGTGACGCGCACGCTGAACGGCACCGCGGGGCTCGTCGGCAAGAAGGGCGCGGTCGCAGGGCTCGACGTCGAGCAGCTCCTGCGCCGGCTCGAGCGGCGGCCGCTGTCGGGCGGCGGCGAATTCCGCACCGGGCGGACCCCCTACGAGAAGCTCTCGGTCGCGCTGAAGATCGTGCAAGGCACGGTCAACGTCGAGGACATGAAGATCGAAGGCAGCGCGGTGCGGCTGGCGATGGCGGGCTCGGCCTCGATTCCCGCGCGCGAGCTCGACCTCAAGGGCACCGCGGCGCTGGTGGTGGCGGCCCGGCAGGGCGCCACGCCGTTCGAATTGCCGTTCATCGTGCAGGGCTCGTGGGACGATCCCATCATGCTGCCCGACCCGGAGGCGCTGATCCGCCGCTCGGGCGCGGCCGCGCCGCTGCTCAACGCGGTGCGCGAGCGCAGCGCCCGCGACCAGGTACGCTCGGTGATCGAGCGGCTGACCGGCGCGCCGGCCGGCGGCGCGACGCCCGCGGCCGAGCAGACCACCGAGCCCGTTCAAAAATCCGAATAAGGGGCTTCGTGCCCCGGACGCGGTACAGCACGAGCGCAAGCGACGTGATGCACCGCAGATCCGGGGCCTTCCGACCTACCGAGCCTGGGACGATCCCGGTTCTGCAGCGCACCGCTTACGCGCTGCGCTGCGCCCGGGACAAGGATTCAAACCTGCGTGCCGAGGCCCGCGCGTTCGCGCCTGAGCGCGCCGCGCTTCGACAGCAGCGAGGCGGTCACGGTGGCGAGCGCCACCACCACCACGATCACCGTGCAGATGGCGTTGATCTGCGGCTTCACGCCGAGGCGCACCTCCGAATAGATGCGGATCGGCAGCGTGGTCGCGCCCGGCCCCGTCGTGAAGCTCGCGATCACCAGGTCGTCGAGCGAGAGCGAGAAGGCCAGCATCCAGCCGGCCGCGATCGCCGGCGCGATCAGCGGCAGGGTGATGGTGAGGAAGGTCCGAAGCGGCGGACAGCCGAGATCCATCGCCGCCTCCTCCAGGCTGCGGTCGAATCCGATCAGCCGCGATTGCACGATCACCGTGACGAAGCACATGGTGAGCGTGGTGTGCGCGAGCGTCACCGTCCAGAAGCCGCGGTCCACGCCGATGGCGACGAACAGCAACAGCAGCGACAGCCCGGTGATGACTTCCGGCATCACCAGCGGCGCATAGACCATGCCGGAGAACAGCAGCCGCCCGCGGAAGCGGCCGCGCCGGACGAGCGCCACCGCGGCCAGCGTGCCGAGCACGGTGGCGGCGCTCGCCGACAGCGCGGCGACGCGCAGGCTCTGCCACAGCGCCTGCAACATGGCCTCGTCGTGCAGGAGTTCGCGGTACCAGCGCAGCGACCAGCCGCCCCAGACCGTCACCAGGCGAGAATCGTTGAACGAATAGATCACCAGGATGACGATCGGCAGGTACAGGAACGCCAGGCCGAGCGCGACCGCCACGATGTTGAACGGCGTCGGCCCGCGCTTCATGGCCGGTTTCCTTCCAGCGTGCGCTGCTGCAGCCGCTCGTAGAACAGGATCGGCACCAGCAGCACGCCGAGCAGCGCGACCGCGATGCTCGCCGCCACCGGCCAGTCGCGGTTGGAAAAGAACTCGGTCCACAGCGTCTGCCCGATCATCAGCGACTCTGAGCCGCCGAGCAGATCGGGGATGACGAACTCGCCGGTGATCGGGATGAAACAAAGCAGCGCGCCGGCGGCGACGCCGGGCAGCGAGAGCGGCACCGTCACCAGCCAGAACGCGCGCACGCGCGAGCAGCCGAGATCGGCGGCCGCCTCGAGCAGCGTCAGGTCCATCTTCTCCAGCGCGGCGTAGAGCGGCAGCACCATGAACGGCAGGTAGGAATAGACGACGCCGATGTAGATCGCCGTATCGGAGGACAGCCACGCCACCGGTGCGTCGACGATGCGCAGCGCCATCAGCGTCTCGTTGAGCAGGCCATCCCGCTGGAGGATGTTGATCCAGGCGTAGACGCGGATCAGGAACGAGGTCCAGAACGGCAGCACCACCAGCATCAGTAGCACCGGCTGCAACGCCCTCGGCGCCCGCGCCATGCCGTAGGCGATCGGATAGCCGATGACGAGCAGGATGACCGTGGACACGGCCGCCACCTGCAGGCTCTTGAGATAGGAGACGAGGTAGAGCGAGTCGGAGCCGATGAGCGCGTAGGCTTCGAGCGAGAGCCTCGACGCGAAGTCTTTCAGCCCTTCCCAGCCGGCGGCGAGATCGAGCACCGGCAGGTAAGGCGGCTGTGCCATCGCCGTCTGCGACAGGCTGATCTTGAGCACGATGGCGAACGGCGCCAGGAAGAACACGGCGAGCCACAGATAGGGGATGAGCACGACCAGGCGGGCCGGCCAGCTCTTCTTATCCCTCCCCTTTAGGGGAGGGTCGGCGAGCGCAGCGAGCCGGGGTGGGGTGCTGTTTTCGATCGCCATTCAGACCCCACCCGGCCGGCTGCGCCGGCCACCCTCCCCGAAGTCGGGGAGGGATAAGAATGTGGTGTTGCCGCCCGCGCTCATGACGTCAGCACCACGCCGGCATCCGCCGGCCAGTAGAGCCACACCAGATCGCCCGCGGCGAACGGCGGCGTGCCGCGCACGTTGGCGAGCGCGACCTTCATCAGCGAGCGGTCGGCGAGTTGCACCTTGTAGATCGACTTGTCGCCGCGATAGCCCATCTCGAACACCGTGCCGGGCAGCGCATTGATCCCACCATCGACCGGCCGCTGCGCGTTCATGCCGACCTTCTCCGGGCGTAGCGCGAGCCAGACCTGCTCGCCGGCCTGGGCCGCGCCGGCGACGCGCAGCGGGCCGAACGCGCTGTCCATCACGCCGGGCGCGGACAGCCGCCCCTCGATCAGGCTGACCTCGCCGATGAAATCGGCCACCCAGCGCGAGTTCGGGCGCTCGTAGACCTCCGCCGGCGGCGCCACCTGCACCAGCCGGCCGCGATCCATCACCGCGATGCGGTCGGCGACCGTCATCGCCTCCTCCTGGTCGTGCGTGACGATGACGAAGGTCATGCCGAGCCTGCGCTGCACCTGCATCAGCTCGAACTGGGTTTCGGCGCGCAGCTTCTTGTCGAGCGCGGCCATCGGCTCGTCGAGCAGCAGCACGCGCGGCCGCTTGATCAGCGCGCGCGCCAGCGCCACGCGCTGGCGCTGGCCGCCGGAGAGCTGGTCGATGCGGCGCTTGCCGAAGCCCTGCAGCCGGACCAGCCCCAGCATCTCCTCGACACGCGCGGCGATCTCGGTCCTGGCGGCGCCCTCCTGCCGCAGGCCGAAGCCGATGTTGCCCTCCACCGACAAATGCGGGAACAGCGCGTAGTTCTGGAACATCATGTTCACCGGCCGCCGGTGCGGCGGCACGCTGGTGATGTCCTCACCGTCGAGCAGGATGCGCCCCTCGCTCGGCGTCTCGAACCCGGCCAGCATGCGCAGCAGCGTGGTCTTGCCGCAGCCGGAGGGCCCGAGCAGCGCGAAGAACTCGCCCAGCCCGATGTCGAGGCTGACGCCGTCGACGGCGGCGAGTGCGCCGAAGCGCTTGACCACCGCCTCGAAGCGCACCAGCGCCCGCTTCCCACCGTCCTCGCCGCTCACGGCCATTACGTCCTCGCTCGCCTGTTCGCGGGCCGCACGCTAGCGGCGCGCGCGCGCGCGTCAACAGGGCAAACGTCGCGTGGGAAAACCCGAGGCCGGCTAGTGCGGCCGCATGCCGGGCGCCGGCTTGTCGGGCATGAGCTCGAGCACCGGGCGGCGCGGCGCCGGCCCGTAATAGCTGCCGGTGTGAACGATCCGGCGCGGCTTGAACAGGATCGCGACCAGGTGCTCGAACAGCGTCTTGGCCGAAACCGGCTTGCACAGGAACTCGTTGACGCCGAGCCGGGCCGCCTCGATCACACGCCAGCGCTCGAGATGCCCGGTGAGGATGATGATGGGAATATCGGGCGTCGGGAATACGCCGGGCGAGCGCACAATGCGCACCAGCTCCGGGCCGTTGAGCAGCGGCATTTCCCAGTCGAGCACGACGACGCTCGGACTGGCGGAGCGGATGATCTCCAGCCCGGCGATGCCGTCGGAGGCTTCCAGGATGGACCTGACCCCGAGATGCGCGAGCAGGCCGCGCACGATCTGTCGCATGAACTGGTTGTCGTCGATCACCAGCACGCTGAGCTGCTGGATCAGCCGTTCCGCATGCTTGGCGGTGACGTTCACGGGAGCCCCATACGCAAACCGCGCGCAATATGGGCTTGAATGCTCACCGCGCCGTTAACGTACGCGCCACCGCGTCCTTCCAGCCGGCGTATTTGCGTGCCCGCTCGTCTTCCGGCATGGCGGGCGTGAAGCGGCGGTCGAGCCGCCACTGCGCGGCGAAGCCCTCGGGACCGGGACAAATGCCGGCGGCGCGGCCGGCGAGATAGGCCGCGCCCAGCGCGGTCGTTTCCATCACGGTCGGCCGGTCGACCGGAATGCCAAGCATGTCGGCGAGGAACTGCATGCAGGGATCGCTGGCGCACATGCCGCCGTCCACGCGCAGCACGGTGCCGGCGCCCGGCCAGTCGCCGCGCATGGCCTCGAGCAGGTCGCGCGTCTGGTAGCCGACCGCCTCGAGCGCCGCGCGCGCGAGCTCCGGCGCGCCGGAGTTGCGGGTCAGGCCGAAGACGGCGCCGCGCGCCTGCGCGTCCCAGTAGGGCGCGCCGAGGCCGACGAAAGCCGGCACCAGATAGACCTGCTCGGACGGATTGGCGCGCGCGGCGAGCGCGTTGACCTCGGAGGATGCGGCAATGAGCTTGAGGCCGTCGCGCAGCCACTGCACCGCGGCGCCGGCGATGAAGATCGCGCCTTCCAGCGCATAGGTGCGTTTGCCGTCGAGCTGATAGGCGATGGTCGAGAGCAGCCGGTGACGCGAGGCGACGCGCGTGGCGCCCGTGTTGAGCACCATGAAGCAACCGGTGCCGTAGGTCGACTTCATCATGCCGGGCGCGAAACAGCCCTGCCCCACGGTCGCCGCCTGCTGGTCGCCGGCCATGCCGAGGATCGGGATCGGCGCGCCGAACAGGTCCGCTTGCGTGACGCCGAATTCGCCGGCGCAGTCGCGCACGTCCGGCAGCAGCGCCGGCGGCACGCCGAACAGTTCGCACAGGCCGCGGTCCCATTCGCCCTTGCCGATATCGAACAGCGCGGTACGGGCGGCATTGGTGGCATCGGTGGCATGAACGCCGCCGCCCGTCAGCCGCCACAGCAGGAAACAATCGATCGTGCCGAAGGCGAGCCGGTTGGCCTCGGCATCGGCGCGCGCGCCGGCGACGTTGTCGAGCAGCCAGGCGATCTTGCTGGCGGAGAAATAGGGATCGAGCACGAGCCCGGTCCTGGCGGCGACCTCGTTCTCGTGGCCGGCGGCGCGCAGGCGCTCGCAGAACTCGGCCGTGCGGCGGTCCTGCCAGACGATGGCGTTGTGGATCGGCACGCCGGTGGCGCGATCCCAGATCACCGTCGTTTCGCGCTGGTTGGTGATGCCGATGCCGACGACATCGCGCGCGGAAAGCGAGGCCTTGGCGAGCGCCGCGCGCACGGTGGCGACGGTCGCCGCCCAGATCTCCTCCGGATCATGCTCGACCCAGCCGGCTGCGGGATAGATCTGGCGCAGCTCCTGCTGCGCGCTGGCAAGCGGCGTCAGGCTCGCGTCGAACACGATCGCGCGCGTAGAGGTCGTGCCCTGGTCGATGGCGATGAGAGCGGCCGGCAAACTAAAATCCCCGCGAGTCGCGCGGGGAGCAGACTAACACGGCCGGCAGGCGCGCCGCGATACGGCGCGCGGCGTCAGTTCACGATGAACAGGCTTTGCGTGGCCTGGTCGTTGTCGGCATGCACAGAGGTTACCGAGGACGCCAGTTTGCGCGGCGCCGGACCGTAGTATCCGCCCGCCTTCACCACCGGGCGCGGATTGATCAGCACCGATATCAGCCGGTCCTGCAAGGCCTTCGACGACACCGGCTTGAGCAGGAACTCGTTGACGCCGATCTGGATCGCCTCGATCACGCGCGAGCGCTCGCCGTGACCGGTGAGCATGATGATCGGCACGGCCGGATAGGGGAAGGTCTGCGGCGAGCGCACCATGCGCACGAAGCCGGAGCCGTCGAGACCCGGCATCTCCCAGTCGAGAATGACCACGTCGGGCGCGACCGAACGGATCAGGTCGAGACCGGCAGGACCGTCGGCCGCCTCATAGATCGTGCGCACGCCGATGCTGATCAGCATCGTCCGCACCACCTTGCGCATATAGGCTTCGTCGTCGACGAGCAGCACCTTGGTGTGCGCGAATCGTACGGCGTGTCCCGACAGCTCCACCGGCATGGTCCTATATCCACGTTGGATGCGGGGAATAGAGCACAAGAAGTTCGCCAATGGTTTAAGGCCGGGACCCGTGATCGGGCCGGTCCCGGTAAGCATTCATCAACCATGCCGGCGGGCGTCAGCCCGCTTTCGGCTGCGCCATCGAGACGATGAACTGGTTGATGGCGATGCGCTCGTCGGGCGTCGCCTTAAGGCCGAGCTTGGAACGCCGCCACAGCACGTCCTCGGCGGTCTCCGCCCATTCGTTCTCGACCAGATAGCGGACCTCGGCGCCGGTCAGGTCGCCGGCGAAGCGGGGCCCGAGATCGTCCATGCTCTGCGCCTCGCCGAGGATGCGCTCGGCGCGCCGGCCGTAGGCGCGCAGCAAGCGCCGCGCGTGCGGCTCCGCCAGGAAGGGCCAGCGCCCGATCGTCTCCGCCACCAGCGCGTAGAAGCCGTCGGGAGCGAACTCGCCGCCGGGCAGCGCGGCGTTCGCGGTCCATGGCGGCCGCCCAGCGAAGAAAGGTCCGATCTTCTCCATCGCCGCTTCGGCGAGCTTGCGATGGGTGGTGATCTTGCCGCCGTAGACGGTGAGCATTGGCGCCTGCCGGGAGCTCTCGTCGAGCACGAGCTCGTAGTCGCGGGTGACGTCCTCCGGCCGCTTCGAGCCGTCGTCGTAGAGCGCGCGCACGCCCGCGAAGGACCACACCAGTTCGTCCGGCGTTATCCTTTCGCGGAAGTACTCGTTCATCACGTCGCAGAGATAGAGGATCTCGCGCGCATCCGGCGCCGGCGAATTGAGGTCGCCGACGAAATTCTCGTCGGTGGTGCCGATGAGCGTGAAGTCCTGCGCAAAGGGTAGCGCGAACACCACACGGCCGTCGGCCGCCTGCAGGATGTAGCCCGAATCGTGCTCGAAGCGGCGGCGCACTACGATGTGGCTGCCCTTGATCAGCCGCACCGGCCGCTTGAGCGGCGCGCGCAGCACGGTGTCGGCCACCTCGCCGATCCAGGGCCCGGCGGCGTTGACCAGGACGCGGGCGGTGGCGGTGTCGCGGCGGCCGTGGTCGCTGAGCACGAGGTTCCAGCGTTCGCCGCGCTCGGCGCGCGTGAGCCGCGTACGCGGACGAACGACGGCGCCGCGCTCGGCGGCGTCCAGCGCGTTGAGCACCACCAGGCGGCTGTCGTCCACCCAGCAGTCGGAATATTCGAAGCCGTAGCGGAACTGGCGCTGCAGCGGCTGGCCGACCACGTTGTGCGTGAGATCGACGGTGCGCGACGGCGGCAACAGCTTGCGTGCGCCCAGCCAATCGTAGAGCAGAAGGCCGAGCCTGAGTTTGATTGGCGAGCGCAGCCCCGGCAGCGGCGGCAGCATGAAGCGCATCGGGCGGATCACGTGCGGCGCGCTGCGCAGCAGCACCTCGCGTTCGGCCAGCGCCTCGCGCACCAGGCGGAAGGCGTACTGCTCGAGATAGCGCAGGCCGCCGTGGATCAGCTTGCTGGAGGCCGACGAGGTGCCGGAGGCGAGGTCGTTCATCTCGACCAGCAGAACCTTGACGCCGCGGCCGGCGGCGTCCCGGGCGATACCGGTGCCGTTGATGCCGCCGCCGATGATGGCGAGGTCGAAATCGGCCATGGGCGGTTCGGGGACCTGCTGATTCGCGTCTGCGCGGCCGGGGACGGACGGCTTGCCCGGCAGAATCTAGGCCGCGCCCGTTAACGCCGCTTAAAGCAGCCAAAACGCCTTCCCGATTGAAAAAACGCCACGGCTTGGCCATATCCATGGTGTTGTTCCCATAGGGGGCGTCAAGAACCCGGGAACGACGCCCCAAAGGACTTCGAAATGCCCTCCCCGCGCCTGCTGGTCATCGAAGGCAACTCCCCACAGACCATGGCCGATCACGTCGCCGCCGGCGGCGCGCCCGCCAGCAAGGGCTACTCCGACCTGCTGCGCGAGCTCTTGCCGGGCGCGATCGTGGACATCTGCTATCCGGGCGACCCGGCGGCCGTCCTGCCCGAGGGCGTGGCGCTCGAGGGATACGACGGCATCGCCATCACGGGATCGGCGCTGCACGTCTACCACGGCGGGCCGGAGGTGATGCGGCAGGTCGATCTGGTGCGCGCCGCGCTCAACACCGGCACGCCGGTGTTCGGCTCGTGCTGGGGCCTGCAGGTGATCACGGCGGCGGCCGGCGGCAGCGTGCGCCGCAACCCGAAGGGCCGAGAAATCGGCTTCGGCCGCAGCATCCGCCTGACCGATTCCGGCCGCAAGCATCCGATGTATGCCGGCAAGGTCGAGGTGTTCAACGCGCCGACCGTGCATCTCGACGAGGTCGAGAGTGTCGCGCCCGGCACCACCGTGCTCGCCACCAACGCGGTATCGGCGGTGCAGGCGGCGGAGATCCGCACCAACGGCTCGGTCGCCTGGGCGGTGCAGTACCATCCCGAGTATCCGCTGCGCGAGGTGGCGGCCATCGTGCGGCGCATCGGCACCCGGCTGATCGAGGAAGGCTTCTTCGCGGACGAGGCCGACATGAAAGGCTTCGCCGACGACCTCGACCTGCTCGACAGCGACCCGGCCTGCAAGCGGCTCTCCTGGCGGCACGGCATCAGCCAGAACGTGCTCGACAAGAAGCTGCGCGTAAGCGAGGTGGCGAACTGGATCGAGTTCCAGGTGCTGCCGATGCGCGTCAAGCGCGGGCGGGGCTGACGGATTGGGCTTTCGGGCAATGGCTATCCTCCGTCATGCCCGACCAACCGGGCCCGGCCTTCGGCCGGCCCGGCTGCGAGCTTGTGCCGGGCATCCACGTCTTTAGGCTGGTCAATCAAGCAAGACGTGGATGGCCGGGACAAGCCCGGCCATGACGAACGAGGAGCACGCCCATGGATTTCTCCAACAAAACCGTCGTCGTCACCGGCGGCACCGGCGCGCTCGGCGGCGCGGTGGTCGGCGCATTGCTCGAAGCCGGCGCGACCTGTGTCGTGCCTTATGTGCACGAGGCCGAGATGCAGCGCTTCGCACACCGCAGCGACGCGCGCGTGCGACTGGTCAGGATTGCCGACCTCTCCGACGAAGCCGACGTGGCGAAGGTCTATGCCGGCGCCGGCCCGCTCTGGGCCTCGATCCAGATTGCCGGCGGCTTCGCCATGGGCAAGGTGGCGGACACCGACAAGGCCGCGCTGATGGCGCAGCTCGACACCAATCTCGTCTCCAGTTTCCTGTGCTGCCGCGCCGCGCTGAAGGCGATGCAGGGCGAAGGGCGCATCGTTAACGTCGCCGCGCGCCCGGCGCTCGAGCCGCGCAACGGCGCCGGCATGGCCGCCTACACGGTCGCGAAATCGGGCGTGGCGGCGCTGACCGTCGCTCTGGCCGAGGAAGTCGCCAAGGACGGTGTGCTGGTCAACGCGGTGGCGCCGTCGATCATGGATACGGCGGCCAACCGCAAGGCCATGCCGAAGGCCGACTTCAACGCCTGGCCGAAGGTCGAGGAAGTCGCGGCGACAATTTTGTTTTTGGCGTCGCCGGAGAACAAGGTCACCCGCGGCGCGGTCGTGCCGGTGTACGGGAAATCCTAGCCCGCGATCGGGACGAGCTCGAGCGGCGCGCGCAAGTGGCGCTGCACATTGCTGGAGGCGACCACGGTGCGGCCTTCGGCATAAGCCTCGTGGTTCTTCTCGATGTCGTCGAGGTCGTACTGGTAGTTGACCATGAAGCCGTACGCCTGCGCCATCGCCTTGTCGGACGTATCGGCGAGCCAGTTGATGCGCTCGAGCCGGGCGCCGTTGCCGAGATGGAAGCGCGCCACCGCGTCGAGCGGCAGCCCGCGCCTGGTCTTGGCGCGCAGATAGTACCAGGCCGCCGCGCGCATCATCGGGTCGCGCAGCCGTTCGACCGCGTCCTTGTCATGCCACCAGCCTGCCTGGTCGAGCGCGGCCAGCTCGGCCTTGTCGGTCGCGCTCAGGGCGGTGGAGCTCTCATCCGCCCGCTCGCGTTTGAGCCAGGCGGCGAAGCTCACGACCGGCGACAGCGTCACATAAGTGTTGAGCTTTGGCATCTCGCGGCTGACTTCCTCGACCACCTGCTTGATCAGGAAGCTGCCGAAGGACACGCCGGCAAGCCCGCGCTGGCAGTTGGAGATCGAATAGAACACCGCCGTGCGCATCTTGTCCGGCTCGACCGTCTCGCGATCGGAGCTCAGGATCGGCGCGATCGCGTCGGGGATCTCGCGGGTGAGCGCGACCTCGACGAAGATCAGCGGCTCGTCCACCAGCGCCGGATGGAAGAAGGCGTAGCACCGCCGGTCCGGCGGATCGATGCGCCGGCGCAGATCCTCCCAGTCGCGGATGGCGTGCACCGCCTCGTAGCGGATGATCTTCTCCAGCACGATCGCCGGCGTCGACCAGTCGATGTGGCGCAACACCAGGAAGCCGCGGTTGAACCAGGACGAGAAAAGATGGACGAAATCGTCGTCCACCGCCTTCAGGTCCTCGCGGTGGTCGAGCGAGTCCATCAGCTGCTCGCGCATGCGCACCAGCGCCCGCGTGCCGCCGGGCGCGAGATTGAGTCTTCGGAACAGTTCCTGCCGGCGCGGCTCGGAAGCGGCATGGACCTCCGCCACCGTCGCGTCGGACGGGGCCGCCCGCCAGGCGGCGATCGCGGTTTCGAGCCGCGCGGGATCGGCGCCGAAGCGGGCCGCCAGCGCCTCGAAGAAGGCAATGCGCGGCCCGGTAGTGAGCTCGGCGTAGCGGGACAGAATGTCGCGCGCGAGCGCGACGCCTGATGCCTCGCCCCGGCCGGACAGCAGGTCCTCGCACAGTTCCAGCAAGCTCTCCGAGCGCGCCGCGGGGCCGCCGCGCCGGTCGGCGCGCGCCAGGAGCGCGCGTCCGCGGTCGGAGATCGTCTGCAGCAGATCGCCGAAAAATGACGTGTTCATCGAGACTCCAGCGACCGATGTCTTCAATCCGGAAGGGCCGATGGCCCTTCCCTCACTTGCCCGGCCCCATCAGATAGTTAGGCAGCCATGTGGCGATCTCGGGGAATATAGACAAGATCACGAGGGCAAGCACCATGCAGCCGACATAGGGCACCGAGCCCCACAGCACCTTGCTGGTCGGCACGTCCGGGGCAATGGCGTTGACCACGAAAAGGTTCAACCCGACCGGCGGTGTGATCAGGCCGATTTCCATGTTGATGGTCACGATGACGCCGAACCAGATCGGGTCGAAGCCGGCTGCCGTAATAATGGGCAGCAGGATCGGCGCGGTCATCAGGATGATGCCCGCTGGCGGGATGAAACAGCCGCAGACCAGCAGGAAGATGTTGATCATCAACATCAGGACCCATGGGTTGAGCTGCGCATCGGCGATCGCCTGCGCCAGGGTCTGCGTGATATAAAGCGAGGTCAGCATGTAGCCGAACAGCACCGCGGTGGCGATGATCATCAGGATCATCACCGACTCGCGCGTGGTCGAGCGCAGGATTTCCCACCACGCGCTCGGATTCCACATGCGGTAGATCACGATCGCCAAAATGACGCACAGCGCGGCGCCGACGCCGGCCGCCTCGGACGGCGTCGCGACGCCGCCATAGAGCACGTACATCACGCCGATCACGATCAACAAAAAGGGCGCGACCTTCGGTACCGACTCGAACTTCTGCTTCCAGCTGAAGCGGAATTCCGGTGCATAGGCGCGGAAGCCCTTGAACCAGATGTAGACCAGCGTCCACAGCATGAACAGGCCGGTGAGCAACAGCCCGGGGAACACGCCTGCGAGGAACAGCCGGCCGATCGAGCTTTCTGTCGCGATGCCGTAGAGGATAAAGGTGATCGACGGCGGGATGAGGATGCCGAGCGTGCCGCCGGCGCAGATCGAGCCGGTCGCCACCTCGTCCGGATAGCCGCGCTTGCGCATCTCCGGAATGCCCATCTTGCCGATGGCGGCGCAGGTCGCCGGCGAGGAGCCGGTGAGCGCCGCGAACAGCGCGCAGGCCCCGAGATTGGAGACCACCAGGCCTCCGGGCACGCGGTAGAGCCAGCGGTCGAGCGCCTCGTAGAGATCCTTGCCAGCCGGCGAGGAGCCGATCGCCGCGCCCATCATGATGAACATCGGGATGGAAACGAGCGTGAAATCGTGCAGGCCGGAATAAAGCGTCTCGGCGGCGACGCGCAGCGAGTCGAACCCCTGGAAGAGCACCAGGAAGACGAGGCCGATGGCGCCGAGCGCAAACGCCACCGGCGCGCCGGAGAGCAGCACCAGGACCGTGACAACGAGGACGATCGTCCCCTGGATCGCGGGACTCATATGCCGCCCCCCGGGATGTTCACTTCGGTGCCGCTTTCGGACAGCTTGAGGTCGGAGCCGCGTTCCTTGACCTCCATGCCGAACGGCGGTTCGCGTCCGCTCAGCAAATTAATGAGATCGACAACGTACTGCAGGCTGAGCACGCCAAGCCCGACCGGCATCGCCGCATAGGGAATCCAGAGGCGCGCGCGCCACATCGTGTCGGACACCCAGTTGTTTTCGTAGGATTCGTACCAGAACTGGTAAGTGAGCACAGTCATCACCAGGCAGAATGCGAGCGAAATGAGGATCGCGGCGAGCGCCAGCCAGTAGCGCGCACGGTCACTCACATAGATCGGCAGCACATCGACGTTCACGTGGCCCTTTGTAAGCAGCACGTATGGCGCGCCGACGAAGGTCGCCGCGATCAGGCTGTAGGTGACGAAATCGGTCTGCCAGATCGTATTCTCGTTGAGAACATAGCGGATGAAGACCATCTGGCACACGACGACGACGGCGGCCGCGATCAGCACCGCCGCGAATATCCCGCAAGCCTGCGAGACCAACGTCACAATCCGATTGAACATCTGCATGGGGCCGCCGCCGCTTACGAAAAGATCGGCCGGCGCTCAGGCCGGCCGATCCAGGCTCATGTGCCGGTTTACTTGACCGCCAGCGCGGCGTCGATCAGCTGCTTTCCATCCGGAACTTCCTTGGCGAAGCCGGCATAGGAGCTCTTCTGGGCGACGGCGATCCACTGATCATATTCCGCGGCCGTCATGGTCACGACCTCGACGCCCTTTTCCTTGAACGCCTTGACCATCTTCTCGTCGAGGCCCTTGCTCTCCTTGATGAAGTATTCCTCCGACTTCTTGGAGGCTTTCATCAGCGCATCCTGCTGCTGCTTGTTGAGCTTGTCGAAGCTCCGCTTGGACATCAGCACCGGCTCGTACATGAACCACAGCGCGTTGTCGCCGGGGGCCGTGATGCACTTGAGCTGTTCGTAGAGGCGGAACGACACGAAGCTGCCGGTCGAGGTGTCGGTCGCCTGCGCGACGCCGGTCTGCAGCGCGTTGTAGACTTCGTTCGACGGGATCGAGACGATCGAGGCGCCGGCGGCCTGCCACATCGCCGCGAAAGTCGGGCCGGCGGAGCGAATCTTCAGGCCCTTGATGTCGTCCGGCGTACGGATGCACTTGTCCTTCGAGGCGACCGCGCCGGCGAGCCAGGCGTCGGCAAGCACGACCACGCCGGCTTTCTCGATCTTGGCCTTGATCTCCTTCATGAAGGGCGAATTCGACAGGCGCACGGCGCGATCGTGGTTGCGCACGAGGCCCGGCATCAGCGTGGCGCCGAAGGCGCGCACCTTGCCGCTGGCGTAGTCGAGCGGGAAAGCGGATATGTCGAGTTGGCCGTTGACCATGGCGTTCCATTGGTCGTTCGGCTTGAACAGCGAGGCGCCCGGGTAGACCTGGATATCGAGGCCGACATTGGCGGCCTTCACCTCGCGCGCGATGATCTGCACCATCTCGTCGCGCGGATCACCCTTGCCGCCCGGGAACTGGTGCGACGCCTTGAGCGTGACTTGTGCGCCGGCCGACGCCGTCATGACGATCGCCGCCGCGGCGGTGACAAAGAGCGTCTTCACTGTCCTCATCGGAATTCCTCCATGTGGGTCGTTTCTGGCGACGGCCTGCGCCGCCGCGGTTGATCGGTGGCCGGTACAATAGCCAAAATAGCCGGCCTGTCGCAGCCAATTCCACATTACCGACCGGTGCGCCACCGCGCCACAACCGCTACCACGACTTGCTCCGTAAGCCCAAGCCGTGGCTAGCATTTTTCGGCTCTGGTCAGCGGATGACGATGGTCTTATAACCCCGCCGCGACGACACAATTCCGTTTCCTGCAAGGAGTTTTCCGATCATGCCGAAGCCGTTGGCGGGCCTCCGCGTCCTCGAACTCGCCCGCATCCTGGCCGGGCCCTGGGCCGGGCAGATGCTCGCCGACCTCGGCGCCGACGTGATCAAGGTCGAGCGCAAGGGCACCGGCGACGACACCCGCGGCTGGGGCCCGCCCTTCGTCGAAGGCAAGGACGGCAAGCACATCGGCTCGGCCTATTTCCACGCCGCCAACCGCGGCAAGCGCTCGATCGAGCTCGACTTCGAAAGCGAGGAAGGCCGCCGCCTGGTGCGCAAGCTTGCCGCGAAGTCGGACGTGCTGATCGAGAACTTCAAGGTCGGCGGGCTCGCCAAGTTCGGCCTCGACTACAAGAGCCTGAAGGACGAGTGCCCGCGGCTGATCTACTGCTCGGTTACCGGCTTCGGCCAGGACGGGCCATACGCCAAGCGCGCCGGCTACGACCTGATGGCGCAGGGCATGGGCGGCGTGATGGACCTGACCGGCATGGCGGACGGCGAGCCGACGCGCATCGGCATCCCGATGTCGGACATCTTCACCGGCTGCTATTCGGTGATCGGCATCCTGGCCGCGCTCGAGGAGCGCCATCGCACCGGCAAGGGCTGCTACGTCGATACTGCGCTGGTCGACTCCACGGTCGGCGTCTTGTCGAACCAGGCGCTGAATTACCTGGTGTCGGGCAAGGTGCCGAAGCGCATCGGCAACGCGCACGCCAACATCGTGCCCTACCAGGTGTTCCCGGTCGCCGACGGCTACGCCATCGTCGCCACCGGCAACGACGCGCAGTACGTCAAGTTCTGCAACGTGCTGGGGGCGCCCGAGCTCGCCAGCAATCCCGAGTACAAGGACAATGTCGGGCGGCTCAAGCACCGCGAGGAGCTGATCGGCAAGCTCTCCGCGCTGACGTCGCAGATGAAGCGCGACGACCTGCTGGAGAAACTGGAAGCGCAAGGAGTGCCGGCCGGCCCGATCAACGATGTCGAGCAGGTCTTCAAGGACCCGCAGGTGGTCCACCGCGGCATGAAGCTCGAGCTGCCGAGCGACGCCGCGAAGTCCGGCACGATACCGGGCGTGCGCACGCCGATCGTGATCGACGGCTGGAAGGCAGCGTCCGAAAATCCCGCCCCACTGCTCGGCCAGCACAGCGACGAGATATTGAAGGAGATCGGCGAGGCGTGATGACACCGCGACTCGCGATTGTCGCGCTCGCTGCCGAAGCAGGACGCCGGGAAGCCGGGGCAGCGCCGGCGCCCGCAACCAGCGGGGCGCCGGCTCCCTCAATCAGAACGACAGCGTCGCCGCGCCTTCCTTGATCTGGGCGTGCATGACGCTCGCGCCGGCGATGACCACGCCGTCGAGAAGGTCGGCCTGCTCGTAGCCGCGCGACTTCACACAGGGCGGGCAGGCCCAGATGACGCCGCCGCGCTTCTGGAAGTCCTCGATCATGGCGCTCAGCGAATCCAGCGGCGCCACCTGCGTGAGCCGCTGGCCGCCTTTGCGCACAACGTCGATGGCGGTGCTCGTCAGAAAGACGAAGACCTTCAGCCCTGCCGTCAGGCCGCCGTTGGCAATGGTGAAGGCAACCGACGACAGCTCGGAATCGATGCCCTTGGTCATCAGGATGACCAGTTTGTCATTTCCACCCTGCATTGTGATATTCTCCCCTTCGCTTGTTGGTGCGCGGTCCTTTATGCCGACAGCGGATGCGTGTCTTTGGCCATGAAGCCGAGAGACTTGATCGAAACACCGGGCGTCCGGGGGCGGGCGGAGTCGATCGACGAGGACGTTCTGTCGAACGTGCTTCGCACCGTCCGGCTTTCCGGCTCGCTGCAATTCTGCTTCATGCCATCCGGCCGCTGGCAGACCGAAGGCAAGGGCTCGCTTTCCAATCTGGCGGACGACCCCTCCGTCGCAATCCCTTTCCACATCCTGGTCGAAGGATCGTGCTGGCTGACGCTCGATGGGCGGCAGATCGAACTCCAGCCAGGCGACGTGCTGGCCTTTCCATTCGGAACGCCGCACCAGCTCGGCGCCGGCTCCGGCGGCAGGGCGATTTCGCCGGTGAGCGATCTGCCCCCGAAGCCGTGGCGGGAAGTCCCGGTCCTCACTTACGGCGGCGAACGCGAACGGGTGCGGCTGTTCTGCGGCTATCTGCAATGCGAGGCGATGCGCTTCCGTCCGCTGCGCGATTCACTTCCCATTCTGATCCATGTCCGAACGCTCGGGTCGAACGATGCCGACTGGCTCCGCGCCACCATCGGACAAATCGTCAGGGAGGTAGACCGGCCGCAGAGCGGCGGGCTCTCGATGCTCGAGCGGTTGACGGAAATCGCCTTTATCGAACTGCTGCGCCATCAGGTCATCGCCGCCGCGCCGCGGCCGGCCGGGTGGCTTGCGGCGCTGGCCGACCCGCCGTTGGCCAAATGCCTGTCGCTCATTCACGAAGACCCTAAACACGAATGGTCGCTCCAGAACCTCGCGGCAGGCTCGGCCTTGTCGCGCAGCACGCTGAGCGAACGTTTCGAGACGGTGCTGCGGACGTCCCCGATGCGCTACGTGCGGGACTGGCGGCTCTATCTGGCGGGCGTGGCTTTGACGACGACCGGCAGGCCGATCGCCGCCATCGCCGACGACGCGCGCTATGGAACGGAAGCCGCATTCAACCGCGCGTTCTCACGTGCCTATGGCGTGCCGCCCGCCGCCTGGCGACAGAAGGCCAAACGCATGCCCAAAACAGGCCACGGCCTGGCGAAGTCATAGCGCGAGCCGGCTCGTCGCCATTCGGCTCACCACGTCAGCGTGCGCGCGTTCTCGGCAAAGATGAAACTTTGCGTATAGCCCGGCTTGCCCATCTGCACGCCGGGCACGAGGTCCGCCATCGTCAGGCCGAACTCGGCCATGCAGGGCCCGCACATCAGAACCGTGCCGCCGTCGCGGATGAAGTCGGCGACGATGTCGCGCGGGATGCGCTGCATCGACGGCCGCTTCTCCTGCTCGCCCTTCAGCGAAGCGAGCTTCACCCCGTCAAGGTTGAGGAACACCACGACCGGGTGGCCCATCTTCAGGGTCGCATGGGCGAAGTGCAGCCCCATCCAGCCGCGCCAGGAATCCCCCGTCGTCATGTTGACGAACAGCGGGTTGCGCTGCGGCGCCGCCTTGGCGAACTGCTCGGCATCGTGCGCGCGAACCGGCGGCACAGCGAAAGCCAAAGCCAGCCCGGCCAGCAGGCCGACCGCGAAGATCGTCGAACGTTTCATGGCGTCACTCCCGCGGGATGTCCGGCGACGCCATTCTGGCGCGCCGCGGGGCGCCGGCAAGGGGGATTAGTCCGCGGGGACGACCTGACGGCGCGGACGCGCGCGGGCGCCTCCGGTGGCCTCGCGGATGTGCCGGCTGAGGCTTTCCAGATCGTAGGGCTTCTGCAGCACGACCAGTCCCTGCCGTACCGCGTCCTGCGCGCTCGCACTGTAGCCGGTGGTGAGCAGAACCGGGATGCCGGGGAAGCGCGCCGCGACGTCGTGCGCGAGATCGAGGCCGTTCATGCCGCCCGGCATCAGGATGTCGGTGAATATCAGGTCCACGTCGGCGTCGAGCCTTAGAGCCGCCATCGCCGCCTGCGCGTTGGCGACGCTGCGCACGCGGTAGCCGAGCTGACGCAGGTAGCCGGCGCCGACTTCCGCCACGTCGGTATTGTCCTCGACCAGCAGCACGGTGCCCGCGTTTTCGACCGGCGCCTGCATCTGCGTGGGTGGCGCAGCCTCGACCGGCTCCTCGTGGCAGCGCGGCAGGTAGATGGTGATGACGGTGCCGCGCCCCTCAACGCTCGACACCGTGGCCGTGCCGCCCGACTGCTTGGCGAAGCCGTAGACCTGGCTCAGGCCCAGGCCCGTTCCCTTGCCGACCTCCTTGGTGGTGAAGAACGGCTCGAACACGCGCGTGAGCACATGCGCCGGGATGCCGTGACCGGTGTCGGCGACCCGCAAGGCGACGAAATCGCCGGACAACCCCTCCTCCGTCGCGTCGCCCTTCAGCGTCACCGGCTTGGCGCGGATCGTGAGCGCCCCGCCGTTCGGCATGGCGTCCTTGGCGTTGACCGCGAGATTGAGGATCGCGAGCTCGAACTCGCCGGGATCGACGCGCACGGTGACGCTCTCCGGCACGTCCACCTTGATCTCGATGTCGGCGCGCAGCGAGCGCGTCAGCAGGTCGCGCAAGGCCGGCAGGTGCTTGCCGAGATCGACCACCTCCGGGGTCAGCCGCTGCTGGCGCGAATAGGTGAGCAGCTGCCGGGTGAGCGTTTCCCCGCGCCTGGTCGCCGTGCCGATCATGTCGAGCAGGCGCGCGTGCTTCTCGTCCGGCAGCTCGCGGCGCAGGCGCTCGAGGCTGCCGCCGATGATCATCAGCAGGTTGTTGAAGTCGTGCGCCACCCCGCCGGTGAGCTGGCCAATCGCCTCCAGCCGCTGTGCCTGGCGCAAGGCGCCTTCCGCCGTCTCGCGGCGGTCGGCCTCGTCGTAAAGCCGCCGCGTGCGCCTGAGCGCAAGCCATAATCCGGCGAACAGGAAGGCCCACAACGGCAGGCCGAAGGCGAGGTAGCTGCCCATCAGGGCCATCCACTCGGCGTTGACCGCGGACCGCTCGATGCCCGCCATCACGTAGACCGGAAAGCCGCTCAGCTTGCGATAGCCGATGCGGCGGTCCACGCCGTCGAGCTGGGAATCCACCCAGTAGAGCGAACGCTCGAGCCCGTGGGCGATGCCGACGCGCAGCGGGCTGCGCTCATCGAGTTTGGCGGTGCGGTCGGCGAGCCGCGGCACGCGCGCCAGGAAGCCCCCGTCGGCGCGCGCGATCGCGTAATAGCCTCCCCGCTCCGGGCCCATGCGGGAATAGAAGTCCTCGAAATAGCCCGGCTGCAACGCCACCGACACGATGCCGTTGAAACTGCCGTCGTCCGACGACCGCCGCTGCGACAGCGCGAAGAAGTGCCCCGTGAGCCCGCTCATGCGCGGCGCGTGGACGCCGCTGACGTAGGTGCCGGCGTCGGCGCCGGATTGCTCCGTGAAGAAATCACGGTCGGAAAAATCGACGTGCTTGGGCACCGGCAGGATATTGGCGCTGGCCAGCGGACGGCCGTCGCGGTCGACGATCACGATGCCCTGAAGCTGCGGCAGCGCCTCGACGATGCGCTTGAGCCGCCCATGCAGCGGCCCCTCATTCATGCGGATGTCGTCGTCCGACATGCCGCGGGTCACCTCGCCGATCTCGGCGAAGGTGCGCTCGACGGTCTGCAGCACCTTGAGCGCGTGCTCGTGCAGGATGTCGAGCGAGCGCTCGATGCGCTCGTCGCTGACGCGCTCGAAATTGCGATAGGTGGCCCAGCCGGCGAACGCAAACAGCACCGCCGGCAGCACCAGCGAGGCGACCATCATCACCTTGAGCAAACGGATGGCTGCGTGCCGCGCCGTCAACATCCTTGGCCGAATCCCCCTGTGAGAAGCCGGTAAGGGTTCCACCGAACCGCCGGACTCCGAAAGGGCTTCTGGCTGAATCGCGCGGCCAAAATGTGATGGCGGAACCCGCGCACGCGAGCCCGCCCACAAAAAATTTGCGCGGCGCGCGGAACTTATCGCCGCGCAGCGCGTTTAGGCGCCCCCGTCACGTCACCGCGGTCGGCGCCAGCGCCTCGATGTCGGTGGCGACGTCGATGACCGCCGGGCGTTTCGCCGCGAGCGCCTGCGCCAGCGCCGGTGCGAACTCGGCCGGCTTCTCCACGCGAATGCCGAGCGCGCCCATGTCCTCCGCCAGCCGGGCGAAATTCATCGGGCGATAGGTCCACAGCTCGCGCGCCTTCGCGGTCTGCTCGCCGCCATAGGCGCGGTCGAAGCCGCGCTTCGACTGGTTGCCGCCGCCATTGTTGTTGACCACGGTCACGCTGGCGAGGTTCCAGCGCACGGCCGTCTCGACTTCGCCGATGTGATACCAGAACCCGGCGTCGCCGGTGAACACCACGACCGGCCGCTCAGGGCACGCGGCCTTGGCGCCCATGCCGGCCGGGAAGGCCCAGCCGAGATGGCCCGCGCTGCGCATGTAGCTCTGCGAGGCGCTGCGCAGGTCGTAGAGCCCGCCCATCCACATGCCGGCATGGCCGGTGTCGACCACCACGATGGCGTCGTCCGGCATGTGGCGGGTGAGTTCGCCGCAGATGCGCGCGGGATGCATCGGCACCGCGTCTGACTCAAGCATCGGCTTGTACTTCGCCGCGAAGTCGGCGCGCAGCGACGCGATCTCCTTGATCCAGGCGGCGCGCCGCGCGGCGCTCGCCTTGTCGGCCGCCGCCACCATCTTCGCCAGCACTGCCTTGGCGTCGCCGAGCACGCTCGCCTGCAGCGGGTAGTTGCGGCCGAGCGATTCCGGTTCGATGTCGATCTGGATCGCCGGCGTGCCGATCTTCGGCACCGCCCAGAAATGCGTGGTCATGCCGCCGGTCTCGGTGCCGATGAAGCAGACGAGGTCGGCGCGGTTGACCGCCTTGTTGGCGCTCTCGCGCGAATAGCTGCCGACCACGCCGACCGACAGCGGATGCGTGCCGGCGATCGCGTCCTTGCCGTTGAGCGAGGTGGCGACCGGAATCTGCAATGCTTCCGCCAGCGCGACCAGCTCCGCGCCGGCCCCCGAAGCGCGCACGCCGCCGCCGGCGACGAAGATCGGCCGCTCGGCCTGCTGCAGCAGCGCGAGCGCCGCGCGTACATGCGCCATCTCCGGCTCGGGGCGGAACGGCGGCACTTGCGCGAACTGCGGCTCGACCAGCGGCTCCATCTCCGCTTCTTCCAGGTCGATCTGCCCTTCGTTGCCGCGGAATTGCAGATGCACCGGGCCCGGCGCGCCGGTGGTCGCCACGCGGAAGGCCTGCCGCAGCATGTCCGGTACGCGCGCGACGTCGTCGATGGTGGCGTTGAACTTGGTCACCGGCTCGAAGGCCGGCACGTCATCGATCTCCTGGTAGACCTTGCGGAACTTGGTCTTGGGATCGCGGCCGCCGGTAATGGCGATTACCGGCGAATGCGCCAGGTAAGCGTCGCGCAGGCCGGCGGCGAGGTTGAGCGCGCCGATCACCTGCGCCATGCAGACGCCCGGCTTGCCGGACGCGCGCGCGTAGCCGTCTGCCATGTAGGCGGCCGACTTCTCGCCGTGGCAGTGGATGCGCGCGATCGACGTGCGCCGTTCCATCTCCGCAAAGCTGCGCCGCAGGACTGCCGGCACCATGAACACATGGCTGACGCCGTAGCCCTTGAGCATATCGGCGATGACTTCGGCGCCGATGCGTTTCTGGTTGTGGCCGAGCATTTGTTATTCTCACTGTCCGTTCAGCATTGTCGGCGTCATGCCCGGCCTTGTGCCGGGCATCCACGCCTTCTGTTTCAAAAAAGCGTGGATGGCCGGGACACGCCCGGCCATGACGGCGTGGTATGCATCCTGCCCTTCACGCCGGCTGGAACTTCAGCGCCACGCCGTTGATGCAGTAGCGCCGGTGCGTCGGCGGCGGGCCATCGTCGAAGACATGGCCGAGATGGCTGCCGCAGCGGCTGCAATGCACCTCGTCGCGCACCATGCCGTGGCTGGTGTCGGTGTCGCTCTCGACCGCGCCGGGGATGGGGTCGTTGAAACTCGGCCAGCCGGTGCCGCTCTCGAACTTGAGCTTCGATTCGAACAGCGGCTGGCCGCAGCCCGCGCAGCGGAACGTGCCGGGGCGCTTCTCGTGCAGCAGCGCACAGGAGCCCGGCCGCTCGGTGCCGTGGTGGCGCATGATGTAGTACTGCTCGGGCGTCAGGATATTCCGCCATTCTTGGTCGGTGCGGGTGACGGGATATTGCTTGGTCATTGTCCAGTTCTCCTGCCTCTCTCCGCGCTCATCCTGAGGAGGCCGCGTAGCGGCCCTCTCGAAGGATCGAGGGCGGCCCCATCCTTCGAGACGCCGCCTTCGGCGGCTCCTCAGGATGAGGCTGCAAAGACTATTTAATCGCCAGCGGGTTCACCGGCGAGCCCACCGCCCCGGTGATCGGGATCGCCGGCGCCACGAACAGGAACTCGTAGACTCCGTCCGCCGCGCAGTCGTCGGCCAGTTCCTTGAGCTGGAAGATCTCGCCCATGGTCATGCCCATGATCGGGATCGTGATCCAGTGCCAGGGCTGGTTGATGCCCTCCTCGCTTTCGTTCGGGCGCACCTCGCAACCCCAGGTGTCGCAGGCGAGCGCGGCGAGCTGCGTGTCCTTGACGAAATCGAGCGTCTCGAACGAGAAGCCCGGCGCGTCGCCGCCCGGATAGCCGTCCCAGCTTCCCGCCTTCTGGCAGCGTTCCATCATGCCGGTGCGCACGATGACGTAGTCGCCGCGCTTGAGCTCGGTCTTCTGCTTCTTCGCCGTGCCGTAGAGGTCGTCGTTGGTAATGCCGTAGCCGTCGTCGAGCGACTCGACACCCTTGTAGCGCGCCACGTCCAGCAGCACGCCGCGGCCGACCATCTTGTTCTTGGTCTTCTCGATGCCGCACTTCTGGGCACCGGCGGACGTCACCTCGCGGCAGTCGTAGCCGTTCCACATGTAATCTTCATAGAACACGTGGCCGAGGCCGTCCCATTGCGTGCCGCATTGCAGCGGCATGGTCACCATGTCGTCGGCGGCGCGGATGCCGCGCTTGTCGAGCACGCCGGAATAGGCGTCGGTGCCGGTGCGCAGCATAGTGTGGATGGGATTGGTGCGGCCCATCGAGGGATACTTGCTTTTGGCGCCCTGCGGCCCGGTGTGGTCGAAATTGAGCGCGAGCGAGATCACCTTGCCTTTCTTGACCAGCCGCGTAGCGGCGACGATATCCTCCGCGCTCGTGTAGTTGAGCGTGCCGATCTCGTCGTTCGGCCCCCATTTGCCCCAGTTCTTGTACTTCTCGGCAGCCTCGCGCATGTCCTGGCGCGTGATCTTGCGTGACATTCGAACTTTTCCTCTCGTGAAAGGCAAACGCTGGTCGGAGCGGATTTCAGCCTGCGGCACGGCCGGAAAGCAACCCCTGGCAACGCAGGCATACGATGCTACGATGGAAGCCCAAGACAAGAAACTAAGGGGAGGACTTATGCGTAGCTTGGCCCGTCTTCTGATCGCATCCGCAGCGCTGTTCGGCGCCGCTTTTACCGCAAGCTCTGCTTCGGCTGCTTACCCGGAAAAGCCGGTAAAGGTGATCGTGCCCTTCGCCGCCGGCGGCCCGACCGACGTGATGGCGCGGCTGATCGCGCAGAAGCTGTCGGAGAGCTTGAAGCAGCAGTTCTATATCGAGAACCGCGCCGGCGCCGGCGGCAATCTCGGCATGGCGGAAGTCGCGCGCGCGGCGCCCGACGGCTACACCGTGCTGGTGGCGTCGTCGAGCTTCGTGGTCAATCCGAGCCTCTACGCCAAGAACCCCTACGATCCCTACAAGGACTTCACGCCGGTGACACTCGCGGCCGCCTCGCCGAACATCCTGGTGGTCAATTCATCCTTCCCGCCCAAGTCGGCCAAGGAGCTGGTCGATCTCCTCAAGAAGGAGCCGGGCAAGTACTCGATCGCCAATCCCGGCGTGGGCACCACCCCCCAGCTCGCGGCCGAGCTGTTCAAGCTGCAGTTGAAGCTCGACGCCACCAGCGTGCCGTTCGGCGGCGCGGGCCCCGCCATCCAGTCGGCGGTCGCCGGCCACACGCCGATCGCCTTCACGGCGCTGCCGCCGACCTCGCCGCAAGTAAAGGCCGGCACGCTGCGCGGGCTCGCCGTCACCTCGGCCAAGCGTTCGGCCGCGCTGCCCGATGTGCCGACGATGGCCGAACTCGGATTCAAGGACCAGGAGTCCGAGACCATGCAGGGCATCTTCCTGCCCGCGAAGACGCCGAAGGCCGTGGTCGATCTTCTCAACAAGGAGATCGCCAAGGCCATGGCGCTGCCCGACGTGAAGGAAAAATGTGCGCAGCTCGGCTTCGACGCGGTGGCCAACAGCCCCGAGCAGTTCACGGCCTACATCAAGAAAGAGGTCGAGAAGTGGGGCAAGGTGATCAAGGACGCGAAGATCCCACAGATACAGTAGTGCCTTTCCCTCTCCCCGTTCTTACGGGGAGAGGGTGGCGAGCGCAGCGAGCCGGGTGAGGGGCAGCCACGGAAGATCCCCTCACCCGGCGCCGGGCCGGGGGCGCCCCCCGCGGGGCGCCCCACCCCCCCCACCCGCGGGGGGGGCGAGAGAAAGAAAAAA
>JBKBRE010000023.1:0-64249 GCA_046292265.1 Pseudolabrys sp. | reverse complement strand
GTGGCCTCGTCGCAGGATCAGGACGCGTGGATGGTGCACCTGCGCATCCAGCGCAACTTCTATCCCTGATCGCCTGAAAGCGATTTGAGGGTAAGAGCCCCCGGCGGGAAACCGCCGGGGGCTTTTCTGTGCGAGGCGGGTAGGCGGCAGGGGGGCTGCATTGCCAGCGCGCGGCTGAAATCCTATACGAGGCCGTCGGTCCATTGGTTTCGAGAGCCCATGACAGCGCGCATCTACAAACCCGCTAAAACCGCCATGCAGTCCGGCCAGGCCAAGACCAAGGACTGGGCGCTGGACTTCGAGCCGGAATCGCCGCGCCAGGTCGAGCCGCTGATGGGCTGGACCTCTTCGGGCGACATGCGCCAGCAGGTCAGGTTACGGTTCGAAACCAGGGAGGAGGCGATCGCGTATTGCGAGCGCCACGGCATCGCCTACCAGGTGGCCGAGGAAAAGCCGACCCAGCGGCGCGGCGTTTCCTACGCGGACAATTTCGCCTTCCGGCGCCGCGACGCCTGGACCCACTGAACGCGGTTTTTTTTGTGCAGGGCTGGCTTCAGGCCGGCGCGCGCGCGCCGGCTGCCGGCAGATTGCGCCCTTGGGTGGCGGCGCGCTGGCGCAACAGCGAAATGAAGCGCTCCTCCGGCATCGGCTGGCCGAGCAGGAAGCCCTGGCCGTAATCGCAGCCCATGCTCACCAGGGCCACCACGTCGGCGGCCTTCTCAATGCCCATGGCGACGGCAACCCGCCCGAAATTATGGGCGAGGTCGATCACTGTCTTGCACAGCGGCGCGTTGACCTTGTCGGTCCCACAATCGGCAACGAAGGCGCGGTCGAGCTTGAGCTCGGCGAAGGGCAGCTCGCCGAGCCGAGCGAGCGATGAATAGCCGCGGCCGAAATCGTCGATCGCGAGTTGCACGTTGGAACGCTCCAGCCGCTTGGTCAGCTCGCTGGCCAGCGCGAGATCGCTGACGATCTGCTCCTCGGGTACGTCGATGATGAGCCCGGGCCATTTGTCGCCCGGCGGGCGGTGCGCCCGCACGAGATCCTCGACCGGCAAGTCGACCAGTGCAGGCACGGGCGTATTGACGGTGAGGCGCAGGTTGATGCCCAGCCGCGCGAAAGTGCTGGCCGCTTTCAGCGCGTTGACGATCGCAAGCTCCGACAGCTTGGACACACTCGATGCCGATGCCCCGGGCATGAAGGCGCCCGGCAGGACCACGCCGTTCAAGGGATGACGGATGCGGGCGTAGGCCTCCGCGCCGGCGAGCCGCTTCTTGCGCAGGTCGATTTTCGGCTGGTACCAGAATTCGATCCAGCCGTTTTTGAGCGCCTCGTCGAGATCGGCGCGGGTGGTCGAGGTCGCCGTCGTGCCGAAATTCAGGCCGTTGACGATGCCGACGATGGCTTCAGTCTCGAACGGCTTCTTGAGCACCGGCAGCATGTTCAGCTTGTGATTGACGCCCACGCCCTTCACGTGTTCGAGCACCGCCGAGCCGCGGCTGCTCATCAATTGCACGGCCCCGCGATAGCCTGCATTGCCGAGCGCGACCACCGATTCGATCGCATCCGCGGATTCGAGCGAGATGTTGTGGAAGATGATATCGGGCATGCGCTCGCCGATCGCCTTGCGCAAGCCGACCCCGTCGGCGAATTCGATCGTGTCGATGCCGACGCCGTGCAAGACCAGCGACAGGAAGTGCCGCAGGCTCCCCTCCTCGTCGACCACGTAGCAGAGCGGGGCGCTTGCGGGCGCCAACGGGGGCGACGCCACAGCGGTGGCGTCATCGGCGCCGTGCTTCTGCGAATGGGCGGACGTCTCGGCCATTATATGAACACTGAAATCGACCGGGGAATGCGTCCGGTCGACGGTATTCGTGTGCCAAACTTGTTAATTATGGGTTTCCGGGAGCGTATTGAGCCCCGGTATAAGAGCATCGAGCACCGGTATAAGTGGCGACCCCGGCTGGATTCGAACCAGCGACCCTCAGCTTAGAAGGCTGATGCTCTATCCGGCTGAGCTACGGGGTCGTCGCTTCATGCCGGTTTACCCGTACCGGGGCCCCATTGAAAGTGCGGGCCAGGCAAAGGCTGGGGGCGGAGCCCGGCGATGCCGGCGACGGCTCGGGCAGGTTAGGATGCCAGAGCATGGTCATACCGCACCCTTCCTAACCTTATGGCGAGGAAAGCCCGCGACGGCCCGCAGAGCCTGTATGCTTGCAGGAACGGGGGGAGCCCCGTAATCGATCGGCACCCGGCTGCCATGTGCTCGACACCATCAGGCGCTGCAATGACCGTCGTCCGCCGCCTCCGGAGACCCTCCGCCATGTTCCCGACCCTTCGTGCCGGCCTTGCCGTCGCGTTCCTCGCGCTTGCGGCCGTTTCGGCCTTCGCCCAGGCCGGTGACAAGGCGTTCCAGCGCAGCGACCTCGACGAGGCGGCGATCAAGCTCGAAGCCCAGATCAAGAGCGACGCCGGCGCGGTGACCAAGAACGCGGCGACGCTGCGCCGCGAAGCCGACGCCGCCTTCCAGAAGAACGACTTCCGCACCGGCATGACCGTGCTCGGCCAGCTCGTCACGGTGGCGTCCGACGATGCCGCGAACTGGCTGCGCCTGTCCCGCACCATTCGGCAGATCAAGGCGCGCGACGACCGCGAGCGCGCGTTGCTGCTCGACCGCGCCGGCACCGCCGCCTACATCGCCTATACCCGCGCGCGCGATCGTGCCGTGGAGGCCGACAGCCTCGCGCTGCTCGGGCAAACGCTCGCCGACCGCCGGCAATGGCGCAACGCGCTCGATTCGATGTACCTGTCGCTCGCGCTGCGCGAGACGGCCGACCTGCGCGGACAATACGAGCGCCTGCGCACCGAACACGGGTTCCGCCTGCTCGACTATTCGGTCGACTCGGATGCGGCTTCGCCGCGCACCTGCTTCCAGTTTTCCGAGGCGCTGCCGGAGCGAACGGACTTTGCGCCTTATGTCGCGGTCGCCGGTCAGGACAAGCCGGCGATTTCGGCCGCCGAAAAGCAGCTCTGCGTCGAGGGACTCAAGCACGGCGAGCGCTATCGCATCACGCTGCGGGCCGGTCTGCCGTCCACCGTGAAGGAAACCTTGGCGCGCTCGGCGGAATTCACCATCTTCGTGCGCGACCGCAAGCCCTTCGTGCGCTTCTCCGGCAAGGCCTACGTGCTGCCGCGCACCGGCATGCGCGGCATCCCGCTGCTCAGCGTCAACACGCAGGCGGTGTCGGTCGGGATCTACCGCATCGGCGACCGCAACCTGATCGACACCGTGCTCGGCTACGAGTTCCAGCGCAATCTGTCGCGCTATCAGGCCGAGCAGATCGGGCAGGAACGCGGCAGCGCGGTGTGGAATGGCGAGGTCGCGGTCGAGCAGAAGCTCAACACCGAGGTGACGACCGCCTTCCCGGTGGACGAGGCCTTGAAGAACCTCGGCCCCGGCGTCTACGCCATGACGGCGACGCCGAAAGAGCTGATCGTCGAGGACTACGAGCAGCTCGCCACGCAATGGTTCATCGTTTCCGACCTCGGGCTCGCCGCCTACAGCACGCATGACGGCGTCGAGGTTTTCGTCCATGCGCTGGCCAATGCCGCGCCGCGCGAGCAGGTCGAGGTGCGCCTTATCGCGCGCAACAACGAAGTGCTGGCGACGCGCCGCACCGACAAGAACGGCCATGCGCGCTTCGAGGGCGGTCTGGCGCGCGGCGAGGGCGGTCTGGCGCCGGCCGCCGTGGTCGCGACCGACAAGGCCGACTACTCCTTCCTCAGCCTGAAGAGCCCCGCCTTCGACCTGTCCGACCGCGGCGTCGCCGGGCGCGCGATCCCGAACGGGCTCGACGCCTTCGTCTTTACCGAGCGCGGCGTCTACCGCACCGGCGAGACCGTGCACATCACCGCGCTGTTGCGCGACGCGCAGGGCGCGGCCGCGCCCAATGCACCGCTGACGCTGGTCATCCAGCGCCCGGATGGGCTCGATTATCGCCGCATGCAGATCGCCGACCAGGGCATCGGCGGGCGTTCCTGGAGCGTGCCGATCGTTGCCTCGGCCATGACCGGCACCTGGCGCGTGCGCGCTTACACCGACCCCAAGCGGCCGCCGGTCGGCGAGGCGAGCTTCATGGTCGAGGACTACGTGCCCGACCGCCTCGAATTCGATCTCGCCACCGCGGCCAAGGCGATGCCGCGCAAGGCGCCGGTCGAGTTCAGCGTCGACGGCCGCTTCCTCTACGGCGCGCCGGCGGCGGGGCTCGAACTGGCCGGCGCGGTCACCATCGCCGCCGCCAAGGAGCGGCCGGGTTTCCCCGGCTACGCCTTCGGTCTTGCCGACGACGAGGTGACGGCGACGCGGCAGGAGCTCGCCGATCTGCCGCCGACCGACGCGTCCGGCAAGGCCACCTTCCCGGTCGCGCTGGAAGATGTGCCGGCAACCGCACGTCCGCTCGAAGCCACCATCACGGTCAGCCTGGCGGAGTCCGGCGGTCGCGCGGTCGAACGCAAGCTCACGCTGCCGGTGGCAGCGGACGCGCCGATGATCGGGGTGAAGCCCGCCTTTTCCGGGCGCTCGCTCGACGACGGCGCCAATGCCGACTTCGACGTCGTGATGGTCGCGCCCGACGGGCAGCGTCTCGCGCGCACCGGCCTGCGCTACGAATTGCTGAAGATCGAAACCACCTATCAGTGGTACCGGCAGAACGGCCAGTGGCAGTTCGAGCCGATCAAGAAGACGCAGCGTGTTGCGAACGGCAGCGTGGACGTGACGGCCGACAAGCTCGCGCGCGTCTCGCTGCCGGTGCGCTGGGGTCGCTACCGTCTCGAAGTCTCGACCGGCGCGGCCGACGGTCCGGCCACCTCGCTGACCTTCGACGCCGGTTTCTACGCCGAGTCGAGTGCCGACACGCCCGACCTGCTCGAACTGGCGCTCGACAAGACCGACTACAAGCCCGCCGACATCATGAATGTGGCGGTGACGGCGCGCGCCGCCGGCCGTCTCACGCTCGACGTGTTCACCGACCGGCTGGTGGCAAGCCAGTCGCAGGACGTCGCCGCCGGCACCGCCAAAATGCAGATGGTGGTCGGCCGCGACTGGGGCACCGGCGCCTACATGGTCGCGACGTTGCGCCGTCCGCTGGACGCGCCGGCGCAGCGCATGCCCGGCCGCGCCATCGGCGTGCAGTGGTTCGGCATCGACAAGGCGGCGCACACGCTTGACGTCGCGCTCAATGCGCCGTCCGCGATGCGGCCGAATTCCACGCTGCGCCTGCCGATCCGCGTCGGCGGGCTTGGTCCCAACGATCAGGCGCGCATCGTGGTCGCGGCCGTCGACGTCGGCATCCTCAACCTCACCAACTACAAGGCGCCCGCGCCGGACGACTACTATCTCGGCCAGCGCCGGCTCACCGCCGAGATACGCGACCTCTACGGGCAACTGATCGACGGCATGCAGGGCGCGCGCGGCGCGATCCGCTCCGGCGGCGACATAGGGGCGGCCGAGCTTTCCGGCGCGCCGCCGACCCAGGCGCCGCTCGCCCTGTATTCGGGCATCGTCACCGTGGCCGCGGACGGCACCGCGCAGGTGAATTTCGACATTCCCGCGTTCGCCGGCACCGTCCGCGTGATGGCGGTGGCCTGGAGCAAGGACCGCGTCGGCAAGGCGTCGAGCGACGTGGTCGTGCGCGATCCGGTCGTGCTGACCGCGACGCTGCCGCGCTTCCTGCGCAACGGCGACCGCGGCGCCATCCAGCTCGAGCTCGACAACGTCGAAGCGCCGGCCGGCGACTACAGGATCGCGGTCGCCACCGACGGACCGGTTAGAATCGAACCGGGCGCATCCCCCGCGCTGACGCTGGCGCAGAAGCAGCGCAACCGCGTCTCGGTGCCGGTGAGCGCAAGCGGCGCCGGCAGCGCTACGGTCGCGGTCACCATCACGGGGCCGAACGACTTCACGTTGCAGCGGGCTTACGCGCTCGACGTGAGGCCGGCGACCGATATCCTCACCCGCCGCACCGTGAGCGCGCTCGCCAAGGGGCAGACGTTCACCCTGTCGAACGACGTGTTCGCGGATTTCGTGCCGGGGACGGGCAGGGCGGCTTTGTCGGTCGCGATATCGACTTCGCTCGACGCCGCCACGCTGCTGAACGAACTCGACCGCTACCCCTTCGGCTGCTCGGAGCAGATCACCAGCCGTGCCATTGCCATGCTCTACGTCAACGAGCTGGCGTCGCAGGCGCGCCTTGCGCCCGACGGCGAGATCGACGCGCGCATCCGCGACGCCATTCCGCGCCTCCTGGCGCGGCAGGCCTCGAACGGCTCGTTCGGCTTCTGGTCGGTCGGCGGCGACGACATCTGGCTCGACGCCTACGTCACCGACTTCCTCACCCGCGCGAGGGAGCGCGGCTTCGAGGTGCCGCAATCAGCCTTCGCGCTCGCCATTGACCGCCTGCGCAACTATGTCGGCAGCCCTCAGGAGCCGTCGAAGACGGGCGGGCGCGAGCTCGCCTATGCGCTCTACGTCCTGGCGCGCAACGGCGCGGCTCCAGTCGGCGACCTACGCTATCTCGCCGACGTCAAGATCAACGACTTGGCGACGCCGATCGCCAAGGCCCAGCTTGCCGCGGCGCTGGCGATGGTCGGCGACAAGGCGCGCGCCGACGCCGCCTATCTCGCGGCGCTCAACGCTATCCCCGCCGAGCCCAAGCTCGAACTCGGCCGCGCCGATTTCGGCTCGGCATTGCGGGACGCCGCCGCGCTGGTCACGCTCGCCTCCGAAGGCCGCGCGCCGCAGAAGACCATCGACGACGCGGTCGGCCGCGTGGATGCGGCGCGCAAGCTCGTCAGCACCACCTCGACGCAGGAGAGCGCCTGGCTGGTGCTGGCGGCGCGCGCGCTCGCCAAGCAGCTTTCCGCCATCTCGCTCACCGTCAATGGTGAGACGCGGCAGGGCGCGTTCTACCGCACGCTCACCGCCGACCAGTTCGCAACGCCGCTGGCGGTGGCCAACCACGGTGAGGGCACGGTGCAGGCGGTGGTGTCTGTGAGCGGCGCGCCGCTCACGCCCGAGCCGGCGGCCGAGCGGGGCTTCAAGATCGAGCGCAAGTTCTTCACGCTCGGCGGCGAGCCCTCCGATCCCGCCAAGGCGAAGCAGAACCAGCGCTTCGTCGTGGTGCTCACCATGACCGAGCCGCAGCCGCAGCTCGCGCGCGTGATCGTCGCCGACTATCTGCCGGCCGGCTTCGAGATCGACAATCCGCGCCTCGTCTCTTCCGGTGAGACCGGCACGCTGCCGTGGATCGCGGACGGCACGCCGCCGGCGTCGAGCGAGTTCCGCGACGACCGTTTCAGCGCCGCTTTCGACCGCAAGACGGATTCCGCACCGGTCTTCAGCGTGGCCTATGTCGTGCGGGCGGTGTCGCCGGGCCGCTACGTGCTGCCGCAGGCCAAGGTCGAGGACATGTACCGTCCCGACCGCTTCGGCCGCACCGGCACCGGCAGCGTGGAGATCGCGGCAGGCCGATGAAGCGCTGGCGTCTCATCCTCGGTACGGCCGGCGGCGCGCTCGCGGTGAGCGCGCTGATCTTCATCGGCTGGGCGAGCGCGCTGGGGCCGGCCCCGCTCGGCAAGGACGTCGATACGTCGCACGTCGTCGTGGATCGCAACGGCGCGGTGCTGCGCGCCTATGCCACCGCGGACGGCCGCTGGCGGCTCCGCGCCACGCCGGAAGATGTCGATCCGCGCTTTCTGCAATTGCTGTTCGCGTACGAGGATCGCCGCTTCTACGAGCATCACGGCGTTGACCCGCCCGCGCTCGTGCGCGCCGCCTATCAGTTTGTTTTCAAAGGACATATCGTATCGGGCGGCTCCACTTTGACGATGCAGGTCGCGCGCCTTCTGGAGCCGAGGACGCACCGCTCGCTCAAGGCCAAGCTCAAGCAGATCGTGCGCGCCCTGCAGATCGAGCACGCGCTGAGCAAAGAAGAGATCCTCTCGCTCTATCTCACGATCGCGCCCTATGGCGGCAATCTCGAAGGCATCCGCGCCGCCTCGCTCGCCTATTTCGGCAAGGAGCCGAAGCGTCTCAGCCTCGCGGAATCCGCGCTGCTGGTCGCGCTGCCGCAACTGCCGGAGCGGCGCCGTCCGGATCGTCATGCGGAAGCGGCACGCGCCGCGCGCGACTACGTTCTCGATCGCGCCGGCGGGCAGGGCGTCATTCCCCCGGACGAAATCGTCCGCGCCAAGGCCGAGCCCGTGCCGCGATCGCGCCGACCGATGCCGGTCCTGGCGCCGCATGCGGCGGACGGCGTCGTGTCCACCGAGCCACGGAGCCGGCTGCACCGCCTGACCATCGACGGCGGTCTTCAGAGGTCGCTGGAAGAGCTGGCGCGCGGACGGGCCGAGGCGCTGGGGCCAGACGTCTCCGTCGCCATCGTCGCGGTCGATCATGCCTCGGGCGAGGTGCGCGCGCGCGTCGGCTCGTCCGATTACTTCGACGTGCGGCGCGCGGGGCAGGTGGACATGACCGGCGCCCTGCGCTCGCCCGGCTCCACGCTCAAGCCCTTCATCTACGGACTCGGCTTCGAGGACGGATTGATCCATCCGGAAACCCTTGTCGATGACCGGCCCGCGCGTTTCGGCGGCTACACGCCGGAGAATTTCGATCTCACCTTCCAGGGCACCGTCAGCATCCGAAAGGCGCTGCAGTTATCGCTCAACGTGCCGGCCATCGCGGTGCTCGGCAAAGTCGGCGTCAGCCGTCTGAGCGCGCGGCTGCGCCAGGTCGGCGCCGGGCTGGTGCTGCCGAAGGGCGAGGCGCCGGGCCTCGCCATGGGGCTCGGCGGGGTAGGGGTCACGCTGTCCGACCTGACGATGCTCTATGCCGGGCTGGCGCGCGGCGGGGCCGCGCTGCCGCTCACCGCGCGCGCTGGCGAGGCCGCCGACAATCCGCGCCGGCTGCTCGATCCGGTCGCCGCCTGGTATGTCGGCAACGTGCTGCTCGGCGCGCCGCCGCCGGACAACGCGCCGCACGGCCGCATCGCCTTCAAGACCGGCACCTCCTACGGCTATCGCGACGCCTGGGCGGTGGGGTTCGATGGCCGCACGACCATCGGGGTCTGGGTCGGCCGCGCTGACGGGACGCCGGTGCCGGGTCTGGTCGGCCGCACGGCAGCCGCGCCGATCCTGTTCGACGCCTTCGCTAGGTCCGGCTATACGCCGGCGCCGCTGCCACCGGCGCCCAAGGGGGCCGTCCATGCCACCAACGCCAAGCTGCCGCCGCCGCTGCGACGCTTCAGCGCGGATTTCGCGCCGGGCGAGGCGGCCGAGCCGCCGCGAATCATGTTCCCGCCCGACGGCGCCCGGCTGGAGCTCGCGGGTGCCAGCCCGGAGCCGCTGGCGCTCAAGATCGCCGGCGGCCGCGGTCCCCTGACCGTGCTGGTCAACGGCGTGCCCCTGGCCGCGCAGGCGGGCCGCCGGACCGTGTTTTTCCGGCCCGACGGGCCGGGCTTTGTCCGCCTGACCGTCATGGACGCGCGCGGGGCGGCGGATAGTGTGACCGTAAGGTTGCAGTAGGCCCGGAATTACGGCGCATTGCGCGGAAGCGTATTGTTATCAGGGCGTTGCTGCGCCAGAACCCGCCCTTAAGCCGATGACCACGACCGCAAACGACAACCAGCGCCGATCCCTGGCTCCAGCCGGGGGGATCGCCGCCGCCCTCGACTGGGCCTGCGGCTCGCACGCCCGGGCGATCGCCGCCCTCATCGCATTCTCCTTCATCGCCTTCCTGCCCGGTTTCTTCCAGTTGCCGCCGGTGGACCGTGATGAGGCGCGCTTCGCCCAGGCCACCAAGCAGATGCTGGAGACCGGCGAATACGTGGACATCCGCTTCCAGGACGAGGTCCGCTACAAGAAGCCGGTCGGCATCTACTGGCTGCAGGCCGCCGCGGTGAAGTCGGGCGAGGCGCTCGGCCTCCCGGAGGCGCGCACCACGATCTGGCTTTACCGGGTGCCATCCCTCTTGGGGGCGGTCGGTGGCGTGCTGGTGACCTACTGGGCGGCGCTCGCGTTCGTCTCCCGGCGCGCCGCCGTGCTGGCTGCCGTGATGATGGCGGGCTCTATCCTGCTCGGCGTCGAGGCGCGGCTTGCCAAGACCGACGCCATGCTGCTGCTCACCGCCGTCGCCGCCATGGGCGCGATGGCGCGCATCTATCTGGCGCGGCGGCGCACGCCGGACCGCAAAGGCGACTGGCGGATGCCGGCGCTGCTGTGGACGGCGATCGCCGGCGGCGTGCTGCTCAAGGGGCCGCTGATCCTGATGTTCGTCGCGTTGACGGCGTTGACGCTGTCGATCGCCGACCGTTCGGTGCGGTGGATCCGGGATTTGCGGCCCGTCACCGGCCTGCTGTGGATGTTCGCGCTGGTCCTGCCCTGGTTCGTGGCCATCGCCATGAAGTCGGGCGACAGCTTTTTCATGAAAGCGGTCGGCGAGGACATGCTGGCCAAAGTGGCGAGCGGGCAGGAGGCGCACGGCGCGCCGCCCGGCCTGTACTTCGTCCTGTTCTTCGTGACGTTCTGGCCGGGCTCGGTGCTCGCCGGCATGGCGGTGCCGATGGTGTGGAAGGCGCGGCGCGAACCGGGCGCCCAGTTCCTGCTCGCCTGGCTTCTGCCGTCGTGGCTCGTCTTCGAAGCGGTGATGACGAAGCTGCCGCACTACGTGCTGCCGCTCTATCCGGCTATCGCCATCCTGATCGCCGGCATCATGGAGCAGGGCGCGCTCGCCAAGATCCGCTGGATGATCCGCGGTACGTTCGGCTGGTTTGTCTTTCCGGGCGTCATCGCGATCGGCGTGGTGGCGGTCTTCATCGTCTTCGCGCGCGACCTCGGCCTGGTGGCCTGGCCGTTCGCCGCGGCCGCGGCGATCTTCGGGCTGTTCGCCTGGTGGCTCTACGAGGTCGACGGCGCGCAGCGCTCTTTGCTGCGGGCGGCGATGGCCTCGGTCTTCATGGCCGTCACCGTCTACGCGGTGACCTTCCCGATGCTGCCTAATCTGTTTCCCAGCGCCTTGATCGCCCGGGAAGTGCAGGCCGCCGGCTGCAAGGAGCCGCACGTCGCCTCGACCTTCGCCTACCAGGAGCCGAGCCTCGTCTTCCTGCTCGGCACCAACACCCGCTTTACCGACGGCGGCGGGGCCGCCGAGTTCCTGCGCGCCGGCGCCTGTCACTTCGCGCTGATCGATCCGCGCAGCGAGCGCGGGTTCGTCCAGCGCGCCAACGCGATCGGCCTGCGCTATTCGCTGGTGCAACGCGTCGAGGGTTACAACATCAGCATCGGCAAGCCGGTGGCGCTGGCCATATTCCGCTCGGCCGAGCCATGACGACGGCGCACCGCCTCGGCCAGGCCAACACCGATGCGCCCGCGCCCGCCTGGCGGCGCTGCTATCGCAACGTGACGGCGGCGCTCGCTTTGCTGGCGCGGCCGCCGCGCATCACCCCGGGCGCGCCGTTCTGGCCGACGCCGCGCAAGCTCGTTGCGATGGCCGGCGTGGTGCTCGCTCTCCTGCTGGTCGGCATGGCCTTTGTCGACATTCCGGCGACGGCGTCCGTCGACAAGCTGCCCCGCTGGCTGGTGTCGCTGTTCGACGAGTTCACCGACTTCGGCAAATCCGGCTGGTTCCTCTGGCCGCTCGGCCTCCTGTTTCTCGCGCTCGCCGCGCTGCCGGCGGGCACGCGGATGGCGCGGCAGGTGGTCGCCGCGCTGATGGTCCGCGTCGGCTTCCTGTTCCTGGCGATCGCGCTGCCCGGGCTCTTCGTCACCATCCTCAAGCGGATGATCGGGCGGGCGCGGCCGCTGGTGGCCGGCACCGACGATCCCTTCGCCTTCAGCCCGTTCCGCTGGACGTCCGACTATGCGGGGCTGCCGTCCGGCCATGCCACCACCGCCTTTTCGGTGCTGGTCGCCTTCGGCGTGCTGTGGCCGCGCGCGCGCCCCGTACTTCTGGTCTATGCCGTGCTGATGCTGGTCAGCCGCGTGGTGGTGACCGCACATTATCCGACCGACGTGCTGGCCGGCGCGCTGGTCGGCACGATCGGTGTGCTGATGGTTCGGCGCTATTTCGCTCTGCGCCGTCTCGGCTTCGCGATCGGGGAGGACGGGGTGCCGCACGCCTATCCGGGGCCCTCGGTGCGCCGGATCAAGGCTGTTGCCCGCGGGCTGCTGGCTTAATAAGACACGGCGCAAACGGCTAATCGGGGCCACGGGACCTTGCAACAGATGACCAGTAGCGATCCGGCGGTGTCCGTCGTGGTGCCGGTGCGCAACGAGGCCGGCAACGTCGCGCCGCTGGTGCGGGAGATCGCCGCCGCGCTCGAGGGCCGCTGGGCGTTCGAGGTGGTCTATGTCAACGACGGCTCCACCGACGGCACCGACGACGCGCTCAAGCGCCTGATGGCCGCGCATCCCTGGCTGCGGCGGGTGCGGCATGCCAGTTCCTGCGGCCAGTCGGCCGCGGTGCGCTCGGGGGTCAAGGCGGCGCGCGCGGCCCTGGTGGTGACGCTCGATGGCGACGGGCAGAACGATCCGGCCTTCATCCCGGCGCTGCTGCAGGCGCTCGAGGCGGACCCGCGCATCGGTCTGATCGCCGGCCAGCGGGTCGGGCGCAAGGCGAGCGGCTTCAAGAAGCTGCAATCGCGTATCGCCAACGGCGTGCGCGGCGCGGTGCTGCGCGACGGCACGCGCGACACCGGTTGCGGACTGAAGGCATTCCGCCGGGCGGTGTTTCTCGACCTGCCGTATTTCGACGGGCTGCACCGCTTCCTGCCGGCGCTGGTGCGGCGCGACGGCTTCGGCATCGGCTATGTCGACGTGGTGGACCGCCCGCGCGCCTCGGGCGTCTCCAACTACGGCATGTGGGACCGGCTGTGGGTCGGCATCCTCGATCTCGCCGGCGTCTGGTGGCTGATCCGCCGCCGCCGGCGCGTGCCCGAAATTGCGCAGGACTAGCGCGCGCGGCGCGCGCCACGAAGGGAAGTACCCATGCTGATCGATATCGCGAATTCCGTCGGCGGCTATCTGCACGACGTGTTCATCGGCAACGCCGACTGGGGCATCCTCATCGGCTATTTCGCGCAGGCGCTGTTCGCCATGCGCTTCGTCGTGCAGTGGATCGCCTCCGAGCGCGCCAAGCGCAGCGTGGTGCCGACCGCGTTCTGGGTGTTCTCGATCGGCGGCGGCGTGATGCTGCTTGGCTACGCGCTCTACCGAAAGGACCCGGTGTTCATTATCGGTCAGGCCTTCGGGCTGTTCGTCTACCTGCGCAACCTGCAATTTGTGCTGCGCGGCGGCGGGCAGGGCGCGGTGGCCTGACGCTTATGCGACAGGCTCGCCCGCCGGTGCGATTGCGATTGCGCCGTACCTGAGCACTTTGCGCTGCTCGGAATTGAAGCCGAAGTTGATGTAGGCGGGGCCGAACCCCTTCGCGCTGTCCTTGCCGCTCCAGGAGCCGCTCAGCGCGCCCCAGTAGCCCAAGGGCCAGGTGCCCGATGCGAAGTTCTTTAGCGGCCCGGGCGTGATGAGGGCCACGTGGCCGTGACCGCCGGGGGAAGACGCCGCCGCCAGCACGATCCAGCCATCCTGTGCCGCCCGCTCGGCGGCGTCGGTCGCCGAGAGAAGCTGCTCAAAGCCGTGGCCGCCGATGCGTAGCGCGATGTCGTTCGCCTGGCCTTCGACCGGCGCGCTCACGCCGAAGGCCGCGCAGACGTCCTGAACGAAGAAATTGCACGCGAGGCGGTCGCGCTCGCGCGCCAGGAAGTGCTCGCACGCCGCGACGACGCCGGCCGGCGTTGCGTCGAACGACAAGTCCGCAGGAGGCATTTGCAACCCCGCGATGCAGCGCGCGAGCTTACAATTGCCGCCGCAGCCAAGTCCAGCGGCGCCCCGGCCGCTCAGCTTGCCGCGCGCATCGCGGCGAAGCCGGCTTCCAGGTCGGCGATGAGATCGCCCGGATCCTCGAGGCCGATGTGGAAGCGCAGGGTCGGGCCGCCGGGCGACCATTGCGTCGCGGTGCGGTACTCGCCGCAATCGAACGAGATCACCAGGCTCTCGAAGCCGCCCCAGGAATAGCCCATGCCGAACAACGTGAGCTCGTCCATGAAGGCGTAGACCGCGCGCTCCGCGCAGGGCTTGAGCACGATGCTGAACAGCCCGCTCGCGCCGGTAAAATCGCGTTTCCAGATGGCGTGGCCGGGGTCGCTCTCGAGCGCCGGATGCATGACGCGCAGCACTTCCGGCCGCTGCGCCAGCCACCGCGCGACCGCCACGCCGGACTCCTCATGCCGCTTCAGCCGCACCGCCATGGTGCGCAGGCCGCGCAGCGCGAGGAACATGTCGTCCGGCCCGACGCAGAGTCCCATGGTCTGCACCGTGGTCTTCAGGGCAGGCAGCGCTTTGGCGTTGGCCGCCACGCAGCCGAACATGATGTCGGAATGGCCGCCGATATACTTGGTGCCGGCCTGGATCGAGACGTCGACGCCTTTCGCAAAGGCGCGGAAATAGAGCGGCGTCGCCCAGGTGTTGTCCATCAGCACCAGCGCGCCTTTGTCGTGCGCGACCGAAGCGATGGCCGGGATGTCCTGCATCTCGAAGCTTTGCGAGCCCGGCGCCTCGGTGAACACCGCGCGCGTGTTCGGCTTGAACAGCCTGGCGATGCCGGCGCCGATCAACGGGTCGTAATAGGTCGTTTCCACCCCCATGCGCTTGAACACGCCTTCGCAGAACGTGCGCGTCGGCCGGTAGACGCTGTCGGTGACGAGAATGTGATCGCCGGCGCCAGCGACCGCCAGCAGGGCGGTCGAGATGGCGGCAAGCCCGGACGGCAGCAGCGCGACGCCGGCGCAGCCTTCGCCTTCCATCTCCGCGAGCGCGTTCTCCAGCGCCTCGGATGTGGGCGTACCGCGCCGGCCGTACTGGTAGCGCGCGCGGTGGGCGATCTGGTCCTCGGCGGTCGGATAAAGAACGGTCGAGGCGTGATAGACGGGCGGATTGACGAAGCCGAGATTGGCCTGCGGATCGCGGCCGGCGTTTACCACCCGGGTCTCGGGCGTGAGCGGGGACGGGCGCGGGCGCTTGGGGGTCTTCGTCATGGGGAGGAGGCCTTTGAAGCTGCGGCGAGAAACCGCGCGCGAGCATATACCGCGCGAGCCCAGTTCAGCGTCAACCCCTTGACCTTACGGCGCGTTCGTTTTGAGATACCGCAGCCGAGGGGACTTCGGTGAGAGGGCCGGATTGTCGCTGTTCCGCCGCGGGGCCGAACCCGTGGGGCGGCGCGCAACCGTGGCCCGCCCGTTGTGGGCGCCGCACCCCTCCGTGCCGTAGGGGCGTGAGAATGAAAAAAGTTGCCGCACTGGTTGCCCTCGCCGCGCTGCTCGTCGCTCAGGGCGCTTCGGCTCAAACTCTGAAAACCGTCAAGGACCGCGGCACGCTGAACTGCGGGTCCAACGGCACGCTCGGGGGCTTCGGGCTTCCCGACGCGCAAGGCAACTGGACCGGCCTCGACGTCGATCTGTGCCGCGCGATCGCGGCGACCCTGTTCAACGACCCCAAGAAAGTGAAGTTCGTCCCGCTGTCGGCGAAGGACCGCTTCACCGCGCTGCAATCCGGCGAAGTCGACGTCCTCGTCCGCAACACGACCTGGACCTCGTCGCGCGATACCTCGCTCGGCCTGAATTTCACCGGTGTCAACTATTACGACGGCCAGGGCTTCATGGTGCGCAAGGCGCTGAAGGTGAACTCGGCGCTCGAACTCAACGGCGCTTCGGTCTGCGTGCAGCAGGGCACCACGACCGAGCTCAATCTCTCCGACTACTTCCGCGCCCACAACATGCAGCTCAAGTCGGTGACCTTCGCGACCGCCAACGAGGCGGTGAAGGCCTACGACGCCGGGCGCTGCGACGCCTATACGACCGATGCCTCCGGCCTCTACGCCGAGCGCCTGCGGCTCGCCAACGCCAACGACCACATCATCCTGCCGGAGATCATCTCGAAGGAGCCGCTCGGCCCGGCCGTCCGCCACGGCGACGACCAGTGGTTCGACATCGTGAAGTGGACCCTGTTCGCGATGATCAACGCCGAGGAGCTCAACATCACGTCCAAGAACGTGGACGAGGCGATGAAGTCGTCCAACCCGGAGATCAAGCGTTTCGTCGGGACCGAAGGCAATTTCGGCGAGCAGCTCGGCCTCACCAAGGACTGGGCGGTGCGCATCGTCAAGCTGGTCGGCAACTATGGCGAAGCGTTCGAGCGCAACGTCGGGCAGGCCTCGGCGCTCAAGATCGACCGCGGCCTGAACCGCCTGTGGACCAAGGGCGGCATCCAGTACGCGCCGCCGATCCGCTGAGGGGTCCGCAACCGGCGCGCCGAAGCGCAAGGCCGTGATCGCCCGCCTTCGGCGCCGCCCCGACGACGGCGAGGGCTAGATGTCGACCGACCGTCCGTCACGCCCGCCGCGCGCCGCGTTCTACAACGACCCCCGGATCAGGAGCCTCGGCTACCAGATCCTGCTGTGCGTGGCGGTCGCGCTGCTCGTGTACGGCGCGGCGAGCAACGCCATCGAGAACCTGCAGCGCGCGCGCATCGCCTCCGGCTTCGGTTTCTGGAACACCACCGCCGGCTTCGACATCAGCCAGACGCTGATCGAGTATTCGGCGCAGGCCTCCACCTATGGCCGCGCCTTCTGGGTGGGCCTGCTCAACACGCTGCTGGTGGCCGGCCTCGGCATCATGCTCGCCACCATTCTCGGCTTCGTGATCGGCATCTCGCGGCTGTCGAAGAACTGGCTGCTGGCGAAGGTCGCCGGCGGCTATGTCGAGACCATCCGCAACCTGCCGCTGCTGCTCCAGCTCCTGTTCTGGTACAACGCCGTGCTCAAGGCACTGCCAGAGATGCGCGCGAGCATCACGTTGCCGGGCGGCGTCTTTCTGAACAATCGCGGGCTGTTCATGCCGAAACCGGTGTTCGAGCCGGGCTTCGTGTGGGTGCTGGTCGCGCTCGCCGTCGGCATTGCCGGCGCGGTCGCGTTCCACATCTGGGCGCGCCGGCGGCAGGAACGCACCGGCGCGCAGGCGCCGGTGCTTGCGGTGGCGCTTGTGCTCGTCGTCGGCTTGCCGCTCGCCGCCCTCGTTCTGTCGGGAACGCCGCTCGCGTTCGCCTATCCGCAGGCGGGCCGGTTCAACATCGTCGGCGGCGTCGAGGTGCTGCCGGAATTCGCCGCGCTGCTGTTCGGCCTGTCGACCTATACCGCGGCCTTCATCGCCGAAGTGGTGCGGGCGGGCATCCTGGCGGTGCAGCGGGGGCAGGTTGAGGCGGCCTATTCGCTGGGCCTGCGGCCGCGGCCGACGCTGCGGCTGATCGTCATTCCGCAGGCGATGCGGGTGATCATCCCGCCGCTGACCAACCAGTATCTGAATCTGACCAAGAACTCGAGCCTGGCGGTGGCCATCGGCTATCCGGATCTGGTGCAGGTGTTCACCGGCACCGTGCTCAACCAGACCGGCCAGGCGGTGGAGGTCGTGGCCATCACGATGCTGGTCTACCTGGTCATCAGTCTCGCCACCTCGCTGCTCATGAACATCTACAACGCCCGCGTGGCGCTCGTGGAAAGGTGAGGGCGGCGCCATGACCATGTCGGAAGGCGAACTCGCGATCACCCAGCTCTCCTTCGTGCGCCGGCAGCCGATCGCGCCGCAGCCGCCGCCGGCGCGGATGACCGGCGCCTGGGGCTGGGTGCGCGAGAACCTCCTGTCCACGCCGTTCAACGTGGCGCTGACGGTCGCCATCGTCCTGCTGTTTGCCTGGATCATTCCGCCGCTCTTAAATTTCTTGGTCATCGACGCAGTGTGGAGCGGGACCAACCGCGACGCCTGCCTCGAATCCGTGCAGAACCGCGTCATCGGCGCCTGCTGGCCCTTCATCTGGGAGCGGCTGCCCTACTTCATCTACGGGTCCTATCCGATCCCCGAGCGCTGGCGCGTGGACGCCTTCTTCGTGCTGCTGGCGGTGGGCGTGGTCTGGCTGCTGTGGCCGAAGGCGTGGCGGCGCGATCTCGCCGCGCTCTACTTCTTCGTCGTCCTGCCGGCCACATCCTTCATCCTGTTGCGGGGCTCGGATTTCTTCGGCCTGCCGATCGTCGACACTGTGCTGTGGGGCGGCGCGCTGGTGACCATCGTGGTCGCCTCGGTCGGAATAGTGTTTTCGCTGCCGCTCGGCATCCTGCTGGCGCTCGGCCGCCGCTCGCACATGCCGGCGGTGCGGCTGTTCTCGACGATGTTCATCGAGTTCGTGCGCGGCGTGCCGCTGATCACGGTGCTGTTCATGGCCAGCGTCATGCTGCCGCTGTTCGCGCCGCCCAACTTCGAGCCGGACAAGCTGCTGCGCGCGCTGGTCGGCATCGCCCTGTTCGCGTCGGCCTATATGGCGGAGGTCGTGCGCGCCGGCCTGCAGGCGATCCCGAAGGGGCAGTTCGAGGGCGCGATGGCGGTCGGGCTGAACTATCCGCAGCGCATGCGGTTGGTCATCCTGCCGCAGGCCTTGCGGATCACGATACCGAACATCGTCAACAACTACATCGCCCTGTTCAAGGACACGACGCTGGTCTTCATCGTCGGCATCTTCGACCTCTTGCGCACCGTCGAGGTGGCGCGTATCGACCCGAAGTGGGCGACGCCCGTGACCTCGACGACGGGTTACGTCGTTGCAGCAATATTCTATCTCGTCTTTTGCTACGCCATGTCGCGCTATGCCCGTGCCATGGAAGCCCGTCTGGCCGCGGGCGACAGACATTGAGGCCGCCATGACGCAGAACAATTCCTCACTCCTCAAGCCGACCAGGCTGAACACGCCGGTGGCGGTGGAAATGGTTCGCGTCAACAAGTGGTACGGCAGCTTCCACGTGTTGCGCGACATCGATCTCAAGGTGACCGGCGGCGAGCGCATCGTCATCTGCGGGCCGTCCGGCTCGGGCAAGTCCACCATGATCCGCTGCATCAACCGGCTGGAGGAGCACCAGAGCGGTCAGGTGATCGTGGACGGGGTGGAACTTACCAACGACCTCAAGAAGATCGACGAGGTGCGCCGCGAGGTTGGCATGGTGTTCCAGCACTTCAATCTTTTCCCGCACCTGACCGTGTTGGAAAACTGCACGCTGGCGTTGATCTGGGTGCGCAAGATGCCGAAGCGCGAGGCCGAGGAGATCGCGCTGCACTATCTCAACCGCGTGAAGATCCCCGAGCAGGCGCGCAAGTATCCGGGCCAGCTCTCCGGCGGCCAGCAGCAGCGGGTTGCGATCGCGCGCGCCCTCTGCATGAGCCCGAAGATCATGCTGTTCGACGAGCCGACCTCCGCGCTCGACCCCGAGATGGTCAAGGAGGTGCTGGACACCATGGTCGCGCTGGCGAAGGACGGGATGACCATGCTGGTCGTCAGCCACGAAATGGGATTTGCCCGCGAGGTGGCGAACCGGATTGTGTTCATGGACGAGGGGCAGATCGTCGAGGCGAACAGTCCTGATGAATTCTTCGCGAATCCCCGGCACGAGCGCACGAAACTCTTCTTGAGCCAGATTCTACGGTAATTTAGGGCGATCCAACCGGCATCTGGACCCGTCGAACCGGAAGGGGCCGCTCGGCGTTACCGTCTAGCCCGCACGTTGAGGCGGGCCGAGGCTGGCGAACGAAGGACGGTCCATGGCGTCTTCAGAGCAGAAGAAGCCCTTGGCACTCACCAAGCGCGAGCTGGAAGTGCTGCTGTGGTCTTCCAAGGGCTTGTCGGCGCGCGATGTCGGGCAGATGCTCGACATCGCCAAACGCACGGTCGACGAGCACGTCCAAACGGCGGCCCGCAAGCTCGGCGCGGCCAACAAGACCGAGGCGGTGGCAACCGCTTTGCGCGAAGGCCTGATCGACGGCAAGCCTCTCTGACGGTCAATCGGCCTGTCCGTCCTTCACCAGCGGACGCAGCCGCGCGTCGGCAAAGTCGAAGACGTGCTCCGTGCGGCAGCCGGGACAACGCAGCATCAGCCTGGCCCACCGCGCGCGGCGCAGGTCGGCGCGGCTGTATGTCGTGTGCGTATCGACCTCGACGCCTGTGGCCGTGCAGACCAGCATCAAAGTTCCAACGGCGGGCGACTTCGCTCTTGTCACGGCGCGCGCCACGACGGCGGCAATTTCGCGTCAACGATCTGAATCACAAGCGCGATTCCTTCCGCTCCCGCACGACACCGTCAAAAATGACAATACCGTGGTCGCGCGCCAAGCGTGTAACTCTAACGGTAAAGACCACAGAACGTGAGTCTCAAACGCGAGGCGGCATGGCAGAGACATCGAGACGTGCGCCATGCGGTTGACCGAGGGGACCGGCCGGCGGACGAAGCCCAACAAGCATGCGCTGACGATCCGCGAGATAGAGGTGCTCACCTGGGCCGCGCTCGGCAAGTCGGCATGGGAAATCGGCGAAATCCTTTCCATCGCCAAACGCACCGTCGACGAACACGCCCAGACCGCCACGCGCAAGCTCGGCGCCGTCAATCGTACGCACGCGGTCGCCTTGGCCGTCCGCGACCGGATCATTTCGATCTGAGCGGCCACCTCGGCCACCGTCATTGCTCCCAGTAGACCCCGACCCTTGGGCGCATACCGTCTTTCAGCGCCGGACGGTCGATGCCGGCGCCGGTGCGGAAGCAATGGGCAGCACGATCATCAAGCGGTCCATCGTGATCGGCGGACACAAAACCAGTGTCAGCCTCGAGGAGGTATTCTGGCTGGCGCTGAAAGACATCGCGAAGGAGCGCGGCGTTTCGCTCAGCGACATCGTTGCCGATATCAACGGACGTCGTCAGGTCGCCAACCTGTCGTCGCACCTGCGTACGTACGTTCTGGACTATTTCCGGAGGCGTGTCGGTCTCTAGTCCTTCTCGACCGGCAAGTCGGGCCGCCCGCCCCATTCCACCCATGAGCCGTCGTAGATGCGCCCGCCGCGCGCACCGAGCGCGTCGAGGGCGAAGGTCAGTATGGCGGCGGTCACGCCCGATCCGCACGAGGTGATGACCGGCTTGGCCGTGTCCACGCCGGCCTTGCGGAACGCCTCGGCGAGGCGCGCGGGCGAAGCGAGGCGACCGTTCTCGACCAGCTCGGTAAAGGGCACGTTGAACGCGCCTGGCATGTGGCCGGAGCGCAGGCCCGAGCGCGGCTCCGGCTCGCGGCCGGCGAAACGGCCGGCCGAGCGCGCGTCCACGATCTGCGCGCTGCCGTCGTTGAGCGCCATCTGCACGTCGCCGTGCATGGCGACCGCGCCGGTATCCATCTTCGCGTTGAAGCGGCGCGGCTCGCGCTTGACCGCGCCGGACTCGAGCGGGCGCCCTTCCGTCTTCCAGGCCGGCAGGCCGCCGTCGAGGATGAACACGTTCTTGGCGCCGAAGATGCGGAAGGTCCACCACACGCGCGGCGCCGAATAGAGCCCGCTGCCGTCGTAGACCACGATGGTGTCGGTCTCGGCGATGCCGAGCGCGCTGGCCGCTTCAGCGAACTGGTCCGGCCCCGGCAGCATGTGTGGCAGGTCGGTGGAATGGTCGGCCACCGCGTCGATGTCGAAGAAGACCGCGCCGGGGATGTGGCCGGCGAGATACTCGGCCTTGGCGTCGCGCTTCTGCGTGACGAGGTAGAAGGAACCGTCCACCACGGCGACGTTCGGCTTGCCGAGCTCGCCGGCGAGCCATTCGGTGGACTTGAGCCAGCGGCTGGCGGGATTTTGATCGGTCATGGGTGATTCCGGTATGGTGCGGAGACAAGCTTGTTCGAAAGGCTACGCTGGTGCAACTGCCGGCCGGCCCGAAAGTTGCCGCGCCCGACGCCGAAGGAGCCCCGTATGATCAGCCGCATCTGGCGAGGATGGACCACGCCGGAAAACGCCGACGCCTACGAGCGACTGCTGTGCGACGAGATATTTCCGGGGATCCTCGGCCGGGGAATCGCGGGATTCCGCCGCATCGAGCTGTTTCGCGGCCCGGCCGGCGATGAGGTCGAGTTCGTCACCGTCATGTGGTTCGACTCGATGGATGCGGTGAAGGCTTTCGCCGGCGAAGACCATGAAACCGCCGTCGTGCCGCCGAAAGCGCGCGCGGTGCTCAAACGGTTCGACGGGCGCTCGCGCCACTATGACGTGCGCGAGCAGCGCTCGGCACCTTAAGTGAAGGCAAGCCGCACGCGCCGGTTTATCTTGCCCTTCTTTTCGATCTGGGTGACGCGGACGGCGCCGATCTCGCGCGTCGAGCGCACATGCGTGCCGCCGCAGGGCTGCAAGTCGAGCCCGGCGATCTCGATCAGGCGCACGCGGCCGGTGCCCATCGGCGGCTTCACCGACATGGTCTTGACCAGGCCCGGGTTGGCGGCGAGTTCCTCGTCGCTGATCCAGCGGCTGGTGACCGCGGCGTTTGCCGCGATCATCTCGGTGAGCCGTGCGGTGATCGCGTCCTTGTCGAGGCCGGCGTCGGGGATGTCGAAATCGAGCCGGCCCTCGGCGTCGCCGACCGAGCCGCCGGTGACGGCATAGGGCAGGGCGGCCGACAAGAGGTGCAGCGCAGTGTGCATGCGCATGCGGGCGTGGCGCCTGTCCCAGTCGATCGCGGCAGTGACCGCCTCGCCGATCGCCGGCGTCGGTGCGCCCTCCGCCGCCACATGCGCGATCTCGCTCTTGGCCGGATCGATATAGACGGCGGTGGCGATTGGCACGGTGACGCCCGATGCGGTGACGAGCTTGCCGGCATCGCCCGGCTGGCCGCCGGAGGTGGCGTAGAAGACGGAGCGGTCGAGCACGATGCCGCCTTGCTCGGTCAGCGCTACAACGTGCGCGGTGCAGTCCCTCAGATAGGCGTCGTCGCGGAACAGGCAGTCGGTCGCCATGGGCTGCTCGGCTTCACACGAAAGGCGGCTTGATCGACGAGCCACGCTCGAGCCAGGCCGGTACCGGCAGGTTCTTCGAACGCAGGAAGGCGGGATCGAACAGCTTCGACTGGTAGCGCGTGCCGTAGTCGGCGAGCACCGTTACGATGGTGTGGCCAGGCCCCATGTCCTTCGCCATGCGGATCGCGCCGGCAACGTTGATGCCGGAAGAGCCGCCGACGCAGAGGCCTTCGTGCTCGAGCAGGTCGAACACCAGCGGCAGCGCTTCCTCGTCGGGAATGAGATAGGCCTTGTCGACGATCATCTCCTTGACGATGTCGGTGACGCGGCCGAGCCCGATGCCCTCGGTGATCGAGCCGCCCTCGGTCACCTTCGGCTGTCCGTCCTTGAACAGATGGTACATCGCCGCCCCGCGCGGATCGGCGACGCCGATGGTGACGTTCTTGTCTTTCTCTTTTAGATAGCGCGAGACGCCTGCCAACGTACCGCCGGAGCCGACCGAGCAGATGAAGCCGTCGATGCGGCCGGCGCACTGATCCCAGATCTCGGGCCCGGTCGAAACGTAATGCGCCTTGCTGTTGTCGAGGTTGTTCCACTGGTCGGCGAAGATGACGCCGTTCGTCTCGTTCTTCTTCAACTCCTCGGCGAGGCGGCGGCCGACGTGCTGATAATTGTTCGGGTTGGAATAAGGCAGCGCCGGCACCTCGACCAGCTCGGCGCCGAACAGGCGCAGCGCGTCCTTCTTCTCCCGGCTCTGCGTCTCCGGAATGACGATGATGGTGCGGTAGCCGCGCGCGTTGGCGACCAGCGCAAGACCGATGCCGGTGTTGCCGGCGGTCGATTCCACCACCAGCCCGCCGGGCTTCAACTCGCCGCGCTTCTCGGCCTCCAGGATCATCTGGCGGCCGGCGCGGTCCTTCACCGAGCCGCCCGGGTTCATGAACTCCGCCTTGCCCAGGATGGTGCAGCCCGTCGCCTCTGAAGCGCGCTTGAGCTTGATCAGGGGCGTATGGCCGATGGTATCGAGAATGCCGTCGCGGATCGTCATGCCGGGTCCGGGTCTTGCTATTAACCAAACGAACCTAGTGGAGCCCCGGCGGCGTCACAAGACCGGCCGCTAACGCATCGAGCCTGCGCAAAACGCAGCCTCCATCCCGGACGATGGCGAAAACATTCCCGAAAGACGGACGAAAAGCGAAGGCCCATCCTCCTCGGGCGGCATTTTCGCAAATCTGGCAACCAACCCGAAACCATATCACCGCATTCGCCCGGCTCTCACTCCTGGCGTTCACGACTTCTTTTCCGGCCCGGCTTATTCGTGCAGGCGGGGTCCCAAGGCGCCAATCCGCAGCCCCGTGCGTCAACGGGCGAAGCAGCCGATGCATCTCGACGTCAATACGCTGTTCATGGTGACGATCTACGTCGAGGCCATCCTAGGCCTGCTGCTGCTGTTCGCCTGGGCGCAGAACACCGCCATCTACGCCGTCTGCTGGTGGGGCTTCGCGCATCTGATCCGCGCCGCCTCGATCGTGCTGTTCGGCATGTACGGCACGGCGCCGGATTTCATCACCATCGACCTCGCCAACGCGCTCCTGTTCACCGCCTTCGCGGTGACCTGGACCGGCGCGCGTGTGTTCGACGGCCGGCCGGTCGAGCCCGTCTACCTGGTGACCGGCGCGGTGCTCTGGCTGCTGGTGTGCCGGCTGCCGGTGCTCGCCGACGCGATCGAGATGCGCGCGCTGATCGCCTCCGGCATCATCACCGCTTATACCTGGCTCACCGCCTACGAGTTCTGGCGCGGCCGCAGCGAGGCGCTGGTCTCGCGCTGGCCGGCCATCTTCATGCTGTTCGCGCACGGCGCGCTGTTCCTGCTGCGCACGCCGCTCGCCACGCTGCTGCCCTGGACGCCGGCGACCAAGGACGTTCTCGCCAGCGTCTGGATGACCGTGCTCAGCTTCGAGGCGCTGCTGTTCACCATCTCGATCGCCTTCATCCTGCTGGCGATGGCGAAGGAGCGCGCCGAGCTGCGCCAGCGCACCGCCGCCATGGTCGATCCGCTCACCGGCATCGCCAACCGCCGCGCGTTCCTGCAGGACGCCGCCGCCATGACCAAGCGTCACAGCGGCGATCCGCGCCCGACCGCCGTGCTGCTCATCGACCTCGATCACTTCAAGTCGATCAACGACCGCTTCGGCCACGCGCTCGGCGACCGCGTGCTCGAGGTTTTCGCCGACGCTGCGCGCCAGTCGGTCCGCGCCGCCGACCTGATCGGCCGCCTCGGCGGCGAGGAATTCGCCGCGGTGCTGCGCGACGCCAGCCGCGAGAAGGCGGTTGCCGTGGCCGAGCGCATGCGCGAATGCTTCGCGCAGGCCGCGCAATCGGTGGACGGCCGGCCGGTCTGCGCCACCGTCAGCATCGGCCTGGCGCATTGCGAGGGCCCGGCGCTCGACGTGCCGGAACTGATGGCGCAGGCCGATCAGGCGCTGTATTTCGCCAAGGAGCGCGGGCGCAACCGTGTCGAGTTCGCTTCGCTCGAGATGCTGGCCGCCCCGCGCGGCCATGAGGGCCCGCCGGTCGCCACGCTCGTCGAGACGGCGGCCAAAAGCGCCGCCGCCTGACGCCGCCGGCCGTCTTCGCTTGCTCCGCGATCGTCCTGCTATTTCCCGGCCACTGGCGGCGTGCCGTGGGTGTGGAAGCTCTCGATCGTCTTGAGGCCCCAGGCCTGGCCCTTGCGCCGCTCGGCCTCGGTCCAGACGACCGGCTCCCAATCGGGGGCGAGCACCAGCCGCGCGCCGGCATTCGCCAGTTCGACCCGGTTGCCGGCCGGCTCCCAGACATAGAGAAAGAAGGTCTGCTGGATCGCGTGCTTGTGCGGCCCGGTCTCGATATGCGCGCCGTGCTCGAGGAAGACGTCGGCCGCCTGCAGGATGTGCTCGCGCTGGTCCACCGCATAGGTCACGTGATGGAAGCGGCCGCGGCTGTTCGTCATGTCGCGCGTATAGGCGACGTCGTATGACTTGTTGTTGCAGGTGAACCAGCAGCCGCCGAGCTCGCCGCTGTCGAGCCTGATCATCTCGGTGACGCGGCTGCCGAGCGCCTGCGGCAGGAAGCGGCGGATCGCGTCGACGTCGGTCGCCAGCAGGTTGACGTGGTCGAGCCGGCGCGGCGCGATCGTCCGGTTGGGCGTGCGTTGCGCCTGGTTCTTCAGCGCCGGCTGTTCGCCGGCCGGCGGGCGGTAGCGCTGCGTCTCGTAATAGATCTCGAATTCGTGCCCGTCCGGATCGCGGAAGCGGTAGGCGGGGCCGTGGCCGAGATCGCCATCCTGCCAGCCAACGCCGGCGCCGATCGCCTCGATCGCCTTCACGCGCCGCTCGAGGGCCTGCGGGCTGGCGGCGCGGTAGGCGAGGTGGCGCATGCCGGTCGTCTTCGCCGCCGTCAGCTTGAGCGAATGCAGCTCGTAGTCATCGAAGGCGCGCAGGTAGACGCTGTCGCCCTCACGTCCGCTTTCGGTGAGACCGAAGACGCGGGTGAAGAAGTCGAGACTGGCCTCCGGCTTGTCGGTCAGGAGTTCGACATGGCCGAGGTGGGCGATGTCGTGGATCGGTTCGGCCTGCATGCTCTGTCGTTCTCCACCGCGGTTTTGCGGGCGGCCGGAACGGTCCGCCCCGCCTTAACCTCGCGGACGATCCGGCTTTCGACAAATGGGAGTTTTAGGCCTATTCATGAACCTGATGCATGTGGCCCGCAGGGGCCGGACGACAGGAGGGGCAAGGCAATGCGGATCGACTATCTCGGGCTCGAGGCCTTTCTCAGCATCGCCGAGCGCGGCAGCTTCCAGCGGGCGGCGGCGCACCTGAACCTGTCGCAGACCGCCATCAGCCACCGGATGCGCAAGCTCGAGGAGGACCTCGGTCTGAAGCTGCTGGCGCGGACCACGCGCGAAGTGACGCTGACGCGGGCCGGCATCGAATTCCTGCCGAAGGCGAAAAAGGCGCTGGTCGAGCTCGAGCAATCCTTAGACGAGCTCAAGCAGCAGGGCGCCAAGCGGCGCGAGCGGCTGGACATCGCCTGCCTGCCGGTTTTCGCGGTGAATTATCTGCCGCCCATCCTGCGGAAGTTCTATGAACTCCAGCCGCGCGTGCAGGTGCGTATTTTCGAGACGCCATCGGCCGCGATCGCGGAGCTGGTTCAGTCAGGCGAGGTCGAGTTCGGTCTGAGCGGGCTGCAGACCAACCGATGGGATCTTGAAACCGAGACGATGTCTTCTTCGCCGATGGCGCTCGCTTGTCCCGCAAGGCATGCGCTGGCGAAGAAGCGCGTGCTCGGCTGGAGCGAATTGCGCGGATTGCCGCTGATCCGCGTCAGCTCGAAGACGGCGATCCGATCGATGATCGACGACGCCGCCGGCAGCGCGCGCGTCGACCTGAGCTGGCAATACGAGGTCGAGCACGTCGAGACGGCGGTCAATCTCGTCGAGGTCGGCCTCGGCTATACGATCGTGCCGAGCGTCGACGTGGCGCTGCATCACGGCCGGGGCGTGGCCGCTGTCCCACTACGTGGGCCGAAAGTGGCCTGCACCTATGGGCTGGTGAGCCGGCGCGGAATTCCGCTGTCGCCGCCGGCGGCCACGCTGCGCGGCTTCATGCTCGACGAAATGAGAGGCAAAAGTCTGCGGCATGCATTCAATGCATGAATGCGCAGATTTAATTCATTTGATTCTCTCGGGCGGCTTCGGCAGTTTGCACGGCAAATAAAGCAAGATCGAAAAAGGGAGCGCCCTGAAATCGCCGTCCCGCACCGGGCGGCTTCGATCCAGTTGACGACTGTTCGCGCGCGAATGTATTCGCGCGGCGAGGGTGTTGCTTTGCGCCGATCCTTCGCGTTCATGCGGCGTTGCGGCTTCATGCGGCGTTGCGGCTTCATGCGGCGTCGCGGCAATTGACCGAAGTGGGCCAGTTGGGCCACTTTAAGCGCGAGTGGGCCGGCTCGTCGGTCCGGAACTAGTCGGATACCAAACTAATTCAATAACGTAGGGAGGACTGAGATGCGAATGTTCCGTTGGCTGGGGCTGGCCGCCCTGGCGCTCACCGTTGGCGGTACCGCCCAGGCCGAAACCGTGAAGATCGGCGTGGTGCTGCCGTTCAGCGGCGCCAATGCCGACCTCGGGCACCAGATCGACAAGGCGTTCGATCTCTATATCAAGCTGCACGCGAAGGATATCGCCCCGCACAAGGTCGAGATCATCAAGCGCGACGAAGGTCCGCCGACCGGCGCGCAGGCCAAGACGGTGGCGACCGAACTGATCACCAACGACAAGGTGCAGATCCTCACCGGCTTCGTGTTCTCGCCGTCGGCGATCGCGCTGGCGCCGGTGGTCACCCAGGCCAAGGTGCCGATGGTGATCGCCAATGCCGGCACCGCCTGGATCACCAACCTGTCGCCCTACATCGCGCGTCTGTCGTTCAGCATGTGGCACCCGGCCTATCCGATGGGCGCTTATGCCTATCAGAAGGTCGGCTGCAAGACCGCGGCGGTCGCCTATACCGACTTCCCGCCGGGCAAGGACTCCACCGAGGCCTTCAAGACCGGTTTCGAGAAGGCCGGCGGCAAGGTCACCGAGTCGATCCCGATGGGGTCGCCGGTGCAGGTGCCGGACTTCACGCCCTTCTTCTCCAAGATCAAGGACGCCAAGCCGGACTGCATGTACGTCTTCATTCCCTCCGGCGCGCATGCGACCGGCGTGATGAAGACCTACGGCGAACTCGGCCTGCGCAAGGCCGGCGTCAAGCTCATCGGCCCGATGGACCTCATCCCCGACAACAAGCTGCAGGACATGGGTGACGCCGCCATCGGCACCATCGTGATGGGCCACTACGCGGTCGACCTCGACAACGCGCAGAACAAGGCGTTCAACGCGGCCTGGCACAAGGAGTACGGCAAGGACTCCTATCCGGACTTCATGTCGGCGGCCGGCTGGGACACGATGCACGCCATCTTCGACACCATCAAGAAGCTGGACGGCAAGGTGGCCGACGGCGCCAAGGTGATCGACGCGCTCAAGGGCTGGAAGACCACCGGTCCGCGCGGCGCCGTGATGATCGACCCCGCCACCCGCGACATCGTGCAGGACCAGCACGCCATGGAAGTCATCCGCAAGCCGGACGGCAAACTGGGCGTGAAGATCGTCGGCACCACCAAGCAGGTCAAGGACGAGTGCAAGGCGCTCAAGATCGGCCGCTGCGGCTCGTGATCGTCTGATCGCCATATGACAAACGGCGCCGCCGCGCATACAGGCGCGGCGGCGTTTTCTTAAACGGGTAGGGTTCGTGCCGCAGTTCGCCAACATCGCCATCAGCATCCTGTTCGATGGGCTGGCCTATGCCATGTTCCTGTTCATCGTCTCCGTCGGTCTGTCGGTGACGATGGGCCTGATGGGCTTCGTCAACCTCGCGCACGGCGCCTTCGCCATGGCCGGCGGCTACGTGGTGGTGTCTCTGACGCGCTCGCTCGGGATCGACTTCGTTCCTTCGCTCGTCATTGCCGCGGTCCTGGTCGGGGCGGTGAGCGTGGTGTTCGAGCGCGGGCTCTACCGCCGGCTCTACAAGGGGACCGACCTCGAGCAGGTGCTGCTCACCATCGGCCTCGCCTTCATGGCGATCGCCACCGCCACCTATTTCTACGGGCCGATCCCGAAATCGGTGCCGCTGCCGGCATGGCTGCAGGGCGACGTCAATCTCGGCTTCCGCTCGTTTCCGACCTATCGCGCCTTCCTGATCGTGCTGGGCGCGGCGCTGATCGCCGTGCTGTGGTACGCGTTCGAGAAGACCAATATCGGCGCCAAGATCCGCGCCGCGGTGGACAACCGCCGCATGGCGGAGTCGGTCGGCATCAATGTCGACCTCCTGTTCACGCTCACCTTCGCGCTCGGCTCGGGGCTCGCCGCGCTCGGCGGCGGCCTGGCGATCCAGCTCTTCGGCCTGTCCCCGAGCTTCGCCGTGCTCTACCTCGTGCTGTTCCTCATCGTGGTCGCCGTCGGCGGGCTCGGCAGCCTGAAGGGCACGCTGCTCGCCGCGCTGGTGCTCGGCGTGTTCGACACCGCCGGCAAGTATCTGTTCGCCGAAGCCGGCGGCTTCTTCATCTACGCCATGACCGTTCTCGTTCTCCTGATCAAGCCGGCGGGGTTCTATGGCCGCGAGTGATCCCATCACCGCGCAGACGCGCGAGCGCGCTGCCGAGTACCTGCTGCGGCGGCACCGCTTCCGCGCCTACGAGGCGCTGCCCTGGCTGATCGCCATCGCGGCCTTCTTCATCTTCCCCGAACGCATGACCTTCGGCAGTCAGGTTCTGGTCATGATCATGTTCGCGCTCTCGCTCGACCTGATCCTCGGCTACGCCGGCATCGTGACGCTCGGCCATGCCGCGTTCTTCGGCGTCGGCGCCTATACCGTCGGCCTCGGCGCCGCGCGGCTCGGCTGGACCGAGCCGATCAGCGGCCTGTTCGCGGCGGCCATCGTTGCCGGGCTTGTTGGCTTCGTCAGCGGTTGGTTCCTGTTGCGCTACCGCGGCCTCACGCTGCTGATGCTGACGCTGGCGACCGCCATCATGCTGCAGGAGGCGGGCAACCTGCGCTCCGACATCTCGGGCGGCTATGACGGCCTGCCGGGGCTCGTCTTCGACCCGCTGCTCGGCAAGTTCGAGTACGACCTCTACGGCCACACCAACTACGTCTACGCGCTCGTCGTGCTGGCGATCGTGTTCTACTTCGTGCGCCGCATCGTCTATTCGCCGTTCGGCCAGGCGCTCACCGGCATCCGCGAGAACGTGCGCCGCATGCATGCGATCGGCTCGCCGGTGCATCTGCGTCTGGTGACGGTCTACACCATCGCGGCCGCGATCGCGGGCGTGGCCGGCGCGCTGTTCACGCAGACCAACGCCTATGTGACCCTGACGGCGTTCGAATTCGAGAACTCCGCCAAGGTGATGGTGATGCTGATCCTCGGCGGCACCGGGCGGCTTTACGGCGCCTTCCTCGGCGCCGCCGTCTACATGATCCTCGAGGACCATCTGTCGAAGATGAGCCCGACCTTCTGGCAGTTCGGCATCGGCCTCTTGCTGGTGCTGGGAGTGCTGTTCGCGCGCCGCGGCGTGCTCGGGCTGTTCGAAGACATCGCCAGGCGCTTTTCCAGGACGGGGGGCAAGCCATGACCGCCGCGCTGGAAGTGCAGGAACTCAATCGCAGCTTCGGCGCGCTGGCGGTGACGCGCGAGGTAAACCTCACGCTGGAGAAGGGCGCGCGTCACGCGCTGATCGGGCCGAACGGGGCGGGCAAGACCACGCTGGTCAACCTGATCACCGGCGTGCTCAAGCCGGACGCGGGCCGCGTGCTGCTGCAGGGCGAGGATGTCACCTCGGTCAGCCAGGCCGAGCGGGCGCGGCGCGGGCTCGCGCGCACATTCCAGATCAACCAGCTGTTCCGCGGCCTCACCGTGCTCGAGAACCTGTGCATGACCATCGGCGAGCGTGATGGCAACTGCAACAACATGTGGCGCTCGGCCGGCGCTCGGCGCGACGTCATCGACGAGGCGCTCGACCATCTGCAGTCGCTGCGGCTCACCGACGACGCGCTCAAGCTGGTGCGCGAACTGCCCTACGGCCGCCAGCGCCTCGTCGAGATCGCCATCGCGCTGGCGCAGCGCCCGCGGGTGCTGCTGCTCGACGAGCCGGCGGCCGGCGTGCCGTCGTCGGAAAGCCATCTCATCCTCGACGTGGTGGCGGCGCTCGATCCCGACATTGCCGTGCTGATCATCGAGCATGACATGGACGTGGTGTTCCGCTTCGCCAGGGAGATCACCGTGCTGGTGCAGGGCGCGGTGTTCACGCAGGGCACGCCCGAGGAAATCCGCAATAACGCGCAGGTGCGGGACGTCTATCTCGGCCAGGAGGGCCGCGGCCATGGCTGAGCCCGCGCTCGTCCTCGACAATGTCAGCGCCGGCTACGGCGAGACCGTGGTGCTGGAGGACATCCGCCTCTCGGTCCCGCCGGGCGAGACCGTCTCGGTGATCGGCCGCAACGGCGTCGGCAAGTCGACGCTGCTCGCCACCATCATGGGCCACACTACGCTGCACGGCGGCGCCGTGCGGCTGCACGGCAAGGACATATCGAGCCTCGCCACTTACAAGCGCGTCACCGCCGGCCTCGGCTACGTGCCGCAGGAGCGCGAGATCTTCCCCTCGCTGACCTTGCGCGAGAACCTGGAAGTGGCGGCGCGCCCGGGCACCTGGACGGTGGATGGCGTCTTCGCGCTGTTTCCGCGGCTTGCTGAGCGCGCCGGCAACATGGGCAACCAGCTCTCTGGCGGCGAGCAGCAGATGCTGGCCATCGGCCGCGCGCTCATCGGCAACCCGACCGTCCTGTTGATGGACGAGCCGTCGGAAGGCCTCGCCCCCGTCATCGTCGAGGAACTGGCCCGCGCGGTGAAACGGCTGGCGGCGGAAAGCGGCCTCGCCATGATCCTGGTCGAGCAGAACTCGCGCCTCGCGCTCTCTATCGCGCCGCGCGCGGTGGTGATGGACCGCGGCCACATCGTCTATGACGGGCCGAGCCAGACGCTGCGCGACGACCCGGCCAAGCTCGAGCAGTTCATCGGCGTGGTGAAGGGCTAGGGGCGCGCTGCGCCGAGGACAGGCCGTTGGGGCGGTGCCCACGCATTGCGTTCCGCCGCCGGCTCGCTTAGCAAGCGGGTATGAAACATTCGACCGATCGCATCCTCACCACCCATGTCGGCAGCCTGATCCGCCCCGCGGCCTTGCAGGAGTTTCTGCGCGCCAGGCAGAGCGGCAAGCCCTATGACGAGGTCGGCTACCACAAGTGCCTGACCGACTCGGTCGCCGACGTGGTGCGCCAGCAGGCCGCGGCCGGCATCGACGTGCCGAGCGACGGCGAGTTCGGCAAGTCGATCTCCTGGGCGCAATACGCGCTGACGCGGCTGTCCGGCTTCGAGCGCCGTCCGATCAAGAGCGACGCGGCCAACCCGTTCAAGCGCGGCGCCGACCGCACGAAATTCGCCGAGTTCTATGCCGAGCTCGACGCCAAGGAGGCGGTCGCCACTACGCATGAAGCGATCTGCGTCGGTCCGATCCGGTACAGCGGGCAGGCGGAGCTTCAGCGCGACATCGACAACTTCAAGGCCGCGCTCAAGGGCGTGAACGTGACGGAGGCCTTCATGCCCGTGGCGGCGCCGGCGAGCGTCATCCCCGACCGCAAGAACGAGCACTACAAGAGCGAAAGCGAACTGCAGCAGGCCATCGCCGATGCGATGCGCACCGAGTACAAGACGATCGTCGACGCCGGCTTCCTGGTGCAGCTCGACGACGCCCGCAGCGCGGTCACCTACGACCGCATGGTGCCGCCGGGGAGCTTCGCCGACTACAAGCGCTGGCTGGAGACGCAGATCGAGCTGCTCAACCACGCCATCGCGGGGCTGCCGGCCGACCGCATCCGCTATCATATCTGCTGGGGCTCGTGGCCCGGTCCGCACACCAGCGACGTGCCGCTCAAGGACATCGTCGACGTCATCCTGAAGGCCAAGGTCGGCGCCTTCGTGATCGAGGGCGCCAACCCGCGCCACGAGCACGAATGGAAGGTTTGGAAGGACGTCAAGCTCAAGGACGGCCAGGTGCTCATCCCCGGCGTCATCAGCCACGCCACCAACGTAGTCGAGCATCCGGAACTGGTCGCCGAGCGCATCGTGCGCCTGGCCAGAATCGTCGGCCGCGAGAACGTCATCGCCGGCACCGATTGCGGCTTCGCGCAAGGGCCGTTCTACCGCCGCGTCCATCCGTCCGTCATGTGGGCCAAGCTGGAGGCGCTCGGCGAGGGGGCCCGCCTTGCGAGCAAGGAACTCTGGTCCTAGGCTTCCCGTTGACCGGCGGGAGAACAAGCGCCGGCATACGGGAGCGCGAGGGCCATGAACGTCAATGCACCGGCGAAGTCCGGGTTAGCGATCCCCTTCGACCATCAGCGGCTCGACCGCCTGATGGACGAGGCCGGCATCGACGTCCTGCTCGCGACCTCCAAGCACAACGTGCAGTACCTGCTCGGCGGGCACCGCGCGAACTTCTTCGACGTCATGGATGCGACCGGCATCAGCCGCTACCTGCCGGTCTTCGTCTATCCGAAAGGCCAGCCTGAGAGGTGCGCCTATATCGCCCACCGGCTGGAAGGCTTCCAGCATCAGGTGAAGCCGTTGTGGACCCCCGAGACGCAGACGGTGACGGCCGGCTCGACCGACGCGATGCAGCGCGCGGTCGACTACATGCGCAAGGTCGGGCTGGCGCCCAGGCGGATCGCCGCCGAATACGGCTTCCTGCCCTTCGACGCCGCCAACGTCCTGCGCGGCGCTTTCCCGGACGCTGAGTGGGTCGACGCCCTCTACGTGCTGGAGCGCCAGCGCGCCAAGAAATCCGCCGCGGAGCTGGTGTTGCTCAAGCGCGCCTCCGAAGCGGTTCTGGGGGCGATGCAGGCGGTGATCGCCAAGCATGGACCCGGTTCGACCAAGAACGAGGTGGTCGAGAGTTTGCGGCGGGAGGAGACCAATCGCGGGCTGAGCTTCGAATATTGCCTGATCACCTGCGGCACCAGCATGAACCGCGCTCCCTCCGACCAGCGCTGGGAGAAGGGCGAGATCATGTCGATCGACTCCGGCGGCAATTACCACGGCTATATCGGCGACATCACCCGCATGGCGATTCAGGGCGAGCCGGACGCCGAATTGGAGGACCTGCTCGGCGAGGTCGAGGCCATCCAGCGCGCCGCCATGAAGCCGATCCGCGCCGGCGCCATGGGCCACGAGATCTACGACGCCGGTGAGCCCCTCAAGACGCGCTCAAAACACCACAACAATCTGGAGTTCCTGGCGCACGGCATGGGCATGGTCAGCCACGAGGCGCCGCGCCTGACCGACCGCGGGCCGGTGCCTTATCCGGCGGACGATGCGAACCGCCCGCTCGAAGCCGGCATGGTGGTGTCGGTCGAGACCACGCTGAAGCATCCCGCGCGCGGCTTCATCAAGCTCGAGGACACCGTAGTGGTGACCGACGGCGGCTTCGAGATCTACGGCGAGGGCGGTCGCGGCTGGAACAGGGCAGGGACGGCGGCGCGCTAGTTAATGCGTCGCGGTGAACCGGTCCGCTTCTTCCGCCAAGGCGATCAGCGCGTCGGCGACCTTCACCGGATAGCTCGCGCCCGGCTCGAGCCGCCGCAGCGGTTCGGGTAGTTGCTCGAGATTGCGCGCGGCGCGGGCGCGCATGTCGGCGAGGCTCTCCTGCGGCGCCAGCCGCTTGCCGCCGCGCATGACCGGTTCGACCAGCGTCTCGCCCGGCGGCGTGTCGGTTTCCACCGACAGCACGTCGCCGGCCATGCGGCCGTCGCCCCCGAAGCTGCGCCAGACCTGCTTGCGGCCGGGCCAGGTGGCCTTGCCTTCCGAGCGCTTGCGGCGCGGGATGCCGGCGTATTCCTGCAGCTTGTAGGCGCAGTCGAGCGAGGGCGCGTCGATCGAGGAGTCGAGATTGACGCCGATGCCGAAGCCGTCGATCGGCGCCTTCTCCGCCATCATGGTCTGCAGCACGTCCTCGTTGATGCCGCCGCTGACCAGGATGATGACGTCGCGCAAGCCGCCTTCGTCGAGAATGGCACGCACCTTGCGCGCCGAGGCGATGAGGTCGCCGGAATCGATGCGGACGCCGAAGATCGAGATGCCCTCGGCCTTGAGCTGCGGCGCGACCTGCACGACTTTGCGGGCGCCGGCTTCCGTGTTGTAGGTGTCGATCAGCAGGATGACGCCCTGCGGGCGCGTGCGCGCGAAGTCGATGAAGGCTTGCGCCTCGTTGTCGTGCACCTGGATGTAGGAATGCGCCATGGTGCCGGCGACCGGGATGCCGTAGCGCTGGCCGGCCAGCACGTTGGCGGCGCTGGTGAAGCCGGCGATGTAGCTCGCGCGGGCGGAGAACAGCCCGGCCTCGGCACCGTGTGCGCTGCGCAGGCCGAAATCCGACAGGATCTTGCCGGGCGCCGCCAGCACCATGCGCGCCGCCTTCGAGGCGATCAGCGTGTTGAAGTGCATGATGTTGATCAGGCGCGATTCGATGAGCTGCGCCATCGGCAGCGGCGCGGTGATGCGCACCAGCGGCTCGTTGGGAAAGCAGACCGTGCCTTCCGGCAGCGCGTCGACGTCGCCGGTGAAGCGGAAGCCGGCGAGGTAGTCGATCAGGTTGTCGTTGAAGCGGCCGGTGCCCTTGAGCCAAGCCAGGTCCTCGGGCGCAAAGCGCAGCGTTTCGAGATAGTCGAGCAGCTCGGCGAGCCCCGTCGCGAGCAGGAAGCCGCGCCGCGCCGGCAGGCGGCGCACGAAGAACTCGAACACGGCTTGGCTGTGCTCGCCGCGGTCCAGATAGGCCTGGACCATGTTGAGCTCGTAGAGGTCGGTGGTGAGCGGGCTGGTGGAAGGCGTCATCGGCGCCTCATGCGGACGTGACCTATACGAAAGGCGCGCAGTGCGCGCGACCATGCCCCGAAGCGTTCCGGGCGGTCAAGCGCCGGCCACGCCATGGCGTTCAGGCTTAGTCCGCCACGGAGCCAACGGCCGAGCAAGCATAAGAAGGTCTCGCCATGGATTTCATTGCCTGCGGCCGGCCAATTCAACGCCGTGGGCACGGCCGGACTGACGGCCTAGACGGTTAGCCCTGCGCCGGCGAACATCAGCACCACCAACGTGACGCTCCGAAACAAGGCGTCGTTGACCTTGCGGAACAAGACGACGCCGAGCATCGCGCCGGCCGCAAGCGCCGGCAGGCTGAACGTGACGTTCAACAAGGTCTGCGCCGACAATCTGTCGTTCGATAGCATGAGCGTGAGGGCGAAAAGCTGCATCACAGTGATGTAGGGCTGCACCAGGCCGCGCTGCAGATTCCGCGGCATGCCGCGCAAATCACACCAGATCGTGGGCAGCGCTCCCGGCATTGCGGTCAGTCCGCCCACGAGCCCGCCGCCGAAACCGACCAATGCGTGACGCAAACGGCCCTGCGTGTCGCCGCCGGAGGCGATTGCCGGACGCAGCAGCATGTAGCCTGCATAGGCCACGAGAAATGCGCCGAACCCGATGCGGAAGACCCGAGGATCGATATGGTGGAGCACAAAGAGGGCTGGAAGGACGCCAAGCGCGCCGGCGGCGATGAGAACGGGATGGCCGCGCCACTTTACGGTTTTGCGCAGCGCGACCAGCGAGACCGCCTGCGTGACGATGCTGCATGCCATCATGAGCGGCACGGCCTCCGTTGGCGGTAAGACGTGCAGCAGGATCGCGCCGGCAACGGCCGAAAAAGCAAAGCCGACCAGCCCGGACACGACGGCGCCGGCAAAGACGCCGGCGGTCATGACAACGCATGTCAATGGATCAAGGGTGAACACTGTGTGCCTCCGCGCCCGCCGGCGCCGCTCCCGCGACGGCGCCACAGCAATGGCGCTCATGCCGACGGCCCGGCTCATTAGCGAATGCTGATTGCCCGCTCTTGGCTTAAGGCGACAAAGGCCGGGACTGGCGCGACGAGCCAGCGGAACGGCATGCGAATCGGCCGGAAATCGTCCATCGCGGGCGCAACCGGCGCTTGTGGGCAGCGGGGCGATGGCTTATGACCTCGGCTGCAAATGGGAAGTGCGTGCCAAAGGCGACGAACCCAGGTGCCTGCCATGCGCATCGACAACCTAAATTCGCCACCCGGACCTGCGCCCTGGCCGCGTCCGGGCGGTCCTGTGCGCTTCTCGTTGCGCGACGCGCCGGTGCGGGAGCGGCGCGCGCTCTATCACGACTTCTTCGGCCGCTCGGTGATGCGCTACGAGGTCAAGGCCGCGCAGGACATCCCGCTGGATATCGACGTGAAGCTGCAGGAGCTGCCCGGTCTGCTGATGGTATCGGGCCGCATGCATGGCTCGCAAAATTGCCGCACGGCCGCGTGCGTCTCCGACGGACTGGACGATCTCGCACTGGCGGTGAATCTCGGCGGCAAGTACGTCATTGCTCAGGGCGATCGCGAAATCGCCCTTGAGGACGGTGAAGCCACCTTGTTTTCGCTTGGCCGGACGTGCAGCACGATGCACTGGCCGCCCGGTCGCTTGCTCGCGATGCGCTTTCCGCGTCGGCAACTCTCCCGGCGCATCCGCGACGTGGACGCACAAGCCCTGCGACGGATTCCAGCCGGCTGCCACGCACTGACGCTCCTGACCGGCTATATACACATTGCGCAGGACTGTGGCGCCGTCGCGAGCCCCGGCCTGCGCGGCCATTTTGCCGATCACATTTATGACCTCATCGCAGCGGCGCTTGGCGAGGACCGCGATGTCGGGGAAGCCGCACAAGCCTGCGGGGTGCGTGCGGCCAGGCTCCAAGCGATCAAGCGGGACATCGGCGGCCAACTCGACAGGCCAGATCTGTCGGTGGTCGATTTTGCCAGGCGTCACAGCTGCACCCCCCGCTACCTGCAACGGCTGTTCGAGATGGAAGGAACCACCTTCACCGATTACGTGCTGTCGCAGCGGCTGGCGCGCGCCTATCGTCTGCTGACCGATCCGCGCCCCGCCGGGGGCAAGATCAGCGCGGTGGCTTACGACTGCGGCTTCGGTGATGTGTCTTATTTCAACCGCGTATTCCGCCGCCACTATGGCGCAGCGCCGTCGGACGTTCGCGCGCGCGCGCGGGCAAGCGCACCCGAGGTCGCGCCGCCCGGGGGCGATGCATTGCCGCATTGGTCGATATAAGGCGAGGGGGTGGCTCCCTGGGCTGGGATCGAACCAGCGACCATTCGATTAACAGTCGAATGCTCTACCGCTGAGCTACCAGGGAACAGGCCTGAAGGCCGGTAGGCGGGCCCTATAACAAAGCCCGGCCGCTTTGCAAAGTATGAACGCGTAGGGCGCTCGCCGGGGATTTTTCAGTTCAGTCTCAGCCCGGTTTTGCCACGTTTCGCCCGCCTTCGCCCGACGGGCTACGGCGCGCAACCTTCGCGAACCAAGGCTGGCTTGCCAACCGAAGCGCTTTGGGCGCGAAGGTTGGAGGCCACGGCCGGAATCGAACCGGCGTGCAAGGATTTGCAGTCCTCTGCGTAACCACTCCGCCACGTGGCCATGAAAGGCCGCGGCCGCCCGGTAATCGGCGGCCGCGGGGCTTTCGTCCCCAGCCTATATAGGAGCGAGGGCGGTTCCACAACGCTGGTTCGCTTGCCTTTTCCAGAGGCTTGCCGCAGAAAAGCCGCGCATTTCGTCACCCCCGCCCGAGGAACGCGATGACCGATTTCGCCGCTGCGCGCCGCTACATGGTCGAGGGCCAAGTCCGCATCGCCGATGTGACCGATCTGCGCATCCAGGCGGCCATGCTGGAGCTGCCGCGCGAACGGTTCCTGCCGAAGGCATCGGCCGAGCTCGCCTACCTCGACCTCGACCCGCCGGTCGGTGTGGGCGGGCGGCGCCTGCTCAAGCCGATGGTGCTCGCCAAGCTGATCCAGGCCGCCGACATCGGCGCGGGTGATCGTGTGATGGATGTGGGCTGCGCCACAGGGTACGGCGCGGCCTTACTCGCACATCTGGCCGCCGAGGTGGTGGCCCTGGAGGAAGACGCCACCCTCGCGCAAAGCGCCCGCGACAACCTCGCCGGGCTGTCCAACGTCGCCGTGGCGCGCGGCGAGCTCGCCGCCGGCTGGCCGCAGGGCGCGCCCTACGACGCGATCATCCTCGAAGGCGCCACCGAAACCGTGCCGCAGGCGCTCTGCCGCCAGCTCAAGGACGGCGGCCGGCTGGCCTGCGTGCTCGGCAGCGGTCCCGGCAGCCGGGCCATGATCTACCGCCGCTGCGGCGACGATATCGGCGCGCGCGCGATCTTCGACGTCGCCGCGCCGCTGCTGCCGGGATTCGCCAAGCCGCCGGCCTTCGCCTTCTGATTTCGCCGGGTTCCGCGAAAGTTGCGCAAATGCCCCACGGCCGCCCTTTCTGTGGGCGGCGGTCCCGCGGGGGGTTTTAAGCGTCCACCCAGCCGCCTATGGTTCCCAGAGACTGGCGTACGGTAGCATGAGCCGGTGCGTGCAATTGTTGGGTTGCGAATCGTTGGGTCGCGGAATGTGGCGTCGTTCAGGTAGGGCTTTCAGGACTGGCACCGCAGTCGGCGCGCTTGCCGCTTTTGTGCTGCCGCTCGCGGCGGCCCCGGCCGGCGGTGAGACGCTCGAATCCGCGCTGGTGCAGGCCTATCAGAACAATCCTTCGCTCAACGCCCAGCGCGCCGCAGTGCGCGTCACCGACGAGAATGTGCCGCAGGCGCTCGCCGGCTATCGGCCGCGCGTGTCGATCACGGCGTCGGGCGGCGAGCAGTCGCTGTCGACCACCACGAAGTCGACGTCGGCCACGAACCAGGCGACCTATTCGACGCTGAGCGGCTACAACGCGCCGTTCTCCACCGGCGTCACCGCGACGCAGACGCTGTTCAACGGTTTCCAGACCGCCAACCGCACGCGCCAGGCGGAATCTCAGGTGCTGGCCGCGCGCGCGACGCTGCATACGACCGAGCAGAACGTGCTGCTCAACGCGGCCACCGCCTACATGAACGTGCTGCGCGACGGCGCCATCCTCGATTTGCAGAAGCGCAACGTCGAGGTGCTGCAGGAGCAGCTGCGCCAGACGCGCGACCGGTTCAATGTGGGCGAGGTGACGCGCACCGACGTGGCGCAGTCCGAATCGCGCCTGGCAAGCGGGCGCTCTCAGGTGCTCAGCGCGGAAGCGACCTATACATCCTCGGTCGCGACCTATCGGCAGGTGATCGGCAGCAATCCCGGCAGGCTGGCCGCGGCGTCGCCCGTCGACCGTTTCTCGCCGCAGAACCAGGCCGGCGCGATCGCGACCGCGACCACGGCGCATCCGACCGTCGCCGCTGCGCAGTACAACGTGGACGCGGCGCTGCAGGCGGTGAAAGTGGCGGAAGGTGCGCTTTACCCGACCGTGTCGGTGCAGGGCAGCTTCCAGAAAAACTACGGGGTCGTCGGCAACCTCAACACCATGGAGAGCTACAACGCCTCCGTGCTCGGCACCCTGAGCGTGCCGATCTACCAGGGCGGCGGCGAGTACTCGACGATCCGCCAGGCCAAGGAGACGCTCGGGCAGCGCCGGCTCGACCTCGACACCGCGCGCGACACCGCGCGGCAGACGGTGGTGCAGGCCTGGGGCCAACTCGAGGCCGCCAAGGCCAATATCGAGGCGACGCAGGCCTCGGTGCAGGCCTCCGAGATCGCGCTCAACGGCGTGCGCGAGGAAGCGCGCGTCGGCCAGCGCACCACGCTCGACGTGCTCAACGCGCAGCAGGAACTGGTGAACGCGCGCGTGTCGCTGGTCTCGGCGCAGCGCGACCGCGTGGTGGCGTCCTATACGCTCCTGGCGGCGGTGGGGCGGCTGGTGCCGCAGGTGCTCGGCCTGCGCGTGCCGGTCTATCGGCCGCAGGTGCATTACGAGCAGGTACGCGACAGCTGGGCCGGCGTCCGCAATCCGGACGGCCGCTGACGGCGGGCGGCCGGCAAAGGGCGTGCGCCGCGCGGCGCGTGTCCACAGTTCGTTGCATCGCATCGACTTTTCACCCGCCACAGGCGCGCCGCTCTGGCGTATAAAAGGTAATCGACGGCGATTCGCGTCGCGGCCCCGTTCGGGCCCGCCTTTCGCCGCGCGGCATTTGCGGTCGGGACAACGTCGGGACACCAGAGCAAGATGACGCAACCGGCAAAGGCTCAAGAGCCGTCGATGGAGGAAATCCTCGCCTCCATCCGACGCATCATTGCCGACGATGATGCAGCCAAGACAGCCAAGCCAGCCGAACCGCCGCCGCCTCCGCCGCCCAAACCCGCGCCGGTAGCGGCTCCCAAGGCCGCGGCGCCGCCACCGCCGCCACCGCCGCCGCCGCCGCCAGCCCCGCCACCGGCGCCGCCGAAGGCCGCGACCAACAATCAGGACGAAATCGATGCCATGCTGGCGGACATCGAGGTTGCGCCGAAGGTTCCGCCCAAGCCCGCGCCGAAGCCGGCGCCCGTGCCCGACGTGCTCGATCTGACCGAGGCGATGGCCGCGCCGCCGCCGCCGCCGCCGGCTGCGCCGCCGCCGAGCAGCTTCCGCACCATCGATGGCGCCTCGGACGTGGTGTTCACCGACCGGGTTGCGCCGCCGGGCCCCGCGGCGCCACCGCCGCCGGCCGCGCCGGTCCAGGCGCTATTGTCCTCGTCTACCATGGCCGCGGTGGACACCGCGTTCAATTCGCTGGCGCACACCGTGCTCGGCAACAATGCGCGCACGCTCGAAGACCTGGTGAAGGAAATGCTCCGCCCGATGCTCAAGTCCTGGCTCGACGACAACCTGCCGGGGCTGGTGGAGCGCATCGTGCGCGCCGAGATCGAGCGCGTCTCGCGCGGCCGCTGACAGGCTTTCCGACAGTTAGACGATCGCCTGCGCCCGCCGCTTGAGCGCGCGCGCGAAATAGAGCCCGAGCGCGAGCAGGCACGCCGCCGCGATCGCGAACACGGGCACGGCGGTGAAGTGGTCGAAGATCACGCCGTTGACCGCGACGCCGGCGGTCTGCCCGAGATAGAGCGAGGAGGAGAAGATCGACACCGCGGTGCCGCGCGCCTCCGGCGTCATCTGTGTGGCGTTGGTCTGCAGCGTGTTGTGCAGCATGTAGAAGCCGAGCCCGGTGAGCGTGATGGCGACCGGCGCGGCGTAGACGTGCGGGCCGACGGCGAGCGTTGCGTAGGAAAGCGCGAGCAGGATGCCGCCGCCGGCGGCGAGCCCGCTCTGTCCGAACCGCTGCACCAGCGCGCCCACCGACAGGCTGTAAATCAGTCCGCCGATTGCGAACATGCCGACGAACAGGCCGACCACCGTGAATGAGACGCCGAAGCGCAGATGCAGGTCGGCGCCGACATAGGTGAAGGCGCCGAACATCATGCCGAACTCGACGAAGGCCATGACGATGATCGCGCGCGCCCAGGGCGAGCGCAGCACCAGCCGGTAGCCGGCAAAATAGCCGGTCTGCTCCGGCGCATCCGCCGGCCGTGCGCGGGTGACCGGATTGCGCGCCAGCTCGTGAAACAGGCCGATGGTCGCCAGCGCGAACAGGCCGGCGAGCAGGAAGAACACGTTGCGCCATCCGAACAGGTCGCCCAGCACGCCGCCGGCCGCCTGGCCGAACAGCTGCCCGAGAATCTGGCCCGACAGGAAGGAGCCGATCACCTGCTGGCGCCGCTCGTAGGGGATGACGTCGCCGACGAAGGCGAGCGCCAGCGGGATGATCCAGCCGGCGGCGATGCCGCTGCCGAGACGCGCCGCGATCAGCATGGGCAGCGAGGTGGCCAGCCCGCACCACAGCACCATGACGGTCGCCACCGCCGAGGCCAGCGCCATGCAGCGGTACTTCCCATAGCGGTCGCCGAAGGGGCCGATCACGAGCTGCACCGAGCCGTGCGCGAGCAGGTAGATCGTCACCACGATCGAGGCGGCGCCGACGGTGACGCCGAGATCGACCGCGATCTGGGGCAGGAGGGAATCGGTCACCCGCACCATGGCCTGGGTGGCGAAGGCCACCACAGCCAGGAACACGATGGCGCGGACGGGATTGCCGCGCGGCGCGGCGGGGGCTTCCGACAAGAAGTTGACTCCCGGTGGGGCGGCGGGCTTTCTAGCCCCCCACGCATTTCAAGCAAAACGACAATGATCGAGAAAACCTACCAGCCCTCGGAAGTCGAGGGCCGCATCTACCGGACTTGGGAAGAGGCGGGCGCCTTCAAGGCCGGCCGGCCCGAGCGTGCCCGGGCCGCGCCTTACTCTATCGTCATTCCGCCGCCGAACGTCACCGGCTCGCTGCATATGGGCCATGCGCTCAACAACACGTTGCAGGACGTGCTGGTGCGCTTCGAGCGCATGCGCGGCAAGGACGTGCTCTGGCAGCCGGGCACCGACCATGCCGGCATCGCGACTCAGATGGTGGTCGAGCGGCAGCTCATGGAGCGCCAGCAGCCGTCGCGCCGCGACATGGGGCGCGAGAAGTTCCTCGAGCGGGTCTGGGCCTGGAAGGAAGAATCCGGCGGCACCATCATCAATCAGCTCAAGCGCCTGGGCGCCTCCTGCGACTGGTCGCGCGAGCGCTTCACCATGGACGAGGGCCTGTCGCGCGCGGTGCTCAAGGTCTTCGTCGCGCTCTACAACGAGGGCCTGATCTACAAGGACAAGCGGCTGGTCAACTGGGACCCCAAGCTCTTGACCGCCATCTCCGACCTGGAGGTGATGCAGGTCGAGGTGAAGAGCCATCTCTGGTACCTGCGCTATCCGATCGAAGGCAGGACCTTCAATCCGGAAGACAAGTCGACCTACATCGTCGTCGCCACCACGCGGCCGGAGACCATGCTGGGCGACAGCGCGGTTGCGGTGCATCCGGACGACGAGCGCTACAAGCACCTGGTCGGCAAGCACGCCGTCCTGCCGCTGGTCGGCCGCCGCATCCCGATCGTCGCCGACGACTACTCCGATCCCGAGAAGGGCACCGGCGCGGTGAAGATCACGCCGGCGCACGACTTCAACGACTTCGACGTCGGCAAGCGGCACAACCTGCCGCAGATCAACATTCTCGACGTCGAGGGCAAGATCGACATCGCCGACAACAGCGCGTTTCTCGAGGACGTGCCGGCCTCGGCCGAACTCGACGAAACCCTCAAGCTGCAAGGCGAGGAGCGCTTCGCCGCGCGCAAGAAGATCGTGGCGCGGCTGGAGGAGATGGGGCTGCTCGACAAGATCGAGCCCAACACGCACATGGTGCCGCACGGCGACCGCTCGAACGTGGTGATCGAGCCGTTCCTCACCGATCAGTGGTACGTCAACGCCAAGGCGATGGCGGTGCGCGCGATCGACGCCGTGCGCGACGGCAAGACCAAATTTGTCCCGAAGAACTGGGAAGCGACCTATTTCAACTGGATGGAGAACATCCAGCCCTGGTGCATCTCGCGCCAGCTCTGGTGGGGACACCAGATACCGGCCTGGTACGGACCGGACGGCAAGGTGTTCGTCGCCGAGACGGAAGAGGAAGCGGTCGCCGCCGCGCTCGCTCACTACGAGAAAACGGGCGCGCTCAAGCACCATCAGGCGAAGGACATGGCGCGGCATCCGGAAAAGCGCGCGCCGTTCCTCACGCGCGACGAGGACGTGCTCGACACCTGGTTCTCGTCGGCGCTGTGGCCGTTCTCGACCATGGGCTGGCCGGACGAGACGCCCGAGCTCAAACGCTTCTATCCGACGGCGACGCTGGTCACCGGCTTCGACATCATCTTCTTCTGGGTCGCCCGCATGATGATGATGGGCATCCACTTCATGAAGGAGGTGCCGTTCAAGGACGTCTACATCCACCGCCTGGTGCGCGACGCCTCCGGCGCGAAGATGTCGAAGTCGAAGGGCAACGTGGTCGATCCGCTCGGCATCATCGATCAATACGGCGCCGACGCCCTGCGCTTCACGCTGGCGCGCGGCGCGGCGCAGGGGCACGACATCAAGCTCTCGCCGCAGCACGTCGAGGTTTCCCGCAACTTCGCGACCAAGCTGTGGAACGCCGCGCGCTTCGTCGAGTTCAACGGGGCGGGGCGCGTCAAGGGCTTCGACCCGAAATCGGCGAAGGAAACGCTCAACCGGTGGATCGCGCACGAGACGGCGAAAGCGTTGCGCGAGGTGACCGAGGCGCTTCTCGACTACCGCTTCAACGACGCGGCGGCGGCGGCCTACCGCTTCGTCTGGAACGTCTATTGCGACTGGTATGTCGAATTATCGAAGCCGCTGCTCACCGGCCCGGACGGCGCGGCGAAGGACGAGACGCGGGCGACCGCGGCCTGGGCGCTCGACGAGATCCTCAAGCTGCTGCACCCGTTCATGCCCTTCGTCACCGAAGAGCTGTGGCGGGTGACGGCGGAGACGGGTCCGAAGCGCGACGATCTGCTCGTGCTCTCGGCCTGGCCGGAGCTGGACTTCGCCGACGACAAGGCGGAGGCCGAGATCGGCTGGGTGATCGATCTCATCACGGCGATCCGGTCGGTGCGTTCGGAGATGAACGTCACCGCGCTGATCCCGCTGGTGCTGGCGGGCGCCTCTGCCGAGACCGCCGCCCGCGCGGAACGCTGGGCCGAGTTCATCAAGCGGCTTGCGCGCGTATCGGAGATTTCCACCGCTGCGGCGGCGCCGGCCGGCTCGGTGCAGCTCGTGGTGCGCGGCGAGGTGGCCGCGCTGCCGCTCAAGGGCGTGATCGATCTTGCCGCCGAGCGCGCGCGGCTCGCCAAGGAGATGCAGAAGGCCGAGGCCGACATCGCGCGCTCCGACGGCAAGCTCAACAATCCGAACTTCGTCGCCCGCGCGGCGGAAGACGTCGTCGAGGAAGAGAAGGAAAAGCGCGAGGAGGCGGTCGCCCGCAAGGCCAAGATCGCCGAAGCGCTCGAGCGGCTGAAGGGCGCGGAGTAGGCGCCGTCCCTACCTTTCGGGGGCGACGGAAGGTGAGATTTCCATGCGCATCTTTCTCGCGGGCGCCGGCGGCGCCATCGGCCGCCGTCTCACGCCGCTGCTGGTGAAGGCCGGTCACGCGGTGACGGGCACCACGCGCTCCGCCGCCAAGGCCGATGATATTGCCGCGCTCAACGGCATGCCAGTCGTCGTCGATGTCTTCGATGCCGATGCGCTCGCCGCGGCGGTGACGAAGGCCGCGCCCGAGGCCGTCATCCATCAACTCACCGACCTGGCATTTGCGCCCGGCACGCCGCGCTATGCCGAAGGCCTCGCGCGCAATGCGCGCTTGCGCATCGAGGGCACGCGCAACCTCGCCGCCGCCGCGCGCGCGGCCGGCGTGCGCCGGCTGATCGCGCAGAGCATTGCCTTCATCTACGCGCCGGGCCCGGGATTGCGGGTCGAGGGCGATCCGCTCACCGGCGATCCGGCGATGGCCGGCACGGTCGCGGGGGTGCGTGCGCTGGAAGAGAGCGTGCTGGCGATCCCCGAAGGCATCGTGCTGCGCTACGGCCTGTTCTACGGCCCCGGCACCTGGTCGCCGGACGGCCCTCTGAAGCCGCCCGCGGTGCATGTCGACGCGGCGGCGCGGGCCTGCGTGCTGGCGCTGACCCGGGGTCAGCCGGGCGTCTACAACGTCGCCGAGGACGACGGCTATTGCGCGAGCGATAAGGCCAAACGTGAACTCGGCTTCGACGCCGGGTTTCGCCTCACGCCTTGAACGGCTTGCTCAGGAACTTCGAGCCCTTGAGCCCGTAGCGCCAGGGGTGCTCGACCGCCTTGGTGATGCCGATGCGCGGGCCGACGGCGATATCCGGCACGCTTGCGCGCGCCCGCAGCTCGAACGGCGGTGCGTCGAGCGGCAGGCCGTTGTGCTTGATGGTGACGCCGAGCGCCTGCGCGAGCTTGCCGGGGCCCGAGCACAGGTCGCGTACGTCGTCCAGGCCGCGCCGCCGCCGCATGGCGGCGAGCCCCGCAGTCGGCTCGATCGCGCGGATCAGCACCGCGCTGGCCGAGCCTTTCTCTTCGCAGACGAAGTTCAGGCACCAGTGGATGCCGTAGGACCGGTAGACATAGGCAAAGCCGGGCGGACCGAACATCACGACGTTGCGTGCGGTGCGGCCGATGTAGGAGTGCGCCGCCGGGTCGGTGTGGTGGTAGGCCTCGACCTCGACGATCACCCCGCCGACGCCGTTCACCATAAGGGTCGCCCCGATCAGGTCGGGCGCGACCGCGTGCACGGAGCGGGCGAAGAAGGCGCGGCGCAGGCGAGGGGGCTGGGGCATTTGAACGGATGGAGCCGGTAACCTGTTTGGCGGTGCGAAAATCCTGTGTCCGGCCGGCAACACTTTAGAACATTTAAGGCTTTCCCCCGCATCATGGCTGGCCACGCCGCGATTTGGCCATACCCTTCCACGACATCGAGGGCCGGCCCGGTTGCGGCGCTAATCCGTTGCGGGGCTTTGCGGTTTTGCCGCCCGAAAAGCGGCCGAAGCGCCGGAAAGCCCTCGTCAAGCAGGCCGGCCGGGGCTCAACCGGCGGAAGTGTGTAAGGGTCGGGGGGCCCAAGTCAGGTTATGGAAGCGAAGTCCAATTTGAAGTCGAAACTGCCGAGCCGCCACGCCACCGAGGGGGCCGAGCGCGCGCCGCACCGCGCCTTCTATTACGCCATGGGTCTGACCCAGGAGCAGATCCACGCTCCCTTCGTCGGCGTCGCCACCTGCTGGAACGAAGCGGCCCCCTGCAACATCTCCCTCATGCGCCAGGCGCAGGCCGTGAAGAAGGGCGTCGCCTCATGTGGCGCCACCGCGCGCGAGTTCTGCACCATCACCGTCACCGACGGCATCGCCATGGGCCATGCCGGCATGAAGGCTTCGCTGCCGTCGCGCGAGGTGATCGCCGATTCGGTCGAGCTCACCATGCGCGGCCATTGCTATGACGCCCTCATCGGCGTCGCCGGCTGCGACAAGTCGCAGCCCGGCATGATGATGGCGATGTGCCGGCTCAACGTGCCCTCGATCTACATCTACGGCGGCTCGATCCTGCCCGGCAAATTCAAGGGCAAGGAAGTCACCGTGCAGGACGTCTACGAGGCGGTCGGCAAGCACTCGGTCGGCGAGATGTCGGACGAGGACCTGCTGACGCTCGAGCAGAACGCCTGCCCGTCGGCCGGCGCCTGCGGCGCGCAGTTCACCGCCAACACCATGGGCACCGTGTCGGAAGCGATCGGTCTCGCGCTGCCCTATTCGGCCGGCGCGCCCGCGCCTTACGAGATGCGCGACAAGCTCTGCATGCTCGCCGGCGAGATGATCATGGACCTGATCGTCAAGAACATCCGCCCGCGCGACATCGTCACCCGCAAGGCGCTGGAGAACGCCGCCGCGGTGGTGGCCGCCACCGGCGGTTCCACCAATGCGGCGCTGCATCTGCCGGCGATCGCGCACGAATGCGGCATCGAGTTCACGCTGTTCGACGTCGCCGAAATCTTCAAAAAGACACCGTATATCGCAGATTTGAAACCGGGCGGCCGCTATGTCGCCAAGGACATGTTCGAAGCTGGCGGCGTGCCGCTACTCATGAAAACGCTGCTCGATCACGGTTACCTGCACGGCGACTGCCTCACGGTGACCGGGCGGACGATTGCGGAAAACCTCAAGAACGTGAAGTGGAACCCGGACCAGGATGTCGTGCGTCCGGCCGACAAGCCGTTTCTGCCGACCGGCGGCGTCACCGGCCTCAAGGGCAATCTCGCCCCGGAAGGCGCGATCGTGAAGGTCGCCGGCATGCACACGCTGAAGTTCACCGGCCCCGCGCGCTGCTTCGACGGCGAGGAGGCCTGCTTCGAGGCGGTCAAGAAGCGCACCTACAAAGAAGGCGAGGTGCTGGTCATCCGCTACGAGGGCCCCAAGGGCGGCCCCGGCATGCGCGAGATGCTCTCCACCACCGCCGCGCTCTACGGCCAGGGCATGGGCGAGAAGGTCGCGCTCATCACCGACGGCCGCTTCTCCGGCGCGACGCGCGGCTTCTGCATCGGCCATGTCGGGCCGGAAGCGGCGATCGGCGGGCCGATCGGGCTGATCAAGGACGGCGACATCATCGAGATCGACGCCGTCGCCGGCACGCTCAACGTCAAGCTCTCCGACGCCGAGCTCGCCAAGCGCCAGCAGGAATGGCAGGCGCGCGCGAGCGACGCGACCTCCGGTTATCTCTGGAAATACGCCCAGCAGGTGGGGCCGGCCGTCAACGGCGCGGTCACCCATCCGGGCGGCGCGGCCGAGAAACAGTGTTATGCGGACATTTAGGTCCCTGCTGTGCGTGGTGACGATCGGCGCAGGCCTTGCGGCCGCGCCGGCCGGCGCCTTTGACGGCAGCAAGTCGGACATGGCCGTCGGCGCGGCCAAGCCGGTTTCGGCGATGGAGGCCTTCCGCTCGGGCGCGCACTGGCTCAAGGCCGGCGATCCGGCCAAGGCGGTGAACTCGCTCGAATACGCCGCCGAGCAGGGTCACGCGGCGGCGCAGTGGAAGCTCGGCCGCATGTACGCGGACGGCGACGGCGTCACCCAGAACGACCTCAAGGCCTTCGAGTATTTCCGCCGCATCGCCGACCGGCATGCCGAGGACAGCCCCGACACGCCGCAGGCGCGCTTCGTCGCCAGCGCCTTCGTCTCGCTCGGCCACTACTATCTCGAAGGCATCCCGAAGACCGAGGTGAAGCGCGACCCGGTGCGCGCGCGCGCGATGTTCGCCTATGCGGCGTCCTATTTCCGCGATCCCGACGCGCAGTACTATCTGGCCCGGCTCTATCTCGACGGCACCGGCGCGCCGCAGGACCCGCGCCAGGCGGCGCGCTGGTTCGGCCTCTCCGCGCAGAAGGGGCAGTGTGACGCGCAGGCCATGCTCGGCGCCATGCTGTTCGCCGGCGACCACGTGCCGCGTCAGGCGGCGCGTGGCGTGATGTGGCTCACGCTGGCCAAGGATTGCGCCCGCACCGAGCAGCAGGCCTGGATTGGCCAGCTTTACGACAGCGCCTACCAGCAGTCGACCGACGACGAGCGCGCGCTGGCGTTGGTCTATCTCAAGCGCTGGCTCGAGACGCGGCGCGAGTAACCCGTTCCCCGGACGCGGCGCTGCATAAAGTGGTGCGCCGCTGATCCGGGATATTATCAGGCGCTGAATCTGCGACGGTTCCGGTTCTGCAGCGCACCGTTCGCTTCGCTCACGATGCACTGCGCCCGGGACAAGAGCGTCATCTTGCCTCGATATCCAGATCCGCCCAGACCGGCACGTGGTCGGACGGCTTCTCCCAGCCGCGCACATGCTTGTCGATGCCGGCGCCGGTGAGCCGGTCCGCCGCCTGCGGCGAGAGCAGCAGATGGTCGATGCGGATACCGTCGTTCTTCTGGTACGCGCCGGCCTGATAGTCCCAGAACGTATAGAGCTCGGCCGAATCGCTGGCCGCCCGCACCGCGTCGGTGAGGCCGAGATTGAGCAAGGCGCGGAATTTCTCGCGCGTGCGCGGCAGGAACAGCGCATCCTTCACCCAGGCCTCCGGGCGGCGGGCGTCCGCCGGGGTCGGGATGACGTTGAAGTCGCCGGCCAGGAGCAGGGGCTCCTCCAGCTTCAAGCGTTCATTTGCGAACTTAATAAGGCGATCCATCCAACTGATTTTATACGTATATTTTTCGGTATCGGGCGGATTGCCATTGGGCAGATAGAGGCTCACCACCCGCACGACGCCGGTTTTGGTCGAGACCAGCGCCTCGAGAAACCGCGCCTGCACGTCGCCGGTATCGCCGATCAGGCCCGGCGCGACCTCGTCGAAGGGCGTCTTCGACAGCAATGCCACGCCGTTGAAGGTCTTCTGCCCGTGCACTGCGACATTGTAGCCGAGGGCCTCGAGCGGCTCGCGCGGGAAGGCATCGTCGGTGCACTTGATCTCCTGCAGGCAGACGATGTCCGGTTGGCGCTCCTTCAGCCAGGCCTGGAGGTGCTCCATGCGTTGGCGGACCGAATTGACGTTCCAGGTGGCAATGCGCATGGGGCGGGTCCGTCGGGGAGGGGGCTCATTACCGCCGAATAAATAGCGCCCACGGCGAATTTACCAGATAAGCCGCAGGGATATGCACTTAGACGCGTTTATATGCTAGGAATAGGGCTCAAACGCGGGCCCCGTTGAGTGCGTTCGGCGTGCCAATTCCGCGCAATGGGAAAGCCTGGGCTGGCTGACGGCGCCCGGGCGGAAGCGAAGATTGCCGATGACCAGACGAAAATTGATTTACGGGGTCGTCGTGCTGGCCCTCATCGGCATTGGCGTGCTTGCGCGGAACTACTGGACGACTGACGGGCAGGCCGCGCGCTCGCGGGCGCAGACCGTCCGCGTGGTGCCGGTCGAGATCGGCAAGGCCGAGCGCAAGAAGGTTCCCGTCCGGCTCGACGCTATCGGCAGCGTCACTCCCATGGCCAGCGTCGCGCTCAAGGCGCGGCTGGAGACCGCCATCGTCGGCGTCCATTTCGCGGACGGCGCACTGGTGAAGGCGGGCGATCTTCTGTTCACGCTCGACTGCCGGCAGATCGAGGCGGACATGAAGCGCGTGCAGGCCGTCATCGACGGCGCGCAGGCGACCCTCGAACAGGGGCTGCGCGACGTCGAGCGCTACACCGAGCTCGCCCAGCGCAACGCCACCCCCATCGTCACGCTCAACAACGCGCAGACCCAGGTCAACGTCGCGCGCGCGACCGCCGAATCCAACCGCGCCCAGCTCGAGAACCTGAAGGTGCAACTCGGCTACTGCACGATGAAGGCCCCGATCCCCGGCCGCATCAGCATGGCCAATGTGAAGGTCGGCAATTTCGTGCGTCCGGCCGATACCGCGCCGATGGCCACCATCAACCAGGTATCTCCGGTCTATGTCAGCTTCGCGGTCCCGCAGAAGAACTTGCCCGACATCCGCCAGGCCATCGCCGCCGAGACGGCCACCGTCGAGGCGATCATCCCGGGCGAACAGAAACGCGCCTCCGGCCAGGTGACGATGATCGAGAACACCGTCGATCCGGCGAGCGGCATGGTCATGATCCGCGCCACCATGCCGAACAAGGACGAGCTTCTGTGGCCGGGCACGCTGGTCACCGCCGAGATGACCTTGCGCATCGAAGACGCCGTGGTGGTGCCGACCAACGCCGTGCAGGTGAGCCAGACCGGCAACTTCGTCTTCGTCGTGAAGGACGGCGTCGCCAAGGTGCAGCCCGTCACGGTCGAGCGGCAGAGCGGCGGGGAAACGGTGATCGCCTCGGGGCTTTCCGGCACCGAGACGGTGGTCACCGACGGCCAGCTCCTGCTTTCCGACGGCACGCGGGTCAATCCGCGCAACACCGGTCCGGCCAAGCCAGCCGCGGGAAGCTGACAACGCGCAATCCATGAAAGTTCGGGCGCCATGAACATTTCGGAAGTCTGCATTCGCCGCCCGGTTCTCACGACGCTGATGACGGCGTCGCTGATTGTGTTCGGCGCCTTCGCCTACCGGCTCCTGCCGGTGGCCGCGCTGCCGGCGGTGGACTTCCCGACCATCCAGATCACCGCCACGCTGCCGGGCGCGTCGCCGGAGACCATGGCGGCGTCGGTCGCTTCGCCGATCGAGCGGCAGCTCTCGACCATTTCCGGCATCTCGTCGATGAACTCGTCATCCTCGCTCGGGACGACGCAGATCACCATCCAGTTCGACCTCGGCCGCAATATCGACGGCGCCTCGCTCGATGTGCAGACCGCGCTTGCGGTCGCGCAGCGCCGGTTGCCGGTCGAAATGACCACGCCGCCGTTCTTCCGCAAGGTGAACCCCGGCGACTTCCCGGTGCTCTATGTGAGCATGCGCTCCGATACGATGCCGCTCTCGGCGGTGAACGACTATGCGGAGACGGTGCTGGGGCCGCAGATTTCGCAGTTGCCGGGCGTCGCGCAGGTGCTGGTCTATGGCGCGCAGAAATTCGCCGTGCGCGTCCAGGTGGACCCGCAGGCGGCGGCCGCGCGCAACATTTCGCTCGATGAAGTGCGCAGCGTCGTCGCCAAGGCGAATTCGTCGGCTCCGGTCGGCACGCTGCAAGGGCCGGAGCGGACGCTGACGCTGCTCGCCACCGGAGCCATGGAGAAGGCCTCCGCCTATCGCGACGTCGTCGTCGCCTACCGCAACGGGGCGCCGATAAAGCTCAGCGAAATCGCCAACGTGGTGGACAGCGTCGAGAACAACAGGATCGCGACTTGGTTCAACGACTCGCGCGCGATCGTGCTCGCGATCCAGCGGCAGCCCGACGCCAACACGGTCGAGGTCGTCGACCTCGTGCGCGGCAAGCTGCCGCAGATGCGCGCGCAGATTCCCCCGGCGATCCAGATGCAGCCGCTGTTCGACCGCTCGATCTCGATCCGCGACGCGGTCTACGACGTGCAGGAGACGCTGGCGATCGCGATCGCGCTGGTGATCCTGGTCATCTTCCTGTTCCTGCGCAAAGTCTCGGCCACCGTCATCCCGGCTTTGGCGGTGCCGATCTCGCTGATCGGCACTTGCGCGGCGATGTACGCCTTCGGCTTCTCGATCAACAACATGACGCTGCTGGCGCTCACGCTGTCGGTCGGCTTCGTGGTGGACGACGCCATCGTGATGCTGGAGAACATCGTCCGCCACGTCGAAGGCGGCATGCGGCCGTTCGAGGCGGCGCTCAAGGGCTCGCGCGAGATCGGCTTCACCATCATCTCCATCACCATCTCGCTGATCGCGGTGTTCATCCCGGTTCTGCTGATGGGCGGCATGGTGGGCCGCGTGTTCCGCGAATTCGCCGTGTCGATCACGGTGGCGATCGTGATCTCGGGCTTCGTCGCGCTGACGCTCACGCCCATGCTGTGCGCGCGCGTGCTCAAGAGCCATGACCCCCACGAGAAGCAGAATTTCGTGATGCGCGGCTTCGAGCGGATGTTCGCCGCCTGGCTGCGCGCCTACGAATGGTCGCTGGACAAGGTGCTGAAGGCGAAGGCGATCATGTTGGCGGTGACGTTGGCGACGATCGTCGGCACCGTCTGGCTCTACATCGTCGTTCCGAAAGGCTTTTTCCCCACCGAAGATACCGGCTTCATGATCGGCATCACCGAGGGCAAGACCGACATATCCTTCGCCGCCATGACCGAACACCAGCGCAAGGTCGCCGATCTGGTGCGCAAGGACCCGGCGGTGGCCTATGTGAACTCGACCGTCGGCAGTGGCGGCCCGAATACGGTCGGCAACAGCGGGCGCATGCTGGTCGCGCTCAAGCCGCGCAGCGAGCGCGACAAGCTGCCCGACGTCATCGCGCGCCTGCGGCGCGATGCCAATGTCGTGCCGGGCATCCAGATATTCTTCCAGCCGATCCAGAACATCAATCTCGGCGGCCGGCTGAACAAGAGCCAGTACCAGTACACGCTCACGTCCAACGACACCGAGGCGCTCTATCACGCCGCCCCGCTGATGCGCGAAAAGATCGGGCGGGCGCAGGGTCTGCTGGACGTGACCACCGACCTCTACATCAAGAATCCGCAGGTGACGGTGGAGGTCGACCGCGAAAAGGCGGGCGTCTACGGGCTGACCATCGACCAGGTGCGCCAGGAGCTCTACAACGCCTTCGGCTCGCGCCAGGTGGCGACCATCTACACGCCGGCGAACGACTATCCGGTGCTGCTCGAAACCAAGCCGGAATACCAGGTCAGCGCGGCCGACCTGAACCGCATCCATCTCAAGACCTCGAGCGGGGCGAGCGTGCCGCTCTCGGCCGTGACGCACTTCGTGCCGACGGTCGGGCCGTTGCAGGTCAACCACCAGGGTCAGCAGCCGGCGGTGACCATCTCGTTCAACTTGGCGCCCGGCTACTCGCTCGGCCAGGCGGTCGAGGCGATCCAGCGGATCGAGCGCGAGGAGAACCTGCCGGCGAGCATCTCCACCGGCTTCCAGGGCACCGCGCAGGTGTTCCAGGATTCGTTGCGCGGGCAGGGCATCCTGATCCTCGCCGCCGTGTTCGCGGCCTATGTGGTGCTCGGCATCCTGTACGAAAGCTTCATCCACCCGATCACGATCATCTCCGGCCTGCCGTCGGCCGGCATCGGCGCCATCCTGACGCTGATGCTGTTCAAGATGGACCTCTCGGTGATTGCGATGATCGGCATCGTCATGCTGGTCGGCATCGTGAAGAAGAACGCGATCATGATGATCGACTTCGCGCTCGAGCGGCGGCGCGTCGGGTTGTCGGCGGAAGCCGCCATCCGCGAGGCGGCGTTGCTGCGCTTCCGGCCGATCATGATGACGACCTTTGCGGCCATCTTCGGCACGTTGCCGATCGCGCTCGGCACCGGCGCGGGCGCCGAGCTGCGCCAGCCGCTGGGCATCGCCGTGGTCGGCGGCCTGATGGTGTCGCAGCTCTTGACGCTCTACATCACGCCGGTGGTCTACCTCTACCTCGACCGCTTCGACCGGCTCTTGAAGCGCCGGCTGGAGCCGCAGCTCGCCCAAGTGCCGGAAGCGCCGGCCGCGGTGGCGGCGGAGTAGCGCCGGTCCCGTCATCCTGAGGTGCGCGGCGAAGCCGCCCTCGAAGGATGAACGGCGAACGCAAGTCGGCTGTAGCCGACTTGCGCAGGGAAAACATACGACCGATCTCGGGCTAGCCTGAGATCGGTGGCCGTCGCCCTTCGAGGGCCGCCTTCGGCGGCCACCTCAGGGTGACGGGTCGAATATCCGGATTCTGCTCAGATTACAGCGCGAAGCTTGTGCCGCAGCCGCAGGCCGCCTTGGCCTGCGGGTTGTGCACCTTGAACGAGGCGCCGATCAGGTCCTCGACGAAGTCGATCTCTGACCCCGCCATGTAGTTCACCGAGACCGGGTCGATCAGCACGACCGCGCCGTCCTTGGCGATCACCAGGTCGTCGGCGGCTTTCTCCCGCGCCATGTCGAACTTGTACTGGAAGCCGGAGCAACCGCCGCCCTCCACCGACACGCGCAGCATGGTACCTGCCGGCTCGGCCTTGAGAATCTCGCCGATCCGCCGCACCGCCCGGTCGCTGACTGTGACGCTGGTGCCCATTCTGGCCTCAATCCTATTGGCAGACGCCTTGCCCGATAGTTAAGTGCGGCGGTCTTGAAGGTCAATCGGGCCGAAACCGGGCGGGCTGAAGGATATGGCCATCGCAACATCCGTCGCGCGCGCCGTCTACGCGGCCGATCCGGCCGAAAGCCGCGGGCGCCGCTTCGCCGAGCCGCCCAGCCCCTCGCGCAATGATTTCCGCCGCGACTGCGACCGCATCATCCACTCCGCCGCCTTCCGGCGGCTGGCGCACAAGACGCAAGTGTTCGTCTATCACGAGGGCGACCACTACCGCACGCGGCTGACCCACAGCCTGGAGGTGGTGCAGATCGCCCGCTCGCTCGCGCGCGCGCTCGGCCTCGACGAGGACCTCGCCGAGGCGGCCGCGCTCGGCCACGACCTCGGGCACTCGCCCTTCGGCCATGCCGGCGAGCGGGCGCTCGACGCCTGCGTCGCCGCCTTCGGCGGCTTCGACCATAATGCGCAGACGCTGCGCATCGTCACCGACCTCGAGCGCCGCTATGCCGGTTTCGACGGGCTCAACCTGACCTGGGAAACGCTCGAAGGCCTGGTCAAGCACAACGGTCCACTCACCGATCCGCAGGGCAAGCCGACGGCGCGTTACGTGGAGCATGGTGTGCCGGCGCCGATCCTCGCCTACACGCAAATCCACGATCTTCAGCTGTCGTCCTTCGCCAGCGCCGAGGCGCAGGTCGCGGCGATCGCCGACGACGTCGCCTATGACGCGCACGATATCGACGACGGTCTGCGCGCCGGTCTGTTCACGCTCGACGACATCGCCGCCGTGCCGATCGTCGGCGACATCCTGCGCGAGATCGAGGCTGCCTATCCGCGGCTCGATCCGGCGCGCCGCGTGCACGAGCTGGTGCGGCGCCTGATCACCCGCATGATCGTCGAGGTGACCGCGGAATCGACGCGGCGGCTCGAAGCGCTTGGACCCCGCAGCGTTGCCGACATACGCGCCGCGCCGCAGGCGATGATCGCCTTTTCGCCGGCGATGGCGGAAGCCGACAAGGCGATCAAGGGCTTCCTCTATCCGCGCATGTACCGGCACGCGCGCGTCATGCAGGTGATGAACGAGGCCGAGCAGGTGGTGCGCGACCTGTTCGCCCATTTCAGCGCCAGGCCGGCCGACCTGCCGGAGGAATGGGGGGAAGGTCTCGAGCGCATGGGCGAGAGCGGGCGCGCTCGCCGCGTCGCCGACTACATCGCCGGCATGACCGACCGCTATGCGCTGATCGAGCACGCGCGCTTCTTCAAGACCACGCCGGAGCTGCGGTGATGTCCATGCAGGCCTTGCGCGAGGTCGATCTGCTGGTGGCGGGGGCGGGGCCGGCCGGCATGACCGCCGCGCTGGTCGCCTCGCTCGAAGGGCTCGACGTGCTGCTGTGCGAGAAGTCGGCCCAGGTCGGCGGCACCGGCGCGACTTCGGCCGGCACGCTGTGGATTCCCGGCAACCGGCAGAGCCTGGCCGCAGGCTTCACCGACAGCGCGGGGTCGGCCGACCGCTATCTCGACGCCCTGATCGGCGAGGGCACCAACCGCGCGCTGCGCGACGCCTACCTGCGAAGCGGTCCGGATGTCATCGACTATCTCGCCGAACGCAGCGATGTGCGGTTCGTCCCCTGCGGGCCGCATCCGGACTATCGCAGCAATCTGCCGGGCGCGGCCTATGCCGGGCGCGCCATCATCCCGGCGCCGTTCGATGGCCGGCTGCTGGGCCGCGATTTCGCGCGGCTGCGCCCGCCAATCCCCGAGTTTATGATTTTCGGCGGCATGATGATCGGCAAGGCCGATATTCCGCCGCTGCTCGGCCGCTATCGCTCGCTTCGCAACTTCGTCTATGCCGCGAAACTGTTCGCGCGCTATCTCGCCGACCGGCTGCGATTCCCACGCGGCACGCGCGTCATGATGGGCAACGCGCTCGCCGGCCGGCTGTTCTTGAGCCTGCGCCGGCGCAACGTGCCGATCCTGTTCGACGCCGAAATCCTCGACGTGACCGGCAGCAAGGCGGGCGTCACCGGCGCCCGCATCAGGGCAGGCGGCGAGGAGCTCACGGTGAAGGCGCGCAAGGGCGTGGTGCTCGCGACCGGCGGCTACGCGCACAACGCCCGCTTCCGCGAAGCCTTCATGCCGCAGCCGGTGCCGGCGCACTCGATGAGCTTCGCCGCCAATCAAGGCGACGGCGTCGCCATCGGCGAGAAGCTCGGCGCGGCGCTGGCGCCGGAAGCCTGCACCAGCGGCCTGTGGACGCCGGCATCGCGTGTGCCGCGCGCCGACGGCAGCGAGGGCCTGTTCCCGCATCTGGTGCTCGACCGCGCCAAGCCCGGTCTGATCGCGGTGAACGGCGCCGGCCGCCGTTTCGTCAACGAGGCCTGCTCCTACCACGACTTCGTGCTGGCCATGTTCGAGAGCCACAAGGAGACGCCGACCATTCCCGCCTGGCTGATCTGCGACGCCGACTTCCTGCGCCGCTACGGGCTCGGCGTGGTCTATCCCGGCTACGGCAACGTGCGAAAGTTCGTCGACAGCGGCTATCTCGCCAGCGCCCCGACGCTCGAGGCCCTCGCGGCCAAAATCGGCGTGGACGCCGCGGGCTTGCGCGCCAGCGTCGCGCGCCACAACGGCTTCGCCGAGACCGGCGTCGATCCCGACTTCGGCAAGGGCGAGACCGACCTCAACCGCTTCAACGGCGATGCGCAGCACAAGCCGAACCCCTGCATCGGCAAGGCCGCGACGCCGCCGTTCTATGCGCTCGCGGTGTGGCCGGCCGACATCGCGGTGAGCACGGGGCTGGCGACCGACGCCGATGCGCGCGTGCTTTCGGCGGAGGGCAGGCCCATCTCCGGGCTCTACGCCTGCGGCAACGACATGGCCTCGGTGATGGGCGGCAGCTATCCCGGACCCGGCACCACGCTCGGGCCGGCGATGGTGTTCGCCTGGCGCGCGGCGATGCACGCCAAGACGGTGCAGTCCGCGCAGGAACCGGATGGTCCGGCTGTTGGTTAGCCGGTATGGACGGAAAAAAGCCCACGCCAATGGCGGTATCCGGAGACGAGATGCCGCCGAGTCAGCCCGAGCGGTCCGATGCGCCGAAAGAGCCCGAGGCGCCTTCGTCCGAAGGCGTGCCCGAGCCCCTTGACGAAAAGGCGCTGGAAGACGTGATGCGCGAGGCCCCGCTCTGACGCACGCGCCGGTTCTTGACCTGGCGCAAGGCCGACCGTCGCCGCGGCGACTACGCGGAGGATATCCCAGCGTGGAGTCCTCCCATGTCCTTCCCCCGTCTCTTTTCTCTCGCAACCGGCCTGCTTCTGGTCACCCTCGCTTCGGCCGCGTTGGCCGGGCCTATCGCCGAATTCAACGCGGCGTTCCGGCAGACTTACGCCTCCTACCGGAGCGCGCTGGCGGTAACCAACACCCCGAATCGCGAAGGCAGCGAGAAAGCGGTGGGCGCACTCCAATCCAGCTGGTCGGCGTTCGCAGCCAAGTATCGAAGCAGCCCGCCGCCGCAATTCGCCGAAGATGCCCGATGGGCTGAAACGCTCGATGCGGTGAGCGCGATCGTGGCGCGTGCGAGCGGGGAGGTCGCCAAGGGCGACATTGCCGCGGCGCACCTGACACTGGAGGCCGTGCGCGAGCGGCTGGCCGAACTGCGGGCCCGCAATGGGGTCATCGCCTATTCCGACCGTATCGACGCCTTCCATCACACGATGGAAGAGGTGGCCGGCAAGCCGTATGACGGTTTCGCCGGACCGGGTCTGGCCGCCTTCCGCGAAGACGTCGCCGTGCTCGTTCACTTGGGCGAAGACCTGAAGCGGAATCCGCCGCCGGATGCGGTGCAGGCGCCCGATTTCGTCCCCCTGCTGACCGCCTTGCTGGACACGGTGCGCGACCTGCAGGCGGCGGCGAGAGCAGGCGACGCCGAGAAGATCAAGGCGGCCCGCGCCAAGCTGAAGCCGGCCTTCGGCAGGCTGTTCGTCAAGTTCGGCTGACCCGCCGTCGCGCCTTTACATATTAATATTCGAATGTCTTAATTGGTCTGCGGCGCGGGCGGCTGCGGCCGGCTTGCGCTCGATTTAACCGATAAAAAACGCCGACAACGATCGGCCTTCTGGGGAGAGCGAAATGACCGATATCGACCGGAGACATCTTCTGGGTGCGCTGGCTGCCGGCGGCGCCGTCGCGGCGGGGACGCTGTCGGCGCAGGCCGCGCAGAAGGAATTGACCTTCGCGGATCTGAAAAAGGACACCGACGTCGCCTGCCTGTATCACTGCGATTTTGGCGACGACGCGCGCTACAGCGCCATGTTGCGAAACATCAACAACCACATGTCGGTCTATAATTTCGACCCGCTCAGCACGAAGATCGTCATCGTCGCGCATTCGGCCGGCATCAAGTATCACTTGAAGACGCTTGCGGGCACGCCCTGGGAGAAGGCGCCCCCGATCGACCCGGATCTCGCCAAGCGAATGGACGCGCTCGCCCGCTACGGCGTCGAAGTGTATCTGTGCAAGATCACCTTCAGTTCTCTGAAGGTCGATGTCGCGCTGGCCAAGGACGTGCCTTACGTGAAGTTGGTGCCGTCGGGCGTCGCCACGGTCGCGGCGCTTCAGGGCAAGGGCTATTCGTACTTGAAGGTCGGCTGAGAAACTGGCTCGCCCGGACACGCATCGCGGCCCCTGACGTCATCGGCGCGGACGGCCTATGTCGGCTGCCCGCGCCATCCTTTTGACTCCCTACTGAAAATCCTCTACCGGCAGCGCCACGATGTCCGGCCCCGCGAATCCGCCCCCACACCTTTTCGCTGCCGTGCTGGCCCGCGTGCGCGCCGCAGCGGGGCCGCTCGCCGGCGCCGGCGCCGACCTGTCGCGCGTGGTGGTCGAGCCGCCGCGCGATGCCACGCACGGCGACATGGCCACCAACGCCGCCATGGTGCTGGCCAAGGACGCCGGCAAGAAGCCGCGCGAGCTGGCCGAAGCCATCGCCGCCGCGCTGCGCGCCGAGCCCGACATCGACAAGGTCGATGTCGCCGGTCCCGGCTTCATCAATCTCACGCTCAAGCCGCACGTCTGGGGCGAGGCGCTGCGCCAGGCGATTGCCGCCGGGAATGACTACGGCCGCAGCACCTTCGGCGCGGGCGAACCGGTCAACGTCGAATACGTGTCGGCCAATCCGACCGGGCCGCTGCACGTCGGGCACGGCCGCGGCGCGGTGTTCGGCGACGCGCTGGCGAGCCTGCTGGCCTTCGCCGGCTATGCGGTCACGCGCGAGTACTACATCAATGACGCCGGCGCCCAGGTCGACGTGCTCGCGCGCTCCGCGTTCCTGCGCTACCGCGAGGCGCTGGGCGAGGCGATCGAAATCCCCGACGGGCTTTATCCGGGCGAGTACCTGAAGGAGTGCGGCGCCGAGCTTGCCGCCGACTACGGTCCCGAACTGAAAGAGAAGCCGGAGGCGGAATGGCTGCCGATCGTGCGGCGGCGCGCCACCGACATGATGATGGCGGAGATCCGCAACGACCTGATGGCGCTCGCCATCGTGCCGGACGTGTTCTACTCGGAGCGCTCGCTGATCGAGGGCGAGGAGGCCAATCCGTTCTCGCCCGACCCGCCGGCCCCGCCGGTCGATCAGGTGGCGGCCGCCATCGCCTGGCTGCGCGACGAGGGGCACATCTACGAGGGCCGCCTGCCGCCGCCCAAGAGCGGCGCGGTGGAGGACTGGGAGGACCGCGAGCAGACGCTATTCCGCTCGACCGCCTTCGGCGACGACGTCGACCGGCCGCTGAAGAAGTCGGACGGCAACTACACCTACTTCGCCACCGACATCGCCTATCACAAGTCGAAGCTTGACCGCGGCTTCAGGCACCTGATCGACGTCTGGGGCGCCGACCACGGCGGCTACGTCCGGCGCATGCAGGCGGCGATCAAGGCGCTGTCCGCCGGCAAGGCCGATCTCGACGTCAAGCTGGTGCAACTGGTGAAGCTTCTGCGCGCCGGCGAGCCGGTGAAGATGTCCAAGCGCGCCGGCGACTACATCATGCTGCGCGAGGTGGTGGCGGAGGTCGGCCGCTCGGCGGTGCGCTTCGACATGCTCTACCGCAAGAACGACGCGCCGCTCGATTTCGACCTGGCCAAGGTCATCGAGCACTCGCGCGACAACCCCGTTTTCTACGTGCAGTACGGCCACGCCCGCGGTGCCTCGGTATTCCGCAATGCCCGGGAGGAGCTGCCGCAGCTGCCGGCGGAGGCTTCCGCGCGGGCGGCCTGGCTCGCCGACGCGCCGCTGGAAAAGCTCACCGATCCCGGGGAAATGGCGATCCTGCGCCGGATTGCGGCCTGGCCGCGGCAGATCGAGGCGGCCGCCGCCGCCCACGAGCCGCACCGGGTCGCCTTCTATCTCTATGAGCTGGCAAGCGAGTTCCACGCCCACTGGACGCGGGGAAAAGACTTGCCTCATTTACGCTTCATTATCCAGAATGATCCAGAAACCACGAAGGCGCGGCTCGCCTTGGTGCAGGGGATCGTGACCGTGCTTGCTGCCGGCCTCGCACTGCTCGGGGTCGAAGCGCCGGACGAAATGCGTTAGCTCGCCACCCGCCGCGCCCGGCGTGGCCTTCATCGGCGAGACAAAAAGCACGCGAGGCAAAGCCCGCGCGCCTGAACCGGGGACCGAATGGCGGACGACCAGCGATCTTATCGTTCCAGTGACGCCACGCGTGGCGGGCAGGCGAGGGCCTCGTCCTCCGGCAGCGATCCGCTGGCCGAGCTCGCGCGGCTGATCGGGCAGAGCGATCCCTTCGGCGAATATGCGCGCGACAACGGTCGCCGCCCCGCCGCCCAGCCGGCGGAGACGGCTCCCGAGTGGACGCAGCCGCCGGCGCAGGAGCCGCCGACTTTCGCTTCGCCGACGGTACAGCCCGAGCCGCCGACCCAGTCTTATGGGGCGCCTGCCCTGGCCGATCCCTATCCGGCCGAGGAGCAGATCCCGGCCTATCTCACCCAGCGTGGTCCGGCAGTCGCTCAGGACGCGCGCGACGCCTATCCCTATGATCACGCGACCTACGATCCGCACCAGGCGCCCTACGGCGCCGAGCAGCAGGACTTCTACGACGATCCGCCGCCCTCGCGCCGCCGCATGGGCATCATGGCGATCGCCGGCATTTTCGCGCTTGCCGTGCTCGGCACCGCCGGCGCCGTCGGCTATCGCGCGATCTTCGGCTCGTCGGGCACGAGCGGCCAGCCGCCGGTGATCAAGGCGGAGACGGCGCCGAGCAAGGTCGTGCCGGCGGGGCCGTCGAAGGACGCCGCTTCCAACAAGCTCATCACCGACCGCGTCGGCGGCTCCGTGCAAAGCGAGAAGCTCGTCTCGCGCCAGGAGCAGCCGATGGAGGTGCGCGACCGGCCGGCCGGCGTGGTGTTCCCCGGCGGCTCGCGCGACGGCGAGGCGCCGCCCAGCGTCGTGGCGTCGATGGGCAGCGGCGTGGTCGGCAGCGAGCCGAAGAAGATCCGCACCATCGCCATCCATCCCGACGGCACCGCCGCGGGCGAGCCCGCGCCCGCGCCTGAGCCGCCGCGGTCGGTGGCGCCCGTGCAGTCGCCCG
>JBKBRE010000022.1:0-65943 GCA_046292265.1 Pseudolabrys sp. | reverse complement strand
GCCCCGCGGGCTTCGGCGCCGGCGGCGCCGCCGGCACTGGCGCGCTGTCGGGCGCCGGAGCCGCGGGCATGGCGCTCGCATCCGGATAGCGCGCTTTCAGCTCGCGCAGGAAGATCGCGAGCGTGTCGGTGTTGGCGAGCCGCTTGGCGACGTTCTGGAACTCGGCGCTGTTGGTGCCGATCGGGCCGCTCACCGCCTCGAACGTCTTGCGGTCCGGTCCTTCCGCCATCTTGGCCGCGTACTTTTCGCTCAGACGCATGAGGCCGATCTGCTCGTCGGCCATGGCATAGCCGAGCGCGGCGCGCATGATGTCCGTGCGCTCGCTCTCGGAGAGCGGCTTGAAGTCGCGCCAGCGCTCGCCGTAGAGCAGCTCGATCTGCTCGGAAGCTTCCCGCCAGCGCGCCGCCGCCCACAGGATGTCGGAGCGCAGCCGGATGGCTTCCTTGCCCGCGATGTTGGCGCCGACTTCGAGCGCGAGCTCGTGCCGGCCGGTGTCGGAGAGAGAGCGCGCCTCGAGCAGGAGGCGCTGGTCGCGCAGCTCGTGGGCGAGATCGGACGCGCGCGTCTTCTGCAGCGTGGCGAGCGCGCGGGCCGGCTTGCGGTTCATCAGATAGATCACGGCAAGGCGGGTCGCGACCTGCGCGCGCGCGGCGCCCTGCAGGCGGTGGTCCACCTGGTGCTGCATGAGCTCGGCCGCCTGGTCGAGCAGGTCGACGGAGACCAGCCGGTCGGCAAGCCGGCGAATCATCTCGTCGCCGCGCCGCCCAATCGGCGTCAGCTCCCTGAAGTCGTAGAACAGCCCCAGCGCCTCGATCGGCGGCAGTGCGTCGCCCTTGCCGGCGAGGAACAGGCTGTCGAAGGTGCGCGCCGCTTCGTCCTGGATCTTGCGCGTCATGTCCGAATTCGGGTGCGCGAGCAGCGCGGTGCGCATGACATGGAAGGCGTCGCGATAGCGACTTTCCTCGGTGTAGAGGTGCGCGAGCAGCTTGAGGCCTTCGGTCTCGGTCTCGTCGCCGCGCCAAACCGCGGTCAGCGTCTCGAGCGCGTTGATCGCCTCCTTGCGCGGCATGCTGCCCTGCCCGAACATCAGGTCGATCTCGCGCAGGCGGCCCTGCGCGGCGGCGCGCCGGTCCTTGGCGCCGGCGGCGGCGCGGTAGTTCGCGAGCGCATCCTCGGTGCGTCCGAGCCCTTCGTAGAGACGTCCGGTCAGCACCTGCACCGTCGGCTCGAGCTCCGGCGTGCTGCCGACCATTTCGAGCTCGTTGATCAGGCGCGCCGCACTGGAGAAGTCGCGCACCTCGATGGCCGAGCGCAACGATTCCTGGATCGCCAGCCGCTGCAGTTCGATCGGCAGGCCGGCGATGGCGGTCTCGGTGCCCTTGAAGGATTTGCGCGCGTCCTCCCACTTGCCCTGGCGTGAGAAGGCGATGGCGCGCCAGATCGGCGCGTCCGGCTGGTTGCCGATTTGCGGGCCGGACAATTCCTTGAGCGCGCGGTCGGGCCGGTCGAGCATCACTTCGGCGACGGCGCGCAACAGGCTGCCGGTGACGTCGTCGCCGCGCTGGTCGGCGATCGCCACGTCGAGAACGGCCTTGGCTTCCGCCGCCATGTCGCGCGCGAGATAGAAGCGGGCGAGGTTGAAGCGCGCCGGCTTGCGCTTGGCCTCGGGCGCGGCGGCCGCGAGCCGGATCAGTTCGGACTGCCGCGCGACAAATGGCGCCTGCCGGTCGAAGCCCCACAGCTGGGTGTCGAAGGTGAGCGCACGGAAGCCGGGCGTGGCGGCGGAGCTGTCGGACGAGGTCGAGGACAGCGAAAGGCCGCCCGGCCGTCCGACCATGACCTTGCCCTTCTCGATCGTCGCGGCGAGGTCGTCGGCGATCGGATGGATGGCGACGCCATGGGCGGAGGCCAGCGTCTGCAGTTCGACGAAGGCCTGCGACTTGAGGAAGCCGCGCGCGGGCGCCGGCGCGGTGACCACGATGAGGCGGTCGCCGATATCGGAGTCGCGCAGGCGGTGCACCTTGGCGGCATCGTCGAAGGGGATCGCGATGCCCGCCTGGTTCTTGCCGAACACGCTGCGCACGATCATGAGCGGGCGCGTCGGTTCGGTGACGGAATCGGCGATGTTGACGACCCAGGACGGCCCGTCGGCGTTCACGCCGGTGAGGCGCGGACGGTTGAGCTTGATGCGCACGATGCCGGCGCCGTCGGCGGCGCGCTCGAAGCTCGCGCTGCGGATGCCCGGCACGGGCTCGCGCGTGAGCGCTTTGAGGTCGATCTCCGCGGGGCTGTCGAACACCAGCCACAGCACGTCGGCACGGCGGAACATCGCGGCGGCGACCGGCTCGGCAAAGGGAAATTCCAGGCGCACGTCGTCGCCCGACTGGCTGACGGCGAGCGGGACCGGCGCGTTCGGATCGACCAGCGGTTTCGGCGCCGCGGCGGCGGCTTTCTCCGGCGCGACCGGGGCCGGCGCGGCGGCTTGCGGGGCTGGCGGCGCAGTCGGCGCGGCTGAAGCTTTCGGCGCAGGCTCGGCCGATACCAGTTTCGCCGCGGGAGCGGGCGCCGGCGCGGCGGGAGCCAGCGCCGCTTCTTTCTGAGGCTGCGGCTGCGGCTGTGGCGTGAGCGGCGGCTGCGCGGCGTCCTTCGCCGGAATGGTCTCCGGCGCGGAAATGGTGAGCGCGGGCGCGGCGGCGGGCTTGGCCTCTTCCAGCGCCGCCTTCGGCTTCAGCCCGTTCTCGCCGCCGACGTCGACGACGATGCTGCGGTCCTCGCGGAAGGTTCGCAGCTCCGGCGCGCCCTTGAACACGAAGGTGACCACCGACATGTCGTAATCGGTTTCGCCCTCGACCGACTCGAGCGTGGCCGGAAGCGACGCCTTGGCATCGGCGAGGTCCCAGCGGATCTGCTGATCGAAGTTGAGCCGGAAGCGACCGTCCTCGCGCTCGGGCACGGCGTTGGCGCCGGCCGGCAGATCGAACATATAGCGGGTGAAGGTGGGTTGGCGCGCGACGCGCACGCGCACCAGCGGCGACTGCTTCGCCTTGGCGGTAAGCTGCTGCTTGTGCAGTTGCCGTTCGGCCTCTCGCGCGCGCGATGCGAGCTCGTCCACCACCTCCTGCGGCAGGCCCGGCAGCATGCCTTTCCAGCTGTCCGGCAGCAAATCAACGTAGAGCCGCTCGGCGGCCGGGATGGTGTTGACCTTGACGCTGCGCGCAAGCGCGATGCGGATGGCGGTGCCGTCGGGGTCGCGGCGCGCTGCGCTGATGTAATCGCGCGCGCCGGCGTTCAGGCCGTCCACCGACACGCCCACCGGCTTGTCGAAGGTGATCACCATGATGGCGCCGGAGACCTGGACCTTGGCGCCCACCTCCTCGGCGAGGCGGAACACCATGCGCGCATAGCCGCCGTCGGTGTAGACCTTGACCTCGCCCCGGACCGGCTCGGCCGCGGCCGCCGTCACGCCCAGAAGCGCAGCGGCGGCTGACAGCACGATCAGCCACCCGCGCGCGCGCGACAGATTGAAGGACGAAGCCGCCATGACACGCCGTTCCAGCCGGCGCACATGCCGGTGGCCGCAGCCTAAAAGGGCGCGTTTAACGGCGCGTTAACCGTGGCGCTCCAAGTCGCGGAAATACGTTAAGCGCAGCCGTCAATTGGCCGGCTTGCCTTCGATCTTCGGCAGTTGGTCGGCGTCCGCCGACATGGTCTGCGCCCCGGCCCTGTGCGCCAGCTCGACGGTGAGCCGCTCGGCCGCCTCCGGCGTCATCTGCGCGAGGACTTCCGACATCTTCCGGGAATTCATCTGGGTGGAGACCTCGACCAGTACCTTCAAATCGAGGCGGTCGAAGATGCGGGCGGCATCCTTGGGCTTCATGGTTTCGTACATCTGCACGATCCCCTTTAAGCGTTGCGCTTCCGCCTTCTCGCGCTGGCCCGCGGCGCCGTTGACGCGCGTCTCCAGTTCCTTGAGCTCGTTGGCCTTGGCCTCCAGGCGCTTCTCGGCGGCCTTGATGAGACTCTCGCGCATCTCGAGCTCGCGCGTGCGCGTCTCGAGTTCCTGGCGCCGGTCCTGCAGGCGTTCGAGCACGGCGCGCTCGCCCGGCGAAGCAACACGGCCCTGGTCCAGCGGCAGGCTCGCGCCCGCCACTTCGAGCTTGGGCGGACCGGGCGGCTTGTCGCTGACCTTGAGCGGGGGCGCGCCGCTCTTGTCCTTGTCGTCGCCGCCGCCGGCCGAGCCTGTGATGTCGCCGTCCTTCTTCGCCGCGGCGACGGCGACGGGGTCCTTTTTCACCGAACCCGTGACGTCGCGCTCCGCATTGAAATTGAACATCTCCTGCGCCCAGGGCCTCGGCTTGGCCGGCCCGGCCGCCGCTTCCGCGGCGCGCTGATCGGCGTAAACGACCTTGGGAAACTCCGGGATGGTGTCGGGACTGGTGACCGTCAATTCAGTCTTGCCGCGTCCCTGCAGGCGCTCGCCGAGCGTATAGCCGCCGTCGAACACGAGACCCGACACCTTGAGCGCGAGCAGGCTGACCGTCGCGACCAGCACGATCGGGATCAGCCGGATATCGCGCCAGGCGTTCTTCATGCCGCCAGGCCGCCCATGCGCGCGCGCGCCCGCTCAGCGAAGGCCTGCGCGGCGGCGGCCACCGAGCGCGCATCGGGCGCGGGCTCGGCCGGCCGGCCGGTGCCGGCGCCGGCGATACGCGCCAAGCGCATATAGAGGTCCTCACCCGCGGTGATCTGGCGCCCAATGTCGGCGGACAGCTGCTCGCTGCGCTGCAGGCGCTCGGTGAGCACCTGCTCGCCGTCGCGCATGGTCGCCTTCAGCCCGGTGATCGCGCGCTCGGCGATCTCGGTGGCGGTGACCAGCTCGGAAATGGTGGCGCGCAGCGACTGTTCGTCGGCCTTGAGCAGGCGGATCTGCCGGTTCAGCCGGACGCAATAGAGGATGGTCAGGAGCAACAGCACCGAGACCATGCTCTCGATGAAGAAGCCGTAGTTCATGTCACTGCGCCTCCAACCGGTTGGACGTCTCGTCGGCTTTCTCGAACATGGCGAAGGTCGTGCGGGGCTTGCGCAGCGGCTTGGCCACGCGCACCGCGACGCGGTCGCCGACCTTGCCCATGCGTCCTTCGGTGAGCGTCACGTCGCCGCAGCGAACGGTGACCATCGCGTTCGGCTTGAGCTCCAGCATGAGCGTGTCGCCGACCTCGAGGCCCATCATCCGGCGCAGCGGCAGACGCGCCTCGTAGAGCACGGCGTCCACCCCGATCTGCGCCTGACCGATCTCGGTGGCGAGGTGGCCTTCCCAGATCGGGTCGCGGCCGAACTTCTCGCCCATGAACATCTGGAGCAGAACCGCGCGGATCGGCTCGATGGTCGCATAGGGCAGAAGCAGCTCGATGCTGCCGCCGCGGTCTTCCATGTCGATGCGCAAGCGCACCAGGATGGCCGCGTTGGCGGGGCGCGAAATGGCGGCGAAGCGCGGGTTGGTTTCCAGCCGGTCGATGTTGAACTTGACCGGCGACAGCGGCTTGAAGGCGAGCTCGGCGTCGGCCAGCACAACCTCGATCATGCGCTTGACCAGATTGGTCTCGATCGTGGTGTAGGGCCGGCCCTCGACGCGCACGCCGCTCTGTCCGCGCCGGCCGCCGAGCAGCACGTCGATGATCGAATAGATGAGGCTCGAATTGACCGTGGCGAGCCCGAAATTGTCCCATTCCTCCGCCTTGAACACGGCGAGGATCGCCGGCAGCGGGATGGAATTGAGATAGTCGCCGAAGCGCACCGAGGTGATGCGGTCGAGCGAGACCTCGACGTTGTCGGAGGTGAAGTTGCGCAAGGACGTCGTCATCAACCGGACCAGCCGGTCGAAGACGATTTCCAGCATCGGCAGGCGTTCGTAGGACACCATCGCCGAGTCGATGATGGCGCGAATGCCGGAATTGTCGTTGAGCGTGACGTCGGCCAGGCTGAAGCCGAGCAGGCTGTCGATTTCTTCCTGGTTGAGGATGCGCTCGGCGCCGCCCTTGCCGGTATTCAGGCCGGCGCCGTCATCCACCATGGCGGCCCATTGCGCAGCCGCCTCGTCCACGCCCGTGGCCGGCGCCGCGTCGCCGGCCGGCGCGGGCGCCCCCGACTCTGCTTCCAGCGCCAAGCCCCATTCGGCGGCCAGCGCGTCTTGGTCGATTTGGTCCTTGTTCGCCATGGCCTACGATCGTTTCTCGCGGCGCCCGATCCGGTTCGAGATCAAGCTCACTGGACGACGATCTCCTTGAACAGAACCGCGGTGATCCGGCTGGGCGCGACGACCGCGTTGACGCGGCGCGTGAGCTCTTCTTTGAGGCGGTAGAGGCCGGCCGAGCCGTCGAGATCGGTCGGCCGCAGCTCGCGCAGGTAGGTCTGGAAGGCGTCCATGACGCGCGGCATCAGCGGCTGGATCTGCTGCACCAGCGTGGCGTCCGGCAATTCGAGCACGACCTTGACCTTGAGGTATTGCGTGCGGTCGCTGCCCGAGTTCGACAGGTTCACCAGCACGTCGGGCAGATCGACGAAGGTCGCGGGCTTGGCGACTTCCTGCTTCGGCTTCTCGCCACCCTTGCTCTTGAAGAAGAAGTAGTAGCCGCCACCGCCTGCACCGCCGAGTACGAGGAGACCGGCGGCGGCGATGATAATGAGCTTGAGCGGCAGCTTCTTCTTCGCTGCGCCCTGTTCGCCCCCCTCTTCCGCGTCGTCCTCGGTCTGAGCGTCCACCTTTTTCGCCTTGGCTGCCATGTAGTCCCCGAAGTGCAACTGCCGGGCGTGTCCGCGCCTATGCGCCAATGCCGCGGCGGATGCCGCGGACGCGCCGGTTCGCGCCCCTTACAGCCGCAAGGTAGGTCGGTATGGTTAACAGAAACTTTCCGCGGTTCCCGGAAGTGGGAAAGTTTTGCCGGTTGGAGCGCGCGGGCGGCGCTTTTTTCCCGGCCAGCGCTAACAGCCGATTTCGTCAACCGATTGAAATCTAATGAAATTCCATGTTGGCACGGCGGCTGCAATGTCGCTTGGCAGCCCCGCCGGCTTGGGAGAGTCGGGCGGAGCGTCATGAAACCGGCGACGTGGCCTCGGGAGGGCTGCCCGCCGGATGGCTTCAGGGGAGTTACCGATGCAGAACGCACTTCTGGTCGGACTGTCACGCCAGGTCGCGCTCAGGCGCGAAATGGACGTGGTCGCCAACAACATCGCGAACCTCAACACCGCCGGCTTCAAGAGCCAGGGTGCGCTGTTCGAGGAGTTCATCCCGCAGAAGGCGCGCACGGGCGGCGAAGCGGGCGGCAACAAAGTGAGCTTCGTGCGCGACCGCGCGACCTGGCTCGACATGAGCCAGGGCACGATAGAGCGCACCGGCAACCCGCTCGACGTCGCGGTGGACGGCAAGGGCTTCCTGGTGGTGCAGACGCCGCGCGGCGAGCGCTACACGCGCAACGGCGCGATGCAGATCAACGGCAACGGCGAGCTGGTCACCAGCGAAGGCCACCAGGTGCTCGGCGACTCCGGCCCGATCATCCTGCAGCCGACCGACCGCGACATCATGGTGAACGCCAACGGCATAATCAGCGTGCGCGCGGGCAACGCTATGGTCGAATCGCAGCGCGGCAAGCTGCGCCTGGCCGCCTTCGACCAGCCCACGCAACTGCAGAAGGACGGCGCGGGAACCTTCCTCGCGCCCGACACGATGGTGCCGCAGCCGGACACGGCCTCGCGCATCGTCCAAGGCTCGATCGAGAGATCCAACGTGCGCTCGGTCATCGAAATGACGCGCATGATCGAGGTCACGCGCAGCTACACGCAGGTCGCCACCCTGCTCTCGCAGCAGGCGGACCTGAACCGCACGGCGATCGAAAAACTTGCCGAAGTGCCGAACTAACGGCCGGGAGACAGCACCATGCGAGCCCTGCACACCGCGGCGACCGGAATGATGGCCCAGGAACTCAACGTCCAGGTCATCTCCAACAATATCGCCAACATGCGCACGACCGGCTACAAGCGCCAGCGCGCCGAATTCCAGGACCTGCTCTACGAGCACGTCAACCGCGTCGGCACGCAGACCTCGTCGCAAGGCAACATCCTGCCTGCCGGCATCGAGCTCGGCTCGGGCGTCAAGACCGTCGGCACGCCGCGCCTGATGACGCAGGGCGCGCTCGCCCAGACCGGCAAGAACTACGACCTCGCCATCCGCGGCGAAGGCTTCTTCAAAATCCTGCTGCCGGACGGCCGCACTGCCTACTCCCGCGACGGCTCGTTCGAGCTCGACGCGCAGGGACGCCTGGTGACCGTGCAGGGCAACGTGCTGCAGCCCGGCATCACCATTCCGCAGAACGCGACCTCGGTGTCGGTCAACTCGCAGGGCCAGGTGTCGGTGACGCTGCCCGGCTCGAACGTGCAGAACCAGGTCGGCCAGATCGAGCTCGCGCTGTTCATCAACAAGGCCGGCCTGCAGAGCATGGGCGACAACCTCTATCTGGAGACGCCCGCCTCCGGCCAGCCGCAGAACGGCACGCCGCAGACCGACGGCTTCGGCAACCTGCAACAGGGCTATCTCGAGCAGGCCAATGTCGAGGCGGTAAGCGAGATTTCCGATTTGATCGCCGCGCAGCGCGCCTACGAGATGAACGCCAAGGTGATCACCGCCGCCGACCAGATGCTGTCGTCCACCTCCAACATGATGCGCTGAGTGAGAGCCATGATCCGCACCCTCCTCGCCGCCCTCGCCCTCACCGGCCTCGCCACCGCCGCCCTGGCGCAAGACACGCCGCGGCCGGTGCTGAAAGCCTCCGCCACCGTCACCGGCGACATCGTGCGCGTCGGCGACCTGATCGACAACGCGGGCGTGATCGCCAACGTGCCGATCTTCCGCGCGCCCGACCTCGGCACCACCGGCACCGTGAAGGCGTCGGCGGTGGCCGACGCCGTGCGCGGGCACGCGCTGGTCGGCCTCGACACCGCCGGCCTGAGCGAAGTGTCGGTCACGCGCGCGGCGCGCGCCATCCCGGCCGAGGAGGTCGAAGAGGCGATTGCGCAGGCGCTGGCGGCGCAGCACCCGCTCGGCGAGGCGGGCGACATCACGGTGACCTTCGAGCGCGAGATGCGCGCGATGTACGTGGACCCCGCCGCCACCGGCGCGGTGCGCGTCGCCCGCGTCACGTTCGAGCCGCGTAGCGGCCGCTTCGACGCGACGCTGGAGATTCCTACCGGCGCCGCGCGCCACGGCACGTTCCGCCTGACCGGCCGCGCGCACGCGACCATGGACGTAGTGACAGTGCTGCGCCGCATCGAGCGCGGCGCGGTGCTGAAGGAGACCGACGTCGCCATCGAGCGTCACCCGCGCAACTCGGTCGGCCGCGACGCCATCACCGACCGCAGCCAGGCGATCGGGCTCGCCGCCCGCACCGAGCTGCAGCCGGGCCGGCCGCTGCGCGGCGCTGAGTTGAAGAAGCCGGAGCTGGTCCAGCGCAACGACACCGTCACCATGATCTACGAAGTGCCCGGCATCATGCTTTCGGTGCGCGGCAAGGCCATGGAGAGCGGCGCCGAAGGCGACACCATCGCGGTGCTCAACGAGCAGTCCAAGCGCACCGTGCACGGCGTGGTCGTCGGCCCCGGACACGTCGTCATCGGGGCCGCGCCGCCGCCGCGGCTCGCCGCCACCGAGCGGCGCGCCGAGCTGCGCTAGCCGATGATGAAAGAACAACTCGACCTGCGAACGACCCCACGAATCCAACGACACCGCGCGCGTGCGCCTTTTGTGAAAGCGACGTCGATGAAAGCCCTGACCGTTATGCGTCCCGTGTTCCTCGCCGCGCTGGCGAGCTCGCTCTTGAGCGGCTGCGCCGCCTTCGACCGGATCAAGAACATCGGCGCGCCGCCGCCCTTGACCGCGGTGGACAATCCGACGACGCGGCCGGGCTACAAGCCGGTGCAGATGCCGATGCCGGCGGCGCAGCCCGCCTCCTACAATCCGAACTCGCTGTGGCGGAACGGCTCGCGCGCCTTCTTCAAGGACCAGCGCGCGCACCAGATCGGCGACATCCTGACGGTGAAGGTCAACATCACCGACAAGGCGATCATCGACAACGAGACCAAACGCAGCCGCGACAACAAGGAAGATTCCGGCGTCACGGACTTCATCGGCAGCAAGACCATCGTCAGCCCGGCCAAGGCGATCCTGCCCGGCCGCATCCTCACCGCCGATTCCTCCGCCTCGAGCGAAGGCAAGGGCTCGGTCAACCGCTCGGAGGCCTTGCAGACCAACGTCGCCGCGGTGGTGACGCAGGTGCTGCCGAACGGCAACCTCGTGGTGGAAGGCCGGCAGGAGATCCGCGTCAACTTCGAGATCAGAGAGTTGATCGTCGCCGGCATCGTGCGTCCGGAGGACATCGAGAGCGACAACACCATCGACTCGACCAAGATCGCACAGGCACGCATCGCCTATGGCGGCCGCGGCCAGATCACCGACGTGCAGCAACCGCGCTACGGCCAGCAGGTGCTCGACGTGGTCCTGCCCTTCTAGCGACGTTTTCCGGGCGGCGTCCGCCGCCCGCGATCTCCCGCGCCGCTTTGCGTCTCGCGAGCGTAAACGGCGTCAACCCACGGCCTCCGGTAGCTCCCCTGCCGGAGGCCGTGTTCGTTTCAGTTGTCGGGACGCGCGCCTGGCGCCGGTAAGAAGCAAAATGCCCGGCGCGACGGCCGGGCATTGCAGACGAAGCAGTCGATGCCGTCGGCTCAGTCGTCGCGGTAGACGCGCTCGCGGCGCTCGTGCCGCTCCTGCGCCTCCACCGACAGCGTCGCGATCGGGCGCGCCTCCAGGCGGCGCAGCGAAATCGGCTCGCCGGTCTCCTCGCAATAGCCGTAGGTGCCGTCGTCGATGCGGGTGAGCGCCTCGTCGATCTTGGCGATCAGCTTGCGCTGGCGGTCGCGGGCGCGCAGCTCGATGGCGCGGTCGGTCTCCGAGGAGGCGCGGTCGGCCAGGTCCGGGTGATTCTGGTTTTCTTCCTGGAGATGCTGGAGCGTCTCCTTGGCCTCCTTGAGGATATCCTCGCGCCAGGCCAGCAGCTTTGCGCGGAAATACTCGCGCTGCCGCTCGTTCATGAACGGCTCCTTGTCAGTCGGCCGATAGCTCTTGTTCTTGGCCAGCATCCCACCTGACTCCCTGTCCTTTTTATATTGTTTAGGCGAAGCCTAACCCTCCCGTGTGGGGCTGGCTTATATACGCGCACCCGACGCCGGACAACACTTGCGTGTCAGACGGTGAATAGGCTGATTTGTGTGACAGCTCAATGACTTGGCGGCGTGGCGGGAACTCGCGCGGCCGCGTCCGGGCTCAGCGGATGCCGGCCTTGGCCAGCTCGACCGCGACGCGCAGGTCGATTTCGCCCATCACCTGGTCGAGCCCGGCATCGCCCGTTTCCTCGGTCAGCCCCTCGGCCGCCACCTTCAGGCGCGCCAGCGTCGAGGTGTCGAGCTCCCCGTCGAGCAGGCCGAGCTTGAGCTTCTCCAGCACGTCGAGCGCGTTGCGGCCCTTGGCGACCGCCCGCTTGCGACGTTCGGTCGGGTCTTCCACGCCCTGCAGCGCGATCAGCGCATCCAGGCTCGAGATGGCGCGCAACGAGGTGGCGGGCGACGACTGCCGGGGCGTGTCCTGCTCGCTGACGGTGAAAGTGCCGCCCGCGGTCCGCCGCGCAGTCGCGGGCGCCGCGGCCAGCGCAGTCCCGTTCGGCCCGTAAACCCGCATCGCTTCAATCCCCAGCCCGAGAAACGTCGGTCCCCCGCGCCTTCCACCCTGCCGGTTTATGGTTAACCCCCGGTAAATACTCGGCAAAAATTGCCGACGGCGGCCAATCCTGCCGGGCGCCGGGTGCGCCGGCAGCGCATCTGGGGAGAATATTTATCCGTTATTTCAATAGCTTGGCTTGCCGGGCCGGCTTGGCACGGCCTTCGCATTGTTCTGTGCAGTCACACGTCACATTGGGGAGCAGTGATGACGAGGACCTTGCGGGCCGCCTGCTGGGCGGTGTTTCTGGCCATTTGCGTCCCGGTTAGCGCCGGGGCGAGCTCGCGCATCAAGGACCTCGCCAACATCGAGGGCGTGCGCCAGAACCAGCTCATCGGCTACGGCCTGGTCGTCGGCCTCAACGGCTCGGGCGATACGCTCAACAACATCCCGTTCACCCGGCAGTCGCTGCAGGCGATGCTGGAACGCCTCGGCGTCAACATCCGCGGCCAGACCCTGCGCACCGGCAACGTCGCCGCCGTCATGGTCACCGCCAACCTGCCGCCCTTCGCCACGCAGGGCACGCGCATCGACGTCACCGTCTCCGCGCTCGGCGACGCCAAGAGCCTGCAGGGCGGCACGCTGCTGGTCACCCCGCTGCTGGGCGCCGACGGCAACGTCTACGCGGTCGGCCAGGGCTCGGTCGCGATCGGCGGTTTCCAGGCCGAAGGCGAGGCCGCCAAGATCGTGCGCGGTGTGCCGACCGTCGGCCGCATCGCCAACGGCGCGCTGATCGAGCGCGAGATCGAGTTCAACCTGAACAAGCAGAGCCAGCTGCGCATGGCGCTGCGCAATCCCGACTTCACCACCGCCAAGCGCATTGCCGCCGCCATCAACGACTACATCGGCGTGCCGACCGCGGAATCGCTCGATCCGGGCACCGTCGGCATCACCGTGCCGCAGCAGTACCGCGGCAACGTCATCAAGCTCTTGACCGAGGTCGAGCAGCTCCAGGTCGAGCCGGACCTCGCCGCCAAGATCGTCATCGACGAGCGCTCGGGCATCATCGTCATGGGCCGCGACGTGCGGGTCTCCATGGTGGCGGTGGCGCAGGGCAATCTCACGGTGAGCATCACCGAGACGCCGCAGGTCAGCCAGCCGACGCCGTTCTCGCGCGGCGGCACCACGGTGACCGTGCCGCGCACGCGCATCGGCGTGCAGGAGGACGGCAAGAAGCTCGCGGTCGTCAAGGACGGCGTCTCGCTGCAGCAGTTGGTGGACGGGCTCAACTCGCTCGGCATCGGCCCGCGCGACCTGATCGCCATCCTGCAGGCGATCAAGGCCGCCGGCGCCATCCAGGCCGACATCGAGGTGATGTGATGGACCCCTTCACCCTCCCCGCCCCCGGCCTGAAGCCGGCCGACCTGATCAACGCCAAGACCGCGGCCGCCTCCCGGCTCGACACCTCTTCCAAGGCGAAGGCCAAGGAGACGGCGGAAAACTTCGAGGCCGTGTTCCTCAATTCGATGTTCCAGCAGATGTTCACCGAGGTCGGCGGCGACGGCCCCTTCGGCGGCAAGGGCACGACCGGCGTCTGGCGCTCGCTGCTGACCGACGAATACGCCAAGTCATTCGCCAAGGCCGGCGGCATCGGCATCGCAGACCAGGTCTACAGCGCACTGATCGCGCAGCAGGAGATACGCTGATGAGCGCGCCAGGCCGGGCCGAAGCCGAGGCCATCATCGGCAACCTCGACACGATCATGGACCGCCTCCTGGAAATAGTGGAGGAGGAAACCGCGCGGGTGCGTGCCGGCAAGCTCGGCCATGCCGTCGAGCTCGAAGCGACCAAGGCCGAGCTCGCCCGCAGCTACGCCGCCGAGAGCGAAAGGCTGAGGGCCGCGAAGGACCTCGTCGCGCGCACCTTGCCCGAGAAGCTGGCGGCGCTGCGCGAGCGCCACGACGCCTTCCAGGCGCGACTGAAGATCAACCTCACCGTGCTGGCGACGGCGCATGCGGTGTCGGAAGGCATCATCCGCGGCGTGTCGGGCGAGCTCGCGCGCAAGCGGGCGCCTTCGACCTACGGCGCGAGCGGGCGCGCCAACAGCCCGGGCCCGCGGTCGAGCCAGCCGCTGGCGGTCAGCCGCAGTCTCTGAGGCGGCGGCGCGAGCCTACGCGGTCTTGTCGAGCTGGGAAACCTTCAGGCCGGTCACGGTGTCGATCTGGGTGCCGTCCGGCATGGTCAGCACGTTGGTCTGCGTGTTCAGATAGGCGCCGTTGGCCATCTGCACGATGAAGGCGGGATCGGTGTATTCGGCGCCGGTCGTGATGTCATACTGCTTGCCGGTCACCATCGTCATGATGTTGGTTTCGGTGTTCAGCGTCGACCCGTCGGCGAAGAAGATCATGGCATCGAGCACGTTCTTCGGCTTGACCATGTTGTGCGAGCGCGAGAGATCCTTCAGCACCTGCTGCATCACCTTTTCCTGGCGCTTCTCCATGGCCTGGGCGGCGAGCTGGGCATAAAAGCTCGATGCATTCGTGACGTTGTTCTGGGCGATCAACGCAAAGGAGTTCGCCACGTTGGCGAAGGACTTGCGCGCGTTGCCTTTGCGCGCGTCGTTCAGCGCGCCCATCATGCCGCCCATGGTCTTGCTCGCCTGGATCGCCTCCACGGTGGAGCCGATCCAGTCGGGCATTCCCGACGACAGCATGGATGTCGCGCTGATGGCCATACACTTTACCCGGTACCGGCGGCCATCATGCCCGCGGTCGGTTAAGAAAAGCTGATCCTTACCGAAGTGCTAACGCAGAACGCCGGCGGCGCGGCCGAGCCGGCCGCCGCGCGATCTCGATTCAGGCGCGCCAATTCCTGAGCGCGGCGACAACTCGTTAACCACGTTCTTTTACGGGCCATTGGGAGCCGGCGTGAGAAGACAGCCGCGATCCTCTGGATCGATACATGTATCTGCCAGTACGGCATAGTCACCAGAAAGGTAGCGTAAGATGGCTGAGATTACTCTCTCCGCAGGCGTGCGTTCGAACCTGCTGCAGCTTCAGCAGACGGCCTCGCTGATCGCTTCGACCCAGACGAAGCTTGCGACCGGCAAGCGCGTCAACTCCGCTCTCGATAACGCGAATAACTTCTTCACCGCGCAGGGCCTCGATAACCGCGCCAACGACCTGAACAATCTCCTCGACTCGATGTCCTCGGGCATCAACACCATTCAGGCCGCCAACAACGGTATCACCGCGATCACCAAGCTGGTCCAGTCGGCCCAGTCGCTGGTCTCGCAGGCTCAGCAGACCTCGGATACGGCGGTGCGCGAAAGCCTGTCGTCGCAGTTCGACGCCATCCTCACCCAGATCGACCAGCTCGCGGGCGATGCCAGCTTCAACGGCACCAACCTGCTCAACGGCGATGACCTCACGGTTACGCTGAACGAGTCGGGCACCTCGAGCACGACGATCACCGGCGTGACCGACGACGCGAACGGCCTCGGCATCACGGCTGCGGCCAACAACTGGGCCGCCACCGCCGACATCACGGCCGCGTCGACCGACCTGACCGCTGCGCTGGCGACCCTGCGGTCGCAGTCGCAGACGCTCAGCTCGAACCTGTCGACCGTGCAGATCCGCCAGGACTTCACCAAGGCGATGATCAGCACGCTGCAGGCCGGTTCGGACGCCCTCACCCTGGCCGATTCAAACCAGGAAGGCGCGAACTTGCTCGCCTTGCAGACCCGTCAGCAGCTGTCGACCACCGCGCTGTCTCTCGCCGCGCAGGCCGACCAGAACGTGCTGCGCCTGTTCGGCTAAGCCGGTCCGGCAACAAGAAGTTGGAAACGGCGGCCTTCGGGCCGCCGTTTTTTTGCACGCTATTTTATGGCTAATAAACCCTTTATCGCCCCTCCAAATTAACCATCCATCAACCCTAATAATTGATTATCGCCCGGACCATATGGCCCATCGCGGGCGGGAGTTTGCCATGGCTGACATCGTCCTTTCCGGCGGCGTGCGTTCGAACCTGCTGCAACTGCAGCAGACGGCGAACTTGATCACCCAGACGCAGACCCGCCTCGCCACCGGCCGGCGCGTGAACAGCGCCCTCGACAATCCGATCAACTTTTTCACCGCACAAAGTCTGACGGTGCGCGCCAACGACCTGAATGCCCTGCTGGACACCATGTCCACGGGCATCAACACGATCCAGGCCGCCAACAACGGCATCTCCGCCATCACCAAGCTGGTGCAGACCGCACAGTCGCTGGTCAGCCAGGCGCAGCAGACGTCGGACACCACCGTCCGGGCGACGCTGTCCAGCCAGTACGACGCCATCCTCACCCAGATCGACCAACTGGCGGCCGACGCCGGCATCAACGGCGTCAACCTGCTCAATGGCAACAACCTGACGATCACGCTCAACGAGAGCGGCACCTCGACGGTCACCATCAGCGGCGTGGACGACACCTCTAACGGCACCCTCGCGCTGGGTTCCGCCGCCAACAACTGGGCCGGCACCGCCGACATCGCGTCCGCGGGCGCCGATCTCGCGGCGGCGCTGGTGACGCTGCGCTCGCAGTCTCAGGCGCTGTCCTCGAACCTGCAGACCGTGCAGGTCCGCCAGGAGTTCACCAAGGCAATGATCAACACGCTCAACACCGGCGCCGACAACCTGACGCTGGCCGACAGCAACGAAGAAGGCGCCAACCTGCTCGCCTTGCAGACCCGGCAGCAACTTTCGACCACGGCGCTGTCGCTCGCCGCACAGGCCGACCAGAACGTCCTACGCCTGTTCGGCTAAGGCCGCCCCAGGCGCCCGGGGAACCGATCGTTAAGCCTGACGAGGCTAGCAAAGAGCGGCAGGGAGACGGCAATGGGCCTCAAAGTCGAACTCAAGCCGGGCGAGCGCTTCATCCTGGGCGAGTGCCTTGTCACCAATGGCGACCAGCGCACGCGGCTGCTCATCGAGGGGCAGGCGCCGATCCTGCGCGAGAAGGACATCATGACGTCGGAGCAGGCCGACACGCCGGCCAAGCGCATCTATCTCGCCGTCCAGCTCATGTACACCTCGCGCGATCCCGCGCTGCACCACGAAACCTATTTCACGCTGCTGCGCGACCTGGTCCAGGCCGCGCCCAGCGCCTGGGCGCATGTCGTGGACGTGAGCAATCACATCCTGGCCGGCGAAATGTACAAGGCCCTCAAGAGCGCCAAGCTGCTCATTGCTTACGAAAAGGAGTTGCTCGATCATGCATCAGGGGGCGAAAGCCTACGGCGCGGTCGCCAAAAAATCCGCAAATCCGCGTGAACTGGAAGCGAGCCTGCTTCTCAACGCGGCGGCGCGACTGCAGACGGTGCGCGACGGGTGGGAGAGCCGGCAGGCTACCGATCTCGAGGCGGCGCTGCTCTATAACCGCAAGCTGTGGTCGATCTTCGTGTCGTCGGTGACGAACCCGGAGAACCCGCTGCCCGTGGCCATCCGGCAGAACGTCGCCAATATCGGCCTCTTCGTGCTCAAGCACACCTTGATGGTGCTGGCCAACCCGAAGCCGGAAAACCTGCATTCCCTGATCAACATCAACCGCGAGCTCGCCGCCGGCCTGCTTGGCCGCGCCTGAGACCGGGCCCGTAAATCAAAAAGGCCGCGGCAACCGCCGCGGCCTTTTCATTTGCGTCGTACCCGTGCGTCGTCAGAGATAGTTCACCAGGCTCGTCTGGAACAGCATGGCCGTCGTCTGCATCGAGGCTTGCATGCGCGTCTGCAGCGCCAGGATCTTGGAGCCGACTTCCTCGTTTGATACCCCTGCAATCTGCTGCAGGAAGTCGCTGAGCATCGCGGTGGTCTGCTGGTGGCGGCTCTTGGCGGCGACCATGGAGCCCTGCGCGCTCGCCAGCTCCGCCTGGACGTCGGTTATCGACTGCGAACCGCCGCTCATGCCGCCGGCGACCCGCTGGTTGAGCGCCCGGCTGAGCGCGCTGGCGTTGGGGTCGCTCGACGATACGGTAATCGCGGCTAACGTCGCCACGCTTTGCACCATGGCGCGGAGGCCCGGCTCGTTGCCGCGCGCGCCGTAGGAGACGCTGAGCGACTGGTCGATGCGCGCGACCGCCGTGCCGCGTGCCGGATCGGTGCCGGTTTCGCCGGTGTACCAGATGACCGTGTTGGCGGTGGTGCCGGCGACCATGCCGGTGGCCGTATCGAACGGCGGCCCGTCGACCCGGAGCGGCGGGTTTCCGGCGTCGCCGTCAAAGAACTCGTTGGAGGCCTGCACCGCCGACGACGCCGTCAGGGAGGTCGCGGCGAGCGTGCCAAGGCTCGCGTTCAGCGCGCTCTCGAAGTTCGCGGCGCTGGCGGCGGCCGTGCCGCCGATGGTGAACTCGTTGGCGCCGGGCGGCGCGTTCGTGGTGGCGGTGAGCGTCAGGTTCTCGCTGGACCCGTCGGGAAGGGTGAAGCGCACGGTGATCGTTTCGCCGGCGGACGGCACGCCCGTGAAGTTGACCGACAGGGTCGCCGGCGAACCGATTGGGCCGGAAGCGGTAGAGTTGGCAACGGTCGAGTTCACCGAGGCCAGCTTGAAGCCGAAGAGGCCGGCGTCCTCGGTCAGGCTGACCGACGTGCCGCCGTTGGCGATCGACAGCCGCCCCAGTCCGCCGGCGCCGAGGTCGGCTGCCTTACGCTCGGCGATCAGCTGCTGCAACCCGGCGCGGCCGCCGTCGCCGTTGAGGATGTGCTCCATGGTCTCGGCCGCCGGCGTGTCGGTCATGCGGCCGGAGAAGAGGTAGCGGTCGCCAGCCTGCGCGTTGAGCAGGCCGAGCAATTCGTCGAGCGAAACCTTCGCGCTGGATTGCGCGGTGTAGGCGCCGGAGCTGTTTCCGGTGGTGTTCGCCTGCACCATGACGGCCTTGATCGCGCTGCCGATATCCACCATGCGGTTGAGCGTGGTGTTCATCAGGTTCACGCGGGACATCACGTTGTCGATGGTGTCGCCATAGGCATCGATCGCCGAGAGCTGCGCGTTCAGGCTGACGGTGAGGCCGCGATCGAGCCCGAGGCCGGCGTAGGTCGACGATTTCTGCCCGGTGGAAAGCTGGCGCTGCAGGTCGTTGAACTGCGCGCGCATGCTGACCAGCTGCTGGATGGCGAAGGCCGATTGCGCGCCGAGCCCCGATATACTCATGGCGTCCTCACATCTGCATCAGGGTTTTGAGCATCTCGTTCACCGCTGACAGGACGCGCGCGTTTGCGGCATAGGCGTTCTGCAAGGTGAGCAGGTTCGCCATCTCCTGGTCGACGTTGACGCTCGCGCTGTCATTGAACCGCTGCTGCAGGGCGTTGAGCACGACGTCCTGGCCCTGCTTGAGATTGATGGCGGAATCGGCCGCGTCGCCCTGATAGCTGAGCACCTGGCGCATGAAAGTCGTGATCGAGCCGGAGAACGGCGTCGACTCGGTGCCGATGCCGGTGGCGGGCGAGAACTGCTGCACGCCGGTCGTGAGCTTCTGCAATATGAAGTCGGGGCGCGTGCTGTCGCCGGCGGCGACGCCGCTCGCAAAGACCACAAGCCTCGAGGCGTCGCCGGCGAGCGCGCTGTTCACCGTGATGCGGCCGGCGAAGCCGACGCTCTGGGCGCCCAGCGCGCCGATCGCGCCGCTATAGACCTGGCTGCCGTCGGTAAAGAACGGCAGTTCGGCGCTGCCGCCCGCAAGCGACGTCGCCGTCTTGGTGACCGTCAGCGAGTTCACGTTGACGATGTTGCCGGCACCGTCGTCGAGGATCTGCAGATCATTGCCGATCGGATTGGACGCCACCATGCCGGTCGAGGCGATCGCGCTGTTGATCTGCGCCAGCACGGAGGCCATGCCGCCCGAGAAGTCGATGCCGACCACCGTATCGCCGGGCGTCGCTGTGGCGTTGCCCGACAACGGCAGGACGGAGGGGTCGTCGACGCGCACGAAGGTCATCGTTCGCGTGGCGCCGGTCAACGACACCGTGTAATTGAGGCTGATGGTGTTGCCGGCCGACAGCCCGCCGATGTCGACCGTAAAGCCATCTTGCAGGCCCGAGGTGACGGCGGTGCCCGCCGTGGTCTTGTCCGACAGCGCACTGGCCATGGCGGCGGCGATGGCGTCGAGTTGGGTCTGCGCCTGCACCAGATCCTGGTCGCGCATCTGAAGGTAGGCGGCAATCTCGCCGGACCGGATCGCGTTCGACTGGATCAGGTCCACCGTGCCGCCGTTCGCCGCCACCAGCATGATGGTGCCGACCGTGCGTTCGGTCGGATCGGCGCTCCATGTCGAAGCGGCGCTCATCGTGCCTTGTGCGTCGAATTGCAGGCGGGCCGCCTGCGTGCCGACGAGTTGCACGCCGGAATTGGTGAAGACCGTGATCTGGTTTCCGTCGCCGCGGATGACGTTGATATCCATCAGCTGCGAGAGCTGGTCGATATAGGCGTCGCGCTGGTCGAGCAGCAGCGCCATCGAAGTGTCGTTCGAGCTCGAGGCGGCGATCTTCTGGTTGATTAGCGCGATCTGGCTCATCGCCTGATTGGCGCGCGACACCGCATCCGAAATGCCGAGCTCGGCGTCGGCGCGCAGGCCCTGGATGCCGGTGCTCATCTGGTTGAGCTGCTGCGCCACCACCTGGGCCGCGCTGATCACAGCGGAGCGTGCGGCCGGATCGTCCGGGCTGGTGGCGAGCGACTGCAGTGCGGCGGTGAACTTGTTGTAGACCGTTTCCAGCGTGTTGTTGGTGCCGGGCGTGCCGTAGATGTCCTGCAGGCGCTGATAGAACTGCGCGCGCTGGGTGGCGTAGGAGGCCCCGGCGCTCTCCGTGCGCAACTGGCGTTGCACGTATTGATCCAACTCGCGCTGGATTTCGCTGATGCGGACGCCGAGACCCGTGTTGTTGGCCGCGGTGGTGACCTGGTTGACGGTCTTGCGGACGTAGCCGGGCGTATCCGCATTGGCCACGTTGGCGGCGACCAGCGACAAGGCCTGCTGGTTGACCTTCAGGCCGGAGATCGCCGCCGAAAGCGCCTGCGTCAGACTCATGGCCGGCCGCCGTTCCCGCTATTCGCCCGTGCGCGCCGCGGGCCGTTACCGCAGCATGTTCAGGAGGTCCTGAACCATGTTGTTGGTGGTGGTGATCACGCGCGTATTGGCCGAGTAGGCCTGCTGGGTAACGATGAGCTTCGTGAACTCGTCGGCGATGTCGGTGTTGGAGCCCTCGAGCGAGGAGCCTACGATCTTGCCGGACGGGTTATAGGTGGCCGAGCCCGATTCCGCGGTCGCCTCGAAGGCGCCGCCGTCCACGCGCTTGAGGAAGTTCGCGCCGCTGAAGTTGGCCAGCGTGATCTCGGCCATGTCGACCGACCGGCCGTTCGAATAGGTGCCGACAATACGACCCTTGTCGCTGACCGCCACCGACTGCAGCTGGCCGGCGGGATAGCCGTTCTGCTGCAGCATGTTCACCTGCACGGTGCCGTTCGAATCGGCGAACTGCGTGATGCCGCCCTGCGTGTGGTTGACCTGCACGTTGCCGAGCGCGACGCCGTTGACGACGACGTTGTTCAAGGTGAGCGCGTTGACGGCCGGATTGAGCTGGCCGTTGGCGCCGAAGGTGTAGGTCGAACCGCTGTTGACCCAGGCGGCGTCCGTGCCGGTGGCGGTGGAACTGGTCTGGTAGAACAGATTCCAGGTATCGGCGTGGCCGGTGCCGAGCGCGGCGGAATCGACCTTGGCCCAGCGCAGCTGGATGTTCATTGCCGATCCCGAGATGTCGTAGGCGGTGATGGCGCCGCCGGCGAGCGACTCGTTGATGAAGGTGGTCACGTCGTTGGCCACCACGGTGCCGTTCGACGGCAGCGCGGTCAGCGTATTGATGCCGAAATTGCGCGCGGTGGCGTCGCCGCCGACCGTGATGACGTCGGTGGCGTTGCCTGCGGTAACGGTGATGTTGCCATTCGCCGGATCGGCCGAGGCCGTGCCGCCGGTCAGCGTGGCGAGTTCGGCGTTCAACTCCGCCATGGTCGTCACCTCGCCGACGCCGGTGCCGAAGGTGACGGTGAGCGGCGGGTTGGCGCCGACCGTGAAGGTGAGCGTCTGGCCCGCGGAGGCCGCGCCCTGCGTCAACAGGTTGGTGGCGTTGGTGGTGCCGGCCGACAGGCCGAGCTCGCTGAGGACGGCCAGCGTGCTGGCGCCGCCGATGACGATATTGGTTTCCGCGTCGGCGCTGGTGAGCACCAGGCGGTTGGAGCCGTCGATGGCGGCGGACACGCCGGTGATGCCGGTCTGCGCGTCGATCGCGGCCTCGACCGCCGCGGCGTTGGCGCCGGCGCCAATCGCAATGGGCGTGCCGTTGATGACGAGGTTACCGCCGACCGAGCTCAGCGTCGCCAGCGAAGCCGATCCGGTGAGCACAGCCGCCGCGTCGGCCGACAGCGTCGCGCCGCTGCCGATGATCTTGGCCGTGGCCGGCGCGCCGTTGATCGGATTGGCGGAGTAGTTCGCCGGGTTGAGCAGCTCGGAGCCGGCAACGGCGGTGTTATGATTGAAAGTCTTCGGGTAGCTCGCCAGGTTGGCCCGGTATTCCACGACGGTGGTCGCCTGCGCCGGCAGGAAGCCATTCTGGAATTGCAGGATCTGCGGGACGCTGCCGGACAGGTTGCCGGTCGTCGAGTCGATCGGGATGCCCATCAGGTAGTAACCGGAGCCGTTGACCAGATAGCCGTTCTGGTCGACCTGGAAGTCGCCGCGCCGGCTGTACATGTCCACGCCGCTGAACGTCGGCCGGTTGTCCACGAACTGGTCCGGCTTCTGCACGACGAAGAAGCCCTGCCCGTTGATCGCCATGAAGGTGGACACCGAGGCGCTCTGGATGTCGCCTTGCACCGTATTGGTGGCGCGCGAATTGGCGACCACGTTGCCGGAGAGCTGCTGGTTCGGAGTCGCGTCCGGGATCAGGTCCATGAAGCTCGAGTCGATGCGCTTGAACGCAGTGGTCTGCGAATTGGCGATGTTGCCGGAAATGTTCTCGAGCGCATAAGACTGCGCGCGCATGCCGGCCACCGACGTAGAAAGTGCGCCGAAAATACCCATTTGCTTTCTCCACTGTCGCAAGCCCGCGCTCATGCGCCGGGGCTACCCACAAACGATCCCGCGACAGCGGCTTCGCAATCTGCGTGCCAGACGATTTATGTAATCTTTTCAATGCTTTAAATCGCCACGGCGGCCTTTTCGGGGCCGCCGCGAAGGAGCGTTTCTGCCGTCGGTCGGCAATTTCTGCCGGACAGCCTAGGCGGCTAGCGGCAGCCGCAGCCCTTGGCGCCCTGCGCCTTTGCATCGGCGTCGGAGCGACAACATGCGGCCTCGCCGGCGGGTGCCGGGCCGCCGCAGCAACCGGCGTCTGGCGCGCCCGCCGACAACACATTGCACACGCCGGTTTCCGGCAGCACCAGTTCGACCCGCTCGGCCGCCGCGCGATCGCCGGCAATGTCGGCCACAATCGAACGCACCTGCTCGTAGCCGGTGAGCGTCAGAAACGTCGGCGCGCGGCCATACGATTTCATGCCGGCGAAATACAAGCCCGGCTCGGGCTGGCCGAGCTCGCGCGCGCCATGCGGGCGCACCGTGCCGCAGCTGTGCTCGTTGGGATCGATGAGAGGCGCGAGCGCAGGCGGACATTCAAGTGCCGGATCGGCCGCGATCCGCAGTTCACGCAGGAAGGACAGGTCGGGCCGGAATCCGGTGGCCACGATCAATTCATCCACCAGTACGTGACGTCCACCGTCATGCGAGCCGGCGCCGACGCGGACGCGCCCGTCTTGCAGCGTGATATGCGTGACATGGAATCCGGACTCGACGGCCAACCGACCCGCCGAAACCAGCGCGCCGAACTGCGATCCGAGCTCACCGCGCGCGGCCAGCTTGTCGTTGGCGCCGCCGCCGAAGGCCTTTTCGGGCCGGTTGCCGCGCAACAACCAGATCACCTGCGTGTGCGGCGCCTCATCCGCGAGCGTCACCAGATCGATCAAGGTGCCGATGGCGGAATGGCCGCTGCCCAGCACCGCGACGGTCTTGCCGCTATAGCGCGCGCGCGCGCTACCGAGGACGTCAGGCATGCCGTAGGCGATGTGCGCCGCCGCCGCGGTTTCGCCCACGGCTTCGAGCCCGTTGGCGCCGGCCGGATTGGGCGAGAACCACGAACCCGAGGCGTCGATGACCGCGTCGGCGAGCAGCGTCTTCGGGCCGGCGCCGTTCTGATAGCGGACTTCGAATGGCGCGTCGGCGCGGCCTTTCGTCTTCACCTTGTCGAAACCGTGCCGGCTGATCGCCGTGACCCGGCTCGATGTCAGAATGGACTGCTTGAGGGGCTTGGTGGCGGCGAGCGGCTCCAGATAGCGGCCGACGAACTCGCCGCCGGTCGGATACTGCTGCGGGTCGGGCGAATTCCACCCGGTCGCGCCCAGCAGGCGGGCGGCCGCGCGGTCGATGTTATATTCCCAAGGCGAGAACATGCGGACGTGCGCCCACTGCCGCATCGCGTGGCCGACGGCAGGGCCGGCCTCAAGCACCACCGGCCGCATGCCACGCTCCAGAGCGTGCGCGGCGGCCGCAAGCCCGACCGGGCCGGCTCCCACGATCGCGACCGTCTTCTGCTGTTCCGACATTTTACCTATCCTTCTAGAATTATCGAAATATTGGACAAATCGGTCAGGCCGCCCTGCCCTTGTTGTTCGCCGGCGCACAAGCGCCCTCGACGCAGCATTCCGCCACCAGGAAGTCGACCAGCCCACGCATGGTGTCGTAGTTGGTGCGGCAGATCAGCGTCGTCATGTGCCGTTCCTGCGTGACCAGGCCCACCGCCAGCAGCGTCTTGAGATGGTGCGAGAGCGTGGACGCGGCGAGATTGAGCTTGGCCTGCAGCTTGCCGACCTGCAGCCCGGCATCGCCTGCCCGCACCAGCGTGCGGTAGATTTGCAGGCGAGTCGGATTGCCGAGCGCTTCCAGGCGGGCGGCGGCGTCATCGATTTTCATGACCGGACATCTAGCGCGCGTGCCCGCCCCTGTCAACAGTATTTCTAGAAATATCGAATAAGCTGGCGTGAGCCGCCGGCCGAAAGGCGCGGCCGCGCCGATTCGCGCCTGGCTCTGGACGACTCAGCCCGGCTTTTTTACCTCTACTTGCTAGGGATCCGCATGCCGCCATCGCCGCTGCCGAAATCCGCCGCGACCGCTCCGCCGCAGCTGCTGGCGCAGGCGCTGGCGCTGCACGCGCAGAGCCGCTTGGCCGAGGCCGAGCGGCTCTATGCCGAGATCCTCGCGGCAAGGCCCAACCACTTCGAAGCCCTACAGATGATGGGCATGATCAAGCTCGCCAAAGGCGAGCCGGCGGAAGCGCTGCGGCTGGTCTCCGCCGCCATGCGCACGCGCGCGGCCTCCCCGCAGATCCTGCTCAACCACGGCCTCATCCTCAATGCACTCGGCCGCAGCGAGGAGGCGCTCGCCAGCTTCGACCATGCGATCAAGCTCAAATCGAAATACGCCGAAGCGCACAACAACCGCGCCGCCGTGCTGGCCGCGCTCGGCCGCCACGACGAGGCGCTGGAGAGCTACACGAAGGCGACCGTCATCAAGCCGGACTACGCCGAGGCGCATTACAACCGCGCCAGCCTCCTGCGCACGCTCGCGCGCCACGAAGAGGCACTCAAGGGCTTCGACCGCGCGCTGGCGCTGCGGCCGAAATATCTCAAGGCCCACAACAACCGCGGCGCCGCGCTGGAGGAGCTCGGGCGCAGCGAGGAGGCGCTCGCCGCGTTCGAACGCGCGCTCGCCCTCGATCCGAACTTCGCCGAGGCGCGCACCAACCGCAGCCGCCTGCTCGGCGTACTCGGCCGCTACGACGAGGCGCTGGCGAGCTTCGCGCAGGGGCTCGCCGCCGAGCCGAACAACGCCGAACTTCACTGCCAGCGCGGCCGCCTGCTGCTGGAGCTCAACCGCAACGACGAGGCCTGCGCCGACTTCGAAAAGGCGCTGGCGCTGAAACCCGGCTACGCCGACGCCGCCTTCGGCGCCTGTATCGGCGAGCTTCCTATCGTCTATCGCGAGGAAGGCGAGATCGCGCGCCGGCGCGCCGCCTACGAGGCCAGGCTGCGCGCGCTCGCCGTCGAGGCGGAGGCCGGCCGGCTGAAGGGCGACCTGATGAAGGCGATCGCTGTGCGCCAGCCGTTCCTGCTCGCCTACCAGGGAGGCGATGACCGCGCGCTGCAAAGCCTCTACGGCGCGATGATCCGCGGCATCGTCGCGCGGCAGTTTCCGGACGCCGCGCTGCCGCCGCCTCCTGCGCCCGGAGAGCCGATCCGTGTCGGCATCGTCAGCGCCTTCTTCAATCGGCATTCCAACTGGAAGATCCCGATCAAGGGCTGGCTCAGCCAATTCGACCGCAGCCGCTTCAAACTCTACGGCTATCACCTCGTGCTCAAGCGCGACGAGGAAACCGCGGCGGCGGAGAAGATGTGCGCGCGCTTCGTCAACGCCGCGCTCGACGTGGCCGGCTGGCGGCGCGAGATCCTCGCCGACCGCCCGCACGTGCTGATCTATCCGGGCTTGTTGATGGACAACACCTCGCTGCAGCTCGCCGCGCAGCGGCTGGCGCCGGTGCAGATGAACTCGTGGGGCCATCCGGAAACGAGCGGCCTGTCGACGCTTGATTATTTCCTGTCGAGCGACCTGATGGAGCCGCACGGCGCCGAGGCGCTCTACACCGAGAAGCTGGTGCGGCTGCCCAATTTGTCCTTCCACTACGAGCCGCCGCGCGCCAGCCAGGCCGTCATGACCCGCACGGAGCTCGGCCTGCGCGAGAACGCAACCGCCTACTGGTGCGGGCAGTCGGTCTACAAGTATCTGCCCCAGTACGACGACGTGTTTGCACGCATCGCCGAACAGGCGGGCAACGTCCAGTTCGTGTTCCTGCGCCACCAGGGCGGCCCGCTGGTCAACGAGATCTTCCAGGAACGGCTTACCCGCGCCTTCGCCGCACGCGGGCTCAACGCCGCCGACCATTGCATCCACCACGGCCGGCTCGGCCAGGCGCAGTTCGTCGCCGCCATGGGCCTGTGCGACGTGTTTCTCGACTCGATCGGCTGGTCCGGCTGCAACTCGGCGATGGAAAGCCTGCCCAACGACCTGCCGATCGTCACCACGCCGGGCGCCTATATGCGCGGCCGCCACAGCGCGGCCATCCTCGAGATGATGGGCTTAGGCGACACGGTCGCGCCGGACGTCGACGCCTATGTCGAGACGGCGGTGCGGCTCGCGAAGAGCCCCGAGGAGCGTCAGGCGCTGCGCCGCCGGATGGCGGACAACAAGCACAAGCTGTTCAACGACCGCGCCTGCGTCACCGCGCTGGAAGAGCTGCTTGAAGGTGCGGTACGGGCGCGGCAAAACTAGCCGACTTGCATGATTTCGGCATGGCCGGGAATGCAGCCGGCATCTGATGGCCGTGCGGCGTCTCACGCTCCTGCATTGAAATACCGTCCATTTAGGAGCGCCATTCAAATTGGTATCGCTCCGGCACCACGTTTTTGTTGCCTTTGCATCATCAGCCGCGCCTAAATGCCCGTCGGCGCCATCGTCCGTGTTCTCGCATCCCAGGAGGGGTTATGCCACGCGCAACTCCACCGACCGTCTGGGCAGCAGTTGCTGTGATGACGATGCTTGTGTTCCCGGCCTGCGCGCAGAACCTGTTTCATCGCGCCGAAAATCGGGTGCAGGTGGCGCTGGTCAAGGTCGACCGCTCGGCCGACTACACCGAAGTCCACCTGCAAGCCCAGGCCGCTTTGAAAGGCGTGTGCTGGAACCTGACCGGCGAAGACAGCCCCTATCTGCTGGCCGAAGGGCGCCGCCACTATTTGCTCAAAGGCGACAATATCACGGCCTGTCCCAAACGACGGGCCTATGCCAACAAGGAAATCATGGTATTGCGGTTTCAGCCGCTGAGCCCGGAAGTCCGCACCTTCTCGCTGGTGGAGGGTCGCGGCGGCGAAAAACAGATGACCGATCCGGCCTCCACCAAGGGCATCTTCTGGAATTTCCTGAACGTCAAACTGGGTTGATTTACCGACATGCGTTTCGAAGGTACCGGCGCCTATGTCGCCACCGATGACCTCAAAGTCGCCGTCAACGCCGCCATAACCCTCGAACGCCCGCTGCTGGTCAAAGGCGAGCCGGGCACCGGCAAGACGGTGCTGGCGCTGGAGATCGCCAAGGCGATCGGCGCGCCGCTGATCGAGTGGCACGTCAAGTCCACCACCAAGGCGCAGCAGGGCCTCTACGAATACGACGCCGTCTCGCGCCTGCGCGACAGCCAGCTCGGCGACGCGCGCGTGAAAGACATCCGCAACTACATCAAGCGCGGCAAGCTGTGGGACGCCTTCGTCGCCGACGAGCGCCCGGTGCTGCTGATCGACGAAATCGACAAGGCCGACATCGAGTTCCCCAACGACCTGTTGCAGGAGCTCGACCGCATGGAGTTCTACGTCTACGAGACGGGCGAGACGGTGAAGGCGCGCCGCCGGCCGATCGTGGTCATCACCTCGAACAATGAGAAGGAGCTGCCGGACGCATTTCTGCGCCGCTGCTTCTTCCACTACATCCGCTTCCCCGACACCGACACCATGCAGACGATCGTCGAGGTGCACTTCCCCGGCATCAAGCCGCGGCTGGTGGCGGAAGCCTTGCGGCTGTTCTACGAGATCCGCGAGGTGCCCGGCATGAAGAAGAAGCCGTCCACCTCCGAGCTGCTCGACTGGCTCAAGCTTCTGATGGTCGAGGACATCGGGCCGGAGCTGCTGCGCGAGCGCGACCCGAAGAAGCTCATCCCGCCGCTGCATGGCGCGCTGCTCAAGAACGAGCAGGACGTGCATCTGTTCGAGCGTCTCGCATTTATGGCGAGACGCGACGGGCGCTAGCTCGACGGCTCGCCCTCGCCCGCCGGCTTGTCCAGCCAGCCCTGCTCTTTCGCGTAGGCCAGGATCTTCTCGCCGGCGGCGCGGCCGAGGCTGCGCGCCTGCATCTCCACGTCGGCGGAGAGCTTCTCCACCGCAACGCCGCCGACCGTGGTAACGGCCGAAATCGCCGCGCTGGTCGCCATGCCGACCGGCGCGGTCGCCACCGCGCCCGGACGGCGCCGGCTCTGCGCTTCCGCGACGAAAGTGAGCACCGGCTTCTTGCCGGCGCTGGAGAACCGCGCGACGGTCATGTCGGCCACCACCCCGCTGCGCCCGGCGCCGAAGCCGATGATATTGCGCTGCGTGCTGTTGCCTTCGTCCACCGCGCGCAGGCGGCCGCTGACCACCAGCGCATCGTCGGACAAGGACAGCGCTTCGTCGCTGCCCGGCTGCGCGTCGAGGCCGGCCGTGCGCAGGGTCGCGACGATCGTGGCGACAATCTCGTCGTTCACGCGCTCGACGGTGCGCTGCTTTCGCTCGTGCGGCGGGATTTCCCCGATCTTGCGCGACAGCCGCGCGGTGAAGCCGCGGTCGAGCGTCACCACGTCGGCCGAGAACGCGAAATCGGTGACGACGATGGTGCGCGGCTTGGCGGTCTTGCCGCCGAAGCTCGAGACACTGCCGACATTGGTGGTGGCGCAGCCGGCGAACGCCAGCGCGGCGAAGCAGACCAGAATGGAAGTCAGTCGCATGGGAGAGGATCGCTCGAACGGCGGGAATGCCGCGAATCTGCGGTCAGATTACCATAGCGGCTTGATGTCGAAGGAGTAGCTGGCGCCGATACCCACCTGAACCTGATCGCGCGAGCCGCGCTGGGTGGTGATCGGCGAATCGGCGGCGTCGCCGGAGAGCCGCTCGTATTCGAGGAAGACGTGCGTCGCCCATTGCGGCGACCACTGGTAGCGGGCCTGCGCGCCGAGGCCGTACGAATAGACGCCGCCGCCGGCCGTGTAGACCGGCAGGCCGGAGGCGGCCGATTGCGCCGCGTCCACGCCGAAATAGGGCGAGATCGCCTTGCCGGTCGCCAGCGTCATGCGCGGGCCGCCGGAGAAGGTCAGCCGCGGCCCGGCCGGCATGACCAGATCGGCCATGAGGTCGCCGACCACGCCGTGATGCCCGCCAAAGCCCTGACGGATCTCGGCGCGGCCGCGCAACCACGGGGCGAACCAGTACTCGGCGAAGCCGCCGGCCTCGAGGGTGAAGTCCACGTTGCCGAGCCCGGTGAGATCGCTGTCGGCGCTTTCCCGGCGCGGCAGGCGCACCTTGAAGCTGGGACCCGCGCGGAAGCGCCCGCTGTCGAGAATGGCCACGCCGAGGCCGTCGCGCGGCGCGCGAAACACCGGCGGGGTGCCGGCGCGGCGGATGTTGAACAGCGGCAGCGGAACCGCCGTGTAGCGGTCGGAACCCTCATAGGTCGGCACCATGCGCGCTTCGGCGCCGATGGTGACGGTCCAGTCGCCGGGCTGCCCGGGCGCCCAGATCGGCTTCACGGATGCCGAATCCTGCGCGGCGGCCGCCCCGCACGCGGCCAAAAGACCCATCAATCCGGTCAGCCACCGCCGCATGAACCACCCTCACCCCGGGCCCGAACCCTAGACCTAACGGGTTTCCCAACGCTTACGCCCGGCCCAGGTTCAGTCATTACGGTTACTGCACCGCCGCGGCACGCCGCGCAAGCCGGACCTGCCGGCGCGCCCGCGCCCGCTCGGCCTTGCGCGCCCGTGCCTGGGCCAGCCGCTCGAGCGGCCGCGTTCCCCAGTAGATCGACTGGGCCAGGGCCCGCCCGAGCCGGCCGCCGGCCCAGACCAGCTCATAAGGCGCGAACAGCCGCCAGGTCTGGTCGTTCTCGACGATGCCGCGGGCGATCAGTTCGCCGCCCATCGCGGTGGTGTTGAGGCCGTGCCCGCCGAAGCCGCTCGCTACCCACAGCCCGCTCTCGATCTCGCCGATCTGCGGCATGCGGTGGACGGTGCGGCCGAGCGTACCGCTCCACAGATAGGCCGCCTCGACCCGGCCGAGCGCGGGGAAGTTGCGGCGGATATCGGCGATAAGCCCGCGCCTGAACCAGCGCTCATCCATCTCCCAGGCGCGCATGCGGCCCGACCACTGCAGCCGCCGCTCGCCGGGGCCCGGGCCGTGGACGATGCGATAGTGGTTGTCGGCGCGGTTGGTGTCGCTGACGGCGCCGCGCCAGCGGATCACCTCGTCGAGCTGCGGCCCGAGCGGCTCGGTCACCATGACGAAGGTCGTGATCGGCAGCAGCGTCGCCGAGAGCCGCGGCATCAGGTCGCCGAGCTGCACGTTGCCGGCGAGCACCACCTGGCCGGCGCGCACGCGCCCGCCCGGCGTGGCGATGCGCTTGCGCACGCCGGCCGGATCGATCTCCACCGCCGGTGAGTCCTCGAAGATGCGCGCGCCAGCCTGTTCGGCGAGCGCCGCGAGGCCGACCGCATAATTGAGCGGATTGATGTGGAAGGCGCGGCGGAAATGCGCGGCGTTGAAGTAGCGCGGATTGGCCAGCTCGGCGCGCACGCGCTCCGCCGGCCAGTATTCGACGTCCGCCCCGATCCAGCGCAGCCGCTCGATGTCGGCGAGCACTTCGCGGTCGTTGTCGGTCTTGGAGACGTGCAGCCAGCCCGGCGTCAAATCGACGCCGGGCAGTTCGCCCTCCTCGACGGTGCGGCGTACGTAATCGAGCCCCTGCTCCGACAGCGACCACAGCCGGATCGCGTGATCGAGGCCGACGCGTTCGACAATGTCGCCGATATGCGCGCCGAAGCCCGGCAGCACGAAACCGGTGTTGCGGCCCGACGCCGCCCAGGCGATGCGGCCGGCCTCCAGCACCGCCACCGACCAGCCGCGCCGGGCCACCTCGCGCGCCGTGGTGAGCCCGGCGAGCCCTCCGCCGATCACGCAGACATCCACGTCGAGATCGAAATTGAGGCGCGGCCGCTCGGGGCTTGCAACCCGGCCGGCCTCGTACCACGTCAGCGCTGGAGCCTCGTCGTCGCTCATCGCTTTTACCGTCGGCGCGGCGTCATGCCGCGCGGGGCCGCATGCTAGACTGCCGCAGATTCGAAATCACGTTTCGAATCCACCACAGGACCCGCCGCGTCAACCGGAGCCCGCGATTTCACCCATGCGCCGTCTGCTACTGTTCCGTCACGCCAAGAGCGAACGCGCCGAGCCGGGGCACGAGGACGTCACGCGCGCGCTGATCGAGCGCGGCCGCCGGGACGCCGCCCGCATCGGCGCCTATATGGCGACCCACGCGCTCAAGCCCGACCGCGTGCTGGTGTCGCCCGCGCTGCGCACGCAGGAGACCTGGAAACACCTCTCCGGCGCGTTCAAGCCCGCACCCGGCGCGGCCACGGTGGAGAGGCTCTACGAGGCCAGCCCGCACACCATCTTCGCCGTCGTCAAGGACGCGCCCGCCGCAGCACACACGCTCATGGTGATCGGCCACAACCCGGGCCTGCACGAACTCGCCTTGATGCTGATCGCCTCCGGCGACATCGACGCGCGTGAGCGCCTGCGCGAGAAGCTGCCCACCTCGGGCCTGGTCATTATCGACTTCGCCTTCGACGACTGGAACAAGCTGCACCCGCAGTCCGGCCGGCTCGAGCGCTTCGTGTCGCCGAAATCGCTCGAGGCCGCGACCGGCGTCTGAGGCAACACGCCTCTCAACGCCCGCGCCAAAACGTGGCATGCTCGCCGCCCTGCCCGCAGAGCTTCGAGGGGTGCGGTCATGTACAAGAGAATCCTGGTTCCCGTGGACACCGCCGACACGGCGCTGGCCATGCCCGCCATCGAGACGGCCTGCTCGCTGGCGCGCGCCGCAGGCGGCTCGGTGCGGCTGATCAACGTGCTGCCGATGACGCCGGTGATGCTGGCGGAATACGTACCGCCCGATTTCGACACGCAGCAGCGCAAGATCGCCGAGGACGCGCTCGCCGCGCTCACGCGCAGCTGCGGCATCGACGCGGCGCAGATCTCGTCCACCGTGCGCCAGGGCGGCATCTATCACGAGGTGTTGGAAGAGGCGAAGGCGATGAATGCCGACCTCATCGTGATGAGCTCGCACCGGCCGGCGATGCGCACCTATTTCCTCGGCTCCAACGCGGGTCACGTGGTGCGCTACGCCAAATGCTCGGTGCTCGTGGTGCGCGGCTAGCGCCCGGGCAGCAGGTCCTCCGGCGGCGCCTCGGCGGGATAGAGGCCGGGCCGGTTGCGGCGGAAGAAGTTGCCGCTCTGCCAGAGGAAAAGAAGCAGGAAAGCGGCGACGAAGGCCGCGCCGGCGAGGCTGCCGCTGCGCAGCGCGAACACGATGAGCACGGCAAACCCGAGCGCCATGCCGAAGAGGACGACGACGCCCGGCCAATAAAGCAGCGGCGGGCTGCCCCGCTCCAGCCGCGCGGCGGTGCGCGAGCGCGCCAAGCCGCGATGTAGCGCGCGCACGAAGGCGGAGTACTCCTTGTCCAGCCGCTGGTGCTCGACCAGGCCCTTCCATGAGGTCGAAGCGATGGTGAGCTTCGGTGTGCCTTCCGCCCACACTTCGGTGAGAAAGCGGTACGACTGCATGCTCAGCGGCCGGAAGGCCATGCGCACGCGTCTCACCTTGGCGAAAGGCACATGGCCGGCGCGCTGGCCCGACGACCAGTCGAGACCGTCGCCGGTGATCCTGAACTCCCAGCCGGGGCCCAGCAGCGAGGAGCGAAAGCTGTAGCTTGCGCCCTGCTCCGCTTCGTCCGGTTCCGCGCTCACTGGCGACATCGGGACCTCGGACGATCGATTGGATTGCATTTGGGCGTGATCCCGGTCGTTAACCATGATGACGGTCCGCGCCGCTCAATGCCGCCGGCGCGGACGCTAAGTGTTCCCATAGCGGAGGGTATATAATATCTTAACAGTGCATAGGTGGCATTTTGCGCGCGTCGTTGCGTCAGTCGGAGGCCTAGTCATGGCGAAGTTGTCGGATCTGTTTGGCCGCAAGGGCGCTGAGGCCGGGCCCGACACCTATTCGCCGCCGAGCGCGACGCCGGCCGCAGCCAACCGTCCCCTCCCCGAGCCGCTCAGCCTCGAGAACTACTCGGACATCGGCACGCGCATGGGCGAGGAAAACGAGGCGCTGCGCAACCTGCTCTCCGACACCGGCCGCAAGATCGGCGAGCTGGAGGAGCTCAAGCAGGCCTTCGACAAGCTGGTGAACCCGTTCAATGCCACCCTGCGCGCGCTCGAACAGGAAAAATCGCAGACGCTCAGCCTCACCGGCCGGCTCGATGAATCGCGCGCGGCCTACGAGACGCTGCGCGGCGAGTTCTATCAGATCGAGCGGCGCGCCACCGCGCTCGAAGCGGAAGCCGACCGGCTGCGCGACGAACTCGAGCTCGCCCGCGAATCCAACCGCGCGCTGGAAAGCACCCGGCTTGCGCTGTCCGACGATATCAGCGCGCGCAACGCGCAGATCGGCGAACTCGAGCGTCAGCTCGCACAGGAAACCTCGCAGCGCCGCACCCTCAGCGAGAACCGCCGCACCTTGCAGGATCAGCTCGATGCCGCGGAGAAGCGCATCGTCGAGCTGGAAGGCGAACTGGCCGCCGCGCGCGAGAAGCTCGCGCTGCTCGACGACGAGAAACGTTCGCTGCAGTCGGCGGTCGATCAGGCCCTCAACGAGACCGCCCGCCTCACCCGCCGCCTGACCGAAACCGAGAACACCCTCACCGCCACGCGCGCCCAGCTCGGCAAGGTGGAAGCGAGTTTCGCCGAGGCCTACGCCGAGCGCGGCCGGCTTGCCGCCGCGCTCGACGAAGCCAAGGAGGCGCGCCAGGCCGAGCACAACAGCCTGAACATGCGGCTGGAGGCGCTGCAGTCGCGCGCCGCCACCGCTGAACGCCTGCTGTCGGAGACGCGGCAGAACCTGATCGCGCGCACCGAGGAAGTGCGCGCCTTCGACCGCAAGTCGGTGGAAGCCACCATCGCGCGCAACAACGCGGAAAAGCGGCTCGCGCAGATCGAGGCCACGCATGAGGCGCGCGAACGGCAAATCCGCGATCACGAGCAGGCGCGCGCGGCGCTGACCGAGCGCAACAACGCGATGACCAAGACCCTGAAGACGCGCGAGACCGCGCTTGCCCGCGCTGAGGAGAAGATCGCCGCGCTCACCGAGCGCAACGGCCACCTGGAAGCCGACGTCCAGATCAGCCGCACCAACATCGAGAAGCGCGTCGAGGATCTCAACTCCTCGCTCCAGCGCGAGCGCATGGAACGCGCCGTCGTGGAAGGCGCGCTGGAAGCCGCCCGCAAGGACAATTCGCGCCTGCAGGGCGAAGTGGCCGCGCTGCGCTCGATGCTGCGCCGCGGCGCGCCGCTCGAGGAAGCGCCGATCGGTCCCGGCGAGCCGGCCAACGACGAGGCGGCTCCCAAGGCCAGGAAAGCGGCGGACGCGGAAGCGGCGACGGCGGCCGAACCCATCAAGCCGTAAGGCGCGCGCGGCAGCTGGCCGCAGCTTAACATTCTTCCATCTTCGGAACGCGGAGCGACGGCTCCGCGTTTGGCTTAGGACGGCGCAACTCATGCACGCGCCGCGCAATCTATTCAGCCATCCATTCAGCCATAACGAGGAGGCACAATGATCAGACACAGCTTGACCGCTGCGGCGCTCGCCGCGGCGCTCGCGGTTCCCGCGTTCGCGCAGCAGCAGCCGTCGGCCACGCCGTCAGCGCCGGCCACGCAGAGCATCCCAAACAGCAATGCCGGCCAGCAGCCGGGCACCATGGGCCAGCAGGCCGACACCGCCAGGAAGCCCGGTTTCGCGCAGAACCAGTCGGCGAACGAATGGCGTGCTTCGAAGCTGATCGGCACCAGCGTCTACGGGCCTGACAACGCCTCGATCGGCGAGATCAACGACGTGATCATCGGCAGCGACGGCCAGTTCAAGGCGGCCATCGTCGGCGTCGGCGGGTTCCTCGGCATGGGCGAGAAGAACGTCGCACTGCCGTTCGAAGCGCTCAGCGTCTCGCGCAAGGCCAACTCGGAATCGATCGACAAGGTCACCGTGAGCTACAGCAAGGATGAGCTCAAGAACGCGCCGACGTTCGCCTACTACGAGGCGTCCGGCAACACGACGACCGGCTCGGGCGGCAACTCCGGCTTGATGAACAGGCCGGCGAACAATACCGCCCCGGCCGGCGGCGGAAGCACCCGGTAAGCGGAACGCTCGAAGCACTTCATGACAACCAGGACGCCCGGCCTCACGCCGGGCGTCTTCTCCTGACAATGGGGCCGGCGGCGGCTATACCGACAGCATGCGCAGCCTTTATGTCATCGTCCCGCTGTTCGCGCTGCTTGCGGCCGCGATCTGGTTTGCCGCCAGCGCCTGGGTGCGGCTCGACAGCGGTGAGGCCATTCCGCTGTACGGCTGGCTCGCCATCGCCGGCGGCGTGTTCTTCTCGCTGGTGGTCGGCGGCGGGCTGATGGGCCTGGTATTCTACTCGAGCCGGCGCGGCTACGACGAATTCGGGGACGGCCGGACCCGGCGCTGAACTGGACGTACGCCCTTCGCACGGCGTGGTGCGATTTCCCGTCGGGGGCTGGGCTATAGTGCGGTCGCAAACGGAACCCGCACGACATGAACAAGAGCCTCGCCCAGGAACAGTTCGGCAAGACCGCCGCGCACTACCTCACCTCCAAGCCGCACGCGCAGGGAAAAAGCCTGCAGCGGCTGGTCGAGCTCGCCGCCCCGCGGAAAGACTGGCGCATGCTCGACGTCGCCACCGGCGGCGGTCATGTCGCCTACGCCTTCGCGCCGCACGTGGCGCGTGTCTGGGCGACCGACATCACGCAAGAGATGCTCGACCAGGTGAAGGCGGAAGCAGCCAGGCGCGGGCTCGCCAATGTGCGCGTCGCCTATGCCAAGGCGGAGGCGCTGCCCTTCGACGACGAGAGTTTCGAGCTGGTCACCTGCCGTATCGCGCCGCACCATTTCGACTCGATCCCGCAGTTTCTCGCCGAGGTGCGCCGCGTGCTCGAGCCGGGCGGCATCTTCGCGCTGGTGGACAACGTGGTGCCGGCCGGCAGCGTCGGCGACTACGTCAATGCCTTCGAGCGGCTGCGCGACCCCAGCCACCTGCGCGCCTGGACCATGGCGGAATGGCGCGACGCGCTAAATTCCGCCGGCCTCGCGGTGACCCACGAGGAGACCATCGACAAGACCATGGAATTCAAGAGCTGGGCCGCGCGCTACGACGCGGTGATGCAGGCGCTCTTGCGCGCAATGCTCGCGCAGGTGACCCCCGAGGTGAAGACCGTGCTCGACCCGCAGGGCGAAGGAGATGCCCTCACCTTCCGCCTGTGCGAAGGCGTGTTCGTCGCGAAGCGGGCCTAGTTTTCCCCCGCACCGCCTTTTTTTTCACCGTCCTCCTTTCGAGGCTCGCTTCGCGAGTACCTCAGGATGACGACTCGCTAAAAACAAAACCGCCGGCCTTCGGGCCGGCGGTTTGTCTTCTGAAGAAGACTACTTCTTCTTGGCGCGCTTCTTCTTGACCGGCACGGCCTCGTCGGGCGCGGTGAGGATGCGGGCGTTGTAGGCCTCGTTCACCAGCCAGCCGCCGACCACCGGAATGACGCAGGAGCCGACCAGGATGTGCGCCTCGCGGTACTTGAGCGGGCGGCCGAGCACCGCGCTGCCGACCATCGGCGAGACCGCCGCGCAGCCGAGCGTGGTCGCGCCCCATGCGCCGAGCCGCGTCAGGTTCGCCTTGTAGGTCCAGCCGTCCCATTTCCAGTCGTTGATGGCGAAGTAGGCGGCGGTCGAGGCGGCGCCGACGCCGATCGCGGTCGCCGTGATGCGCTTGTCGACCTTCTTGCGCCCATGCGCTTCCGCGCCCTGCGTGGCGAAGGCAAAGGCCGCGATCAGGGCGGCGAAAATCGCAAACTTACGGTTCATTCCGGTATTCCCCCGTGCAAAAAACTGAGAATCGCGGGCAAATCTTTGGGCTGCTTCGCAATTCAGGTCGAGCGGGTTCCGTGCGGCCGCGCACTTATGCACATGCATATTGCGGCCGCGCCCGGCGGTGCTGCTGCGGCGCATGTGCCTGAGCGCGCTTTGCTAATCCGAATTAACCACTCGTTTACCACCCGGCGTTCAGATTCTGTTAGGAAAGGTTACCAGAGTGATTCGGCGTCGCTTCGGCCGGGCGGATCGGCGCAATCGGGGATCACGATGAGCAAATTCGGGGGCTTCTTCGCCCGCAAGACCGGGCTCCACGACCGGCCCGACGAGCCCGCGTCGCCGGCCAACGACCAGGCGGCTGCCCCGGCCGGAAACCCGCTCGAGCTCGACGAGGAGCTGTTCAGCGCGCTGGGCGCCCAGATCGGCAGCGACAACGAGCTCCTGCGCAACCTCCTGCTCGACGCCAACGCCAAGATCGGTGAGCTCGACACCATCAAGGCTGCGGTCGGCAAGCTGGTCGATCCGGTGAGCAAGGCGCTGCGCGCCTTCGAGGCCGAGCGGTCGGAGAAGGCCGGCCTGCAGACGGTGCTCAACAACACTCGTACCGCCTACGGCAAACTGCGCAACGAGACGGCCGAGCTCGAGAAAAGGGCCTCCACCGCCGAGAAGGAGCTCCACGCGCTGCGCCAGGAGCTGTCCGCCACGCAGGCGCTGCTGCGCACGACCGAGGCGACCAAGGCCGAGATTGCCATCGACGTCGCCACCCGCCGCGCGCAGGTGGCCGAGCTGGAAGCGCGCCTGGCGCACGAGACCGGCGAGAACAAGGCGCTGCGCGACGAAAACCGCCGCCTCGACGAGCGTCTCACCACCACCGACAAGCGCCTCATCGCCATCGAGGCCGACCTCAACGCCACCCGCCAGCGGCTGCTGATGGCCGAGGACGAGAAGCGCGCGCAGCAGGCCGCTTTCGAGAAGGCGAGCGCGGAGGCCGCGCGCCTCTCGCGCAAGCTCGCCGAGACCGAGGCGACGCTCGCCACCGTGCAGGGCCGGCTGCGCCACGTCGAAGCCAATTTCATCGAGGTGAACACCGAGCGTACGCGCGTCGCCGGCGCGCTCGACGAAGCCAACGAGCGGCACGAGCATGAGCTTTCCACCCAGCGCATGCGCTTCGACACGCTGGCCGCGCGCGCGGCCGCGACCGAGAAGCTGCTCGGCGAGGCGCGCGAGCATCTGATCGCCCGCGCCGAGGAGATCCGCGGCTACGACCGCCGCGCCGCCGAGATCGCCATCGAGCGCGACACCTTGCAGGCGCGCCTCGCGGCGATGGAGAACGAGCGCGTGCAGCGCGAATCGCAGATGCAGGAGATCGAGCAGGCCCGCGCCACGCTGGTGGAGCGCAGCGCCTCGCTCGCCCGCGCCTACTCCAACAAGGAGGCCGCGCTCGAGCACGCCGAGCAGACGCTCGCCGTGCTCGGCGACCGCGTCGCCGAACTGGAATCCGCGCGCACCGGCGAGCGGCAGGCGGCCGAGAAGGCCACCGAGGAACTCGCCTCGGCGTTGCGACGCGAGAAGATGGAGCGGGCCGTGGTGGAAGGCGCGCTGGAGACCGCGCGCAAGGATTTCGCCCGCGTGATGCGCGAGCTGATGGCGCTGCAGCGCAGCCAGCAGGCCGCCGAGGAGCCGGTGACGCCGCCGGCCGCGAACGCCGCCTGATCCTTTCCGAGCGCGAAAGGCGACCGACGGCGCCGGGGGGAAATCCCGGCGCCGTTAATCTTGTCGGCGACCGCGCGAGGAACCATCCCGCCGTGTTTGATTTAGCGCAATGAAGCGAGCGCGGGGCGTGTTCTAGTACCTTGTCACTCCGGCGGGGGCTGAGGGCTTTGCGTGAATGCCTTACCGCACCAATGCCGACGTGCCGCCGACGCTGCGCACCCATCTGCCCGAGCATGCGCAGGACATCTACCGCGAGGCGTTCAACCATGCCTACGCGGCGTATGCCGGGGATGCGGAGCGCGATCGCCGCGCCCACATGATCGCCTGGGCCGCGGTCAAGCGCCGCTACGAGAAGGCCGATGGAAAATGGGTTCCACGCCGGGCTTGATGCGCCGGCTCCAAGGACAGCCAGAACAAGACCCATGAGCACCGCTCTCGCCCTCGCCGAACGCAACGTCCCCCGCTACACCTCCTATCCGACGGCGCCGCAATTCAGCGCCGCGGTCGGCCCGGACGTCTACCGCGGCTGGCTGGAAGCGCTGCCGCGCGATGCGAGCCTCTCGCTGTATATTCACGTACCGTTCTGCACCGAGCTCTGCCATTACTGCGGCTGCAACACGCGCGCGGTGCGCCGGCAGGAGCCGGTTGACGCCTACGCCGAACGACTCATCGACGAGATCGCGCTGCTCGGCGCGCTCGACGGACGCAAGCTCACCCATATGCACTGGGGCGGGGGCACCCCGTCGATCCTCGGCGCCGCGTGGCTGCAAAAGCTGGTGGAGCGGCTCGCCGCGCATTTCGATCTCGGCGGCCTGCGCGAGCACGCCATCGAGCTCGACCCGCGCCGGCTCGACCGCGCGCTGGTGCGCGCGCTCAAGGCCATCGGCGTCACCCGCGCCAGCCTCGGCGTGCAGGACGTCTCGCCGCACGTGCAGCAGGCGATCGGCCGCATCCAGCCGTTCGAGCTGGTGGAGCGCGCCGCCGCGTGGCTGCGCGAGGACGGCATCGCCGCGCTCAATGTCGACCTCATGTACGGACTGCCCACGCAGACGGTGCGCGATGTCGCGCGCAGCGCGGAGCTCGCCGCGGGCTTAGGCGCGCAGCGCATGGCGCTGTTCGGCTATGCCCACGTGCCGTGGTTCAAGACGCATCAGCGGCTGATCGAGGAGACGGCGCTGCCCGGCCTCGCCGAGCGGCTGGAGCAGGCGCAGACGGCCGCCGACACCCTCGCCGGCTTCGGCTACCAGGCGATCGGGCTCGACCATTTCGCGCTGCCGGACGACGCGCTCGCGGTCGCCGCGCGCGAGAAGCGGCTGCGCCGCAATTTCCAGGGCTACACCACCGACGAGGCCGACGCGCTCATTCCGCTCGGCGCCTCGTCGATCGGCAAACTGCCGCAGGGTTTCGTGCAGAACTCGCCCGACCTCGCCGGCTACGCGCGCGCGGTGAGCGCAGGAAAGTTCGCCACGGTGAAAGGCCTTGCGCTCACGGAAGACGACCGGCTGCGCGCCGCCATCATCGAGCGGCTGATGTGCGATATGGAACTCGACCTCGACGCCTTCGGCGGCGCTGCGCGCTTTGCGACGGAGCGCGAGGCGCTGGCGCCGCTCGCGCGCGAAGGTCTCCTGCGCATCGACGGCGCCCGCGTTACCGTGACCGAGCATGGCCGGCCCTACGTGCGCATCGCGGCCGCCGCCTTCGACGCCTACCTCGAGAAAACCCAGAAGAAGCATTCGGTCGCGGTCTGAGGCGCGCCGAAAAAACGCCTCCCCGCCTTCCCCCATGAGGGGGAAAGGCGTGGGAGCTTTTTTTCTTGTGACTACGGACGCAACGCGACGCCACTCAACGCGACATTACGCAACGGCACGCAACGCTACCGAACGCGACAAACGCGACGGACAGAACCGACGATACGGAACTCAGGGGCCACTGACGCAACTCAACGCAACGCCGACGCAACTTAGGCAACGCGGACGCAAACGAATCAGCCGCGCTCCTTATCCGCCTTGTTGCGGGCGAATTCGGCTGCATTCGGGCGGAAAGCGGGCAGGGTCTTGATGGCTTTCGGCGCGCGCACCATCGAGTCGTGGCACGTTTCGGTGGTGTCGTAGCCCTGGCAGGCGTCGATCGCGAGCGCCAGCCGCGACACGCTGCTCGGCCAGGCGGCCGGCGTCGTGGACAGGCCGAGCTTGTCCGTCACCGCGGCCATGTTGGGAGCCGGAAAGACCTTTGAATTCGGTGCGATGGTAAGCATGGCCGTTTCTTTCTTGCGATCCATGACGACAATTTTCACGAATCGGTCATGCGCGCCTTGATCCAGCGCAAGCGCGACCGATCCCGCGCCGCACGTGCATGTATTGGTAAACGAACGTTGCGGTAGCGGGGCGCGCCGAAAGTCTCAGGCACCCAAAGCCGCCTTGACGTAGCGCCCGATCAGCAGCGCAGCCGGATAGGCAACCTGCTCCTCCGCCTGCGCGTGCAGCATCAGTTCCTCAGCGAACGCGGCCACCTCCGGTTTGCTCTCCGCCTTGGCGGCCTCGACGAGCTTTCGGAGCGCGCCGACGATCACTCCGTGCTCGGCCAGCATCTGCGGCAATTCCGCAGCCAGCTTGTCCGTCATCTCCAGCACCGCACGCATCTCCGGCGTGACTTTGCCTTGCGCGAGCACCGGTAACAGGCCGAGCGGCGGCAGCGCGTATTCCTCTTCCTTGACGAAATGCGCGTGCAGCACCTTGGCCACGGCTTTGGCCGCCTCGCCGGTCGCGCCGCCGGCTTTGGTGGCACGCACGAGTTGTTCGTGCAGTTCATCGTGCTCGGCCTTCATCGCCTTGGGAATCTCGAATTTCATGGGTCCTCTCCATCGGCTGGCGGCCGGCGCCGCAACGGCGCCGGCCTTCCTTGTTCACTCCACGTGACCGGCGGCCCCGTGTGCCGCCTGTTTGAGGCTCTCGACATAGGTGACGAAGCCGAGCTCGGCGCTCGCCCGCTCACGCGCGGCGGCCACCTCCTCCGCATTCTTCGGCTCGAGCGAGGCCTTCTGCGCCTCCCGCACATGCTCGATCCGCGTATGCAGGCCATGCTCGACCTCGTGGTCGATCAGCGCTTTGAGCTTTGACAGATCGCCGGTCGCCACCGCGCGCTCGGCCGCCGGAATGGCCGGACCGTAGTCGATGCCGGCCGGCTTGAGGCCGGTATAGGCGGCGCCCTCGCCGGCACGGTGCAGCCGCACCGTCGCCTCGATGAAGGTGCGGTCGGCCAGCGTCTTGGCGTCGGACCCGAGGGTGCGCACCTTCTGCGACTGCGCGAAGGCGGCCTTCAGTTCCGGCTCGGCCTTGGCCGGGGCGTACGGCAAGGCCAGATTGACGTTGCCGGTATCGAGCGCCTTTTGCGCCGCCTTCACCACCGGCCCGTCGATCGAGTCGCAGTGGGCTTGCGCGCCTTGCGTACCGAAAAGAAGCGCGGCAACGGCGGCGGAAGCCATCAGGGTCTTGATCTTGGTCATGTCACATCCTCCGAATGGGTGTTTGCTCGTACCCGGAAGATGGCCCGGCGCGCCGGCGCTTTAAGCGACTTAAGTCACCGAGCGAAAAAGAGATGCCGCACCACGGACACCGCGAACAACACGCCGCAGCGCGGCCGGCCGACCTCCTGCGCCAGATCCCCTATTTTGCCTCCCTCGATGCCGCCACGCTCGCCGACCTCGCCAAGGCGGTGCGCCCGCGCGAGGCGCAGGCCGGCGAGCACATCCTCGCGCAAGGCGAGCCTTGCCTCGGCCTCTATTTCGTCATGCGCGGCCAAGTTCGGCTGATGAAGACCGCCCCCGACGGACGCGAGCACGTGCTGCGCGTGCTCGGGCCCGGCGCGACCTTCAACGACGTCGCGGTGTTCGACGGCGGACCTAACTCGGACAACGCGGTCGCCGTCGGCCCCACTAAGATCGGCTACGTGCCGACCGCGACCATGGTGCGGCTGATCGAGCGCCATCCGGAGATCGCGCGCGCCGCGCTCAAGCTCTTGTCGCAGCGCCAGCGCTCGCTCGGCCACGTGGTCGAGGACCTCGCGCTGCGCGACGTCACCGCGCGGGTGGCGCGGCTCCTGCTCGGCTGCATCGGGCACCACGACCACATCGTCGAGAAGGCGGACTTCGCCTGCGCGCGCATCACCCACCAGGAAATTGCCACCATGGTCGGCTCCGTGCGCGAGGTGGCGCAGCGCGCGCTGAAGGAACTGGAACGCGACGGCGCCATCACGCTCGAACGCACGCGCATCGACATCCGCGATCCGGCGAAGCTGGAACGCTGGGCGCATGAGGATGTGGAGAAGTAACGCTAGTCGCTATGATCTTGTAGCCCGCATGGAGCGAAGCGGAATGCGGGTGTCGCCCGCATGCTCAGCCCCGGATTCACTATTTTAGGGCTTGTAGAACGCATAAAGTCAGCCAAGCCCCCACAATAAGAAAAACGAATGAGACAAATCCAACGCCAAGAGCTACCCACTGCGTCAGAGCCACAAACTTGACTGAATTGGGAAGCGCATCGGCTTGCCATTGACCTCGCCGAATTAACTTAATGAGGTCGCTATAGGCACGATTGAACCAGAAGTAGTTAGTCCACGTCGCTAGACCGGAAAGAAATGCAAACGCAACACCAATGACAAAACATGAGAGTGGCACGTTGAACTGAGCAAGCTTGTCAGCTGGCGCTCTAGACACAATGCCAGCAATCGAACCGGAATGAAGCAGGTACAGTGTATTGATCAGCCACTTACTCTGTTCGGCCTGCGTTTTGCGCCCAAAGTCCAGACTGCTTTCATAGAATTGCAGAAGGCCAGGCGGCGGTTCTTTGATATCAGGGATGTCAATCCCTCATAATTCGTTGCTCAAATCGCACGCCTACCTACCTCACCAACTCCCGCATCGCCCGGTCCAACCCTTCCAGCGTCAGCGGATACATGCGCCCGCCCATGAGCTGGCGCACGAGCCCAATGGAGTGCGTGTAGCCCCATTCCTTCTCCGGCACGGGGTTGAGCCAGACGCAGGCCGGATACGTGCGCGTCACGCGCTCCATCCAGGTCGCGCCCGCCTCGTCGTTGTAGTGCTCGACCGAACCGCCCGGCGACGTGATCTCGTAAGACGACATCGAGGCGTCGCCGACGAAGATCACTTTGTAGTCGTGCGGGTAGGTGTGCATGAGGTCCCAGGTCGGCGTCGTCTCCTGGAAGCGCCGGCGGTTCTCCTTCCACACCTTCTCGTAAAGGCAATTGTGGAAGTAGAAATGCGCCATGTGCTTGAACTCGGTGCGCGCCGCCGAGAACAATTCCTCGGTCGCCTTGATGTGCCAGTCCATCGAGCCGCCGATGTCGAAGAACAAGAGCACCTTCACCGCATTGTGCCGCTCGGGCCGCATGTGGATGTCGAGATAGCCCTTGTGCGCGGTGCCCTTGATGGTGCCGTCGAGGTCGAGCTCCTCGGCCGAGCCAGTGCGCGCGAACTTGCGTAGCCGGCGCAGCGCCACCTTGATGTTGCGAGTCCCTAATTCGACGTCGTCGTCGAGGTCCTTGAACTCGCGCTTGTCCCACACCTTCACCGCGCGGCGATGCCGGCTCTCGCCGCCGATGCGGATGCCTTCCGGGTTGTAGCCGGCATTGCCGAAGGGAGACGTGCCGCCGGTGCCGATCCATTTGTTGCCACCCTGGTGGCGGCCCTTCTGCTCGGCGAGCCGCTGCTTGAGCGTCTCGAGCAGCTTGTCGAAACCGCCGAGCGCCTCGATCTGTTTCTTCTCTTCCTCGGTGAGATATTTCTCGGCCAGCTTCTTCAGCCACTCGGCCGGGATCTCCGCCTCGGCCGCCTCGCTCATCAATTCGAGGCCCTTGAACACGTGGCCGAACACGCGGTCGAACTTGTCGAGATTGCGCTCGTCCTTGATCAGCGTGGCGCGCGACAGGTAATAGAAATCCTCCACCCGCCGGGAGGCCAGATCGGCCTGCATCGCCTCCATCAGCGTGAGGTATTCGCGCAGCGTCACGGGCACGCCTGCGCTCTTGAGCTCCTGGAAAAACGTCACGAACATGGCCGGCCGGTTAGCGCTCCCATTTTACAACCACAATTCGTCCTAGCGCCGGCCCCGTCAAGCCGGTTACAACTGGGCGCAAAGAACCAAGAAACGCAAGAAATCCTGCCGGGGGATTCGCTGTGGGAATGCGCGACCGCCTGCTCTGGGCGCTGGTTATCCTGTTGTCGCTGGGGCTGCTGATCGCACCCGCTCTGTGGAACGGCTTCCCGCTCCTGCAATGGGACACCGGCGGCTACCTGGCCCGCACCTACGAGGCGACCCTGGTGCCGAGCCGGGCGGTGATCTACGGGCTCATCCTGCGCGCCGGCGTGCCCTTCGCCTTCTGGCCCGTGCTGCTCGTGCAGTCGGCGCTGACCGTCTGGATCCTCGCGCTCATGCTGCGCGCGCATGGTTTCGGCGGCCGGCCCCTGCTGCTGCTCGGCCTCATCTTCGCGCTTTCGCTCTGCACCACTTTGCCCTGGCTGACGGCGATCCTGCTCACCGACATCTTCTGCGGGCTCGGCGTGCTGGCGCTTTATCTGCTGCTGATGCGGGCCGACGGGCTCTCGCGCGCCGAGCGCGGCGCTCTCGTCATTCTCGCCGCCGTCGGCGCGGCGACGCATAACGCCACGCTCGCGGTGATGCTGGCGCTGGTCGTCGCGGCGCTCGTTCTGCACCTCGTCGATCGCGGCCGCATGCCGCGCGCGCGCCTCGCCAGCGGCGGCGGCGCGCTCGTGCTCGGCGCGCTCATCGTGTTCGCCGCCAACTACGCCGTCGCCGGCCGGCTGGCCTGGACGCCGGGCGGCTTCTCGATCGCCTTCGGCCGCATGCTGCAGGACGGCATCGTGAAGAAATATCTCGACGCCCACTGCCCCGACCCCCGCCTGCGGCTGTGCGCGGTGAAGGACCGGATCCCGCAGGACGCCGACACCTGGTTCTGGGGCAGCGACCTGTTCGATTCGATGGGCCGCTTCGCCGGGCTCGGCAAGGAGATGGAGACCGTCGCGATCGAGAGCATTGCGGAATACCCGATGCTGCAATTGAAGACCGCCGCCATCGCGACCCTGCGGCAACTCGTGCACGTGCGCACCGGCGAAGGCGTGCTGGACGACCTCTGGCACACCCGCATCATCATCGGAGAGTTCACGCCCGAGCTCGCGCCGGCGATGAAGGCGGCGCACCAACAGGCGGAGGGCATCGATTTCATGCCCATCAACGTCCTGCACTACCCGCTCGCCCTCCTGGCGATCGCCGGGCTGCCGCTGATCGCCTGGGGTGCCCTCCGGCGCAAGCTGCCGGCCGAGCTCGGCGAACTGGCGGCAGTCTGCATGATTGCGCTGCTCGCCAACGCCTTCGTCTGCGGCGCGCTGTCCAACCCGCACGACCGCTACGGCGCGCGTATGATCTGGCTCGCCAGCCTTGCCGGCGCGCTCGCGCTGGTGCGCGTATCGGAGCACCGCCGCGTTGAAGTCCGCGGCGCTTCGACGGCAAGGGCCGCTTTGAACTAAATCAACGGTCCCGCGTTGCTTTCCCGTTAGCCACGAGTGGCGCGCAGCTTGCATGCACGAGTTGCCGGGATGTGGCTTCGCGAAGGGCTGGTGATGGCCGATACCGTTAGCCGCGACGGCGCGGTGCCTGTTGGCGCCACGACCGTCGCCGTGCCGTTCCGCCACGGGACCCGGCTGCTGGCCGCCGGCCTCATGGTGCTGGCGCTGAGCGCGCCGGCAGTGTGGAACGGATTTCCCCTGATCTTCCCCGATACCGGCGGCTATCTCTCGCGCCCGTTCGAGGGCACGCTCGCCATGGGACGCTCGGCCTTCTACGGCTTCATCCTGTACCTCGCCATCCCCTTCGCGTTCTGGCCGGTGGTCGTGCTGCAAGGCGCGTTCACCGCCTGGCTGGTCGTGCTCACCCTGCGCGCGCTCTCGCTCGGCGACCGGCCGTGGCTGGCCGTCGCCGCCGTGCTCCTGCTCGCCGCCGGCACCAGCATCGCCTGGTTCTCGGCCCAGCTCATGCCCGACATCCTGTTTCCGGCCGCGGTGCTGGCGCTCTATCTCCTCGCCTTCCGCGCCGAATGCTTCGCGCCGTGGGAGCGTTGGACGCTCGCCGCCGTCGTCGCCGCCGCCATCGCCAGCCACATGGCCGCGCTCGGGCTGTGCATCGCGCTGGTGCCCGCGCTGTGGGTCGCCGCGCGCCTGGTGCGCCTGCCACGGCCGCGGCTGCGCTACGCCGTTGCCTCGCTGGTCGCGGGCCTCGTGCTCGCGCTCGTGTCCAACCTCGTCATCGCGCACAGCTTCCGCCTGACGCCGGGCGGCTCCAGCTTCCTGTTCGGCCGGCTGATCGAGGACGGCATCGTGGCGCGCTACCTGAAGGAGCGCTGCCCGGACCCGAGCCTGCGCATCTGCGCCTATGCCGATACCCTTCCCCTGCAGGCCGACGATTGGCTGTGGGGTCCCGGCACGGCGTTCTACAAGCTCGGCGGACACGAGGGCTTCCGCGACGAGGCGCGCGAGATCATCGTCGATTCGATCAGGCGCTATCCGCTCGCGCATGCCGAGGCCGCGCTGAAGGCCACGACGGAGCAGTTCCTGCGCTTCGCGACCGAGGTCAGCCTCGACGACAACGAGCCGACGCTCGCGACATTTGCCGAGTTCACCCCGCAATACATGAACAGGGTCGCGGCGGCGCCCCAGCAGCAGGGACACATCGACGTCCAAGCGCTCAATCTCGTTCACCTGCCGGTCGCCGCGCTCGGCATCGCCGGCATCGTCGCCGCCCTCGTTTTCCGCCGCGGGCTCGCGCCGGAGGCGCTGGCGCTCTGCCTGACCGTGCTGCTCGCGCTGGTCCTCAACGCCGCCATCTGCGGGATATTCTCGCACCCGGTCGACCGCTATCAGAGCCGGCTGGTGCCGCTCGCGCCACTGGCGCTCGGGCTGGTGATCGCGGCGCGATCCCTGCGCCGGACCAGATGAAACCCTGAACCGGCCGTGGTATCGGAGGGATGCGGCAGCCGTGCCGCCTATCCCCGGAGTGCCCCGATGGCCGATGCCGCCGTGATGCAACAACTCGCCCCCACCGGAAAACTGCGCGTGGCCGTCGCCGTGTCGCCCTCGCCGTCCGCCCAGTTCGCCGTCAAGGACGGCGACGGCTTCAAGGGCGTCTCGGTGCAGCTCGGCCAGGCGCTGGCGAAAAAGCTCGGCGTCGAAGCGCAGATCGTGCCGCACAACGCCTCCGGCGAAATCCAGAATTCCGCCGCCGATGGCAAATGGGATGTCGCTTTCCTGCCCGTCGACGAGGAGCGCAAGAAATTCGTCGATTTCGGCAACGCCTATCACCTGCTGCAGAGCACCTTCCTGGTCGCGCCCGGCTCGAAGATCGCCTCGGTCAACGACGCCAACGCCAAGGGCGTCGGCATCGGCGGCGTCGCCAACACCGCCACCTTCCGCGCCGCCATGAAGGCGACGCCGAATGCCACGCACATCGAGTTCGCCAAGGTGGACGCCGCGGTGGCGGCCATGCAGGAAAAGCGCATCGAGGCGATCGCGCTCTCGCGCGAGTCGCTGTCCGGTCTGGTCGGCAAGCTCTCCGGCTCGCGCATCCTCGACGACGCCTTTCTGAATTCCTCCACCGCCGTCTGCGTGCCGAAGGGCAAGCCGGCGGCGCTGGCCTATGTCAGCGACTTCATCGAGGAGGCGAAGGCCTCGGGGCTCGTGCGCCGCGCGCTCGACGAGATGGGACTGACGTCGTCGCAGGTCGCGCCCGCCGGGATGAAACCCTGAGGCCTGCATGACGCAGCCTTCGGAGCGCACGCGCAGACCGGCGCCGCAACTCGCCCACTACCCGCACCGCGTGGACGAGATCGTCCGCTTCGGCGATCTCGACCCGCAGGGCCACGCGAACAACGCGGTGTTCTCGACCTATTTCGAGTCCGGACGCGTCGCCATGTTTCGCAACAAGGACCTCGGCATCGGCGTGCTCGACGCGACCTTCGTGCTGGTGCGCCAGGAGATCGACTTCCTGCGCGAGCTGCGCTGGCCGGGCAACATCGTGGTCGGCACCGCGCTCGCCGAGCTCGGGCGCACCTCGTTCACGGTCGCGCAGGCGATCTTCGACGGCGAGGAATGCGCGGCCGCCAGCCGTGCGATCCTGGTCATGCTCGACACCGCGACCCGCCGCCCGCGGCCGCTGGCGCCGGAAATCGTGGCGCGGCTCGAGCCGTGGCGCTATCGCGGCCCTTAGGCGATCAGGGCCGCGCCGCGGGTGTGTGAACGTGCTCCGGCCGCACACCCATGCCGATCAGCCGCGCCGGGATGCGCCGCAGCACCGGGAACCAGTCGAACAGCTTCACCGCGAAAGGCGGCTTCGGCCGCGCGCCGCCTTTGAGCGCGGCGGTGATGACGTTGTTCTGGATGAACACCTGCAGGCGCTGCGTCACCCGCGTCGGGAATTCGCGCCGCCGCTGCACGGCGTACACGTCGGCTTCGCTCGCCGCGCCGTCGCGCAGCGGCCGCCACAGGATATTGGCCGCCGCCACCGCGTCCTGGATCGCCAGGTTGACGCCCACGCCGCCGACCGGCGACATCGCGTGCGCGGCGTCGCCGATGCACAAGAGCCCCGGCTTGTGCCAGCGCGGCAGACGGTCGATCGCTACGGTCAGCAGCTTCACGTCGTCCCAGCTTGCGATCTCGCCGACACGGTCGCCCACGAACGGCGACATGCCGGCGACGATGGCGCGGAAGGCGTCGAGCCCCCCGCGCTTGACGTCGTCGAAGCCGCCCTTCGGGATGACGTAGGCGCACTGCCAGTAATCGCCGCGGTCGAGCATGATCATCATGCGCCCCGCCTCGATATGGCCGAAGGTCTCGGCGGCGTCGCCGGCCTTGCGCGAAAGCCGGAACCAGAGGATGTCCATCGGCGCGCCGATGTCGTCCACCTTGAAGCCGGCCGCTTCGCGCAGCGTCGAATGGCGGCCGTCGCAGGCGACCGTGAGGTCGGCGCGGATCTCGATCTCGCCCTCCGGGGTCGTCGCGCGCAGGCCGGCGACGCGGCCGTCCTCCTCGATCAGCGCGGTCGCCTGCGCGCGCATGCGCAGGTCGAAAACCGGATAGCGCCGGCCCTGGTCGGCCAGGAAGTCGAGAAAATCCCACTGCGGCATGAAGGCCACGAAGCGGCATTGCGTCGGCAGTTGCGAGAAGTCGGCGATGGTGACGCGCGTCTCGCCGATCAGGCCGGAGAGGCGCTCGACCTTTGAATGCGGGAGCTTGAGGAATTCCTCGATCAGGCCGATCTCATGCATCAACTCGAGCGTCGAGGGATGGATGGTGTCGCCGCGGAAATCGCGCAGGAAGTCGGCGTGCTTCTCGAGCACGACGACCTTCACGCCGGCGCGCGCCAGCAGGAAGCCGAGCATCATGCCGGCCGGTCCGCCGCCGGCGATGCAGCAGGTGGTGGTGATGATGGACGTACTCATAACGGCATCTCTCCGTCGCCCTTCGAGGCTCGCTATCGCTCGCACCTCAGGATGACGGGACCCGCGCTCGCGTGCGAAGTCTAAGCCTGCTTCTCGGGCGTGCGCACCACGAGGCCGTCGAGCTCGTCGGTGACCTTGATCTGGCACGACAGCCGCGAATTGGGCCGCACGTCGTAGCCGAAGTCCAGCATGTCTTCTTCCATCGGCGAGGGCTCGCCGGTCTTCTCGCGCCAGGCTTCGTCCACGTAGACGTGGCAGGTCGCGCAGGCGCAGGCTCCGCCGCATTCGGCCTCGATGCCGGGGATGCCGTTGCGGATCGCCGTCTCCATCACGGTCGCGCCGACTTCGGCGTCCACGGTGCGGGCGGTTCCGCTGGAATCGATGTAGGTGATTTTGGGCATGAACGGTCGATTGAGGGATCGCCGCGCCGGAATTGGCGGGCGCGCCTCTCATATAGCCATTCCGCCGGCCGCGCTATCCCTTGATGTCGGCCTTTAGGCCGACCGCGCCAGCATACCGGCGATGGCCGCGCGCGCTTCCCCGATGGCGCCAGCGAGCCGGTCGAGCGCGTCCTCGCGCCCCGGCATCGCGGCGGCCCGCTCCACCGCCTCGGCCGCGGCCGCCACTAGCAGGGCGCCGACGCCAAGGGCGGAGCCCTTGAGCGTGTGCGCCAGCGCGCTCACGGCGCCGGCGTCGCCCGACCGCATGCGCCCGAGCAGCAGCTCGGCCTGGCGGTCGAACAGTTGCAGCAATTCGCGCTCGAGCGCGGCATCGCCGAAGGTCATGCGCGCGAGATGGCCACAGTCGATCGCGACCGTCCCGGCGGTCGCCTCGGGCGTTTTCAATGCGGGCTGTCCCATGTCGTCCTCCCCGGGGCTTATCGCCGCCTCTTGTCGCGGACAGACTGGCGTACCCCCACCCAAGGCCGGGTAAATGCCGGCCGGTTTTCCGCCGCGAATGCGCGCCGCTGGTTAACGGCGGCGTAACCGCGTTCGCAGGCGCATGCGCCGCGGCCGCGCCAAGGCCGTAGCGCGGCCGTATTTGGGCGAGAAAAGGTCGGCGCCGCCGGCGGTATTCCTGGCGCCGGCCCGGCAATCATGGCTAACGGCTATTAACGATGATTAAAAAGTCCTTACCACCGTGGTTTCTTTCGCACACTCAAGGCGATAGGATGAAACACGGCGGTTAATGGGGCACCCGTTTGCGGCAGACCGGCTTGCGCGCGAGACGAAGCGCAGGACGGGCTCGATTGACCTTCACGGTTCGGGCCGCGGCAGCAAGTCCGGCGTAACGACGAGGCGACGACCGATATGGCGAATAACCCGCAGAAATCCAAGGATCCGACGGAAGAGGCGCTGAGCGCCATCGAGGAAGCGCTCTCGCTGCGCCCGACGGACAGCAGCCGCCAGGCCCCGCCGATCCCCTCGCCTGCCGCCGACCTCGAGATCGGCCAGAACGGTGCGCCGCCGGTCACCGCCGAGCTTTTCCGCGAGGAGCCGCCGCAGCCCGCCCCGGCCTGGGCCGAGGAGTCCAGCCCGCGCCCCGCCAACGACGACCGCGCCCAGATCGGCCAGATCCTACAGAGCCTGCGCCGGCGCCCCGCGCGCACGCCCTACGTGCTCGCCACGCTCGCCACCGCCGTATGGGCGGCGGCGGCCTTCACCGCCGCCTATTTCTACAGCGCCGAGCTGCAGGCGCTGCTGACCACGCCGCGCACCGGCCTGGCCATCGTCATCGCCATCGCCGCCGCCACCGCGGTGCCGGTGCTGTTCTTCTACGCGCTCGCCCACATGTTCAGCCGCGCGCAGGACATGCGCATCGTGGCCGAGTCGATGGCCGAGGTCGCCATGCGGCTCGCCCAGCCGGAAACCGCCGCACGCGAGGCCATCGTCACCGTCGGTCAGGCGATCCGCCGCGAGGTCACCGCCATGGGCGACGGCGTCGAGCGCGCGCTCGCCCGCGCCGCCGAGCTGGAAGCGCTCGTGCACAACGAGGTTTCCGCGCTCGAGCGCGCCTATAACGACAACGAGGTGCGCATCCGCGACCTGCTCAGCGAGCTCTCCAACCAGCGCGAGACGCTGGTCAACCAGGCCGAGCAGGTGCGCAACGCGATTGCCAGCGTGCACCTCGACCTGTCGCACGACATCACCTCCGTCGGCGACCTCGTCTCCGACAAGGTCAACGAGGTGGCGCAGCGCGTCACCCGCTCGCTCACCGAGAAGGGCGAGCACATCACGCTCGCGCTCGGCCACGCCGGCGACTCCATGATCGATACGCTGGGCGAGCGCGGCTCCACGCTGCTCGACCGCCTGGAGACGACCAGCGACCGCGCCACCACCGCCATCGCCTCGGCGAGCGAGCGCCTCACCGACAGCCTGAAATTCAAGACCGAGACCGTGCACGACGAGTTCGCCGAGCTCGCGGCCCGCCTGCAGCAGATGATGACCACCCGGCTCGACCAGATCGCGCAGGGCTTCCAGCACAGCGCCTCCCTGACCATCGAGCAGATGGCGGCGAAGTCGCAGGCCTTCACCGAGGCGCTCACCGACACCGGCCAGCGCATGACCGAGACCATCGCGGCGCGCGGCCAGGAAGTGAACGGCGCCCTGCGCTCGACCGGCGAGGCGCTCGTGCAGGACATCGCCGCCCGCGGCGGCGAGGTGGTCGGCAAGATCGACGAGACCGGCGCGCGCGTCGCCGACACCCTGCTCTCGCAGGCCACCGGCGTTTCCGACTCCTTCCGCGCCAGCACCGACATCCTGATCACGACCGTGGACAGCCACGGCGAAGGCCTCAAGGACATCCTCACCGCGCGGCTGCAGGCCTTCGACGACCTGTTCGGCACGCAAGGCACCGAACTGTCCGAAAAGGTCGCACGCGAGAGCGCCACGCTGGGCAACCTGATCACCCGCCAGATCGCGGAATTCGACAACACCGTGAAGAGCTACGGCGGCGAGCTGGTGAGCCGCCTCGGCGAGCGCACGCAGGACGTCGCCGAAGCCATGCGCGCCTATCTCGACACCTTCGACCAGCGTGTCGGCGACCGCAGCGGCGAAGTGGCCGGCGCGCTCGACCAGCGCCTGCAGCATTTCGAGGAACTGCTCGGCAGCCGCATGAACGGCTTCGCCAAGACGCTCGGCGAAGGCGGCAAGGAAGTGGTCGGCGCGCTCGACGCCCGCATCGCCGAGATCGCCGGCACCATCAACGCGCGCGGCGCCGAAGTGGCCGATTCGATCGGCGCCAAGGCCGGCGAGATCGACCGCACGCTCGGCGAGCGCGCGCTGGAGGTCGCCACCACGCTCGACACCCGCATCGGCCGCTTCGAGGAACTGCTGGTCGGCCGCGCCGAAACCGTCACCGGCCAGATCGAGACCCGCACCAAGGCCGCGGCCGACCTGCTCAACGCGCGCGTCGAGGAGCTCAGCCAAGCGATCAAGATCAATTCGAGCGAAGCGGAGCGCGCGCTCGGCCAGCTCGCCGCCAACACCACTGACGCGATCCGCATGAGCGCGGATGCCGCCGAGCGCACCCTGCTCGGCGTCAGCGACGAGGTCGCCGCCAGGTTCACCAGCAAGGCGAACGAGATCGTCTCGACCGTCGGCCAGCGCACGCACGAGCTGGAAGCGCTGCTCGGCGACAAGAGCGGCGGCGTCATCGCCGCCATCGGCGAGAAGGGCGGCCAGTTCGCCAGCGAGATCACGCAGGCCACCGACCGGGCGCTCGCCTCGATCGAGGAGAAGAGCTTCGCCTTCACCCGCTCGGTCACCGAGAACTCGGCCGAGATCGCGCGCGCGATCAACGCCGCGGGCGAGAACGCCGCCAATGCGGTCAACCGCTCCTTCGGCGACCTGCAGGAGGCTACCGAAAAGGCCATCGCGCAGTCGAAGGAGACCGCGAACGCCACCGTCAACGAGATGCTGGAAACGCACAACATGCTGCGCGCGGACACCACCGCGCTGTTCGAGCGGCTGCGCGAGGCCAACATCATGCTCCAGGAAGTGCTCTCGGGCTCGCACGAGAACATGAGCGCGCTGGAGAACACGCTGATGCTGCGCGTGTCGGAATTCGTCGCCGCCATGAACGAGGTCACCGCCTCCACCGGCGACACCACCACCCGCGTCGAGACGACCATCGGCAATTTCCGGGACATCGCCGCGCAACTCGCCGGCGACCTCGGCCAGATCGCCGGCAAGTTCGAGGTGCACGGCCAGGAACTCGCCAAGGCGGCCGACCTGGTCAGCGCCAGCAACCAGCAGACGAGCGAGGCGGTCAACGAGCGCCGCGCGCAGCTCGAGACGCTGGTCTCCTCGCTCGATACCCGCTCGAACGACCTCGAGCAGCGCCTCAAGCGATTCTCCGGGCTGCTTGACGAGACGCTGGAGGCGGCCGGCGCCCGCGCCCGCGACATCGCGCGCGTCGTGTCGGAGGCGAGCGCCGAAGGCGCCCGCGCCATCGCCGAACAGGCCGACCGCGTGCGCAATCAGGCCGAGGAAACCGCCCGCCTCGTTGCGGAATCGAGCGTCGAAGGCGCCCGCGCGATCAGCGAGCAGTACGACCGCCTGCGCGAACACGCCGATGCGGAGCGCCGGCACGCCGCCGACGCCATGCGCGACGTCTACGAACAGAGCGCGGGCGACACGCAGGCGCTGCTGCGCGACGCCAGCGAACGCTTCGCGGAAACCGTGCGCGGCATGAAGCAGATGGCGGCCGAGATGCAGCGCGAGCTGGAAGCGACGCGCGCCGAGCTGCGCCGCGGCGTGTTCGAGCTGCCGCAGGAGACCGCCGAAAGCGCGGCGCAGATGCGCCGCGTCATCGTCGACCAGATCGAGGCGCTGGCCGAGCTCAACCGCATCGTCGCCCGCCACGGCCGCGCACTCGACGCGGTCGAGCCGGTGGCAACGACGACGCGCCGCCGTGAGGAACCGACGCTCGCGGTCGTCGGCGGCCGTGGCGAACCCGCCCCGCGCGCCGAGATCGGCGCCCGCGCCGAGACGCCGCGCACGCCGCTGCGCAGCGAGCCGGCGCACTTCGCACCCACCGCCCGCCGTCCGGCGGAGCCCGCGGCGCCGACTACGCCGGCGGCTCCGGGCCGCGGCTGGCTCACCGACCTGCTCAGCCGCGCCTCGCGCGAGGAAGGCGAACCGGCCCGCGACTATCCGCGCGAGCCCTCACGCGAGACACCGCGCGAACCTGTGCGGGGCGCGGACGAACGCAGCCCGCGGCACTCGATCGAGTCGCTCGACTCGCTGTCGGTGGACATCGCGCGCCTGATCGACCACGACGCGGCCGCCGATCTGTGGGACCGCTACAAGCGCGGCGAGCGCAACGTGTTCACCCGCCGCCTGTACACGCTGCAGGGCCAGCAAGCCTTCGACGAGATCCGCCGCAAGTATCGCACAGACCGGGAGTTCAAGCAGACGGTCGACCGCTACATCGGCGAATTCGAGCGCCTGCTCGAGGAAGTCTCGCGCGACGACCGCGGGCAGATGGTCGCCCGCACCTACCTCACCTCGGAAACCGGCAAGGTCTACACGATGCTGGCGCACGCGGCGGGACGGTTCGACTGAGGCCTTCACTCCGAGCGGCCGTTTTCATCTGTCATGCCCGGCCTTGTGCCGGGCATCCCGCTTAGAAGGGCACAGTGCCCGCCTGAACGAGATGGCCGGGACAAGCTCGGCCATCACAAACCGGGAGCGGCAAGACGCAGGCTAGGCTACACCACCCGCTCGGCCCACAGCACGAGCTCGCGCGCGGCCTTCATGAAGGCCTCGTTGAGCGCCTCGACCGCGCCCGGCCCTTGCGTCGTTGCCGCCGGCACGCTGGCGCGGATCACGCGCGCGGCGATGATGCGGCCCGAGCGCTCGCGCACGATCTTGGCCGCAATCTCGACAACCGCCTGCCCGTCGGCGGCGGAGATCTCGAAGGCGCGCACCTCGCTCACCAGCACGAAGTCGGTGGCGATCTTGTCGGCCGGCCGGCCGACCGCACGCAGGCGGCTGGCGTTCTCGAAGGACTGGACGATGCGCGCCTGCATCAGCTTGGGCAGGCGGTCTTCCCATTGCGCGTCGCCGAGCTGGGCGGCTTCGCCGGGCGACGGCCGCACCAGAATCTTCTCCGAGTCGAGCGGCGCCAGCGCTGTGGGCTCGACCACGACCAGTTGCCCGCGCGCGGCCCGGCCACGCTGGGGGAAGTCTTTGGCCGCGGACAGGCTGTAGGCGGTCGGCGGCGACTTCGACAGCAGGCCGCCCATGCCAGAGCAGCCCGCCAACGTCAGCCCGAGCAGGGCGGCCGTTGCGGCACTCAAAACTCGGGAATGACGCCCCAATCGACGCCCCACGGCACGCACCCGCGCAGCACCCCTTCTCAACAGACGCGACCTGTTACAGGCCTCCACGGGAACATTCTATGCCGCCAAAAGGTCCGCGCCATCCAGTACCAAGGTATTTATCCCGGGGAATTGCGCGAAAAACTCGCTTTTTTCTCGCGCGCAACCGTATCGTCCCGATTTGTGACGGTAGCGCGACGGCGGCGGCGCCCTCGCGCGGCGCCGCCGATTCGCTTCGGACCTAGCGGCGGCCGTTGTACTCGGGCAGCGAGGAGCCGCCGCTGCCGCCCCAGATCAGGCGGCTCGGGTTCCGGTCGAGGTTCTGCACCGCCCGGTCGATGGTGGAGAGCGTGCGGCGCGCGTCCGTCGACAGGCTCTGGATCTCGCGCGAGCCGGACAGCGTGAGCCGATTGATGCCGGCGGTAATCTCCGCCGTGCGCTGGTCGAGATGGTCGGCGAGCTTCCTGATCGAGCGCGCGGCCTCGTTGATCTCGCCGCTCTTGCCGTCCGCCCCGCCCGCCAGGTTCTGCAAACCCTCCGCGATGCGGTCGATGCGGTCGGAGTTGCGGCCGAGCGCGTCGGTGAACTTGTCGATATTGGCGAGCGTCGAATCGATGCTCTGCGAGTTCCTGGCCAGCGCGCCGGTGAACTTCTCGATGTTGTCGATGGCCGCCTTGAAGGACTTCTGGTTCTCGGTGATGAACTCGTCGATCTTGCGCATCACGTCGCGCGCGGCCTGCGTCACGTCGGCGGTGGCGCCCGGCGGCGCGACCAGAACCGGCGGGTTGTCCCTGGCGCCGACCAGCACCGGCAGCGCCGGGTCGCCGCCCTTGAGCGAGAGCGCGGCGATGCCGGTCAGGCCCTGGAACTCCAGCCCGATCTGGGTGTCGGGGCGCACCGCCACCGACTTGTCGATGGAGACGGTGGCGATCACCTGCTGCGGCCGCTGCGGGTTGAGCTTGAGGTCGGTGACCTCGCCGACGCGGATGCCGTTGAACAGCACCGAGCCGCCGGTGCGCAGGCCCGAGACCGAGCCGTCGAACACGATGCGGTAGTAGGCGCGCTCGCCGGTGCCGCCGATGCTCTGGAACCAGTAGACGAAGGCGAATACGCCGACGACGACGGCCAGCGTGAACACGCCGATCAGGACATAATTGGCCTTGGTTTCCATCGACCTATTCCCATCACAACAATCATTCTAGCACGTCCGCAACCACCCTCGCCTGACGCTCCTCACGCATGAACGTGTCCGAAATCCGGCCGCTCATGCGTGCCGCCCTGCCTCCTGCTCCGCCCGACCCGGCACATGGTTGGCGCGCGAGCGCTTGCCGTGGAAGTACTGGCGGAGCCAGGGATGGGTGGATGCGAGCATGGTGTCCATGGTTCCTGCGGCGATCACCTTGCCCTCGGCCAGCACGGCGATGCGGTCGCATACCGTATGCAGGCTGTCGAGGTCGTGCGTTACCATGAATACGGTGATGCCCAAAGTGCGCTGCAAGGTGGCGATCAGCGTATCGAAGTCGCCGGCGCCGATCGGATCGAGGCCCGAGGTCGGCTCGTCGAGGAAGACTATTTCCGGGTCGAGCGCGAGCGCGCGCGCCAGCGCCACGCGCTTGGTCATGCCGCCCGACAGTTCCGAGGGGAACTTCTCCAGCACGCTGCCGTCGAGCCCGACCATTTCGAGCTTGGCCAGCGCCATCTCGTCCATCAGCCGCTGCGGCAGATTGAGGTATTCGCGCAGCGGGAACTGCAGATTCTCGCGCACGCTGAGCGAGGAGAACAGCGCGCCCTGCTGGAACAGCACGCCCCAGCGCCGCTCGACGCCGCGCCGCTCGCTTTCGCTCGCGCGGTCCATGTCCTGTCCGAACACCTTGATGGTGCCGCCCCGCTTGGGCAGCAGCCCGATGATGGTGCGCATCAGCACCGACTTGCCGGCGCCCGAGCCGCCGACGAAGCCGAGGATCTCGCCGCGATAGACGTCGAGGTCGAGATGATTGAGCACGAGACGGTCGCCGAATCCGACGTCGACCTGGCGTACCTCGATCACCACTTCCTTGCCGTTACCGCCCGCCATCGCTCACATCCCGATCGAGGCAAAGAAGATCGCGAAGAAGCCGTCGAGCACGATCACCAGGAAGATCGCCTCCACCACCGAGGCCGTGGTCTGCAGGCCGAGCGATTCCGCGCTGCCCTTCACCGCCAGGCCCTCGACGCAGGCAACGAGCCCGATCACCAGCGCCATGAACGGCGCCTTGATCATGCCGACCTTGAAGGTGTCGAGCGAGATCGCCTCGCGCAGCCGCTGCAGATAGATGTCGGGATCGATGCCGCCGTAGAGCCAGCAGACGAGCCCGCCGCCGTAGAGCGCCGCCATCGAGCCTAAGAAGGTGAGGATCGGCACGCCGATGATCAGCGCGAGGATGCGCGGCAGGATCAGCACCTCGATCGGGTCGAGCCCCATCGTGCGCAGCGCGTCGATCTCCTCGCGCATCTTCATCGAGCCGAGCTCGGCCGTGTAGGCGCTGCCCGAGCGGCCGGCCACCATGATGCAGACGATCAGCACGCCGATCTCGCGCAGCACCAGGATGCCGACCATGTCCACCACGTAGATGTCGGCGCCGAATTTGCGGAAATGGAAGATGCCCTGCTGCGCGATGATGCAGCCGATCAGGAAGGTGATGAGCAGGATGATCGGCACCGCGCGCCAGCCGACATTGTCGAGCTGGTGCACGAGCGAGGTGAACCGGAAGCGTCGCGGGTGCGGCACCACGCGCACCAGCGCCACCACCAGCGCGCCCAGCATGTTGACGATGGCCGCGAAGGAGGCGCCGACCGAGACGATGCTCGCGCCGATCGAGGCCAGCGCATAGGTGACCTGGCCGGGATGCCGGGTGTCGATCTGCTCGAGCTTGACGTTGCGCAGCTCGTCCATCAGCGCGCGGTAGTCTTCCTTCAGGCCGACTACCTGCGTCTCGCAGCCGCGCGCGGCGAAGGAGCGCACCAGCTTTTCCAGGAGCCAGGCGCCGAAGGTGTCGAGCCGCTCGACGCGGCCCATGTCCACGGAGACGCGCCGGACGCCGCGGTATCGGCGCGACGCGCCGTCCACCTCGAATTCGAGGCGGCGCGCGTTCTGCGCGGTCCAGGCGCCGGCGCCGGCGAATTTCACCTCGTCGCCGGCCGCCACCTCATCGAGCAGTGCTTCGCGGTTCACAACGGCGCTCCGGACGGAAAGTCCATGCGAATCTGGGCGGGTTCAGGCATCCTGCTGGTAACGCGCTGACCCGCCGTTTGGCCATAGCCACTCTATACATGATCCCAGCCACGGCCCCCTGTCGAGGGCGTGGCCGCCACGCCGGACGCCATGGATATCCCCAAGCCGCTGAGCCTCACCGTCGCCGTCGAGCGCTGGCCGATCGCCGGTTCCTTCACCATCAGCCGCGGCGCCAAGACCGAGGCGGTGGTGGTGGTCGCCGAACTGTCCGACGGCGGCGCGCGCGGCCGCGGCGAATGCGTGCCTTATGCCCGCTATGGCGAGAGCGTGGAGAGCGTCTGCGCGGCCATCGAGGCCATGCGCCCCGCCCTGGAGGCCGGACTAACGCGGGAAGCGCTGCAGGCCGCCATGCCGGCGGGGGCGGCGCGCAACGCGCTCGACTGCGCCTTCTGGGATCTCGCCGCCAAGCGCAGCGGCACGCGGGTGCATGCGCTCGCCGGGCTCCCCGCCCCGCACCCGCTCGTTACCGCCTACACGATCTCGCTCGGCGCGCCCGACGTCATGGCGCAGGCCGCCGCCGGGGCCGCGCGGCGGCGCCTGCTCAAGATCAAGCTCGGCGGCAATGACGACCACGGCGGCGATCCCGTGCGCATCGCCGCCGTGCGCGCCGCCGCGCCCGATGCGACGCTAATCGTCGACGCCAACGAAGGCTGGCGCGCGGACAACCTCGCCGCCCATCTTTCCGCCTGCGCCGCGGCGCGCGTCGCGCTGATCGAGCAGCCGCTGCCGGAAGGCCGCGACGAGGCGCTCGCCGGCGCTTCGCGCGCGATCCCGATCTGCGCCGACGAGAGCGCGCACGACCGCGCCTCGCTCGGCGCGCTCGCCGGCAAATACGACGCGGTCAACATCAAGCTCGACAAGGCCGGCGGGCTGACCGAAGCGCTCGCCATGGCCGCCGAAGCGGAGCGGCGCGGCCTCGCCATCATGGCGGGCTGCATGGTGGCGACCTCGCTCGCCATGGCGCCGGCCGTGCTGCTGGCGCAACGCGCGCGCTTCGTCGATCTCGACGGCCCGCTGCTGCTCGCGCGCGACCGCGCGCATGGGCTTGCCTATGACGGTAGCGAGGTCGCGCCGCCGACGCCCGATCTGTGGGGCTGAGCGAGCTTCAATTGACTTCCGTCAATGCGACAAGGACAGGTTGCATCCATAGATACGGCTTGTCGCAACGAGATGCCGGTCGCCGTGGTCCTGTCGTCGAAAATCGCCGAACGCCTGCGCGCGCATGCCCGTCTCTGCCGGCAGGTCGCCGAGGAGTGCTGGAGCGAGGAGATCGCCGCCAATCTCTGCAAGCTCGCCGACGACTGCACCCAGGCCGCCGCGGCAGCCGAGGCTGAGCTGCTCCCGCGGCCGGCCGGCAAGCCGCACTGATACCGAACCGGGGCCCCACGTCCTGCGGTTGCGGCTGGTAGGAACTCACCGTTTCTTGCCGCCGCCGGTCCAAATGCCTGAATTTGTTCACGAATTGTGCGCGCTTTTTGGTTAACCAAACCTTTCCGCCATCCGCCCGATGCCCTAGACTTCGGGCAGACTGAGGATCGCCGCGACAGACGGCGGGTCCACCAGGACGGGGGACGGGGTCATGCGTTTCGGGGGCTTGCTGCTGTGCGCGGCCACGCTCGTGGCGGGCTTGTCGCCCGCCTCGGCCACCATGCGCATCTCCGAGGATCGCGGCGGCCAGATCGGCCATTACCTGCAAGCCTTCGCCCTGCTGCGCTCGTCCGGCGAGCGCGTGATCGTGGACGGCAACTGTCTCTCGGCCTGCACGCTGGTGCTGGGCGTCATCCCGAAGAGCCGCATCTGCGCCACCGAGCGTGCGCGCTTCGGCTTCCATGCCGCCTGGATGCCGGACGCGGAAGGCCGGCCGGTCACCAGCCCCATGGGCACGCAGGCGCTGTGGAACATCTATCCCGCGAACGTGCGCAGCTGGATCAACCGGCAAGGCGGCCTGTCGCGCAAGATGATCTACCTGGAAGGGCGCGACCTCACGCGCATCGTGCCGAGTTGTGCACGCCCGACGCGCGCCGAAGCGCGCTCAGAGCGCCGCCGCTACGCGCCCCGTCCGGCGCGCTATGAGCGCGCCAATGCCTCCAGCTATCGCCGCTACTGACATCGCCGCGTAGCTGAGGCTGCCGAACGCCTCGAACAGCACGCCCGACAGGCCGGTGGCCCCGGCCATCACCAGACCCATCGCGATCGCGAGATAGCCCTGCGCGGTCGCGCTCTGCCCGGCCGGCGCGTGGCGCGACATGAACATCAGCGCGCCGAGATGCGTGGCGCCGAACGAGGCCGCGTGCAGAAGCTGCAGCAGCGGCAGCGCAAAGCCCGGCGGATCGAGCGCCATCGCCGCCCAGCGCAGCGCCCCGCCGAGCGCGCCGATCAACAAAAGCATCGCCGGGTCGACAACGGCAGGCAGCCGCCCCGACAGCGCGAACAGCACGATCTCCGCGACGACGCCCAGCGCCCACAGCGCCGCGATGGTGGTGCCGTCGAAGCCCTGTCCCTTCCAGGCCAGCGCGGAGAAGCCGTAATAGACCGCGTGGCTCGCCTGGATCAGGCTCGCCGCCGCCATCACCGCGATGAAGGCCGGATCGCGCAGCAGGGGACGCGGCGCCGCCGCCCGTCCGCTCGCGCGCGTGCCGGTTTCCAGCGGCGCGAGCAGGGTCGCGCTCAGGGCCAACACGGCGGTGCCGGCGAGGATCGGCCAGATCAGATGGCGCGCGTCCATCGCATCGGCGGCGAAGCCGGCGAGGAAGGTGCCGCCGACGAAGGCGGCCGAGCCCCACAGGCGCACCGGGCCGTAGGCGCGGCCGCGCGCGGCCAGCCCCTTCAGCGCATAGGTCTCGGCCAGCGGCATGATCGGCGTATAGGCGAGCGAGGCCAGCGCAAAGGCGATGAGGATGCCCCAGACGCCGTCGGTGAGCGCCAGCATCAGATAGCCCAGCACCGTCAGGCAGCTCGCGATCAGGATCGCCTCGCGCAGCGCCTCGCGCCGGTCGGCCGCGCGCGTGGCGATCGGAATGGCGAGCACGCGCACCACCATGGGCACGGCCAGCACCAGGCCGATTTCGCCCGCGTCGAGCCCCTTTGCCTTCAGCCAGACCGGGAAGAAGGGCAACTGGAAGCCGCCGACGATGAAGATCGCCGCATAAAGGCCGGCCAGGCGCGCCGCGAAACCGCTGGGAGGAACTGCCCTCATCACCCTGCCTCGGCTAGCCGAATCGACCGGGCTGATTGATAAACTCAGGTTCGGGGAAAGCCTATGGCGAACGACCCGCTGGCGCAGGCGACCGAACAGGGTTCGCCGAGCGAGGACGAATACGACGCCTTCCACGCCGCGCTGTCCGGCAGCGCGCGCGGCCGCGCGTTCCTGGCCGAGCACGGGCGCCGCCAGCGGCTGGCCGACACCGAAATGCTGCTCGGCGCGGTCCAGCGTCTGGAGGAGCAGGTTGCCGCCGCGGGCACGCCGCCGCAGGAGGCCGCGGGCGAGGACCTCGGGGTCGTGCTCGAGGCGATCCGCATGCTGCACGACGACCTCGACACGGCGGATATTGCCGGCCGGATGGCCCGGCTCACCGCAGAGGTCGAGAGCTTGCGTGCGCGGCTCGACGATCTTGCCGCTGCGCCGCCCGCCCCGTCCGCGCCGCAAGCAACCGCCGCCGAGGCGCCGGCGTCCGGTACCATGCCCGCGCCTGCTGCCGAAGCCGGCCATCCGGCAGCGCCTGCCGGCATCCCCGACGTGTCGTGGTTCGACACGCTGCCCGCCGCCGAGGACGGTGAGCGGCCCACCGCGGGCAAGGCTGCCGCGCCCACGCCGGCTTCGCCGACCGAGCCGCCCGTTCTGGCGGTCGCCTTCGTCGCCGAGGTGGCCGAGCGCGAAGCGGCCGCCGCCGCCGAGAGGAAGCAGACCGCGGAGATCGACGAGGTCACCGTGTTCAAGGCCGGCTCCATTCCCGTGCCGGAGCCCTTCGCCGGCGAAGATTTCTCCGCCGCGCCCGCGGTGAAGACGGTGCCGAAGACCGACCTGCTCGACTCGATCATGGCGCTGTCGGAAGACGAACGCACCGCGCTGTTTACGTGAGGGCGACGCACGCCGCATATTGAGCGTCGTCCCCGCGAAAGCGGGGACCCAGTACGCCGCGGCATCGCACGACAGGGGTTACTGGATCACCCGCTTTCGCGGGTGATGACAGCGGAATTCGGGCTACCCCGCGATCAGCTTCGCGAACATCTCCGCGTCCACGTTGCCGCCGGAGAGGATCGCGGCCACGGTCTTGCCCTTCACCTCGAGCTTGCCGGCGAGCAGCGCCGCAAGCGCAACCACGCCGCCGGGCTCCACCACCAGCTTCAGCTCCTCGAAGGCGTAGCGCACCGCGCGCGCCACCTCCTCGTCGCTCACCGTCACCCCCTGCCCGATCAGCGCGCGCGTGATCGGAAACGTCAGTTCGCCCGGCGTCGGCGTCATCAGCGCGTCGCAGATCGTACCGCTCATGCGCGGATTGGCCTCGCGCTGGCCGCTCTTGAACGAGCGCAGCGTGTCGTCGAAGCCTTCCGGCTCGACCGCGTAGAGCACGGCTGCCGGCGCGCGCGCCTTGACGCCGAGGGCGGTGCCGGCGGCGAGCCCGCCGCCCGAAGCGCCGACCACCACCAGGTCCGGCGCGAGGCCGAGCCGTTCGAGGTCCTCGACGATTTCGGCGCCGATAGTGCCCTGCCCGGCGATGATGAAGGGATCGTCGTAAGGCGGCACCAGCGTGGCGCCGCGCTCGGCGGCGATGCGGCGCGCGATCGCCGCGCGGTCTTCCGTGTCGCGGTCATAGAGCACGATCTCGGCGCCGAGCGCGGCCGTGCGCGCGCGCTTGAGCTGCGGCGCGTCGCTCGGCATCACGATGGTCGCGCGCATGCCGCACAAGGCGGCCGCCGCGGCCACGCCCTGCGCGTGATTGCCGGAGGAATAGGCGACGACGCCGGCGGCGCGCCGGTCGGGCGCGATCGAGGAGATCTTGTTGTAGGCGCCGCGAAACTTGAACGAGCCGGTGCGCTGGAAGATTTCCGGCTTGAGGAAGACGCGCGCGCCGAGGCGCGCGTCGAGCACCGGCGGATTGAGCAGCGGCGTGCGCACCGCGACGCCGGCAATGCGCTTCTGCGCAGCGGCGACGTCGGCGGCGGTGGGCAGCGTGATCGTGTCGATGGCGTTCATGGGGCGCGAGGCTAGCGCCCAGACATCGCGCGGCGCAAGCGCGCGACGCGCTTCCCCTCTCCCCGTTCTGCACGGGGAGAGGGTGGCGAGGACCGGCAGGTCCGAGCCGGTGAGGGGCTGTGCACGGCCCCTCACCCGGCTCGCTTCGCGATCCGACCTCTCCCCGCCTTGCGGGGGGAGGTGGGAGGAGAGTCTACGCCGCCGCCT
>JBKBRE010000021.1:0-68399 GCA_046292265.1 Pseudolabrys sp. | reverse complement strand
TCCACCGCTCCGGGCCCAAACGGCTCCTCGACACTTCCGACCGTGCCGGAAGCCGCCGCCGGTGGGGCCCCGTGGCGCACGGGTGGCGCGCCCGGACGTTGCGGCTTGGACCGCCGGGCCGCGCGACCGCATCTCCGATCCCGCGTCATTCCCCGGCCACCGCTCCCCGCCCCGCGTCTGGAGACGCTGATCAGACACCCCTCGCTTCGGGGCGGGATGTGGGGAGAATAGCACTTGTAGGATAATAGTCAATATGACTAGGAACATTTTTCACGGCAAGCCAGACGGGGCGCCCAGCCTCCTGCCAGGGCGCCCGCCGCTCACCGCGCGGGATGTCGACCTTGCCGGGCTGGCGCATCTTCTTCCGGCCTTCGTGTCTCGCTGCTCCGGATGCGTGCGCTTGCGCGTGGCGTCGCCGCCACATCTAACTGCCGAACGGATCGCAGAGAGCGCTCAACTGCCGTAGCCGCGCAGCTTCCAGGTTTCCAGGAGGCGCTCGGCCTGCTCAAGAGTGAGGTTTTCTTCGCGCTCCGCGGGCGATACATCCACCGTCCGCGTGAGCGTGAAACGGTCGTTGAACTTCTGGACCGTAAAATACAACTGGTCGGCAAGCGCGCGCATACGCGCTTCACGCTCGCTTTGCTCTTGGATAGCGTCGGACATCGAATTCCTCGACGCGACCGGCGTCACGACTTTGCGCTGAACTGATCAAAAGCTCTCACCGCATCGCCGCCGTACACCGCGGCCGGCCCGCCGCCCATGTAGACTGCCAGCGCGATGGTTTCGAGCACTTCCTGGCGTGTCGCCCCATGCTGATGGGCCATCTTCGTGTGATAGGCAACGCAGCCATCGCAATGGACGGCTATTCCGATCGCCAGAGCCATGAGCTCCTTGGTCTTTGTGTCCAACGCCTTGGACGCAGTGGCCGCGGTTGCCAAGGCGCCGAATGCCTTAATTGCCTCCGGCGAGCCTTCCCGCGACAGCAAAAGCCCCATGCCTTTCATGACGCTGTCCGCCATCTGGTCGAAGTCCTTGTCCATGATGCCCTCCATGCATGGTGTCTTAGGATTTCGAGGCGCGAACGATCTTGCCCTCGAGCTTCGTCGCCGCGGCGATGGTATTCGAGACAGTGCCGAAATTTCGCACGTTGTGATGCATCAGATTGAGCCGACGATCGTCTTCATCTGTATCGATGATCAGTTCGTAGGTGATTGAAGACATGAAGGGCGGGCTGTCCTGCCGGACGCCGTGAAGACGAACCTCAACACCGCGATATTTGAAATTATTCATCGGCGCGATGCGCTCGATGCCCTTGATCATGCAGGCGGCGATGGCAGCGAGCAGCAACTCCGCCGGATTGAAAGCATCCGAGCGACCATTGACATCGGTATCAAGAGTGATTTCGGCATTCTTGCAGCGCGCCGAACTGCCGTGCGCATCGATGCGTTTTGCAACAACATCGTATTCGAGCATTTGCCCACTCCCGAGGTTGCGCGCCAGGACGCCAGGACGGCAGCAGGCGCCTTGCTTATGCCTCGGTTCTCTTGGGGGCTTTGACTTATCGCAAAGTCGCTATGGGCGAGCGCGCGCGCACCCTCACACATCCACCTTCAGCGCGGCGATGAAGGCCTCCTGCGGGATGTCGACCTTGCCGTACTGGCGCATCTTCTTCTTGCCTTCCTTCTGCTTCTCCAGAAGCTTGCGCTTGCGCGTGGCATCGCCGCCGTAGCACTTGGCGGTCACGTCCTTGCGGAAGGCGCGCACGGTTTCGCGCGCGATCACCTTGCCGCCGATGGCGGCCTGGATCGGCACCTGGAACATGTGCGGCGGGATCAGCTCCTTCAGCTTCTCCGCCATGGCGCGGCCGCGCGTCTCGGCGCGCGTGCGGTGCACGAGCATCGCGAGCGCGTCGACCGGCTCGCCGTTGACCAGCATCTGCAGCTTCACCAGATCGGCCGGCTTGTAGTCGGTCAGGTGATAGTCGAACGAGGCGTAGCCGCGCGACACCGACTTGAGCCGGTCGTAGAAGTCGAACACCACCTCGTTGAGCGGCAGGTCGTATTTCACCAGCGCGCGGTTGCCGACGTAAGTGAGTTCCTTCTGCGCGCCGCGGCGATCCTGGCAGAGCTTGAGCACGGCGCCGAGATATTCGTCGGGCGTGAGGATCGTCGCCTCGATCCACGGCTCCTGCATCTCTTCGATGTGGTTGGGGTCCGGCATGTCGACCGGATTGTGGATCTCGAGCTCTTCGCCGCTCGTGGTCTTGATCTTGTAGATGACCGACGGCGCGGTCGCGATCAGGTCGAGGTTGAACTCGCGCGACAACCGCTCCTGGATGATCTCGAGGTGCAACAGGCCGAGGAAGCCGCAGCGGAAGCCGAAGCCGAGCGCGGCCGACGTCTCCATCTCGTAGGTGAAGCTGGCGTCGTTGAGGCGCAGCTTGCCCATCGCCGCGCGCAGGTCCTCGAACTGCGCGGCGTCGACCGGGAACAGGCCGCAGAACACCACGGGAATGGCCGGGCGGAAGCCGGGCAGCGGTTCCGTGACCGGCTTCTTGTCGTCGGTGATGGTGTCGCCGACGCGCGTGTCGGCCACTTCCTTGATCGAGGCGGTGAGCATGCCGATCTCGCCGGGACCGAGTTCGTCGGTCATCGTGAGCTTCGGCGTGAACACGCCGGTGCGGTCGACGTCATAGGCCGCGTTGGTGCCCATCATGCGGATGCGCATGTCCTTCTTGAGCACGCCGTCGACGATGCGCACCAGCACGACCACGCCGAGATAGACGTCGTACCAAGAATCGACCAGCAGCGCCTTGAGCGGCGCGTCGCGGTCGCCCTTCGGCGGCGGCAGCTTGGTGACGATGGCCTCCAGCACCTGGTCGATGTTGAGGCCGGTCTTGGCCGAGATGCCGATGGCGCCGGAAGCGTCCAGCCCGATCACGTCCTCGATCTGCTGCTTGACCTTCTCCGGCTCGGCCGCCGGCAGGTCGATCTTGTTGAGGACCGGGACGATCTCGTGGTTGTTGTCGATCGCCTGGTAGACGTTGGCCAGCGTCTGCGCCTCGACGCCCTGCGAGGCGTCGACCACCAGCAGCGAGCCCTCGCAGGCGGCGAGCGAGCGGTTGACCTCATAGGCGAAGTCGACGTGGCCGGGGGTGTCGATCAGGTTGAGGATGTAGTCCTGGCCGTCCTTGGCGCGGTATTTCAGGCGCACCGTCTGCGCCTTGATGGTGATGCCGCGCTCGCGCTCGATGTCCATCGAGTCGAGGATCTGCTCCTTGCCCGCCATTTCGCGCGCGTCGAGCCCGCCGGTGAGCTGGATCAGCCGGTCGGCGAGCGTCGACTTGCCATGGTCGATATGCGCGACGATGGAGAAATTGCGGATATTCTTGATGGGAACGGCCGTCATGGGCGCGAGATAACACCGGGGGGATGGGGGTTCAAGCAGCGTCTCCCATCGTCCTGAGGCGCCCGCGCGGAACGCGCGGGCCTCGAGGACCTGGACGTCGCCACTAAGGTCCAGACCCTTCGAGGGCCGTACCCAAGTCAGCTATAGCCGACTCGGGTACGGCCTCCTCAGGGTGACGGGGAGAAGTTGGACGAATCCAGCCCCTGCATGCGATAGCTGCCATCCATGCCGTTTGCCCCCCTCCAGGCCATCGACCGCGCGGCCGCGCGGCTCACCGCCGCGCTCACCGATCCGGCGCGGCGGGAGCGCAGCGTCGTGTGGCTGCTCGCCGCCTATGCGCTGGTGTGGGCGACTTACGCCGCCATCTCCAAGGCGCCGCAGGGCCTCCACCCCGACATGACCGAGCTGGTGGCCTGGTCGCGCGACCCCGCGCTCGGATATTTCAAGCACCCGCCGCTGGCCGCCTGGCTGGTCGCCGGCTGGTTCTCGTTCCTGCCGGTCGACGAGTGGTCCTACTACCTGCTCGCCATGCTGATGCCGGCGCTGGCCCTGTGGCTCGCCTGGCGGCTGGCGGCCGACCACCTCGACGCCGACAAGCGGGTGGCAGGGCTGGCGCTGCTGATGCTGGTGCCGTTCTTCAATTTCCATGCGCTCAAGTTCAACGTGAATACAGTGCTGCTGCCGCTGTGGGCGGCGACCGCCCTCGCCTTCCTGCGCTCGTACCGTACGCGGCAGCCGCTCTGGGCGGCGCTGGCCGGACTCGCGGCGGCGGCCAGCATGTACGGCAAGTACTGGTCGGTGTTCCTGCTCGCCGGCCTCGCGCTGGCGGCGCTCGCCGACAAACGGCGGATGGACTACTTCCGCTCGCCGGCGCCGTGGATCACGGTGGCCGTGGGCGCGCTGGCGCTGGCGCCGCACATCTATTGGCTGATGCAGCACGACTTCGCGCCGTTCGGCTATGCCGTGGCCGTCCATGGCGAGAAGGCGGTCCTCACCACGCTGAAAAGCATCGTCGGCTATCTCGCCGGCTCGCTCGCCTATGTCGCCGTGCCGGCGATCGTGACCGTGGCGCTGGTGCGCGCGCGGCCGGCCGCGCTCGCCGACATCGCCTGGCCGCGCGACGACGAGCGGCGGCTCGTGGCGCTTGCCTTCTGGCTGCCGCTCCTCATGCCGGTCGCCGGCGCGCTCGCCGGCCGGAGCGAGATCACCTCGCTGTGGTCGATGCCGGCCTTCGCGCTGCTGCCGGTGCTGCTCTTGTCCTCGCCGCAGGTGGAGCTGCGTCCGGCCGGGACGCGCGCGCTGCTGATCGCCGCGGTCGCGCTGCCGCTGATCATGCTCATCGCCTCGCCGCTGATTGCTTACATCGCCCACCGCAACAAGCCGCTGCCGGCCTCGGCGCAAGGCGATGTGCTGGCGCGGCAGGTGGAGCAGGCCTGGTATCAGGTGACGCCGGCGCCGCTGCATTTTGTCGGCGGCAACGCCGACCTCGCCTATGCCGTCGCCACCTATTCGGCGCAGCGCCCGCGCGCGCTCACCGACATGCCGCCACCGCCGGCGGCGGCGCTCGCGCGCGGCGGTTCGGTATGGGTCTGCTTTGCGGAAGATGCGGGCTGCAAGGCGAAGGCTTCGGCGCAGCCGGGCGGCCGGGTGATCGAGAGCACGATCGTGCGCGGCTTCATGCGCACGCTCGGCGAGCCGCAGCGCTACACGATCGTGGTCGTGCCGCCGCGGCCTTGAAAGTCTAGTAGACCTGGAAGGTCACCAGCAGATAGGCCAGCGCGAGGCCCCACATCGCGGTGCCGCACAGGCCGACAAATTCATGCGAACTCAGTTCCGTGCGCCGCGCGACGGCACGTGCTGCTCTCTGCTTCATGACGCCCTCCTATCCTCGCCGTGACAACATCAATGAAGCGGGACGGGTTCCCTGCAGTTGATCCCGGTCAAATCGTTTGCTCCGGAAATTTACGTACCACCCGCCGCCGGGGATCGGATGCAGTGGTAAGACAATCCGCCGGGCGGCATGCGTGGCGCGGCCGCGGGCTGCGGCTATAGTGCGGGCAAAGCAGGCCGGGAGGAGGAAACGCCGATGACAAGCCGCTTGAAAGCCTGGACGATCTTGGGCGCCGGTGCGCTCGTCCTCGCGCTGGTCGCGGGCCTCGCGCCGGCTTCCTTTGCCCGCGAGCCGCGCACCGTCACCTTCCTGGCGATCAACGACATTTACCGGCTGGAGGGCGTCGCGGATAACACCAGCGGCGGCCTCACCCGCGTGCGCACCCTGCGCAGGGCGATCGAGCGCGATGCGCCGAACGCCATCCTGCTGCACGCCGGCGATTTCCTGTCGCCGTCGCTGGTCAGCCGGATGTTCAAGGGCGCGCAGATGATCGACGTCCTGAACAACCTGGACGGCGACGCCAACGCCTTCGACGCGCGCATGTTCGTCGCCTTCGGCAATCACGAGTTCGACGAGTCGACCTGCAACAGGCCGGACGCGCCGCTCAACGCGCGCGTGGCCGAATCGCAGTTCACCTGGCTGGCGGCCAACCTGGATTTCCCGAACTGCCCGAGCATGAACTGGATGCTGAGCCGCAAGAATGTGAAGAAGGACGGTGTCGTCATCGAGGCCGACGGCGTGAAGGTCGGCCTGTTCGGCATCGGCCTCACGCCCGACACGGCGGACAAGTCGAAATATCCGCCGTTCGACGAATCGCTGCCGGCGGCCAAGCGCAGCATCGACACTCTGCGCAAGGCCGGCGCCGAGCTGATCGTCGCGCTCACGCATTTGCCGCGCGAGGACGACGAGGCGTTGCTCAAGGAGCTGGCGCCGGCCGGGCTCGATCTCCTGGTCGGCGGGCACGATCACACCCACATGACGCTCAAGGACGGACAAGGCGTCGCGCGCGGGTTCAAGGCGGACTCCGATGCGCGCACGGCCTGGCGCATCGACGTGCATGTCCCCGCGGGCGCAAGACCGCGCGTGACCGCCAGGCTGATGACGCTCGACAGCAAGGTCATTCCCGATCCGAATCTCACGCGCCTGGCGAAAGCCTGGACCGCCCTGGCCGAGGAAAAGATCTGCCTCGGCCGCGCCAAGAAAGGGCAGCGCGTCAAGCCCGGCTGCCTCAACACGATAGTCGGGCGCACGCGCTCGCTGATCGAGCTCGAGGAGACGCCCAACCGCAGCCAGGAGACCGGCTTCGGCGACTGGCTGGCGGACGCGATGCTGCGCGAGACCAAGGCCGACGTGGCAATCGTCAATTCCGGCATCCTCGGGCTGAACGAGGACCTCGCGCCCGGCACGCGCCTAAGCGTCAGGCATGTCGTCGACATCTTCCGTTTCGACGACGTGGTGGCCGTGCGCTCGTACCCGGCGAAGACGGTCTGCAAGACGATCGAGCATGGCCTGGTCCTTCAGGGCACCGGCGCCTGGCCGCATCTCGGCGGCGTCACGGTGGAGGTGACGCGCGCGGGCGACAACTACGAGAAGGCGGCGGTGAAAACGTTCACCGGCAAGCCGGGCGTCACGTGCGACAGCGACACGCCGATCAAGGTCGCCGCGGTGCCTTACCTGCTGTGCGGCGGCGACAAATATCCGTTCCCGGTGGGCGCGAATTGCATGGCGGAGCTGGAAGCCAGGCCCTACGAGACCGGCAACAAGCCGGCTCTGCTGATGAGCCGGCTGGCGGAAGCCGCCATCCGCGCCGCCAAAGGCGGCATCAAGCCGGAGAAGGACGGGCGGGTGAAATTTATCGAGGCGGGCGGGAAATAGCCCGCGGGCAACCTCGATCCGTCACCCTGAGGCGCCCGGCCGCAGGCCGGGCCTCGAAGGGCGACGGCCCGAGCGCTTCCTCCGTCATCCTTCGAGGCTCGCGCGAAGTCGCGCTCGCACCTCAGGATGACGACCCAGAAAACAAAATGGCCGGGACAAAATGCCCGGCCATTCTCGTTTCGAAACCTGCGCCGCTCAGTACCGGTAGTGATCGCTCTTGAACGGGCCCTGCGGCGAGACGCCGATGTAGTCGGCCTGGTCCTTGCGCAACTCGGTCAGCTTCACGCCGATCTTGGCGAGATGCAGGCGCGCCACCTTCTCGTCCAGCGTCTTGGGCAGCGTATAGACCTTCTTCTCGTACTTGCCGGGATTGGTCCACAGCTCGATCTGCGCCAGCGTCTGGTTGGTGAACGACGCCGACATGACGAACGAGGGATGGCCCATGGCGTTGCCGAGGTTCACCAGGCGGCCTTCCGACAAGAGGATGATGCGGTGGCCGTCGGGGAAAGTGATCTCGTCCACCTGCGGCTTGATGTTGTCCCACTTCAGGTTCTTCAGGTGCGAGACCTGGATCTCGTTGTCGAAGTGGCCGATGTTGCACACCACCGCGCGGTCCTTCATCTTGCGCATGTGGTCGATGGTGATGATGTCCTTGTTGCCGGTGGCGGTGACGAAGATGTCGGCGCGCGGCGCGGCGTCCTCCATGGTCACGACCTCGTAGCCTTCCATCGCCGCCTGCAGCGCGCAGATCGGGTCGATCTCGGAGACCATCACGCGGCAGCCGGCCTGGCGCAGCGAGGCGGCCGAGCCCTTGCCGACGTCGCCGAAGCCCGCGACCATCGCCACCTTGCCCGAGAGCATGACGTCGGTGCCGCGGCGGATGCCGTCGACCAGCGATTCACGGCAGCCGTAGAGGTTGTCGAACTTCGACTTGGTCACCGAGTCGTTGACGTTGATCGCCGGCCACAAGAGCGTGCCGGCCTTCTGCATGTCGTAGAGGCGGTGCACGCCGGTGGTGGTTTCTTCCGAGACGCCCTTGATGTTCCAGGCGAGATCGCTGAACCAGCCCTTCGGCTTTTCCTTCAGCATGCGCTTGATCAGCGCGAAGAATATCTCCTCCTCCTCGCTGTTGTGCTGGTCGAGGAACATGGTGTCGCCGTGCTCGGCGCGCACGCCCTGGTGCACGAACATGGTGGCGTCGCCGCCGTCGTCGAGGATCATGTTGGGCGTGCCGCCGCCGTGCCATTCGAACAGCTTGGCGGTGTAGTCCCAGTATTCCTTCAGGCTCTCGCCCTTGACCGCGAAGACCGGAATGCCGGCGGCGGCGACGGCCGCGGCGGCGTGGTCCTGCGTCGAGTAGATGTTGCACGACACCCAGCGCACGTCGGCGCCGAGCTCGACCAGCGTCTCGATGAGCACCGCGGTCTGGATGGTCATGTGCAGCGAGCCGGCGATGCGCGCGCCCTTCAGCGGCTTCTTCGGGCCGTATTCCTCGCGCGTCGCCATCAGGCCGGGCATTTCGGTCTCGGCGAGCGAGATCTCCTTGCGGCCGAAATCGGCGAGGCCGATGTCCTTGACGATGTAGTCGCCGGCTTTGAGCTTCGGCTTGGCAGCAGCGGTCATGACGATCCTTTGAAGGCGCTGAAACGGGATGGATTGACTGGCGGTGCCTATAACAGGCCCCGCCGCCTGCCGCAATGCATATATAAAGATTTCTTTATGTAGTTTTTCAAGGCGGGCCGCATCCGACCGTGCCGGGCATGGGGCGCGGGCTGGCCCGGGCGCCGCGCCGGGCTCAGCGCATGCCGCCGCGATAGGCCGCCGGCGGGATGAAGATTTCCTCGAAACTGTCCGGCCCCGGCCGGTCGCGCGGCGCCCGCCGCCGCTCCGGCGCGGCCTGCACCGGCGCCCGCCGCTCCGGCCCCGCCCCGGTCACGACGATGCGGGTGCGCTTCATGTTGGCCTGCACCAGCCCGAACAGGACAGCCGCGTTGCTCGGATGCAGGCGGATGCAGCCGTGCGAGGCCGGGCGGCCGAGCCGCGAGACCTCGTAGCTGCCGTGGATGGCATAGCCGCCGTTGAAGAAGATCGAATAAGGCATTGGCGAGCCGTCGTAGATGGTCGAGAACCATCGGCGCGCCAGCCACTGCGGCCGGTAGGTGCCGTTCGGTGTGCGATAGCCCCAGCGCGCCGTCGAGACGGGCCATTGGTAGCGCGTCATGCCGTCGACCTCGACGGTCAGCCGTTGCGCAGTCTTGTCCACGGTGACGAGGACCTGCGCGCGCGCCGGAGGCGCCGCCGCGGCGACGACGAGGGCGACAACGAGCGTGGCGGCAAGACGCAGCATGACGTTCCTTCGCAGTGAAGCCGTGTCATTATCGCAAATGCGCTGCGGCGGCGGTTCGATTGGCGAGCGCGCTGGTTAACGCGCGATTCCGAAGCGACGGTCGAGGCTGCGCAGCCAGGCCTCGCGCTCGCGCAGCACTTGCGCCTCGCTGCCGACGGAGACGCTGTAGTCGGCGCGCGCGGGCCCGACGCGCTTCGGCGCCGGCTCGTGCGTTTCCTTCGCCACATGAACGGCGGCGCGCGTGACAGGCGCGGGCCTGGCCGCGGGCAGCGGCACCGGATCGGGCTCGAGCACGGCCGCGGCCGGCGGCGCCTCGGGCTCCACCACGGCCTCGACCGGCGCGGCGGCAATCGGCATGCCGATGGCGGGCTCGTCACTGGCGCTCGCCCGGGGCTCGGCGGCATCGTCGCCATCGTGCGCTTCGCGCGCGGCATCGTGGCGGATGGCGAGCTGGACGGCCGGCTCCGGCTGGGCAGGCGGCGCGGGCTCGGAGTCCCGGATGGACTCGGGCGCCGCGACAGGCAGCACATCGATCGCCGTCACCGGCGCATCCGGCTGCGGCGCGGCATGGCGCGCAACGCGGACCAGCGGCAACGGCACGTCAGCCGGACCTTGCGCGACCGCGGCCGGAACATCCTGCGGACGCTTCGGCGCGGGCGGAGGCGGCACATGCGTATTCGGCAGCGCGCCGTTCGTCACCACGAACTGCGTCTTGTTCATGCCGTGCGAACGCACCATCGCGAACAGGATCGCGGCGTTGGACGGCAGCAGGCGCACGCAGCCGTGCGACACCGCGCGGCCGAGCTTCCTGGTGTCCAGCGTGCCGTGAATGGCGTAGCCGCGATAGAAGAACACCGACCACGGCATCGGCGTGCGGTTGTACTTGCGCGAGTACCAGTCCTTCTCGAGACGGATCGGACGAAACTTGCCGACCGGCGTCGGGTAGCGCGGGCGCCCGGTGGAGACCGGCCAGCGATAGGCGGTCTCGCCGTTCACCACGACGGAAAGCTCCTGCTGCTTCTTGCTGATGTTGACGACCAGCTCGGCCTGCGCCGCGACCGGCAGGCTCAGCAAGGTTCCCATGGCGATGAGAGCGAGCTTGCGCATGACATCAACCCACGACGGTATCGCCGGCGGCTAGCATCGCCCGGCGCGGTCCGCCCTGTAAAGCGTTTGTTAACCATAAAAGCCATTGGCAGGATTAGACTTTCCGTGAACGCCGGACAAGAGCACCACCGGCCGCGCTTTAAACCATGCCGCGCATTTAACCTGACAGCGGCGCGCGAAGCGGCTAGACGGGGATCGCCATGCTCGCGCGGATCGCGGCCCTGTTCAGTATATCGATTGCCTTCGTGGCCGGCGCCATTCTGGTCGCCGACCGCGTGGCGGTCGTGCAGTCGCAAGCGCAAGTCGCGAGCGAGGCGCCGGCGGCGGAGGCAGCGCCGAGCGCGGCTGCACCCTCACCCGCACCGATCGTTTCGCCCGCGCCCGCGCAACAGGCCGCGCCCGCTCCGGCCGCTCCCCCGCCGCCAGAACCCGTCGTCGCGACACCCACGCCGGCGACGCTGACCGCGCCCGACGCCGCACCTGCGGGCACCACGCCGACCGAGCCGACGCCAGTCGTCACCGCGCCGCCCGCTGCCACCCCCGAACCGCAGCCGGCCCCGGTCGTCACCGCGCCGGCGATTCCGACGCCCGCGCCATCGCAGGCGGTGGTCGCGCCGCCGCTGCCGCCGCACAAGCCGGCGATGGAAGGTGCGAAGGCGGTCGCCAAATATCTTTTCGCCGCCAAGCAACTGCCCTCGCTCGGCAAGGCCATGGCGATCGGCTACTACCCGAGCGGCTGCCTCTCCGGCGGCGTCGAACTGCCGATCAACGGCCCGAACTGGCAGGTCATGCGCGTCTCGCGCAACCGCAACTGGGGCCATCCGGACCTCGTCCGCTTCCTCGAACGCTTCGCGCCCGCCGCCGCCAAGGCCACCGGCTGGAAAGGCATCCTGGTCGGCGACATGGCGCAGCCGCGCGGCGGCCCGACGCCCTACGGGCACAGAAGCCACCAGACCGGGCTCGACGTCGACATCTGGTTCATGCCGATGCCGGACCACACGCTGAGCGCCGAAGAGCGCGAGAAGATTTCCGCGGTCAACCTCGTCTCCGACGACTGGAAGGGCCTCAATCCGAAAACCTGGTCGCCGCAGCAGGTCGCCTTCATCCGCACCGCCGCCGAGCAGCCCGAGGTCGAGCGCGTGCTGGTGAACGCCGCGATCAAGAAAGAGCTGTGCCGCGTCGCCGGCAAGAACGGCGCGTCCTGGCTGAAGAAGGTGCGGCCCTGGTACTGGCATCACGATCACATTCATGTGCGGCTGAAGTGCCCGGCCGACTCGCCGAACTGCCGTGGCCAGCCCGACGTGCCGGACGGTGACGGCTGCGGCGACAAGGAACTGGCGCACTGGTTTTCCGACAAGGTGCTGAAGCCGAAGATCGTGCCGGGCGGCAAGGGACCGAAGCCGATCACCATGGCCGACCTGCCGCCGGCCTGCCAGACGGTGCTGAATGCGCCGGCGCGAGAAGTCGAGCGCGCGCGCGAGCGCTCGGCAAAGAACTGACGCGGCGGCACTCCTCCCTTCCGCGGGAACGAGCGGGTCTGGCGCAGGCTCTCGAAACGTGAGAAATGCTGCGGGAAATTCGCTCCCGCAGACACGAAGGCCCCGCCGCAATGCAACTCTGCCGCTTCAACGACAACCGCCTCGGGCTGGTCGAAGGCGACACCGTCAAGGACGTCACCGCCGCACTCGATGCGCTGCCAGCCGCGCGCTACCCGCTGCCCACTTACGATCTGCTGATCGCCAACCTGCCCACGTTGCGCCCCGCCATCGAAGCGGCGGCGAAGGCGGCGAAGGCGGCGAAGAGCATGCAGCTTGCGCAATGCAAAATGCTGAGCCCGATCGCCAATCCGGGCAAGATCGTCGCCGCGCCGGTCAACTACAAGAAGCATCTCGACGAGGCGCGCGCCGACCCGCAGATCCATCACCAGAACCAGGTGGCGGAAATCCAGCGCGTCGGGTTGTTCCTGAAGGCGACAAGTTCGCTGGTCGGACCGAGCGAAGGCTTCGCCATCCGTCATCCGGAGCGCCGCACCGACCACGAGATCGAGCTGGCCGCAGTGATCGGCACGACGGCGAACAAGGTGACGCGCGAAGACGCGCTGAGCCACGTCGCCGGCTACTGCATCGGGCTCGACATCACGGTGCGCGGGCCGGAGGAGCGATCCTTGCGCAAGTCGATCGACGGCTACAGCGTGCTCGGCCCGTGGCTCGTCACCGCCGACGCGGTGAAGGACCCGTCGAACCTCGACCTTCTGCTCACCGTCAACGACGAGACGCGGCAGAAGGCGAACACGCGCGACCTCATCATCGATATCGCCGACCTGATCGTGTTCGCGACCTCGTTCTACACGCTGCATCCGGGCGACGTGATCATGACCGGCACGCCGGAAGGCGTCGGCCCGATCATGAGCGGCTCCTTATTCGTGGCGTGGATCCGGGGGCGGGGGGCGTTGCTGGTGATGGTGCGGTTTTTAGCCATCCCTTCAACGGGGAGGGACCGGCGCGCAGCGCCGGGGGTGGGGTCAAGTTTCAATGCATGCTGACAACCCCCACCCGGCCAGCTTCGCTGGCCACCCTCCCCCGCAAGCGGGGGAGGGATAAGACGTCACGCCACCGGCAGCACATTGGTGTACTTCACCTGCTCCAGCGCGAAGCTCGATTCGATCGAGGCGATGCCTTCGAGCCGGGTCAGCTTCTGCTTGAGGAAGCGCTCGTAGGCCGGCAGGTCGGGCACCACCACGCGCAACAGGTAGTCGCGCGGACCGGTCATCAGATAACACTCGAGCACTTCCGGCCAGCGCGCGATGGTCTTGGCGAAGCGGTCGAGCAATTCCTCGCGCTGCTTCTCGAGCTTCACCGAAATGAACACGCTGACCGGCAGCCCGACCGCGCGCTGGTCGAGCACCGCGACGTAGCGCGCGATCACGCCGGCCTTTTCCAGGATGCGCACCCGGCGCAGGCAGGGCGACGGCGACAGGCCGACCTTGTCGGCGAGATCGGCGAGGCTCATGCGGCCGTCGTCCTGCAGGTGGCGCAGGATCTTCAGGTCCACCGCGTCCAGGACCGGCATTGGCATAAGTCACCTGTTGTTGATCATTTTTTGGCAGATTCAGCCAATATTGGTGGAGATCGTAGCCCATATTGGCAAGCAACGCCACGGCAGGAGGCGCAGAATTCGACCCGTCATCCTGAGGTGCGAGGCAGCGAAGCTGCCAAGCCTCGAAGGATGAACGGCCTTTGAGACGCCACGTGCTGCAAGACCCTGGCCGCCGCCCTTCGAGGCGCGCTGCGCGCGCACCTCAGGGTGACGGGACTGACTTCGTGCGAGACGGTTGCGCCATGACGAGACCTGACACCCTCCCCATCCTCGCCGCGCTGGAGCGCAAGGCGCTCTGGCTGGCGAGCTGGATGATCCACAACGCCAACCACCTGCGCGAGAACACCGACGGGCTGAAGGTCGGCGGCCATCAGGCGTCGAGCGCGTCGCTGGCGACGATCATGACCGCGCTCTATTTCGACGTGCTCAAGCCGGAAGACCGCGTCGCGGTGAAGCCGCATGCTTCGCCCGTCTTCCACGCCATCCAGTATCTGCTCGGCAAGCAGACGCGCGAACGGATGGAGGCCTTCCGCGGCTACAAGGGCGCGCAGAGCTACCCGTCGCGCACCAAGGATGCCGACGACGTCGACTTCTCCACCGGCTCGGTCGGCCTGGGCGTCGCGCAGACGCTGTTCTCCTCGCTGGTGCAGGACTACGTGCGCGCGCACGGCTGGGGCCAGGAAATTAACGGAAAAACGCGGGCCGAAGGCCGCATGGTGGCGCTGGTCGGCGACGCCGAGCTCGACGAAGGCAACATCTTCGAAGCGCTGCTCGAAGGGTGGAAGCAGGGCCTGCGCAATTGCTGGTGGATCATCGACTACAACCGGCAGAGCCTCGACGCGGTCGTGCGCGAGGGCCTGTGGGAGCGTTACGAGCAGCTGTTCAAGAACTTCGGCTGGAACGTCGTCATCGTGAAGTACGGCTCGCTGCAACAGGCGGCCTTCAAGGAGCCGGGCGGCGACAGACTGAAGGCCTGGATCGACAACTGCCCGAACCAGCTCTACTCGGCGCTGGTGTTCGCCGGCGGCGCGGCCTGGCGCAAGCGCCTCAACGACGAGATCGGCGACCAGGGCGACGTGTCGCGCCTGATCGCGAAGCGCTCCGACGCCGAGCTCGCGCGGCTCATGAACAATCTCGGCGGCCACGACCTGCCGGCGCTGCTCGAGGCCTTCCACAATGCCACGAGCGACAAGCCGACCTGCTTCATCTGCTACACGGTGAAGGGCTTCGGCCTGCCGATGGCCGGGCACAAGGATAACCACGCCGGCATGATGACGCCGGCGCAGATGGAAGCCTTCCGCGACGCCCAGGGCGTGCGCGCCGGCCACGAGTGGGACAAGTTCGAGGGCCTCGCCGACGCCGACGCGCTGCAGGCCTTTCTCGACCGCGTGCCGTTCGCGCAAGGCGGCGAGCGGCGCCTCTCCGCGCCGGCAATTCCGGTGCCGGAGAGCCTGCCGGTCGCCGTTCAGCCGCTGATGGCGACGCAGACCGGCTTCGGCGCCATCCTCAACGAGATCGGCCGCACCGACAGCGAGTTCGCGCGGCGCATCGTCACCACCTCGCCCGACGTCACCGTCTCGACCAATCTCGGGCCCTGGGTGAACCGCCGCGGCCTGTTCGCGCGCGAGACGGTGGCCGACACCTTCAAGAGCGAGCGCATCCCCTCCACCTTCCACTGGGAGTTCTCGCCCAAGGGCCAGCATATCGAGCTCGGCATCGCCGAAGCCAACCTGTTCATCGCGCTCTCCGCGCTCGGCCTGTCGCATAGTATCAACGGCGCGCGGCTCTTGCCGATCGGCACGCTGTACGATCCGTTCATCGCGCGCGGGCTCGATCAACTGAACTACGCCTGCTACCAGGACGCCCGCTTCATGGTGGTGGCGACGCCCTCCGGCATCACGCTCGCCGGCGAAGGCGGCGCGCACCAGTCGATCGCCGAACCGCTGATCGGCATGGCGCAGGACGGGCTCGCCGCGTTCGAGCCGGCTTATGTGGACGAGCTCGCCGTGATCATGCGCTGGTCGTTCGACTACATGCAGAAGTCGGGCGGCGAGGTTGATGAACGAACATGGCTGCGCGACGAGACCGGCGGCTCGGTCTATCTGCGGCTGTCGACGCGGCCGATCGAGCAGATCAAGCGCGCGATGACGCCGGAGCTTGCGCGCGACATCGTCGACGGCGCCTACTGGCTGCGCAAGCCGGGGCCGAACGCGCAGGTGATCGTGGCCTACACGGGCGCGATCGCGCCGGAGGCGATCGAGGCGATCGGGCTGATGGCGGAGGACCGCCGCGACGTCGGCCTGCTCGCCATCACCTCGGCCGACCGGCTCAACGCCGGCTGGAGCGCGGCGCAGCGCGCGCGCGAGCGCGGGCTGGTGCATGCGCGCGCGCATATCGAACGGCTGCTGGAGGACGTGCCACAACATTGCGGCATCGTCAGCGTGGTGGACGGTCATCCGGCGACGCTCGCCTGGTTCGGCGCGGTCAACGGCCACCGCACGCGCGCGCTCGGCGTCGAGCATTTCGGCCAGACCGGCTCGCTGGCCGATCTCTACCGGCACTACGGCATCGACGCCAATTCGATCGTCGCCGCCGCGCAGGCCATCGCGCCGGGACGGCCGATCAGGCATTTACGAGCGTTGTGACTTCCCTCTCCCCGCTTGCGGGGAGAGGGTGGCGAGCACCGCAGGTGCGAGCCGGGTGAGGGGGCGTTTCCTCGAAGCTCAGACTCACGATAACGCCCCCTCACCCGCCCGTCATCGCTCGCGCTCGGCGGGCGACCTCTCCCCGCACGCGGGGAGAGGTGAACTCACCGCCCATCCTCTCCAATCATCGCCGCGCCCTTCTCGGCGATCATCATCACCGGCGAGTTGGTGTTGCCGGAAGTGATCGACGGCATCACCGAGGCGTCGATGACGCGCAGGCCATCGAAGCCGATGACGCGCAGGCGCGCGTCCACCACCGCGCGCGCGTCGTCGTCGCGGCCCATGCGCGCGGTGCCGACGGGATGGAAAATGGTGGTGCCGATGTCGCCGGCGGCGCGCGCGAGCACTTCGTCGTCGTCGCCGACGGCGCTGCCGGGCAGATATTCGACCGGCGCGTATTTGCGCAGCGCCGGCTGCGCGACGATGGCGCGCGTGACGCGGATGGAATCGGCGGCGACCTGCCGGTCCTCCGGCGTCGACAGATAGTTCGGCCGGATCGCCGGCGGCTGCGCCGGGTCACCGGACTTGAGCGTGAGCGAACCGCGGCTGGTCGGCCGCACGTTGGTGACACTCGCGGTGAAGGCGCCGAAGGCGTGCAGCGGCTCGCCGAAGCGGTCGAGCGACAAGGGCTGCACGTGATACTGGATGTTGGCGCGGTCCTGCGTCCTGTCCGAGCGCGTGAAGGCGCCGAGCTGCGACGGCGACATGGTAAGCGGCCCGCGCCGGCGCAGCAGATAGTCGAGCCCCATCGCCAAGCGGCCGCCAAGCGAGGCGTACATGGTGTTGAGGGTCTTCACGCCGGTGACCTGGTAGATCGTGCGCAGCTGCAAGTGATCGTGCAGGTTCTGGCCGACGCCCGGCTTGTCGAGCAGCACCGGCACGCCGTGTTCACTGAGATGCGCGGCGGGGCCGACGCCCGAAAGCATCAAGAGATGCGGCGAGCCGATCGCGCCGGCGGCGAGGATGACTTCGCCGCGGCAGGTTGCGCTGCGCGCCGCGCCGTCCTGGCGCCAGCGCACGCCGGTAGCGCGCCTGCCGGTGAAGTCCACGCCTTCGGCGAGGCAGCCGGTTTCGACGCGCAGATTTTGCCGGTGCAGCACCGGTTTCAAGAAGCCGCGCGCCGCCGACCAGCGCCGCCCGCGCCGCTGGTTGACGTGGAAGTAGCAGATGCCTTCGTTGTCGCCGGTGTTGAAGTCGGGCACCGCGGGAATGCCGTACTGGATCGCGGCCGCGCGGAAGGCTTCGAGGATCTCCCACGACAGCCGCTGCTGCTCGACGCGCCACTCGCCGCCCTGCGCGTGGTGCTCGCCCTTGATGAAGTGATCGACGTGCTTGCGGAAGAACGGCCGCACGTCATCCCACGACCAGCCGGGCAGGCCGAGCTGGCGCCAGTTGTCGTAGTCGGCCGACTGGCCGAGCATGTAGATCATGCCGTTAATGGCCGAGCAGCCGCCGAGCACCTTGCCGCGCGGATAGTTCAGGCTGCGGCCGTTCAACCCCGGTTCGGCTTCGGTCTTCAGCAGCCAGTCGGCACGCGGGTTGCCGATGGCGAAGAGATAGCCGACCGGGACGTGGAACCAGATCCAGTTGTCCCTGCCGCCGGCTTCCAAGAGCAGCACGCGCTTTGACGGGTCGGCGGAAAGCCGGTTGGCCAGCACGCAACCGGCCGAGCCCGCGCCGACGACGATATAGTCGAAGTCACCGATGCCCGTTTCCGCCATGCCGTGTCCCGCTTTTTTCGGCAGTGTGGGAAGGCGCGGAAGCGTTGGCAAGGCGAGTATCTATGAGCCGTCACCCTGAGGTGCTCGGCCGCAGGCCGAGCCTCGAAGGGCGACGGCGGGCGCTTCGGCCGTCCATCCTTCGAGGCTCGCGCTCCGCGCGAGCGCCTCAGGATGACGGATCAAAGGCCGCAACTACCCCTTCCGCTCGTCCGGCTCGGCCAGGATGAGCGTCCAGTAGACCTTGTACTTTGAGGCCGGCGTGTAGACCGCGGCGATGCCGATGCGGGTCGCGCCCTTGAGCAGCATGTTGGCGCGGTGCGAGCCGGAGTCGCGCCAGCCGGAGAAGGCCTCGGCCAGCGTGTGGTAGCCGGCGCCGATGTTCTCGGCCGCGGTCTTGGCGTCGTAGCCGGAGGCCTTCAGCCGCGCCACGAAGGGCCGGCCGGCGCCGTGGTCGAGCTTGTCGCGCCTGGCCATCGTCTCGGCCTGCGCCTGCGCCAGCCGCATCAATTCGGGATCGAGCGTCACCGCCGGCAGGCCGTTGTTGGCGCGGTAGCCGGAGATCATCGAGGCTGCGGCGGCGGCGTCGAGCTCGGCGCCGGGGCGGGCGAGATTGCGATAGAAGCTCGGCTCGCTCCTGGGCTGGAAGTTGTCGCCCGCGCAGGCCGCCAGGACGAGAAGCGCCGCCAGGGCGGCGAGCGGACGAAAGAGCGGCATCGAAAGAAAGTTCTCCGAATCGGGCGGGGCGGGAAAAGTACCACTCTCAGGAGACAATGGCCGAACGGTGGTCGGCAGAGCTGTTCCGCCAGGCGGGACGGCCCTCGTCCCACTGGCGCGGCCCACCGCCCTCCACTAGCATCGGCGGCAAAAGAACACGTCACGACCGGAGGATGCGATGACGAATGCGCCTGCCGCGCGGACACCGGGCGCCAAACGCGCCGGTCCGGGCGAATATCTCTTCGACTTCGGCACCGTGCAGAAGATCATGGGCGGCCCCGCCTATTCGACCGCGCACGGCCCCTGCGTGGAAGGCGACCGCATGATCGTCGGACTGATGCGCATGAAGGCCGGCACCGGAGCCGAGCCGCATTCGCATCCCAACGAGCAGTGGATCTACATCCTGGAAGGAACCTTCCGCGCCACCATCGACGGGCGCGAGATCGAGGCGCCGCCCGGCTCCTGCATCTACATCCCTTCGAATGTCCTGCATTCCGGCAAAGCGACGCCGGAAGCGGACGTCGTATTCTTTACCGTGAAGGACGCCTCGCACAGCCTGCACGGGATCAAGGCCTGACTTTTCGATCAGCCAAGGAGCCGCAAGAGCTCCGGACCTAAACCGATCACCATGGGAGAGAAAGCATGAAACGTCTGAGCGTGATGCTGATGTCTGCGGCGCTGCTCGCGCTGAGTGCGCATGTTGCGGCGGCACAGGAGAAGTTTCCGAGCCGGCCGATCAAGGTGCTGGTGCCCTACGCGCCGGGCGGCGCCACCGACATAACCGCCCGCATCGTCGGCGACGAATTCCAGAAGATCACCGGCCAGCCGATGGTCGTCGTCAACAAGCCGGGCGCCAACGGCATCCTGGCGGTCGACGAACTGGTGAAGTCGCCCGCCGACGGCTACACCGTGATGGTCGGCAACGTGACGACCAACACGATCACGCCGATCCTCTACAAGAGCAAGCTGTCCTTCGATTACGGCAAGAGCGTCGTGGCGGTGACCAATCTCGTGGACGTGCCGGCCTTCCTGCTCGCCACCACGGCCAACGACTTCGCGCCGAAGACCGTGAAGGAGCTCGTCGACTACGCCAAGAAGAACCCCGGCAAGCTGACTTACGGCCACGTGGGCAACGGCTCCTACCCGCATTTCGACTTCGCCTACTTCGCGAAGAAGGCGGGCGATCTCGACGTCGCGCCGCTGCCGAACAAGAACGGCGCCTCGGGCGTCATCCAGGACCTGTTGCGCGGCGACGCGCAGGCGGCGTTCCTGAACACCGGCAGCAGCGCGGGCAACGTGCAGGCCGGCAAGTTCCGCGCGCTCGCGGTGGTCAACCACACGCGGCTCGCCGACTATCCGAACATCCCGACCATGAAGGAAGCGGGCTATCCGGACGTCGGCACCATCGCCTGGAACGGCATGTTCGCGCCGGCCGGCACGCCCAAGCCGGTGCTCGAGGCGCTGTTCGCCGCGGTGACGAAGGCGGTCAACTCGCCCGAGGCGCAGGCGAAGTTCAAGAAGCAGAACTACAACATCGTGCCGAGCAAGTCGGTCGACGACGCGCAGACCTGGCTCGCCGGCGAACTGAAGCAGTGGCAGACGATCGCCAGCACGGTGAAGATCGACGTCGGGCAGTAAATGCGTTGCTTCCCTCTCCCCGTTCTTGACGGGGAGAGGGTGGCGAGCGCCGATTTAGGCGCGAGCCGGGTGAGGGGCTGTGCACGGCCCCTCACCCGGCTTTCGAGCTCACGCTCTAAAGCCGACCTCTCCCCGCAATGCGGGGAGAGGTGTAGAAGAACTCTTCTATTTCGCCTTCTGCAACGCCGCCCACACGCGCGGCGGAGTCGCCGGCATGTCGAGCTGCGCGCCCGCCGGCAGCGCGTCGAGCACGGCGTTGATCAGCGCCGGCGGCGCCGCGGTGGTGCCGGCCTCGCCCGTGCCCTTGGTGCCGAGCGGATTGGTCTTGCAGGCGACGGCGAAGTGCTCGACCGTCATGTCCGGCATGTCGTGCGCGTGCGGCATGCCGTAGTCCATGAACGAGGCGGTGACGAGCTGGCCGGCGGAATCGTAGACCGTGTTCTCGGTCAGCGCCTGGCCGAGCCCCTGCGCCACCCCGCCGTGGATCTGCGCCTCGACGATCACGTCGTCGAGCACGTTGCCGCAGTCGCCGACCGCCGTGTATTTCACGATCTCGATCGCGCCGGTGTCGGGGTCGATCTCGACTTCCGCGACGTGGCAGCCGTTGGGGAACGCCGGCGGCACCTTGATGTTGCCGGTGGTGTCGAGGCTCTCCTGGATGACGCCCTGCCGCTTGAGCTCGGCGGCGCGCTCGGCCACCTCGAACAGCGAGACCTCGCGGCCGGTGTTCCTCACCGCGAACTTGCCGGCGCGCACTTCGATCTCGCTCTCCTCCGCCTGCAGCAGCATGGCGGCGATGCGCTTGCCCTTCTCCAGCACGAGGTCGGCGGTGCGCGCGATGGCGCCGCCGGTCATCATGGCGGAGCGCGAGGCGACTGCGCCGAAGCCCGGCACGTCGCGCGCGGAATCGCCGGTCATGACCGACACGGTGGAGAAATCGACGCCGAGGCGGCGCGCGACCAGTTTGCCGAACACGGTCTGGTGACCTTGGCCGGTTGCGCCGGCGCCGATGCTGACGTCCACCTTGGCGCCGCCGGGGAAGGTGATGCGCGCGGCCTCCTCCGGGAAGGCGCCGGCGATCTCGAGATAGCAGCCGAGCCCGATGCCGCGCAGCTTGCCGTTCCGCCGGGCCGCCTTCTTGCGCGCGGCAAAGCCGGCGTAGTCGGCGACCGCGAGCGCGCGCTCGAACACCGCGGGGAAGTCCCCGCTGTCGTAGGTGTTGCCGAAGCAGGTGGTGTAGGGCATCTGCGACGGCTCGATCAGGTTGCGCCGGCGCAATTCCGCCGGATCGATGCCGAGCTTGTCGGCGGCCACGTCGATGACGCGCTCGAGCAGGTAGCTCGCCTCCGGGCGGCCGGCGCCGCGGTAGGGACCGGTCGCCACCGTGTTGGTGAAGACGCAGCGCGCGTTCACCTGCGCGACCGGGATGTCGTAGAGCGTCGGCAGGCAGCCCGAGATGTGCAGCGTGAAGACGAAATGCGCGACGCCGGTGAAATAGGCGCCGATGTTGCCGATGCAGTCGACGCGCAAGCCCAGGAAGCGGCCGCGCTTGTTGAGCGCCAGCTCCACGGTGAAGAACCCGTCGCGGCCCTGATTGTCCGTGAGGAAGGCTTCCGTGCGGCTCGAGACCCAGTGCACCGGCTTCTTGAGCGCGCGCGCGGCATGCAGCATCGCGATGTATTCCGGATAATTCCAGCCCTTCATGCCGAAGCCGCCGCCGACATCGTCGGTGAGGATGCGCACCTCTTCCGGCTTGACGCCGAGGCTGCCGGCGACCTGCATGCGCACGCTGTTGAAGCCCTGCGTATGGCAGCGCAGCGTGAACTGCCCCTTGGCGTCGTCGTAGCTGGCAGTGGCGACGCGCGGCTCGAGCGAGTTGACGACCAGGCGCTGGTTGACGAGCTCGACGCGCACGACATGCGCGGCCTCGGCGAAGGCCTTGTCGAGCGCCGCCTTCTTCTTGCCGTCGGGGTCGGCCGGCGCGGTCCAGTCGTAACCGACATTGTTGGCCGACTCCGGCCAGAGCTGCGGCGCGCCGGGCTTGACCGCCTCACGCGCGTCGGTGACCGGCGTCATCGGGTCGTAGTCGACCTCGATCTTCTCGGCCGCGTCCTGCGCCAGCGCCGGGCTCGTCGCCAGCACCATGGCGACCGGTTCGCCGACATGCAGCACCCGCTCGCCCGCGAGCACCGGGCGGTGCGGCGACGCCGGCATCTGGCCGCCGCGGCCGGGAATGGGATGCGGGTGGGAGATCGAATGGTAGTGCGCGTCGGCGAGGTCGGCCGCGGTGTAGACCGCGACCACGCCCTTGGCCTTCCTGGCGGCGGCGGTGTCGATGCGGGTGATCTTGGCGAAGGCATGCGGCGACCGCACGAACCAGGCGGCGAGCGCGCTTTCCGGCTTGACGTCGTCGCCGAAGCGGCCGGTGCCGCGCAGCAGCGGATCGTCCTCGACGCGGCCTTCCCAGGCGGAGAAATCGGCTTTTGCGGCAATCGATGCGGTCATTGCAGGGCTCCGGCGAGAGTGAGTTTTGCTCGAACAGACGCTCGGCCGTCATCCTGAGGTGCGAGCGCAGCGAGCCTCGAAGGATGACGGGCACCGTCGTGGCCGTCGCCCTTCGAGGCTCGGCCTTCGGCCGAGCACCTCAGGGTGACGGCGAGAGGGTATCGATTGCGGCGATCCATTCAAACCTGATTGGTGATGCCGGCCTTGGCGTAGAGCGCGTTGATGTGCTCCTTCACCTCGGGATCGGTGGTGTCGTGTTCGGGCACCTGGCGCCAGCCTACTTTAGCCCGCGCATGAATGGCCATCTCTTCGTCCTGCTGCGACGTGCCGCCGCTGATCCCATAGGCGCCCACCATCTCATCGCCCACGAATACCGGGGCGGCGCCGCCCGAGGCGGCGATGCGCCCGTTGGTCAGGGCGGCAAGACTCACCAGAAGCTGTGGATTGCGCTCCTTGAACCACTGCTGGATGACCAGCCCGTCCGGGAAGCGCGGGCTCATGGAGCGGAAGGCGGCGACGGTGAAGGCCTTGGCGATGGCGGTCTCCGGCGTGATGAAGCCGGCGTCGTCCATGCGCTCGACGGCGATGATGTGGCCTTCCGGACCGACCACGGCGATCGAGACGGGCACGCGCATGGCGTCGGCCTTCTCGACCACGGCATCAATGAAACGGCGGCACTCGACCGCCCGCAGCCTTGCCATTCCCCGTCCTCCCCGACGTCCTTTTAAGGGTTGCTTAACCCACTGCTCCCCGCAATTAACTGCAAAACAACGGGTTAGGGAATACGGTCGCCGCGGATAAGGGTGGGATATGGCGGACGACGATTCCGTCTCTATCGCCGCGCGCGAGCGGCTCGTCATGGCTTCGGTCGGCGGAGCCTGCTTCGCCGTCAGCCTCATTGCGTCCTATTACCTCCTGCCCGGCATCGGCTGGACCGCCATGCCGGCGGCGACGGACGCGGCCATCCTGTCGATCTCGGCCTCGGCGCTGGCGATGATGGCGGTGGGGGTCGGCTTCACGTACAGGATCCGCCGGCACACCACGCGCATGCGCATCGCTCTCGACAACATGTCGCAAGGCCTGTGCATGTTCGACCGCAACCAGCGTCTTATGGTCAGCAACAAGCGCTATGGCGAGATATACGGGCTGCCGCCCGACGTCGTGCAACCGGGCGCGACCTTGGCCAGGCTGCTCGAATACCGCGCCGAGCACGGCAGCTTCTCGGCGAACGTCGCCGACTACTGCCGGAATCTAGCCGAGGCCATCGCGCACGGTCGAACCACCACGACGGAGGTGACCTCCGGCGATGGCCGCGTCATCTGCATCATCAACAGGCCGATGCAGGGAGGCGGCTGGGTGGCCACGCATGAAGACATCACCGAGCGGCGCGACGCGGAGCGCGAGCGCGCCGTCATGCAGGAGCAGGAGGAACGGCGCGGCCGGATCGAGCGCGCCATTCTCGCCTTCCGCCAGCGCGTCGAGGATCTGCTGCGCACGGTGACCGAAGGCGCGATGGCGATGCGGGCGACCGCGAGCACGCTGCTGTCGAGCTCGGGCGAGACCGCCAGAAGCGCCGAAGGCGCGGTCGCCGCCTCCAACGAGGCATCCGTCAACGTCGATACCGCCGCGGTCGCCGCCGACGAGTTGAGCAGTTCGATCGCCGAGATCGGCCGCCAGCTCACGCTCACCACCGACATCGTGCGGGCGGCGGTCGGCGAGGCGCAAGGCACCAACCAGCAGATCGTCTCGCTGGCGCAGGCCGCCCAGAAGATCGGCGACGTGATCAAGCTGATCCGCGCCATCGCGGGCCAGACCAACTTGCTTGCGCTCAACGCCACCATCGAGGCGGCGCGCGCCGGCGAAGCCGGCAAGGGCTTCGCGGTGGTGGCGTCCGAGGTCAAATCGCTGGCGGTGCAGACCGCGAAAGCGACCGAGGACATCTCCCGCCTGATCATGGCGGTGCAGGCGGCGACCACCGGCGCGGTGGACGCCATCGGCCGCATCTCGAGCCGCATGCAGGAGATCGATCAGTGCGCCACGACCGTATCGGCCGCGGTCGAGGAGCAGAGCGCGGCGACCGGCGAGATCTCGCACAACGTGGCGAGCGCGGCCAACGGCGCCAAGCTCGTGGTGTCGGTGCTCGACGAGGTGGCCGGCGCCGCCGGCGCCACCCGCGAGTCGGCGGAAAGCGTGCTCGGCGCGTCGCAGGCGGTGGAGGCCGCCGCCGCCGATCTGCGCCGCGAGGTCGAGGGTTTTCTCGCCCGCGTGGCGGCCTGAGCACGGCCGGCCAAAAGGCCTTCGACGGCGCGGAATTTCGCCCTCTCAAAATCGCGACGCGCGGACGACGCTATTACCTTTCTCGCCCCTCCGCATGAGGCCCATATTCAACTCAAAGGGTGCTGCATCCGTGCGCGGGCTCGGATAGTTTGCGGGCCAACAGACGCCAGTTGCGGAGACAAGAATGCGGTTGGGCTATTTCACGATGCCGGTGCACCCGATGCAGCGGAACTGGGCAGAGACGCTGCGGGAAGACCGCGAGGCGATCATCCTATGCGACAAGCTCGGCTTCTACGACGCCTTCGTCGGCGAGCATCTCACCGATGCCTGCGAGACGATCACCAACAGCCTTCTGTTCCACGCGACGCTGATCAACTCGACCAAGAACATCAAGCTCGCCAGCGGCACCTGCAACCTGTCGCAGATCCATCCGGTGGTGGTGGCGGCCAACGTCGCCATGTTCGACCACCTGGCGCAGGGTCGCTTCATCATGGGCGTTTCCGCCGGCGCGCTCACGTCCGACGCCGAGGCGCTCGACATCCTCGACGAGGACCGCAACAAGATGTTCGCCGAGGCGATCGACGTCATCCTGGCGATCTGGGAACGCGATCCGCCCTACGACATCGACCTGCCCAACAACCGCTTCAAGGTCTCGACCCGGCGCACGCTGACGCCCGATCTCGGCATCGGCTACCTGGCGAAGCCGTTCCAGAAGCCGCGGCCGGAGATCGTCGGTACCGTGGTGGCGCCGTTCTCGCCGGGTGTCGTGCTGATGGGCAAGCGCGACTTCCATCCGCTGTCGGCGAACTTCCTGCTCGCCAAGCACATGAAGTCGCACTGGCAGAACTACGCCAAGGGCAAGGCCGAGGTCGGCGAGACCGCCAAGGTCGAGGACTGGCGCGTGGCGCGTACCATCTTCGTGGCCGACGATGACAAGACCGCGCGGGCCTATGGCCGCGAGGACGCCAACAGCCCGTACCGGTTCTACTTCGAGCAGATGCTCGGCAAGATGAAGCGCGGCAACAGGCTCTACGTGTTCAAGAGCCACAAGGAGCAGCCGGACGAGGAGATCACGCACGACTTCGTCATGGACCACTGCGTGATCAACGGCACCGTCAACCAGGTGGTCGACGCGATCCTCAAGATGCGCGAGGAGATCGGCGACTTCGGCGAGTTGGTCTATGCCGGCATGGACTGGGTGGACGAGAAGCTGTCGCGCCGCTCGATGCAACTGATGGCCGAGGAGGTCATGCCGCGGGTCAACGCCGCGATCGGCAAGAGCGCCGCGGCGGCGGAGTAATTCCTGCCGTCATTCCGGGACGGCCCGCAGGGCCGGACCCGGAATCCATACGCCGCAGCGCTGCGGGGTAAGGATTCCGGGTTCGCTCGCTACGCTCGCGCCCCGGAATAACGACTCAAAACGTCCCTGCCACCAACTTCCGCACCGCCTCGCCGCCCTGCTCCAGCCCGTCCACCGGCACGCACGCCATCACATAGCGGTCGGGTCGCAGCAGGAACACATGGTCGTCGAACGCCGCCACGCTGCCGCCGAGCGGCGCGAGCGGCTCGGCCGCCACCGCGCCCTCGGGTGCGTCGGCGCCCATCACCACGATGCGCGCGCCCAGATCGCGCCAGGGCGCCTGCCGCAAGCGCGGCACCAGGGCGGCGGCGCGCGGCGAACGCACGATGAGCGCAAAGCCGGGGCCGAGCACGTCGTCGAGCATCTGCTCGCGGCCGCCGGCGCGCACACGCGGCTGCGGGAACATGCGACCGACCGGGGTGCGGCGCGCGCCAAGGCCGTCCGGCACCAGGAAGCCTTGCGTGAAGCGCGGCGGCGGCTTGAAGCGCATCTGCGCCACGTAATCGCGCGCCTTGGGAAACAGCGACAGCAGCCGGAAGCCCTGCTCGATCGCCCAGGCGGTGGCGGCGTTTTTCGGCGCCAGCACGCGGCCGATGTTGAGTGCAAACTCGATCATGGCCCAGGCGTGGTCGCGCCGCTCGGGCTCGTAGCTCTCGAGCAGGCGCGGCCCGAGCGTTCCCTGCGTCACCGCCGCGAGTTTCCAGGCGAGGTTGGCGGAATCGCGCAGGCCCGAATTCATGCCCTGGCCGGCGAACGGCGGCGTCAGGTGCGCGGCGTCGCCGGCCAGCAGCACGCGGCCCTCGCGCCAACGCTCGGCGAGCCGCGCATGGAAGGTGTAGACCACCGTGCGCACGATGCGGCTTTCCGGCGCGGCCTCGTGCGTCTGCATCAGGTGACGCACCATGTCGGGCGCGAGCATGTCCTCGTCGCGCTCGTGCGGGTGCAGCATGAACTCGTAGCGCCGCGTCAGGTTCGGGCCCGGCAGCGCGATGCACGGTCGCTTCGGATTGGAGAACACCTTGGTGTGCGGCGAGACGACGGGCGAGTTCTCCAGGTCCACGATGAGCCAGCGCTCGCGGAAGGTCGAGCCGCTCATGGCGATACCGAGCACGCGCCGCACCGGACTGGAGGCGCCGTCGCAGGCGACGAGATAATCGGCCGCGACGTCGCGCTCGCCGCCGGCGTGGCGCAGGCGCAGCGTCACGCGCTCGCTGTCCTGCGTGAACGAAAGTAGCTCGTGCTCGAACAGCGCGGCGACGTGCGGAAAACGGGCGAGCGCGTCGCGCAACTGCCGCTCGAGGATCGGCTGACGGAAGGCGTTGCGGCGGGGGAAGCCGTAAGGCTGCTCGGTCGGCTGCACCTTGGCGAAGCAGCGCCCGCGCGCCGAATAGTAGTGCGAGCCGTAGCCGGCGACGGTCTCGGACATCACCTCGGCGGCGAGCCCGGCCGCCTGCATGGTGCGCAAAGATTCGTCGTCGATGGAGACGGCGCGCGGCTCGTGCACGGTGGCGGCGTTGCGCTCGATGAGCAGGCACTCGACGCCATAGGCGCCGAGCAGATTGGCGAGCGTCAGCCCGGTCGGACCGGCGCCCACGATGGCGATGCGATAATGCGGCTTCAGCAAGCGAAAGGGCCGTCGTTGAGGACGGCCCCCGTTAGCATTCGCGGAACCTTCGCGCTAGCGCGCGGCCGGCAGCGGCGAGGAGGAGATCGATGCGCGCGCGGGCGTGGGCGCGGTGCCCGTTGCGGGCGCCGGCGCGGGCGCGGCGCCGGTCGAGGCCGGCGCATTGGCCGAAACCGGCTCGGGCGACTTGCCGGGCAGCACCACCACGCGCGAGCCGACCTGCACGCGGCTGTAGAGGTCTTCGATGTCCTCATTCAGCAGGCGGATGCAGCCCGACGACACGTTCTGCCCGATGGTGGAGGGCTGGTTGGTGCCGTGGATGCGATAGAGCGTCTTGCCGAGGTAGAGCGCGCGCGCGCCGAGCGGATTGCCCGGGCCGCCGGCCATGAAGCGCGGCAGGTAGGGCTGGCGCTCGATCATTTCGGCCGGCGGATGCCAGTCCGGCCACTCCGACATCCGGCTGACGCGCTCGGCGCCCGTCCAGGTGAAGCCTTCGCGGCCGACGCCGATGCCGTAGCGGATCGCCTTTCCGCCGCCGAGCACGAGGTAGAGGTAGGTGTTCGAGGTGTCGACGACGATGGTGCCGGCCGGCTCTTTGGTCGTGTAGTCGACCAACTGCTTCTTGAGGTGTGCCGGCAACTCCTTGGGCTGACCTTCTTCCGGCTGGTCTTCCGGCGGCAGCGCGGCGGTGCCGGAAACCGGCGGCGGCGCGCCCGGCTGGGTCGCGGCGGGCGCAGCGGCGCCGATGCCGCCCGGCGGGCGCATCACGATGTCGCGATCCTGCGGCGCGGCGGCGGGCGGCGGCTGCCGGGAATCGAGCTGGTGGCCGAGGCCCGCAGGCGCCCGTCCGTCGGGCGTGAGGAAGCCGGGCGGCGGCAGCGGCGCGGCATCGGCCTCGTTGACCGGCGGCAGGATGCTGCTGGGCAGACCGGGGGCCTGCTGGCCCCGGCGGGCGCTCCGCCCATAGGCGACGTCATCCTCGTCGTCGAAAATCCAGCCGCCGCGCGGCGGCAACCGCTGCTCGGCAACGTCCGGCGCCGGGGCGCCGCGATAGCTGGGAGCGCGCGTGGACTGCGCCTCGGCCGGCCCGGCAAGGGCAATGGCGGGCAAGGTCAGCAGCAAAGCAGCAAAAGGGCGGATCATTCGTCACCTAAAGTCCGGTCGGATCGGTCCGAATCGGGCCCCTCCGACATTTTGCGCGCGCAGGACGTATTCCGGAAATGGGTCGCCATAAGGGCGCGGCAAGCTCGAAGGCATGCACCCGGCGGAACGGCCCCTGCCGTCTGATCGGGCTCTGGGATGCCCCGGGATAAAGGCACATTCAAGACAATTATACGGCTTTGTCCGCCCGCCCGGCGGTCCCGGGCGGGCGATGCAAAGAGGTCACAGCCGGCGGAACGCGCCGGGGGCCCCGGTCTCGCCGGGGCGCATGCGGAGCCGGCCGGTTAGCCCTTCTTCGCCTTCTCCGCCGCCAGCACCTGCTTGGCCACGCGGTGGGCGTCCACGGCGGCCGGGAAGCCGCAATAGATCGCCACCTGACGCAGGATCGCGGAGAGCTCTTTCTCGGTGACACCGTTGCGCATGGCGCCGCGGAAATGCGCCTCGAACTCGTGCATGCGGCCGAGCGCGGCGATCATGCCGAGGTTGAGGATCGAGCGGTCGCGCGGCTTCAAGTCCTCGTCGGTCCAGGTCAGGCCCCAGCAATACTCGTTGAGCATGTCCTGGAACTTGCGGTTGAAATCGTCGGTATTGGCGACGGCGCGGTCGACATATTCGTCGCCGAGCACCTTGCGGCGCATCGCCATGCCCTTGTCGTACATTGCCTTGTCCATTTGCATTCCTCCCGGATGGCGGTTGATTGTAGCGGATCGCCCCATTTGACAGAGTTGGGCGATTTCGTCCATGCGCGCCCCGCGCGGAGATGCCATGCCGCCCCACATCCTCATCGTCGGCTGCGGCGCGATCGGCGGGCTGTTCGCGTCGGCGCTAGCGTCGGTTGCAAAGGTCACCGCCTACGACGCCAATGCCGAGCACGTCGCGGCGATCAATGCGAACGGCTTGCGCGTGACGGGCAAGAGCCCGCGGCTGGCGCGCATCGCGGCCACCGCCGACGCGTCCGCGCTCGCGGGCGAGCGCTTCGACGCCGCGCTCTTCCTGCTCAAGTCGAAATTCACCGGCGAAGCGCTGGCGCAACTACGCCCTGTCATCGCCGATTGCCTGCTGGTCACGCTGCAGAACGGCATGGGAAATGCGGAGGTGCTGCTCGGCGCGCCCGGGCCGGTCGCACGCGGCGTCACCATGAACGCCGGGCGCTATGCCGGCCCGGGCGAGATCGAGAACCTGATCGAGGGCAGGACCTGGCTCGGGCCGGTGCGCGGCAGTGTCGATGACCTGCGTCCCCTCGCCGATCTGCTCAGCGCGGCCGGCTATCCAACCGAGGTGCTGGCCGATCCGATGGGCGCGGTCTGGTCCAAGTTCGTGTTCAACTGCGTGATGAACCCGCTCGGCGCCCTGCTGATGGGCGACAACGCGGCGCGCTACGAGGTCCCGGAGGTGTGCGCGCTGATCGACGACATGGCGGCGGAGTGCACGGCGGTGGTCAAGGCGCTGGGCGGCAGCTTCGCCTTCCCGCCCATGGAGTTCGTGGCGAAGACCCGGGCCGGCGAACTGCCGGTCGGCAAGCACGCCGGCTCCATGGCGCTCGACATCGCGCGCGGGGGGCCGACCGAGATCGACGAACTGACCGGCTTCGTGGTCCGCGAGGGCGAGCGCCTCGGGATACCGATGCCGAACTGCAAGGCGGTCTACCGGCTGGTGAAGGGACTGGAGCGGGCGGCCCAGCGCCGGGTCGTGAATTGACGTCGATTCAACGGGTTAGCTGGGGCAAACCCGGGCTTGTCCCCGGTTTCCCCGTTTTCCCGCGGGCACAGGTTTCCCCCGCCCCGTGCGTTCAATGAGCAGGCTGAGGGCTAGAATGCGCGGGAATAACCGATGGCGGCTGCCAAACTTCAATGGATGACAGCGACGAAGCGCTCATGGCCCGGGTCGCGCGCGGCGATGAGCCGGCGTTCCGCGCGCTCTCCCGCCGGCACGTGCCGGCGATGGTCGCGCTCGCCCGCCGCGTCCTTGGCAATAGCGCCGACGCCGAGGACGTGGTGCAGGAAGCCATGCTGCGGGTCTGGCGCCACGCGCCGCGCTGGCAGCCTTTGGCGCAATTCCGCACCTGGCTTACCCGGGTGGTGGTCAACCTCTGCCTCGACCGCAAGCGGCGCGCCCCCTGGGTCGCCCTGGAAGCGGCCGGCGAGATCGTGGACACCGCACCCGGCGCGGGAGAAAAATCGGAAGCCGACGAGCGCGAGCGATTGCTGGCCGCGGCGATCCAGGAACTGCCGCCGCGCCAGCGCACGGCCATCGTGCTCACCTATACGGAGGGCATGAGCAATGCGCAGGTGGCGGAAGCGCTCGACACATCGGTCTCGGCGGTGGAGACCTTGCTGATCCGCGGCAAGCAGAACCTGCGTCGAGCCCTGGGCAACGTGATGAATGAGGACGAGTGAGATGAACGACGAACAACTCGACAGGCTTCTCAAGGACGCCTTGCAGCGCGAGCCCACGCGCGAGGACGACGCTGCGGCGGCGCGCGTGCTCAGGCGGCTGGCCGGCCCGCTGCCGCGGCAGAAGCAGCCGTTCTGGCGGCTGCCCGGCGTGCTGCTCGACTGGGAGTTCACGCCGGCCTGGCCGCGCATGGCCGCGCTCGCCTGCTGCGCCGTGATGGGCTTCATGGTCGGTCTCGCCGGCCTCGACCGCGCCTACGAACCGGTCAGCCGCGACTACGGGTCGATCTTCGAAGTCGAGCCTTTCAACGGAGCCCAGCAATGAGCGCCACCCACGTCGTTCCGGCGGCCGGTGCGCGCGGCTCCGGGCGCTGGCTGCTGCTCGGGTCCCTCGCGCTCAACCTGTTCTTCATCGGCATCGCGATCGCGATGGCGGTGCGCGCGCCGCCGCCGCCGACCTGGGACCGCAACGTGTTCGTGCGGGTCGAGCGCCTGGCGGCGACCTTGCCGCCGGGCGACGCCGAGCTGCTGCGCGGCGCCATCAACGAAGCACGGCCGAAGCTCGACGCGGCGCAGACGCAATACCGAGGCGCGCAGAGCGAGATCCGCGACTCGCTGCGCGCCGAACCGTTCTCGCCGGACGCCGTGCGCGCGGCCATGGACAAGACCCGCGCGGCGCGCCAGACCTTCGATCAGATCCTGCAAGGCGTTTTCGCCGACGCCACGGCGAAGATGACACCCGCCGGCCGCAAGGGCGTGGCCGATTGGCCACCGAGACGGAAATCCGCAAGCACCGGGCAATAGATCCGGCTAGGGTCGCCACGGGCGGCGTTTGCAGCGGTTCAGAAAGTTCAAAGTATGCGTGGCGCATTGCGGGATGGCGGGGCCGGAACGAAACGACGGGGGCACCCGTTTTTGACCATGCTCCAGGGACTGACCCTGACGCTGCCGCTCGGCGGCTGCTTGTTGACCGGCGCGCCGCCGGAACCCGGCCTCGACATTCCGCCGGCCTATCAGCACGGTCCGAAGAATGCGAAGGCGGCGGAAATCGCCACGCCGCCACTCGACTGGTGGCGCGGCTTCCGCTCACGCGAGCTCACCGAGATCATCGAGCAGACCCGCGAGGCCAATCTCGACATCGCGGGCGCCGTCGCCCGCATCGTTCAGGCCGACGCCCAGTCGCGCGTCGCCGGCGCGGCGCTGTTGCCCGCGGTCGATCTCGACAGCAGCGCGGCGCGCTCGCGTTCGTCGCAGACATTGAGCGGCGGAACCTCGTCGGGCAGCTCCGAGCGCGACAACCTCTCGGCCTCGCTGGCGGCGAGCTTCGAGATCGACTTCTGGGGCAAGAACCGCGCCGCGCTGCGCGCCTCCGAAGAACTCGCGGTGGCCAGCCGCTTCGACCGCGAGGTCGTCGGCCTCACGACCGTGGTGAGCGCGGCCAACGCCTATTTCCAGGTGCTCGCCTCGCAGGACCGCCTGCGCGTCGCGCGCGACAACCTGCAAAGCGCCACCCGCGTGCTCAACCTGATCCAGCAGCGCGTCAACGCCGGCACGGCGTCGGCGCTGGAGACGTCGCAGCAGGAATCCGTCGTCGCCACGCAGCGCGCGTCCATTCCGCCGCTCGAGCAGGCGCTGACGCAGAACCGCAACGCGCTGGCGCTGCTGATGGCGCGATCGCCGGAGCGCGTGCGCGTGCGCGGCGGCTCGCTCAACAGCCTCGCGACGCCGCGCGTGACGCCGGGCCTGCCGTCCGAGCTGCTCGCCCAGCGCCCCGACATCCGCCAGGCGGAGGCGAACCTCGCCGCCGCCAATGCCAACGTGGAGAACGCGCGCGCGCAGTTCCTGCCGAGCATCACGCTGACGGGCGAAGGCGGCTACCAGAGCGCCGTGCTCAAGACGCTGCTGCGGCCGGAGTCGATGTTCTACAACGTCGCGGCCGGACTGACGCAGCCGATCTTCCAGGGCGGCCGGCTGCTCGGCAATCTCGATCTGCAGAAGGGCCGGCAGGACGAATTGCTGCAGGTCTACCGCAAGGCGGTGATCTCGGGCTTCGTCGACGTGGAGAACGCGCTCGACGCGATCCGCCAGACCGCCTTGCGCGAGCGCCTGCAGCGCGACGTGGTGACGAGCTCGCGGCGCGCCTTCGACATTTCCGAACAGCGGCTGAACGAAGGCACCATCGACCTCGTCACGGTGTTGCAGACGCAGCAGACGCTTTACCAGTCGCAGGACGCGCTGGTGCAGGCGCGCCTCGCGCACCTGCAGGCGATCGTCAGCCTGTACCAGGCGCTCGGCGGGGGCTGGCGGCCGCCGCCGGTGGAGGCCTCGAATGCACGGTGAGTTGAAGAAGCACCACACGCGCACGGGAGGACGCACCCGCCGTTTCATCGCCTTCGCCGTGGTCCTGCTGGCCGTCGCAGGCGCGCTCTACTGGGTGTACGGCACCTCGCCCGCGCCGCAGCAGCGCGGCGGACGTTTCGGCGCGCCGGGCGGGCCGGTGCCGGTGCTCGCCGCGAACGCGAGCCGGGCCGACGTGCCGGTCTATCTCGACGCCGTCGGCACGGTGCGCGCGCTCAACACGGTAACCGTGCGCCCGCAGGTGGACGGCAAGCTGATCGCGGTGGCTTTCAAGGAAGGCCAGGACGTCAAGCGCGGCGACGTGCTGGCGCGCATCGATCCCGCCACCTACCAGGCGGCCTACGACCAGGCGCTGGCCAAGAAGGCGCAGGACGAGGCGCTGCTGACCAACGCGAAGAACGATCTCGACCGCTACGAGAAGCTCGCCGCCAGCAACGCCATCAACCGCCAGCAGGCCGACACCCAGCGCGCGCTGGTGGCGCAATACACCGCGCAGGTGCAGGCCGACCAGGCGGCCATCGAAAGCGCACAGGCGACGCTCGGCTACACCACCATCCGCGCGCCGATCGACGGCCGCACCGGCCTGCGCCAGGTCGACGAAGGCAACATCGTGCGCGCGTCCGACACCGCCGGCATCGTCGTGCTCACCCAGCTCAAGCCGATCGCCGTGCTGTTCAGCCTGCCGCAGCAGGACATCAACACCGTGAACGCCGCCTTCGCCAAGGGCCCCCTGGCGGCGGACGCCATGCGCTCCGACACCGGCGAGGTGATCGAGCGCGGCACGCTGACGGTGATGGACAACCAGGTCGACGCCTCGACCGGAACGGTCCGCCTGAAGGCGGAATTCCCCAACGGCGACCTCAAGCTGTGGCCCGGCCAGTTCGTGAACGTCCGGCTTCTGGTCAACACGCTCAACCAGGTGGTGGTGATCCCCACCGGCGCGGTGCAGCGCGGGCCGAACGGTACCTTCGTCTACGTCGTGCAGGAAGACGGCAGCGCCGCCATGCGCGCGATCCAGGTGCAGAAGCAGGACGAGACGCAGACCGTGGTGGCGAGCGGGGTGACGCCGCCCGAACGCGTGATCACCACGGGCTTCGCCCGCCTCACCGACGGCGCCCAGGTTTCGATCGGCTCGGCGGACGGCACGCCGCCTGCGGCGAGTCCGCAGGGTGCGCGTCCGGGAGGGCCGCGGCAGGGCGGCGAAGCGGGACAGCGGCGGGGCGCCGGCAACCCGAGGTCCAACCCAGCGCAATGAGCGTCTCATCGCCGTTCATTCATCGGCCGATCGCCACCTCGCTGCTTGGCGTCGCGACGATGCTGGGCGGCCTGCTCGGCTACCTCTGGCTGCCGGTGTCGGCGCTGCCGCAGGTCGACTTCCCCACCATCCAGGTCACCACCCAGCTGCCCGGCGCCAACCCGGACACCATGGCGTCGCTGGTCACCTCGCCGCTCGAAGTCCAGTTCGGCAAGATCCCGTCCTTGCAGGCGATGACCTCGTCGAGCTCGTTCGGCATCAGCCAGATCACGCTGCAATTCGACCTGAACCGCGACATCGACGGCGCGGCGCAGGACGTGCAATCCGCGATCAACGCGGCGGGTTCGGCATTGCCGCGTAACCTTCCTTATCCGCCGCTCTACGCCAAGGTGAACCCCGCCGACGTGCCGGTCATCACGCTGGCGCTCACCTCCAAGAGCGTCGACCTGCGCGCGCTGAGCGATCTCGCCGACACCATAATGTCGCCGCGCCTGTCGGAGGTGACCGGCGTCGGCCATGTCTCGGTGCAGGGCGGCCTGCGGCCGGCCATCCGCATCCAGGCCGACCTGTCGCGGCTCGCCGCCTACGGCATCGCGCTCGAAGACCTGCGCACCGCGATTGTCGGCGCCAACGTCGCCGGGCCGAAGGGCTCGCTCGACGGCGCGCACCAGTCCTACAGCATCGCCGCCAACGACCAGCTCACCACCGCCGCCGCCTATCGCGCCATCACCGTCGCCTTCCGCAACAACGCGCCGGTGCTGCTCAGCGACGTCGCCGACGTGGTCGAGGGCCTTGAGAACAGCAAGGTCGGCGCCTGGTATCGCGGCGAGCCGGCCGTCGTTATCGACGTGCAGCGGCAACCCGGCGCCAACGTCATCGACACCGTCAGGCGTATCCGCGCCGAGCTGCCGCGGCTGCAGCGGGCGATGCCGGCGGCGGCGCAGCTCACGGTCGTCAACGACCGCACCGACACCATCCGCGCCTCGATCCGCGACGTGCAGTTCACGCTGGCGCTCAGCGTCGGGCTGGTCGTGCTGGTGGTGCTGATCTTCCTGCGCACCATCCGCGCCACCATCATCGCCGGCGTCGCGCTGCCTTTGTCGCTGATCGCGACCTTCGGCGTGATGTGGTTTGCCGGCTTCTCGCTCGACAACCTGTCGCTGATGGCGCTCACCATCGGCACCGGCTTCGTGGTGGACGATGCCATCGTCATGATCGAGAACATCGTGCGCCACCTGGAGAAGGGCGAAACCCCGCTGCAGGCGGCGCTGCGCGGCGCCAAGGAGATCGCCTTCACCGTCATCTCGCTGACGCTGTCGCTGCTCGCCGTGTTCATCCCGCTGCTATTCATGACCGGCCTGGTCGGGCGCATGTTCCGCGAGTTCGCGCTGACGCTCAGCATCGCGGTGGTCGTGTCGGCCATCGTCTCGCTCACGCTCACGCCCATGATGTGCGGACGCCTCCTGCGCCAGCGCGATGCCGAGGCCCCGCGGCGAGAAGGCCGCGGCAGCCCGCTGACACGGCGCATTTCGGCGGCGGTCGAATGGAGCGTCGACTTCTACGACCGCAGCCTGCGCTGGGTGCTGCGCCATCAGTTCGAGACCCTGGCCGTGACCCTGTTCACGCTGGCGCTGACGGTCGCGCTCTATCTGGTCATGCCGAAAGGCTTCCTGCCTTTGCAGGACACCGGCCTGATCACCGCCGTCACCGAAGCCGGCACGGACGTCTCGTTCAAGGAAATGCAGCGCCGCCAGCAGCAGGTAGAGGCCGCGATCCGCTCCGATCCAGCCGTCGCGGGCGTGGTTTCCGTCATCGGCGTCAGTCCGCTCAACGCCACGCCCAATGCCGGGCGCCTGCAGATCGCGCTCAAGCCGCGCCACGAGCGCAGCGACCATGTCGGCGAGATCGTCGCTCGCCTGAAGCAGGCGGTCGCTTCCATCCCGGGCATGACCGTCTATTTCCAGGCGGTGCAGGACATCCAGATCGCCACGCGCGTCTCGCGCGCGCAGTATCAGTATACGCTGGTCGGCACGGACCGGAGCGAGGTCCTGCAATGGGCGGAACGGCTGGTCGAGCGGTTGCGCGGCGACGGCGCGCTGCGCGAAGTCGCCTCCGAAGCCCAGGAAGGCGGACCGCGCGTGCGGGTCGAGGTCGACCGCGAGCGCGCCGGCCGGCTCGGCGTCTCGATGCAGAGCGTCACCGACACGCTCTACGACGCCTTCGGCCAGCGCCAGGTCTCCACCATCTACGGTCAGGCCAACCAGTATCGCGTGATCCTGGAGGCGCAGCCGCGCTATACCCAGGACCCCAATTCGCTGTCGCAGATTTACGTGACCGGGGCGCGCACGACGACGGGCACGGTGGCCACGGTCGGCAACACCGCATCCGCTACCACCAACACCAACACCACGGCGACGCCGAACGCGGTGACCGGCTCCAATCAGGTGCCGCTGTCGGCCTTCGCCCACTTCGTGCCGACGTCGGGTCCGCTCGCGATCGCGCATCAGGAGCAGTTCCCCTCGGTCACCATCAGCTTCGACCTCGCCGAGGGCTACGCGCTGTCCGACGCGGTGCGCCTCATCGAGGCGGCCCAGCGCGAGATCGGCATGCCGAGCGCGGTGACCGGCACCTATTCGGGCGAAGCGGCGGAGTTCGCCAAGTCGCTCGCCGGCGAGCCCTGGCTGATCCTGGCGGCGGTGATCGCGATCTACATCGTGCTCGGCGTGCTGTACGAGAGCTTCATCCACCCGCTCACCATTCTCTCGACGCTGCCGTCGGCGGGCGTGGGCGCGCTGCTCGCGCTGATGCTGTTCGGCTACGACCTGTCGGTGATCTCGCTGATCGGCATCGTGCTGCTGATGGGCATCGTGAAGAAGAACGCGATCCTGATGATCGACTTCGCGATCGAGGCCGAGCGCAACCAGGGCATGACGCCGGAGGAATCGATCGTGCAGGCGGCGCTGCTGCGTTTCCGCCCGATCATGATGACGACGCTGGCCGCGCTGTTCGGCGCGCTGCCGCTGGCGCTCGAGAGCGGCACCGGCTCCGAGCTGCGCAATCCGCTCGGCATCACCATCGTCGGCGGGCTGCTGCTCAGCCAGTTGCTGACGCTCTACACCACCCCGGTGATCTACCTCTACATGGAGCGGCTGCGCGCGCGGATGTCGCCCTCGCAGCCGCGCGCCCTGCCCGGCCCGGCGGAGTAGCGCCAATGTGGCGGGAGCAAGAACACCGTCATTCCGGGGCGCGAGCGAAGCTCGCGAACCCGGAATCCAGACGCGACAAAGGCGCATGGGGCTGGATTCCGGATCGCCGCTGCGCGACGTCCGGAATGACCGCGGGTGGATTCCGATGAACTTCTCCCGTCCCTTCATCGCGCGACCGATCGGCACCACGCTGATGGCGGTCGGGCTGTTCCTGACCGGCGCGGTGGCCTACGATTTCCTGCCGGTCGCGAGCCTGCCGAGCGTCGAGTTTCCCACGATCAGCGTCAGCGCCAGCCGGCCAGGCGCCGATCCCAATGTGATGGCCGCGACCGTCGCTGCGCCGCTGGAGCGCCGGCTCGGCGAAATATCCGGCGTCACCGAGCTCACCTCGACGTCCTCGCTCGGCTTGACCCGCGTCACCGTGCAGTTCGACCTCTCGCGCAACATCGACGGCGCCGCGCGCGACGTGCAGGCGGCTCTCAATGCCGCGCTCAGCGACCTGCCGGGCGACATGCCGACATTACCGAATTTCCGCAAGATGAACCCGTCGGCCGCGCCGATCCTCATCCTGGCGCTCACCTCGAAGACCATGCAGGGGAGCGCGATCTACGACGCCGCCGACAGCGTGATCGCCCAGCGGCTCTCGCAGGTCGAAGGCGTGGCCGACGTCACCGTCGCCGGCTCCGAGCAGCCGGCCATCCGCGTGCGCGTCGACCCGACCCGCGTCGCCGCCATGGGCCTGTCGCTGGAGAACGTGCGCACGGCGATCGCCAACAGCAACGCGACCGGGCCGTTGGGCAGCTTCGACGGCGACACGCGCGCCGTCAGCATCGGCATCAACGAGCAGCTCCGCAACGCCGCAGACTACGACCCCGTCGTGGTGAAATCGGTCGACGGCACCGTGATCCGGCTGTCGAGCGTCGCCTCGATCCGGCCGAGCGTGCGCAACAGCCGCTCGGCCGGCTGGTTCAACCGCGAACCGTCCGTGCTGCTCATCATCACCAAGCAGGCCAACGCCAACGTGATCGACACGGTGGACCGCATCTACGATCTGCTGCCCGAGCTCAAGCCATGGGTGCCGGCGGGTCTCGACATCTCGGTACTGTCCGACCGCACGCAGACAATCCGCGCCAGCGTGCACGATATGCAGCTCACGCTCGGCGCCACCATCTTGCTGGTGATGCTCGTCGTCTTCGTGTTCCTCCGGCGCGCGGCGGCGACGGCGGCGGCGGGCGTGACCGTGCCCCTGTCACTCGCCGGCACCTGCGCCGCCATGTGGGCGGCCGGCTTCTCGATCAACAACCTGTCGCTGATGGCGCTGGCGATCTCGGTCGGCTTCGTCGTCGACGACGCCATCGTGATGATCGAGAACATGTTCCGCAATCTGGAGAAGGGAATGTCGCCGCTGCGCGCCGCGCTGACCGGCGCGCGCCAGATCGGCTTCACCGTAGTGTCGATCTCGGTATCGCTGATCGCGGCGTTCATTCCGCTCCTGTTCATGGGCGGAATCGTGGGCCGGCTATTCCGCGAGTTCTCGGTGACGCTTGCCTTCGCCATCGCCGTGTCCCTGGTGATCTCGCTGTCGGTCACGCCGATGATCTGCGCCTATTTCGTGCGCCGACCGCCGAGCAAGAACGAAACCTGGCTGGATCGCCGGGTGGAGGGCGCGCTGTCGCGCATGCTGCGCTTCTACGACCGCACGCTCACGTTCACGCTCGATCATCGCGCGCTGACGATGATCGTCTTTGTAGCCACCATCGCGCTGACCGTCGGGCTCTATATCAAGACGCCGAAGGGCTATTTCCCGCAGGACGACACCGGGCTGATCTTCGGCGGCACCCAGGCCTCGACCGACATCTCCTTCGACGCCATGATGAAGCTGCAGCAGCAGGCCATGGACATCGTGCTCGCCGATCCCGCCGTGGCGGGCCTCGGCTCCTCGGTCGGCGCCTCCGGCTTCAATGCGTCAGTCAACCGCGGCCGCCTGTTCATCAGCCTGAAGCCCATCGCGGAGCGCGGCAACGTCAGCACGCAGGCGGTCGTCGCGCGCCTGCGCAACCGGCTCAACCAGGTGCCGGGCATCCGCGTCTTCATGGTGCCCGCGCAGGATCTGCGCGTGGGCGGGCGGCAGAGCGACTCGCAATTCCAGTTCACGCTGTGGAGCGCCGACATCGATGCGCTGCAGAGCTGGGTGCCGCGCGTGGTCGAGCGCGTGAAACAGGTGCCCGGCATCGTGGACGTCACAACCGACCGCGAGCAAGGCGGGCTGCAGGCCAGCATCGGCATCGACCGCGTCGCCGCCGCGCGGCTCGGCGTGCGTATCCAGGACATCGACAGCGCCCTCAACAATGCCTTTGCGCAGCGGCAGATCTCCACCATCTACACGCAGCGCAACCAGTACCGGGTCATCCTCGAGGTGGACCGGCCCTTCCAGCGCGACCCGACCGACCTCGCCAACATCTACGTGCCGGGCAACGGCGGGAACCAGGTCCCGCTTTCGGCGGTGGCCAAGGTGGAGCGCGGCATCGCGCCTCTGGTGGTGAACCACCAGGGGCTGTTCCCCTCCACCACCCTCACCTACAGCCTCGCACCGGGCGTCATGCTCGAAGCCGCGACCAACGCCGTGTCGCAGACGGTCGCCGAACTGCACATGCCGGATTCCATCCGCGCCGACTTCGCCGGCGACATCCAGGCCTTCCGCCAAAGCGCCGGCGCACAACCGCTCCTGCTGCTGGCGGCGCTCGTCGCGGTCTACATCGTGCTCGGCGTGCTGTACGAAAGCCTGGCGCACCCGCTCACCATCATCTCGACGCTGCCGTCGGCCGGCCTCGGCGCATTGCTCGCGCTGCAGCTATTCGGCGCCGAGCTGACCGTGATCGCCTTCATCGGCATCATTCTGCTGATCGGCATCGTGAAGAAGAACGGCATCATGATGGTGGACTTCGCACTGGAGGGCGAACGGCGGCGCGGGCTCTCGCCGGAACGCGCCATCCACGAGGCCTGCCTCGCGCGCTTCCGGCCGATCCTGATGACGACGCTCGCCGCCATGCTGGGCGCGGTGCCGCTGCTCATGGCGATCGGCCCCGGCTCCGAGCTGCGCCGCCCGCTCGGCATCACCATCATCGGCGGCTTGCTGGTGTCGCAGGTGCTCACGCTCTACACGACGCCGGTGATCTACCTGCTGCTCGACAAGCTGCACCGCCGCCTGGGCGGTGCCATGCCGACCTTCGTGCGGCGGCCGCCGAGCGCGCAGCCGGCGGAGTAGCCCTCTCGCTTGTCATCACCGGGCCGCCGCGAAGCGGCGTGACCCGGTGATCCCGCTTATGAACGCAGTGCCTTCCTCAACGAGATGGCCGGGTCAAGCCCGGCCATGACAACGGAAAGGCAGTCGCTCAAACCCCCAAATACCGATGCTGCACGTCCGGATTGGCGGCGAGCTCGGACGACGAGCCGGTCCACACTACGCGGCCGCGTTCGATGAAGAAGTGCCGGTCGGCGACCTTCATCAGCGCGCCGACGTTCTTGTCGATGACCAGGATCGACAGCCCGGTTTCCTTCAGCCGCGCCAGGCAGCGCCAAATCTCGGCGCGGATGAGCGGGGCAAGGCCCTCGGTCGCCTCGTCCAGGATGAGCAAATGCGGATTGGTCATCAGCGCGCGGCCGACCGCCAGCATCTGCTGCTCGCCGCCGGAGAGCTGGTTGCCCATGCTGGTCTCGCGTTCGGCCAGGCGCGGGAAAAGCCCGTAGACCTTGTCGAGCGTCCACTCGCCGCCGTCGCGCGCGACCGCGGTCGCCACCAGGTTCTCGCGCACCGACAGGTTAGGGAAGATTTGCCGCCCCTCCGGCACCAGCCCGATGCCGCGCTGCGCGATCCTGTAGGCCGGCAGACCGCGGATGTCGTCGCCACGAAAGCGGATGCGGCCGGCGCGCGCCGGCGTCAGCCCCATGATCGAGCGCACGGTGGTGGTCTTGCCCATGCCGTTGCGGCCCATCAGCGTCACCATCTCGCCCGGCGCGATGGAAAGCGAAACGCCGAACAGTACCTGGCTCAGGCCGTAACAGGTCTCGATCTCGCCGACTTCGAGGACGGGCTCAGCCATGGCCGGCGCCCTCGTTTTCGCCAAGATAGGCGTCGCGCACGGCGGCGTTGTTGCGGATCTCGTCGGGCTTGCCGGAGGCGATGACGCGGCCATAGACCAGCACGGTGATGCGGTCGGCCAATGCGAACACGGCTTCCATGTCGTGCTCGACCAGCAGAATGGTCAGTTCCTTCTTGAGCGCGCGCAGCATCTCGACCATGCGCGCCGACTCCTCCGGTCCGAGGCCGGCCATCGGCTCGTCCAGCAGCAGCATGCGAGGGCTGCCGGCGAGCGCCATCGCCAGCTCGAGCTGGCGGTGCTCGCCGTGACTGAGCGCGGAGGCCGGTCGGTCGGCGCGCTTGTCGAGGCCGACGCGGGCGAGCGCCGCGCGTGCCGGCTCGCGCAGCGCCTTTTCCGAGCGCGCGTCCTGCCAAAAGTGAAACGAGTGCCCGGCATGCGCCTGCACCGCCAGCGCCACGTTGTCGAGCACGCTGAGATCGAGGAACAGCGAAGTGATCTGGAACGAGCGCGCCAGCCCCAGCAGGCTGCGCTTGTGCGGCGGCAGCCGCGTGAGGTCCACGTCCGCGAACTGGATACGGCCGGAATCCGCCATCAACTGGCCGGTGAGCTGGGCGATCAGGGTGGTCTTGCCGGCGCCGTTCGGGCCGATCACCGCATGCAGCTCGCCGGGACGCACGTCGAGCGTGATGTCGTCGGACGCGACGATGCCGCCGAAGCGCTTGGCCAGGTTCTCGACCCGCAACAAGGCGCTCATACGGGCGTCCTTTCGGTATTCCTGGCGCCGATCTGCCGCAGCAGGCCGTCGATGCCGCCGCGCGCGAACAGCACAACCAGCAGCAGCAAGGGCCCGAGGATGATCTGCCAGTATTCGGTGATGCCGGAGAGCACCTCCTCCAGCACCAACAGCGCCACCGCGCCGAACACCGGGCCGGCGACCGAGCCCATGCCGCCCAGCACCACCATGATGATGAGATCGCCCGAGCGGGTCCAGTACATCACCGAAGGGCTGACGAAGTCGGTATGATTGGCGAGCAGCGCGCCGGCCAGGCCGCACATCGTGCCGGCGATGACGAAGCAAGTGAGCTTGTAACGGTAGACCGGGAAACCGATCGCGCGCATGCGCGTGTCGTTCGAGCGCGCGCCCTGGATCACCATGCCGAAGCGCGAATTGATCAGCCGCCAGACCAGGTAGACCGAGCCGTAGAGCAGCGCCAGGCAGAGATAATAGAACTGCACCTTGCTCGACAGATTGAGCGGCTCGAAGAACTGGCTGCGCTTGTAGATGGTGAGCCCGTCGTCGCCGCCGTAGCGCGCAAGTCCGGAGACGATGTAATAGGCCATCTGCGCGAAGGCCAAGGTGATCATGATGAAGTAGACGCCGCGCGTGCGCAGCGACAGCGACCCGATCACCAGCGCGAACAGCGCGCAGACGGCAAGCGCCACCGGCCACTGCACGAAGCCGCTATAGACGCCCTCGTGCGCCAGTATGCCGACCGCATAGCCGCCGATGCCGAGATAGGCGGCGTGGCCGAAGCTCATCATGCCGCCGAATCCGAGGATGAGGTTGAGGCTGACCGCCGCCATCGCCAGGATGACGATGCGGGTGAACAGCGTGAGCACGAAACGGTTGCCGCCGAATTCGGCGTAGAGCGGCAGCAGCGCGAGCGCGATCAGCAGCACCGCCACGATCACATTGCGGACGGTGAGCGTGCGGCTCATTTGCCGCCCGCCGAGAACAGGCCTTCCGGCTTCACGATCAGCACAATCGCCATCAGCAGGTAGATCAGCATCGAGGACAGGGCCGGCGCGGCGGTGGCTGCCACTTCCTTGCTGAACATCATGCGCAACATGTCAGGGAAGAAGGCGCGGCCGAGCGTGTCGATGAAGCCGACGAACAGCGCGGCAACCAGCGCGCCGCGGATGGAGCCGATGCCGCCGATGACGGTGATGACGAAGGCGAGAATGAGGATCTTCTCGCCCATGCCGATCTCGACCGTGAGGATGGGCGCCTGCATCAGGCCGGCCAGCCCGGCGAGCGCGGCTCCCATCCCGAACACCAGCGTGTAGAGCAGCTTGATGTTGACGCCGAGCGCGCCGACCATCTCGCGGTTCGACGCGCCGGCGCGGATCAGCATGCCAATCCGCGTGCGCATCACCAGGAAGTAGAGGAAGGCCGCCACCGCCAGCGTGACGACGATGATGGCGAGCCGGTAGGCCGAGTAATGCACGCCGGGCAGGATCTGCACGGAGGTATTGAGCCAGGGCGGCAGCGGCAGCGACAGACCGGCCGGGCCCCAGATCAGGCGCACCGATTCGTCGAAGAACAGAATCAGCCCGAAGGTGCCGAGCACGTGGTCGAGATGGTCGCGGCCGTAGAGCCTGCGCATCGCGATCACCTCCACCGCCATGCCGACCAGCAAGGTCGCCACCAGCGCCAGCACGGCGCCGAGCACGAAGCTGCCGGTGAATGCCGTAAAGGTGGCCGCGAAATAGGCGCCGACCATGTAGAGCGAGCCGTGCGCCAGGTTGACCAGGTCCATGATGCCGAAGACGAGCGTCAGCCCGGCCGCGAGCAGGAAGAGCAGCAGGCCGAACTGCAAGCCGTTGAGGCATTGCTCGATAAACAGCGTCATGGCGCGCCGATCATGCCAAAGTCATGCCAATTCACAAAGGGCGGCTGTAAGCCGACAAGCAAACGGCGGCAGCGCCCAAGCGCCGCCGCCGCCGCCAGTGTATCGCCGCCCGATCACTTCATCGGGCACTTGGCGTGATGGCTGTCCTGGCTGTCCTTGACGATGGTGGCGACGGTCTTGAGCACGAAATCGTCGCCCTGCTTCACTACGTCCTGCAGATAGAAGTTCTGGATCGGGAAGTGGTTGTTGCCGAACTTGAAGCCGCCGCGCACGGACTTGAAGTCGGCCTTCTTCAGCGCCGCCCGCACCGCGTCCTTGTTCGACAGGTTGCCCTTGGTGGCCGCCACGGCCGAAGCGACCAGCATCGCGGCGTCATAGGACTGCGCGCCGTAGAACGACGGCTTGAGACCCGGATGCTTCTTCTTGTAATCCTCGACGAACTTCTTGTTCTGCTCGTTCGGCAGGTCGTTCACCCACTCCTGCGCGCCGGGCACGCCGAGGGCGAGCTCCTTCTGCCGCGGCAGCGACAATTCGTCGATGGTGAAGGCGGTGTAGAGCGGGATGGTGCCCTTGAGGCCCGCCTGCGCGTACTGGCTGAGGAACTGCACACCCGCCGCGCCCGGATAGAACACGAAGATCGCGTCCGGCTTGGCGGCCTTCGCCTTCGACAGCTCGGCGGAGAAGTCGAGCTGCGACGGCCACGTGGTCAGCTCCTGGCCGATCACCTTGCCTTTGAACGTCGAGGCGACGCCCGCGAGCATGTCCTTGCCGGCCGCGTAGTTCGGGCCGATCAGGAAGACGGTCTTCACGCCCTTCTGGTTCATATAGAGGCCCATCGCCTGCGGCGTCTGGTCGTTCTGCCACGAGGTCGAGAAGAAATAGGGCGAGCACATTTCGCCGGCGAGCTGATTGGGACCGGCATTGGAGCTGATCAGGAACGTCTTGGAGTCGAAGGCCGGCTTCACCGAAGCGAGCAGCACGTTCGACCAGATGTATCCGACGATGAAGTCGACCTTGTCGGACTCGATCAGCTTCTCGGTCTTCTGCTTGCCGACTTCCGGCTTCTGCCCGTCGTCTTCGTAGATCACCTCGACCGGCAGGCCGCCCATCTTGCGGCCGAGATGGTCGAGCGCGAGCTCGAACGAATTGCGCATGTCGTTGCCGATGACGGCGGTCGGCCCGCTGAAGGTCGAGACGAAGCCGATCTTGACGGATTTGTTCTGCGCCGCAGCGGGCATCGCGGCGAGCACGAGCGCCGCACCCGCGGCCAATAATGTCTTGCGCATGTGATTCCTCCCCTTGGGCCGCCCGGCCCATTCCCAACGTAGATACTAATGTACCGAATCCGCAGCCAAAAGGTCCACCCGAGATGCCGCAGCCCCGCTGCCGAACTATATTTCCGAGGCCGCGCGGGCCGGTCGCCGGAAATGACCGGAATACCAGCCATCCGTGCGGCCCATTGACCGGCAGCGCGGCCCACCGGCAGTGTAACGGCCGCTCTTCCAACCCGGGATCTAAGACCTTTGTCGAAAGCGCTCGAGAAGACCTATGACGGCATCGTCATCGGCGCCGGCCACCATGGCCTGATCCTTGGAACCTACCTGGCCCGCGCGGGCCTCAACATCCTGCTGGTCGAGCGGCGTCTGACCTACGGCGGCGGCCTGTGCACACGCGAAGTGACGCTGCCGGGCTTCTACCACAACCTGCACTCGATCAATCACTTCCACATCACCGAGACGCCCTGGTTCAAGGACCTCGGCCTCGACGAACGCGTGACCTACATCACGCCGCGCTACGAGCTCGGCCAGGCGCACGCCGACGGCTCGGCGCTGGTGCTCGGCCGCGACCTCGAGGAGTCGGTGGCGAACCTCGCCCGCTTCTCGAAGAAGGACGCGGCGACCTTCCGCGAATGGAACGAGATCGCCGAAAAGATCACGGCGGAGATCTTCCTGCCCGAGCGCTTCTCCGAGCCCCTGCCCCGCGCGGAGCGCGAGGCGCTGCTGGCGAAGACCGCGCTCGGCCGGAAGTTCCTCGAGGTGGCCGCGCGCGAACCGCTCGAGGTCGTGCGCGAGCTGTTCGAGAACGAGCATGTGCGGCTGCTGTTCCTATTCAAGGTATCGCTGTTCGGCACTTGGCTCGTCGACACGATGTCGAAGACCTCGCCGATGGGCTCGGTCATCCGCGCCTTCGACCTCGAGAGCGGCTACCAGCTCTGCCAGGGCGGCTCGTTCAACCTCGCGCGCGGCCTGATGGAGGCCTTCATCGCCGCCGGCGGCACCTATCAGCCGCAGGTGAACATCGACCGCATCGTCATCGAGAACAACAAGGCGACCGGCATCGCACTCGCCGACGGCCGCACCGTGCGCGCGCGCCAGTTCGTCGCCTCGACCATCGACGTGCACCAGACCTTCGAGAAGATGGTCGGCCGCGAGCAGCTTCCCGCAACCTACCGCGCGAGGCTCGACAAGTTCCAGTACACCAAGTGGAGCCTCTACGGTCTGCACCTCGCGCTCAACGAGAGCCCGCGCTTCGCCGCCGAGAAATTCGACCCGAACATCAACCGCGTGCAGAAGTGGAGCATCGGCGCGGAAACGATGGACGACCTGTTCTCGGCGCACGAGGACACCAAGGCCGGCCGCGTGCCGAAGGTCATCCAGTTCGGCGCCGGTCCCTTGAGCCTGCTCGACCCGACGCAGGCGCCGCCGGGCAAGCACACGACCTACGCCTGGCACGTGCTGCCGATCGATCCGGATATCGGCGGCCGGAGCTACGAGGACTTCAAGGAAGAATTCGCCGACAAGATCCTCGAGACCTGGGCCAGGGTGTGCCCGAACATGACGTCGAAAAACGTGCTCGCGCGCTACATCTACACCGGCCGCGAATACGTGCAGGAACTTCCCAACATGCGCGAGGGTGACATTTTCATGGGCGCCTTCAACGCCGATCAGGTGATGTACAACCACTTCGGCTACCGCACGCCGGTCGCCAACCTCTATAACGCGGGCTCGGCCGGCCATCCCGGCGGCGCCATCTCTGGCGGCGCCGGCTACATCAGCGCCGGCGTCATCGCGCGCGACCTCGGGCTCAAGCCGTGGTGGACACCGTGGGATGCGCGCGCGGCGCTGGAGGAGCATGTCGGAAAGAACGCTGTATGATGTCGTCATTCCGGGGCGCGAGCGTTAGCGAGCGAGCCCGGAATCCATAATCCGCAGCGCTGCGGCGTATGGATTCCGGGTCCGGTCCTTCGGACCGTCCCGGAATGACAGAAATAGAGAAAGAACGCCGCATGACCGACCTCGACACCATCGTCTTCCCCTCGCTCAAGGAGCGCGTGGTGATCGTCACCGGCGCAGGGCAAGGCATCGGCCGCGTCTTCGCGAAGGCCTTCGCCAAAGCCGGCGCGCGCGCCGTCATCGCCGAGTTGAACGAGCAGAAGGCGGCCGCCGTGTCCGAGGAGATCATGAGGGCAGGTGGCGAAGCGCTCGCCGTCACCACCGACGTCGCCGACGAGGCCTCGATCAAGGAGATGGTCGAGATCGTCGAGGACGAATACGGCCGCATCGACGTGCTGATCAACAATGCCGGCATCTTCTCGACGCTGGAGATGCGGCCGTTCGACCAGATCCCGCTGGAGGAATGGGAGCGCGTGCTGCGCGTCAATCTCACCGGCCCGTTCCTCTGCGCGCGCGCGGTGCTGCCCGCGATGCGGCGCGCCAAATGGGGCCGCATCATCAACATCGCCTCCGGCGCGGTGCGGCTCGGCCGGCCGAATTATCTCCACTACATCGCCACGAAAGCGGCGTTGTCGGGGATGAGCCTGTCGATGGCGCGCGAACTCGGGCCGGACGGCATCACGGTGAACGCGATCCTGCCGGGCGCGACCTTCACCGAGATCGAGCGCAAGACGGTGACGCCGCAGCAGAAGGAACGCATCGTGGCCATGCAGTGCATCCCACGCCCCGAAGTGCCGGAGGACCTGGTCGGCGCCGCGCTGTTCCTCGCGTCGGACGCGGCCGGCTTCGTCACCGGGCAGAGCATCAACCTCGACGGCGGAGTGACCGGGTCATGACCCCCACCGTCGCCATCATCGCTCCCGGCAGCATGGGCGCGGGCGTCGGCCGCCGTCTCGCGGAGAACAAGGTGACCGTGCTCACCTCGCTGGCCGGCCGGAGCGAGGCGAGCACCCTGCGCGCGCGCGAGGCCGGCATGCTGCCGGTCGGCGAGGCGCAGCTTGCCGAGGCCGACTTCCTCCTGTCGATCGTGCCGCCGGGCGAAGCGCTCGCGCTCGCGCGCCGGCTCGCGCCCATGCTGCGCGGGTCCAACAAGAAGACGGTCTATGTCGATTGCAACGCGGTCAGCCCGAAGACCATGGAAGGCATCGCCGAGGTGGTTGCGACCACCGGCTGCCCGTTCGTCGGCGCCGGCATCATCGGCCCCCCGCCGAAGCCCGGCTCGACCAACACCCGCATCTACGCCTCCGGACCCGCCGCGCACGATTTCGCGCGGCTCAGCGACCATGGCCTGATCGTGCGCGTGCTCGACGGGCCGGTCACCGCCGCCTCGGCGCTGAAGATGTCCTATGCCGGCATCACCAAGGGCCTCACTGCGCTCGGAGCGACCATGCTGCTGGCCGCCAGCCGCAACGGCGCGGCCGAGGCGCTGAAGGCGGAGCTCGCCGAGAGCCGCCCCGATGTCCTCAAATACCTGTCCGGCAACATCCCCGGCATGTACGGCAAGGCCTACCGCTGGGTGGCGGAGCTCGACGAGATCGCCGCCTTCGTCGGTGACGACAGGCCCGAGCACGCCATGCTCTCCGCCGCCGCGCGGCTCTACGAACGCATCGCCGAGGACGTGGAGGGGGAGAACCAGGAAACCGGCGCGCTCGACAGGTTTCTCGCAAAGTAGCTGCCCTTGCTATGGCCGGGCTTGTCCCGGCCATCCCGCTTAGGTAGGCACGGTGGCCGCCTGAACGGGATCGCCGGGACAAGCCCGGCGATGACAGGCTGGGTGGGGCAGCCGCCGGGGGCCAAGGAATGACCGAACCACCCATCCTTTCCGAGCAGCGCGCCGGCTACCGCGTCATCACCTTCAACCGGCCGGAGCGGCTCAACGCCTTCAACGAGGCCATGCACCTGGCGTTGCGCGCGGCCCTTGCCGAGGCCGAGGCCGACGAGACCTGCCGCGCGCTCATGATCACCGGCGCGGGCCGCGGCTTCTGCGCCGGACAGGACCTCGCCGACCGCCTGGCCAAGCCGGGCGAGACCACGGCGCTCGGCGGCGCGCAGGAGCAGTTCTACAACCCGCTCGTGCGCAAGCTGCGCGCCCTGCCCTTCCCGGTGGTCTGCGCGGTGAACGGCGTGGCGGCCGGCGCCGGCGCCAACGTCGCGCTCGCCTGCGACATCGTGCTGGCGGCGCGCTCGGCCAGCTTCGTGCAGGCCTTCGCCCGCATCGGCCTTATTCCTGACTCCGGCGGCACCTGGTTCCTGCCGCGCCTGGCCGGCGACGCGCGCGCCCGCGGCCTGACGCTGCTGGCCGAGCCGCTGCCGGCCGAGAAGGCGGAGGCCTGGGGCCTGATCTGGAAATGCGTGGACGACGCTGCGCTCGCCGACGAGGCGCGCAAGCTGTGCGAGCATTTCGCCGCCGCGCCGACGCAGGGGCTGGCGCTGATCAAGCGGGCGCTCGAAGCCTCGCGCGGCAATTCGCTCGACGCCCAGCTCGACCTCGAACGCGACCTTCAACGCGAAGCCAGCCTGATGCCCGACTACGCCGAGGGCGTGCGCGCCTTCATGGAAAAGCGCAAGCCGAATTTCACCGGCCGCAAGTCGTGACCCACGCCATCGACATTCATACCCATGTCGTGCCGGCGGAATTCCCCGCCTATGCCGGCGCGCATGGTGGCAGGGCGTGGCCGTCGATGGCCGCCGCGCACGACTGCCACCACAAGCACGTGATGATCGACGGCAAGAACTTCCGCACCGTCACCGACGAGTGCTGGGACGTCGGCCGCCGGCTCGACGCCATGGCGCGGATGAAGATCGCGCGCCAGGTGCTCTCGCCGATGCCGGAGCTATTGTCCTACTGGCTGCCGGTAGACGACGCCGTGCCGCTCATCCGCCACGTCAACGCGACAATCGCCGACATGGTGGCGCGCGCGCCGGACAAGTTCATCGGGCTCGGCGGCGTGCCGATGCAGGACCCGGAGCTTGCCGCGCGCGAACTGGAACGGCTGATGCGCGACGGCTTCAAGGGCGTCGAACTCGGCAGCAATATCAACGGCGCGCCGCTCGGCGATCCGCGTTTCGAAAGCTTCTTTGCCGCCGCGGAGGAATTGGGCGCGGCCGTGTTCGTGCATGCGCTGCACCCGTCCGGCAAGGAGCGCATCGTCGGTCCGCCCGGGCTGATGGCCTATATCGGCTTTCCGCTCGAGACCGCCTACGCCATCGCCTCGCTGATCACCGGCGGCACGCTGACGCGGCACCCGGGTCTGCGGCTCGCCTTCAGTCACGGCGGCGGCGCCTTCGCCTCGATCCTGCCGCGGCTGGCGCACGGCTGGACGATCAAGAAGGACTTCGCCGCGCTGATGGGCGAATCGCCCTACGCGCACGCGCGAAGGCTCTATTACGACACGCTGGTCTACGACGCGGCCACGCTGCGCCAGCTGATCCAGCTGTTCGGCGTGCGCCAGCTCTGCCTCGGCACCGATTTTCCCTTCGACATCCACGAGCGCCATCCGGTCGAGGCCGTGGCGGCGCTGCAACTATCGGACGGCGACGTGACGCTGCTGCATCACGACAACGCCGCGCGTTTCCTGGGAGTGAGCGAATGAGCCAAGCGAAGGTCCGCGCGCTGCGCAGCGTCGAGGTCGCCTGCACCGATCTCGACGCGATGGCGCACTTCTTCACCGAGGCGTGGAGTCTGATGCCCGCCGGCGAGGACAAGGGCGTGCGCCTGTTCCGCGGCAGCGGCACGTTCCACCACATTCTCGGCCTGCGGCAGGGGCCGGGGACGGCGCTGGTGCGCGTGACGTTCGACGCCGCCGACCGCGCCACTGTCGATGCGCTGCACAAGCAGCTCGTCGCGCATGGCATCAGGACGATCGAGACGCCAGCGCCCTTGCGCCAGCCGCACGGCGACTACGGCTTCGGCTTCCAGGACCCGGAAGGCCGCAACATGGCCGTGGTCTGCGGCGTCGAGGATCACGCGGCTCCGGCCGCGCATCCCGACCGGCCGACCAAGATCAGCCACATCAACCTCAACAACGGCAATCCGGACGCGACCTTCGCCGCCTTGCGCGACGGCCTCGGCTTCCGCCTCGCCGACCAGACCAGGAAGATGCGTTTTCTGTCGTGCAACAGCGACCACCACAGCGTGGTGCTCGGCTTTGAAGGCGGCACGACGCTCAACCACATCGCCTTCGAAATGCCCGACCTCGAGGCGGTGATGCGCGGCGCCGGCCGCATGCGCGACCACGGCCGCGGCATCGAGTGGGGTCCCGGCCGCCACGGACCCGGCAACAACGTGTTCTGCTATTTCCTCGGGCCCGAGCAACTGCCGATCGAATATACCAGCGAGATGCAGCAGATCGACGACAGCTACCGCCCGCGCCCGGTGGAGGAATGGAAATGGCCGCCCGGCCGGCTCGACCATTGGGGCATCACGGCCAAGCCGAGCGAGCCGATGGAGCGCGCCGGGCAGAACTACCGCTTCACCACGGGCGGGTGGAAGCTGGACCAATGGAGATAGGAAAGATGGCGAAGACGGACTTGCGTATCGGCCTCGCCGGCCTCGGCGCCGTCGGCCTGGAGGTCGCCAAGCGGCTGATCGCCGGCGTGCCGGGACTGAGGCTCGCCGCCGTCGCCGTGCGCGACGCCGAGAAGGCGCGCCGCGCGTTGCCGCAGATCGGCGATACGATCCCCGTTCGGCCGCTTGCCGCGCTCGCCGACGACTGCGACGTGGTGGTCGAATGCCTGCCACCCGCGCTGTTCCGCGAGGTGGCGGTGAGCACGATCGACAAAGGCCGCATCTTCATGCCGCTGTCGGTGGCGCAGTTGCTCGAACACCCCGACCTGATCGCGCGCGCGAAGGAGAAAGGCGCGCGCATCCTGGTGCCGACCGGCGCGCTCCTCGGCCTCGACGCGGTACGCGCCGCCGCCGAAGGCACCATCCATTCCGTCACCATGGTGACGCGCAAGCCGCCGGCTGGCTTGGAAGGCGCGCTCTACCTGCGAGAGCGCAACATCACGCTGGCCGGGCTGACGGAGCCGAAGAAGGTGTTCGCGGGTACGGCGCGCGAGGGTGCGCGCGGCTTCCCCACCAATGTCAACGTAGCGGCGGCGCTCAGCCTCGCCGGCGTCGGGCCGGACAAGACGCGGCTGGAGATCTGGGCCGACCCGACGGTAACGCGCAACACGCACACCATCGCCGTGGACGCCGACACCATGCGCTTCACGATGACGATCGAAAACGTGCCGTCGGAAAATCCGCGGACCGGCAAGAGTGTCGCGCCGTCGACCGTGGCGGCGCTGCGCGCGCTGGTATCCGAGCTGAAGGTGGGAAGCTGATTGCGGCGGTCGTCTAAGGAGACTGTTGCAACAGTGTCTTGATCGACCGCAGCAGCAGGGCGAGTTCGCGCCGCTGTATCGCGGCCTCGGCGCTGCGGGCGTGGCGCCGGCGGGGGATGACGATGCGGCGTTCGGACTCCGCCGCCGGTTCGGTGACTTTCCTGCGCTTGAGAGTCGCAACCGAGCTCATATCACACCTCCGATCCTCTACAGCCTTGCCCGTCTCCGAATTGCTCCCAATCCTTCCAGTATCCGAGGCGCGCCGTTTGACCTCAATCAATCGAACGGTAAGCGCCAGCCTCACACGCGTAAGAAAATCTTGTTGCGGTAGAGGTAGCCCGCGAGGGCGACCACGAAGAAAAGCGCGACCAGGTGCATCACAAGGCCGCCGGTTCCTTCGGTTGCCGCTTCATCGAACCACGCCGCCACGTCACCGCCGACAAAACGCTGCGCGAAGGGGACGAAGCCGGAGATGCCGTTGATGAAGTAGAGAAGGATCGCGTTGGCGCCGATCCAGGCGAACACGGTCGCCCAGCGCTTGTAGCCCCAGACGTCCATCGCTTGATACATCGCGGCGAGCAGGAGGAGGCTCCAGCCGCCGGCGACCAGCACGAAGGACGACGTCCAAATCGCCTTGACGATCGGAAACTGGAGCGACCACAAACTGCCGGCGGCCAGCAGCACGATGCCCGCCGCGACCAGCCACAGCACTTTACGTTGCGGCGGCACGCGCTCGTCCTGCAACAACAACCCGGCAAGCACGCCGATCAGGCAGGTGCCGATGGCGGGCAAGGTGCTCAGCAATCCTTCCGGATCGCGGGTGCCGTCCCACAGGCGGCCCGGCAGGTAGTGGGCATCGATCCAATTGGCGAGGTTGGCGTCCGGGGCGAAGGAGCCCGCGCCGATGCCCGGTACCGGCACGAAAGTCATCAGCGCCCAGTAGCCAGCGAGCAGCGCGACGAGCGCAGTGGCCAGGCCGCGTCGGCCGAGATGCAGGAACAGCAGCGAGGCGACAAGGTAGCAGACCGCGATGCGCTGAAGCACGCCGACGAAGCGGATGTCCTGCCAGTGGTTGGCGATGCCGCCATAATAGATCAGGCCGAGTATGTAGAGCACGAGCGCACGGCGGACGATGCGCATATGCGCCTTCGCCCTGCCCTCGCGCTCGACCAGACGCGGCACCGACAGCGCGATCGCCACGCCGGTGATGAAAATGAACAGCGGGAAGACGAGATCGTAGAAGGTGAAGCCCTCCCACTGCGCGTGCGTGATCTGCGTGCGCAGGACGCTCCCGACCGCTTCGAGCGCGGCGCCCTTGTCTTGCAGCATGGCCGCGAGGGCCAGCACGGCGCCTTCGCCACCCAGAATCCAAATGAAGTTGAAGCCGCGTAGCGCATCGAGGGAAACGACGCGGCGGGTCTGCAAGGCGAGCGGAACTTCCACATAGCGCATGACGAGCCGGCCGCGGTTCGCGCGTTTGTCTGGAAAAGAACCTGCCAAATGAGAAATGGTTTCAATAATGGGTATCCGCCGCGTTGACCTAGGTCAACGGCACGCATGGTCGGCGCATACCGCTATTTGCGGATGGGAACGTCGGCTAGGCCGAGCAAAAAGGGCCGATGCGAGCGAACTTGTCCGATCTGGTCCTGACTTATTACGGTCCCGGCACGGCATCCGCGACCGCAACTTCCGTCCTCGCCGGCGTGCAGCGGCCGGCGCCTTCGCGCACCCGGAAGTAGTTCCGGCCGACGAACGAGGAGTCGTAGTGCTTCCAGGACGTGGGGTGGTCGAGCGCCTGGACGCCCGCCAGCGTCACCGCGAAGACCGAGCTTTCCATGTCGCGTTCCCGCGCGCGGAGATTGGCGCGCAGCTTGGAGCTCGCATAGTCGACGTAAGAGACCCGCCGCACGCAGGCGAGATCCTTGACCGCGTCGAGCGCGGCCCTTGCCGTCATCAGGTGGTCGGAGTGGTCGTTCGGATTGATGCGCCTGTCGAGCTCGGCGACGTTGATCTGCACTTGCGTCGTAGCGCCGCGCTCATGATCGACGATCGCCCGCATGGTCTTCACCAGATCGTCCCAGCCGCGATAGGTGGTCGATCCGTCGATCGCGCGCAGCTCGTGGTTGGCCCCGGTGTTGAGCCGCTCCAGCGACTGGAAGCCGGTCTCTTCATAGCCCGAGCCGGACCAATGCCCGTCCGGCACGCGCAGGAAATAGCTGACCGTCCTCCGATAAGTCACGCGATAGATGGCGTGCCCGTTGAAGGTCATCGGCGCGGCGACCTTATTGACGGGCGTCGAGTCGGTGTCCGCCATGAAGCGGATGGCCTGTTCCGCGCCATTCTCGCGCGCCAGGAACAGCGGATGCCTGCGCCCGCCTTTGCCGGCGCCCAGGCCGGCGTCGCCGGCGGTGACATGGATGAAAACGGTCTTGGCGGCGCCCTCGATCACGTCCTGGAAAGCGGACGGATTCATGAAGAGCTGCCAGTCGTCGGCGTGCGCGGCGAAATAAATCGAGACTTTGTCGGGGCGCGCCACCTCGTCGGCGAGCACCGGTGCTCCGCCGCTCAAAAGGCAGGCGACAAGGCACGCTTTCGCGGTGGATTGCAGTACCGTCATGAGGACGCCCCCCGGCAATGACGGCAGTAAGATTAGATGCCGCCCCCGCTCAAATTCAACATCAATGTGGCCGATTTATGCGGCGGCGCGCGCGGTAATCGCTTGTTGCGCCGCCGCCACGCCGGTGAGGTAAGCGCCGTGCGCGGTGGAGAAGTCGTGCGCCGAACAGGCCTCGCCGGCAAAGAAGATGCGCTGCTCGACGGCAGCCGCAAGCGCCGCGCGGCACGCCACCTTCCCCGGCCGCGCGTATGAATAAGAGCCGCGGGCAAAGGGATCGCCGCCCCACGGATGCATTGGACCGGCCTTCAGCCGCTTGGCGAATTCGGCACCGAGGACGCCGGTGAGCTCGCTCACGGCGAAATCGAAAAAGGCGGCCGGGCCGCCGCGCTCGAGACCGGCGGCGAGACGGCCGCCGAAATAGCATTCGATCATCGGCCGGCCGAACGGGCGCAGGTGATAAGCCGCGGTGGCGCCGGTGTCGGGGCGGCCGAACAGCCGGCTGTCGGGCGGAAACTCGTCGGCCTGCGCGAGCGAGATGAACAGCTTGTCGGCGAGCCCGAGCGGCAGGCCGGCGGCAGCCTCGGTCTTCTCCGGCAGCGCCGGGGCGAAAAGATCTTCGTGCTCGGCGATGAGCGCACTCGGCAGCGTGACGATAACGCGGTCGGCCGTGATGGTCCCATGCGTGGTCTCGACACGCAGCCGCGCGCCCGAACGATCGATGCGCTGCACCGCGCAGCCCAACGCCGTGCGTATCGCGGGCGCATGCGCAACGATGGTCGCACCGTAGCCTTCGACGATGCGCCAGTTCACGTCCGTGTCGGCGTAGTTGTCGAAATCGCGCACCGAGACCTGGTCGAGCTCGCCGCCGCTGATGAACGTACCGACCGTGCCGATCAGACCGTTCCAGCGCCCGCCGGCTTCGAGCAGCTCCGCCGCGGCAACGTCGTCGTCCTGCTGGGCGGCCGCACCGACCCGCTCAAAGAACGCGTTCATGGCGGCGATATAGGCGCGCTGTTCGCCGATTGGAAAGCCGGCTTCGAGCGAGGGCCGCGCCCAGGGCGGCGGTGTCTTGTCGATGGCGCGTCCTTGCCGTTGCGCGATTTTGCTCCAGGGATTGCGATCGGCCGAATGCAGCCAACCGCAGCCGAGATCGAGCGCGAAGCCGTCCGTTTCGACGGTCCAGCCCCGCCCGCCCAGCCGGTCGCGCGCCTCTATGATCAGGCATTCGACGCCGGCCTCGGCAAGGCAGCGGGCGGCGGCGATGCCGGCCGCGCCGCCGCCGACGATCGCGACCTCGGTATCGCTGGTGCTCATGGCCGCGCACTCATACGCCGCCATCCCGGCCCGGGACAATGCCCCGCCGGGGACAATGGCCCGTTCGCAATAACGAGCAGACGCCCATGGCCGTTGAAGGATGGCTGCCGAACGGCGAGCGGTCCGCCGCGTCTAAGCCGGATGCCGGCTCAGTGGTCGGAGCCGAACATGGGCGATCCGACCAGCACGATCACCCAGATGGCCGCCAAAGTTCCGAACGCAAGGAACAGAACCGTCATCGTCCCCTCCCCTTGAGTCGCACCTTTCAAATCAGTCTAGCCGATCCGCGCGAAATTGGCATCGGGGGATGGAACGTTTGCGGCGGAGTCAGCGGTCGGGCGGGTTGTTGTCGAAGGCCCTGTCTACTGCTAATAATACAGCGTCGTCGTGCGATAAGTCCTGCAGAGGGGGCGAGTACATGCCGCCGCAGTCGCCGGCCGTCGCGTCCAAGCGACGGTTCTGCCTGGTTCTGGTGAAGCCGACGCATTATTGCGACGACGGCTATCCGATCCGCTGGTTTCGCTCCGCCATCCCCTCGAACTCGCTCGCCTGCATCGCCGGCATCGCCGACGACTGCGCCGCGCGCGGCGTGCTCGGCGACGACGTCGCGATCGAAATCCACACCATCGACGAAGCCAACACGCGCATCAGGCCCGACCGCATCGCGGCGCTGATCAAGAAGGCCGGCGCGGGCATGGTCATGCTGGTCGGCGTCCAGTCGAACCAGACGCCGCGCGCGCTCGACATCGCGCGCCCGCTGCGCGCCCAAGGCATCGACGTCGCCATCGGCGGCTTCCACATGTCGGGCGTGATCTCGATGATCGACGGCGACGATGACGCGCTGCGCGAGGCGCAGGCGATGGGGCTGTCGGTGTTCGCCGGCGAGGCCGAAGACCGCCTCGACGAGGTGCTGCGGGACGCTTACGCCGGGACGTTGAAGCCGCTCTACAATTTCATGGACGACCTGCCGGGCATCGATGGCGCGCCCTACCCGATGCTCAAGCGCGAGCGGCTCAAGCGGACCGGTGGCGCCACCACCAGCTTCGACGCCGGCCGCGGCTATCCCTACCAGTGCTCTTTCTGCACCATCATCAACGTGCAGGGGCGCAAGTCGCGCCGGCGCTCGACCGAAGACATCGAGAAGATCGTGCGCGAGAACGCGGCGCAGGGCATCCGGCGTTTCTTCATCACCGACGACAACTTCGCCCGCAACAAGGACTGGGAGCCGATCCTCGACCGGCTGATCCATCTGCGCGAGGTCGAGAAAATCGACCTCAGCCTGATCATCCAGGTCGACACCGCCTGCCACAAGCTGCCGAACTTCATCGCCAAGTGCCGGCGCGCGGGCGTCAAGAAGGCCTATATCGGGCTGGAGAACATCAACCCGGCGAACCTCCAGGCGGCCAAGAAGAAGCAGAACAAGATCACCGAATATCGCCGGATGCTGCTGGAGTGGCAGAAGGCTGGCATCCTGGTCTACGCCGGCTACATCACCGGCTTCCCGCACGACACCGTCGAGTCCGTGCTCAAGGACCTCGAGGTGATCAAGAACGAGCTGCCGATCGACGTGCTGGAGATCCACTATCTCACGCCGCTGCCGGGCTCGGAGGACCACCAGAAGCTGTTCCGCGCCAAGACCTGGATGGACCCGGACCTCAACAAGTACGATCTCCACCACATCACCTGCGAACATCCGCGCATGTCGCGCGATGAATGGGAGTACGCCTACCGCGAGAGCTGGAAGCGCTATTACTCCTACGAGCACTGCGAGCGGGTGATGCGCCGGAGCGCCGCGCTGCGCGCCTTCGGCAACACGCTGTTCGTGCTGACCTGGTTCAAGGCCTCGTTCGAGCTGGAGAACTGCCACCCTGTCGAGAGCGGCCTGTTCCGCCTCAAGTCGCGGCGCGACCGTCGGCACACGCTGCCGCTCGAGCCGGTCTGGACGTTCTATCCGAAATACATCGCCGAGCTAGCGCGCAAGACCTACGGCTGGGCCTCGATCTATCTCAGGCTGCGGCGCATCTACCTGCGCGTGAAGCACGACCCCAAGCGCTACGAGTACACCGACCTCGCCATCACGCCGGTCAACGACGACGAGATCGAGACGCACCAGATGTTCAACACCGACGCGGCGCGCGCCTATGTCGAGACCGAGAAGCGGATCGAGAGCGCCATCCGCCGCGGCGCGGCGAACAAGGAAATGGCGGTGGCGAAGTAGCGCGCGCTAGCCGGCGGTGCGCCCGCCGGGAAGCGCCTTGCGTCCGGTCCACAGCCAGGCGCCGCCTGCGAGCAGCAGGACCAGCCCGACGAGCGCCGGAATCATCTGCGTCGTGATCAGCAGCAATCCGGCGGCGCCGAACAGCGCGCGCCAGGCGTTCGGCAACGGCCGGAACAGATAGCCCTCGGCCGCCGCGACCAGCGCCACCACCGCGAGCGCCGCGCTCGCCATCGACATGACGATTACGGACGGCGTGCCGATCAGCAGCAGTCCGGGGTGATAGATGAACACGAAGGGGATCAGGAAGGCGACCATCGCCAGCCGGCAGCAGGTGAGCCCGATCGCCATCGGGTTGGCGCGCGCGATCGAGCCGGCGGCGAAGGCGGCCACCGCCACCGGCGGCGTGATCGCCGACATCGAGGCGAAGTAGACGATGAAGAGGTGGGCGGGCAGCATCGGCACGTCGAGCGCGAGGAGCGCCGGCGCCGCCAGCACCGCGGCGAGCGCGTAGACCGCCGGCGTCGGCATGCCCATGCCGAGCACGATCACCACCACCGTCGCGACCGCCAGCGTCAGCAGTTCGCTGCCCTTGGCGAGCGTGAACATGGCGGAGGATATCTTGCCGGTCAGGTCGGTCATCGCCAGCGTGCCGACCACCAGGCCCGCCACCGCGCAGGCGACGCCGATGCCGGTCATGCGGCGCAGCGCGTCGTCGAATGCCGTCAGGATGGTCCTGGCGGTCTCCACGAGGCTGCGCGTGCGCCACAGCGCGATCGGCACCAGCGCGGCGAGCGCGAGCACGGCCGAGAACACCGGCCGGTCATAGGCCAACACGAACCACACCAACAGGACGATGGGCACGAAGAAGTACCAGTCGCGCCGCAACACCGCGACGAGCCCCGGCGCGTCGACGGCCACAGCCGGCTGGAGCCCGGCGAGGCGGGCGTGGCTGTGCACTGCGAGGAAGATCGAGAAGTAATAGAGCAGCGCAGGGAAGATCGCCGCGATCGCAATGGTGCCGTAGGGAATGCCGGTGAAGTCCGACATCAGGAACGCGGCGGTGCCCATTACCGGAGGCAGCAGCGCGCCGCCGGTCGAGGCGGTCGCCTCCACCGCACCGGCATAGACCGGCTTCAGCCCAGTGCGGATCATCAGGGGAATCGTGAAGGCGCCGGTGGTGACCACGTCGGCGGTGGGCGAGCCCGAAATCGAGCCGTAGAGACCGGACGACACCACGGCCACCTTGGCCGGGCCGCCGGCCTGCCGGCCGACCAGGCTGTTGGCGAGATCGTAGAAGAAGTCGCCGCCGCCGCAGCGGTCGAGCAGGGCGCCGAAGACGACGAAGACGAACACGAGGAAGGCCGCCACCCTCAGAGCCGAGCCGAACAGCCCGTTGGTGGTGAAGACCAGCTGGTCGAGCATTTCCTGCTGCGACAGTTCGCGATGCGAGAACGGTCCCTCGATCAGATGGCCGAACACGCCGTAGACGAGGAAGACCAGCACCACCGCGACCAGCGTGAAGCCGATCACGCGGCGCGTCGCTTCCAGCACCAGAAGCATCACCAGGATCGCCGCCGCCTGGTCGAGCGCCGTGAGCTCGTCGATCATCGGCAGGCGCCTTTCGTAAAAAGGCTGCCGGTAGATGAAGTAGAACGAGATCAGCACCGCAAGCGCCGCCGCGCTCCAGCCGAACCAGGAGCCGCGTGCCGGCCGCGCCGGATTGCCGGTGACGGTCAGGAACGACACCGCCAGCACGACGCCGAGAAACCAGTACAGCAGCAGCGCGCCGTCGATGTAGAGGCCGAAGGCCACCGCGATGAAGACGGCGCAGGTCGCCGCCGCCAGCCAGTAGATCAGCGCGTTTTCGACCGGGCTCAGGCTGCGCGTGCGGCCGGGCGCGATGAGCTGGATGAGCTGCATCAGCCCCTCCCCAGGGTCATGCGCGAGCTTGACCCGCGCATCCATGAGGCCGCGCCAGACGAGAAGGACTTACGGCAGCGCACTGGCTACTTCAGCAGTCCCGCCGCCTTGTAGGCCTTGGCCGCGCCCGGATGCAGCGTCAGCGGCGCCACGTCCGGCAGCGCCTTGGCGCCCATGCGCGAGAACGGCGGATAGGCCTTCTCCAGATAGCTGTAGTGGTCAACGAGACCCTTGGCGATGGTGGCGGCTTCCTCCTCCGACATTTTGTCGGAGGCCACCAGCACCACCATGCCGGTCACCGTCTCCACCGCCTGCTTGGCGAAGGGATAGGTTTCAGCGGGCACCGTCACCGGCTTGGTGCCGACATCCTTCGACAGCTTGTCGATGACGGCCCTGTCCAGCCCGATCAGCCGCATGTCCACGTCGCGCGCCATGTTCTTCACCTGCGCCGACGGGAAGGCGAGCATGTTGAGCACGAGATCGGTCTTGCCGTCCTTCAGTTGCGCGAGCCCCGTGTTGTAATCGACGTAGTCGATGCGACCGCCCCACTTCGCGATGTCGTCGACCGCGATACCGGCGGCCTTGAACACCTCCTCGCCCGCCACCGCCATCATGGTGCCGCGCTTGTTGAAGGCGACGCGCACCGGCATCTTGTTGTTCTTGATGTCGGCAAGGCTTGAAATCTTGGAGTCGGCGCGCACCAGGATCTGCACGGCCGCCTGCGGATCGAGCAGCGCGATCGCCTTGATGTCGGGCGTCGTGGCCTTGAACGGCTCCTCGCCCTTCAGGCCGCGCAGCGCCATCTGCGCGTGCGCAATGCCGAGTTGCACCCGGCCGGTCGAGACGAGCTGGACATTGGCGGCGTCCACGCCCGGCTCGTAGGTGAACGAGGAGCCGGGGCTCGACAGGCGGATCGTTTCGCCGATCGCCGTGCCCATCGTGCTCCAGGCGCCGCCGACCGAGCCGCCGGCCAGCGTGATCTTCAACGGCGCCGCCAGGGCCGCGCCGGCGCCGAGCGCCACCACGCCCACGATGACGCCCCGGCGCCATCCGATCTTCCCGATATTCCGCATGCTGATCTCCCTTCGCCGCCGAGAGTGATACCGACACGTTCGCTTGCGCACCGGTCCCGCGCAACCGCCGAAGATGCTCGTTCGCGGACACCAACACGCCCCCACCGGGTTTGACAATCCAAACACGGGCGTTATCGTTTGTACACATACAAAAAGCGTGCCGCGCCGCGCCGGCTGGCTGTCACCCGCGCGGCAGGCGCGGCATGATCCGGCTCCGGCCTGGTGGCCGAAGGGGTGCGTGATGCTCGATCTCTATCTCGTCAATCGCCTGATCGATCTCTGGCTGGCCGAGGACATCGGTCACGGCGACGTCACGTCGCTCACGATGATCGACGCCGATGCGCGCGCCGCCTTCGACATGAATGCGCGGCAGCCGATCGCGCTCGCCGGCATCGACGTGGCCGCCGCGTGCTTCCGCCGCTACGACCCGAGCGTCGAGGTCGAGATCGTCGCTAACGACGGCGCGCGCGTGGCGGAAAAGACCACGCTGCTCAAAGTGAAGGGCAAGGCGCGCAGCCTGCTCACGGTCGAGCGTACCGCGCTCAACATCGTGCAGCACTTGTCCGGCATCGCCACCGAGACCGCCCGCTGGATGGACGTGATCAAGGGCACCAGGGCCAAGCTCATCGACACGCGCAAGACCACGCCCGGCCTGCGCGCGCTGCAGAAGCACGCGGTCGTCTGCGGCGGCGGCGCCAACCACCGGCTCGGCCTCGATAGCGGCGTGATGATCAAGGACAACCACATCGCCGTGTGCGGCAGCATCGCCAAGGCGGTCGAGCGCGCCCGCGCCGGCGCGCCGGCGCTGGTCAAGATCGAGGTCGAATGCGACCGCCTCGCCCAGGTGCAGGAAGCGCTCGACGCCCGCGCCGACGTGATCATGCTCGACAACATGTCGCTCGACGACATGCGCGCGGCGGTGAAGCTGGTGAACGGCCGCATCCCGCTGGAAGCCTCGGGCGGCGTGAAGTTCGATACCGTGCGCGCGATCGCGGAGACCGGCGTGGACTACATCTCCTCGAGCAAGATGATCCAGGGCTCGCCGGCGGTGGATATCGGGCTGGACGAGGCGTGAGATGAATTTGCGCGAGGACAAAGGCTTGATCCGTCATCCTGAGGTGCGAGCGAAGCGAGCCTCGAAGGATGACGGGCACGGCCCAGGCCGCTCACCCTTCGAGGCTCGGCGCATTCGCGCCGAGCACCTCAGGGTGACGGGACGGACGTAACGGCAAGGAGCCGAAAAGGAAACCCGCACCGTTCGTCCGCCATGTGCCGAAGACGCTCGATGAGGCGGTGAAGATACTCGCCGAGGTCGCGCCGCAGGACGGCCGCGTGCTCGCCGGCGGGCAGAGCCTGGTGCCGATCATGGCGTTCCGGCTGGCCAAGCCCGCACATCTGGTCGACATCAACGAGGTCGAAGGGCTCGACCGCATCGCCAGCGACGGCAAGATGCTCGCGATCGGCGCGCGCGTGCGGCACGGCGCCTTCCACAAGCCGGTGACCGACAATCCGCTCGGCGCCCTGCTCTCCTACGTCGCCCGCCACATCGCGCATTACCCGATCCGCATGCGCGGCACCTTCTGCGGCAGCTGCGCGCATGCCGATCCCTCGTCGGAATGGTGCCTGACCGTGGCGACGCTCGACGCCGTCATGCTCGCGAAAAGCACGCGCGGCGAACGGCCGATCCCGGCACGCGCGTTCTTCGCCGGCGTCATGTCGACCGCGCTGGCCGAGGACGAATTGCTGGCCGAGGTGCGGCTGCCGCTGCTGGCGGCCGACGCCAAATGGGGCTTCTACGAGTTCAGCCGCCGCGCCGGCGATTTCGCCATGAGCGCGGCGCTGGTCACCTATCGTTTGCAGGGCGGCAAGATCGTCGATGCGCGCGTCGGCGTCGGCGGCGCAGAGGCTTCGCCGCGCCGCATTGCGGAAGCGGAAGCCGCGCTCAATGGCCAGGCGGCGGGCGACGCGGCCTTCCGCGCCGCGGCCGAAGCCGCGGCGACCGCCGTCGACGCCATGGAGGACCATCAGACCAGCGCCGACTACCGCCGCGATCTGGTGCGCGCCGTCGTGCGCCGTGCGCTGGAGTATTCACAATCATGAACGTGCAACACACTCCGCTCATTCCCGCGCAGGCGGGAATCCAGCGCTGGGTCCCCGCCTTCGCGGGGACGAACGGAGCCGTTGAATGACCGCGCACACCAAAGGCTCGGGCCTGAAATGGGTCGGCCGCGCCATCCGCCGGCTGGAAGATCCCGCGCTGGTCACCGGCCAGGGCCGTTTCACCGCCGACCTGCCCGCCACGCACTGGGTGCGCTTTCTGCGCAGCCCGTCCGCCGCCGGCAGAATCGAGAAGCTCGACGCCCCGCAAGGCACGCTGGTCGTCACCGCCGCCGACCTCAAGGGCGTGAAGCCCATCGTGCCGATGCTGCACAAGTTCGACTACCGGCCGGTGCCGCAGAAGGTGCTGGCCGACGGCGAGGTGCGTTTCGTCGGCGAGGCGGTCGCCGCTGTCGTCGCGGCCAGCGAAGAAGAGGCCGAGGACATCGTCGACGCCATCGATCTCGTCATCGGCGACGCCACGCCGGTGATCGACGCGCGCGACGCGCTCAAGCCCGGCGCGCCGCAGATCCACCCCGAAGCGCCCGGCAACGTCATCCTCGAAGGCCGCATCAAGACGCCGGACTTCGACGCCGCCTGGGCCACCGCGCACAGGACCGTCAGGGTGGACGCGCGCACGCGCCGGCAGAACGCCACGCCGATGGAAGCGCGCGCCGCGCACGCCGCCTACGACGCTTCGACCGGCCGCGTCACGCTTCACTGCACCACGCAGATGCCGCATCTCATGCGCACGGCAATTGCCGACGTGCTCGGCATGCCGGAATCCGAGCTGCGCGTGATCGCGCCGGACGTCGGCGGCGGCTTCGGCCAGAAGATGTCGCTCTGCGCCGAGTATGTCGCGGTCGTCTGGCTGGCGCGCAAGCTCAAGTCGTCGGTCGCCTGGACCGAGGACCGGCGCGAGAACCTGATCGCCGCCTTCCACTCGCGCGACCAGTACCTCACGCTCGAAGGCGCCTTCGACAAGGACGCGAAGCTGATCGCGCTGCGCGCCGACATCGTCGCCAATGTCGGCGCCTATTCTTGCTTCCCGACCACCTCGGGCGTCGAGCCGCTGATGGCCATGGCGGAGATGCCCGGCCCATACGACTTCCGCCACTACGAATGCCGCGCGCGCGGCGCGCTCACCAACACCTGCACCATGGCCGCCTATCGCGGCGTGTCGCGGCCGACCATCACCTTCACGCTCGAACGGCTGATGGACAAGGCGGCGGCCGCGTTCGGCATCGAGCCGGTGGACATCCGGCGCAGGAACCTGATCGGAAAGTTCCCCTACACCTCCGCCGCCGGCCTGAAGTTCGACGAGGCCACCTACAAGGAGACGCTGGAGATGGCGGTCGAGCACGTCGACCTCACCGCCTTCCGCAAGCGCCAGACCGAGGCGCGCAAAGCCGGCCGCCATCTCGGCATCGGCTTCGCCACCTTCTCCGAACGCACCGGCTACGGCAGTCCCGCGTTTGCCGCGCGCGGCATGGAAATCACGCCCGGCTGGGAGACGGTGCACGTCACGGTCGACCCGTCCGGCTTCGTCGAGGCGCGCATCGGCTCCTCGCCGCACGGCCAGGGCCTGCGCACCACGCTGGCGCAGATCATCGCCGACCAGCTCGGCGTCGAGCCGCAGCGCATCAAGGTCGTGCACGGCGACACCGACACGGCCCCGTACGGCTGGGGCACCTTCGCCAGCCGCTCGCTGGTGATCTCCGGCGGCGCGACGCTGATCGCCGCGCAGAAGGTGCGCGCCAAGCTGATCAGGATCGCCAGCCACATGCTGGAGGCGGCCGCGGACGACATCGTGCTGGAGGACGGCGCGGCCAAGGTCGCCGGCACCGACCGCAGCGTGACCATCGCCAAGATGGCGCGCGAGGCCTACACGCAGACGCACCGCTTCAAGGGCGAGATCGAGCCGGGTCTCAGCGAGAGCGGCACCTACGATCCGCCGGGTACATTCTCCAACGCCTGCCACGTCGCCGTGGTGGAGGTGGACATCGAGACCGGCCGCACCACCATCGAGAAATTCCTGGTGGCGGAGGATGCCGGCCGCATCATCAATCCGATGATCGCCGACGGGCAGGTGCATGGCGGCATCGCGCAGGGGATCGGCAACGCGCTCTTGGAGGAGATCGTCTACGACGAGGCCGGCATGCCGCTGACCGCGACGCTGGCCGACTACATGCCGCCGACCGCGCACGAGGTGCCGGAGATCGAGCTGCACCACATCGAGACGCCGAGCACGGAATCGATCACCAAGGCCAAGGGCCTCGGCGAAGGCGGCTGCATCGGCGCGCCGGCCGCCATCGTCAACGCCATCAACGATGCGCTGGCCCCCTTCGGCGTCGTCATCGACGAGATGCCGGCCACGCCGCAGCGCGTGCGCGCGGCGTTGCGGGCCACGGGAAAAACCGCATGAGCGAGAAAGTCCAGATCACGCTGACCATCAACGGCCGCAATCACGCCATCGCGGTCGAGCCGCGGCGCACGCTCGCCGACGCCATCCGCGAGGACTGCGGCCAGACCGGCACGCATATCGGCTGCGAGCACGGCGTCTGTGGCGCCTGCACCGTGATCGTCGACGGCGAGCCGGTGCGCTCCTGCCTCATGTTCGCCGCGCAGGCGGCCGGCAAGAAGATCCGCACCGTGGAAGGGCTGGCGCAATGCGACACGCTGCACCCGATGCAGCAGGCCTTCATGGACCACCACGGCCTGCAATGCGGCTTCTGCACGCCGGGCTTCCTGATGCTGGCGGTCGGTGTGCTGGAGCGCGAGCCCGACATCAGCGACGAAGCGCTCATTGACGTGCTGTCGTCGAACCTGTGCCGTTGCACCGGCTATCAGAACATCATCAAGGCCGTCCGCGCCGCGGCTAAAGAGATGCGGAAATAAAAGTGGCAGGCGCGAGCCGCATGCTCTCTTCACCTCTCCCCGCTTGCGGGGAGAGGTCGATCCGCCGAAGCGGCAGCGAAGGCGGATCGGGTGAGGGGGCGTATCAATCAGGTTCAGAATTGCGGCGCGGGGGCCCCCCCCCCCCCCCCCCCCCCCCCCCCGGGGGCGGGGGGGGGGGGGGGGGGGGGGGGGGGGGGGGGGGGGCTGCGCGGGGCGGGGGGTGGGGGGGGGGGGGGGGGGGGGGGGGGGGGGGGGCGGGGCGGCGGGGCATGGCAGGCTTTCGGGTGGGGGATGGGGTGCAATCTAGCAGACCCTGAGGCCGCAGCG
>JBKBRE010000020.1:0-74718 GCA_046292265.1 Pseudolabrys sp. | reverse complement strand
TCCAGTACGTGAAGATTTGCAGCCTGTACGGTGCGGGGTTCTATTACATCCCGGGTACCGATACCTGCCTCAAGGTCGGCGGTTGGGTCCGTATGCAGATGGGCTACGGCTACAACGGCAACATGACCAACGGTCCGATGGTTGGAAACAGCATGGACCGGTCGACCACCGACTTCAGCACGCGTAACCGTGGCTACATCACGGCCGACGCGCGCTCGCAGACCGAGTACGGCACGCTGCGCGCCTACATCGCGGTGGGCACCTCGAACGACAACGCCGGCAACAGCACCGGCGCCCCGCCGGCTACGGCGGCGGCGTTCAACGCCAACCGTGCGTTCATCCAGTTCGCCGGCTTCACCGCCGGTCGCGCGCAGTCGTTCTACGACTTCGCGAACTGGGCGGCGATCGGCTACAACGGCGGCGCCGTGTTCGCCATCGCGGGCGCCGACACCGGCGATCCGGGCTGGCAGGTCCTCGCCTACACCGCGCAGTTCGGCAACGGCTTCTCGGCCACCATCTCGGTCGAGCATCCGCGTGACGTGGCCATCAACCAGTACAACGCGGGCACCCTTATCGCCGCCAGCGCGACCTCTGGTTCGAACGGTCACAAGTTCCCGGACGTGGTCGCCAACCTGCGTGTTGACCAGGCCTGGGGCTCGGCCCAGATCATGGGTGCGTTGCACGATGCCAGCGCGCTGTACTACGACGCCGCGCGTGGCGGTCATCCGGGCGACGCCATGGGTTGGGCGGTCGGCGCCGGTATCCGTCTGAATGCGCCGATGATCGGGGCGGGCGACTACTTCCAGGCCCAGATCAACTACGGCGTCGGTGCGATCTCGTACCAGATGGGCGGCACCAGCTACTCCGTGACCAACGGCGCGGAAAGCGGCTTCGGCAACAAGCGCGATGGCATCTACGGCACCACCGGCGATGTCGAGCTGACCACCGGCTGGAGCGTCGGTGCGTCGTTCGAGCACAACTGGAACCGCCAGTGGAAGACGTCGATCTACGGCGACTACGCTGCGGCGGACTACAGCGACGCTGCCAACCGGCTGGTCTGCTCGGCGGCCGCTCTGCTCACCGGCTGCGACTGGGACTTCTCGACCTGGCAGGTCGGTACCCGTACCCAGTGGAACCCGGTGCCGAACCTCGACGTCGGTCTGGACGTCATCTACACGCAGCTGAACTCGGCGAACACGGGCACCGTGGCCTCGTCGCAGGATCAGGACGCGTGGATGGTGCACCTGCGCATCCAGCGCAACTTCTATCCCTGATCGCCTGAAAGCGATTTGAGGGTAAGAGCCCCCGGCGGGAAACCGCCGGGGGATTCTCTCAAGAGAACACGTCGTCGGCGTCGCGATCGAGGCCGAATTAAAGATGCACATCGTTCAGCAGGCGTCGCGCGATCTGGTCGAGCTCGTTCGGCTTGAGCGGCGGGCGTTTGCCGCCAAGTTGCGCATGGCCCGCGCGGTTCTCGGCTGGAGCCAGAGCGAACTGGGCTCCCGCGTCGGCCTGACGCAGCGGTCGGTCCACAAAATCGAACAGGGCGAAACCGAGCCGCGCCGCACCACCGTGCGTGCGATCGAACAGGTGTGGGCGGGGGAAGGCCTCGTGTTCGAGGATTTGGCGGACGGCGGCTTTCGGGTCGACGTGCGATCCGACTTGCTCGACCGGCCGGTCGGCGTGAAAGCGCGCCGGAATGCGCCCTTGCAGCGCGGCGCCGTCGCCGCACGGATCGGCCGCGCCTAACGGGCCAACTTTCACATTCTCAGAAACAGACTCGCGCCACCGCCGCCGCTATCATAACGCGGCAGACGGCGTACGAACGCTCTTGCAGCGCGTGACGAAGCCGGCGATGCGGCCGATCGTGTCCGGCTCCGCCAGGAGCGGAGCATGCCCCTGGTCTGGGATTTCCAGGGTCTCGAGGACGTCGCGCCGTGCCCGCATCGCGTCCACGGTGGCGGCCGAGAGCAGGTCGGAATTGGCGCCGCGCACGACCATCAACGGCACATGAGCGAGCGCATCGAATTCCCTCCACAGCGCCGGCAGCGGCCGCTCCAGATCGACGCCCTCCATGGTCTTGGCCAGCTTCACGTCATAGGTCGGCACCAGCGCGCCGTTTTCCTGTTTGAAGCCCCGCCGCGCGGCGGCCAGCCAGTCGTCCGCCGTGAGCCTGGGAAACTGCGCGTCGAACAGGCGCCGAAGAATATCGGCGCCTTCCTCGAAGCTGCGCGGCTGCGGCAGCTTGCCCACGTAGCCCTTGATGCGCATCAGCCCCTTCGGCTCGATGACCGGGCCGATATCGTTGAGCACCACGCCGGCGATCGCCGTCGGGCGGGCGACCGCCAGCAGCATGGCGAGTATCCCGCCGCGCGAGGTCCCGACGATGACCGCCGGCTGGCAGTCGAGCGCCGTCATCGCGGCGAGCACGTCGCCGAGCTCGACCTGGAAATTGTAGTTGGCAGGGTCGCTGTCGTAGGCGGAAAGGCCGCGACCGCGATAGTCGAGCGCGATGACCCGGCGCGGGCATTCAGGATCGCCCGCCAGCGCGCCCGCGAGCGCGGCGAAATCTTCCGCCGTGCGGGCGAGTCCCGGCAGGCAGACCACCGGCAGGCCCGGCGCGCTGCGCGCGCCGTAGCAACGCGCATGCAGCTTGAGGCCGTCGGGGGCGGAGAAGAAGACGCTGGCTGCCTCGGTCATCGGTGGAAATGGGTCGCTGAGGTCGACAGGCTAGGGCAGGGGCCCGGCGGCAGGAAGATCAGTTTGCCTTGCCGCGCCGGAGGTCGGCTTCGATCAGGAGCTTGCTGCCGCCGCCGAAGCGGTAGCGGTAGACCTGCAGGTTCTCCATGATGCGCTGCACGTAATTCCGCGTCTCGGCGATCGGAATGCGCTCGACCCAGTCGACCGGGTCGACCTTGGGATCGCGCGGATCGCCATAGGCGGCCACCCACTGGCGCACGCGCCCGCGCCCGGCATTGTAGCCGGCGAAGGTCATCAGGTAGGAGCCGTCATAGGTGGACAGCAGCATCGACAGCTCGGCCGCGCCCATCTGCATGTTGTAGATCGGGTCGCTCAGCAGGCGCGCCTTGTTGTAGGGCGCCTTGAAGCGCTTCGAGGTGTCCTGCGCGGCGATCGGCGTCACCTGCATCAGTCCCATGGCGTGCGCGGACGAGACGACCTTCTGGTTGAAGTGGCTTTCCTGGCGCGCGATCGAATAGACCACCGCCCAATCGACCGGCGGGGCGATCGGCTTGTAATCGGGCAGCCCGACCACCGGGTAGGCGTAATAGTCCATCGGCAGGCCGCGGCCGAGGGCGCCCTTGCCGAGCAGCAGCATGGCGCGGCCGTCGTTGTGCTTGTCGGCGAGCTCGCCCAGCATCGCCATGCCGGCGAGGTCGATGGCGCTCTCGCCGAGTTCGGCGAAGATCGAAGCGAGCATATCGCGCTCGTCCAGCGCGTAGAGGATTTCCGCCGCGCGCACGATCTCGAGATTGCCGAGCACGCTGAGCTCCTGCCCCGAGAACTTGGGCGGCGTACGCAGGCCAAGCTCGGGCAGGCCCAGCCGGGCGCGTGCGAGCTGGCCGTAATAGGTGGCGCTGTGCTGCGCGGCCGCCTCGTAGAAGGCCTTGGCCTGCGCACGCTGGCCCATGGCCTCGGCGGCGCGCCCCTGCCAGTAACCGCCGCGCCCGAGTGCGTGCGGGTTATGGGTGCCTTCATTGATGTGGGAAAAGTGCTGCGCCGCGGTTGCCGGATCGTTGAGGAAGCGCAGCGCGATCCAGCCGGCGGTGAAATGATAATCGACCCGGTAATTCCCTCTCTCGGGCTGGACGGCTTCGCGCGCGACGCGATAGGCGGTGCGCGCGTCGCCTTCGTCGAGCAGCTTGCGCACCAGCAGGCGCCGCTCGATCCACCACTGGTCGGGATCGACGATCGCGGCCGGGTCGTGCGGCGCCGTGAGGATCAGCTTGCCGGCTTCGTCGGCCTTGTCCTGTTTGCGCAGCCATTGCGCGCGGCTGAAGATGTAGCCAGCGTCGCCGCGGGCGGCGGCCGGCACGCCGTCGAGCAACGCCTTGGCGTTGCCGGCGCGCTTGATCACGGCGGCGCGGGCGCGGGCGATCAGGAGATCGTTGCCGCCGAGCCGCTCGGCGGCGCGCATTCCGGCCTCGATATCGTCGGCATAGAAACGCTTCTCCATGCGGGTCTTGTGGTCCGCGCGGGTGAGCATGTCGCCGAACATCTCGAGCACCTTGCGCTCGACCTCGGCGCTGCAATCCTCATAGCGCCAGGCATGGCGCACGAGCGCGGCGGCGCGTTCGCGGTCGCCTTGCGCGAGCAAGGCGCGCGCCAGCACGTAGCGGCCCTTGGCGGTGCTCGGGGTGCGCTTGGCGAAAAAGGCGCGCACCGGGGCGTCGTCGAGCTTGTCGTTCCACAACGCGTTCTCCGCGCGGCGGCGGAACAGCGGCGAATGCGGCCACTCGGGATTGGTCTCGACGAAGGCGGCGTAGCGCTGGAAGCTCGGCAGCGTGTTGTCGGAGCGGAGCAGGATCCACTCGGCAAGCTTGCGCGCGACCGGGTCGGAAATGGTGCGCTGGGCCGCTTCGGCGTCCGCCTCCTTGCCCTTGCGGGCGGCCTCGATCACCCGCTTGACCGCGGCAATGTCGGCGGCCGAGGCGCTGCCGGCCGACGCCAGCGCGAAGGGCCCGGACGCCGGGCGAACGAGCGGCTTGAAGGCGCCGGCGGGGGTTTGCAGGCCGCCGCGCAGAGCGACATTGGCCTGGGCGAAAGAGCCCAGGGCGGCTTTGTCCCGCGGTTTCGGTCGTGGCAGGGGGATCTTGGCCACCGCCGCCGGGACCACAGCCTTCGCCGCCGGCTTGGCCGGCGGTATGGGCGTCTTCTTGGACTGTGCGGCAGCCGGCGCGCCCATAAGGCCCACGGCAAGTGCGACGGCCAGCCCCGGCAAACTGCGGTTCGTCCTCGGCATTCAGCCCTTTGCCTTCGGTTCCCGGATGCCCCGACTCAAGGGGAGAATCGATCCCATTACGCCAATATCATCGGTGAACGGATACCCGAAAAAAGCCCGTCACCATGGTTAGCGCGAGAGCGGGGCAAAACCGGGGCAAGGGGCGCATTTTCTGGGCGTGGGAAGGGCTTTCATCGCGCCCGGCGACCCGATATCAATGGGGTAAATCAGCCGATCCGGAGTAGTGCCATGACCGCCAAGACGCGTTTTCGGGGTTCCTTCACCGCCCTCGTGACGCCGTTCAAGAACGGGGCGGTCGACGAGAAGGCCTTCCGCGAGCTTGTCGAATGGCAGATCGCCGAGGGCACCAACGGCCTGGTTCCGGTCGGCACCACGGGCGAAAGCCCGACGCTGTCGCACGACGAACACAAGCGCGTCGTCGAGTGGTGCGTCGATCAGGTGCGCGGGCGCGTGCCGGTGATCGCCGGCGCCGGCTCCAACTCGACCGCCGAGGCGATCGACTTCTCGCGCCATGCCGAGAAGGCCGGCGCCGACGCCGTGCTGATCGTTACCCCCTATTACAACAAGCCGACCCAGGAAGGGCTCTACCAGCACTTCAAGGCGATCAACGACGCGATCGGCATCCCGATCATCATCTACAACATCCCGGGACGCTCGGTGATCGACATGTCGGTCGACACCATGAAGCGCCTGTTCGAGTGCAAGAACATCGCCGGCGTCAAGGACGCCACCGCCAACGTGCTGCGCGTGTCGCAGCAGCGCGCCGCCATGGGACCGGACTTCAACCAGCTCTCGGGCGAGGACGGCACCTGCCTCGGCTTCATGGCGCATGGCGGGCACGGCTGCATCTCGGTGACCTCAAACGTGGCGCCGCGGCTGTGCGCCGAATTCCAGGCCGCGTGCCTGAAGGGCGACTACGCCAAGGCGCTGTCGCTGCAGGACAAGCTGTTGCCGCTGCACCAGAACCTGTTCGTCGAGACCAATCCTTCGCCGGCCAAGTACGCGCTCTCGCTGCTCGGCAAGATATCGGACGACGTGCGCCTGCCGATGGTGCCGCTGTCGGACAAGTCGAAGGCGGCCGTGCGCAGCGCCATGGTGCACGCGGGCCTGATCAACTGACGGCCGGCGTGGCCGGCGCGGAACATTGGCGCCGTGCCCGGCTTGACGCCGGGCATCGAGGAAAAGGGGCCCGCTCATGCTCGAGGACTTCAAGAAATTTGCGCTCCGCGGCAACGTGGTCGATCTCGCCATCGGCGTGATCATCGGCGCCGCCTTCAGCGGCATCGTCAACTCGCTGGTGACGGACATCATCATGCCGGTCGTCGGCGCCGTCACGGGCGGGCTCGACTTCTCGAACTACTTCCTGCCGCTCGCGTCCAATGTCACTGCGGACACGCTGGCCGAGGCTAAAAAGCAAGGCGCTGTATTGGCTTACGGCAATTTCATGACGCTCGTGCTAAACTTCATCATCATCGCCTTCGTCTTATTCCTCGTGATCAGGGCGATGACGCAGATGATGAAGAAAGAGGAAGCGAAGGCGCCGGCCCTGAGCAAGCAGGAGCAGTTGCTCACCGAAATCCGCGACCTCCTGAAGGCGCGCTGAAGCACCTCAAAACATGGCAGCCAAACCCGAGCGCCGGTTCAAGGTCGTGGCCGAGAACCGCAGGGCGCGCTTCAACTACGAAATCGGCGAGACCTTCGAGGCCGGCATCGCGCTCACCGGCAGCGAGGTGAAATCGCTGCGCGCCGGCAAGGCGACGATCGCCGAATCCTATGCCGACACGCGAGGCGGCGAGCTGTGGCTGGTCAACGCCAATATCCCGGAATACGTGCAGGCGGGACGCTTCAATCACGCACCGAAGCGGGCGCGCAAGCTGCTGCTGCACGAGCGCGAGATCAACAAGCTCGCCGGCGCGGTCGAGCGCGAGGGCATGACCATCGTGCCGCTCAAGCTCTATTTCAACGAGCGCGGCCGCGCCAAGGTCGAGCTGGCGCTCGCGCGCGGCAAGAAGCTGCACGACAAGCGCGAGACGTTGAAGAAGCGGTCCTGGGATCGTGAGAAGGGCCGCCTGATGCGGATGAAGGGGTAGCGATCATGACGCGCCGCATCGGTATGCTGCTGTTTCCGCGGCTCACCCAGCTCGATCTGACCGGGCCCTACGAGGTGCTGGCGCGGCTGCCCAACAGCACGGTCGAGCTGGTGGCGAAGACGCTCGACCCGGTCAAGACCGACCGCGGCATGACCATCGTGCCGACCGTGACCTATGCAACGTGTCCGCCGCTCGACGTGATCATGGTGCCGGGCGGCCCCGGCCAGCAGGACCTGATGGAGGACGAGGAGGCGCTCGCCTTCCTGCGCAAGCAGGCGGCGACGGCGCAATACGTGACCTCGGTCTGCACCGGCTCGCTGGTGCTGGCGGCCGCCGGCCTGCTCAAGGGAAAGCGCGCCACCTGCCACTGGGCGGCGATCGACCATCTGGCGCTGATGGGCGCGATCCCGGTGCGCGAGCGGGTGGTGATCGATGGCAACGTCGTCACCGGCGCCGGCGTCGCCTCCGGCATCGACTTCGCGCTGCGGCTCGCCGCCATCCTGGAAGGCGAGGTGGTGGCCCGCGAGATCCAGCTTCAGATCGAATACGACCCCGATCCGCCTTTCGATTCCGGATCGCCGCGGACGGCCGCGCCGGAAACGCTGGCCGCCCTCAAGTCGCGCCTCGCCAAGCTCAACGAGGAGCGGCGCGCGGTGGCGGCCCGCGTCGGCCGCAAGCTCGGCACCGCGCCCTAAGGCTCGCGGCTGCGTCCCGCTACTGGATTATCCCGCAGGCGATCCGGCCGCCGGCCTCACCGGTGGGATCGGATTTGTAGTCGTCGCTGCCGGCGTGGATGATGACGGCGGAGCCGTCGGCATCGAACACCGAGTTCGGCTTGCCCTTCTCCAGCGTGATGTTGACGTTGAGCACCTCGACCGTGAGGTCGCCGCTCTGCGGGATGTGCAGGTTCGGCATATCGCCGGCGTGCTGGCCTTCGGGCGAGAGCATGCCATGCTTCTTGCTGCCGGGGTTGAAGTGCCCGCCCGCCGAGGTGAACGGCGGCTCGCACTTGCCGACCGCGTGCACGTGGAAGGCATGTTCGCCCGGCGGCAGTCCCTTGACCGCGACGTTCAGCAGGACGCCCTGCGCTGTCTGGACGAGGTTGACCGAGCCGACTTCCTTGCCTTCGGCGTTCTTCAGCGGCGCCGAGGCGGTCTGGGCCGCGGCCGGCCATGCGGCGGCAGCGAGCAACACGGCGGCGATCAGGCCGGCGCTGGTCGAATTCTGGCGAGTCATCGTTCGCTCCCTGGATTTATTTGGTGAAACAATAGTGTCACGCTCCACGCGCGGCTGCCGATTTGACGAACCGCCGCATTCACGTTGCCGTGACACCTCAACCCGGGAAGAGCCATATGGTGCCGACGAAACTGGATCACTGCGTCATCCACGTGTCCGACTGGGCCCGTTCCAACAAGTTTTATGCGGAAGTTATGGGCGCCGAGCTGGTCGAGCGCCCCAAGGGATGGGCCTACCGTTTCGGCGACAAGCAGCTCAACGTGCATGGGCCCGGCGTACAGCCGGCCGAAGTCGCGCGGCTGCCGGTTCAGCCCGGCAACAGCGACCTGTGCTTCGAATGGGTGGGTCCGATCGAGGGCGCCATCGCCCATCTCGCGGCGCAGGGCGTTGCCATCGAGCGCGGGCCGATGCAGCGTTTCGGCGCCAAGGGGCCCGGGACGAGCGTCTACTTCCGCGATCCCGACGGCTCGCTGATGGAATTCATATCGTACGCGCCGGCGACGACCTGATAAGGGGGAGCACATGGCCGAAGCACCGGGCACGCACAATCCGCTCAATCTGCCGCCCGACATTCCGGTGCCGCAGGACGACGGCGCGGCGCGCCATCTTGCCGGCATGAAACTGCCGGACGTCGCCTTGCCGGCGACCGACGGCACGCAGGTGAACCTGTCGAAGCTGTCCGGCCGCACGGTGGTCTACATCTACCCGCGCACCGGCGTGCCGGGCGTGGACCCGCCGGACGGCTGGGACCTGATCCCCGGCGCGCGCGGCTGCACGCCGCAGTCCTGCGGCTTCCGCGACCACTACGCCGACCTGAAGCGACTGGGCGTGGCGCAGCTCTATGGCCTGTCCACGCAGGATACCGCCTATCAGAAAGAGGCGGCGGCGCGGCTGCATCTGCCGTTTCCGGTCCTGTCGGACGACAAGCTCGCGCTCACGAAGGCGATCAAGCTGCCGACCTTCACCGCCGCCGGCATGACGCTGCTCAAGCGCATGGCGCTGGTCATCGACGACGGAGTGATCGGCAAGGTGTTCTATCCGGTGTTTCCGCCGGACAGGAACGCGGAGGAAGTGGTCGCCTGGATTCAGGCGTCGAGGTAATTCCGCACGCTCTTGAACACCGCGCGGAACATCTCCGGCGTCAGCACGCCGGTGTTCGTGTTGTAGCGCGAGCAGTGGTAGCTGGAGAACAGCGAAAGGGCGCCGACCGGATGGCGCGCGCCGTGCTTGAAGGGCGTCGCCGATTTCTTCGCGCCCAATGCCGTGCACACGCTGTTGTGCGCGATCTGGCCCAGGGCCACGATGACGCGCAGCTTCGGCATCTCCGCGATGGTCGCTTTCAGGAAATCGCGGCAGGTGTTGATCTCGGCCGGGGTCGGCTTGTTCTCGGGCGGCACGCAGCGCACCGCGTTGGTGATGCGGCAATCGACGAGCGTGAGGCCGTCGTCGGGATGGGCGGCGTATTCGCCGCGCGCGAAACGGAACTTGAGCAAAGTTTCGTAGAGCAGCACGCCGGCATAGTCGCCGGTGAAGGGTCGACCGGTGCGATTGGCCCCTTGCAGGCCGGGGGCGAGGCCGACGATCAGCAGGCGTGCGTCGCGCGGGCCGAAGGAGGGGACCGGCGCGTTGAACCACGCCGGCTGCTTCTTCCGCAATTCATGACGGAAGGCCATGAGTCGGGGGCAGCGCGGGCAGTCCGGCCCCGGCTTGCTGTCAGCCCTGGTCATGGACGGTGAGCGACCCGGAATGGACGACGGTTGCCGGACAATACCGCGCGGCGGCGCCCGCGGCTATTCGTAGGATTCCTCGTCGTCCACGCCGGCGCGTTGCGGCGCCGCCGATCGCTGCAGGAATTGCGGCGTGTGCTGGGCGGCCTCGCGATCCTCGCGGGGCCCGCGCGGCTCGCGCGCCGCACGCTCGGCCGGGTCGCGGCCGATCTTGCCCTGCAGCGTGGCGATGTCGACGAAGACGTCCGCCTGGCGGCGCAGCTCGTCGGCCACCATCGGAGGCTGCGTGGAGATCGTCGAGACGACCGTGACGCGCACGCCCTTGCGCTGAACGGCCTCCACCAGCGAGCGGAAGTCGCCGTCGCCGGAGAAGAGCACCATGTGGTCGATCGTGCCGGCGATCTCCATGGCGTCGACCGCGAGTTCGATGTCCATGTTGCCTTTCACCTTGCGGCGGCCGGTCTGGTCGACGAACTCCTTGGTCGCCTTGGTGACGACGGAGTAGCCGTTGTAGTCGAGCCAGTCGATCAGCGGGCGGATCGAGGAGTACTCCTGATCCTCGATCACCGCGGTGTAATAGAAGGCGCGCAGCAGATAGCCGCGCGCCTGGAATTCGCGCAGCAGCTTCTTGTAATCGATGTCGAAACCCAGCGTCTTGGCGGTGGCGTAAAGATTGGCTCCATCAATGAACAATGCGATTTTTTCACCGGGAACGGTCATGTCGTCACTCGTGCTCCTCGCAATTCCCGGTTGCCGTCCAAATCTCTGACGCTCGCCGCTTGGTGCGCGCGACCCCGGGACAGACTTCAGATAAGGCGACGCCGTCGGCAATTCGGCGCCTTGCGCATCGACGGCCAGGGCCTGGAAATACCAGCGGCCGGCCGGGGATGCGGCGAAATCCCCGTAACAGAGGCCCGGCGTCAAACCAAGACAAAAATACTTGAAAGATGCGGCAATTGAGTATAGCTACCGCGTGTTTTCAGGACATAGTTCCACCTTAAGGGAGTGACGAGCCGATGGCGCGTGTCACCGTTGAAGATTGCATCGACAAAGTTGAGAACCGCTTCGAACTGGTGCTTCTGGCGAGCCACCGCGCGCGCATGGTTTCGTCCGGGTCTCAGATTACCGTCGAGCGCGACAACGACAAGAATCCGGTCGTGGCGCTGCGCGAAATCGCGGAAACCACCGTTTCGCCCGGCGACCTCAAGGAAGACCTGATCCATTCCCTGCAGAAATACGTCGAGGTGGACGAGCCCGAGCCAGAGGTGCCGCTGATTGGGGTGAGCGCCGGCGCGGGGATCGATTCCGACGACACCGAGGTAACCGCCGATCGCATGACCGAGGAAGAGCTGCTCAAGGGCCTCGAAGGCCTGGCGCCCCCGGAAGAGCCGCCGGAGGAAGAGGGCGAGTGATCCGCCTTTTCAGGGTTAACGCCCGATAACGATTTCAGGCCCGGCGAAAGCCGGGCCTTCGCTATTTTGGCAACCACGGCGCGATAGACTTGCCGCCTATGGGAATCGGCATGATATCTTGCGCAGTACCGCCACAATGGCCCCGCATGGTCCCGAAAACGGGTTTGTCGTCAGTTAGATGAGCCAGCCGCGTCCCGATTTGCCGCGTATGCAGAAGCAGTCGCCTGTGCGGGCGCCGGCCGTCGCCGACGTGGCAGCCGATACCGTCGGCGCCGACAGAGCTACCCCCGCGCGCAAGCCGATGATGCGCCAGTACGACCTCATCGAGCGGGTTCGCGCCTACAACCCGAACACCAACGAGGCGCTGCTCAACCGCGCCTATGTCTACGCCATGAAGGCGCACGGCGACCAGCGCCGCGCCTCCGGCGACCCCTATTTCTCCCATCCGATCGAGGTCGCGGCCATCCTGACCGACCTCAAGCTCGACGACGCCACCATCGCCGCCGCGCTGCTGCACGACACCATCGAGGATACCGAGGCCACCCGCGCCGAGATCGACGCGCTGTTCGGCCCCGACATCGGCCGTCTGGTCGAGGGCCTGACCAAGCTGAAGAAGCTCGACCTCGTCACCAAGGAAGCCAAGCAGGCGGAGAACCTGCGCAAGCTTCTGCTGGCGATCGCCGACGACGTGCGCGTGCTGCTGATCAAACTTGCCGACCGGCTGCACAACATGCGCACCCTCTACTGGATGCCGGAGGCTTCGCGCCGGCGCGCCGCCGAGGAGACGCTGGAAATCTATGCCCCGCTCGCCGGCCGCATGGGCATGCACGAGATGCGCGAGGAGCTCGACGATCTGGCGTTCCGCGAGCTCTACCCGGAGGCCTACGAGGTCGTCAGCGGACGGCTCAACGCGCTCGAGGAGCGCAGCCGGCTCGTCATCACCGAGATCGAAAAGCAGCTCACCAAGAAACTCGCCGAGCGCGGCATCAAGGCGCGGGTAGCGGGCCGGCGCAAGCGCGCCTATTCGATCTGGCGCAAGATGGAGCGCAAGTCGATCGGCTTCGAGCAGCTGTCCGACATTTTCGGCTTCCGCGTGATCGTGAAGACGATGGGCGACTGCTACCGGGCGCTCGGCATCGTCCACACCACCTGGCCGATGGTGCCGGGCCGCTTCAAGGACTACGTGTCGACGCCGAAGGCGAACGACTACCGCTCCATCCACACCACCGTCATCGGTCCCGGCAAGCAGCGCGTCGAGCTGCAGATCCGCACCGAGGAAATGCACGAGATCGCCGAATACGGCATCGCCGCGCACGCGCTGTACAAGGACGGCGCCGGCTCGCCGACCGAATTGCTCTCGCGCGAGTCCACCGCCTATGCCTGGCTGCGCCGCACCATCGAGCTGCTGGCCGAGGGCTCCAACCCGGAAGAATTCCTCGAGCACACCAAGCTCGAGCTGTTCCACGACCAGGTGTTCTGCTTCACACCCAAAGGCAAGCTGATCGCGCTGCCGCGCAAGGCGACGCCGATCGATTTCGCCTATGCGGTGCATACCGACCTCGGCAACACCGCGGTCGGCTGCAAGATCAACGGCAAGATCGCGCCGCTCACCTCCGAGCTGGTCAACGGCGACGAAGTGGAGATCATTGCGTCCAAGGCCGCGGCGCCGCCGACCGCCTGGGAATCGATCGTCGTCACCGGCAAGGCGCGCGCGGCCATCCGGCGGGCGACGCGCGTCGCCATGCGCGCGCAATACACGGGCCTCGGCCGCCGCATCGTCGAGCGCCTGTTCCAGCGCGCCAAGATCGCCTATTCCGACGAGAAGCTCACCGGCGCGCTGCCGCGGCTCGCGCGCTCCTCGATCGAGGAAGTCATGGCGGCGGTCGGCCGCAGCGAATTGAAGGCTTCCGACGTCGCGCGCGCGATGTACCCCGACTACAAGGAAGAGCGCGCGGCGGCGATCGCCGCCCGGCGCAAGCGGACCGAGACCGGCTGGTTCGGCCTGAAGAAGCTGACCTCGGTGAAGTTCAAGGTGCCCGACAGCGACACCGGCGCCGCCATTCCGATCCGCGGCATCAACAGCGACCTGCCGGTGCGCTTCGCGCCGAACGGCGGCGCCGTGCCGGGCGACCGCATCGTCGGCATCGTCTCGCCGGGCGAGGGGATCACCATCTATCCCATCCAGTCGCCGGCCTTGAGCGAGTTCGAGGACCACCCTGACCGCTGGCTCGACGTGCGCTGGGACGAGGACGAGGACAAGGCGCCGCCGCGGCGTTTCCCCGCGCGCATCACGGTCCAGTCGATGAACGAGCCGGGCTCACTCGCGCAGATCGCGCAGGTGATCGCCGAGCACGACGGCAACATCGACAACATCCGCATGACGCGCCGCGCCCCGGACTTCACCGACGTGACCATCGACCTCGAGGTCTACGACCTCAAGCACCTGACCGCGATCCTGGCCCAGCTGCGCGCCAAGCCGATGGTCGCGAAAGCCGAACGGGTGAACGGGTAGGGCGTCGTCTCTCGTTTTAAGGTAGGCTTGTCGCTTGCGAGCGTTCTTTCGTTAATGGATTGACCCGGAAATGGCCGTCCCCCGTCTTCGCCTCGGCGTCAACGTCGACCACGTCGCCACCATCCGCAATGCGCGCGGCGGGCGTCACCCGGATCCGGTGCGCGCCGCCAAGCTCGCCATCGCGGCCGGTGCCGACGGCATCACCGCGCATCTGCGCGAGGACCGGCGCCACATCCGCGACGACGACATCGCCCGGCTCAAGGCGGAGATCGACAAGCCGCTCAATTTCGAGATGGCGGCGACCGAGGAGATGGTGGGCATCGCGCTTCAGACCAAGCCGCACGCCGTCTGCCTGGTGCCGGAGAAGCGAACCGAGCGCACGACCGAAGGCGGGCTCGACGTCGTGCGCCAGCAGGCGCAACTCAAGCCGGTGGTGCACACGCTCAAGCACGCCGGCATCCGGGTCTCGCTGTTCATCGGCGCGGCGCAGGCGCAGATCGAGGCCGCCGCCGAACTGGGCGCGCCGGTGGTCGAGCTGCATACCGGCTCGTGGTGCGACGCGCTGATCGAGGGGCGCGAGGCGGAGGCGCTGGCGGAATGGCAGCTGATCCGGGAAGGGGCGTCGCTCGCCGCCGGCTTCGGCCTCGAAGTGCACGCCGGCCACGGCCTCGACTACGCGACGGCGGAGACGATCGCGGCGCTGCCGCAGGTGGTGGAGCTCAACATCGGCCACTTCCTGGTCGGCGAAGCCGTATTCGAGGGGCTGGCCGAGACCGTCAAATTCATGCGCGCGGCGATGGACCGCGGCCGCAAGAAAGCCCGTCCATGATCATCGGGCTGGGCTCGGACATCTGCGACGTGCGCCGCATCGAGGCGGTGCTGGCGCGCCACGGCGACCGCTTCCTCGACCGCGTGTTCACGCCGACCGAGCGCGCCAAGGCCGAAGGCCGCGCCAACCGCGCGGAGACCTACGCCAAGCGCTTCGCCGCCAAGGAGGCCTGCGCCAAGGCGCTGGGCACCGGCTTCCGGCGCGGCGTGTTCTGGCGCGACCTCGGCGTGGTCAACCAGCCCTCCGGCCGTCCGACCATGCAACTTACCGGCGGGGCGCTTGTCCGCCTCAAGGCCATGACCCCGCCCGGCCACCAGGCGGTGATCGACGTGTCGCTGACCGACGAGGGGCCGACCGCGCAGGCCATCGTCATCATTTCCGCCGTGCCGCTGGCGCCGGCAGGCGGGGCCGGCCAAAGCCAGGAACGCTAGTTTCCCCAAAGAGTTATACCCGCCCTTCGGCGTTATTCGTTGCGCCCCAAGGGGCCAGCCGCTACAAGGGCGCCGGGGCGGCGAGCCGGCTGCGGGACGAAGAGGCCGATGAGCGTGACATCCGGGACAAAACGGAAAGAGGGCGGCGTCGCCGAGACGATCCGCGTCATCTTCCACGCGCTGGTGATCGCGCTGGTCATCCGCACCTTCCTGTTCCAGCCTTTCAACATCCCGTCCGGCTCGATGAAGGCGACCCTGCTGGTCGGCGATTACCTGTTCGTGTCGAAGTATTCCTACGGCTACAGCCAGTACTCGCTGCCGCTGTCGCCGCCGCTGTTTTCCGGCCGCCTGCCGGGCGGCTTCATGCCCGAGCGCGGCGACGTGGTCGTGTTCCGGCTGCCGCGCGACACCTCGACCGATTACATCAAGCGCGTGATCGGCCTGCCCGGCGACAAGATCCAGGTGATCGACGGCGTCGTGAACATCAACGGCACGCCGATCAAGCGCGAGGGGGCGCCCGCCTTCATCGAGCAGGAAGAAGGCACGCGCGACACGCCGGTGAAGCGCTGGAAGGAAACGCTGCCGAACGGCGTGAGCTACTACACGCTCGACCTGGTCGAGAACGGATTCGCCGACAACACGCAGGTCTACACCGTGCCGTCCGACCATTACTTCATGATGGGCGACAACCGCGACAATTCCACCGACAGCCGCTTCAGCCAGGTCGGCATGGTGCCGTTCGAGAACTTCGTCGGCAAAGCGCAGATCATCTTCTTCTCGGTCTACGAGGGCGAACGGGCCTGGCAGTTCTGGCGCTGGCCCGTGTCCGTGCGTTGGGACAGGCTGTTCACGATCGTGCGATGAGCCGCAAGGCCAAGGAACGGGCGGCGCTCGAGGAGCGGATCGGCTACACCTTTGCCGACAAGACGCTTTTCGAGCGGGCGCTCACGCATATATCCGCGCTCGCCGGCGGCGCCACCCGCGTCAACAGCTACCAGCGTCTCGAATTTCTCGGCGACCACGTGCTCGGGCTCGTCATCTCCGACATGCTGTTCCATGCCTTCCCCAAGGCCAACGAAGGCGAGCTGTCGCGCCGCCTCGCCGACCTCGTGCGCAAGGAGACCTGCGCGGAGGTCGCGCGCGCCATGGACGTCGGTCCCGCGCTCAAGCTCGGCAGCTCCGAGCAGCACGCCGGCGGACGGCTGCGCACGACCATCCTGGCGGACGCCTGCGAGGCGCTGGTCGGCGCGGTGTTCATCGACGGCGGCTATGAGGCGGCCGAAGCCCTGATCGACCGCTTCTGGAAGGAGCGCATGCTCAAGCCGCTGCGGCCGCTGCGCGATCCCAAGACCATCCTGCAGGAATGGGCGCAGGGGCGCGGCTTGCCGGCGCCGGCCTACAAGGAGCTCGCCCGCACCGGCCCGCATCACGACCCGCAATTCCGCGTGGCGGTGACGCTGCCGGATCGTCCGCCCGCGGAAGGGATCGGCTCGTCGAAACGCGCCGCGGAGCAGGCCGCCGCCGCCGCGCTTCTCACCGAGCTCGGCATCAAGGCGGACAAAGTCGATGGCTGATCAACCGCTCGTTTCACCCCCAGGCGCGCGCTGCGGCTTCGTCGCGCTGATCGGCGCGCCCAACGCCGGCAAGTCCACCTTGCTCAACGCGCTGGTCGGCTCCAAGGTCACCATCGTCTCGCACAAGGTGCAGACCACGCGCGCGCTCATCCGCGGCATCGCGGTGGAGGGGCCGGCGCAGCTCATCTTCGTCGACACGCCCGGCATCTTCGCCCCCAAGCGACGGCTCGACCGCGCCATGGTGACGACGGCCTGGGCGGGTGCGCATGAGGCCGAACTCGTCGGCATGCTGATCGACGCGCGCAAGGGCCTGGACGAGGAGAGCGAGGCGATCCTTGCCCGCATCGACGAGATCAAGGCGCCGAAGGTGCTGATCCTCAACAAGATCGACCTCGTGCCGAAGGACACGCTGCTGGCGCTGGCGCAGACCGTGAACGGCAAGGCGCGCTTCGACGCCACCTTCATGATTTCCGCGCTGAAAAGCGACGGCGTCGCCGATCTCAAAGCGTGGCTGGGCGAGCACCTGCCGGCCGGCCCCTGGCTCTATCCGCCCGACCAGATGTCGGACGCCCCGCTGCGCCAGCTCGCCGCCGAGATCACGCGCGAGAAATTGTTCGAGCGGCTGCACCAGGAATTGCCCTACCACTCGACGGTGGAAACCGACATCTGGAAGGAATTGCGGCAGGGCGACGTGCGCATCGAGCAGACGATCTACGTGGAGCGCGAAAGCCAGCGCAAGATCGTGCTCGGCAAGGGTGGTCAGACCATCAAGGCGATCGGCGAGGCGGCGCGCCGCGAGATCGCCGAGATCGTCGAGGCCAAGGTCCACCTGTTCCTGTTCGTGAAGGTGCGCGAGGGCTGGACCGACGAGCCCGAGCGCTATGCCGCCATGGGCCTCGAGTTTCCGAAGGAGTAGGATCCGGTCATTCCGGGCGCGCCGAAGGCGCGAACCGGGAATCCAGATACTATCGAATGTATATCGTTCTGGATTCCGGATTCGCTTGCTGTCGCTCGCGCCCCGGAATGACAGGGACTGGCGTCGACGCAAAATGCAATGGACCGATGAAGGAATCGTGCTGGGCGTCAAGCGGCACGGGGAGGCGAGCGGCATCCTCGAGTTGATGACGCGCGAGCACGGCCGCCATCTCGGCATGGTGCGCGGCGCCTTCGGCACGCGCATGAAGCCGATTCTCCAGCCGGGGAACAGCGTGAGCGCGACCTGGCGGGCGCGGCTCGACGAGCATCTCGGAAACTACAGCGTGGAAGGGCTGCGCCTGCGCGCCGCCGGCTATTTCGGCGCACCGCACGCGATCTACGGCGTCACGCACCTGGCCGCGCTGATGCGCCTGTTGCCGGAGCGCGATCCGCACGCCGGCCTGTTTGCCGACTTCGAGGCGCTGCTCGATCATCTCGACGATGCCGGAACGGCTGCGCCGCGCGTCGCGCGGTTCGAATTGCAGCTGCTCTCGGAGCTCGGCTTCGGGCTCGATCTCAGCGAATGCGTCGCGACCGGCGCGCGCGACGAGCTCATTTACGTCTCGCCCAGATCGGGGCGGGCGGTGTCGCGCGTGGCGGGCGCCCCTTACGCCGACCGGATGCTCAAGCTGCCGTCGTTCATGCGCGAAGCCGGCGCCGCGGCGAGCGGCCCCGACCTCGCCGACGGCTTCGCGCTCACCGGCTTCTTCCTGGCGCGCTACGTGCTGGAGCCGCGCGGGCGGTCGCTCGGCGACGAGCGTGCGCATTTCATCGCCGCGCTCGTCCGCGCGCTGCCCGGCGCCGCCTGAGCCCCAACGCAAAGCGGCCCGGCTTTTGGGCCGGGCCGCGGGTATCCGATCGTGCGGGCGCTCAGCGCACGCGGCGGCAGACGCGGTTCCAGTGGCAGCGGCGGCCGTAGGGCCCGACGCGGCACACCTTCACCCGGCGGCAGACGACGCGGGTCTGCTCGAGCAGGGACGCGGCGCTGGCCGCATTGTTGATGCCGGCGCCGACCGCGGCGGACGCGCCGGTCGTGCCGAGAAGGCCGACGCCCAGCGCGAACAGGGCCGACAACATGATCGCTCGCATATTCCATTTCCTCCGATGGGGCGTTGTGGACGCGCACGGGTCCCCCCGCTTTGGCCGCAACGTTTGAAGCGCCGTGACGTCATCGCACGGCCGGCCCCACGGCGGAGCCGGCCGTAACGCAGTGCCGGGGAATCAACCCCAGGCGAACAGTTTACCAGCGCCGGTAGTAGTAGCGGCCGCCACGATAGTAACGGCGGCCATGATAGCGCGGGCCCGTGTGGTAGCAGTAGCGGCGCCAGCCGCAGCCGTAAGGCCCGCAACGCCAGACCCGGCGGCAGACATAGGCCACGTCCTGGGCCAGCGAGGTATCGTCGATGGCGGCCTGGATACCGGCCGGCGTCGAGATCGCCATGGCCTCGGCGCGGTCGGTGGCGAGCGCCCCCGCCGCCAGAACCGCGATCGCCGCGGCCACGCTGAGAATAAACCGGCGCATTGCTTCCTCCATTCTCAAATAGCCCGTCGCTGAACGATTTTTGCGCAAGATAACGCGATCGGGCATGCCAAGTTCGGAACATACACCGAAAAATTGGAAGAACTCATGGCCGAGACGTTCATCGCTTGTTCATCGGCGGTGGCCGCAGTAACTAGCGGCCATGGGAAAAAGACTGATTCCGCCTGAAAAAGGCTCCGTCGAGGAGGTCCCGCTGCGGGAGGCGCTCGAAGAGCGCTACCTCGCATACGCGCTCTCGACCATCATGAACCGCGCCCTGCCGGACGCGCGCGACGGTCTCAAGCCGGTGCACCGCCGCATCCTCTACGGTATGCGGCTGTTGCGGCTCGACCCCGGCGCCGCCTTCAAGAAGTCGGCCAAGGTGGTCGGCGACGTGATGGGCAATTTCCACCCGCACGGCGACCAGGCGATCTACGACGCGCTGGTGCGCCTGTCGCAGGATTTCGCGCAGCGCTATCCGCTGATCGACGGGCAGGGCAATTTCGGCAACATCGACGGCGATAACGCGGCCGCCATGCGCTACACCGAGGCGCGGCTGACCGAGGTCGCCCGCCTGCTGATCGATGGCATCGACGAGGACGCGGTCGACTTCCGCGCGACCTATGACGGCACCGGCGAGGAGCCGGTGGTGCTGCCGGCGGCGTTCCCCAACCTGCTCGCGAACGGATCGCAGGGCATCGCGGTCGGCATGGCCACCGCCATTCCGCCGCACAACGCGGCCGAACTGTGCGACGCCGCACTGTTCTTGATCGCCAATCCGAACGCGCGCTCGAAGACGCTGCTCAAGTTCGTGAAGGGGCCGGACTTCCCGACCGGCGGGCTGATCGTCGATTCCGCCGACGCGATCGCCGAGGCCTACGCCACCGGCCGCGGCTCGTTCCGCGTGCGCGCGAAGTGGAAGACGGAGGAGACCGGCCGCGGCACCTATGTGGTCGTCGTCACGCAGATTCCGTGGCTGGTGCAGAAGTCGCGGCTGGTCGAGAAGTTGGCCGAGCTGATCAACGAGAAGAAGCTGCCGCTGGTCGCCGACGTGCGCGATGAATCGGCCGAGGACGTCCGCCTGGTGATCGAGCCGCGCGCCCGCACCGTGGACGCCGGGCTGATGATGGAATCGCTGTTCAAGCTGACCGAGCTCGAAAGCCGCATTCCGCTCAACATGAACGTGCTGGTCAAGGGCAAGGTGCCGCAGGTGCTCGGGCTCGCCGAGGCGTTGCGCGAATGGCTCGACCACCGCCGCGACGTGCTGCTGCGTCGCTCGAAACACCGGATCGGCGAGATCGAACACCGGCTCGAAGTGCTCGGAGGCCTGCTCGCGGCCTACCTGAACCTCGACAAGGTCATCAAGATCATCCGCACGCAGGACGAGCCCAAGCCCGTCCTGATGAAGACCTTCAAGCTCACCGAATTGCAGGCCGATTCCATCCTCAACATGCGGCTGCGCAATCTGCGCAAGCTGGAGGAGATGGAGATCCGCGGCGAGGACAAGGCGCTGCGCGAGGAGCTCAAGCAACTCAAGTCGCTCATCGGTTCCGAGGACCAGCAGTGGAAATCGATCGCGGGCCAGATCAAGGAGATCAGGGACACGTTCGGCCCGAAGACCGACATCGGCCGCCGCCGCACCGAGTTCGCGGAAGCGCCCGCGCATGACGAGGCGGCCATCGAAGAGGCCATGGTCGTGCGCGAGCCGATCACTGTCGTGGTGTCGGAGAAGGGCTGGATCCGCGCGCTGCGCGGGCATGTCAGCGACCTGTCCGGCGTCGCCTTCAAGACCGACGACGCGCTCAAGTTCGCCTTCCCGACGGAGACCACGGCGAAAGTGCTGATCTTCGGCAGCAACGGGCGCTTCTACACGATCGACGCCTCCAAGCTGCCGGGCGGCCGCGGGCACGGCGAGCCGCTGCGGCTGTTCATCGATCTCGAGCAGGATGCCGACGTCGTCGCCGCGCTCGCCTACGAGGGCAAGCGCAAGTTCCTGGTCGCCAGCTATTCCGGCAACGGATTTGTGGTGCCCGAGGACGAGGTGCTCGGCACCACGCGCAAGGGCAAGCAGGTGCTGAACCTGAAGGCGCCCGACCGCGCGGCCGCCATGGCCGCCGTCGGCGGCGAGCTGGTCGCCACCATCGGCGAGAACCGCAAGATGGTGATCTTCGGGCTCGACCAGGTGCCGGAGATGAACCGCGGCCGCGGCGTGCGCCTGCAGCGCTACAAGGAGCGGGGGCTGTCTGACGTCACGACCTTCAAGGCGGAGGCCGGGCTGACCTGGATCGACAGCGCGGGCCGCAGCTTCAGTCTGGCGATCAAGGAACTGAAAGACTGGCGCGGCAACCGCGGCGACGCCGGGCGCATCCGCCCCGAGCGGTTCCTGACCAACAACAAGTTCGGCGCGCCGGCCGGCGGCAAGGCGGCTGCGGACGAGTAGGCGAGGGCTCAGGTCGCCACGAACAGCAGCGAGCGCTCCGACTTCTCCAGCAGCGAGGCCGCCGTGTCGCCGAAGAACAGCTTCTCGCCGGGACGACGGCCGACGCCCAGCACGATCAGATTGTGCCGGTGGCGGTGCATTTCCTTGAGGATCGCCTCGTCGGCCGCGAGGTCGGCGCGCAGGGCCGTCTTCAGCTCGACCCCGTAGGTCTCGCCGAGCGCGACGATGTCCTTGAGGATCGCCTCCTCATAGCGGCGGGAGCGCCGCTTCTTGGCGCCGCTCGGTGCGACGTAGAGCGCGGCGACCGGCGCGCGCGTCGCCCGTGCGATCGCGATCGCCACTTCGGCGGCCCGGCGCGAGACTTCTGTGCCGTTCACCGGCACGAGGATGTTCAGCCGCGCGTGCAGCGGGTCTTTGAGATGGGCGTCGCGCGCATCCACCACCGCGATCGCCTTGTCGAACCCGGCGGCGAGCTTGGCGACGTCGTCGTGGAATTCGTTTCGCCGCACCACCATCTTTTCCAGGCCGACGATCATGAGGTCGTAGCCCTTTTTGGATTCCTCGGCGATCTTGTCCGGCGCGGCCTTCTTCTCGATGATCGTCGTCACATCGATCTGCTCTTCAGTCTTCTGCTCTTGCGGCTTGGTGCGGTCGGTGCGTTCGGCAATCGTCTGTACGGTTTCGACGATCTTTTCGGCCTTGGCCTTGGCCGCCGCGGTGCGCGGCGACCGGCCGTTCTGGATGTGCATCACCGTGGTCGGCATCGCCTTGCTGCCGGCGATGATGCCGCCGATGCGGGTGGCAAAATTCCCGTTGGCGCCTTCGTTGACGACGACCAGCAGCCGCTCGAGGTTGGGCACGTAGCCCTTGGCCTCCATCTCCTCGCGTTCGAGGCGTGCCTTTTCCTCCTTGCGCATCGGAATGCGCGACAGCGCCCAGCGCAGCGAGGGCGGCATGGCCATGGTGGTGATCACCGCCATCGCGACGATCATGGTGAAGAGGTTCTGGTTGAGCGCGCCCATCGACAGGCCGACGGTGGCGATAATCACCTCGGTCGAGCCGCGGGCGTTCATGCCGCAGGCGAGGGCGAAACCCTCGCGGCGAGTGAGGCCGCCGAGCTCCGCGCCGATGAAGGCGCCGCCGAACTTGCCGATGCTGGCGATGACGATCAGCCCCGCAGTCAGCAGCGCCATATGCGGGTCGGCGAGGATCGTGAGGTCGGCGGAGAGGCCGGCGATGCCGAAGAAGACCGGGGCGAAGAATGCGGTAATGAGGCCCCGCACCTGTTCATCGATGTGCTTGGTGAGGATCGGCGACTCACCCACCAGGATGCCGGCGACGAAGGCGCCGAGCACCGAATGCACGCCGATCACGTGCGTGATCAGCGCCATGACGCTCATGATCACAAGGATCGTGGTGATGACCGCGAACTCGCTGACGAAATTGTCGTTCGCCCAGCGGATCGCAAAGAATACCAAGCGCCGGCCGACGGTGAAGCTCGCGACCATGAAGACGACCGTGCCAATCACGCTTTGGGCGACCGAGACCGGTTCGACCGCGCCGTGGAGCGCGAGGCTGAAGATGATCGCGACGATGATCCAGCCGATCGAGTCGTCGATGATGGCGGAGGCGAGGATGACCTGGCCGACCACGCGGCGCATGAAGTTCATTTCGCGCACCACCACGGCGACGATCTTCACCGATGCGATGGCGAGCGCGGTGCCCAGGAACAGCGAGGTGATCAGCCGCTTCTCGGGGTCGGGCAGCATGGAATCGGGCAGCATCTCGCCAAGCGCGACGCCGCAGCCAAACGGTACGACGATGCCCATCAGCGAGGCATAGACCGAGGCGCGGCCGGTCTGCCGCACCAACTTGAGATCGGTCTCCATGCCGGTGAGCAGGAGCAGCAGCAGGATTCCGAATTGCGAGACCCCGTCGATCATCGCCTTCTGCTCGGGCGTCTTGGGGAACAGGGCCAGCTGCAGGTCGGGCAGCAACAGCCCGAAAAACGAGGGGCCGAGCAGGAGGCCTGCAAGCAGTTGCCCCATCACCGCCGGCTGGCCGATCCGCAGCATGGCTTCGCCCAGCAGCCGGCCGACGATCATCAGCGCGGTCACCTGGGCGATGAAGATGACTTCGGAGGGGGGATGATGCGCGTCGCCGCCCGGAGCGCCGCCGGCCGGCGCGGCGGCGATTGCCGGCAGCGCGAGCAGGCCCGCAAGGACCAGCAGCCAGGGCCAGCGAGGGGTACGGCGATCGGTCATGGCGGCAGAAGCCTCGGTAGCGGCCGCGTCCGGGGTTCGGCGAGGGCAAGCCGGTTCCGTCGTCGCCGCTGAGGGGCGGCGACCGAGCAGGCTGGCATCATTGGCTAATCCCCGAGCGGCCTTGGTAGCGCCCTACAACCCCGGCGGGACGGGGGAAGTTCCATTGGATGCCGGCGCCTTCGCGATGCACCGAGTGCACGTCGGCCGGAACCCCGCCCGATCGAGCGACATATTTTGCTAATGCAAATTATTCGCAATTAGCTTGACCGAGCAGCCGCGGTCTGCCACTTAGTTGCAAGCCATTCGCAACTGGACCTGATGACGTCCTCTCGCGAGGATGCGCCATGGCGTCTTTGCCGCGCCAGACCGAGGAAGGTGATTGATGAAGCGCCGCGCGTTTGTGGGGTTGCTGACCGCTTTGGCGGCCGCGACGTTTGTGCTGCCGGCCGCTGCGCAGAATCCGGCGCGCAAGCCCTTCCGCGTGGTAACGACCTTCACCGTCATCCAGGACATCGCGCAGAACGTCGCCGGCGACCGGGCGATCGTGGAATCGATCACCAAGCCCGGCGCCGAGATCCACGACTACCAGCCGACCCCGCTCGACATCGTCCGCGCGCAGGCCGCCGATCTGGTGCTGTGGAACGGGTTCAACCTCGAACGCTGGTTCGAACGCTTCTTCGAGAACATCAAGGAAGTGCCCAGCGTCGTCGTGACGGAAGGCGTCGCGCCGATGGGCATCGCGGAAGGCCCCTATAGCGGCAAGCCCAATCCGCACGCCTGGATGTCGCCCAGCAACGCGCTGATCTACGTCGAGAACATCCGCAAGGCGCTGGTCAAATACGATCCCGCCAATGCCGACGCCTACAACCGCAACGCAGCCGCCTATGCCGCGCAGATCAAGGCGCTCGACGAGCCGCTGCGCAAGCGCCTGCAGGCCATTCCCGAAGCGCAGCGCTGGCTGGTGTCGAGCGAGGGCGCCTTCAGCTACCTCACGCGCGACTACCAGATGCGGGAAGCCTACCTGTGGCCGATCAATGCCGACGAGCAGGGCACGCCGAAACAGGTCCGCAAGGTCATCGATCTCGTGCGCAAGAACGAGATACCGGTGGTGTTCAGCGAAAGCACGATTTCCGATCGCGCCGCCAAGCAGGTCGCCAAGGAGACCGGCGCGCGCTACGGTGGCGTCCTCTATGTCGACTCGCTGAGCAGCGCGAACGGGCCGGTGCCGACCTATCTCGACCTGCTGAAAGTGACCGTCGAGACCATCGCCAAGGGATTCGGCCAATGAACGCCCCGGCGCAAGCCGCACCGACCCCGGCGGCCGGCGCGCGGGCGCTCGGCGCCAGCATCGCGGTCCGCGACCTGAGCGTCACCTACAGCAACGGCTTCACGGCGGTCCGCGAAGCGACGTTCCAGCTCGATCCGGGGACGATCTGCGCCCTGGTCGGCGTCAACGGCAGCGGCAAGTCGACGATCTTCAAGGCGATCATGGGGTTCGTGCGGCCGTCGGCGGGCGAGATACGGTTATGCGGCCTGCCGGTCGACGAAGCGGTCAAGAAGAACATCGTCGCCTACGTGCCGCAGAGCGAGGACGTCGACTGGAACTTCCCGGTGCTGGTCGAAACCGTCGTGATGATGGGCCGCTACGGCCACATGAACTTTCTGCGCATGCCGTCGCGCATCGACCGCTACAAGGTCGACGAGGCGCTCGAGCGCGTCGGCATGAGCGCCTACCGCAAGCGGCAGATCGGCGAATTGAGCGGCGGCCAGAAGAAGCGGGTGTTCCTCGCGCGCGCGCTGGCGCAGGAAGGCCGCATCATCCTGCTCGACGAGCCGTTCACCGGCGTCGACGTGAAGACCGAAACGGCGATCATCGGCCTGCTGCGGGAACTGCGGGGCTCCGGGCATCTCATGCTGGTGTCGACCCACAATCTCGGCAGCGTGCCGGACTTCTGCGACCAGGTCGTGCTGCTGAACCGGACGGTGCTGGCGGCGGGTCCGACCGCGGAAGTGTTCACGCAGGCCAACCTCGAGCGCGCGTTCGGTGGGGTGCTGCGCAACTTCCAGCTGGGCGGGACGGCGCTGCACCAGGACGACGACGCCCGCAGCGTCACCGTGCTGACCGACGATGAGCGCCCGCTGGTGTTCTACGGCGACAAGCATTCCCGGCGCGCCCCGCCGGACGAGACCTGAGATGAGCGCTTTCGTCAGCGAACTGCTGGTCCCCTTCAGCTACGGGTACATGCTGAAGGCGATGTGGGTCAGCGCCCTGGTCGGTGGCGTCTGCGCCTTTCTTTCCGCCTATCTGATGCTCAAGGGCTGGTCGCTGATGGGCGACGCGCTCGCGCACTCGATCGTTCCGGGCGTCGCGGTGGCCTACATCATCGGCGCGCCCTTCGCGGTCGGCGCTTTCTTCGCTGGTATTCTGGCGTCGATCGGCATGTATTTTGTCAAGCAGAAGTCGCGATTGCGCGAGGACGCGGTGATCGGCCTCGTGTTCACAACGCTGTTCGCGCTCGGCCTGCTGATCGCGTCGGTGCGCCCGACCTCGGTCAACATCCAGGGCATCGTGCTGGGCAATATCCTCGCCATCGCCGACGAGGACGTCGTGCAGGTCGCCATCATCGCCGGGGTCTCGCTTGCCGTCATGGCCTTCATCTGGAAGGACCTGATGGTGACGTTCTTCGACGAAAGCCATGCGCGCAGCATCGGCATCAACACGGCGCTGCTGAAGGCGGTATTCTTCACGCTTCTGAGCGCCTGCACGGTCGCCGCCTTGCAGACGGTCGGCGCCTGCCTGGTGATCGCCATGGTGGTGACGCCGGGCGCCACCGCCTATCTGCTGACCGACCGTTTCGGCCGGCTGATCGCGATCAGCGTTGCGCTGGGCGTCGGCACCAGTTTCGTGGGCGCCTATATCAGCTACTTCCTCGACGGGGCGACCGGCGGGGTGATCGTCACGCTGCAGACGCTGGTGTTCCTCGCCGCCTTCTTCTTCGCGCCCAAGCACGGCCTGCTGGCGGCGCGCCGGCGCCGGCACGACGCCGTGGTGGGGGCGTCGACATGAGCGCGGTCATCGACTGGATTACCGTTCCGCTGGCCTATCCCTTCATGCAGCGCGCGCTCGGCGTCTCCCTGCTGGTCGCGGCGGTCTGCGCGATCCTGTCGTGCTATCTCGTGCTCAAGGGCTGGTCGCTGATGGGCGACGCCATTTCGCACGCGGTGCTGCCCGGCATCGTCGTCGCCTATGTGCTGAGCATTCCGCTGGCGGTCGGCGCCTTCGTTGCGGGGCTCTCCTGCGCCCTGTTCACCGGCTATCTCAAGGAGAACAGCCGCGTGAAGGAGGACACGGTGATGGGCATCGTGTTTTCCGGCATGTTCGGCTTCGGGCTGGTGATCTTTACCAAGGTCGAAACCGACCAGCACTTGAACCACATCCTGTTCGGCAATGTGCTGGGCGTGACGGTGCGCGATCTGATCGAGACCGCCGTCGTCGCCGGGGGAACGCTCGCCGTCGTGCTGTTCAAGCGGCGCGATCTCCTGCTCTATTGCTTCGATCCGAACCACGCCCGCACGATCGGGCTGCCGGTCAAGGTGCTGCACTACGGGCTCTTGGTGCTGCTGGCGCTGACAATCGTCGCCTCGCTCAAGGCCGTCGGCATCATTCTGGTGATCGCGATGCTGATCGCACCGGGCGCGACCGCCTATCTGCTGACTGACAGCTTCGAGCGCATGCTGCTGATCGCGCCGGCGGTCGCGCTGGTCTCGTCGGCGCTGGGGACCATCGCCAGCTTCCACCTCGACGCCGCCACCGGCGCCTGCATCGTGCTGATCCAGGCGGCCTTCTTCATGCTGGCCTTCCTGTTCGCGCCGAAGCACGGAATTCTGGTGCCGCGCCGCGCCGGCAGCCTCTAGTCCGCGGCTAAGTCTCGACGCGGCTCCAGCCGGACGGCATCAGCCGCTCCTGCGGCAGGAAGCGGCCTTTGTAGTCCATCTTGCGCGAGCCCTGCACCCAGTAGCCAAGATAGACGTAAGGCAGACCGAGCTTTCTGGCGCGCGCGATGTGGTCGAGGATCATGAAGGTGCCGAGCGAGCGCTCCGCTTCCTGCGGATCGAAGAAGGAATAGACCATCGACAGGCCGTCGCTGAGCACGTCGGTCAGCGCGACCGCCAGCAGCCGCCCGGCGCCGCGCCCGTTGATGGCCGTATCGGGCCCGCGCCGCCTATACTCGATCACCCGGCTGTCCACGTGGCTGTCCTCGATCATCATGGCGTAGTCGAGCACGGTCATGTCGGCCATGCCGCCGTCGCGGTGGCGGGCGTCGAGATAGGCGCGGAACACGGAGTATTGTTCGGAGGTCGGCGTCGCGGTGCCCATGTCGCCCACGATGTCGCCGTTGCGCTCGGCGATGCGGCGCATGCTGCGCGACGGCCTGAAATCGGCGGCGACGACGCGCACCGACACGCAGGCGCGGCAGCCCTCGCAGGCCGGCCGGTAGGCGATCGACTGGCTGCGGCGGAAGCCGCCATGGGTGAGCAGGTCGTTGAGCTGGCTCGCGCGCTCGCCGACCAGATGCGTGAACACCTTGCGCTCCTCCTGGCCCTGCAGATAAGGGCAGGGCGAGGGCGCGGTGAGGTAGAATTGCGGGGTGTCGCGCGAGTGCTGTGTCATCAGGCCATGCTGTCGTTCATTCCACGTCGGCGACTCGCGTTATTCCAGCCCGATGCTCTCAGATGCCCGCCGTTCCTGTCCATGGCGGCAAGCATACCGGTTCCGGCCGGTCCGGTCAGTAGGAACCCGCTTGCGCCATGGTGGTCCGCAGAATGGCCGCGCGCCGCGCATTGTTGATGACCACGGTGCCGAGCACGATGTCGTGCAGCAACCGCCGCCGCTCGTTGAAGAAGGCGACCAGCAGGATGAAAGGGGTCAGCGCCGACACCGACAGCCAGAAGGCGATGGCGTGCACGGCGCCGAGCACGAAATAAGCCGGCGCGCCGTACCAGGTGCGCATCTCCAGATCCATCACCCGCATGCCGATGGTGGCCGAGGCGGGGCCCGCCAGCGTCGCGCCGAAGTAGACCAGCGCCCAGATCACGGTCGCCGGCGGCAGGAGCCAGTAGAGCGCGAAGCCCAGCCCCAGCGTGACGATGCCCAATGCGAAGATGAACATCGCGGCCACGACCACCGGAACCGAGATGATGATGAAGTCGATGCAGAACGCGATCAGGCGCCGGGCCAGCACACCCTCGAACAGTTCCGGGCTGCGCACCGGATCGTAGGCATGGGGTTTGATATCAAACGACATGTCGTTTCCCCTGGCCGGCGGTGGCTCCGCCGCGCCCATAGGGAAAAGATAGGCCGGCGCGGCGGCCGCCGCCAGACCGCCCGACACCGCAGTTGGCACGGCCGGCGCGCTTGCGGCATGGTGGCGCCATCGGAGGAGCCCCGTGACCGTCACCCTGGCCGACATCGAAGCCGCCCGCCGCGTCATTGCCGGCGCGGTGCTGCGCACCCCCATGCTGCCGGCGCCCCGCCTGTCGGCGCTGACCGGGGCCCAGGTCTTCGTCAAATACGAGAACCTCCAGGTCACCAACTCGTTCAAGGACCGCGGCGCGCTGGTCAAGCTTGCCTCGCTCGATGAGGCGGAGCGCAAGCGCGGCGTGGTCGCCATGTCGGCCGGCAACCATGCCCAGGCGGTCGCCTATCACGCGGCCCGGCTCGGCATCCCGGCCACCATCGTGATGCCGGTGACCACGCCCTTCGTGAAGGTGACGGCCACGCGCTCGCACGGCGCCGAGGTGGTGCTGTTCGGCGAGACGGTCGCGGAGTCCGAGGCGCATTGCGCGCGTCTGCGCGAGGAGCGCGGCCTCACGCTGGTGCATCCTTACGACGATCCGCGCATCATTGCCGGGCAGGGGACGATCGCGCTCGAAATGCTGGAAGAGGTGCCCGACCTCGACCAGATCGTCATCCCGATCGGCGGGGGCGGGCTGATCGCCGGCAACGCGATCGCGGCGCGGGCGCGCAAGCCCGGAATCGAGATCGTCGGCGCCGAGGCCGCGCTCTATCCCGCGGTGTGGAACGCGCTTCACGGCGAGGACCGCCCGGTCGGCGGGGCGACGCTGGCCGAAGGCATCGCGGTCAAGAACGTCGGCAAGCTCACGCTGCCAGTCATCCGCGAATTGGTTGCCGCTCTCGTGCTGGTGGACGAGGCGCAGCTCGAGCGGGCGGTGAACGCCTATCTCACCTTGCAGAAGACCATGGCAGAGGGGGCGGGCGCCGCGGGGCTGGCCGCCATGCTGGCCGAGCCGGAACGGTTCCGCGGCAAGCGGGTCGGCCTCATCCTCTGCGGCGGCAACATCGATCCGCGCATCCTCGCTTCCATCATGGTGCGCGAACTGGAACGCGAAAGCCGCATCGTCTCGTTCCGGCTCACGATCCCGGACCGGCCGGGCGTGCTGGGCGTCATCGCCACCCGGCTCGGCGCGCTCGGCGCCAATATCCTAGAAGTGGATCACCGGCGTCTGTTCCTCGACACGCCGGCCAAGGGCGCCAAGCTCGACGTGACCATCGAGACGCGCGACGCCGCGCATGCGGCTGAGATCATGGCCGCGCTCGCGGCCGACGGCTATCAGCCGGCCGCGATCGAAGCCGGCGCGGCGATGGAGTAGCGGTTCGCGGTCAGGCGGCCGAGGTCTGCGGCTGCTGGCGCACCGAGGCGTGGATCTGGGTGAGGACCGGGTCGGTCTTGTGGACCGCCAGCAGATTGATGCCGGCCTCGATCGGCTCGTAGCCGCGCTCGGCGAGCCAGGCGCGCAACGGCTCGCGCCCGGCCTTGATCTGCTCGATCAGCAGCGCCGGCCGGCAGCGCTCGATCGTCTCGCGCGCGCCCTGCAAGGCTTCCAACTCCATGCCCTCGATGTCGAGCTTGATCAGGTCGAGGCGCGCGAGGCCGAGCGCGTCGATCGCGATCTTCTGCACCGGCACCGTCTTCTCGTCCGAATAGTCGATGAACTGGCCGATGAACTCGTTGTCGGCCTTGGGCTTGAGCTCGAGGCTGCCGAAGCTCGACGGCGTCAGATAATCGGGCACCGGCATGCGCATGATGCCGACCTCCGAGGAGACGGCGCCGTGCATGGCGATGGCATTGAAGCAGTTGTTGATCGCGATGTTGCCGGCGAGCGCGTAATAGATGCGCTCCTGCGCCTCGATGGCGATGACCGAGCCCCAGCCGGTCATCGAGGTCGCCCATTCGACGGTGTGGACGCCGATATTGGCGCCGCAGTCGATGCCGATGACGCCGTCGCCGTGGAAGCGGCGGCGCAGGTCGAGCAGTTCCAGTGCGAGCTCGACCTCGAGCGGATCGAAGGCGGCCCGCTCGAGCAGCTGATAGCCGACGCCGATGCCTTGGTCGGGCCCGAACATGCGATGGTCGAGGCGGTTGACGATCATCGTGCCGTGGTTGGTGGACGTGAGCACGAAGGCGAGTTTCCGTCCGACATTGCGCATGGGAATCTCCTGGAGCGCGGCGCAAGCGGCCGCGGCACGGTGAGGACAGACGCGGGGACAATGAAGGACGCAAAGCAACCGGCCCGCGTGAGGTCGAATCACGCGGGGTAATCCGCAGCTTACGGGGATTTGGCGCGGCCTTGAACCGGTTTCCGGTCGCTCAGCGCCGCATCAGCCGCCAGAGCCGCTCGGGCGTCGCCGGCATCTCGACGTGGGTTACGCCGAACTCGGCCAGCGCGTCCACGAGTGCATTGGCGACTGCGGGGAGGGCGCCGACGCAGCCGGCCTCGCCCGCGCCTTTGACGCCGAGCGGGTTGGTCTTGGTCGGCACCGAATTGCTCTCGACCTCGAGGTCGGGCAGGTCGTGGGCGTGCGGCATGGCGTAGTCCATGAACGAGCCGGTGACGAGCTGGCCGTCGCCGTCGAAATGGATGTCCTCCATCAGCACCTGGCCGACGCCCTGCGCGATGCCGCCGTGGATCTGCCCGTGAAGCAACAGGGGGTTCATCACGGTGCCGACGTCGTCCACGACGTTGTAGCGCACGACGTCCGCCTTGCCGGTCTCGATGTCGATCTCGACCTCGCAGATGTGGCAGCCGTTCGGGTAGTTGTTGACCGGCGCGACGTAGACGCCGGTGCCGTTCAGGCCCGGCTCCATGCCCTTCGGCAGGTTGACCGGCTCGTGCGCGGCGACGGCGATCTCCCGGATCGAAAGCGTTCGGTTGGTCTTGTTGGTGGAGAAGACGCCTTCGTCGAACTTCAGGTCGCTTTCCTCGACCTTGAGCATGTGCGCGGCGATGGCGCGCGCTTTCGCGATGATCTTCTCGTTCGCCATGTGGAAGGCGGAGCCCGCCATGGTCGCCGAGCGCGAGCCGCCGGTGCCTTCGCCGTAGAACACCGCGTCGGTATCGCCCTGCACGTAGTGGACGTTGTCGGGATGCAGCCCGAGGCGGTCGCAGACGAGCTGCTTGAACACGGTCTCGTGGCCCTGGCCTTGGCTGTTAGAGCCGGAGAACAGCGTGGCGCCGCCGGCGCGATCGAAACGCACCTCGGCGCCCTCGGTGCTGGGGGCGCCGGCCCGTTCGATGGTGTTGGAGATGCCGAACCCGCACAACTTGCCCCTTTTGCGGGCCTCCGCCTTGCGCGCCTTGAGGCCTTTCACATCGGCCATCTCGAGCGCGAGGTCCATGTTCTTCTCGAACTCGCCGCTGTCGTAGGTGAAGGTGAGCCCGGTCTTGAACGGCATGGCGGCCGGCGGGATGTAGTTGCGCCGGCGCAATTCGGCCGGATCGATGCCGAGCTGGCGCGCCGCCACGTCCACCATGCGTTCGATCACGTAGGCCGCCTCCGGGCGGCCGTTGCCGCGGTAGGGGCGGATCGGGTTGGTGTGGGTGAAGACGGCGGTGATGTCTACGAACATCGCCGGCGTGCGGTAGACGCCGGCGAGCGTGCCGGCGTTGAGCACGAAGGCGGGCATCGCCTGCTGCAGGTAGGCGCCGATGGCGGCGACGGTCTTGACGCGGAAGCCGAGGAAGACGCCGTCCTTGTCGAGCGCGAGCTCGGCCTCGGTGACGTTGTCGCGCGCCTGCGCGTCGGAGAGGAAGGCCTCGGTGCGGGTGGATATCCATTTCACCGGCCGGCCGGTGAGCTTGGAGGCGAGCAGCACCAGCGGGCTCTCGTTGAAGATCGGCGACTTCATGCCGAACGAGCCGCCGGTGTCGCCGGTGACGATGCGCACCTTGCTCTCGGGCACGTTCAGGAGCTTGGCGAGGTCGGCGCGCGTCGGGTGCGGACGCTGCATCGCGGTGTAGAGCGTGTAGCGGCCATCGGTGGCGTTGTAGTCGCCGACCGCGCCGCGCGGCTCCATGGTGGCGGCGGTGACGCGGTTGATGACGAAGCGGTGCTTGACCACGTGCGCGGCCTTGGCGAAGGCGGCATCGGTCGCGGCCTTGTCGCCGAGCAGCTCGACGAAGCTGATGTTGTCGGGGCAGTCCTCCCACACGCGCGGGGCGGCGGGATCGGTCGCCTCGGCGGTCGAGGTGACCGCGGCGAGCGGCTCGAACTCGACCTGGATCAATTCGGCGGCGTCGAGCGCCTGCGCCACCGTTTCCGCCACCACGAAGGCGACCTGGTCGCCGACCCAGCGCACATGCGTGTCGGCGAGGATCGGGTAGCGCGGCTTGTACATCGGCGAACCGTCGCGACGCTTGAGCCCGCCCGGCACCGGCAACTCGCCCCAGCCAGCGGCCTTCACGTCGGCGGCGGTGAGAACGGCCAGCACGCCGGGCGCGGCCTTCGCCGCCGCGGTGTCGATCGACTTGATGCGGGCGTGGGCATGCTGCGAGCGCAGCACCACGCCGTGCGCCATGCCGGGCAGCTTGATGTCGTCGGTATAGCGGCCGCCGCCTTTGATGAGGCGCGGATCCTCGAAACGCGAGACGCCTTGGCCGATGGCGAATTCACCCATGGTTCTTGTACCTGTTTCTTGGAGGCGGGTATTGGTTGGCCGTCATCCTGCGGTGCGAGCGCAGCGAGCCTCGAAGGATGGCGGCTGTGATTCCGGGGCCGTCGCCCTTCGAGGCCGTCGCTGCCGCGACGGCACCTCAGGGTGACGGATAGAGGTGGGAGGTCATTTCATGGCCTTTAATTTCTCGGCCACGCGCGGGGCGAAGTAGGTGAGAACGCCGTTGCAGCCGGCGCGCTTGAAGGCAATCAGGCTCTCCATCATGGCGCGCTCGCCGTCGAGCCAGCCGTTCTGCGCCGCCGCCATGATCATCGCGTACTCGCCCGACACCTGGTAAGCGAAGGTCGGCATGCCGAAGGCATCCTTCACCCGCTGCACGATGTCGAGATAGGGCAGGCCGGGCTTGACCATGATCATGTCGGCGCCTTCGGCGATGTCGAGCGCGACCTCGCGCAGCGCCTCGTCGGTATTGCCCGGGTCCATCTGGTAGGTGCGCTTGTCGCCGGTGAGCGTCTTGGCCGAGCCGACCGCGTCGCGGAACGGTCCGTAGAAGGCGGAGGCGTATTTCGCCGCATAGGCCATGATCGACACGTCGAGAAAGCCGGCGGCGTCGAGGCCCCTGCGGATCGCGCCGACGCGGCCGTCCATCATGTCGGACGGCGCGATGACGTCGCAGCCGGCTTCCGCCTGCACCAGCGCCTGCTTGGTGAGCACCGCCACGGTCTCGTCGTTGAGGATGACGCCGTCCCTGATCAGCCCGTCATGGCCGTGGCTGGTGAAGGGATCGAGCGCGACGTCGCAGAGGATGCCGATCTCCGGCACTTCTTTCTTGACCGCGCGCAGCGTGCGGCAGACGAGATTGTCCGGGTTGAGCGCCTCGCTCCCCGTTTCGTCGCGCAGGGCGGGGTCGGTGTAGGGGAACAGGGCGATGCAGGGGATGGACAGCTTCGCCGCCCGTTCCGCTTCGCGCACCACCTGATCGACCGACAGCCGCTCGACGCCCGGCATCGAGGCGACCGGCTGGCGCGCGTTGTCGCCGTCCATCACGAAGACCGGCCAGATCAGGTCGTCGGTTGTGAGCACGTGCTCGCGCACCATGCGGCGCGCCCATTCGGCGCGTCGGTTACGGCGCATGCGCACGGTGAGGTCGAGCGGCTGCGCGCCCTGCGGCTCGCGCGTTTCCGGCTCGACCGGCGTAAAGCCGATCGACCGTTGCAGGGGGCGGCCGAATTTGATCGCCATGGCGTCTTCTCCGGGCCTCCTTTTAGCCAATCCGGCCCCGGCCTGCCACCCGCATGTGCCGCACGGCTGCAATGTGTTATGGAGCGCTCGGGTCCCGCCGGGGTGGTACGCAAGCCATGGATTTTTCCCTCAGCGAAGAGCAGCGCGCTTTCCAGGCCACCGCGCGGCAGTTCGCCCGCGACGAGATGATGCCGTTCGTGCGGGAGTGGGACGAGAATGAAATCTTTCCGGTCGATGCGCTGCGCAAGGCGGCCGCGCTCGGCTTCGGCGGAATCTATGTGCGGGAGGACGTCGGCGGTTCGGGCCTGAACCGGCTCGACGCCGCGCTCATCTTCGAGGAGCTGGCGCAGGGCTGCACCTCGACCGCCGCCTACATCTCGATCCACAACATGGTGGCGTGGATGATCGATGCCTATGGCAGCGAGGAACTGCGCCGGAAGCATCTGCCCAAGCTCTGTTCCATGGAGCACTTTGCGAGCTACTGCCTGACCGAGCCGGGCGCGGGCTCGGACGCGGCGAGCCTCACCACCAGGGCGCGGCGCGACGGCGACGCTTACGTGCTCGACGGCGCCAAGGCCTTCATCTCCGGCGGCGGCCGCTCCGACCTCTATCTGGTGATGGCGCGCACCGGGGAGGGCGGCCCGCGCGGCGTCTCCTCCATCCTGGTGGAGGCCGGCACGCCGGGGCTTTCGTTCGGCGCCCAGGAGAAGAAGCTCGGCTGGAAGACGCAGCCGACCGCGATGGTGATCTTCGAGAACTGCCGCGTGCCGGTGTCGAACCGCGTCGGCAAGGAAGGCGAAGGCTTCAGGATCGCGATGGCCGGGCTCGACGGCGGACGACTGAACATCGGCGCCTGCTCGCTCGGCGGCGCGCAGTTCTGCCTCGACCGCACGGTCGAGTACATGAAGGAGCGCAGGCAATTCGGCACGCGGCTTGCCGACTTCCAGGCGCTGCAGTTCCGCGTCGCCGACTACGCCACCGAGCTGGAAGCCGCGCGCCTCTTGCTGCACCGCGCCGCCGCGGCGGTGAGCGAGGGCGAGCCGGCCGCGACGCGGCTCGCGGCGCAGGCCAAGCGCCTGGCCACCGATACCGGCTTCGAGGTGGTCAACGGCTGCCTGCAGCTGCACGGCGGCTACGGCTACCTGCGCGATCATCCGATCGAGCGAGTCCTGCGCGACGTGCGCGTGCACCAGATTCTGGAAGGCACCAACGAGATCATGCGCGTGATCGTTTCCCGCGCGATGCTGGGGAATTGACGCCGGTCTTCCGTCTACCTCTGGGCGATAGCCTGACCTCGTACGCCTGGGCTATGCTGGCGGCACAAGAACACGGAGGAACGCCATGGCCGAAAAACTGCCCCGCCGCTATCTCACCCGCGACGAGATGATGAAGCGCGTCGCCCGCTTCAAGGACCTGAAAGGGTCCGACGGCGGTCTGCCCGACTCCAAGATGCCGGGCTGCGAACGCACGCTGTTCAACGTGATCGGCTTCCAGCCGCCGGAGAACGTCGGCGATAACGCGACCTCGCCGGTCGGCGACCTCGCCGCGCGCATGGCCGCGATCAAGATCCGCGAAGGCTTCAACCTCGGCTACTGCAAGGCCAAGCCCGGCCACGGTCCCGAGATGCACAACCACGATACCAACGAGACCTTCATCGCCATGACCGGCCGCTGGCGCGCGAGCTGGGAGGACGAGAAAGGCAACGTCGACTACGTCGAACTCGATCCGCTCGACGTCGTGTCGTTTCCACCCGGCATGATCCGCCGCTTCGAAAACGTCACCAAGGGCGATCCGAACGAGGAGTCGGTGCTGATGTTCGTGATCGGCGGCGACGCGCCGCAGGCCGAGTTCTCCGACGACGCCATCGACCGCATCGAGAAAGCCGGAGCCTGGAAACGGCCCGCCTGACGGCAAGAGGAATGTCGAGCGCGGAAATCCTGTTCGAGCGGCGCGGCGCGGCCGGCCTGGTGACGCTGAACCGGCCACAGGCGCTCAACGCGCTCACCCACGACATGGTGCTGCGCCTGCGCGCGCAGCTCGACGCCTGGGCGGGCGAGGAGGCCATTACCCGGGTGATCGTCACCGCCGCCGGCGGACGCGCCTTCTCGGCCGGCGGCGACATCCGCGCGCTCTACGAACTCGGCCAGGCCGGCCGGCACGAGGAAGCGCTGCAGTTCTGGCGCGACGAGTATCCGCTCAATGCGCTGATCAAGAACTACCGCAAGCCCTATATCGCGCTGATCGACGGCATCGTGATGGGCGGCGGGGTCGGCGTGTCGGTGCATGGCTCGCACCGCGTGGCCGGCGACCGCTACGCCTTCGCCATGCCGGAAGTTGGCATCGGCTTCTTTCCCGATGTCGGCGCCACCTGGTTCCTGCCCCGCATGCCGGGCGAGGCCGGCACCTTTTGTGCGCTCACCGGCGAGCGCTTCAACGCCGCCGACGCGGTCGCCGCCGGGCTGGCGACGCACCACGTTGCCTCGGCGCGCTTTCCCGACCTGATCGAGGGGCTCTGCGGCACGGTGTCGGTCGACGCGGTGCTGGCCGCCTTCGCCGAGCCGGCGGGGGAGGGGCCGATCGCGGCGCGCCGCGCGACGATCGACCGGCTGTTCGCCGGCGATGACGTCGAGGCGATCCTCGGCGCGCTCGACCGCGAGGCGGCCTCGGCCAGCGCCGACGCCGAATGGGCGGGCAAGACCGCCGCCGTCATGCGGACGAAATCGCCGACCAGCCTGAAGATCGCTTTGCAGCAGGTGCGCCGCGGGCGCGACTTCGATTTCGCCGCCTGCATGCGCGCCGAGTTCCGCATCGTGTCGCGGCTCATCCACGGCCACGATTTCCACGAGGGCGTGCGCGCCGTGATCGTCGACAAGGACAACAGCCCGCGCTGGAACCCAGCCACGCTCGCGGCTGTGAGCGAAGCGGAGGTGAATCGCCATTTCGCCCCGCTCGATGTAGAGCTTCGCCTGCCATGATCGACCCGATCGCCCACGACGACGTCCAGAACCTCGAGCCCGTTCACGAGCGGGAAGACGCAGGGCTCGGCATCTGGACGCGCCGGCTGGTGCTGTTCCTGCGTGTGATGGCCGGCGTGTCGATGCTCAAGGGCCTCTATCACTGGTCGCGCGTGGTCGGCATCGGCGTCTCTGAAGGCGACCTGTTCGAATTGCATTCCATCGCCTGGCAGAGCGCGACGGTATTCTTTGCCGTGATCGACCTGGTGGCGGCGGTCGGCCTGTGGCTGGCGGCGGCCTGGGGCGCGGTGATCTGGCTGATGGCGATCGCCTCCATGCTGGCGCTGGAATTATTCTTCCCGCAGGTGTTCGGCGGCGGGCTGCTCTCGGGCATGTTCGAGGGCGGGCTGCTTGTGATCTATCTCTGGCTGGCGTTGAAATCGGCGCAGGAGCAGCCGGCCTGACAGGGCGGCACGCGGCGGCAAGGAAACGGGAGGGCGCTCATGGCGCGCATCGGGTTCATCGGTCTCGGCAACATGGGCCTGCCCATGGCGCAGAACCTCATCAAGGCCGGGCATCAGGTCGAGGGCGTGGACGTCAATCCGGCCGCGGTCGAGAAGCTGAAAGCCGCGGGCGGCGCCAGCGTCGAGACCGCCGGGGTGGCCGCCGGCCGCGCTGACGCGGTCATCACCATGCTGCCGTCGGGCAAGGAGGTGCGCGAGATCTATCTCGGGCCGGGCGGCATCGTGGAGAGCGCCAATCCCGGCACGCTGCTGATCGACTGCTCGACCATCGACGTCGAAAGCGCGCGCGCGGTTGCCAAGGAAGCGGAGGCGAGGGGGCTGTTGATGCTCGACGCACCGGTGTCGGGCGGCGTCGGCGGCGCCACTGGCGGCACGCTCACCTTCATGGTCGGCGGCCCGACGCAGGCCTTCATCCGCGCGCAGACGATCCTGGAGAAGATGGGCAAGACCATCGTGCACGCCGGCGGCGCGGGCAACGGCCAGGCTGCGAAAATCTGCAACAACATGATCCTCGGCATCTCGATGATCGCGGTGTCGGAAGCCTTCGTGCTTGCCGAGCAACTTGGGCTCGATCACCAGAAGCTGTTCGACATCGCCTCGAAGTCCTCGGGCCAGTGCTGGTCGCTGACCAGCTATTGCCCGGTGCCGGGCCCGGTGCCGACCTCGCCGGCTAACCGCGACTACGCCGCCGGCTTCACCGCCGCGATGATGCTGAAGGACTTGAAGCTGTCGCAGGAGGCGGCGAAGTCGGCCGGCGCCGATACCGCGCTCGGCGCGCACGCGGCAAAGATTTATCAATCCTATGTCGATAGCGGGGAGGCGGGGCGCGACTTCTCCGGCATCATCCGCTTCGTGCGCGGCTGAAATCTCCCGTCCGGCGGAACGCGACGGGAACGCCGCCACGAATGAGGTGAATCGAATCTTTCCGCGATCGATTCAATTGCACGCTCAACGTCTCGTTCACCGTTGCAAATAAACCTAATCTTTATGCTGTTATTTAAGTCGTTTTTAGACTGCCCCTCGTAATGTCGCGGCATAAGAACGGGGAAAACAGGGCCCCGTTTGGGACGAAAAAACATAACGCAAGGGGCGTTGAACATGAAAGCCGTCGCCAAGACGGTCGAGTCCGCCGATCGTGACGCGCGTCTCGACCACATCCGACCGCTCTATCTCGAAGCCTTGACCTTGGTCGAGCGGCTGCACCGCCGCCTGCTCGACGTCATCAAGGACGAATTCGACCGCCGCGGCCGCTCCGACATCAACTCGGTGCAGGCGCTGCTGCTCTACAACATCGGCGACAAGGAATTGACCGCCGGCGAGCTGCGCACGCGCGGCTACTATCTCGGCTCCAACGTGTCGTACAACCTGAAGAAGCTGGTCGAGATGGGCTTCCTCGACCACCAGCGCTCGCGCGTCGACCGCCGCTCGGTCCGCATCAAGCTGACCGACAAGGGCGGCGAGGTGCGCGACATCGTCGAGACGCTCTACCAGAAGCACGTACGCACGGTGGAGCAGGTGGGCGGCATCAACGCCGACGAGTTCGGCACGCTGAACAAGTCGCTGCACCGGCTCGAGCGCTTCTGGACCGACCAGATTCTCTACCGGCTGTAAGGTTTTCCACGCTCCAAGGCGTACTGGCGGAGAGACTTGCCCTGGCCGCATGCCCGCGGCCGGGGTCTTGTCGTTTGGCGTGGCCACCCTTCGAAGCGGGTTTGGCGGCCGGCGCCTCAGGGTGACGGCTCGGAAAGCCCGTAAAGACGTGCCGTCACAACATCTTGCGTTCGTCCGCCCCGCGCCATCCCAGAGTTGGCGCTTTGCCCGCCGATATGGTATTTCGGCCGCTCAAATCCCGGACCTTTCCTTGCATGCGGCGCCGCAGGCCCCTGTCCCGGCGCCAGGAGAACGTGATGTCGGTTACCTCGCCCAAGCCCGCCAATGACCTCGACGCCTACTTCTCCCGCAGCCTGGGCGAGAGCGATCCCGAGATCGCACACGCCGTTTCGCTCGAGCTCGGGCGGCAGCGCGACGAGATCGAGCTGATCGCCTCGGAGAACATCGTTTCGCGCGCGGTGCTGGAAGCGCAGGGCTCGGTGTTGACCAACAAATACGCCGAAGGGCTGCCGGGCAAACGCTATTACGGCGGCTGCCAGTACGTCGACATCGTCGAGCGGCTGGCGATCGAGCGCGTCACCAAGCTGTTCGGCTGCGGCTTCGCCAACGTGCAACCGCATTCGGGCGCCTCGGCCAACGCCGCGGTGTTCTTCGCGCTCTTGCAGCCCGGCGACACCTTCATGGGGCTGAACCTGGCGGCCGGCGGCCATCTCAGCCACGGCATGGCCATCAACCTGTCCGGCAAGTGGTTCAAGCCGGTGCCCTACAACGTGCGCCGCGAGGACCAGCGCGTCGACATGGACGAACTCGCCAAACTAGCGCGCGAGCACAAGCCCAAATTGATCATCGCCGGCGGCTCGGCCTACCCGCGCGTGTTCGACTTCAAGCGCTTCCGCGAAATCTGCGACGAGGTCGGCGCCTACCTGATGGTGGACATGGCGCACTTCGCCGGCCTGGTGGCCGGCGGCGCGCATCCCTCGCCGTTCCCGCACGCGCATGTCGTCACCACCACCACGCACAAGACGCTGCGCGGCCCGCGCGGCGGCGTGATCCTGTCGAACGACGAGGAGATGGCGAAGAAGATCAACTCGGCCGTCTTCCCCGGCATGCAGGGCGGCCCCTTGATGCACGTAATCGCCGCCAAGGCGGTCGCTTTCGGCGAAGCGCTCAGGCCCTCGTTCCGCACCTACGCACGCAACGTGGTGGAGAACGCCAAGGTGCTGGCCGAGACGCTCAAGTCGCACGGCCTCGACATCGTTTCCGGCGGCACCGACACGCACCTGATGCTGGTCGACCTGCGGCCCAAGCGGCTGAACGGCAAGGTGGCGGAGGCCGCGCTCGGCCGCGCCCACATCACCTGCAACAAGAACGGCATCCCGTTCGATCCGGAGAAGCCGACGATCACTTCCGGCATCCGCCTCGGCACGCCGGCCGGCACCACGCGCGGCTTCGGCATCGCCGAGTTCAAGCAGGTGGGCGAGATGATCGTCGAGGTGCTCGACGTATTGTCGCAGAAGCAGGCCGACGAGGATTCCCTCGTCGAGGCCGCGGTGCGCGACAAGGTGAAGAAGCTGATCTCGCGGTTTCCGATCTATCAGTAACGGGGTCGTCATGGCTGCGACAAGCCCGGCCATGGCGGGGTGGAGAGGGTAGGGGGACATCATGCGCTGCCCGAGCTGCGGTAGCCTCGATACGCAGGTGAAGGACTCGCGGCCGACCGAAGATTCGGCGGTGATCCGCCGCCGCCGCGTCTGCCTGACCTGCAATTTCCGCTTCACCACTTTCGAGCGCGTGCAATTGCGCGAGCTCACCGTCATCAAGCGCAACGGCCGCCGCGTGCCCTTCGACCGCGACAAGCTCATGCGCTCGGTGCAGATCGCGCTGCGCAAGCGTCCGGTCGAGCCGGAGCGCGTCGAGCAACTGGTGTCCAAGATCGTGCGCGAGCTGGAAAGCCTGGGCGAGAACGAGGTCACCTCGGAAACCATCGGCGAGACCGTGATGGAGCATCTGCGCGAGCTCGACGACGTCGCCTATGTGCGCTTCGCCTCGGTCTACCGCAACTTCCGCGAGGCCAAGGACTTCCGCGCCGCGCTCGACGAGCTGTCGGAAAACGGCAAGCCGTTGCCGGCCGCGCGCAAATGAGCGACGCCGCGCCATCCGCGCCATCCGCGCCATCCGCGCCGTCCGCCGAGGACGAGCGCTACATGCGGCTTGCGCTCGCGCTCGGGCGCCGCGGGCTCGGCCGCACCTGGCCCAATCCGGCCGTCGGCGCGGTGATCGTCAAGGACGGCGTCATCATCGGCCGCGGCTGGACGCAAGGTGGCGGCCGCCCGCACGCCGAGACCGAAGCGCTGCGCCGCGCCCGGCGGTCCGCGCACGGCGCCACGATGTACGTCACGCTCGAGCCGTGCTCGCACGAAGGCAAGACGCCGCCTTGCGCCGACGCCATCGTGAAGGCCGGCATCAAGCGCGTCGTCTCGGCGCTCGAAGACCCGAACCCGGAAGTCGCGGGGCAGGGCCACGCGCGCCTGCGCGAGAAGGGCGTCGCGGTCGAGGTCGGCCTCTGCGCCGAAGAGGCGCGGCGCGCGCACGCCGGTCACATCGCGCGCATCACGCAGAACCGCCCGCACGTGATGCTCAAGCTCGCCGTCTCCACCGACGGCAAGGCGGGGCTCGCCGGGCGCAAGCCCGCGCGCATCACCGGGGATCAGGCGCAGGCGCACGCCTTCCAGATGCGCAGCGCCTACGATGCCATCCTCACCGGCATCGGCACCGTGCTCGCCGACAATCCGCGGCTCAACGTGCGGCTGCCCGGCATGCTCGATCGCTCGCCGTTGCGCGTGGTGCTCGACGCGCGGCTGCGCGTGCCCTTGTCGCTCGCGGTCGTGTCGACCGTGAGCGAGACGCCGACCTGGGTGTTCTGCTCGACCAAGGCCTCGCCGATCGCCGAGGACATCCTCGTGCAGAAGGGCGTCAAGGTGTTCCGCGTCGCCGAGCAGAACGGCAAGCTCGACCTCAACGCCGTGCTCAGGACACTGTCCGGGCAGGGCGTCAGCCGGCTGATGGTGGAGGGCGGGCCGATCGTGGCGGCAAGCTTCGTCGGCGCCGGCCTTACCGATGAGGTGGCGTTGTTCCGCGGTGCGGCCGAGATTGGGCCGACCGGCATCGACGCGCTCGAAGGCATGAAGCTCGCGGCGCTGACCGACGGGATGGCGTTGCGCGGCAGCGAGCGCCTTGGTGCCGACACGGTCGAATATTACGAGCGGACCTGACATGTTCACCGGCATCGTCACCGACATCGGCGATATCCGCTCGGTCGAGCCGCGCGCGAACAATCTCACGCGGCTGACCATCTTCACGCGCTATCCGCGCGCCGAGCTCGTGCTCGGCGCTTCGGTCGCCTGTTCCGGCGCCTGCCTCACGGTGACGGAAACCGGCGAGGAGGGCGGCCGGACCTGGTTCGCGGTGGACGCTGCCGACGAGACGCTGCGCGTCACCACTGTCGGGCGCTGGCGCGCCGGCGGCAGGATCAATCTCGAGCGCGCGCTGAAGATGGGCGACGAGCTCGGCGGCCATCTGGTGGCGGGCCACGTCGACGGGCTTGCCGCGCTGGTGGCGCGCGAGGACATGACCGACATGGCGCGCATGGTGTTCCGCGCGCCGCAGGCGCTCGCCCGCTTCATCGCGCCCAAGGGCTCGGTTGCGCTCGACGGAGTTTCGCTCACCGTCAACGCGGTCGAGGGCGACACCTTTTCGGTGCTGATCATCCCGCACACGCTCGGCGCCACCACGCTCGGCGCGCTGAAGAAGGGCGACGACGTCAACCTCGAAGTCGACACGATGGCGCGTTACGCCGCGCGGCTGATGGAGACGCGGTAACCACGCGAAGGCCTTGTTCGCCCGGCCCGCGCTTGCTACACGCCGCGCAACAAGGAACGGAACTTCATGGCCAAAGCCCGGCGCAAGACCGCCCCCGCGACCAAGCGCGCGAAGACGCCCGCGCCGCCGCGCATCCTGATCGTGGAGGCGCGTTACTACGAGAAGTACGCCGACGCGCTGCTGGCCGGCGCCAGGCGGGCGCTCGACGAGGCCGGCGCGAGCTACGACGTCATCACCGTGCCCGGCGCGCTGGAGGTACCCGGCGCCATCGCCATGGCCTTCGACGCCGCGGCCGCCGCGCGCGCGCCCTATGACGGCGCGGTCGCGCTCGGCTGCGTGATCCAGGGCGAGACCTATCACTTCGAGATCGTGTCGAACGAGAGCGCGCGCGGGCTGATGGACCTTTCCGTGCAGCGGCAGATCCCGCTCGGCAACGGCATTCTCACCGTCGACACGCCGGCGCAGGCGGACGCGCGTCTCGGCGGCGCGCACGGCCACAAGGGCGAGAGCGCCGCGCGCACGGCGCTCGCCATGGTGAAGCTCAAGCGCGACCTGGCGCAAGGCTGATGGCGCGCGAGGAGACCCGCGACGACAGCGACGCCCGCAAGGCGAACAAGCGGGGCGCCGCGCGGCTCGCCGCCGTGCAGGCGCTCTACCAGATGGACATGGCGGGCACCGGCCTGAACGAGATCATGGCCGAGTTCGAGAGCCATTGGATCGGCCGCGAGGTCGAAGGCGCGCAGTATCTCCCCGCCGAGGCGGCCTTCTTCCGCGACGTCGTCGGCGGCGTGGTGCGCGAGCAGCGCGCGCTCGATCCGATGATCGACGAGGCTCTGCAGAAGGGCTGGCCGCTCAAGCGCATCGAGGCGGTGCTGCGCGCGGCGCTGCGCGCCGGCGCCTATGAGCTCGTGCACCGCCGCGACGTGCCGGGCCGCGTGGTGGTCACCGAATATGCCGACGTCGCGGCGGCTTTCGTCGGCCGCGAGGAGACCGGGATGGTCAACGCCGTGCTCGACGCGCTGGCGCGCAAGCTGCGGGCGGACGAGTTCGCCGGCTAGGATTCTTGCGCTGCCCCTTTCGGCGGGAGCCAAGAGAAGGCAAGCTCGCGCGATGAATTCCAGGGACGACAAGCTCACCGCCGAGGAGCGCCTGATCGCGCGCTATTTCGGGCCGCTCGCCACCCATCCCGGCGCGCTCGGCCTGTCGGACGACGCCGCCTTCGTCACCCCGCCGCCGGGGCACGATCTCGTGCTCAAGACCGATGCCATCGTCGGCGGCGTGCATTTCTTCGCAGACGATGCGCCCGATGCCGTCGCCAAGAAGGCGCTGCGCGTGAACCTGTCCGATCTCGCCGCCAAGGGCGCGACGCCGCTCGGCTTCCTGCTCACGCTCGCCTTGCCGGCGGACACGGGCGAGGCCTGGCTCACCGGCTTCGCGCAGGGCCTGCGTGCCGACGCGGAGGCCTATGGCTGCCCGCTATTCGGCGGCGATACCGACCGCACGCCGGGACCGGTCACCATCTCGGTCGCCATGTTCGGCAGCGTGCCGCAGGGCACGATGGTGCGTCGCGCCGGGGCGAAGCCGGGCGATCTGGTCTTCGTCTCGGGGACCATCGGCGACGCCGCGCTCGGTCTCCTGCTGCGTAAGGGCGCCGGATGGAAACTCGATGGGGCGCAGCGCGATCATCTGCTGTCGCGCTACCTGCTGCCGCGGCCGCGCTGCGCGCTGGCCGAGGCCGTGTGTACCCACGCTTCCGCGTCGATGGACATTTCCGACGGGCTCGCCGGCGATTTCACCAAGCTCTGCCGCGTGTCGCAGGTCGCCGCCGGGATCGACGTGACGCGAGTGCCGCTCTCGGACGGCGCGCGCGCCGCGATCGCGGCCGATCCCGCCTTGCTCGAGACGGCGCTGACCGGCGGCGACGATTTCGAGATCGTCTGCACCGTTCCGCCGAACAAGGCCGCCGCCTTCCGCGCCGCCGCGCGCGCGGCCGGCGTTCCGGTGACGGCGATCGGGACGGTCGCCGCCGGGGAGGGCGTCACGTTCCGCGACGCGCGCGGTGCGCCCATGTCCTTCAAGCGGCTCTCGTTCAGCCATTTCTAGTGCTATAAGGCTGCGCAATGTCAGGGGAACACGGGCGCACGACCATGCACGATATGACGGCGAAGAAAGACGCCATCCAAGCCTACCAGCCGCATCCGAATTTTCACGCCTACCACAAGCTGTTTCCCACCACGGCCTGGATGCGCCAACGCGCGCCGAAGAACGTGCCGCTGTTCGCCTTCGAATACGGTGACACCGGCGCCGGCAACGACATCGGCATCGAGCACAACTGGAACGCTTTCGACAATGTCAAAGTCGTGCCGCGTTATGGCGTGACCAACAAGCTGCCGCCGGTCGAGGTCGAGCTGTTCGGCCAGCGCTACAACGCGCCGATCGGCATCGCGCCGATGGGCGGGCCGTCGCTGGTGTGGCCGGGCGCCGACCTGCTGATGGCCAAGGCCGCGCAGCGCGCGCGCGTTCCCTACACCTTGAGCGTCGCCGGCGGCGCGACCATCGAGCAGGCGGCGGAAGCCGCGCCCGACGTGTTCTGGCTGCAGCTCTACCGGTTCTGGCACGAGGACCACAAGATCGGCTTCGACCTCGTGCGCCGCGCGCAGGCGGTCGGCGCCAAGGTGCTCACGCTCACGCTCGACGTGCCGGTGCGCACCACGCGCTCGCGCGAATCCTATGCCGGGCTCGCCAACGAGTTCCGGCCGAGCCCGCGCATGCTTTGGGAGATGATCATCCGCCCGCGCTGGCTCATGGCGCTCCTGCGCAACGGCTATCCGCGCTTCGCCACCATCAGCGAATACGCGCCGCCGGGCGCGAGCACCAACGAGGTTATCGACTTCGCGCGCAAGCGCATGGGCGGGGCGTTCTCCTGGGCCGAGGTCGAGCGCTACCGCGACGCCTGGAAGGGGCCGATGGCGCTCAAGGGCATCCTGCATCCGGAGGACGCCGAGAAGGCCGTGGCGCTGGGCATCGACGGCATCTGGGTCTCCAACCACGGCGGACGGCAGATCGAGGCGATCGTGCCGTCGATCGACGCGCTGCCGGCCATCGTCTCTGCGGTCGGCAACAAGGCGACCGTGGTGATCGACAGCGGCGTGCGCTCGGGCCAGGACGTGATGCGCGCGCTCGCGCTCGGCGCCCACGCGGCCTTCGCCGGCAAATCGTTCCTGTGGGCGGTGGGGGCGCTCGGCGACGAGGGCCCGGCCCAGCTCATCGACCTTTATATCGACGAGCTGCGCGCCTCCCTCGGCCAGATCGGCGCGCTCACGCCCGCCGACGCGCGCAACGCCAAGGTGCTGCACCCCGGCGCGATCAGGTTTTAGGCCGGTCTGCCCACGGTCGAACGTTTGACCCGTCATGCTGAGGTGCGAGCCTGAAGGGCGAGCCATCGCAAGTCGGCTATAGCCGACTTGCGTACTTAGACCCCATCTCGGGTAAACCCGAGATGGGTGGATGAACGGCCGGGGCACTGCCATCCTTTGCCCGCCGCACCCTTCGAGGCGCTACGCGCGCACCTCAGGGTGACGGCTCTCATGGGTTCTGCGACGGCCGGAAGGGCTGCCCTGCGTGCCGCGTAGTAGCTTCCTTCTTTCCCGGGGGCTAAACAGAGCAGGATTTCGCCGGATTCCCTGCATGTCGGCCGTCGCCGGACCCGTATCGCACGCCCCGTTCGACGACGCGCTCGCGCGGCGCAACGCGATCGTGCTCGCCTTCGCGCAAGCGCTGGCCGGCGGCAACAATACCGTCATCGTCTCGACCGCCTCGATCGTCGGCGCCGTGCTGGCGCCCGACAAGGGGCTGGCGACGCTGCCGATCACCGGCATGGTGATGGGCATGTGGCTCGGCACCCTGCCGGTCGGCGCGCTGGCGCGCCGCTTCGGCCGCCGCGCCGCCTTGCAGACCGGCTCCGCCTTCGGCGTGCTCTCCGGCCTGATCTCGTTCGTCGCGGTGATGATCGGCAGCTTCTGGCTCCTGCTGCTCGGCACGTTCTGCGGCGGGCTCTATGCCGCCGCGCACCAGTCCTACCGCTTCGCCGCCGCCGACACCGCCAGCGAGCGATACCGGCCGAAAGTGGTGTCCTGGGTGCTCGCGGGCGGCGTGTTCGCCGCGGTGATCGGGCCGCAACTCGTCATCTTCACCAAGGACATGCTGTCGCCGCATCTGTTTGCGGCGAGCTATATCGGCCAGTCGATTTGCGCGCTGCTCGCGGCCATCGTGCTGCACTTCGTGAAGATCCCGAAGCCGCGGCCCATCGCCGACGGCGAGACGCCGCCGACGCTGAGCCACGTGGTGCGCAAGCCGCGCTTCGTCATCGCCGCCGCCTGCGGCATGGCGAGCTACGCGCTGATGAACATGATCATGACCTCGGCGCCGCTCGCCATGGTCGGCTGCGGCCATTCGGTCACCGACGCCATGCTCGGCATCCAGTGGCACGTGATGGCGATGTACGCGCCGAGCTTCATCACCGGCAGCCTGATCGCCCGCTTCGGCGTCGAGCGCATCACCGGCCTCGGCCTCCTGCTGATCGCGGCCGCCGCGGTCGCCGGGGTCGCCGGCATCACGGTCGCGCATTTCTGGACCGGGCTCATCCTGCTCGGCCTGGGCTGGAACCTCGCCTTCATCGGCGCCACCACCATGGTGACCCAGTGTCACGGGACGGCCGAACGCAACAAGGTGCAGGCCTTCAACGACTTCTTGATCTTCGGCAGCATGGCGGTGTCGTCGTTCTCGTCGGGCCAGATGCTGGCGCTGTTCGGCTGGACGGCCATCAACGAGGTGGTATTCCCGGTCGTCGTCCTGGTCGGCGGGATGCTGATCTGGCTGACGCTGCGCCGCCGCGCCGCCCCAGTCTAGGGCCAGACAGGGGGCTCGGCCGGCCGGACTTGCCTCCTGGGCCCCTTAAAGGGCGATCTTCCGGTGCACACCCGGTTCCGCCGGGCGTTTTCCGCATTGCAGAAGCCGGGGCTTTTTGGCATATCCGGGCCGCTTCGGTCGGGGTGAAGCGCGATTTCAAGGCGGCCATCCTCGACGCTCCCTGGACCGGCGGGAGCGTTCCTTCCGCCAGCTCCGTACATTCAAAACTCGAGGTTTAAGGCCACCATGACAACATTGTGGATCATCGTCGGCTGTGGCGTGCTCGCGATCCTCTATGGCATCTGGGCCACCGGCTCGGTGCTGCGTGCCGACCAGGGCACCGCCCGCATGCAGGAGATCTCGGCCGCCGTGCGCGAAGGCGCGCAGGCCTATCTCCGCCGCCAGTACACCACCATCGGCATTGTCGGCGTGGTGATCTTCATCATCATCGGCTTCACGCTCGGCTGGCTGGTCGCGGCCGGCTTCGCCGTCGGCGCCGTGCTGTCCGGCATCACCGGCTTCATCGGGATGAACGTGTCGGTGCGCGCCAACGTGCGCGTCGCGCAGGCCGCCACCAAGACGCTGGCCGGCGGCCTCGAGCTCGCCTTCAAGGCCGGCGCCATCACCGGCATGCTGGTGGCCGGGCTGGCGCTGCTCGGCGTCACGCTTTATTTCGGCTTCCTCACCGGAAGCCTGAAGCTTTCGCCCAGCGACCGCACCGTGATCGACGCCATGGTCGCGCGCGGCGTCGGCCCCTCCCGGATATCGATCTTCGCCCGTCTCGGCGGCGGCATCTTCACCAAGGGTGCGGACGTCGGCGGCGACCTCGTCGGCAAGGTCGAGGCCGGCATTCCGGAAGACGATCCGCGCAACCCGGCGACCATCGCCGACAACGTGGGCGACAATGTCGGCGACTGCGCCGGCATGGCCGCCGACCTGTTCGAGACCTACGCGGTGACCATCGTCGCGACCATGGTGCTGGCGGCGATCTTCTTCGCCGGCGCCGGCGCCGACACGCTGATGAAGATGATGACCTATCCGCTCGCCATCGGCGGCGCCTGCATCATCACCTCGATCATCGGCACGTTCTTCGTCAAGCTTCCGGCCAACCAGTCGATCATGGGCGCGCTCTACCGCGGCTTCATCGCCTCGGCGGTGCTCTCGCTCGGCGGGATCGCCTACGTCACTTACGCGCTGGTCGGCTTCGGCCCGATCCCCGGCGTGGCCTACACCGGCCAAGCGCTGTTCTGGTGCGCGGTGGTGGGCCTCGTCGTCACCGGCCTGATCATCTGGGTCACCGAATACTACACCGGCACCGATTATCGCCCGGTGAAGTCGATCGCGGCGTCGTCGGTCACCGGCCACGGCACCAACATCATCCAGGGCCTGGCGATCTCGATGGAGGCGACGGCGATCCCGGCGATCATCATCATCGCCGGCATTCTGGTCACCTACGCGCTAGCGGGCCTGTTCGGCATCGCCATCGCCGTCACCGCGATGCTGGCGCTCGCCGGCATGGTGGTCGCACTCGACGCCTTCGGCCCGGTCACGGACAATGCCGGCGGCATTGCGGAAATGGCCGGCCTGCCGAAGGAAGTGCGCAAGTCCACCGACGCGCTCGACGCGGTCGGCAACACCACCAAGGCGGTCACCAAGGGCTACGCCATCGGTTCGGCCGGCCTCGGCGCGCTGGTATTGTTCGCCGCCTATAACCAGGACCTTCTGTTCTTCACCAAGGGACAGAACCCGTACTTCCAGGGCGTCACGCTCGACTTCTCGCTGACCAACCCCTACGTCGTGGTCGGCCTGCTGTTCGGCGGCCTGCTGCCGTACCTGTTCGGCGCCATGGGCATGACCGCCGTCGGCCGCGCCGCCAGCGCGATCGTCGAGGAAGTGCGCAGGCAGTTCCGCGAAGACCCGGGCATCATGGCCGGCACCTCGAAGCCGAACTACGGCCGCGCGGTGGACATGCTGACCAAGGCGGCGATCAAGGAAATGATCATCCCGTCGCTGCTGCCGGTGTTGTCGCCGATCTTCTGCTACTTCGTGATCTACCTGGTCGCGGGCGGCGGAGCGGCCGGCAAGTCGGCCGGCTTCTCGGCGCTCGGCGCGATGCTGCTCGGCGTCATCGTCACCGGCCTGTTCGTGGCGATCTCCATGACCGCCGGCGGCGGCGCCTGGGACAACGCCAAGAAGTACATCGAGGACGGCCACTACGGCGGCAAGGGCTCCGACGCCCACAAGGCCGCGGTGACCGGCGACACCGTCGGTGACCCCTACAAGGACACGGCGGGCCCGGCGGTCAACCCGATGATCAAGATCACCAACATCGTCGCGCTGCTGCTCTTGGCCATCCTGGCGCACTGAGCAGCCGCAACGACGCAAGAAACGAGAAGGGCCCGCAAGCGTGCGGGCCCTTTTTCATTCGTGCGCCGGGCGAGCCGGCGATCAGAACGGATTGATGTTCTTGAAGATGCCGCGCAGGTAGTTGAGTTCCTGGCCGCCGGTCGCCGTCGTCTGCGACACGAAGTCGAAGATCTTGCCGTCCTTCATGCCGTAATTGGCCAGGCGGGTGACGCGCCGGTCCTTGTCGAAATAGACCGCGACCACGCGCTGGTCGGTCACCTCGTGCGGCATGAAGGCGGCCGAGCGTTCGGCCTTCTGCGAGATGTAATAGAAGACGTCGCCGTTCACCGTGGCCACGGTGGAGGGGGTGCCGAGCACGATCAGCACCTGTTCCTGGGTGGAGCCGACCGGAATCTGCTCGAGCGCGCCTTCGGGCAGCACGTAGCCGCGCTGCAGGGTTTCGCTGAAGCTGCCGCAGCCGCCCAGCATCAAGGCGCCGGCGAGCGCCAGAGCCAAAGTCGTGCGCCGTGTGGCCGAGGTGGTCCGCAAATTCGCTTCCTCAATTCGGTCTTGCATCGGCCGGGGCCTTGCCGTAACCGCGCACAGAGCCCGCGGCCCAAGTCCCCGAAACGACACGATGATCTTTTCGCCTTTTCGCCGCAACCGGCGGCCCGACACCATTTCCGCCCTGTATGGCACGATCGTGGCGCAGGCGCGATTGCCCTGTTTCTACCGCGATTACGGCGTCGCCGACACGGTAAACGGCCGGTTCGACCTCCTGGTGCTGCATCTGGTTTTGGTGCTCGAACGGCTGGTGGGCGAGGCGGCCTTGACGGAGCGGAGCCAGGCCCTGTTCGACCGGTTTTGCCGGGATATGGACGACAATCTGCGGGAAATCGGCATCGCCGATCTCAAGGTGCCCAAGGAAATGCGCCGCATCGGCGAGGCCTTCTACGGGCGGGCGCAGGCCTATCGCACGGCGCTGGCGGCCGAGGGCGACGACGCGCTCGCCGCGGCGGTGGCCCGTAACGTCTATAGCGGGGCACCGCCCGACCCGGCTGCACCACGGCGGCTTGCGGCCTATATGCGGGTGGCGCTACGTGAGCTGAGGGCGCAGCAAGCGGACGCCATCGCCGCAGGTGACCTCCGCTGGCCCGATCCCGTGGCGTCACTTTCCAATGCGCATGAGGATCCTCAGGCAAGGGTCTGAATGATATGAAAAAACCAGCAAATCCCTGGGCCGTGCCGGTGGCGATTGACGAAATCCCGGACAGCGGGCTCCACATCGAAATCGAGGCGCCGGCCGAAGTCCGCACCGAGGTCGCCCGCGTCGCGGGCATCCGCGAGCTGCCGCAGCTGGCGGCGGTCTTCGACCTCAGCCGGCGCGGGGCCGCTGTGCACGTCTCCGGCACGGTCAAGGCGCGCGTCGGGCAGACCTGCGTGGTCACGCTGGAGCCCGTCGAAAACGCGGTGGAAGAGCCGGTCGATCTGCTGTTCACCCCGCAGGCCGCAGAGACCGAGCCGCCGGAGGCGGCGGAAGCCGACGGGGAGCCGCCCGAGCCTTTGGTGGGCGGCAAGGTGGACCTTGGCGCTATCGCTATCGAATTCCTGAACCTCGGCATCGACCCCTATCCGCGCAAGCCGGGGGCCGAATTTGCCGCGCGGCAGGAGGATACCGGCGGCTCGCGCCCCTTCGCCGCGCTGGATGCGCTGAAGAAGGGGCCGGGCGGCAAAAAGCCGTGAGCGCGGAGGCCGTGCATCGCCGGCAGAACCGGCTTGTCACGGGCGGGACAGCCGTTATGGTCGCGCCCGTGCATACCTTCCACATGACCGGGTCGCCGGCGTCAGAACCGCAGCCGCCGAGGGCGACTCATGTCCGATAAGGTCCGCATCGCACTCGACGCCATGGGCGGCGACCATGGGCCGGCCGTGTTGCTGCCGGGCGCCGACATCGCGCTCACCCGCCACCCGCAGATCGAGTATCTGCTGTTCGGCGATCGGGCCCAGATCGATCCCGTTCTGGAAGGCCTGCCGCGGCTCAAGGCGCGCGCGAAGGTCACCCATACCGACGTGGCCATCCGCATGGACGACAAGCCGAGCCAGGCGCTGCGCTACGGGCGCTGGAAATCGTCCATGTGGCTCGCCCTCGACGCCGTGAAGAAGGGGGAGGCGGACGTCGCCGTCTCCGCCGGCAACACGGGCGCATTGATGGCGATGGCCCGCTTCAACCTCAGGATGATCGAAGGCATCGAGCGGCCGGCCATCGCCGCGCTCTGGCCGACGCTCAAGGGCGAATCCATCGTGCTTGATGTCGGCGCTTCGATCGGCGCGGACGAGACCCATCTGGTCAATCTGGCCGCGATGGGCAGCGCCATGGCGCGCGTGCTGTTCGACATCGAGCGGCCGACCGTCGGCCTGCTCAACATCGGCGTCGAGGAAGTGAAGGGCCTGGAGCAGGTGCGCGAGGCCGGCCGCATCCTGCGCGAGGGAAATTTTCCTCATTTCCACTATCACGGCTTCGTCGAAGGCGACGACATCGGCAAAGGCGCGGTGGACGTCGTCGTGACCGAGGGCTTTGCCGGCAACATCGCGCTCAAGACCGCGGAGGGCACGGCCCACCAGCTCGCGTCTTATCTGCGCGCCGCCATGAACCGCACCTGGACGTCGCGGCTCGGCTACCTGCTGGCGCGGCAGGCGTTCCGGACGCTGCGGGAGAAGATGGACCCGCGCAAGGCCAATGGCGGCGTGTTCCTCGGCCTCAACGGCATCGTCATCAAGAGCCACGGCGGCGCCGACGCCGAAGGCACGGCCTCCGCCATCGACATGGGATACGACATGGTCCGCTACCAACTGCTCGACAAGATCGGCGAGTCGGTGGAGCGCGACCTGAAGGAAACCGCCACGGCGGCGGCAAAGGTGGCCAGCGGAGCGGTGTCGTGAGTGTCTTGCGTTCGGTTGTTCTCGGCTGCGGCAGCTATCTTCCCGCCCGGATACTCAGCAACGACGAGCTGGCGCGCTCGGTGGAGACCACCGACGAGTGGATCGTGCAGCGCACCGGCATCCGCGAGCGCCACATCGCGGCGCCGGGCGAACTGACCTCGGACCTCGCCTACAACGCCGCCCGGGCGGCGCTCGATCACGCCCATGTCGAGGCGAGTTCCATCGACCTGATTGTGCTCGGCACCTCGACCCCCGACCAGACCTTTCCGGCCACCGCCGTCACCGTGCAGCACCGGCTCGGCATCACCGGCGGGGCCGCTTTCGACCTGCAGGCCGTCTGCTCGGGCTTCGTCTACGCGCTGTCGGTGGCCGACGCGATGCTGCGCTCGGGCAGCCACAAGCGTGCTCTGGTCATCGGGGCGGAGACCTTCTCCCGCATCCTCGACTGGAACGACCGCACCACCTGCGTCCTGTTCGGCGACGGCGCAGGCGCCGTGGTGCTGGAGGCGCAGGAACAGCCGGGCACGGTCGAGGACCGCGGCATTCTCACCACCCATCTACGCTCGGACGGCCGCCACCGGGCCAAGCTCTACGTGGACGGCGGGCCGTCCTCCACCCAGACGGTCGGCCATCTGCGCATGGAAGGCCGCGAGGTGTTCAAGCATGCGGTGGCCATGATCACCGACGTGATCGAGGACGCCTTCAAGGCGACCGGCACCACCGCCGACGACATCGACTGGTTCGTGCCGCACCAGGCGAACAAGCGAATCATCGACGGCTCCGCCCACAAGCTCGGGATCAGCCCCGAAAAGGTGGTGATGACCGTGGACCGCCACGGCAACACCTCGGCCGCCTCGATCCCGCTGGCGCTGGCGGACGCCGTGGCCGACCGCCGCATTAGGCGGGGCAATCTGATCCTGCTGGAAGCCATGGGCGGGGGCTTCACCTGGGGCTCCGCCATGCTGCGGTGGTGATCCGCGGCGGGTCCCTCGTGACGTCCAAAGCGCAACCCGAAGTGGGCCCGGTCGGGCCTGGACGCCCGAAACCTGCTGCGTCTTTTTTATATCGCCCGGTTGACCGGCCCGGAACATGTTTATATCGTTGAAAATACAGAGGGATATCTTCGCCGGGGGCAGGGCAGGCGATGACCGGAAAGACAGTAACGCGAGCCGATCTGTGTGAGGCGGTCTACCAGAAGGTGGGCCTCTCCCGCACGGAATCGGCCACCCTCGTGGAGCTGGTGCTCAAGGAGATCACCGACTGCCTCGAGCGCGGCGAAACGGTGAAGCTGTCGTCGTTCGGCTCCTTCGTCGTCCGCAAGAAAGGCCAGCGTATCGGCCGAAATCCCAAGACGGGCAAAGAGGTACCCATCTCCCCGCGCCGGGTGATGGTGTTCAAGCCCTCCGCCATCCTCAAGCAGCGCATCAACGGGCACAGCGTGCCCGACGAAGTCGAGCGCTGAAACGCGCCGGCGCTGGGCGCCTGCGTTCGTATCAAGTACCCGCGTAAGGTTCGACAGCGTTCGCGCGAACGATGAGGGCAGACGCATTGGACGAAAAATCGCCGGAGGCATTTCGCACCATCAGCGAGGTCGCGGTCGAACTCGACCTGCCGCAGCATGTCCTGCGCTTCTGGGAGAGCCGTTTCCGCGAGATCAAGCCGATGAAGCGCGGCGGCGGCCGACGCTACTATCGGCCGGACGACGTCACGCTGCTGCGCGGCATCAAGCATCTGCTCTACGGCGAGGGCTACACCATCCGCGGTGTGCAGCGAATCTTGCGCGAGCAAGGGGTCAGGTTCGTGCAGGCGGTATGGCAGGAAGGCGCGCCGCAGCCGCCGCACGGCGTGAGCGAGGATGAGGACTTCGTCGAGGAGGCCGACTCCGCGGCCGAGATGCTGGAGGAAGAGAGCGGGATCGGCGGACGCCTCACGTCGCTGATCGGCCGCGACTTCAGCGACCGCGCCGAGCCGATCGATGCGCGCCAGGAGCCGCCGATGGAAGGTGCGCCCGTGCCGCGCATCGAGCCGGACGATCGCATCGCGCATGCGCCGCCGCCGGCGGCCCGGTCGGAAGCGTCCGCGCCGCCCGCGCGCGCGCCCGCAGGGCTGGCGCGCGAGGACCTGCGCAAGCTGCAGGCCGCGCTGCACGAACTCGTCGAGTGCCGCAAGCTGATCGAGGCGGCGGCCGCGCCGCGCGCCGGCTGAGCGGGCGCCAACGTCATCAGGGAACGACATCGCCATGACCGCAGACGTGCTTCTGGTCGAGCGCCCGTCCGAGGCGATCGCCGTGCTGCGCATCAACCGGCCGCAGGTGCGCAATGCGCTCAATCTCGAGGTGCGCACGCGGCTCGCCGACGAGGTGCGCAAGCACGGCGCCGATCCGACGATCCGCTGCATCGTCATCACCGGCTCGGAGCAGGCCTTCGCGGCCGGCGCCGACATCGCCGAGATGGCGGAGGCGGGACCGGTCGAGGTCATGGCGCGCAACGTGCAGCAGTACTGGCGCACGATCACCGACTGCCCGAAGCCGGTGCTGGCGGCGGTGGAGGGCTACGCGCTCGGCGGCGGGCTGGAGCTTGCGCTCTGCGCCGACATCATCGTGGCGGGCGAAAGCGCCAAGCTCGGCCTGCCGGAGGTGAAACTCGGCATTCTCGCCGGCGGCGGCGGCACGCAGAAGCTCGCGCGCCTCGTCGGCTCCAAGCGCGCGCTGCTGTTGATGCTGACCGGGCGGCTGTTCGGCGCGGGCGAGGCGTTCGGCATGGGATTGATCAGCGACGTCGCGCCGGCCGGTCAGGCGCTTGCGCGCGCGCTCGAGATCGCCGGCGAGATCGCCGCCATGCCGCCGATCTCGGTCCAGCAGATCAAGGAGATCGTCAACGCCGGGCTCAACGCGCCGCTCGACACCGCGCTGATGCTGGAGCGCAAGGCGTTCCAACTGCAATTCGCCACGCGCGACCAGAAGGAGGGCATGCGCGCCTTCCTGGAGAAGCGCAAACCGACCTTCGAAGGAAAGTAGCGTGACCAGGAATTTGGCCGACGCCGGTCTCGTCGTCGCCGTGATCGGCGCCGGCACCATGGGGCGCGGCATTGCGCAGGTCTGCGCGCAGGCCGGCATCGCGACGTTGCTCTACGACACGCGCGCGGGGGCGGCGGCGGAAGCGGTGGCCTCCGTCGACAAGGCGCTCGATGGGCTGGTGGCGAAGGGCCGCCTCGCGGCGGAAGCGAAGCAGGCGGCGCTGGCGCGGCTCAAGCCGATCGCATCGCTCGACGAGGCGGCGCCTGCCGGCATTGTAATCGAGGCGATTGTCGAGAACCTCGACGCCAAGCGCGCGCTGTTCCGCGAACTCGAGCAGCGGCTGGCGGCCGACGCCGTGCTCGCCACCAACACCTCGTCGCTGTCGGTGACCGAAGTCGCCGCCGGCTGCGCGCGGCCGGAGCGCGTCGGCGGCCTGCATTTCTTCAATCCGCCGCCGCTGATGAAGCTGGTCGAGGTGATCTGCGGCTTGCGCAGCGCGCCTGGCCTCGTCGAAGCGCTGACCGCTTTCGTGAAGCGCATCGGCAAGGATCCGGTGGTGGCCGCCGACACGCCGGGCTTCGTGGTGAACCATGCCGGCCGCGCCTACGGGCCGGAGGCGCTGCGCATCGTGTCGCAAGGCATCGCCAGCCCGCGCGAGGTGGACGTGCTGATGAAGGAGGCGGCCGGCTTCCGCATGGGGCCGTTCGAGCTGCTCGATCTCATCGGCGCCGACATCACGCATGCGGTGATGGTGAGCGTCTACGAGCAGTATTTCGGCGAGCCGATGTACCAGCCCTCGGCGCTGATGACGACGCGCGTGGCGGGCGGCCTGCTCGGCCGCAAGACCGGGCAGGGCTTCTATCGCTACGACGGTCCGCCGGAAGCCGGCGAGCCCACCGTCGCGGTGCCGGCCGCGGCGAAGCCGGCGGCGGCCTGGGTCGCAGACGAGGAGGGAGGCGCGGCGCTGGGCGAGATCCTTCAGCGCGCCGGGGTGAAGGCGATGCTCGGCGGTGAGCCGGCGAATGACGCGCTCTGTTTCGTGACGCCGCTCGGCGAGGACGCGACCGCCGCCGCGGTGCGGCTCGGGCTCGACCCTTCGCGCACCGTCGCGGTGGACATGCTGCTCGGCGGCAAGGGACGGCGCACGCTGATGAAGACGCCGCTCACCACCGCGCAGGCGCTAAGCGAGGCCGTCGCGGCGCTGTCCGGCGACGCGCCTGTCACCGTCATCAACGACTCGACCGGCTTCGTGGTGCAGCGCCTGCTCGCGATGATCGTCAATGTGGGCACGCGCATCGCCGAATTGCGCATTGCGTCGCCCGCCGACATCGATACGGCGGTGGAACTCGGGCTCAACTATCCGAAAGGGCCGCTGGCGCTCGGCGACAGCCTCGGCCCCGCGCGCGTGCTGGCGGTGCTCGACGGCATGCACGCCGTCACCCGCGACCCGAAATACCGCGCCACCGCCTGGCTGCGCCGGCGCGCGCAACTCGGGGTGTCGCTCAGGACGCCGGACTGAAGGCGCGCGGCCGACGATCTGTAGAGGGTGATTTCGGGGATGTTTCTGGTCGGGGCGGCGGGATTTGAACCCACGACCCCCAGTCCCCCAGACTGGTGCGCTAACCGGGCTGCGCCACGCCCCGACCGGAACGGCGCGGACTATAGGGATGCGCCTTTCGCGGCGCAACACTCGATATCGAATGCGGAACAGCCCGCTCAGCGCGCGATGCGCGGGATGACCGGCGCCTTGCCAGCGGCTGCGGCGCGGACGGCGTGGAAGACGTCGCTGCGCAGGCCCATGGTCCACCAGACCATGACCGCCAGCATCACATTGAGCGTCACGTAGGCGGCGAGCACCGCCAGCGCCGCGCCCAGCATGCCGAGCGGGCCGGAAAGCGCCAGCGTCAGCGCGACCAGCACGGCCCCGCCCGCGGCATAGGCGGCCGCCATGCGCCGCTGGATGCCCTTGAGCGTCAGCAGCGCGACATGCGGCCCGGCAAAGGCGTTGACGGCCGGCACCGCGATCAGCGTCATCAGCACCGCCTCGCCGGCGACGTAGTCGGGCCCGAATACGGACAGGGCGAAATGGCCGAGCACCGCGGCGCCGGCGACCATCGCCAGCGCGCAAGCGCTGGCGGCGAGGTTGGCGCCCGCCACGTTGCGCTGGACGGCGGCCTCGTCGCGGCGGGCGTAGCAGCGGGCAAGCTCCGGCGCGGCCAGCTCGTAGATCACGTCGACGACGAAGCCGGCGAAGAAGGCGAGCTTGATGCAGACCGCGAAGACCGCGAGCTCGCTGCGCGGCAGCACCGCGCCAACCAGCAGCAGGTCGATGTCCACGATCAGCAATTCTGCCATCGAAATGGCGATGAACGGCAGCGCCGCGCGCCGCCACAGCCGCGACAGGCGCGGATCGGCGGGCGCCGCCTCGCCGTCGCCGCGGCGCAGGCCGCGCCCCTGCGTCAAGGCGCTGGCGATCGCGATGAGCGAGAACAGCGCCACGAAGGTCACCGGGTCGGTGAGGTGGAACAGGACCGCCGCCACCGCCGCCAGGACGAGGAAGGACAGCGGCCGCCAGAAGATGGTCGGCAGATAGGCCGTTGCCAGCAGCGCGCGGGCGCGGCCGACTGCGCCGTTGGTGCGCGACAGCGCGATGGCCGGAATGGCCGGCAGCGCCGCGAGGAAGGCGATGCGCTCGCCCCAGCTCAGCCCCGGATAGAGCAGCACGCCGCCGGCGAGCACGAGCGCGAGCGCGCCGCCGGCCAGCACGCCGTCGAGCCGCGACAGGCCGACGAAGGCGCGCGCGTGCGCGCCGTGGCGGCCGTCGTGATAGCGGCCGAGGAATGCGGTGACGATGTAGGGATAGCCGAGGCTGGCCACCGTGCCGGCCACCGTGACCAGGCTGGTGGCGAGGAAGTAGGTCGCCAGCGTCTCGGTCGAGGTCAGCCGCGCCAGGAGGATCTGCGCGCCGAACATCGCCGCCGCGCCGCCGATGCGCGCGGCGAACAAGAGGCTCGGCGCCGACAGCGTGCGGAAATTCTTGGCGGCGAACATCGGCGTCAACGGTTGAGGTATTTCATGTAGGCGCGCTTGGCGGAACGGACGGCGAAGATGACCTCTGCCGCCATGCGGCCGCCGATGCTGCCGTCGCATTCGTACTCGATGTTGCCTTCGAGCACGCAGCCCTGCTTGCCGACGAGGCCGCGCTTGAACTGGCGCAAGCCGTCGCTCAAGCTCTCGCCGCCGAGGTCGTACCACTTGAAGCCCTCGCGGCGGAGCCAATCGATCAGCCACCATTGCAGCGCGTAGCCGCCCTTGAGCGGCAGCATCGAGTCGTCGCTGGCGCCGAACAGGTAGTGCGCCGTATCGCCGGCGAAGACGATGGCCGCGCCGACCACCGGCTTGCCCTGATGGCGCGCGAGCACGATCTTCGGCTTGAGCGCCGCCGGCATGTCGCGGATGAGCTGCGGCGTCGTCAGCACGTTGCCGCTGTCGAGGAAGTGCTTGCGCGCGAGCATGCGCCGGTTGAGCGCGATGAAGGTGTCGAGGTCTTCCTGGCGGTCGGTGAGGCCGATCTCGAAGCCGTTGGCCAACGCCTTCTTCAGGTTGCGCCGCCAGCCCTGCTCGAAGCTCGCCATCTGCTCCTTCTCGGAGATGTCCACCCGCACGAAATAGCGGTACGGGTCGGCGGACTGGCGCTGCACGCGGAAGCCTTCGCTCTTGAGGATGTCGCCTTCCATCGGCGCGTAATCGGGATTGAAGCGCGGCGTGATCACCAGATGATGCCCGCGCCTCTCGCCGTACTCGGCGCGCGCGGCGTCGACCGCGGCGCGGTAGAGCGCGAGGTCGACGGCCGCGCCATGGCGGCGCCAGAGTGGGCCGCCGCGCAGGAAGGCGATGCCTTTGGGCACGCCGGGCAGCGTGATGATGGCGGTGCGCGCGGCGGCGACGACGGCGCCGTTCCGCCGCAGCATCAGGCGGCTCATGCGCGCCGCGCCCCAGCCGTTATTGGTGAAGACGGCGGTCTGGTCGTAATTGACGTCGTCGAACCGCGCCACCGTCTCGTCCCAGTCGGCCGGACACTGCGCATCGATCAGCACCTCGAACTGCTGCGAGGCGCCGTCCGCTCTGGCTGAATAGCCGACGTGATCGGCTTGGCGAAGCGCGGTGGCCGTCATGGTTCTTTCCCCGAGTATTCCAGGTTTGACGCGTGTTGCCGCAATTTAAGCGGTAATTCGTCAACGATGATTATCCGGCCGGCGGCGGATGGCCGTAGCGTTAGCGCCCGTCTAACCGCGCGCGGCGTTTTTGCGCGCCGGCCTTAGCCAATCGCTAACCCTGGGCCACAGGCGGGCTCTGACCACGCGGTAGAGCGTCACCGGCGGCTCGGCGAGCGCCGGGACAACGTCGTCGGTGGCGAAGATGGCGAAGGCGATTCTCTTGCGCAGCCCGGCGAGGTAACGCTGCAGGCTGAGCCGGCCGATCATCATCTCCTGCGCGGCGGCGACGAGATCGCGCGTCAGGTGCATCCAGGCCGTGCCGGCGCGTGCCGTCACCGGCTCGATATGCTCGCCGACGGTGGCGCGGTAGAGCAGGGCCGGAAAATCGACGCCGGCGGCCTCGCCGATGCCGACCCAGGCCCACAGCCGCGGATTGACGTCGAGGATCTTGTAGCTGCCGTCGCGGGCGTCGAACTTGAATTCGACCTCGACCGGACCGCTGTACTTGAGCGCGCCGAGGAAGCGGCTTGCCGCCTCGACGACGGCCGGGTTGTCCACCGTTTCGACAAAGCTGCTGGTGTAGCCGACGTTTACCGGATACTGCCGCGAGCGCGTTGCGGTGAGCGCGCCGAGCGGCGCGCCGTCGCGCCAGACGGCGGCATAGGAGAACTGCGTGCGGCCGTCGCCGGGGATCATCTCCTGCAGAACGATCTCATCGGCCGGCACGGCGCTGGCTGCCTGGGCGTAGCGCGCGATCAGGGCGGCGCGGTCGTCCGCGATCCAGGCCTTGGCGCGGCTGAAGGCGTTCGGCTGATGGTGGCTCGCCGGCTTCAGGATGACCGGGAACTGGCATTCCAGCGCGCGCACGTCCTCGAGGTTATTCGGCCGGTAGCGCCGCGGCACCGGAATGCCGATCCGTTCGGCGAGCGCATAGGTCAGGTTCTTGTCGTCGGCCCAGCGGACGACCTCCCAGTCGGGAATGGTGAGCCGGAACAGCCGCGACAGCTCCGCGTGGTTGCGCGCGATCAGGCGCACCTCCGGATCGCCGCCGGGGATGAGCACCCAGCCGTCGAGGCCGTGCTCGCGCCCGAGCGCGATCAGGTCGTAGAGCGCCGTTTCCTTCTCCGCGCCGCTCCAGGTGAGCGCGCGTTCGACGTAGCGCGAGAGCGCCGGCACGGGATAGCCGTCGGCGAGATACCAGACGCGCACGCCGGTGCGGCCGAGGCTGCGCGCGGCCGCCAGCGAGCCGATCGAGCCGCCGACGATCAGCGCGCCGGGGCGGGGCGTCGCAACGATGGCGCGGTTCGCCGCACCGATGTCGACATGCGCGTTCATGGACTTCCTGCAAGCCCTTTGTGCGACAAAAGGCGTAAGGCTCTCCTACGAAGCGTGGTTACGCTCTCATTAAGGCCGACGGCTGCGCGCGCGCCTTGGCGGTGGCGGCGGAAAGCCCCCAGACCATGCCGAGCAGCAGGAAGAAGTGACGCCAGTGGTCGGTGTCGATGATGAAGCCTTCCGCGACCTCGCCGACGAAGGCGCCGAGCGCGGTGACGACGTAAGGCTGCCAGGGCGTCCGCACGAAGGCGGCGCGCAGGCCGGCATAGATCGTGGCGATCAGCAGGATGAAATAGGCCATCGCGCCGAACCAGCCGTAGACCAGGAAGGCCTGCAGGTAGACGTTGTGCTGTTGCAGGCCGAAGACGCGCCCGAACTCGAAGGGACCCATGCCATTCGGGAAATTCAGCACCGCGCCGAGCGCCAGCTCCTGGAGCTGGAAGCGGCCGCCCGAGCCGACGTCGTAGTGCTGGATGAGCTGGGCGCGCTGGGTGAACATGCTGCCGATGGATTCGATCGACAGGAGGACGACCAGCGCCACCGCGAGGATGGCGAGACTCAGCATCGACAGCGCGACGATGCGCATGCGCACCTTGTGCGTTGGCGCGGTGATGAACGAGAGAGCGACCACGACGAAGGCCGAGACCACGAAGTGGAACCAGGCGCCGCGCGAGAAGCTCAGCAGCAGGCCAAATAGAATGATGCCCAGCACGGCGAGGCCGCCGAAAGTGATGCGCCGGTTGAGCAGTCCTTCCATCGTGATCAGCGCCGGCCAGATCAGGAAGGGGCCGTAAACGTTCGGGTCCTTGAAAAAACCGAGCGCACGCCCGATCGGCGCGAACATCGCGCCGGCGCCGGGGAACAGGTTGAAGTAACCGATGGCGCCGACGATCGCCGAGATTATCGCCGTCAGCACGTAGGCCGAACGCAACACCTGAACGCGCGGCATCGTCCGCTGCGCCAGGATGCAGGCGAAGACGAGCGCGGCGACCGCCAGGTAGACCGAGGTGATCGCGTACTGCAGCGTCCTTTCGCGGTCGAGAACGGGAATGAGCGAGAACAGACCGCCGATGTTCCACGCGAGCAGCAGCATGAGCGGCACCACCAGCATGCGATCGAAACGCACGCGGGCGATCAGGCAGGCCACGGCCAGAAGGCCCATCAAGGCGTCATGCGGCGAGGGCTCGATGATGGCGACGGAGCTCGCCAGCACCGTGATGTAGAGCACGACGAGCAGGATGCGCTCGGCGAGCGGCGTGGCCGCGGCTTGTGCGGGAGGGGCGCAGGCATAGACCGGCGCTGGCGCCGGCAGTGCAATGGGCGCCGGCGCCATGGCCATGTCGCGCGCGGAGATCAATAGGCGTTCTCGGTCTTGAGCAGCGCGAGCGGCGTCTTCGCCATGATCGCGAGGTCGAACAGGATCGACCAGTTCTCGATGTAATAGAGGTCGTGCTCGACGCGCTTCTGGATCTTCTCCTGCGTGTCGGTCTCGCCGCGCCAGCCGTTGATCTGCGCCCAGCCGGTGATGCCCGGTTTGACGCGGTGGCGCGCGAAGTAGCCGTCCACGGCCTCGTCGTAGAGCCGCGTCTCGGCCTTGGCGTTGACCGCGTGCGGCCGCGGGCCGACCAGCGACAGGTTTCCCTTGATCACCACGTTGATGAGCTGCGGCAGCTCGTCGAGGCTGGCCTTGCGGATGAAGCGGCCGACGCGGGTGACGCGCGGGTCGTCCTTGGTGACGAGCGTGGCGGCGGTGGCGTCGGTCTTGTCCGTGTACATCGAGCGGAATTTGTAGACCTCGATCAGGTCGTTGTTGAAGCCGTAGCGCTTTTGCTTGAAGAGCACCGGCCCCTTGCTGTCGAGCTTGATCGCGACGGCGACGAGCGCCATCACCGGCAGGGCGGCGACGAGCAGCAGGCCGCCGATGATCTTGTCGAACAGCCACTTCATCACGACGTCCCAGTCCGCGATCGGGCGGTCGAACACGTCGATCACCGGCACGCTGCCGATATAGGAGTAGGAGCGCGGACGGAACTGGAGCTTGTTGGTGTGGGCGGCGAGTCGGATGTCGAGCGGCAGCACCCACAGCTTCTTCAGCATCTGGAGGATGCGGTTCTCGGCCGAGATCGGCAGCGAGAAGATCACGAGATCGACGCGCGTGCGGCGGCCGAATTCGACCAGGTCGTCCACCGTGCCCAGCTTGCGCTCGCCGGAACATTCGGCGCCGGTGCGGTCGCCGCGGTCGTCGAACAGGCCGACGATTTCGATGCCGGAGTCCTTCTGGCCTTTCAATTCGTCGATGACGCGCGCGCCGGCCTCGCCGCCGCCGACGATGACGGTACGGCGGGTGAGGCGGCCTTCGCGCGTCCACTTGCGCACGGCGTAGAACAGCGCCTTGCGCGAGGCGACTAGCGCCAAGAGGCCGATGACGTAATAGCTGCCGAGCCAGACGCGCGAATACATCTCGCCCGCCTTGGCGAAGAAGGAGGCGCCGATGACCAGCAGGAACACCACCGACCAGGCCGAGGCCATGCGCATGTACTGCTTCTCGTGCCCGCGGAAGGCCTGCACCTGGTAGATGTCGGCCACCTGGAAGGCGAGCGTCGAGAGCGTGGCGACGACGAAGGTGGCGAGCAGATAGCGCCACACCAGCATGTCGGGCAGGTAGACCGCGAACACCGCAAGCCCGATCAGCACGACCAGCGCGAACTCGCCGATACGCACGGCGCCGGCGAGCACGATCGGCGAGATCGGCGCCGCCATCGGCCTGTCGGCGACGGCGAGCGCTTCCGGCGAAAGGCTGCGGGGCGGGGCCTTGCGGCGGGTGCCGCCACTCAGCTGCGCGAGCACCGCGCTGGCGGCGCCGGCGCGCACGACGGTATCTGCATCACTCATGACTGAACGCCACACTGATGGGCGTTGCGCCGCCCGTGCGACGAGAGGCGGCGAAGGCCCGCTTTGCGCTTAATTTTTCCGCGACATTTCTAAGAAAAGACTCTCAAGGAATGCTTAGCGCGCCTGCTTAAATTCTCTTAACGGCGGCCCTTTTCGTGCAGCCGGTCGAGCGCCGCGCGGTAGCCGGCCAATACGCCTTCCACCATGCTGTCGATGGAAAAGGAACCGGATACCCGCTCGCGCAGGGCCATGGCCGCGTCGCGGGCGCCGGCGGGGTCCTCGAGCGTGCGCGCGATCGCGCCGGCGAGCGCCCCGGCGTCGTCCGGCGGCACCAGCCGCTCGGCGAGCGGGCCGAAGATCTCCGGGATGCCGCCGACCCGGGTCGTGATCAGCGGCTTGCCGGCGGCGGCCGTCTCCAGCACCGCATAGGGCAGGGATTCCGCGCGCGAGGGCAGCACCATGATGCGGCCGAGCGCCTGCGCCTGCCGCGCCGGCAGCGCGCCGGTGAAACGTAGCGCGCCCTCGAGGCCGAGGAGGCGCATGTGGTTTTCGAACTGGGCGCGGTCGGGGCCGTCGCCGACCAGGGTCGCGGTCACCGCGCGGCCGCTGTGGCGCAGGCGGGCAACGGCGTCGATTAGCAGGTCCACGCCCTTGAGCGCGCGCATCTCGCCGAGGAAGACGAGGTCGGTGGCGTCGGGAGCAAGCGCGACCGGCTCGAACTCGGCGCGGGAGACGCCGTTATGGACCACGCGCACCAGACCCTTGGGCGTGCCGATCTTGCGGCGGAAAGTATCGGCGCTGTAGGCGCTTTCGAACAGGAAAAGGTCGCCGCGCAGCATCAGGAGCTTCTCGGTGGCGAGATAGATGCGGCCCGCCAGCGCATCGTTGTCGTAATGCACGCTGCCGCCGTGCGGGGTGTAGACGCGCGCGGCCGACGGCCGGTGGAACACGAGGCGCGAGACCAGACCGCCCTTGGCGCCGTGGCCGTGCACGACGTCGGCCTCGGTCTCGCCGACGCGCTTCATTGCGTGCCGCAGGACGGCGAGGTCGCCGGGACCGGGCTGGCGCGGAATGGGGATGCGGGTCAGCCCGAGCGCGAGATTCGGGGCGAGGGCGCGCAAGGCTTCCTCGGCGCGGTCGCCGCCGGTGCCGCTGTCGGCGATCATGCCGACGCGATGGCCGCGTTCGGCCTGCGCCGCGCTCAGATCGACGACATGGCGGAACAGGCCGCCCACCGGTGCGCGCAGGACATGCAGGATGTTCAAAGGCGCCATCCGGGGAAACGGCCGCGATGCGGACCGCGCGATGGAAACGGGGTTCCCGGATTAGGCCCGCGCGCTGGTTAACAAATCCTCACCGTGGGATCTTTCGCGCGGCCGGTTAACGTGGAAGCAACCATAATCGATTGAGATCGCACTGCCGCCACGGAGTCGTGCGCTGGGAGTAAGAATGTTTTTCAGTCGCAAGTCGAAACCCGCCGCCCGGCCCGTCCCGGCCCCCGCGCCTTATATCGCCCCCGGCGAGCCCGATCTCGGCGGGCTCGGGCGGATCGTATGGCAGAAGAAGAAGACCATCATCGGCGCCACCATCATCGTCGCTGCCGCCGCTTTCGTCGTGGTCAACGCCATCACGCCGCGCTACCGCTCCGAAGCGCGCCTGCTGCTGGAGACGCGCGAGAACGTCTTCATGCGTGCGGAGGCCGACAAGGTCATCGACCGCACCACCATCGACGCCGAGGCGGTGACGAGCCAGATCCAGGTGGTGACCTCGCGCGATCTCGCGCGGGCGGTGATCGCCAAGGAGAAGCTCACCGACAATCCCGAATTCGATGCGCCGGGCCTGCTGCGCGCCGTGCTCGGAATCTTCGGCATCGGCCGCGATCCGAACGCCATGTCGCGCGAGGAGCGCACGCTGGAAGCCTATTACGAGCGCCTGAACGTCTCCAACATCGACAGGTCGCGCGTGATTTCGGTCGACTTCGCATCGGCCGACCCGGATCTCGCCGCGCGCATCGCCAACACCATCGCCGAGACCTACCTGACGATGCAGGCGAGCGCCAAGCAGGACCAGACCCGCGCCGCCGGCACATGGCTCGCCGGCGAGATCGAAAAGATGCGGCAGAAGGTGGCCGACGCCGAGGCCAAGGTCGAGGAATATCGATCGAGCTCCAACCTGTTTGCCGGCTCGAACAACACCTCGCTGCCGACTCAGCAGCTCACCGAGATCAACTCGCAGATCGCCGCCGCGCGCGGGCAAAAAGCCGATCTCGAAGCGCGGGCGCGGCAGCTGCGCGAGTTGATCCGCAAGGGCACGCTGTCGGATTCCTCCGACATCGCCAATTCGGAATCCATGCGCCGGCTGATCGACCAGCGCACCGCGCTGCGCGCCCAGCTCGCCGAACAGTCCACCACGCTGCTCGACCAGCATCCGCGCATCAAGGAGCTGAGGGCGCAGATCGGCGAGATCGACCGGCAGATGCGCGCGGAGGCCGAGCGCCTCGCGCGCCAGTTCGAGAATGACGCCAAGGTCGCCGGCGACCGCCTCGAGTCGCTCACCTCAAGCCTCGACCAGGTGAAAAAGCTCGCCTCGCAGACCAACGAGCAGGACGTACAGCTGCGCGCACTCGAGCGCGAGGCGAAGACGCAGCGCGATCTGCTTGAATCCTATCTGGTGAAATACCGCGAAGCCACCGCGCGCGACAGCATCGGCGCCGCGCCGCCGGAGGCGCGCATCATTTCGCGCGCCGCGCCCGCGATCAAACCCGCATACCCGAAGAAGCTCCCTACCGTGCTGATCGCGGCCTTTGCCGCTTTCGCGCTGTCGGCGGGCTTCGTCGTTACCGGCGCGCTGCTCGCGGCGCCTAATATGCCGCCGGCCTATCCTTACGCGCCGGGCGCGTATGTGACGCCGGCTCACCAGCCGGCGCCCACGCCAAGGGTGCCATCGCCGCCGCTGATGCCGTCGATGCAGCCGGCGCCGCCGCTTGCCGCCGTGCCGCTGGCCGTGAGCTCGCTGGAGCAGGTCATCCGCGGCCTGCGCGAGGCCGGCGAAGTGGGCCGGCGCGTCACGGTGGCCGGCACCGCCCGCAATGTCGGCACGACTTATGCCGCCATCACGCTCGCCCGCGGACTGGCGCGGGACGCCAATGTCGTGCTGGTCGATCTCGCCTTCGGTGCGCCGAACCTGTCGGTGATTTCGACGGATCCGAACGCCCCCGGCATCGCCGAGCTGGTGCGCGGGACGGCTTCGTTCGGCGACATCATCACCCGCGACCAGTTCTCCAACGTGCACCTCGTCGCGACCGGCGATATCGGCCGCGACGGCCCGGGGCTCGCCGCCTCGCCGATGGTGGCGACGGCGATCGAGGCCTTGGCGCGCAGCTACGACCACGTGGTGATCGACATCGGCTCCGCGGCCGACGTGGCGGTCGAGCGCTTCGCGCCGCTGGCGCAGCGCGCGGTGCTGGTGACGCCCGATGGCGCCGCGCCGGCGACGCGCGCGGCGCGCGAACGGCTGATGCTGTCGGGTTTTGTCGATGTGTCGCTGGTGGCCGGCGTGACGGAAGGCGCCGCGGCCGCCTAGCGGCCGCCGTGCCGGATATCAGACGGAAAAACGGGCACGCAAGCGCCGCAGCAAGCCGACCATCGACCACAGCAGCGGCCGCTGCTTGATCGTCCGCTTGGCCACGCCTGCCATCCTGTAGGCGAAGCCGAGCAGGCGGCCGGCCGGGCTCAGCGGCAGATAGCTGTCGAAGAGCGGCTCGGCGTCGCTGCCGAACATGCCCTTGTAGTGGGAGTCGCCGACGCCGAGGTCGAGCGTCTCGAAGCCGCGCTCGCAGCAATGCCGCGTGACACTGACGAGCATGAGCTCGCCCGGGCTTGCGGCGGCATGGCGGCCTTGCGTCATCGAGTTGAACATGGCGCAGAAGCGGTTGTGGCCGGCGATGCCGCCGAGGGTGGCGACGATGATGTCGTCGACCCACAGCGCGAAGAGCTCGATGACCGGTTCGCCGTTGGGCAGATACGCGCTGGCGCAGGCCTCGACGAAGCGCCGGATATCGGGCGCCGCGAACACATCCGGCAGGCCGAGCACGCGCATGCGCGCGCTCTTCTGTTTGAAGAAGGCGTCGAGAACACGGCGGATGTGCTCCGGCCGGGTTGCCCGCTCGAACCGCACGGTGCCAAATTCGGCGAGCGTGCGCTCCTTCTTGCGCAGCTTCTTGCGCGTGTTCGCGCTGGTGCGAACGCGCAGCAGCGCCTCGAAATCGGGCATCAGGCTGCCGCTGATGCCGAAATCCGGGGAGGTCTGGTGCGGCAGCAGGGCAAAGGGATTGGTCGCGCCGACCCAGGTCAGCGGCTGGTTGACGAAGGCCAACAGGTCGGCGCGGCTGGCGAGGTGGCCAAGCACGGCGCGCAGGTCGGCGGCGCTCACCGTCGCGGCGACGTCGCGCCGCCACAAGCCCATGTTGGAGTTGGCGTGTTTGCCGCCGAGGAACTCGACCACGCGCAGGCTGCCGCGACGCCTGCAGCCGAGCGGCCAGACGAAGAGGGGGGCGCCTGCCGCATTGAAGCCGACGACGATGAAAGGGGTCATGCCGGCGGCGGTCCCGGCGTGGGTCTGCCAGAGCTTGAGGAAATCGAACTGCTGGTAGGGCGTCGCGAGCCCCGACCGCTCGAGCTCGCGCCAATAGGGTTCGGCCTCGGCCATATCGTCGAAAACCGCCACGCGCGCGATGGCGCGGTCGGCGGCGGGCCGCGCTTCGGCGGAAAAGCTGCGCAAGGGCACGACGTTCATGACCGGCCGGTAACTGCCTAGGGCTGGTCACAGGGTGGCAAAGAATTATCAATAAAGGGTTGGAATAGTAGGTTGATTTGGCGCTGCCCGGAAAAGCGTGGCGAACTTGAAGAAATCCATCATCCGCACCGGCCTCGAGACCCTCTATTTCAGCGGGATGCATCACGTCATGCGCCCGCTCGTCGGGGGCGTCGGGACGATCCTCACGCTGCACCACGTCCGGCCGCCGCGCATCGATGCCTTCCAGCCCAACCGGCTCCTGGAAGTCACCCCTGTCTTTTTCGAAGGTCTGCTGCGGCGGCTCAAGCGCGCCCGCCTGGACGTGATCTCGCTCGACGAGATGCACCGCCGTTTCGTCGAGGGCGACTTCAAGCGCCGCTTCGTCTGCATCACCTTCGACGATGGCTATAAGGACATCCGGCGCTGGGCCTATCCGCTGTTGAAGAAGTACGAATTGCCCTTCGCCCTCTACATCCCGACCAGTTTTCCGGACCGGCTCGGCGAATTGTGGTGGGTCGCGCTCGAGGCGGTGGTGGCGCAGAACGAGCGCATCGGGCTGGTCATCGACGGCCATCAGCAGTTCTTCGAAAGCCGCACGGTGAACGAGAAGCGCGCGCTCTGGGACGCGCTTTACGGCTACCTCCGCAGCATGAAGACCGAGGAGGAGGTGCGCCGCACCGTCCGCGACCTGTGTGCGACCTACCGCGTGGACATGGCCTCGTTCTGCCGCGACCTGTGCATGGGCTGGGAGGAGCTGGTCGAACTGGCCGCCGATCCGCTCTGCACCATCGGCGCGCATACCGTAACCCACCCGATGCTCAGGAAGGTGCCGAACGACGCCGCAGTACGCGCGGAGATGGAGATGAGTCGCGCGGTGCTGGAAGCCGCGCTCGGCAAGCGGCCGGAACATCTGGCTTATCCGGTCGGCGATCCGACATCGGCCGGGCCGCGCGAGTTCCGCATCGCGCAGGAGCTCGGCTTCAAGACCGCGGTCACGACGCGCCCCGGCGTGCTGTTCAAGGCGCACCGCGACCACCTGACCGCGCTGCCACGCATCTCGGTCAACGGCGAGTTCCAGCGCCAGCGCTATCTCAAGGTGCTGATGTCGGGCGCCGCCACGGCGATGTGGAACGGATTCCGCCGGGTGAACGCTGCGTGATCAGGCGCGCGGCGCGTCCGGCCGCGACATCCATTTGATCAGCGGCATTGCCGGCAGCACCCAGCCGAGCCCGGCGATTACATAGTAGATCGCCGCCACCCAGCCGTTGATCGCGGTCAGCGCCGACTGCGCCAGCGCCATGGCGAGCAGCGCCCAGACGCAGACCAGCGCGATGAGGGCGATGGCGCCGATGAACTTGCGGGTGCGGACGGACATACGAGCCTTGTGAGCGGGTCATTTGCGGTGTCGCGCGCAGGTCTATATGGTCCGCGCCGATCCCTGCAAGCGGTGTATTGCGATGTCCGACACGACCTTCAGCCCCGATTATCGCACCCGCGCCGTCCGCCTCTGGCTGCTCGCCGTTGCCGCCATGATCTTCCTTACGCTGGTCGTGGGCGGGGCCACCCGGCTCACCGAGAGCGGCCTGTCGATCATTGAATGGAAGCCGGTGACGGGCGTGCTGCCGCCGCTGTCGCATGCCAACTGGGAGGCCGAGTTCGCCAAGTATCAGACCATCCCGCAGTACCGCGAGATCAACCGCGGCATGACGCTCGACCAGTTCCAGGTGATCTACTGGTGGGAGTGGTCGCACCGCTTCTTCGCGCGCACCACCGGCGCGGTGTTCCTGTTGCCGTTCCTGTTCTTCCTGTGGCGCGGCTGGGTGCCGAAAGGCCTGCGCGGGCGGCTGTGGCTGATCTTTGGCGGCGGCGCTGCGCTCGGCGCGGTCGGCTGGTGGATGGTGTCGTCGGGACTCGCGGGCACCGACCGGGTCAGCGTGTCGCAGTACCGGCTGGCATTCCATCTCACGCTCGCCTGCGTGATCTACGCAGCGGTAGTGTGGACCGCACAACAGCTCACGCCGCAGCCGCCGCGCGAGGCGGCACGGCGGCTGCGCATCGGCGCGGTCGCGATCGCCTGGCTGACGGTGGTCCAGATCTATCTCGGCGCGCTGGTCGCGGGCCTCGACGCCGGCCTGACGTTCAATACCTGGCCGCTGATCGACGGCGCCTTCATCCCGGCGCCGGAGCGGCTCTGGTTCCTGACGCCGGCCTGGCGCAACCTGTTCGAGAACACGCTCACCGTTCAGTTTGTCCATCGCATGTTCGCCTACGCGCTGTGGCTCGCTGTGATGGTGCACGCCAACGACGCCTGGCGCGCGCAACGCGAGGTCGCGGGCGCGCTTTTGCTGGCCGCGCTGATGACGTTCCAGGCGGTGCTCGGCATCGTGACGCTGCTGCACCAGGCGCCGCTCCCGCTCGCGCTGGCGCACCAGGTTGTGGCGATCCTGGTGCTCACCGTCGCCGTGGTGCATGCCGAGCGGCTGTCGCACCGTGTGGCCTTGCGCCTGCCAACCGCCCCCGCGGAGCAACGCGCATGATCGAGATCCGGATGGACGCCGGCATCGCCGTGCTGACCTTGTCGCACGGCAAGGCCAACGCGCTCGACATCGACTTCTGCAAGGCGCTCGCCGCCCGTTTCGCCGACCTCAAGAGCTACGACGACGCCAAGGCCGTGGTGCTCACCGGCCGCGGCAGGATCTTCTCCGCCGGGGTCGATCTCAAGAAGCTGAGCGAGGGCGGGGCGCCTTACATCCGCGAATTCCTGCCGGCGCTGCACGCGTTGTACGAAGCCGTGTTTTTTCACCCGAAGCCGGTGGTGGCCGCGATCAACGGTCACGCCATCGCCGGCGGCTGCGTGCTGGCGGCCTGCGCCGACCGGCGCATCATGGCGCGCGAGGGCGGCCGCATCGGCGTGACCGAGCTGCTTGTCGGTGTGCCGTTCCCGGCGATGGCCTTCGAGGTGGTGCGCGCCGCCGTGCCGCCGCGCTATCTGTCCGAGTTCACGCTCACCGGCGCGACCTACGACACCGACGCGGCGCTGCGGCAGGGCTGGATCGACGAGGTGGCTGAGCCCGCCGACCTCATCGACGACGCGCTGTCGGTCGCGCGCGAGCTCGCCGAGATTTCGCCCGTCGCCTTCGCGCAGACCAAGGCGCAAATTCGCCAGCCCGCGGCCGAGCGCCTGGCGGCGAGCGGCAAGGAGACCGAGAAGGCGGTGACCGAGATCTGGTGCGCGGACGCCACGCTCGCCCGCATCCGCGACTACGTCGCGCGCACGCTGAGCAAGTAGCGCCTTACTTCGCCGAAATCGGAAAATCGTAGACCTGCCGCGTATCGGCGGCCGGATACGAGAAGTGCCACCATTCGCGCCGGTAGTTTGAAAAGCCGTGCCGCGCCATCGCCGCGAGCAGGCGGCGCCGGTTGGCGCGCGCCTCGGCGCCGATGCTCTCGTCGCGGCTGGCGCTCTTCGCGCTGAAGCAGTCGTAGCCGGTGCCCATGTCGAGGCCGTCGTCGGGCGCGCGCGCGGCAGCCGGTCCCGCGCAGGAACCGTAGCGCGCGGCGGGATCGAACGGCGGCGGCACCGCAGCGTCGCGCGGCACCAGCGTGAGATCGACCGCGACGCCGCGCGCATGCGCCGAGGTCGATGAGATGTAGCCGAGCGCGAACAGCTTGCGCTTGTCGAGCCCCGGATAGAAACGGCTGGTATCCGGCGCGGCTTTCGAATCGGCAGCCCAGCGGGCCATGGCGCGCACCGCGCGCATCGGCCGGTAGCAGTCGTAGACTTTTAGCGTCAGCCCCTCGCGCGCGAGATCGGCTTGCACGCGCGCGAGCGCCGCCGCCACCGCGCGCTTGAGCACGCATTCGCCGGCGTCGTAGCCGGGCAGGGGGCGGCCGGTGAAGTTGTTCGCGGTCGCGTAGCGCATGTCCTGGCGGATGTCAGGCGCGACATCGCGCAGGGAGGCGAAGCCGGCGGGCAACTCGGCCGCCGGCCCGGGCGTGCTCGCAAAAGCGAGGTACAGCGCTAGACCCGTCACCCTGAGGTGGCCGGCGAAGCCGGCCCTCGAAGGGCGACGGCCGTTCATCCTTCGAGGCGCGC
>JBKBRE010000019.1:0-78440 GCA_046292265.1 Pseudolabrys sp. | reverse complement strand
GACGGCCGGCGCGGCGGCCGGAGCGGCGGGCGGCGCGACCGGACGCGGCGCGGGGGCCGGGGCCGGCGCCCGGGCTTCTGAAGTGGCGCTGCGCTTACCGAACACGTCTCGACTCCGAACTCACTTAACCGGACCGCTTCATCAGCTTGGCGAGGAGCGGCGAGAACAGGCTGCCGCGGCTGCGTTTGGCTTCCGCCCGCCCGGTCAGCACCTGGGCGAGCTGCCGGAACATGTCCGCGGTCTTGTGACTGGAGGACACCTCCGCGATCATCTGCCCGTTGTTGGCGGCCGTGCCGAACAGCTGCGGGTCGAACGGGATCACCGCGAGCGGCTCGTCTTCCAGCGCCTTGGCGAAATCCGCCGGCGTGATCTCCGGCCGCTTCGGCACGCCGACCTGGTTGAGGCAGTAGTAGGGGTGCCGGTCGTTCGGCCGCGCGGTGCGCATCAGATCGACGATGTTCTTGGCGTTACGCAGGTTGGCGAGGTCCGGCGCCGCCACCACGAGGATCTCGTCGGCGTTCGTCAGCAGCCGCCGGGTCCAGCCCGACCACTGGTGCGGCACGTCGAGCACCACGCACGGGATCGAGCTGCGCAGCGCGTCCAGGATGGCGTCGAACGATTCCGCGCCGAAGTCGTAGACGCGGTCGAGCGTCGCGGGCGCGGCGAGCAGGCTGAGGTGGTCGGTGCACTTCGACAGCAGCCGGTCCATGAAGGCGGTGTCGATGCGGTCCGGCGAGAACACCGCGTCGGCGATGCCCTGCGGCGGGTCCTGGTTGTAGTCGAGACCGGCCGTGCCGAAGGCGAGGTCGAGGTCGGTCACCACCGAATCGAGCGCCAGATCGCCGCCGATCGCCCAGGCGATGTTGTGCGCCACCGTCGAGGCGCCGACGCCGCCCTTGGCGCCGACCACGGCGATGATGCGGCCGACCGGCTTGGCATCGGGCGACGAGAACAGGCCGCAGACCGAGCGCACGATGTCGATCGTGCCGACCGGGCCGATCAGATAATCGCTCACGCCGCGCCGGGTCAGTTCACGATAGAGGGTGACGTCGTTGACCCTACCGACCACCACCACGCGGGTGCCGGCGTCGCAGACCTCGGCGAGCTCGTCGAGCCCGTGCAGGATGTCGTCGGAACGGCTCTCGACCTCGATGAGGATGACGTTGGGCGTCGGGGCGCTGCGATAAGCTTCCACCGCGGCGACGATGCCCCCCATCTGGATCTTGATGTGCGCCTTGCCCATGCGCCGGTCCTCGCCGGCCGATTGCACGGCGGCGGCGGTCTCGACCGTTTCGCAGAAGGCCTGCACGGACACGCGCGGACACGGCGCGATGTGCTCGTCGGCGGGCGGCGCCGCCGGCGCGCCTTCCTGCGCTGCGTCTTCTTCGGAAACTGCGACTTGATATGCGTGCTTGATCATTTGCCGAGTTCGCTGATCTTGCCCTTGTCGTAGTTGTTGTAGCTGCCGGAGGGGTTTTCACCCTTGCGGTACTTGTCGATCGCCACCGAGCGGCGCGCGCTGTAGGCGGGCGTCTCGCCGCGCGGCTGCACGAGGTCGGCCGGATTGTCGATCATGGCGGCGAGGTTGCGCTGGGTGGCGCAGCCGAGATCCCAATGCGGCCTGTTCTCGTAGTCCTTCGAGTCGACGCTGGGTCCGAGATCGTTGGGCCAGCGGCCGCAGGGACCGGCTTCCGCCGAGAGCCTGCTGTAATTGATCTTGATGCTGGCGAGCGCCGCCGGGGTTGGCCGGTAGCCGCGCACGAACACCGCGTTGCGGGGAACGCCCGAGGCCGCGAAGATCGAATGCACCTCGCGCATCGAGTCGGCGGCCGCGCGTTCGGTCGGGCCGCCCTTCGGCACGTCGATGACGATGCCGCTGGTGCCCTCACGCCGCCAGCTCTGCGCGAACGACAGCACGTCCGCGCGCTGGCTGGGCGAAAGCCCGCCGCGGTTGCGGCCGAGGAAGACCTCGACGCTGCGCTCGCCTTCCTTCAGCGTGATCGGGTGACGCTGGCGATAGTCGGTCGGGTAGGGCGCCTGCGCCACGCGGCTTTGGTAGCAGCCGCCCAGCAGGGCCGCGAGCGAGGCGACGGCCAGGAGCCGCGCAGCGGTCCTGCCGCGGCGGCCGATGGCGTGGGGAAGTCTGTTCATCTTCTAGTCTCCGCCGCTCAATCCAGGATGAATCCGTATTTGCCGCGATAGTCGCCGGCCGGCCGCGCCTCGGCCTTGCTGCGCGGGGCATAGATGCGGTTGAGCCGTCCGAGCAGCACGGCCTGCGGGTCGCTCGGATCGGCGTAGCCGTCGTCAGGCCGCGACAGCTGCTTCTGCGCCACAGCGCGCACCACATAGGGCGTCACCAACACCATCAGCTCGGTCTGGCGGTTGACGTAATCGCGGCTCTTGAACAGCGCGCCCAGCACCGGCACGTGCATCAGGCCGGGAATGCCGTTGATCTGCTGCTTGGTCTGTTCCTGGATCATGCCGGCCATGGCGAGCGAGCCGCCGGAGGGAATCTCGACGACGGTATCGGCGCGCCGAGTGCGGACCGACGGAATGGTCAGCGACTGGGTCGAGCCCGGCACCTGCAAGGTGAGCGCGTTCTCCGACGACAGGTCGGAGACCTCGGTCATGACCTTGAGGCTGATGCGGCCTTCCGACATCACGATGGGTGTGAACATCAGGCTGACGCCGAACTTCTTGAAATCCACCTGCGATTGGCAGACCGGGGGCGACTTGGTGGTGTCGCACGACAGGCCGTTCGGGATCGGAAACTCGCCGCCCGCCATGAACGTCGCGGTCTCGCCGGAGATCGCGGTTAGGTTCGGCTCGGCCAGCGTGCGGATGACGCCGGCGCGCTCCATCGCGCGCAGCGTCGCGCTCACGCTCTTGAAGCTGCCGGTGAGCGCGGAATCGCTCAGCGCCTGCCCGGTGGCGGAGAAGGGATTGATGGTGTTGAAGTTCACCACCGCGGTGCCGTAGTTGAGCGTGCCGGACAGGTCGATGCCGAGCTGCTTGATCACGTCGCGCTGGACCTCGGCGACGGTGACCTTCAGCATGATCTGGTCGCGCCCGCGCACGGTGATGCCGTTGACCACCTTGCCGCCGTCGCCGACCAGCCGCGCGGCCATGTCGAAAGCCTGCTGGGCTTCGCCGGGGCTCGACGCCGTGCCGGACAGCACCACGCCGTCGGCGCCGACGCCTTCGACGCGGATGTCCGCATCCGGCAGCATCTGCTTGAGCGCGCCGCGCACGCCGTTGAGGTCGCGGGTGACCGCGATGTCGAAGCCGGCGATCTGCCGGCCTTCGGAGTCGAAGAAGAAGATGTTGGTCTGCCCGACGGCCACGCCGATCATGTAGACTCGGCGCGAGGAGCGCACGACGGCATTGGCGATCTTGGGGTCGGCGACCAGCACGTCCTTGATGTCGCGCGGCAGGTCGATGGCCACCGACTTGCCGATGCCGAGCGGCACGAAGCGGGAAGTCGCCTCGCTCGCGGCCACCTGGATCACCGGGGTGCGGGTGTCGGCGGCGAGCACGGCCGGCACGGCGGCGAGGCCGGCGCCGAGCATCGAGGCCGCCAACGCGGCGCCGCGGATCAGTGTCCCTGTCGGCATGTCGTTCGGGTCCCTTCGCTGCTCATCGCGGTGTGACGGTGGTCGTGACGCCGAAGCGCACGACGTTGACGCCACCGCGCGCGTTCGGCTTGTCGTCCTCGGGCGTCGTGTCGCGCGAGGCGTCGGTGATGCTGCGCAACGCGAGTGACAGCGAGCCGAGGCTGTGGCCGAGAGTGAGAGTCTCGGCCTGCGTCGGGGAAAGCTCGAGCGTCGCCGTCTTGCCGACCACGACCTTCTGTCCGTTCTTCTCCTCCACGGCCTGGTCGATCGCCAGCACGCGGATGTTGCTGAGGATGGTCTCGCTGCTCTGCGGACCGTCGGCCTTGTCGGCGTTGCGGCGCGTGAGGATGACGTCGACGCGGTCGTTCGGCAGGATGAAGCCGCCGGCGCCTGTTTCCGGCGAGATCTGCGTCGATACCGCGCGCATGCCAGATGGCAGGATCGCCGCCATGAAGCCGGAGCCTTTCGCGTTCACGAGCTTGGCGTCGCGAATCGGCTCGCCGGTTACGAACGGCGCGCGCGCGATCCAGCCGGAGAGCTCTTCCACCGCGGTCGGACGGTCGGATTTGCGGATGAAGTTGCCGGTCGCCGCGTTGGCGGGCCACGATTGCCACTGCACCTCGCCGGGCGAGATGGCCTGGCCCAGCGCAATGTCGGATCTTGCGACCAGGATATCGACGGTGGCGATCTGCGGCGCCGCCTCCGGCTTCGTGGCGGGCGGCTTCTCGGAGCGGCCGGCCAACAGCGCGGCAACACCACCGGCTCCGATGGCAACGGCCAAAACGACGACACGCGCGGCTTTCATACGCTCAACTCTCACCGTGACAGTGCGGCCGCATTGGGCCGCGAAACCCACATGGCGGCCGACAGGACCGCTCGCACCGGATTTCAGCAGCTAAAGGTCAAGGTATGGTTAAGCAGCGGTATCTAAATCGAGTTAATACAACCTTGCCTGCGCGGCGCGCCGCTTACGCGCCGAACACGGCCATCCATCCGGTCTTCGGGTAGACGGCGAGCGCCGCGGCGGCGAGCGCGATGCCGTAGGGCACGCCGCCGGTCTCCTCGTGCAGCCGCTGGATCCACGGCTGGCGCGCCATCGCGGCGGGGAGAGGAAGCTTGCGGAACTGCAGCAGCAGCAGCGTGAGTGCGCCGCCGAACAGCGAGGCGTAGATCAGGTAGTCGAGCAGGTGGTCGAAGCCGAACCACAACGCGGTCGCCGCCGCCAGCTTGGCGTCGCCGCCGCCGATCCAGCCCCGCGTGAAGAAGCCGAAGCCGAACGCCAAGACCAGGCCGCCGGCCGCCAGGTGCATGCCGACGGCCGCCGCCGGCATGCCGGTCGCCAGCGCCATCGCGAAGAAGGCGGCGGCGAGGATGATCGAGATGCGGTTCGAGATCGTATAGGTGAAAAGGTCGCTCGAGGCGGCGAATGCCATCAACGCGGGAAAAAGCAGCAGCCTGGTTGCGTCCAAGATCATGCCGGCAATCCTCGCGCCGGCCTCGGCGCGGCGTCTGCGACTGCTGCCTGTTTAGCGCGCACGTTCTTTACCATTCGTAAACCCCCGCGCGGGCGGTTCTGAAAAGCAAAAGCTCCGGCGGTTGCCGGAGCTGTGCGAGGCGCCGGAGGCGTCCGCTTATTTCAACTGGGTCGAGATGTCGGTGAACTTGGTGTTCAGCTTCGAACCCAGGCCGTTCACCACCGCGATGATGGCGACGGAGATGCCGGCGGCGATGAGCCCGTACTCGATGGCGGTGGCGCCCCTGTTGTCCTTCACGAAGCGCAGAAAGGTGTTCATCATCGTATACTCCTTGATCGGCGCCTTGCCTGCATCGGTTCCGGACTTCTTCCGGATGCGCCGGATCGTGCCGGACACTAGCAACGAGCCCTTGCATGGCGGTTAAGATGATTGAAGAATCATGGTGCTGTTGCGGGACATTTTTACGCATAAATTGCGCCGCATTGATGCGATCCGCGCAAGGATCGAGCGGTTAACGGAACGTTAAAGGCGTTCCCCTGTTGGCGCTCGCGCGCGGACGCGCTCTTTTCATCCTTTGTTAACCGCCGGAGGCCGATACGGGAGCGGGCGCTGCCGCACCGCGCCGCGTAGCAACCATGCTCCTCGAGCTCCTCGGACTGCTGAAAGTCGCCGGCGAGACCATGCTCAAGCTGGTCCCGATCTCGCTCGCGCTCGGGCTCGTTTTCGCCGTGCTGACCCACTGGTCGGCCTGCAATCCCGGCCGGCCCTGGTGGCGCAAGCGCGAGATCGTCACCGACCTCTGCTACTGGTTCCTCATCCCGCTCGGCGCGCGCTTCGTCCGCATCGGGCTGATGATCGTCGGCGCCGCGATTCTCTTCGACATCCACGGCGCCGATGCGCTGATCGCCTTCTACGACGACGGCTTCGGTCCGCTCGGCAAGCTGCCGCTGTGGCTGCAGGCCTTCGTCTTCGTGGCCGCGTCCGACCTGATGCTCTACTGGATCCACCGCGCCTTTCACGGCCCGGCGATGTGGAAGTACCACGCCGTGCATCATTCCTCGGAAGAGCTCGACTGGATCTCGGCGGCGCGCTTCCACCCGATCAACCTGTTCCTCGGCAGCGTGGCGGTGGACGCGGCGCTGCTGCTGGCCGGCATATCGCCCAACGTGATGCTCTGGGTCGGCCCGTTCACGACGGCGCACTCCGCCTTCGTGCACGCCAACCTGAACTGGACGCTCGGCCCGTTCAAATACGTGCTGGCCGGACCGGTCTTCCACCGCTGGCACCACACCGCAGCCGACCGCGGCGGCTCGACGAACTTCGCCGGCACGTTCCCGGTCCTCGACCTGCTGTTCGGCACCTTCTACATGCCGAAGGACAAGCTGCCCGACGCCTATGGCGTGGACGACCGCGATTTTCCTGCCGGCTTCGGCGCGCAGATGCTCTACCCGTTCCGCCGCTGACCGCCGCTGGCCCGCGGTCTTCAGCTTTCGTTCACCACTTCCCGTTGCGGTTCGTTCACCAATTCCGGTCACCTTAAGGACGTCAACCGTCGCGTAGGGCGGTGTGTGTTGCGTAGCGTTGGAGCGTAGAATGTGGGACGCGTTCGGGCGTCATAAGCGCATCTTGAAGCGGTGGGCCTGGACTATCCTGTTTGCCGCCACGCTCGGCACCTCGGCGCAGGCCGATACCGTCACCATCAATCTCGACCAGGCGCGCATCATGAAGCTGCCCGACCGGGTGGCCACCATCGTGATCGGAAACCCGCTGATCGCCGATGCCACGCTACAAAGCGGCGGCATGCTGGTCGTCACCGGCAAGGGCTACGGCGCCACCAACATGGTGGCGCTCGACCGCAACGGCCGCGTCGTCATGGACAAGACCGTGCAGGTGCTCGGGCCCGGCGGCGGCGATCTGGTCGTGGTCTACAAGGGAATCGAGCGCGAATCGTACAGCTGCGCGCCCGAATGCGAGCGCCGCGTCACGCTCGGCGATTCCGCGCCCTACTTCAGCGGCAACCTGACGCAGACCGGCACGCGTAGCGAGAAGGCGCAGAGCGCCACGCCGGCCAAGTGAACGCGTACGGTTAGCGGTCGCTTAATGCGCCCGCCGCCCTTCTGCGCGCGGCCGGCAAGAATTCAACAAGGTCGGTCTGTTATGAGGACCGCACGCGACGCCTAGCTGTCGAGACCGCAAATGCCTGCCGCCCCGCGTTCCATTGCCGCCCGTCTGCTCCGGTTCGTTCCGGGCCGGCTCGCGCGCCGGTTCGCCCGCGCGCAGGACGGCGCTACGGCCGTCGAGTTCTCGCTGGTTGCGGTTCCCTTCATCGCGCTCACCTTCGCGATCCTGGAGACGGCGCTGGTGTTCTTCGCCGGGCAGACGCTGGAGGCCGCGGTCACCGAGGCATCGCGTCAGATCATGACCGGCCAGGCGCAGACGGCGGGCTACAGCAAGGACACCTTCAAGACCAACGTGGTCTGCACCTACCTGAAAACCGGCGTGAACCTCTTTGACTGCGAGAACGGCGTCTACGTCGATGTGAAGAACTATTCGACCTTCGGCTCGATCGACAACACCAAGCCGGTGACGAACGGCCAGTTCGATTCGAGCAAGCTCGGCTACAATCCGGGCGGACCCGGCTGCATCGAGGTGGTCACGTTCTATTACCAGTGGCCCGTCTACGTCTCGCTGTTCGGCAGCGGCCTGTCGAACCTGAACGGCAGCAAACGTCTGCTGGTCGCTACTGCGGTGTTCCGCAACGAGCCCTACGGACCGTCGGCATGCTGAAACGTTCCGTCATCGGCTCGGTGCGGCGTCTCGCACGCGACCGGCGCGGCGTATCGGCCGTCGAGTTCGCATTGGTGGCGCCGATGATGATCGGCCTCTATCTCGGCTGTGCGGAGATCGCCGAAGGCGTCAGCGCCGACCGCAAGACGAGTCTCGCCGCTTCATCGGTCGCCAACCTCACCGCGCAGGTGACGACGATCAGCGCCTCGGACATGACCAACATCCTGGACGCCGCGTCGGCGGTCATCAAGCCGTACGATGCGAGCAAGCTGAAGATCACGGTGTCCTGCATCAAAATCGACGCAAACAAGAACGCAAGCGTGAAATGGAGCGTCACCAGGAACGGCACCGCGCGCTCGGTCGGCACCTATTCGTTCGACTCGGGCACCGCGGCGCTGGCGGTCGCGAACACGACGATCATCCTCGGCGAGGCGAGCTACGACTACAAGCCGACGGTCGGCTACACCATCACCGGCAATCTCACGCTGTCCGACAAGATGTTCATGAGCCCGCGCATCTCGGCGCCGACCTACGGCACGACGACCTGCACCTGAGCGCGCGCTATTTCTTCTCCGCGATCGGCAGCGCCGTCGTCTGCTTGATCCGCTCCATCGCGAAACGCGACGTCACGTTCTTGAGCGGCACGGTCGCGATCAGCCGCTTGTAGAAGCCGTCATAGGCCTGCATGTCGGGCACGATGACGCGCAGCATGTAGTCGACGTCGCCGGCCATGCGGTAGAATTCCATCACCTCCGGCATCGCGCCCACCACCTCGGCGAAGCGCTTGAGCCATTCCTGCGAATGGTCGCCGGTTTCGATCGACACGAACACGGTGATGCCGAGGCCGATCTTGTCGGGATCGACCAGCGCGACGCGGCCGGTGATGACGCCGTCGGCCTCAAGCCGCTGCAGCCGTTTCCAGCAGGGTGTCGAGGACAGGCCCACGCGCTGGCCGATCTCGGCCACGGAAAGCGAGGCGTCCTGCTGCACCACGGCCAGGATCTTTCGGTCGATGGCGTCCATTCTCCGGTTCCTTTGAAAAATAGTACAAACGCACTGCAGACTGGATAGAACTTGGAATAGCTATCTTATTTCAGTCGGCCGTCTGTCATTACATAGAAAAATCTTCTATTTCAAGGTCCGTGTTCTGCCGCCCGTGACGGCGCTTCGAAGTCGGACCGACTGCCATGAGAAAAATCTTCCCCGCCCGCTCCCTTGCCGCGCTCCGCCGTCTGGCCGTTGCGCTGGCCCTGACGTTCGCGGCTGCTGCGACGGCCGCCGCCGCCGACCTGCCGCCGCTGGTGGGGGCCGACTGGCTGAACAACCATCTGCGCGACGAGAAGCTGGTGGTGCTCGACATCCGCTCCGCCATCGACGGTGGCGGCGCCAAAGCCTACGAGGCCGCCCATATCCCCGGCAGCGTGCACAGCGACTACGACAAGGCCGGCTGGCGCGTGACGCGCAACAACGTCCCCTTCATGGTGCCGAGCACGGCCGAGCTGGAAAAGCTGATCGGCGATCTCGGCATCGACGAGGACAGCAAGGTGGTCGTCGTCCCGGCCGGGGTGAACGTGCTCGACTTCGGCTCGGCGGCGCGCACCTACTGGACGCTGAAATATACCGGCATCAGGAATGTCGCGATCCTCGATGGCGGTATGGCCGCCTGGCAGAAGGCCGGGTTCCCGGTCGAAGCCGGCGCATCGAAGCCGTCGCCGACGATCTTCACCGCCACGATCGACAAGGGCCTGCTGGCCGACGTCGACTTCGTGGAGAAGGTCAACGGCTCGGGCAGCGCCACCTTGATCGACGCGCGGCCGGCCTCGTTCTTCCTCGGCAAGGAAAAGGCGCCCGCCGCCACCGCCTATGGCCGCATTCCGGGAGCGATCAGCGTCGACAGCGCATCGTTCTACGACTCCACCACCAACAAGCTGAAGCCGAAGGCGGAGCTCGCCTTGATCGCGGCGGAGATTCCGAACGATCGTCCTAGCGTGAGCTATTGCAACACCGGGCATTGGGCGGCGACCGACTGGTTCGTGCTGCATGAGCTGCTCGGCCGCAAGCAGACCAGGCTCTACGCCGGCTCGATGGTGGAATGGACCGCCGATGCCAGGCGGCCGATCGAATCCGAACGCACCAAGTGGGACGACCTGAAGAGGGCGCTCGGTCTCGGCTCTTAATCCGGTCTGGCAACACGTAAGAACAAGAAGAAGGCTTCGCATGTCCACCGCAACACTGACGGCCCCGCAGGATCGGGCGGCCGCGGGCGCCGACTGGCTCTTCCTCGGCATTGCGCTGCTCGGGATCGCGGTTCTGGTCGCACTCGTGCTGCTCGACGGTCATTTCGCCTCGGCGCTGCTGCTGCTCGGCGGCTTCGGCCTCGGCGTGGCCTTCCTGAAGGCCGAGTTCAGCTTCACCGCCTCGTGGCGGCGCTTCCTCACGCGTGGCGACGCCGGCGGGCTCATCGGCGGCCTGATCGTGGTCGCGGTGACGGCGCTCGCCGTCGTCCCGGTCGCGGCGCTGCTGCCCGGCTACGGCGGCGCCATCGCGCCGCTCGGCCCCTCGCTCATCATCGGCGCCTTCGTGTTCGGCGTCGGCATGCAACTCGCCAACGGCTGCGGCTCCGGCACGCTCTACACCGCCGGCGGCGGCTCCGGCCGCATGCTGATCGCGCTCGCCTTCTTCATGGCCGGCAGCGTGTTCGGCAGCCTGTCGCTGCCGCCGTTCCTGGCGCTCGGCGGTCTCGATCCGGTGCTGGCCTCCGACTATGCCGGCCCGTGGGGCGGGCTCGCGCTGACGCTCGTCAGCATCGCGCTCATGGCGGCGCTGATCGTTTTGGTCGCGCGCCGGCGCGGCGCCAACGTGCGGCCGTCGCGCAACTACGTGATCGGCGGCATCGCCATCGGCCTCTTGTGCATCTTCGTGTTCGCGGTGGGCGGCCATCCCTGGAGCGTCACCTTCGGCTACACGGTGTGGGGCGCCAAGATCGCCTCGAGCCTCGGCTTCGATCTCACCCAGTCGGCATTCTGGCAGTGGCCGGGCCCGAAGCAGGCGCTCGCCAATTCGGTGCTGTCCGATACCTCGAGCCTCACCGACTTCGGCATGCTGCTCGGCGCCATGGCGGCGGCGGCCGCCGCCAGGCCTTTCGCCGCCGGCGCCTGGCCGCCGGCGAAGTCGCTGCTGGCCGCCGCGGTCGGCGGGCTGCTGATGGGCTGGGGCGCGCGCCTCGGCTTCGGCTGCAACATCGGCGCCTTCGTCGGCGGCGTGGCCTCCGGCTCGCTGCACGGCTGGGTGTGGTTCGGCCTCGCGCTCGTCGGCAGCCTGGTCGGCATCCGCCTGCGGCCGCTGTTCGGCCTGTCGCGGGACTAGCCCATGCGAAAGGTCTATGTCGTCGTCGTCCTGGCCGCGCTGGCCGGCATTGTCGGCCAGCATCTCACCAGCCCGTCGAGCGGCCGCGCGGTTTCGCCCGAGGACTTCGCGGGCGCCTGCGCGCCCTGCGGCGCGCCCTGTCCGTCGAAGAAGTAGGCCTCTCTCCGTCATCCTGAGGTGGCGCGAAGCGCCCTCGAAGGATGACGGGCAATGGCTCGCCGCCGCCACCCTTCGAGGCTCGCTTACGCTCGCACCTCAGGGTGACGGCTAACTTCGCTTCTTCAAAAACGCCTCCACCTCGTCGCGCGTCGCAGCCCCCATCAGGCCGCCGAAGCGTGTGCACTTGATGGCCGCGGCGGCGGCGGCAAAGCGCATCGATTCGACGGCGTCGTTGGTCTCGACGAAACGCAGCGTGAAGGCGCCGTGGAAGGTGTCGCCGGCGCCGAGCGTATCGATCGCCTTCACCTTGAACGCGTCCATGTGGCGCACCGTGCCGTTGTCGAGCCAATAGAAGCCGTCGGGCCCGACGGTCACGGCGAGGAAGCCTTTGTAGGTCTTGCCGAGCTTCTTCAGCGCCGCGCCGAAATCCTTCTCGCCGGTGGTGCCGCGCATGGCCTCGGCCGACGAGATCACGTGCGTTGAGCCGTTGAGCAGCGCGTCATCCATCGCCGCCGGGCGGTCGAGGTCGAGCACGCGCGGAATGCCGCGCTTCGTCGCTGCCGCCACGATCGGCATCATGAAATTCGGATAGCGGTTGTCGAGCAGCACGGCGTCGGCGCCGTCGACCGCCTTCTCGGCGTCGGCCGGCACGGCATTGGTCAGTCCTTCGCCGCGCCGCGTGGCGATGGTCTTCTCGCCGCTGGCGTCGAGCAGGATGAGCGACACCGACGACATGGCGCCCTTCACCCGCACGGCGTTCGTGCAATCCACATGCTCGGCGGTGAGCTTCTCGACGATCCAGTTGGCGATCTTGTCGTCGTGGTCGCCGATTGCGCCGGCATAGCGCGCGCGGCCGCCGAGGCGGGCGATCGCCACCGACGCGTTGCCGGCCTGGCCGCCGATGGTGACGACGAAATCGGACGCCGGCACTTTGCTGCCCGCCTCCGGGAAGGCCTCCACCCGCATGACGTTGTCCTGCACCGCGCCGCCGGCGCACAGGATCGTCGGGATTCGCGGCGCGCGGTCAGTCAAAGCGGACCTCGTCTTCCACCCAGGCGCGGATCAAATGATGCGCGATGGCCACCGGCGGCGGCGTGGTCAGTCCGTCCTTGTGCCGGCGCAGAAGCATGCTGGCCATCTCGTCTTTGGTAAACCAGCGGGCGTCCTCCAGTTCCGCGCGATCGACCACGATGTCGCGCGTCACCGCTTCGGCGTGGCAGCCGATCATCAGCGAGGAGGGGAAGGGCCAGGGCTGCGAGGCGAAATAGGTCACGCGGCCGCAGGCGATGCCGGCTTCCTCCAGCGTCTCGCGGTGCACCGCGTCCTCGATTCCCTCGCCCGGCTCGATGAAGCCGGCGAGGCACGACCACATGGTCGGCACGAAGCGGGGCGAGCGGCCGAGCAGGCAGTTGTCGCCGTCGACGGCGAGCATGATCACCACCGGGTCGGTGCGCGGAAAGTGCTGGCCCTTGCAGGCCGGGCAGTCGCGCCGCCAGCCGGCGTCCACCACCTGCGTGGCCGCGCCGCAATTCGAGCAGAAGCGGTGGCGGATGTGCCAGTGCAATACGGCCTTGGCCTCCGCGATCGGCGGCAGGTGCTCGGCCGCGCAAAGGCCCTGCACGGCGATCGAGCGCAGGTCGGTGACGACGAGGTCCTCGCGCGTCTTCAGCGCCTCCGCCGCCTGCGGCGGCAGGCCGATGCCGAAGCGCGCGGCGCCGTCGAGCAGGCCGAGGAAAACGGTTTCCGTCACGGGGCCGAGCGCGCCCGCTTCGGCCACGCCGAACATCGCCTCGTGCAGGCCCGCGCCCTTCTTGAGCACGATCATCTCGCCGCCGATGACATAGGCGCCGGCGCGCTGGTCGGAGACGAGCGCGCTTATAGCGGCCGCGTCGGTGCGCCGCTCGGCGGCGCGCGCGATGCCGCTTTGCGTGTAGCCGAGGAGCGGTTTGGGACCGAGATCGGGGCGAGGGGGCATTGGCCGGAAACTGGCACGGACGACGAGTCAGCGCAATCAGGTGGCTCCCGCTTGGGCCGGCCATAGCGCCTGGCGCAGCGTGCCGATGAGCGCATCGCGCGCCGCCGCATCGTAGGCGGTGGGCGGTACCGCGCCCCACACCGGCTTCGGCCAGGCTGCGTCGGCGTGCCGGCGCGCGATGATGTGGACGTGCAGCTGCGCCACCACGTTGCCGAGCGCGGCGATGTTGAGCTTGTTACAAGCCGTGATGCGTTTGAGCGCCGCCGCGGCCTGGGCGATCTCGCCGAGAAGCTGAACCTGCTCGTTCTCCTCGAGGTCGATGAGTTCGGTCAGCCCGGGCCGCCGCGGCACCAGGATGAGCCACGGGTAGTTGGCGTCCTTCGCCAGCAGCACGCGCGACAGCGCCAGGTCGCCGACCGGAACCGTATCGGCGGCCAGCTGCGGATGGAGGGAGAAGGTCGACTGCGATTCGGTCATAGCGTTTTGCGTGTAATTAATTATGTCGTCACCGGGCTTGTCCCGGTGACCCCGCTTAGGATGGCACAGTGCCAGCCTAAGCGAGATGGCCGGGACATAAGGGCGTTCACGCCCGTCTTTGACGGGCTATGCCCGGCCATGACAAGAACTTAGGCCAGCTTGCTTTCTCCCCCTCAAGGCCCGATATAGGCGCCGGGAGGTTGGCGGTGGACGAGCCACTCGCCAACCGGGTCAGGTCCGGAAGGAAGCAGCCCTAACGAGCACGGATCGGGTCGCTCGTCAGCCTCCCACCATTTTCCACGACGATTTCGGCGTGAAGCCACCCGCGGGGGCGCTCCCGGGTGGCTTCCCCGCCCAAGGCTTGCGAGAATGTCCCGATGAGCGCGCCCGCGAACCCGGCCGGTCCTGGTTCCGCCCCGGCCGAGACCCCGGGCGGTGGCTATCGCGTGCTCGCGCGCAAGTATCGTCCGGCCTCCTTCGACGATCTGATCGGCCAGGAGCCGATGGTGCGCACGATCTCGAACGCGTTCGAGACCGGCCGCATCCCGCAGGCCTGGATACTCACCGGCGTCCGCGGCGTCGGCAAGACGACCACCGCCCGCATCCTCGCCCGCGCGCTGAATTACGAGCTGCCCGACGGTTCGGTCACCGGCCCGACCATCCACATGCCGACGATGGGCGTGCACTGCCAGGCCATCATCGAGAGCCGGCACATCGACGTGCTGGAGATGGACGCCGCCTCGCACAACAGCGTGGAGGACGTGCGCCAGATCAACGACGCCATCCGCTACGCGCCGGTGTCCGCGCGCTACAAGGTCTACATCCTCGACGAAGTGCACATGCTCTCCGGCGCCGCCTTCAACGCGCTGCTGAAGACGCTGGAAGAGCCGCCGCCGCACGCCAAGTTCATCTTCGCCACCACGGAAATCCGCAAGGTTCCGGTGACGGTGCTGTCGCGCTGCCAGCGCTTCGACCTGCGCCGCGTGGACGCTTCGCTGCTGGTGCAGCACCTGAAAGGTATCGCGGACAAGGAAAGCGTCGAGATCGAGGATGCCGCGCTGGCGCTCATCGCCCGCGCGGCGGAAGGCTCGGTGCGCGATTCGCTCTCGCTGCTCGACCAGGCCATCGCGCACGCCGCCGGCCCCGTGCGCGCCGAGGACGTGCGCCAGATGCTCGGCCTCGCCGACCGCGTGCGCGTGGTCGATCTGTTCGAGGCGCTGATGAAGGGCGACGTTGCCGCCGCGCTCACCGAGCTGCGCGCGCAATACGACATCGGCGCCGATCCGGCGGTGGTGCTCTCCGACCTTGCCGAGTTCACCCATTTCGTCACCCGCGTGAAGGTGGTGCCTGCCGTCGCCGATGACGTCTCGCTATCGGAAGCCGAGCGCACGCGCGGCCGCGACTTCGCCACGCAGCTTTCCATGCGCGTGCTGTCGCGCACCTGGCAGATGCTGCTGAAGGGCATCGGCGAAGTGCAGGCCTCCGGCCGGCCGGTGGCCGCCGCCGAGATGGTGCTGGTGCGCATCGCCTATGCCGCCGACCTGCCGACGCCGGACGAGGTCGTCCGCACGCTCGGCAGCGACGATGGCACTGCGCCGGCCCCGCGTCCGTCCGGCAACGGCGGCGGCATGGGTGCCGGCGCTTCGGCCTCGCAGAGTTTCGCCCCGCGCTTCGACGCTCCGCGCGGCGCGCCGCGCGCCTCGGCCGCCGCCTCGCCGCGGCCGGCCGCCGATCCGGTGGCGCAGGAGGCGCCCGACGCTTCGCCGACGCTCGCGCTCGGCAGCTACGAGGAGATCGTGGCGCTCGCCGCCGAGAAGCGCGACATCAACATGCGCATGGCGCTGGAGCGCGACGTGCGGCTGGTGCGCTGCGAGGACGGCCAGCTCGAGGTTGCGCTCGAGGCGAGCGCGCCCAGGACGCTGGTGCACGACCTGCAGCGCAAGCTCACCGCCTGGACCGGCAAGCGCTGGATCGTGGTGGTGTCGAAGGAAGAGGGCGCGCCGACCTTGCGCGCGCAGGCCGACGCGCGCCAGGCCGAGGTCGAACGCGGCGTGCAGAGCGATCCGCTTGTGCAGGCGGTGCTCAGCCGCTTCCCGGGCGCCAGGATCGTCGGCGTGACGCAGGTCGCGCCGGAGGGGAGCGAGGCGATTTCCGACACGGTGCCCGGCGACGAGACGGAGGAATAGATGGCCGATTTCATGGGCCTGATGAAGAAGGCTGCCGAATTGCAGTCGAAGATGCAGGCCATGCAGGCCGAGCTCGACGCCATCGAGGTCGAGGGCACCGCCGGCGGCGGCCTGGTGACGGTGACGCTTTCCGCCAAGGGCGACCTCAAGGGCGTCAAGATCGACGACTCGCTGATGCAGCCGTCCGAGAAGGAAGTGCTCGAGGACCTGCTGGTCGCCGCGCACGGCGACGCGCGCCGCCGGGCCGACGCGGTCACGCAGGAGAAGATGAAGGCGCTCACCGGCGGCCTGCCGCTGCCGCCGGGGATGAATCCGTTCGGTTGACGATGAACCGCGAGAGCCCCTCAGCCGCCATGCCCGGCTTTATGCCGGGCATCCACGTCTTGGGAACGACACTAAGAAAGCCGTGGATGGCCGGGACAAGCCCGGCCATGACGAATTAGCCCATGCCCACTTCCGTCGCCGGACCTGAAATCGAGCGCCTGATTCAGCTGCTCGCGCGCCTGCCGGGCCTGGGTCCCCGCTCGGCGCGGCGCGCCGCGCTGCACCTCATCAAGAAGCGCGAGGCGCTGATGGCGCCGCTCACCGCCGCGCTCGAGACGGCGATGGAGAAGATCGAGGTGTGCAAGACCTGCGGCAACATCGATACGCAGAACCCGTGCACGGTCTGCACCGATCCGCGCCGCGATCCGTCCATCATCGTCGTCGTCGCCGACGTCGCCGACCTGTGGGCGCTCGAGCGCGCGCACGCGGTCAACTCGCGCTATCACGTGCTCGGCGGCACGCTGTCGCCGCTCGACGGCGTCGGCCCGCAGGATATCACCATCGACGCGCTGATCTCGCGCGTGCATGCCGAGCCGGTCAAGGAAGTCATCCTCGCGCTCAACGCCACCGTCGACGGGCAGACCACCGCGCACTACATTACCGAGCTATTGCAGGATGCACAGGTTCGAGTGACGCGGCTCGCGCACGGCGTGCCGGTCGGCGGCGAGCTCGACTATCTCGACGAAGGCACGCTGGCGGCCGCGATCAAGCAGCGCACGTTGTTCTAGACCCGTCACCTTGAGGTGCGAGGCGCGAAGCGCCGAGCCTCGAAGGGGGACGGGTTGAGGTTACGCTTGCTTCAGTCCCAGCGCCTTGAAGTGCCCGCGCTGCTGCAGCCACCACAGCAGCGCGAGGCTCGGTAGGGCGACCGCGGCGCTGGTCGCGAAGAAGGCCGGCCATCCGATGCTTTCCGCCAGATAGCCGGCGCTGGCCGACAGGTAGGTGCGGCCGAAGGCGGCGAGCGCCGTGAGCAGCGCGTATTGCGTCGCGGTATGCAGCGGCGAGCGGCAGAGCGCCGACAGGTAGGCGACGAAGATCACCGTGCCGATCGCGCCGGTGAAGCTCTCGACGGTGATGGACACCGCCAGCGCCCAGTGGTCCAGCCCGACATAGGCCTGCCAGACGAAAACGAAGTTCGACGTCATTTGCAGAAACGCGCCGATCCACAGCGCCGCGGCGAGCGGATAGGCGCGGGCGACCAGGCCGCCGGCGAATCCGCCGATCAGGGTCGCCGCGAGGCCGAGCCCTTTCACGATATTGGCGTAATCGGTGCGGGTGAAGCCGAGATCGATGACGAAAGGCGCGGTCATCGTGCCGGCGAAGGCATCGCACAGCTTGTAGAGGATCACGAAGACCAGGATGACGATCGCCATGTCGCGGGTGAGGAATTCGGAGAAGGCGGCGAAGGCTGCGGCGAACACGCGCTTCACCGGGTTTTCGTCGGCATGCGTCGCGTGCTCGGCGGCGGCGGCCGTCGAGCGCGCCGGCTCGGTGGCGAGCAAGGTCGTCACCATGCCGATGCCGACCATGGCGGCCATCACCGCATAGCCGAGCGACCAGGCGGTATCCTTGCCGGCGCCGAGCAGTTCGAAACCGCTGACGATGTAGAGCGCCCCGGCGGTCGAGATCAGCATGCCGATGCGGTAGGCCGCGACATAGGCCGCCATGCCGGCGGCCTGCTCGTCGGCGTCGAGGCTTTCCACGCGGAAGGCATCGATCAGAATATCCTGCGTCGCCGAGGCGATGGCCACCAGCAGCGCCGCACCAGCGACCATGATCAGCGGCGAGAATTTCGGATTGCTGACCGCCAGGATCAGGATCGCCGCCATCAGCAGCACCTGCGACAGCATCAGCCAGCCGCGGCGGCGGCCGAGCAGGCGCGACAGCAGCGGCACGTCGAGCGCGTCCACCACCGGCGCCCACAGGAACTTGATGGTGTAGGGCGTGCCGACCAGTGCGAACAGGCCGATGGTGCCGAGATCGACGCCGACCTCGCGCATCCACACCAGAAGCGTCGAGCCCGACAGCGCCAGCGGCAGGCCGGAGGAGAAGCCGAGGAAAAGGACGATGAGGACGCGCGGCTTGAAGTAGACCGCGACGGCTTCGAGGAAGGCGGGCTTGGCCGGGGTGGCGTCGGGCGTGGCCGTCATCAAAGTCTCCGGTCATTCCGGGGCGCGGCCGAGGGCCGCGAGCCCGGAATCCATATGCCGCAGCGGTGGTGGCTATGGATTCCGGGCTCGCTCGCTTCGCTCGTGCCTCGGAATGACGAAATCGATGTCACTCCGCCGCCCCGAGCTTGCGCACCGGCGCGGCGAGCGATTCGGCGCCGGCGTCGCCTTCGAAGTCGAGGCCCTCGATCCGCCCCGCGCGCTTCTCGATGCGCCCGGCGGAAGTGAGGATGTCGTCCATGTCCTTCGTGGTCTGGCCGAAATGCGTCTGTAACTTGCGCACGCGCTCGCCGAGCAGGCCGACGTCCTTCATCATGTGGCCGATCTCGAAGCGGATCTGGTCCACCGCCTCGCGCATCTGCGCGTCCTTGCGCATCTGCCGCACCAGCTGGATCGCCAGCACCGCCATGTTGGGCGAAACGATCATCACGCGCGCGCGGCGGGCGCGCTGCACGATGTCGTCGAAGCTCTCGTAGAGGTCGGCGTAGAGCGACTCGGACGGGATGAACATCAGCGCGACGTCCTGCGTCTCGCCGGCGATTAGATATTTCTCGGCGATGTCGGCGATGTGCTTGCCGATGTCCTGCCGCATGCGCTGGACGGCGGCCTTGCGGTCCTCGTCGGTCGCCGCCGCGCGCCAGGCCGTCATCGCTTCAAGCGGAAACTTGGCGTCGATGATGAGATGCCCGGAGTCGGGCACGAAAATCACGCAGTCGGGCCGCATCTTGTTGGTCAGCGTGAACTGGAATTCGTAGGCGCCCTTGGGCAGCAGGTCGGCGACGATCGCCTCGAGCTGGCCCTGGCCGAAGGCGCCGCGCGACTGCTTGTTGGCGAGGATGTTGTTGAGCGAGCCGACGTGCGAGGTCACCTGCGAGGCGAGCTCGGTGATGTTCTTCTGCGCGCTGTCGATCACGGCGAGGCGCGCATGCAGGTTCTGCAGGTGCTCGGCGGTGTGCTTGGTCGAGGTCTTCATCGACTCGCCGAGGTTCTGCGTCACCGCGTCGAGCCGCTGGTTCACCGTCTCGGTCAGGCGCGATTGCGCGCTCGCCAAGAGCTCGCCCATGGCCCCGATCCTGGCGTTGAGCTCGGCCAGTCGTTGCTGCGCCTCCGGATCGGCGACCGGCGCGCGCGGGCGCAGCAGCAGCACGAGGACAATGGCGAGGCCGGCGACGACGAGGAGGCCGAGGACGAGGAGGGCGGTTTCCATGGGCGCCTTCTAGCGCGATTCGCGGGGGAGCGAACGAAGGGCGAACGGTAGGGCGTTCCGGCCCCGGCCTCAAGGGCTTTGCCCGGTTCCATTGACCCCGTGCAATCAAGGTCTTACATCGCCGTGATGGCGAAACGCGACATTCTGATCATTCCCGACAAGCGGCTGCGGCTCCCGTCCGACTACGTCAAAAGCATCGACAAGTCGGTGCGCGCGCTGGTCGACGACATGTTCGAGACCATGTACGCCGCGCCGGGCATCGGGCTGGCCGCCATCCAGATCGGCGTGGCGCAGCGCGTGGTCACCATGGACCTCGCCAAGAAGGACGACCCGCCGGCGCCGCAGGTCTTCATCAACCCGCTCATTACCTGGGCCTCGGACGAGAAATCCACCTACGACGAAGGCTGCCTGTCGATCCCCGAGTATTACGAGGAGGTCGAGCGGCCGGCCAAGGTGAAGGTCAAATACCTCGACATCGACGGCAAGGAGCACGAGATCGAGGCCGACGGCCTGCTCGCCACCTGCCTGCAGCACGAGATCGACCACACCAACGGCGTGCTGTTCATCGACCACATCTCCAAGCTCAAGCGCGACCGCGTGCTGAAGAAGTTCAAGAAGGCGGCCAAGCGCGGCGAATTCCCGGCGCTGGCGAAGGACGAAGAGCCGTCGCATCATATCGGCTGACCTCGGCCTTTCTCCGTCATCCTGAGGTGCGAGCGCGTAGCGCGAGCCTCGAAGGATGATCGGCCCGGGCCGTCGCCCTTCGAGGGCCGGCTTCGCCGGCCACCTCAGGGTGACGGGTTGAGGTTGGTGACTGTTTCGTCGATGCTCATTTTGTTGCTTGTCCGGTAGTCACCATGCCTCTCCGCCTGATCTTCATGGGCACGCCCGATTTCGCGGTGCCGACGCTGATTGAGCTCGCCGCCGCCGGGCACGAGATCGCCGCCGTCTATACGCGCGCGGCCAAGCCGGCCGGCCGCGGCATGGACATGCAGGTGACGCCGGTCGAGCGCGAGGCGCGCAGGCTGGCGCTGCCGGTGTTCACGCCGAGGACGCTGAAGGATGTCGAGGCGCAAGAGACGTTCGCCGCCCACCACGCCGACGCCGCCGTGGTCGTCGCCTATGGCCTTCTGCTGCCGAAGCCGGTGCTCGACGCGCCGCGGCTGGGCTGCTTCAACGTGCACGCCTCGCTGTTGCCGCGCTGGCGCGGCGCCGCGCCGATCAACCGTGCGGTGATGGCGGGCGACGCGGAAAGCGGCGTCACCATCATGCAAATGGACGAGGGCCTCGACACCGGCGCCAAAGTTACGAACTTGGCCATGGCCGACCGCATCGCGATTCGTCCCGACATGACCGCCGGCGAACTGCATGACGCGCTTTCGCGCCTCGGCGCCGATCTGATGGCGCGGGCGCTCGCCGCCGCCGAGCGCGGCTCGCTGGCGCTGACGCCGCAGCCGGAGGCGGGCGTCACCTACGCCGCCAAGATCTCCAAGAACGAAACGCGCATCGAGTGGGCAAAGCCCTGGGGCCAGGTGCACAACCACATCCGCGGGCTCTCGCCGTTCCCGGGCGCCTGGTTCGAGCTTGACGGCGTGCGCGTGAAGGCGCTGCGCTCGACCAGGGGGGAGGGCGGCGGTCCGCCCGGCAGCGTGCTTGACGACCGCTTGACCATCGCCTGCGGCGAGGGCGCCGTGCGGCTCACGCAGGTGCAGCGCGCCGGCAAGCAGCCGATGAGCGCGGACGAGTTCCTGCGCGGAACGAAGATCGGCAAGGGCGCCGCGCTCGCGTGAAGCGCGGCGCGCCGCCCGGCCGCGACTACTGCAGCTTGATATCGGCCGCCTTGATCACGCCGCCCCAGCGCGCCACCTCGTCGCGCATGTACTTGGCGGTCTTGTCCACCGAGCCGCCGAACACTTCCGCCGACAGCTTCTTCAGCGCTTCCTTGATCTCCGGCTGGCGCAGCGCCTCGTTCGAGTCGGCGTTGATCTTGTCGACGATCGCTTTCGACGTGCCGGGCGGCGCGACGATGGCGTACCAGGCGACGGCCTCGAAGCCGGGCAGCGTTTCCGCGATCGCCGGCACGTTGGGCAAGGACGGCATGCGCTGCGGCGAGGCCACCGCCAAGAGCTTCAGCTTGCCCGCCTGCACCAGCGGCAGCGAGACGCCGAGATTGTCGAACATCACGTCCACGCTGCCGGAGACGAGGTCGGTCAGCGCCGGCGCCGAGCCGCGATAGGGCACGGTGGTGAACTTCACCTTGGCCATCAGCGCGAACAGCTCGGAGGTGAGGTGCGAGGTGGTGCCGTTGCCCTGCGTTGCGGAGGTGATCTTGCCGGGGTTCTTCTTCGCGTAGTCGATGAACTCGGCGAGCGTCGCCGCCTTCACCTTGTCCGGATTGACGATGAGCGCGTTCGGCACCTGCCCCAGCACGATGATCGGCTCGAACTTGTTCGCGTCGTAGCCGAGCTTCGGATAGAGGCTCTGGTTGATGACCAGCGGCGGCGGCGGCGCCGACAGCAGCGTATAGCCGTCCGGATCGGCGCGGAAAGCCGCTTCGGCGCCGATGTTGCCGGCGGCTCCCGTGCGGTTCTCGATCACCACCGGCTGGCCCCATTTCTTCGACAGGAAGTCGGCGATCAGCCGCGGCACGGCGTCGGCGGTGCCGCCGGCCGGGAACGGCACGATGATCTTCACCGCGCGATCGGGATAGGTCTGCGCGCGGCCATCGCTGGCAAAACCAAGAAAGCCGGTTGCGCAGAGCGCGAGCACGGCGGCCGGAAACATGCGGCGCATGGCGATTCTCTCCCCAAAATTTCGCGGCGTCGAAACCGCGCCTGTTTTGATTACAGTGCTACACCCTATCGGAGGATACAACACCACCGCGGTGTCTCAGCCATGCGCGCGGCGGTCTGGATTTTTGCGGGGCGAGGCGTAATTTGCCCACCGAAGAAAAAGCCCGGGACCCAGGTGTAACGCATGGCGGACAAGAAGCTGCACGTAGTGATTGTCGGCGGGGGCATCGGCGGCCTGTTCGCCGCCAATGCGCTGGTCGCACATGGCGTCAGCGTCGCCGTCTACGAGCAGGCGCCGGCGCTCGGCGAGGTCGGCGCGGGCGTTTACCTGACGCCGAACAGCGTGCGCCAGCTTCAGCGTGTCGGCCTCGGCCCCGCGGTCGAGAAATACGGCGCACGCGTCGGCTTCGGCTCGCGCTATTTCCGCGCCGACGGGACGCAGATCGCGCCGGTGCAGGTGACCGACTCGGCCGGCTGGAACGCCACCTTCGGCATGCATCGCGCCGACATTGTCGAATTCCTCGCCGCGCACCTGCCGGCGGGGGTGGTCAACACCGGCCACCGCTGCACCGGCTTTTCGCAAATGGACGGCAAGGCACGCGTGACTTTCGCCAACGGCGCGACCGCCGAGGGCGACATCGTCATCGGCTGCGACGGCATCCATTCCGATCTGCGTCCTTTCGTCTATCCGCCGTCGGAGAGGGTTTATTCGGGCTCGATCGCCTATCGCGGGACGGTGCCGCACGAGCGTGTCCCCGACTGGCCGAACGATGCCTGGCAGATGTGGCTCGGCAAGGGAAAACACTTCCTCACCTTCCCGCTGCGGGCGGGCAAGATCGTCAACTTCGTCGGCTTCGTGCCGGCGGACGAGGCCCTGAAGGAGTCCTGGACGCTGCCGGGCGACTCGGACGAATTGCGCCGTGAGTTCGCCGGCTGGGACCCGCGCGTAGCCCGGATCCTCTCGCAGGTGCAGAGCACGTTCCGCTGGGGCCTCTACGACCGCGATCCGCTGCCGGTGTGGACCAAGGGACGCCTGAGCCTGCTCGGCGACGCCGCGCACGCCATGCTTCCGCATCTCGGCCAGGGCGCCAACCAGTCGATCGAGGACGGCATGGCGCTGGCGATCATCCTGGCGCGCAGCGATACGCGGACCGCGCCGGCCGCCTTGCTCGCCTACGAGAACCTGCGCCGCGAGCGCGTCGCGCAGGTGCAGGCCGGCGCGCGGCAGAACGGCCTGCGCTACGACTCGCTCTACGCCGACCTCGCCAAGCGCGACGCCGAGATCGCGGCCCACGCGAGGTTCCGCAAGACGCTCTACGACTTCGACGTCGTTCCGCAGGCCGAGGCCGCCGCCAAGGAATTGGCCTGACCGCTCGTCCCCGCGAAAGCGGGGACCCAGGGGCCTACCGCACGGCCGTCATCATGGCCTGGATTCCCGCTTGCGCGGGAATGAGCGGAGCAAAGTTCGACGCGCGCGCACATTCCGCTTTATCCCTTCATGGACCCTCTCCTGATCGCGCTGGCCGGCCTGATGGGCGCGGCCGGCGTCATGCTCACCGCCGCCGGCGCGCACGGAAAGCCGGGCTTCGGCCTCGACAGCGCCGGCTGGCTGCTGCTGATCCACGCCGTCGCGGTGGTCGCCGCCGTGGCTGCGGCCCGCGGCGGCGTGATCGCGCGGCCGCTCGGCAGCATCGCCCTGTGGGGCTTCGTCGTCGGCGCCGGCCTGTTCGCGGCGGACGTCGCCGCCCGCGCCTGGCTCGGCCACCGCCTGTTCCCCTTCGCCGCGCCGACCGGCGGCACCGTCCTCATCCTGTCCTGGCTTGTCCTCGTCGCCGCCGCGCTGATGGCCTGGCGCGCGGGCTGAGGCCCCTTCCGCCGCGCCGGCCGCCCCGCTAAAAGGTCGCCACCGGCCCGCAACGGGAAAAGCCCATGAAGATCGACCCGCAGGAACAGGCGCGCATCCTCTCCGAAGCGCTGCCCCACATGCAGCGCTACGACGAGGAGATCGTCGTGGTGAAATACGGCGGGCACGCCATGGGCGAGGAATCGGTCGCGCGCGACTTCGCCAAGGACATCGTGCTGCTTGAGCAGGCGGCCATCAATCCGGTGGTCGTGCACGGCGGCGGGCCGCAGATCGCGGCGATGCTGAAGAAGCTCGGCATCAAGTCGGAATTCGCCGCCGGCCTGCGCGTCACCGACGCCGCCACCGTCGAGATCGTCGAGATGGTGCTGGCCGGTTCGATCAACAAGCAGATCGTCGGCTACATCAACGCCGCCGGCGGCAAGGCCATCGGCCTGTGCGGCAAGGACGGCAACATGGTGCTGGCCAAGAAGGTCACCCGCACCGTCGTCGATCCCGATTCCAACATCGAGAAGGTCGTCGATCTCGGCTTCGTCGGCGAGCCCGACAAGGTCGATCTCACCGTTCTCAACCATGTGCTGGGCAGGGAGATGATCCCGGTGCTTGCGCCGGTGGCGGCCGCGGCCGACGGCGGCACCTTCAACGTCAACGCCGACACTTTCGCCGGCGCCATTGCCGGCGCGCTCAAGGCCAAGCGCCTGCTGTTGCTGACCGACGTGCCGGGCGTGCTCGACAAGTCGAAGAAGTTGATCCCCGAGCTGTCGGTCGCCGACGCGCGCAAGCTGATCGCCGACGGCACCATTTCCGGCGGCATGATCCCGAAGGTCGAAACCTGCATCTATGCGCTCGACCAGGGCGTCGAGGGCGTGGTGATCATGGACGGCAAGGTGCCGCATGCGGTGCTGCTCGAATTGCTGACCGACCACGGCGTCGGCACGCTGATGCATCGATAGTCCTTGCCCGTCATCCTGAGGTGCGAGCGGAGCGAGCCTCGAAGGATGGCGGGCGCAGATTCAGCGGCCGTCGCCCTTCGAGGATCGGCGCTCCGCGCCGAGCGCCTCAGGGTGACGGATTAACGCAAGAGCCTGCTTCGGGCGGCAACATTGCTCCGCTACCATCGCGCCCATGATTCGCCGGCTGCTCCTCGGCCTGATCGTCCTGTGCGCCGCCGTCCCTGCGCGCGCCGATCTGACGCTGTGCAACCGCACCAGCTACCGGATGGACGCGGCGGTCGGGCTGGAGAAGCGCGCCAACGTCATGACGCGCGGCTGGTTCCGCGCCGATCCCGGGCAGTGCCTCAAGGTGCTCGAGGGCGCACTCGACGCCGACATGGTCTACGTGCATGCGCGCACGCCGGCGATCTATGGCTCGGCACCGCCGCAGCGCGGCAACGCCGACTTCTGCGTGCGCGAGGGCGGCTTCGAGATCGCCGACGCGCGCGGCTGTCCGCTCGGCCAGCAGGTGCGCTTTGCCGCGGTACGTCCTTCCGAGACGGAGCAGGGACCGGTCGTCTATCTCGCCGAGGAAGCCGAATACGACAATGCGCAGGCGCGCCTGGCCGGCATCCAGCGCCTGCTCGTCATCGCCGGCTACGACGCCCATCCGATCGACGGCATCGACGGCGCCAGGACGCAAGCCGCGCTGGCGAAATTCCTGCGCGACCGCAAGCTCGCGGCCGACGAGCCGCAGAAGCCCGCCTTTTTCGACACGCTCGTCGCCGCCGCCACCAGTCCGGAAGGGGCCGGCTTTTCCTGGTGCAACGACACCCTATATACGGTCATGGCCTCGCTCGGCACCGTGGACATGGGCGCGATCGTGACGCGCGGCTGGTATCGCCTGCCGGCTGGGCAATGCCTGCGCCCGGATCTGCGCGGCGATGTGCGCCGGCTCTACAGCTATGCCGAGGCGGTGGACGCCCAGGGCCGTGTCGTCAGACGCGGCGAGGCGGCGCTGTCCTGGGGCGGCACGGTCGCGCTCTGCACGCGCGACGGCCGCTTCGAGCTCGCCGACCACCAGGATTGCGCCGCCCGCGGCCTCAATAGCGCCGGCTTTGCCGTCATCGATCGGGGCAACGAGCCCACGACCACTGTACGTTTTAGGGAACCGTGATTTCCGTGCCCACTTCGTCCCGTCCCACATCGCGCGTGTTCGACCGTGTCGAGACCTGGGTGTTCGATCTCGACAACACGCTCTATCCGCATCACCTCAATCTCTGGCAGCAGGTAGACGAGCGCATCCGCTCGTTCGTCGCCGACTTCCTCAAGGTGCCGAAGGACGAGGCCTTCCGCCTGCAGAAGGACTATTACAAGCGCTACGGAACGACCATGCGCGGCTTGATGGCCGAGCACGGCATGAGCCCGGACGATTACCTGGAATTCGTGCACGCGATCGACCATTCGCCGCTCACGCCGAATCCGCAGCTCGGCGACGCGCTGGAAAAGCTACCCGGCCGCAAGCTCATCCTCACCAACGGCACGCGCAAGCACGCGCAGGCGGTGATGGCGCGGCTGGAGATCGACCATCACTTCGAGGACGTGTTCGACATCGCCGCGGCCGACCTCGATCCCAAGCCGCTGCCGCAGGTCTACGAGCGCTTCCTCAAGCGCCACGGCGTCGACGCCGCGAAGGCCGCGATGTTCGAGGATCTCGCGCGCAATCTCGAAGTGCCGCACCAGCTCGGCATGACCACCGTGCTGGTGGTGCCGGAGGGCCAGCGCGTCGTGCTGCGCGAGGCGTGGGAGCTCGAGGGGCACGACGCCCCCCATGTCGATCACCTGACCGACAACCTCACCGGCTTCCTCGAAACGATCATCGCCCGCCGCACGCCGCTCACGCCGACGGCATAAGCTGAAGCGCCAGCAGCACGACACCGGCCACGGCGACGGCCGCGCCGGCAATGCGCACGGGCCTCGGCTGCGCGATGAGCCGGGTGGCCTTCATCGCCGCCAGCGCCACCGCGCTCTGGATCACGGCAAGCCCGGCGAGATAGGCGACCAGCGGCGTGCGCTCGGCCCCGACGATCGACTCGCCCAGCGCATAGCCGTGCAGCAGGCCGGCCAGCGCGAAGACCGCCAGGGCGGCGGCCACCGGCAGCGGCTCCCGGCGCAGCATCAGCGCGCCGAGGCCGACGACCGAGAGCGCGACCAGCGCTTCCGAGGCCGGCACGCTCACGTCTCCCAGATGCACGCCGGCGCCCGCGATCATCGCCAGCACGAAGCCGGCCACCAGCGCCGGGCCCGCCCGGTGCGCGGCGGCGAGGCAGCCGACCGCCAGCACGGCGAGGAAATGGTCGATCCCGATCACCGGATGGCCGAGGCCGGACAGGAGGCCGTCGGCAAAGCTCGCCGGCATCCGGCCGTCCATGACGTGGTGGGCGGAGGCGGGCGCGCTGGCGAGGGCGAGGGCGGCGAGGGCGAGGACCGGCTTGCGTAGCATGAAGGGCATTCTCCGAATGCCGGACCTTACCCCCGCCGGCGGCGGCTTGACATCCCCCGGACGGCCCCCGACAAACCGCACGAAACACGCGCTTCCGGGGGAATCATGTCCAGCGACAAACTCGCCAAAACCATCGACGAGGCTTTCGAGGGCCGCGACAAGATCGGCCCCAAGACCAGGGGCGCCGTGCGCAAGGCGGTGGACACCGCCCTCGGCCTGCTCGATTCAGGGCAGGCGCGCGTCGCCGAGCGCGGGCCCGACGGCGTCTGGCATGTCAACCAGTGGTTGAAGAAGGCCGTGCTCCTCTCGTTCCGGCTCAACGACATGAGCGCGATCCCCGGCGGGCCCGGCGGCGCCAAGTGGTGGGACAAGGTCGATTCCAAGTTCAAGGGCTGGTCCGCCGCGCGCTTCAGGAAGGAAGGCTTCCGCGCCGTGCCCGGCTGCGTGGTGCGCAAGTCGGCCTTCATCGCGCCGGGCGTCGTGCTGATGCCGTCCTTCGTCAATCTCGGCGCGCGCGTCGAGACCGGCACCATGGTGGACACCTGGGCGACGGTCGGCTCCTGCGCGCAGATCGGCAAGCACGTGCACCTGTCGGGCGGCGTCGGCATCGGCGGCGTGCTCGAGCCGCTGCAAGCCGGCCCCGTGATCATCGAGGACAACTGCTTCATCGGCGCGCGCTCGGAGGTGGTCGAGGGCGTGATCGTGCGCGAGGGCTCGGTGCTCGGCATGGGCGTCTATCTCGGCCAGTCGACCAAGATCGTCGACCGCGAGAGCGGCAAGGTGATGTACGGCGAAGTGCCGCCTTATTCCGTGGTCGTCTCCGGCACCATGCCGGGCAAGCCGATGCCGAACGGCGAGCCGGGCCCGAACCTTTACTGCGCCGTCATCGTCAAGCGCGTGGACGAGAAGACCCGCTCCAAGACCAGCATCAACGAGTTGCTGCGAGATTAGTTTTATTCCTTGTCATGGCCGGGCTCGTCCCGGCCATCTCGCTTAGGATGGCACGGCCTTGCCTCCCTAAGCGGGGTCACCGGGACAAGCCCGGTGACGACAAAAGCCGGTGAAACCCATGTCCGCCGATCCCGTTGCCCTGACCCGCGATCTCATCCGCTGCCCGTCGGTGACGCCAGCGGAAGGCGGCGCGCTCGCGTTCCTCGAGAAGACGCTCGCCGCCGCCGGTTTCACGGTGCATCGCATGACCTTTTCGGAGCCGGGCGCCGAGGATGTGGAGAACCTCTACGCCCGCATCGGCACCGCCTCACCGCATCTCATGCTCGCCGGCCACACCGACGTGGTGCCGCCGGGCGACGAGAAGGCGTGGACGCATCCGCCGTTCTCCGGCGAGATCGCCAACGGCGCGCTCTACGGCCGCGGCGCGGTGGACATGAAGGGCGGCATCGGCTGCATGGTCGCCGCCGTGCTCGACCATCTCGCCGCCAACGGCGGCAAGCCCAAGGGCTCGATCTCCTTCCTCGTCACCGGCGACGAGGAAGGCATCGCCGTCAACGGCACGCCCAAGCTCTTGCAATGGGCTGCGGCGCGCGGCGAGAAGTTCGACCATTGCATCCTCGGCGAGCCAAGCAACCAGGACGACCTCGGCGACACCATCAAGATCGGCCGGCGCGGCTCGCTCAACGGCCATCTCGTCGTCACCGGCAAGCAGGGGCACGTCGCCTATCCCCAGCGCGCGATCAATCCGATCCGCGGGCTGGTGAAGCTGATCGACGCGCTGCAGAGCGAGCCGCTCGACGACGGCAACGCCAATTTCCAGCCGTCGCACCTCGAGTTCACCACCGTCGACGTCGGCAACAAGACCGTCAACCTCATTCCCGGCGAGGCGCGTGCGCGCTTCAACATCCGTTTCAACGACTGCCACACGCTCGACTCGCTGAAGGCGCTGCTCGAGCAGCGCGCGGCCAAGGCCGCCGCGGGCGCGATCAACTTCGCCTTCAAGTTCGAGCCGTCGAACGCCGGCGTGTTCGTGACCAAGCCCGGTCCGTTCACCGAACTGGTGGCGAAGGCGGTGGCCGGCGTCACCGGCCGCACGCCGGCGCTATCGACCACCGGCGGCACTTCGGACGCCCGCTTCATCACGCATTACTGCCCGGTGGTGGAGTTCGGCCTGGTCGGGCAGACCATGCATGCGGTGGACGAGCGCGTGCCGGTCGCCGACCTGCGCGCGCTGACCACGATCTACCGGAAGATCATCGATCGGTATTTCGGCTGACCGTCGCCGCTTGCGCGCTTTCCCTCTCCCCGCAATGCGGGGAGAGGTGAAAAGAGATCGCGGCGCTGCCGTGCTCGATTGCGATCGTCGCCATCCGGCCATATACGCCGCCGCTCCTCCCCCGTATTCAGTCGTACCGCGCCCCACGCCTTCGGCCGGATGGAGCGAGCACGAATGTCAACCATTCGCCGGATTTCCAATTCTATACTCGGCTGCGCCACGCTGCTGACCGAAGATGACGGAGAGACAGCCCATGCCCGGCACTGTTCGCCTGCACCGCGTTCTCGCGACCAAGCCCGAAAAGGTCTATCGCGCCTTCGTCGAGGCCGATGCCATGGCGAAATGGCTGCCGCCCAACGGCTTCACCTGCACCGTGCACCAGTTCGAGGCGAAAGTCGGCGGCGGCTTCCGGATGTCGTTCCGCAACTTCACCACCGGCGCCAGCCACTCGTTCGGCGGGCAGTATCTGGAACTCGTGCCCGGCGAACGGCTGCGTTACACGGACAAATTCGACGATCCCAATCTGCCGGGCGAGATGCAGGTGACGGTGACGCTCAAGGCCGTCGCCGTCGGCACCGAGTTGAACGTCGTGCAGGAAGGCATCCCCGATCTCATTCCGCCGGAAGCCTGCTATCTCGGCTGGCAGGAGTCGTTGCGCAATCTTGCGCGGCTGGTCGAGCCCGAGATCAATCAGTAGCGCGCCGCGCTCGCCCGGGACGACAGGACTAGTAATCCACCCGCATCAAATACAGTCCGTCCGGCGGCGCCACCTGGCCGCAGGCGGTGCGGTCGCGCGCGGCGAGCGCGGCGGAGAGATCGTCGGCGCTCCATTTGCCCTCGCCGACGTGCACCAGCGAGCCGACCATCGAGCGCACTTGGTTGTGCAGGAACGAGCGCGCCGAGGCGTGCACCAGCACGTCGTCGCCCTCGCGCGTGACGTCGAGCTGTTGAAGCGTCTTCACCGGCGAGACAGCCTGGCATTCGGTGGAGCGGAAGGTGGTGAAGTCGTGCTTGCCGACGAGCCGCTGCGCCGCCGCGTGCATGGCGGCGACGTCGAGCGGGCGCGGCACGCGCCAGGCGTGGCGCAGGTCGAGCGTGAGGTCGGCGCGGCGGTTGACGACGCGGTACAGGTAGTGGCGCTTCAGCGCCGAGGTGCGCGCGTTGAAGTCGTCGGCGACGCGTTCGGCGGCCAGCACCGCGACCGGATGCGGCCGCAGATGCGCGTTGAGCCCGTCGCGCACGGTGTCGGTCTCCCAGTCGCGCGAGAGGTCCACATGTGCGACCTGGGCGCGTGCGTGCACGCCGGCGTCAGTGCGCCCCGCGCCCTGCACCAGCACGCTCTCGCCGGCGAGCGCCTTCACCGCCGCCGTCAGCGCGCCCTGCACGGTCAACTGGTCCACCTGGATCTGCCAGCCGCAGAACGGCGCGCCGTCATATTCGACGATGAGCTTGTAGCGGGGCACGTTGATAAACCTCAAATCCGGCGGCGGCCGGGCTGTCTATACAGGACGAAAGAAGCTCCGGGACGCAACCATGAAAAGTCAATTCAAGCGGCAAATCGTCGATCTGCTCAACCAGCACCGCATCATGACCGTGGCCACCAACCGTCCGGACGGCTGGCCGCAGGCGACCGTGGTGAGCTACGCCAATGACGGGCTGATCGTCTATTGCCTGATCGCCCGCGACAGCCAGAAATTCGCCAACATCGCGCGCGACCCGCGCGTTTCGCTGGCCATCGCCAAAGACTATCCGCAGCCCTTGCAGATCAAGGGCCTCTCGATGGCCGCGCGCGCCGTCGAGGTGACCGACCAGGGCGAGCGCGAGCACGTGGCCGATGTCCTGCTCAAGCGCTACCCGGAATACAAAGTGATGCCGCGGCCCGACCCCGGCGCAGTGCCGACCTTCCGCATGACGCCGGAGATCGTCTCCGTCCTCGATTATTCGAAGGGCTTCGGCCACAGCGATCTGGTCAGGGTAAGCGAGAACGATCTGGCCGAGTTCGTCGAGGCGCGCCGCCATCACTGGGCCGGCTTCCACGCCTAGGCGCCGGCTAGCGCCGCTCCGCCAAGAGCCGCACGATCGCGGCGCGCAGTTCCGGAATGCCGGTGCCGTCCTCGGCCGAGGTGAGGATCACGCCGGGAAACGCGGCCGGCCGCTTGGCCAGCGCGGCTTCCACTTCGTTGATGCGGGCGGCGAGCTCGGACGGCTTCACCGCGTCGGCCTTGGTCAGCACGATCTGGTGGCTGACCGCGGCCTCGCTCAGCGCCTCGAGCGTCGGGTCGTCGGTGTCCTTCAGCCCGTGCCGGGCGTCGATCAGCACGTAGACGCGCGCGAGGTTTCGGCGGCCGATGAGATAGGCATGGATCAACTCGGTCCAGGCCGCGATCTTCTGCTTCGCGGCGGCGGCATAGCCGTAACCCGGCATGTCGACGATGGTGAGATCTTCGCCGCCCCTGAAGAAGATCAGCTCCTGCGTGCGCCCGGGCGTGCGCGAGGTGCGCGCCAGCGCCTTGCGGGCGGTCAGGGCGTTGATCAGGCTCGACTTGCCGACATTGGAGCGCCCGGCGAAGGCGATCTCGACGCCGCGCATCGGCGGCAGCGAGGCGGCGCTGCCGGCGGCGGCGACGAACTCCCATTCGCCGGTGAACAGCCTGCGGCCGGCCTCGATCTCTCCGCGGGTGAAGTCTTTGGCAGGGTCCATCGATTGTCATGGCCGGGCTCGGCCCGGCCATCCCGATCAGGAGGGCACAGTCGCAGCATAAACGAAATGGCCGGGACACAAGGGCGTTCACGCCCGTCTTCGACGGGCTATGCCCGGCCATGCCGGCCAAGACGCGGAAAGGCGCGCTGTCGAACGGGTTACGCCTTGCCCTTTTTCTCAGCTTTCGGCGGCTCGTTGTCCTGCGCCGGCGGCTTGCTCGCGAACATGCCCTTGATGTTGTCGAACAGCTCGATCTTGGCGCCGTGCTTGCGCATGATCACGCTCTGCTGCAGCACCGACAGGGTGTTGTTCCACGCCCAGTAGATCACCAGGCCGGCCGGGAAGGTCGCCAGCATGAAGGTGAAGATCACCGGCATCCAGTCGAAGATCATCTTCTGCGTCGGATCCGGCGGCGACGGATTGAGCTTCATCTGCACCCACATGGTCACGCCCATGATGAGCGGCCAGATACCGAGGTGCAGGAAGGGCCCGATCGCCGGGATCACCGTCGGGTCGAAGGGCAGCAGGCCGAAAAGGTTGAACAGGTTGGTCGGATCGGGCGCCGCGAGGTCGTGAATCCAGCCGAAGAACGGCGCGTGCCGCATTTCGATGGTGACGAACAGCACCTTGTAAAGCGCGAAGAAGACCGGGATCTGCACCACGATCGGCAGGCAGCCGGCCAGCGGGTTGATCTTCTCCTTCTTATACAGCTCCATCAATGCCTGCTGCTGCTTCACCTTGTCGTCGCCGAAGCGCTCGCGCAGCGCCATCATCTGCGGCTGCACGGCCTTCATCTTGGCCATCGAGGCGTAAGACTTGTTGGCGAGCGGGAAGAAGGCGATCTTGATCAGCACCGTCACCAGCAGGATGGCGACGCCGAAATTGCCCACCAGCCGGAAGAGGTAGTCGATCAGCAGGAACAGCGGCTTGGTGATGAAGTAGAACCAGCCCCAGTCGATCAGCAGGTCGAAGCGGTTGACGCCGAGCTGCTTCTCATACTCGTTGACCACCGCGACTTCCTTTGCGCCGGCGAACAGGCGCGCGTTGGCGGCGCCGGTCGCGCCCGGCGCGATGGTCACCGGGTCGAGCAGGTAATCCGTCTGGTAAGTCTTGGTCGTGCCGAGCATGCCGGCCGAGAAGCGCGCCTTCAGATGCGCGTTGCTGTCGGGCAGGAGCGTCGCGGCCCAGTACTTGTCGGTGATACCGAGCCAGCCATTGGTGACGTCGAAGTTGACGGTCTTTTTGTCGTCGATGCTGCTGTAGGTGTATTCCTGCAAGCCCTTGTCGCCGAGCACGCCGATCAGGCCTTCGTGCAGGATGTAGTAGCCGAGCGTGTGCGGCGTGCCGTGCCGCGAGATCAGCGCATAAGGATAGAGCGTGACCGGGTTGCCGCTCTTGTTGGCGACCTCGTCCTTCACCGTGAACAGGTATTTGTCGTCCACCGCGATGGTGCGGCGGAACTCGAACCCTTCGCCGTTGTCCCATGTCAGCGTCACCGGCTGACCGACGGAAAGCGCGCCGCTGCCGGACTGCGTCCACACCGTATCGGAGGTCGGCACCTTCACGTTGGCGCCAGCGGCGTTGGTCCACCCGAAGTCGGCGTAGAACGGGTCGGCGGTGCCGGACGGCGACAGCAGCACGATCGGCGGCGACTTCGGATCGACCTTCTCGCGGAACTTGATCAGCGCGAGATCGTCGATGCGGGCGCCTTTCAGCGAGATCGAGCCCTGCAGGCTGTCGGTGGAAATCTTCAGGCGCGGGGCGGACGACAGCACGGCGGTGCGGGTCGAGGCGGTAGGCGGGACCGGCTGGGCGGTCACGCCGGGCACCTGGCCCGGCGCGGGTTGTGGCGCCTGCGTCGGCGCGCCGGTCTGCGCGGGCGGCTGCGCGGCCTGCTTGGCCTGCTGCTGCGCGGCCAGCTGCTCCTGGCGCGCCTTTTCCTGCGGCATGCCCACGAAATACTGCCATGCGATCAGCACCAGCGCCGACAGCGCGATGGCGAGAATGGTGTTCTTGTTGTCGGTCATCGGGATCCTGTGCTGGCCTTGCGCCCGCCTTTATGGACGCGCTGCAAGGCCCCTTCGAATTCTTCGGCGATCTGCGCGAACGGCACGTTGAGCGCCGCGCGCCGGCCGATCACCACGTAGTCGTGCCCCCGTCGCATGCGGCTCGACCCCGACAGCCGCACGATCTCGCGCAATCGGCGCCGCACCCGGTTGCGTTCGACGGCATTGCCGACTTTTTTCGAGACGGTAAAGCCGCAACGCGCGGGCCCTTCGTCGGCCCGCCTGCGCGCCTGAAGAACGAATGCCGCCGCCGACGTTTTGCTGCCGGACGCCGCAGCCAGAAAGTCCGCCCGCTGCCTCAATCGTTCCATTGGAGCAATGCGCGGACCCTCGGGTGCCGCCCTGTCAGGCGGAGAGCCGCTTACGTCCGCGCGCGCGCCGTGCCGCGACGACCTTGCGTCCGCCCTTGGTGGCCATGCGCGCGCGGTAACCGTGACGGCGCTTGCGTACAAGCTTGCTCGGTTGATAGGTCCGCTTCACGATCGAATTCTCCGCTGGGTCGCGCCGTGGCGGGGTTTTCTTGTCGAAACCCTGAAAACACCAAAAACCCGGAGAACCGGGCCGGCACAAAGTCCCGCGGCTTATAATGGAGGGTCTGTGGCCCGTCAATGCGATAGCGGCGACTGGCCGCGGTACGGTTGCGCGGGGCGTTTTGCCGCTCCTGCCAATGACTTATCATGAGGGTAGAGAGCGCCCGAAGCATGTCCGAAACCCTCACGCCCGGCATCTGCGTTATCGGTGGCGGCACTGGCGGCATCGCGGCCGCCCGCGCCTCCGCCGCCTTGGGCGTGGCCACGGTGCTGGTCGAGCGGCACATGGTCGGCGCCCATTCCGGCGGGGTCCGCTCGAAGGCGCTGGCGGCGGCGGGCAGGCGCGCCGCGCTGGTGCGCGAAGCGGCGGACTTCGGCGTCAAGGCGCCGGCAGTCGAGGTCGATTTCGCGCGCGTTCGCCAGCATCTGCGTGAGGCGGCGGCGGCGACCGCGCCCAACGACGCGCCCGAGCGTCTGGCGGCGCTCGGCATCCGCGTCATCCAGGGCGCGGCTAAGTTCAAGGACCGCCGCACCGTGACGGTCGGCGACGAGATCGAGATCCGCGCGCGTCGTTTCGTGATCGCGACCGGCTCGCTCCCGGCTGTGCCGCCGATCCCGGGGCTCGACAGCGGTCCCTATTTGACCGCCGAGATGGTGCTCGATCTCAACGAGCTGCCGCGGCACATCGTCGTCATCGGCGGCGAGCCGATCGGTTTGGAACTGGCCCAGGCCTTGCGCCGCCTGGGCAGCAACGTGACCGTGCTAACCCCGAAGGCCCCGCTTGCCGACGACGATCCGGAGGCGGCCGCCATCGTCCTCGCCCAGCTCGAGCGCGAGGGCGTCGCGATCCGCAGCGGCGTCACGGTGACCGGAGTCGGCCATGTCGGCGAACGCGTCAGCGTCGGCATCGATAGCGACGGCAAGGCGGAGTCGGTGGACGGCAGTCATCTGCTGGTCGCGGCCGGCCGCCGGCCGCATATCGACGGGCTCGATCTCGAGGCGGCCCACATCCGGCATGACGTGACCGGCATCCTGGTGAACCGCGAACTGAGGACGAGCAACCGGCGCGTCTTCGCCATCGGCGATGTCGCCGCCGGCCACCCGAACTCTGCGCAAGCAGCCGCCTACCACGCGTCTCTCGTCATCCAGCGGACGCTGCTCGGCCACAGGGTCAGCGCGAACGACACGCTGGCGCCCCGTGTGACCTATACCGAGCCGGAACTTGCGCAAGTCGGGCTTACCGAGGCGCAGGCGCGCGCCGCAGGGCTGACCATTCGGCTCGTGCGATGGCCGTACCACGACAATGATCGCGCGCAGGCCGAGCGCGCCGGCCGCGGGCACATCAAGATCGTCACCGACAGAAAAGGCGTCGTTCTGGGGGCGACCATTGTCGGCAGCCACGCGGGGGAATTGATCGGCGCATGGAGCCCTGCGGTCGCGCACGGGCTCAATCTAGGCGTTTTTGCGGACCTGGTGTTACCGTACCCGACGTTGTCGGAAATGGGCAAAAATGCGGCGATGGATTTCGCAGCGCCGCGTTTGACGCGGTCTTGGGTGCGGCGCATCATATCGTTCATCAGGAATCTCGGTTGAGGCCGCATTGGAACCTGTAACCGAACCGGGCGAGCATCCGGCTGCCGCGCCGCCTCCCGCGCGCAAGCTGCGCCTCGGTCTATCCGGCAAGCTGCTGTTCCTCACCATCCTGTTCGCGATGGTGGCGGAAGTGCTCATCTATGTGCCTTCTATCGCCAACTATCGGCTGAACTGGCTGAACGACCGGCTCGCCGCGGCGCACACGGCCGCGCTGGTGCTCGACGCCGCGCCGAGCGGCATGGTGCCCGAAGGGCTGGCCAAGCAGATTCTCGACAGCATCGGCGCGCGCGCCGTCGCGATGAAGATGGGCACCCAGCGCCGGCTGCTTGCCGCCTCCGAGGTGCCCTCGGAAATCTCCCAGAACATCGATATGCGACAGGTGTCGTGGTGGCGCGCCGTCGTCGACGCCTTCGATGCGCTGCTGTTCTGCAAGCCGACCGACGTCATCCGCCTGGTGGGGCCGGCGCCGATGACGGACGGCGACTTTCTCGAGATCGTTCTGGACGAACAGCCGTTGTGCAAGGCCATGTGGGCCTTCTCGGTGACCATCCTGCTCGTGTCGCTCGTGATCTCCGCCATCACCGCGGTGCTGGTGTTCCTGGCGCTGCATTATCTGCTGGTGCGGCCCATGGGCCGCATCACGCAGAACATGGTGGCGTTCCGCGCCGACCCGGAGAATCGGTCGCGCATCATCGCCGCTTCCGGTCGCGGCGACGAGATCGGCACGGCGGAAGAAGAGCTGGCGGCGTTGCAGCGCGAGCTCGTATCGATGCTCAATCAGAAGAATCGACTCGCGGCGTTGGGCCTTGCCGTGTCCAAGATCAACCACGACCTGCGCAACCTGCTCGCTTCCGCGCAGCTCTTCTCCGACCAGCTTTCCGAATTGCCGGATCCCAAGGTGCAGCGCTTCGCGCCCAAGCTGATGCGCACGCTCGAGCGCGCCATCGCCTTCTGCCAGTCCACGCTCTCCTACGGCGCCGCGCATGAGCCGCCACCCGAGCGCAAGACCATCGCGCTCGAGCCGCTGATCGACGAGGTCTACGAAGCGCTCGGTCTCGGCCTCGACGTGCCGATCCGCTGGATCGTCGCGGTCGAGCGCGGGCTCACGGTCGATGCCGACCACGATCAGTTGTTCCGAGTACTGGTCAATGTCGCGCGCAACGCCATCCAGGCGCTGGAGGCGCGCGGCGACAAGGATCCGGCGCGCGACCAGATTCGCATCACCGGGCGTCGCGAGGGCAGCGTCGTGGTGATCGAGGTGTCGGACACGGGCCCCGGCGTGCCGGAAAAGGCGCGCGCCCACATGTTCCAGGCCTTCAAGGGCTCCACCCGCGCGGGCGGCTCGGGGCTCGGCCTGGCCATCGCCGCCGAGCTCGTGCGTGCGCACGGCGGCGACATCAAGCTGGTGCCCGGCACGATCGGCGCGACCTTCAGCATCACCATTCCCGACCGAGCCGTCGATCTCGATGCGCGTCGTGGCGCCCGCGTCAGCGCCTGAGATGGCCGGCGCCGCGGGGAGCCACGCCCCGCGCCGCTGTTCGTTTCCTGTGCCCCGCTTGGCTGGCGTTCTGCCTTGAGCGGGTGGTGGGCATCACGTGGGCCGGGTCCGGCTCGCCGTGTTCGGCGCTTTGCAGGTGGGGCGGCTGAGACTCATCGCCGGCCTCGCCCGGCCGTCTTGGCTGGCGGATCAGCGTCGAAAATCAGGCGCTTGGCGGGCGGAAATTCGCCGCGAAACAACGCCGGGCGACCTGCGCCCGCGACCCTTGCCAATGGGGGGCCAAGACGATAGCTAATGCCCCGGCCCCGCCGCATTCACCCGCGGGGGCGGCCAAAAAGCGCCCGTAGCTCAGCTGGATAGAGCACCAGACTACGAATCTGGGGGTCAGGAGTTCGAATCTCTTCGGGCGCGCCATTCTCTCTATACGTCACCGACACAATTGCGCCGCCAGCGCCGCCAAGGCCGCTTCACCGCGGTGGTCGGCACTGATTGATCCGCTCAGTTCTCGACCACGACGCGTGGCTCGCCCTGCTTGATGCTGCCGATGATGCGGGCGGCGGGATAGGCGCGCGCGACGATCGTTTCGAGCAAGGCAGCGGCGCGGTCCGGCGCGCAGGAGATCAGCAGGCCGCCGGAGGTCTGCGGGTCGCAGTAGAGCTGACGCTGCCATTCCGGCGTGCCGGCGGGCAGCGTGACGTTCGTGTCGTAGCTCTTCCAGTTGCGGCCGGATGCGCCGGTGATGAAGCCGCTTTGCGCCAGCGTCGCGGCTTCCTTCAGGAACGGCAAAGCGGAAGCCTTGACGGCCACCGTCTTGCCCGATCCGCGCGCCATCTCCAGCGCGTGTCCGAGCAGGCCGAAGCCGGTGACGTCCGTCATCGCGTGCACCGCCGGGTCCCGGGCGAGCTCGGCGCCGATCCGGTTCAGCAGTGTCGTGGTCGCCATGAACTCGTCATAGGCCGCGCGCGAGAGCGCGCTCTTCTTGAACGCCGCCGAATAGATGCCGACCCCGAGCGCCTTGGTGAGGATGAGCGTGTCGCCCGCCTTGGCGTCGGCGTTGCGGCGGATGTCGGCCTTCGGTGCGGTGCCGATCACCGCCAGACCGTAGATCGGCTCCGGCGAGTCGATAGAGTGCCCGCCGGCGACCGGAATGCCGGCCGCTTCGCACACCGACGCGCCGCCTTCCAGGATCTGCCGCACCATCTCGGGCGGGATCTTGTCTACCGGCATGCCGAGAATGGCGAGCGCCATGATCGGCGTGCCGCCCATGGCGTAGACGTCGGAGATGGCGTTGGTCGCGGCGATCCTTCCGAAGTCGCGCGGGTCGTCCACCATCGGCATGAAGAAGTCGGTGGTCGCGATGATGCAGGTGCCCAAGGGATCGTTCTTGTCGAGCTCCCATACCGCGGCGTCGTCGCCGGTTTCGACGCCGACCAGGAGCTGCTTGTAGGGCGACACGGTCGGATGACTGGAGAGCAGTTGCTGGAGCACCGACGGCGCCAGCTTGCAGCCGCAGCCGCCACCGTGGGAGAGGTGGCTGAGCCTGATCGGTTGCATGACGTTCATGGCGTCTCTTTCCTGGCTGACCGCGCGGCAGACGCTCCGCCCTGGTGATGACTTAGGAACCCGCAGGCTCTTGTAGCCGAAGTTCGAGCGCGCGACACTCCGGCCGGAGGTCGGAAAATATAGTGCCGGCCGAAAGCTGGTACTCTGGTCGGCGTCGGCGCCGCCGACACACCACGTGGCCCGTGCGGTTCGTGAGGACTTGTGAATGAGTAATGTCGGCGATCTTCTGCCAAATCCAGCCGTCATCGAAGCCGGTGGGAGCCATGGATAGGCCCATCGTCTCCTTCGCGCACCTTCCGTCGGTCGACGAGGTCCTCAGGACCGACATCGCCAGCGTGGCGCTGGACCGCTTTGGGCGACCGGCGCTCGTCGCGGCCGTTCGTGCAAAGCTGGAGGAGGTCCGCGGCGCGTTGCGGACGGGACAGCCGGCACAGGCTGAGGCGCAGGAGATTGCGTGCGCGGCCTTCGAAACGCTGCAGGCGGGGGCCCGGCCGAAGGTCCGGCCCGTATTCAATCTCACTGGAACGGTGCTGCACACCAATCTCGGCCGCGCCATCCTCGCCGAGGAGGCGGTCGAGGCCGCCACGACCGCCATGCGACAGGCGTTGGCGCTGGAATTCGATCTCGAAGGCGGCCGTCGGGGCGAGCGCGATTCTTTGATCCGCGGCCTGCTGTGCGACCTGAGCGGCGCCGAGGACGCCACGATCGTCAACAACAACGCCGCGGCGGTGCTGCTCGTGCTCAACACGCTTGCCAAGGGCAAGGACGCGGTGGTGTCGCGCGGCGAACTGATCGAGATCGGCGGTGCCTTCCGCATGCCCGACATCATGGCGCGCGCGGGCGCGAAGCTGGTCGAGGTCGGAACCACCAACCGCACGCACATGAAGGACTACGAGGCGGTCGTCGGTCCGAAAACCGGACTGGTGCTGAAGGTTCACACCTCGAACTACCGGATCGAAGGATTCACCAAGGAAGTGCCGGCGCGTGAACTGGCCAGGTTGACGAAACAGCGCCGCGTGCCGCTGGTCAACGACCTGGGTTCCGGCACGCTGGTCGATCTTTCGCGCTACGGCCTGACGCACGAACCCACCGTGGCCGAATCGGTCGCCGACGGCGCCGATATAGTCACTTTCTCCGGCGACAAACTTATGGGCGGGCCGCAGGCGGGCTTCATCGTCGGCCGCAAGGATCTGATCGCGCGCATCAACAAGAACCCGATGAAGCGCGCGCTCCGCGTCGACAAGATCCGGCTGGCGGCGACCGAGGCGACGCTCCGGCTCTACCGCGATCCCGACCGCCTGGCGCAGCGCCTGCCGACCGTGCGCATGCTGGCGCGTTCCACGGAGGAGATCGCGGCGCTGGCGAAGCGCCTGGCGCAGGCCGTCGCGGCCGCGCTCGGCGATGTTTTTGCGGTCGAGGTGGTGTCCTGTGCAAGCCAGATCGGCTCCGGCGCGCTGCCGCAGGAGACGATCGCAAGCGCGGGCCTCGCCTGCCGCGCCCAGAACGCGCGGGGCGGGGGCCGCGCGCTGCTCGCGCTGGCGGCGGCGTTGCGGGCGCTGCCCGTTCCGGTGATCGGCCGGATCGAGGACCAGGCGCTCATTCTCGACCTGCGCTGCCTCGAGGACGAAGCCGGCTTCGTCCGCAATCTGGCGGCGCTCGCCGCCAAGCCGCGGCCGGAGCCGGTGGCATGATCGTCGGCACTGCGGGCCATATCGATCACGGCAAGACGTCGCTCGTGCGCGCGCTCACCGGCGTCGATACCGACCGGCTGAAGGAAGAAAAATCCCGGGGCATCTCGATCGATCTCGGCTTTGCCTATCTGCCCACCGGCGACGGCCGCGTGGTCGGCTTCGTCGACGTGCCCGGCCACGAAAAGTTCGTCCACAACATGCTGGCCGGCGCGACCGGCATCGATTTCGTGCTCGTCGTCATCGCCGCCGACGACGGCGTCATGCCGCAGACCCGGGAGCACTTGGCGATCGTCGATCTGCTCGGTATCGATCACGGCATCTTCGCGCTGACCAAATGCGATCTCGTCGATGCCGACCGGATCGCGCAGGTCACCGACGATATCTCAAACGCTTTGCTGCAAACCGCGCTGAAAGGTGCCGAGGTTCTGCCGGTGTCGTCGGTCACGGGGCAGGGCGTCGATACCCTGCGGGAGAAGATATTTGCGGCGGCCGCGGCGCTCGGCGACCGTGCCGACAAGGGCCGTTTCAGGCTGGCCGTCGACCGCTCGTTCACGCTGCACGGTACGGGCACGGTGGTGACGGGGACGGTGCTTTCCGGCCGTGTCGCGATAGGCGATCAGGTTCTGGTCAGCCCGTCGGGGCTGTCGGCGCGGGTGCGCTCGATCCATGCGCAGAATCGCGCGGCCGACACGGGCCGGGCGGGGGATCGCTGCGCGCTCAATCTGGCCGGCGACAGGATTACCAAGGATTCGATCTCCCGCGGCGACGTCATCCTCGATCCCGATCTGCACGCACCGGCTGACCGGATCGACGCGGAGCTGCGTGTGCTCGCCTCGGAAGCAAAGCCCGTGGGGCAATGGATGCCGGTGCGCCTCCATCATGCGGCGGCGGAAGTAGGCGCGCGTGTGGTCTTGATCAAGGATCCGGTCCAGCCGGGGAATGCCGACATCGTTCAGCTCGTGCTGGAGCGGCCGATCGCTGCCGCTGTCGGCGACCGCTTCGTGCTGCGCGACACCAGCGCGCAGCGAACGCTCGGCGGCGGCCGCTTCCTCGATTTGCGCGCGCCCGCGCGCAAGCGGCGTACGCCCGAGCGCATTGCGCAGCTGGAAGCATGCGCCATCGCCGAACCGGAAAAGGCGCTGCTCGCTTTGCTCGACCGGGCGCCCGGCTATGCCGACATGACCTCATTCGCTCGCGACCGCGCCATGGCATCGGCGGAGATGGAGGCCATCGTCGCACGCAATGCGCTGGTGCAGGTCGTGGCGCCGAAAACCACGTTGCTTCTGCCGCCGGCCAACTGGCTGCGGTTGAAGCGCAACCTGGCTGCGACGCTCGATAAATTTCACGCCGCCAATCCCGATCTTGCCGGCATGGGATTGGAGAAGCTGCGCCTCCAGCTCGAGCCGCGTCTTCCCGCCCCCGCGTTCGCCGCGCTGCTGCAAAGCCTGCAACGGCGTGGCGATGTGGCGCTCGACGGCGCCTGGGTCAGGCTGCCCGCGCATGAGTTGCGTCTCACCCCGCAGGACGAGACGCTGTGGGCGCGCATTCGCCCGCTCATCAGCGGCGCGGAGCGCTTCCGTCCGCCGCGCGTGCGCGACATTGCGGGCCTGCTCGCCGTGCAGGAGGTGCAGGTGCGCCGCCTGTTCAAGCTCCTCGGCCGGCTGGGACGGGTGGACGAGGTCGCCCAGGATCATTTTTTCCTGCGCGGCACGGTGGCGGAAGTGGTCGAAATATCGACCGAACTTGCCGCCGCCACGGCCGACGGGCAATTCTCCGCCGCGCAACTGCGCGACCGCCTCGACAACGGCCGCAAGGTCGCAATTCACCTACTCGAATTCTTCGACCGCCACGGCGTCACCTTGCGCCGGGGCGATCTTCGCCGCATCAACAAGCACCGTCTCGATCTCTTCCGTCGCCCCGCCGACGAGAAGCGCGAGCCGGTCGTTCCGCTCTCTGGAAGAGAAGCGTCCCCGGTGGGGCGTCCGGACTTCAAATCCGGGAAGGGCCGCGAGACGGTTCTTAGTGGGTTCGACTCCCACTCTCTTCCGCCAGATTCCCGCACGACCAGGCGGTGATCACGAGCACTGCGCGCGCGCCACAGCTAAACCGCACCACACGCTAAACCAGGAGTCGCAGGCGCCGGTTAGCTGCGCACGGCTTCCATGCCGGCGATCCGCCCGAAGACGAGGGCCCGCAGCATCGACACGGCGTTCGGCGCCGTCCCGTGGAAATGCCCGGTGATCTCGCCGGCGGCGAACAGGCCGCCTACCGGCGCGCCCGCGCGCAGCACGCGGCCGCGCGTATCCGTGGCGAGCCCGCCGAAGGTGTAGGCCACCGCGCCGACCAGCGGGTAGGCGAGGAAGGGGGGCATCGTCAGCGCGCGCGCCCAGTTCGATTTCGGCGGATCGAGCCCAGCCGCGGCGGCCAGCCCGTCGCAGCGCGTCGCGTCGAATTGCGCCGGGTCGCCGGTGCAGGCGGCGTTATAGCGCGCGACCGTCTGCACGAGGTTGATGGCGTTGATGCCGGTCAGTTCCGCCAGTTCCTCGAGCGTGCCGGCGCAGGCCGGCGGCACGTCCGATCGAATGGCGCGCTGGTGGTCGGCAATCTCCAGCAGGCGGCTGTCGAGGATGGCGAAGGCGGTCGAGCCCGGCGTCTTGAAGTGCATGTCGCGCGCGAACCATTCCCACGTCTCATGCACCAGGCCACGGCCTTCGTCGAAGAAGCGCCTGCCGTAGCGGTCGACGACGATGCCATAGGGGTAGACCAGCACGACGGGGGCCGAGCCCTTTGCGCGCGCATCGACGGGTTCGGCGTGCATGCCGTTCCAGTCGCCGGCGCGGTCGGCGCCCAACTGGAAGGCCATGCGGATGCCGTCGCCGGTGTTGAAGCGGGTGCCGGGTGAGATCAGGCGCATGGTTTCGGCGCCGTCGCCAAAGTGCTCGCGCATCATCGCGCCGTTGCCTTGAAAGCCGCCGCTGGCGAGCACGACGGCATTCGCCGCCAACTTCTTTCGCGCGCTGCCCTCGGTGACGACAATGCCCGTGACGCGTTCGTCTTCGGCGATCAGCGTCTCGGCGACGCAGCCGTAGCGGAACATGACACCCTTGGCGCGCGCTGCGTTCAGCAGCATCGCGAGCAGCGCCGGGCCGCCGCCTTGCGGCTGGATGCGCGGCGGGCCTTTGGCGAGATAATAGGTCGGCTGGATGAAGGTGACGCCGTATCCCTTCAGCCAGGTCACGGTCGCCGGCGCGCCGTCCGCGAGCGCAGCGAAATAGGACTTGTCGCCGCGCGCTTGCGTTGCGGCGAGCATGTCGTCGACGAAGCTGTCCTCGACCCGCTCCGGCGAGGCCATGCGCATGTAGGAGGGCGACCAGCGCGTGTTGCCGCCCGCGTCGGCCTCCGCCGCCTTGTCGATCAGCGTAATACGCCAGTCCGGGCCCGCCTCCGCGGCGGCGAGCGCGGCGGCAAGGCCCGCCGCGCCCTGACCGACGACAATGAGATGACGGGAATCGGCACTCATGCGGCCATCATAACCACAGGATCTGCTTGCGGTAATCGAGGTCCTTGAGCAGCCTCTCGGCCGGTCCTTCGTGGAACACGGCGCCGCGTTCGAGCGCAAAGACCCGGTCGGCCAGCGCCAGCACCAGATCGAGGTTGTGCTCGACGATGATGATGGAGACGTCCTTGCGCAGCGCGTCGAACACCTTGAACAGCTCGAGCACCACGGCCGGGGCGAGGCCCTCGAAGGGTTCGTCAAGCAGCAGCAGCTTGACGTTACCGGACAGCGCGCGGGCGACCGCCACCATCTGCTGTTCGCCGCCGGAGAGATAGTCGGCGGCGACGTGCATGCGCTCCTTGAGGCGCGGGAAATATTCGAAGATCTTCTCCTCGCTCCACACCACGCCGTCCGAGCCGTCGGTCTTGCGGGCCAGCCGGCCGAGCGCGAGGTTGTCGGCCACCGTCATGCCGGCGAACAGGCCGCGGCCCTGCGGCACGTAGCCGATGCCCATGCGCGCGATGTCGGGCGCCGGCAGGCCGGCGATGCTTCTGCCGTCGAACTCAATTGCGCCCGAGGCGGGCGGCACCAGCCCGCATAGCGCTTTCAAGAGCGTCGACTTGCCGGCGCCGTTGCGGCCGAGCAGGGCGACGATCTCGCCCTTGCGCACGTCGAGCGTGGCGTCGTTGAGGATGTGGCTCTTGCCGTAGAAGGCGTTGACCTTCTCGAAGCGCAGGAGCGGCGTGCCGGTGCCGGCGGCCGCGCTCTGGCCGGCCACGGGCGGAATGCCGGTGCCGGTATAGACCTCCTGCACGCGGCGGTCGGCGCGCACCTCGGCCGGCGCGCCGGCCATCAGCACCTCGCCCTGGTTCATCACGGTGACGCGGTGCGAGAAGCCGAGCACGCGGTCGATGTCGTGCTCGACGATGAGCACGGGGATGTTGCCGGCGACGTTGACGATCAGCCGCGACACGCGCTCGCGCTCGGCGGCGGCCAGCCCGGCGAGCGGCTCGTCGAGCAGCAGCACCTGCGGCTTGGAGCCGAGCGCGATGCCGAGATCGACCAGTCGCTGCCCGCCGTAGGAGAGGTCGCCGCCCTGCACCTGCTCGATGCCCTCCAGCCCCAGGAACTTCACCAGCTCGGTGGTCTCGGCGTGGACGTCGGCATAGCTGTCGATGTCGCGCCAGATGTTGAAGCGCATCCGATGCTGCGCCTGCAGCGACAGCCGCAGGTTCTCGTAGACGGAGAGGCCGCGGAACAGGTTGGTGATCTGGAACGAGCGGGCGAGGCCGCGGTGGCAGATGTCCTCCGCCGCAACGCCCTGCACCGTGCTGCCATCCAGCCGCACCGTCCCCTGGTCGGGCGTGTAGAGGCCGGAGACCAGGTTGAACAACGTGGTCTTGCCGGCGCCGTTCGGGCCGATCAGCGCATGGATCTCGCCGGCCGACACGGTCAGGCTGGCGTTCGACACCGCGCGGATGCCGCCGAAGTTCTTCGAGACGCCGTCGACCGCGAGCACCTCGCCCTGCTTGGCCGGCGGGCGCAGGAAGCCGGGCAGCGGCAGGCCCTCGTAGATCTTGCGCTTGCTCATCGCCGCCGCCTCTTCCGGCTTCGGCCACCAGCGGCGGGTCGTGCGCTCCCAGATGCCGATGAGGCCGCTCGGCGAGTAGATGACGAAGAGCACGAAGATCAGGCCGAACCAGAGCAGCCAGTTCGGCGTCCAGATCGAGAATATCTCGCGGAAAAGGATGAAGAACAGCGAGCCGAGCGCGGGCCCGAGGATGTTGTGCATGCCGCCGATGACGACCATGGCCAGCATCTCCCCGGAGAAGGGCACCGAAATCGCCTCGGCCGAAACCAGGTAGGTCTGGAAGCCGAGCAGCGCGCCGCCGAGCCCGGTCACCACCGCCGAGATGACGAAGACGACGAGCTTGTAGCGATGGACAGGATAGCCCTGGAACGTAGCGCGCAGCTGGTTCTCGCGGATCGCCACCAGCACGTGGCCGAAGGGCGAGCGCGCCAGCCGCATCAGCAGGTACAGCACGGCAAGCCCGATCAGCGAGCAGAGGACGTAGAAGGCGAGCGGGTCGTCGAGATGGATCGGCCCGATGGTGCCGCGCTTGAGGCCGGAGAGGCCGTCCTCGCCGCCGGTCACCTCGGTCCAGCGGAACGCGACGGTGTAGCTGAGCGCGGCGAGCGCGAGCGTCAGCAGCGAGAAGTAGACGCCGCGCCGGCGCAGGATGAGTGCGCCGACCGCAGCGGACACGACCGCGACCAGCAGCATCGACAGGAGAATCGGCAGCAGGAGCTGCTCGTGCAGCCAGTTCTTCTGGATGATGCCGGCGGCATAGCCGCCGACGCCGAACCACACGCTGTGACCGAAGGAGACGAGCCCGGTGTAGCCCACGCACAGGTTCAGCCCCATGGTGGCGATGGCGAGGATGATGACGGTGGTGGCGGTGTTGACGCTCAGCCCCATTAGCGCCATCGCCGGCGGCAGCGCGACCAGCGCCAGCGCGGCGATCAGCAACGGGCGAGCCTGCGCGAGCTGCTTCGGCATCATTCGAACTTCTCGATGCGTTCGCCGAGCAGCCCGCGCGGGCGGAACAGCAGGATCAGGAACATCAGGATGTAGATCGAGGCCTCGCCGGCGGCTGGCACGAAATGGATGGTGACGCCGCGCACGACGCCGACCAGCAGCGCCGCCAGCACCACGCCCCAGAAGCTGCCCAGACCGCCGATAACGACGACAACGAAGGCTACGGTGATGATTTCCGCGCCCATGGCCGGGTGGACGATGGTGATGGGGGCGAAGAAGGCGCCGCCCATGGCCGCCAGCGCGACGCCGAGCACGACCACCGCGGTCATGTAGGGCTGCAGCCGGATGCCGAGCGCGGCCACCATGTCGGGCCGCTGGATGCCGGCGCGCACCACCCGGCCGAACGAGGTCTTGTGCAGCAGCAGCCAGATGCCGACCAGCACGACGGCCACCACGCCGAGCAGGATCAGCCGGTAGCGCGAGAACAGGAAGTCACCGAGGATGACGGCGCCCTTGAGCGCCTGCGGCAGCGTCTGCGACAGCGGCGCGGCACCCCAGACGATGCGGATGACCTGTTCGGCGATCATCGCCAGCCCGAAGGTGACCAGCAGGCTGAGGATCGGGTCGGCGGTGTAGAAGCGGCGCAGGATGAAGCGCTCGAACAGGATGCCGAGCAGGCCGACGGCGACCGGCGACAGCGCGATTGCCGGGAAGAAGCCGAGATACTTCGTCAGCTCGACCGCCGCATAGGCGCCGAAAGCGTAGAACGCGCCGTGCGCGAGGTTCACCACGCCGCCGACGCTGAAGATCAGTGAGAGCCCAAGGGCAATGAGCAGGTAGTAGCCTCCGAGCACGAGGCCGTTGACCACCTGTTCCAGCAGAAACATCGGCAGGGACACTCAATCCGAAGAACCAAAGCGGGGCGCGCTCACGCGCCCCGCGGTCGGGCGGCGCGGATGCCGGTCAGGCGCCCGCGCCTTGCGCGCCTGCTCAGGTCGCGAAGGTGCAGGGGTTCTGCGCCCGCGTCGGATTGATGACTTCGAGCGGCTCGTTCGGTCCGGGGACCGCCGCGCCGAGTTTCAGGAAGTCGTATTTGTCCTTCGCCTGGCCCTTCGCCTTCACCGTGAAGGGGTAGGCTTCCTGGATGAGCTGGTGATCCCACTTGCGGAAGTAGGCCTTGCGGGCCTTCAGCACGTCGAACTGCGTTTCCTTCTCGAAGTATTCGATCAGCTTCGCGGTGTCGGCGCCCTTGGTCTCGGTCATGGCCTGCGCCATCATCTTGAGCGCGACGTACTCGATCCAGGCGTGGTTTTCCGGCGGCTTGCCGTACTTCTTGGTGAAGTCGGCGGTGAACTTCTTCGAGCCGGGGGTGTCGAGGTCGTGGTGCCAGACCGTCGGCCAGGTGCCGCTCAGGTTGCCTTCGCCGGCCGCCCAGGCGTCCGCGGTGTTCAGGTTGAAGCCCACGATCGGATAGGGCAGGCCGAATTCGGCATACTGCTTGATCAGGTTGGTCACCTGGTTGCCGGCGAGGTTGGAGCAGACCACATCGGGCCTGGCCTGGCGGATCTTGAGGAGATAGGGGCTGAAGTCGGTGACGTCGGTCGCCACCAGTTCGTCGGCGATCAGCTTGCCGCCGTGGCCGTCGAGGAACAGCTTGGCGGAGCGCAAGAGGTCATGGCCGAACAGGTAGTCCGCGGTCAGGCTGAAGAACTTCTTGTCCTTCATCATGTTGTCGCGCACCAGCGCCTTGCCGACCGCGTTGACCATCACGCTCGACGGGATGTCCACATGGAAGGTGTAGCGATTGCAGTTCTTGCCGCGCAGCGCGTCGGAGCGCGCGCCGATCTGCATGAAGAAGCGCTTGTTGCGGTCGGCGACCTGCATGATGGTCGCCGCCACCGCCGAGTTGATCTCGCCCATCAGCACGGCGACGCCGTCCTGGTCGAGCATGCGCTGGGCCTTGGTCGCGCCGGTCGCCGGATTGACCGAGTCTTCCGAGATGATGTCGAGCTGACGGCCCATCACGCCGCCGGAGGCGTTGATCTCTTCCGCCGCCATCTTGATGCCGAGCTGGGCATAGGCGCCGAGCGCGCCGAGGAAGCCGGTGAGCGGCGTCAGGTGGCCGATTTTGATCTTGTCGGCCTGGGCATGGACGATGGCCGGAAAGCCGAGCGCGGACGCGCCGGCAAAGGCGGCTGCGCCTTTCAATACGCTACGTCGGGTCTTCTTCGTCATGGCAGGTCTCCTCCCGTGATCCGGCGGCGTGGCCGGTTTGTTTTGCCCCGATCCGGTAATTCCCCGCTGCCGGAGGGTGGCAAAGCATCTCACAATGTCAGAAGGCCTTTCAAGGGGCTGTAAGCCAATTTACAATGTGATAGACGGGCGGGCCGTCGAAGGCCGTACAGCAATGAGAGCTCCGGAACGGGGCAGGGAGTGGCGATGCCGAAAATGAAGGGCGCAGAACTGATCACCGAGTACCTGATCGCCAACGACATTCCCTATGTCTTCGGCATCTGCGGCCACGGCAACGTCGGCATGCTCGACCCCCTCTACGAGGCGCGCGACAAGATCACGCTGGTCTCGCCGCGCCACGAGCAGGTCGCCGCGCACATGGCGGACGCCTATTTCCGGGTGAAGCACAAGCCGGTGGCGACGCTCACCTCCTGCGGCCCGGGCTCCTGCAACATCATCATGCCGCTCGCCTGTGCGCTCACGGATTCCTCCGCGGTGCTGGCAATCACCGCCAACGTGCCGACCTCGCAGTTCAACCGCTCGCCGTTCCAGGAAGTGAACCGGCATTACCAGGCCGATTTCGTGAATATCGTGCGGCCGGTGGTGAAGCGTTCGTTCCAGCCGACGCGCGTCGACATGCTGCCGCTCACCATGCGCCAGGCGATGACCACCATGCTGTCTGGCCGCCCGGGCCCGGTGAACATCGACGTGCCGTTCAACGTCTTCCAGGAGGAGGACGACGTCGAGTTGCCGCCGGCCGCGCCGCCCTTGAACGCGCAGCGCAGCGGCGCCTCGCCGGAGGAAATTTCGGCGGCGGTCGACATGGTGCAGCGCGCGCAGCGTCCGGTCATCTTCATCGGCCACGGCGTCACCCTCTCGGAGGCAAGCCGCGAGCTCACCGAGTTCGTCCGCAAGCTGCAGATCCCGGTCATCTCCTCGCCGAACGGCATGGGCTGTCTCGACATGACCGATCCGCTGTCGCTCGGCTTCATCGGTCGCAACGGCGCCTATCCGGCCAACGAGGCGGGCCGCCGCGCGGATCTCGTTATTTCCATCGGCGCGCGCTTCGACGACCGTTCGGCATCGTCCTGGATGCCGGGCTACTCGTGGAATTTCCCAACCACCAAGCTCATCCACGTCGACGTCGATCCGTCCGAGCTCGGCCGCAATTATCCGCCCGATCTCGGCATCCTCGCCGACGCGCGGACGTTCCTGCGCCAGATGCTGGCCGAGGTCGAGCGGCGCGGGGCCAAGGCCAGCACCAAGGCCTGGCTCGCCGACATCGCGCAATGGCGCGCGGCCTGGGAAAAGTTCGTGCGGCCGAACTTCGACATTCACGCCTCGCCCATCCGGCCCGAGCGGGTGGTGGCGGATTGCCAGGCGGTGCTGCCGGACGACGCCATTCTCGCCTGCGACGTCGGCGTCAATCACAATTGGTACATGCAGTTCTGGAATGCGCGGAGGCCGCAGACCATGCTCAACTCATGGGGTTTCTCGGGCATGGGCTTCGGCGCGGCCGGCGCGCTCGGCGCCAAGCTCGCCGCGCCCGACCGGCCGGTGGTGGCGATCGCCGGCGACGGCTGCTTCACCATGGTGCCGCACGTGCTGTGCACGGCGGTCGAGTACAACATTCCCGTGGTCTGGCTGATCTGGAACAACTTCGGCTGGGTCTCGATCCGCGACATCCAGCTCGGCATGTTCGGCGGCCGCGAGCACGGCACCATGTTCCACCAGGGCGACAACAAGAAGCCGTACAATCCCGATTTCGCCGCGCTGGCGAAATCCTGCGGCGTCGATGCGATCACGGTGACGAAGTCGCAGGATCTCAAGGCGGCGCTCGAACATGCCGTGAAATCGAACAAGCCTTACGTGCTCGACGTGCACGTCGACGCCGAGGTCCGCCCGCCCGCGACCGGCGCCTGGGAACTGCCGCCGACGCCGTACAAGGAGCCGGTGTTCGGCCAGCGCTGGCTGCCCGACGCGGCGCCGGTGAAGTGAGGGGGACGGCCATGGCCGACGAACGCAAGGCTTCGATCAAGAACGTCGCCGAGACGCCGTGGCGGCAGTATCCGGATCACTTCGGCGGCGCGCTGTCGAAGCCGCTCGCCGCGCCCGACTCGCTCAAGACGAAGCACCTCGACTACCGCATCTCGATGTACCAGCCGATGGCCTATGTGAAGCGGCACAGCCACAAGGTCCAGGAGCAGGTCTATCACGTGCTCGAAGGCGAGGGGCTGATGGAGGTCGGCGACGAGACGCGCGTCGTGCGCAAGCACGATGTGATCTACCTGCCGCCCGGCGTCGAGCACTCGATCAACAACACCGGCGTGCAGGACCTGATCTTCATCGTCGTGACCTCGCCGGTCACCGACGAAGAGCCGCGCTGACAGCTTTCATGGGCCGTCACCCTGAGGTGCGAGCCGCGCTTGCGGCGAGCCTCGAAGGGCGACGGCGGGAAGTGTAAGCGGCGGCTCATCGGCCGTTCATCCTTCGAGGCTCGCGCTATCGCGCGAGCACCTCAGGATGACGGAATTGATGCTGCGATTTGCGGGTTACGCGCTCGTTGGCGCCGCCGCCGCGTTCCTTCCCGCGCGCCGGCCGGAGACGAAGGCCCAGGCCAGATGGTGGCCGTGGCCCTTGAGCAGCAATCCTCCCTGGCCGGTCGATCCGGCGGCATAAAGGCCGTCGATCGGCCGGTCTTCTTTTCCCAGCACGCGATGCTCGTGGTCCACCGCGAGCCCGCCCTCGGCATGCACGAAGACCGCGCGCACGGGCCCAAGCGCGACGTAAGGCCCTTCGCCGAGCGCGTGCCCCGTGCGCGCCAGCGCGTCCGCCGCCATGCCGAGCTTGCGCGCCAGTTCCTCGAGCGTCGCCGCGCCCGTGTAGATGTCGCGGCGGTTGCGCCGGTAGTCGTCGAGATAGGCATAGGCGACGCCGGGCGCGGTCGAGATGAAGTTCGGCCAGCCGGTGAAGTGCGCGGCAAGCCGCGCGTCGAGCAGGATGTAGCCGGCCTTATCCGGCTGGTCGGGGAGATCGTAGGCGGGGCTCGCCTTTTCGTCGGTGAAGCGTTCGCCGCGCTTGTTGACCAGCAGCGCGCCGGCTTCGAACAGCGCGGGCGAGGGCGCGAGCGCGGTGGTGACGAAGCTCATCACGAAGGGCCGCAGCACCGCCGGCGGCAGCCGGTTGAGCGACCAGGCCATGACTTCAGCGAGCAGCGGCCAGGGCGGCAGTTCGAGCAGCAGGTTCGGGTTCTGCGGCGGCACGAAGCGCAGCTCAGGGCCGAGCGCGAGGTCGCCATTGAGCACGCGCGCGCCGAGCGCGAGCGCGAGCTTCTGTCCGTCGCCGGTGGCGGTGACGTTGACGCCGTCGATCTTCGCTTCGCGCGCGCCCATGTGCTGCGCCTTCAGCTCCGGATCGCTGGTGAAATCGCCGGCGGCGAGGACGACGGCGCGCGCGGCGTAGCGTCTGCGGCCTTGCGGCGTGTCGCAGTCGACGCCGGTGACGCGCCCGCCTTCGCTCAACAGCGCCGCGGCGCGGCTTTGCGTCTCGATCACGACGCCGGCGCGCCGCGCCGCGCGCGCGAGATGCGTGATGAACGAGCGCGAATTCGGCAGCACGTTGTGCATGCGCGGCTTGCTGTGCGGCGGCTCGGGCATCGGCCCGTAGAAACGGATGCCGTGCGCGAGCAGCCAGCGGAAGGTGTCCGGCATGGCGTCGGCGAGCACGCGGCGCAGCGCCGGATTGTCGCGGTTGTCGAGCGCGCCGTTGAAGCCGGCCATGTCGCGCCAGTGCTCTTCCGGCGTATCGGTGACGCCGGCGCGGCGCTGGTGCGGCGTGTCGCTCGATGTGATGGAGCCGACCGACCAGGCGGTTGAGCCGCCCAGCTTCTCGTTCTTCTCCAGCAGCAGCACGCGGGCGCCCGCCGCGCGCGCCTCGATGGCGGCGGCGAGCCCGGCGCCGCCGCCGCCGACCACGATGACGTCGTATGCGCCGCCGCCGCTCACGACGGCATCTGCGCCGCCCGCTGGCCGGCGGTGGTGCCGGCGAGGCGGCCGAAGACGGAACCGGCCATCAGGCCCGTGCCGCCCGGGTAGTTGAAGTAGAACAGCCCGCCGACCAGCTCGCCCGCCGCATGCAGGCCGGGGATGACGTGGCCGTCGGTATCCATCACGCGGCCGGCGGTGTCGATCTTCAGCCCGCCGAAGGTGAAGGTGACGCCGCAGGTGACGGCATAGGCCTCGAACGGCGGCTCGTCGATCGTGTTGGCCCAGTTCGACTTGTTGACCGCGAGCCCTTCCGTGCGGCGGCCATCCTTCACGTTCGGGTCGAACTTGACGTCGGTGCGCACCGCCTTGTTGTAGGCCTTGATGGTCTCCAGCGCCTTTTCCGCGTTCACGTCCTCGAGCTTCTGCACCAGCTCCTCGAGCGTGTCGGCGCGCACCTTGGTCACCTGCTTGATGCGGTACTCGTCGCGCAGCATCGGGATGATCTTCTTGTCGAAGACCTGCCAGGCGAACTGCCCCGGCTGCATCAGGATCACGCGGCCGTATTTGGCGTAGGTGTAGTTGCGGAAGTCGGCGCCTTCGTCGACGAAGCGCTCGCCGTTGGCATTGATCATGATGCCCCACGGGTAGGAATGCTTCTGGAAATTGTCGCCGACCGCGAGGTCGCCGAACTCCGGCGCGTTGCGGTCCCAGCCGACGGCGTGCGAGCCCGACCAGTTGCCGGTCGGCATGGCGCCGATGTCGAGCGCCATCTTGATGCCGTCGCCGGTGTTGAAGCGCGTGCCGCGGATCTTGGCGAGCTCCCACAACGGCCCGAGGTAGCGCGTGCGCATCTCGGCGTTGGCCTGGAAGCCGCCGGCGGCGAGCACCACGCACTTGGCGCGCACCTCGACGGTCTTGCCCTCGTGCTTGACGCGCACGCCCTTGACGCCCTCGTCGTCGGCGATCAGCGACATCGCGCGCGACTCGTAGGCGATCTGGATGCCGGCCTTCTTCGCGATGGTGGTGTGCGCTTCGACCAGGCCCGGGCCGCCGCCCCAGGATTCAACCGTCAGGCCGCCCCAGAACTTGAACTTGCCGTCGATCTTGTAGGCCTGCCGCCCGTAGATCGGGATGAAGCGGATGCCCTTCTTCTGCATCCAGCGCATGGTGTCGCGGCTGCGCGTGACCAGCAGCTCGCACAGGTCCGGGTCGGTGCGATACTCGGTCACCCGGCCCATGTCGTCGAAGAACTTGTCCTGCGTGTAGGTGCCGAAGTCGGAATTGGCGATCTCCTCGTCGGTCAGGTCGGGCATCAGCGCCTTCAGGTCGTCCACCCCGTCGTAGACGCAGCGGAAGGCGCCGGCGGTGAAGCGGCTGTTGCCGCCCGCCTCGTCCTGCGGCGCGCGCTCGAGCATCAGCACCGAAACGCCGCTTTCGGCGGCGGCGTGCGCCGCGCAGAACGCCGCGTTGCCGGCGCCGACCACGATGACATCGACTGAAGAAGGCAGCATAGATCAGACCTTGTTGTTGTGTTGGACCATTGATGGATCAGGCGGCGGCGCGCGCAAAGCCGGCGGCGCACAGCCTTTGCACGCTCTCGGCGATGTCGCTGTCGGGATTGCCCGAGATGATCTCCAGCATCGGCCGCCGGCGATAGCCGGCTTCGCCTAGCATGGCGGGGATGGCGGTGAAAGGCACCGTCCCGGCGCCGACCGGGTCGTGGCGGTAGGCCTGCCGGCCGGTGTCGGACAAGTGAACGAGCTTCAGCCGCGGTTGCGCCCGGCGCAGGCCGTCGCCGATGTCCTCGCCGATGAAGTGCGCATTGGCCACGTCGTAGACGATGCCGATCGTGTCGTCGCCGTAGGCGTCGAGCGCGTCCGTCAGGTCGTCGATGCCGGGCAGGAAGGCAAAGGGCATGTTCTCGACCCACAGCGCGGTGCCGCAGGCTTTCGCCAGCGGCGCCAGCACATGGAGCGCGGCGTAGAAGTGCGGCACCAGCTCGGCGGTGTCGGCCGGGAACAGCGGGTTGGCCTTGCCGGGGCCGATGACCACGCCCGGCGCGCCGAGCGCGCCGGCAAGCCGCACCGCGCCGGCCACCAGATCGAGCGAGTATTTGCGCATGCCCTCGGCCGCGGCGGCGACGTTGATGTCGATGTTGGGCATGTTGATGGTGGTGACGACGGCGCCATGGTCGGCCAGCACGCGGCGCAGCTCGGCCAGGCCCTCGGCCTTGTCCGACGACGGCCACAGATGGCCCGGATGCACCATCAGCTCGAACTCGCGGAAGCCGCGCGCGGCCAGCCGCGCCACGCAGGCATCGGCCCGGCTCGCGCGGATATAGGAATAGGTGTTGCAGCCGAATGCCGCGGCGTCGCTCGCCATCTACTTGTCCCTGTGCGGCCGGAGTTTAGGCGGGCGAGGCCTCAAGTCAACGAATATGCGACATGGTGAGGGCGTATTTGCCATTTTGAAATAGAGGGTGCTAGCCTTCCCCCTGGCAGGGAGGGACGGCGATGAACCGGATGGCGGCGACGACAGCGGCTCCGGCCGGGCAGGCCGAAGCGATCCCCATGCTCGTCGGCGGGCAATGGCGGCCGGCGAAGCAGAGCTACGAGGTGCGCGATCCCTATCGCGGGACCATCGCAGCGCGCGCCCCGCAGTCGTCCTTGCAGGACCTCGACGATGCGCTCAATGCGGCGGTGAGCGCGAAGGCCGTGATGGCGGCGATGCCCGGCTTCGAGCGGGCCGCCTTGCTGCGGCGCGTCGCCGGCCTGCCGGTCGAGCGCGCCGATCGCATCGCCGAGGTGATGGCGCGCGAAACCGGCAAGGCGGTCAAGGACGCCCGCGCCGAAGTCGTGCGCTCGCAGGACACCGTGAACCTTTCCGCCGAGGAGGCGATCCGCATCGAGGGCGAGCACGTGCCGCTCGACGGCAGCGCCATGGGCGCGGGCAAGATCTGCATGATGCTGCGCTTCCCGGTCGGCGTCGTCGCCGGCATCACGCCGTTCAACGCGCCGTTCAACCTCGCCTGCCACAAGGTCGCGCCGGCTTTGGCCGCGGGCAACGCCATCGTGCTGAAGGCGCCGCCGCAATCGCCCGGCGTGGTGCACGAAATGGCGAGGCTCTTCGTGGATGCCGGCACGCCTGCCGGCGCGCTGAACCTGCTCTACGGCGACCAGGTCGGCCCCGCGCTGGTGCGCGATCCGCGCGTCGATTTCATCACCTTCACCGGGTCGAGCCGGGTCGGCGCGGAGATCAAGGCGGCCTCCGGCCTGCGCCGGGTGGCGCTGGAACTGGGCGGCAATGGCGCGACCATCGTCTGCGAGGACGCCTCGATCGCCGACGCCGCGCCGGTCTGCGCGCGCAACGCCATGCGCCTGGCGGGGCAGAGCTGCATCTCGGTGCAGACGGTCTACGTGCACCGGTCGCTCTACGACCGCTTCGTCGAGGCGGTCACCGCCGAGGTGAAGAAGCTCAAGACCGGCGATCCGCTCGATCCCGCGACCGACGTCGGCACGCTGATCGACGAGGCGGCCGCCCGCCGCGTCGAGACCTGGGTCAACGATGCGGTGGCCGCCGGCGCGCGGCTGATGACCGGCGGCCGGCGCAGCGGGGCGCAGGTGCAGCCGACCGTGCTGGCCGACGTCAAGCCGGCCATGAAGGTCGTGTGCGAGGAGGTGTTCGGGCCGGTGATCAGCATCCTGCCGTTTGACGACTTCGACGCGGTCTGCCGCGAGGTCAGCGCCAGCCGCTACGGATTGCAGTGCGGCGTGTTCACGAAATCCACGGAGGTGGCGATCAAGGCCGCGCGGACCATCCGCACCGGCGGCGTCATCATCAACGGCTCCTCGACCTGGCGCACCGATCAGCTCGCCTATGGCGGGGTCAAGGACAGCGGCATCGGCCGGGAGGGGCCGAAATACGCGATCCGCGACATGACCGAAGAGCGCCTCTTGCTGTTCAACCTGTAGAATTACGCCGTGAGCCAGTCTAAAACTGGCATGCCATAATGTGGGATATGGAGCCAAGCGCTTGAGATCACGCGTGAAACAGAAACCAAGGGGCGAACCCGCCCGCCCGGCCCGGCAGGCCGCAGCGGTCGCGCGCGTGGTTGCCAATGACTTTTCCGACATTGACGAGGACGTCGAGGACCGCGCGCGCGGCGGCGGCGTGCAATCGATCGCGCGCGCTTTCTCCATTCTCGAAGAGGTCGCCCGCAATCGCGACGGCATCGGACTTGCCGACCTGAGCAAGCGCGTCGGGCTGCACAACAGCACGACCTTCCATCTCGTCAAGACGATGGTGTCGCTCGGCTACATCCGCCAGATCAAGGACAGCAAGCGCTATCGCATCGGCCGCCCGCTGTTCGCGCTGGCCGCCAGCGCGCTCGACGAGATCGAGATGGTGAGCATGGCGACGCCCGTGCTCGACGACCTGTCGCGCGAAACCGGCGAAAGCAGCCATTTTGCGGTGCGCATGAGCGACGCCGTGGTCGTCATGGCGCGCACGCCCGGACCGGGCGCTTTCCAGCTCACCGATCGCGTCGGTGTCGTCCGGCCGGCCTATTGCACGGCGCTCGGCAAGGTCATCCTTGCGGCACTGCGTCCGGACCAACTCGACCGTTACCTCGACCGCGTCGAGCTGAAGCCGCTCGCCGCCAAGACCATCACCGAACCCGATCGGCTGCGCCGGGAGATCGACGAGGTGCGCCGCACCGGCGTCGCCTTCGACGATGGCGAGTTCGACAACGAGGTGCGCTGCGCCGCCATGGCCGTCCGTGATTTCAGCGGCCAGGTCGTCGGTGCGATCGGCATTTCGGGCCCGGTCTGGCGCCTGTCGATCCAGGCCCTGCAGAGCCGCGCGAAGAATCTCGAGTCGGCGGCGCGGCGGCTGTCGGCAGCGTTCGGCGCCGGCGGCGCGGCTTAGTCCGCAAGGCGGGGAGGGCGGCTCCGCGGCCCTTCAATCGATCAGCGCATTCGGTGCGGCGAAGCGCCGCAATACCTCCGGGTCGTCCACAGCGATGCCGCGGGCAGTGCTGCGCACGCCGTGGCTGGCGAGCAGGGCGAGATTGCGGGAAAGATTTTCCGGCGTCATGCCCAGGCGCGAGGCCAGGGTGCGCTTGTCGATGGCCAGCGTCAGTTTTTGCGGATGCCCTTGGCGCGTATCCTCGCGCAGCAGCCAGTTGGCCAGCCTTTCGGCGCTGGTGCGCAGCTTCTCGTTCTTGAGCGCGCGGACCACGCCGCGATAGCGCTCAGCCAACTCGTCAACGATCGCCCGCGCGAAGTTCGCGTCACGTCCGAACACTTCGCGCACGGTCGAGGCGGGAATCATCAATATCTGCGCTGGCGCAAGGGTCCGCGCCGACTTCAGATAGACTTCGTCGCGAATCACCGCGGCCAGGATGAAGGTCGATACCGGCTCCATGATGTCGAGGGTCGTTTCATGTCCGTTATGAACGGCAAAAAGCTCGACCGACCCGTCGATCACGATGTGCAGGAAATCCGGCAGGTCGCCTTCCGTGATCAGGCTCACATGCGGCGGAAAGCGCTGCAGGAATGCGGCCGCGGTCAGCGTCGCGAAATTCGCCGCGCTCATTTCGCGAAACAGCGGCAAGGTTCGGATGATGTCGCAATCCGATTGACGCAAGGCAGCCTCCTTAAAAATGACGGTAGCACCGTCTGCGCCAGCGAGGTTGATAATTATCAAGCTAGAGTAGTTGGAAAATCAACTACAGAATAGACAATAGTAAAACAACCTGCATCTGTGCGGATGCAAAATTAAATTGATCGATCTCAAAGCATGAGACGGTATTAGTGGCATTTGTGATCCCTGCTTCTCCAGCGGTCGACAGGGTTTCCCCATGCATGACAAGCCGGTTGCCAGCGTCGCAGGCCAAAGCCGCGCACTCTGGATGTCCACCATCGCCTTCACGGTCTGCTTCGCGGTCTGGACCATCTTCGCCATCATCGGCGTGCAGATCAAACAGCAGTTCGGTCTCAACGAGACGCAGTTCGGCCTTCTGGTCGGCACGCCCATCCTCACCGGCTCGCTGGTCCGCATCTTTCTGGGCATCTGGACCGATCAATACGGTGGACGCCGCATCTACACGCTGGTCATGCTATCGGCGGCCGTGGCGACTTTTCTGCTCGCCTACGCGACCACCTACACCCAGGTGCTGATCGCGGCGCTCGGCGTCGGCATTGCAGGCGGCTCCTTCGCGGTCGGCATCGCCTATGTCTCGCGCTGGTATCCGCAGCAGAAGCAGGGCACCGCGCTCGGCATCTTCGGCGCCGGCAATGTCGGGGCGGCGGTGACCAAGTTCATCGCGCCGTTTGTCATGGTTGCCTATGGCTGGCAGACGACCGCTCAGGTCTGGGCAATCGGCATCGCGGTCATGGGCATCGTTTTCTGGTTCATGACCAGCGACGATCCGGTCATCGTGGCGCGCCGCGCCAAGGGCGAGCGCGCGCCCAGCGCCTGGCTCGAATTCGATGCGCTCAAGAACGTCCAGGTCTGGCGCTTCTCGCTCTATTACTTCTTCGCTTTCGGGGCCTTCGTCGCGCTGGCGCTGTGGCTGCCGCGCTATCTGATCGGCGTCTACGGGCTCGACATCACCACCGCCGGCATGATCGGCGCGGCCTATTCGGTGCCGGCCAGCCTGTTCCGCATCTACGGCGGCGTTCTCTCCGACAAATACGGCGCGCGCCGCGTCATGTACTGGATGTTCGGCGTGTCGGTGTTGATCACCTTCATCCTCTCCTATCCGCCGACCATATACACGATCCAGGGCATCAAAGGTCCGATCACGTTCCACATGGCGACCGGCGTTGTCACCTTCACGGCAATGATTTTCGTGCTCGGCTTCTTCATGAGCCTGGGCAAGGCCGCGGTCTACAAGCACATCCCGGTCTATTACCCTAACAATGTCGGCTCGGTCGGCGGCCTGGTCGGCATGATCGGCGGGCTCGGCGGCTTCGTGCTACCGATCGCCTTCGGCGTGCTCAACGATCTCACCGGCATCTGGACGAGCTGCTTCATGCTGCTGTTCCTCATCGCCGCCGGCTCGCTGGTGTGGATGCATCTTGCCATCCAGCGCATGGAGCGCGAGGCGCTCGAACCCGGATTGCGCAAGCTGCCGCAGTTCCCGGAGATGGCGCCGATCCACGAGGAGAAGCACGTCGGTGCGCTGTCCGGCGTGCTCGACGAGTGGAAGCCGGAGGATCCGCAATTCTGGGAGGAGAAGGGTCGCGCCATCGCCCGACGCAACCTGTGGCTCTCGATCCCGGCGCTGTTGCTCGCCTTCGCGGTCTGGATGGTGTGGTCGGTGGTGGTGGCCAAGCTGCCGTCGGTCGGTTTCAAGTTCACCACCGACCAGTTGTTCTGGCTCGCCGCCATGCCCGGGCTATCGGGCGCAACCCTGCGCATCTTCTACTCGTTCATGCCGCCGATCTTCGGCGGGCGGCTGTGGACCTCGGTTTCGACCTGGTCGCTGATGATCCCGGCGGTCGGCATCGGGCTCGCGGTGCAGAACACCGACACGCCCTACATCATCTTCCTGTCGCTGGCGCTTCTGTGCGGCTTCGGCGGCGGCAACTTCGCCTCCTCGATGGCCAACATTTCCTTCTTCTTCCCGAAGGCGGAGAAGGGCAACGCGCTCGCGCTCAACGCCGGCCTCGGCAATCTCGGCGTCAGCGTGGTGCAGTTTGTCATCCCGCTGGTCATCACCGCCGGCGTATTCGGCTGGCTGGGCGGCGATCCGCAGACCGCCACCGAGGCGACCGGCGCGACTAAGCTCTGGCTGCAGAATGCCGGCTTCATCTGGGTGCCGTTCATCGCGCTGTCGGCCACGGCCGCGTGGTTCGGCATGAACGACATCGCCGCGATGAAGGCCTCCTTCGCCGACCAGGCGGTGATCTTCAAGCGCAAGCACAACTGGCTGATGTGCTGGCTCTACACCGGCACCTTCGGCTCCTTCATCGGCTACTCGGCCGGCTTCCCGCTGCTCGCCAAGACGCAGTTCCCGGCGGTCGACTCTTTGAAATACGTCTTCCTTGGGCCCTTGGTCGGCGCGCTGTCGCGCTCGGCCACCGGCTGGCTGTCGGACAAATACGGCGGCGGCCGCGTCACCTTCTGGGTCTTCGCGCTGATGATCGCGGCAGTGGCGGGCGTGCTCTATTTCCTCGGCATCAAGGACCAGCCGGGCGCTTTCTGGGGCTTCTTCGCGATGTTCATGATCCTGTTCTTCGCGACAGGCGTGGGCAACGCGTCAACCTTCCAGATGATCCCGGCGATCATGCGCGTGGAAATCCCGCGGCTCGAGCCGGGGCTGGCGGTGCCGGCGCGGCAGAAGCAGGCCGAGATGGAATCGGCGGCGATCATCGGCTTCACCTCCGCGGTCGCGGCCTATGGCGCCTTCTTCATCCCGAAGGCCTACGGCACGTCGATCTCGCTCACCGGCGGGCCGGAGATGGCGCTGTGGGGCTTCATGGCCTTCTACGTCACCTGCGTCGCGCTCACCTGGTGGTTCTACACGCGCCGCGGCGGCCTGCTGTACGACATAGAGCGCGGACGCACGCTGCCGCCCGCCGCTCCGCAACCACCTGTCGCGCCGCAGCCGGCCCAGTAGGAGGCGTTGCGATGACATGGGTCTTGAAGCGAGGCGCAACATGACTGGCGGCGTTACACGGCCCCGATGGGCTCTGGCCGCCGCCGCCGTGGCGGTCGCCTTCGGCCTGCTGACCGTGATCTCTGGCGGGGTGGCCTTGTTCGGCGGCGCCGACGTCGGCAACGCCGTCCCGTTCGTCCTCTGGTTCAACTTCCTGTCCGGGTTCGTCTACGTGGCGGCCGGGATCGGACTGTTCCGCTGGACGCGCTGGGGCGCGCAATTGTCCGCGCTGCTGGCGCTCGCCATTCTCGTCGTATTTGCGGCCTTTGGTCTGCATATCGCGATGGGTGGCGCCTTCGAAATGCGCACCGTCGCCGCGATGACGCTGCGCAGCGCGCTGTGGTTCGCTATCGCGATCGCTGCCTGCCGCGCATTCACCTGCTTCGTAGTCGGCATGAAGACCCCCGACATGCCGATGAATGGGAGAACATGATGAGTCATTTCCTCGATCGCCTGACCTTCTTCAATCGCGCCACGGAGGAGTTCTCCGAAGGGCACGGCATCACGACCAACGAAGACCGGCGCTGGGAGGACGGCTACCGCAAGCGCTGGCAGCACGACAAGATCGTGCGCTCGACGCACGGCGCCAACTGCACCGGCTCGTGCTCGTGGAAGATCTACGTCAAGAGCGGCATCGTCACCTGGGAGACGCAGCAGACCGACTATCCACGCACGCGGCCCGAACTGCCGAACCACGAGCCGCGCGGCTGTTCGCGCGGCGCCAGCTACTCCTGGTATCTCTACTCCGGCAACCGCGTGAAGTATCCGCTGGTGCGCTCGCGGCTCCTGAAGCTGTGGCGCGAGGCGAGGGTTCTGCGCAAGCCGGTGGCGGCCTGGGCGTCGATCGTCGAAGATTCGAAGAAGCGCGAGGCCTATACGTCCAAGCGCGGCCTCGGCGGCTTCGTGCGCGCGACCTGGGACGAGGTCACCGAGATCATCGCGGCGGCCAACGCCTACACGGTGAAGACCCACGGCCCCGACCGCGTCATCGGCTTCTCGCCGATCCCGGCCATGTCGATGGTCTCCTACGCCGCCGGCTCGCGCTATCTCTCGCTGCTTGGCGGCGTCTGCATGTCGTTCTATGATTGGTATTGCGACCTGCCGCCGTCGTCGCCGCAGACCTGGGGCGAGCAGACCGACGTTCCGGAATCGGCCGACTGGTACAATTCCGGCTTCCTCATCCTGTGGGGTTCCAACGTGCCGCAGACGCGCACGCCGGACGCCCATTTCTACACCGAGGCGCGCTACCGCGGCGCCAAGAGCGTCGTCATCTCGCCCGACTATTCGGAAGCCTCCAAGTTCGCCGATCTGTGGATTTCGGTGAAGCAGGGCACCGACGCGGCGCTCGCCATGGCCATGGGCCACGTCATCCTGCGCGAGTTCTATCTCGACCGGCAGGCGCCGTATTTCCAGGACTACGTCCGGCAATACACCGACATGCCGATGCTGGTGCGCCTGGTGAAGCAGGGCGACCACCTGGTGCCCGACCGGATGCTGCGCGCCTCCGACTTCAGCGGCAATCTCGGCGAGACCAACAATCCCGAGTGGAAGACGGTCGCCTTCGACGAGACCAGCAAATCGATCGTCGCGCCGCGCGGCTCGGTCGGCTTCCGCTGGGGCGAGAAGGGCAAGTGGAACCTGGAGGAGAAGAAGTCCGACGGCGTTCCGACGAAGCTGCAACTCTCCTTCGCCGAGGACCGCGACGAGCTCTCCGACGTCGGCTTCCCCTATTTCGGCAACCGCGAGCACGACCACTTCGCCGGCACCAACCATCCGAGCGTGCTCACGCGCAAGGTGCCGGCCAAGCTCGTCGCGCTCAAGGACGGCGAGGCGCTGGTCGCCACCGTCTACGACCTGTTCCTCGCCAATTACGGGCTCGACCGCGGCTTCGGCGGCGAACACGTTGCCAAGAGCTATGACGAGAACGTGCCCTATACGCCGGCCTGGGCGGAGAAGATCTCCGGCGTGCCGCGCGACCAGATCGTCACGGTGGCGCGCGAGTTCGCGCTCAACGCCGAGAAGACCAAGGGCCGCTCCATGGTCATCATCGGTGCGGCGATGAACCACTGGTACCACTCGGACATGAACTACCGCGGAGTCATCAACATGCTGGTGATGTGCGGTTGCGTCGGCCAGTCCGGCGGCGGCTGGTCGCACTATGTCGGGCAGGAGAAGCTGCGGCCGCAATCTGGCTGGCTGCCGCTCGCCTTCGCGCTCGACTGGAACCGGCCGCCGCGCCAGCAGAACTCGACCTCGTTCTTCTACGCCCACACCGACCAGTGGCGCTACGAGACGCTGGGCGTGGACGAGATCCTGTCGCCGACGGCGCCTGCCGGCCCGTGGGACGGCGCGCTCATCGACTACAACGTGCGCGCGGAGCGCATGGGCTGGCTGCCGTCGGCGCCGCAGCTCAGGCAGAACCCGCTCGGCATCGCCGCAAAGGCGCAGGCCGCCGGCGTCGAGCCCAAGGACTACGTCGCCAAGGCGCTGAAGTCCGGCGAACTGCAGATGTCCTGCGAGGACCCGGATCACCCCGACAACTGGCCGCGCAACATGTTCGTGTGGCGCTCGAACCTGCTCGGCTCGTCCGGCAAGGGCCACGAGTACTTCCTCAAGCACCTGCTCGGCACCACCCACGGCGTGCAGGGCAAGGATCTCGGCGAGACGGGCAAGCGCAAGCCGCGCGAGGTGATGTGGCACGAGGAAGGCCCGAAAGGAAAGCTCGACCTCTTGGTGACGCTCGATTTCCGCATGTCCACCACCTGCGTCTACTCGGACATCGTGCTGCCGACCGCCACCTGGTACGAGAAGAACGACCTCAACACTTCCGACATGCATCCCTTCATCCATCCGCTGACTTCGGCGGTGGACCCGGTTTGGGAATGCAAGAGCGACTGGGAGATTTACAAGGCGATCGCCAGGAAGTTCTCCGAGGTCGCGCCGGAAGTGCTCGGCGTCGAGAAGGACGTGGTGCTCACGCCGATCCTGCACGACACGCCCGCCGAGATCGCGCAGGCGCTCGACGTCAAGGACTGGAAGAAGAACGAGGTCGAGCCGATCCCCGGCAAGACCATGCCGGCCGTCACCGTGGTCGAGCGCGACTATCCCAACCTCTACAAGCGATTCACCGCGCTCGGCCCGCTGATGCAGAAGCTCGGCAACGGCGGCAAGGGCATGGCCTGGAACACCGAGCACGAAGTCGAGCTGCTCAAGCGGCTGAACGGCGAGGTGACCGAGGAGGGGCCGACCAAGGGCCTCGCCCGCATCGACAGCGACATCGACGCGACCGAGGTCATCCTCTCGCTCGCGCCGGAGACCAACGGCGAAGTCGCCGTGAAGGCCTGGGATTCGCTGTCGAAGACCACCGGCCTCGACCACAAGCATCTCGCCATCCCGAAGGAGGACGAGAAGATCCGCTTCCGCGACGTGGTGGCGCAGCCGCGCAAGATCATCTCGTCGCCGGTCTGGTCGGGTCTGGAATCGGAGAAGGTCTGCTACAACGCCGGCTACACCAACGTGCACGAGCTGATCCCCTGGCGCACGCTGACCGGCCGCCAGCAGCTCTATCAGGACCATCTCTGGATGCGCGCCTTCGGCGAGGCGCTCTGCGTCTATCGTCCGCCGGTCGACCTCAAGGCGGTCAAGCCGGTGATCGATTCCAAGCCGAACGGCGAGAAGCAGATCGTCCTCAACTTCATCACCCCGCACCAGAAGTGGGGCATCCACTCGACCTACACCGACAACCTGCTGATGCTCACGCTCTCGCGTGGCGGGCCGATCGTGTGGATCAGCGAGAACGATGCCAAGAAGGTCGGTATCGCCGACAACGACTGGATCGAGGCCTACAACGCCAACGGCGCGCTGGTCGCGCGCGCCGTCGTCTCCCAGCGCGTGAAGGACGGCATGTGCCTGATGTATCACGCGCAGGAGAAGATCGTGAACGTGCCGGGCTCGGAAGTGACCGGCCAGCGCGGCGGCATCCACAATTCGGTGACGCGCGCTGTGGTCAAGCCGACGCACATGGTGGGCGGCTACGCCCAGCAGTCCTACGGCTTCAACTACTACGGCACGATCGGCACCAACCGCGACGAGTTCGTCATCGTGCGCAAGATGGCGAAGGTGGACTGGCTCGACAAGCCGACTGCCGACCAGCCCGAACCGCTCTCCGTCGCCGCACCCAAGAACACTCTGGAGGCCGCAGAATGAAGATCCGCGCGCAAATCGCGATGGTGCTGAACCTCGACAAGTGCATCGGGTGTCACACCTGCTCGGTCACCTGCAAGAACGTGTGGACCAACCGCGAAGGCATGGAATACGCCTGGTTCAACAACGTCGAGACCAAGCCGGGCATCGGCTATCCCAAGGAATGGGAAAACCAGGACCGCTGGAACGGCGGCTGGCGGCGCAAGAAGAACGGCAAGATCGAGCCGCGCATCGGCTCGAAGTGGCGGGTGCTCGCCAACATCTTCGCCAATCCCGACCTGCCGGAGATCGACGACTACTACGAGCCCTTCACCTTCGACTACGAGCATCTGCAGAAGGCGCCCGAGCTGCCGGCCTTCCCGACGGCGCGGCCGCGTTCGCTGGTTACCGGCGAGCGGATGGAGAAGATCGAGTGGGGCCCGAACTGGGAGGAAATCCTCGGCACCGAGTTTGCCAAGCGCTCGAAGGACGTCAACTTCGAAGGTGTGCAGAAGGAAATCTACGGCCAGTTCGAAAACACCTTCATGATGTACCTGCCGCGGCTGTGCGAGCACTGCCTCAACCCGACCTGCGTCGCGGCCTGCCCGTCCGGCGCCATCTACAAGCGCGAGGAGGACGGCATCGTCCTCATCGACCAGGACAAGTGCCGCGGCTGGCGCATGTGCGTGTCCGGCTGCCCGTACAAGAAGATCTACTACAACTGGTCGAGCGGAAAGTCCGAGAAGTGCATCTTCTGCTATCCGCGCATCGAGGCAGGGCAGCCGACGGTGTGCTCGGAAACCTGCGTCGGCCGTATCCGCTACCTTGGCGTCGTGCTCTATGACGCCGACCGCATTGAGGAAGCGGCCAGCGTGCCGAATGAACAGGACCTCTACGACGCCCAGCTCGGCGTGTTCCTCAACCCGCACGATCCGCAGGTGATCGAGCAGGCGCGCCGCGACGGCATCCCGGAGAACTGGCTGGAGGGCGCGCGCCGCTCGCCGGTCTACAAGATGGCGATGGAGTGGAAGGTCGCCTTCCCGCTGCATCCCGAGTACCGCACGCTGCCGATGGTCTGGTACGTGCCGCCGCTCTCGCCGATCCAGTCGGCCGCGCAGGCCGGCAAGATCGGCCACGACGGCGCCATGCCGGATGTGCGTTCGCTCCGCATCCCGCTCAAGTACCTCGCCAACCTGCTCACGGCTGGCAAGGAGGAGCCGGTGGCGCTCGGCCTTGAGCGCATGCTGGCGATGCGCGCCTACATGCGGGCCAAGACCATCGATGGCGTCATCGATGAGGCCATCGCCAAGCGGGTCGGTCTTACCGGCCAGCAGATCGACGACATGTACCACATCATGGCGATCGCCAATTACGAAGACCGCTTCGTCATCCCGACCGCACACCGCGAGCTCAACGAGGACGCCTACGACCTGCGCGGCTCCTGCGGCTTCTCGTTCGGCAACGGCTGCTCCGGCGGCACGACCGAGACCAACCTGTTCGGCACGCCCAAGCGGGCCAAGAACCCGATGGAGATAGCGTGATGAACCCCACCCTCAAGGCGCTGTCGGCATTGCTGGTCTACCCGACGGCGGACATCCAGCAGGTGGCTCCGGCCATCGGAAATGCGCTCGAGGCCGACAAGCTGATCCCGGCGCGTATCCGGGCCGAGCTGCGCAAACTGGTCGATGAGCTCGCCGGCGGCGATCTCTACGATCTGCAGGAGCGCTACGTGCTGCTGTTCGACCGCACGCGCTCGCTGTCGCTGCACCTGTTCGAGCACGTCCATGGCGAAAGCCGCGACCGCGGCCAGGCCATGATCGACCTGAAGGCGCAGTACGAGCAGGCCGGGCTGCTGATGAGCGCGACCGAGTTGCCGGACTTCCTGCCGCTGTTCCTCGAATATCTCTCGACCCGGCCTCTCCGGGAGGCCTGCGAGACGCTCGGCCAGCCGGCGCACATCTTCGCTGCGCTGGCCGAACGATTGCGCAAGCGGCAGTCGTCCTACGAGGCGGTGTTCCGCGCGCTGGTCGCGCTATCGGCCGCCAAGCCGAAGGACGAGGAAGTTTCGGCGCTGCTGCAACTGCCCGATCCGGACGCGACCGACCTCGCGGCGCTCGACGCCGCCTGGGAGGACGAGCCGGTGACATTCGGTCCCGGCGCCGGCGACGGCTGCAAGGACGGCCTGATCGCCCGCGTGCGCGGCGCCCTGCGGCCCGCGCCCGACATGCAACGCCCCAATCCGCGCTCGTGAGGAAAGACCCATGCGCGACATGCTCACCTACATCGTCTTCGGCTGGTATCCCTACTTCTGCCTTACCGTGTTCCTGCTGGGCAGCCTCGTGCGCTTCGACCGCGAGCAGTACACGTGGCGCTCGGGCTCGAGCCAGCTTCTGCGGCGCAGGCAGCTCGCCTGGGGCTCCAACCTGTTTCACGTCGGCATCCTGGTGATCTTCCTCGGCCACTTCGTCGGCCTGCTGACACCGATCTGGGTGTTCGACACGCTCGGCATCTCGCACGGCTTCAAGCAGTGGATGGCCATCGTCATCGGCGGCGTCGCCGGCGTCGTCTGCTTCGTCGGCATGACGCTCCTGATCCACCGCCGGCTGTTCGACGCGCGTATTCGCAAGACGTCGTCGTTCGGCGACATCGCCATCCTGCTCCTGCTCTACGCGCAGCTCATTCTCGGGATGGGCACCATCTACGTCTCGCTCCAGCACCTCGACGGCCACGAGATGGTGAAATTCATGACCTGGGCGCAAGGGATTCTCACCTTGCAGCCGGGCGTGTCCGCGCTGCTGAACGACGTGCACCCGCTGTTCCGGGCGCACCTGTTCCTCGGCATGACCATCTTCCTGGTGTTCCCGTTCACCCGCCTCGTGCACATCTGGTCCGCGCCGGTCTGGTATCTCGGCCGCCGCGGCTATCAGGTGGTGCGCACGCGGCGTACAGCCGTGCCGGCGGAGTAGGGGCGATGGCGCATTCGATCCACGTGCAGTTCCCCGCCGCCAAGCCGGTGAACGTCAGCGTCAACGGCGTGACCATCGCCCGCGACGCCATCGTGCGCGAGATGCAGTACCACCCGGCGGAAAAGCCGATCGCCGCCTGGCGCGAGGCCGCCCGCGCGCTCGTCGTGCGCGAGCTGCTGCTGCAGCGCGCGCGGCACATCGGGCTCGAGGCCGAGCCGACCGGCGACGACGCCGGCCGGCGCGAGACCGAGGAAGAAGCCTTGATACGGGCCTTGATCGAGCAGGAAGTCGTCGTGCCTGAGCCGGACGAGGAAGCGTGCCGGCGCTACTATCGCAACAACCTCGCGCGCTTCCGCTCCGCCGACCTCTACGAAGCCTCGCACATCCTGTTCGCGGCGGTGCCGTCCGACGCGGACGCCTACGCGCGAGCCCGCGCCGACGCAGAGGCCGTCCTCGCCACATTGCAGGAGAATCGGGACAGCTTCGCCGCGCTGGCGCAGGCCTATTCGGGCTGCCCGTCGGCGAGCCAGGGCGGCAATCTCGGCCAGCTCACCGCCGACCAGGTGACGCCGGAATTCGCCGAGGCGCTCGCCAATCTTTCGCCGGGCGAGCTTTGCGCCGCGCCGGTTGCGACCCGCTACGGCTTCCACGTCGTCCGTCTCGACCGCAAGCACGAAGGCCGCACGCTGCCTTACGAGGTGGTGGCCGGCCGCATCGCCGACTATCTGCGCGAGAGCGTGCGCCGGCGCGCCGACGCGCAGTACATCGCGCGGCTGGTATCGGCGGCGGAGATCACCGGGCTCGCGCTCGATGACGCGCAGGCCCACCGGGTCAACTGAGAGGGCATCATGCTGCTGGGCGACCTGCTGGCGCGGTTCGATGACGACACCTTTGCCGAGGAGGCCGTGCTCTCGCTCGGCGACCTCACGCTGCTGGCGCGCCTGCGCGAGCAGGCACAGGCGAACGGCGAGAGGCTCGGCGATTATGCGCGCGGCGCGGTGCGCCGTTTCGCGGCCGAGGCGAGCGACGAGGATTGGGTGACGCTCCTGGGCGCGCTGGCGCGCGCCGAGGACCCGGGCGCCGTCTGCCTCAAGCGCGCGCTCATGCACGGCATGCAGGCCGAAACCGCGTAAGAACAGGCTAACCCTTGCGTGCGTCTCCGACGCCGGCGAGGCGGCGCGCGCGCGCCTTCTTCTCCTCGACCGCCATGCCGCGCGCGATCTGGATGCGCTGCGCCTGCGGCGAGCCGGCGCCGTGCAGGCTCTCGGTCAGATAGCCGACGGCATTGCGGCCGATGGTCATATTTTCGATCAGCCGCAGGATGCGCATGCGGTCGACCGTCTCGACGCCGCTCCTGCCTTGCAGGAACTTGCGCACCAGCGGGCCGACCTCGTTGTTCTGCAGGTCCTTCTCCGACGGCATGGTCACCACCAGCCCGCCGGCGATGTCCTGCGCCAGCCGCGCGATCTCGAAGGGAAAGCGCGTTACGTTGTGCTTGGCAACGTTCGACAGCATCTCGTCGTTGAGATAGGCGCCCGAGGCCATCGGCTTCGACCGGTAGGCGGCAGCCATACAGCTCGAATAGATGGTCTCGTTGAGATGCGTCATCTCCACGAGCTTGTCCTTGATGTGCGAGACGCTCTCCACGCCATTGTGCGAAGCGGCTTCCGCCGCCGCGCCGATCAGCACGTCGCCCAGGCCCGTTTTGCACACGTAAGACGAGCGGTGATAGGTGGTGAAGCGCTCGACCAGGGTCGCGGCGTATTGCCATTCGCCGTCCATGAACACGTGCTCGTGCGGCACGAACACGTTGTCGAACACGATCAGCGCTTCCTGCCCGGCGAACTGCGCGTTGCCGGCGTCGAGCGCGCCGCCGTCCACCGCGCGCGTGTCGTTGGTCTGCCGGCCGACCACGTAAGTGAGGCCGGGCGCATCGACGCGCACCGCGCCGACCACCGACCAGTCCTTGTCGGCTTCGGTCATGCGCATGGTCGGCATGAAGACCAGCCAGTGCGAGTTAACCGCGCCGGTCTGGTGCATCTTGGCGCCGGAGACATAGAGGCCCTTGTCGTCGCGCTTGACGACGCGCAGGAACAGGTCGGGGTCGGCCTGCTGGTGCGGGGACCTGGAGCGGTCGCCTTTCGGGTCGGTCATGGCGCCGCCGATGACGATGTTCGCCGTCTGCGCGCGCTTGAGGAAGGCGAGGAAGCGCGCATGGTAGTCGGTGCGCTTCTCGGCATCGATGTCGAAGGTCACCGAATGGCAGGCGCCGATGGCGTCGAGGCCGACGCAGCGCTGGAAGCAGGTGCCGGTGCGGCGGCCGAGCTCGCGCTGCATCTCGTGCTTGCTGACAAGCTCGTCGGGTTTGGTCGGCACGTGCAGAAAGCGGTTGGTCGGCACGCCGGCGATGCTGTCCGCCACGCCGCCGAGCTCGGGCCGCTCGGAGGCGAGCCGGTAGGTCTCCGCCATGGCGTTGATCGAGGGGAAGATCACCGGGTGATCGGCCGGCTCGGCCACGCGCTCGCCCATGAAGAACACGTTCATGCGCCGCCCGCGCAGCGAGGCGATGTAGTCGTCGGCGTTCTTGATCGGGCGGGCGAAATCCGCCCACAGGCTTGTCACGTCGCGCACGCGCTCGTTCTCCGAAGCGAAATCCGAATGCGAGTTTAGCGCGGAAGAGCGGGGCGGTGCCGCCTTTGTTGGCGGCGGAACCGGCATGCTCCGCCCGCGCCGCCGTGCGGTGCTACTACTCCAAGTTTAGCGATTAAGTTTAACTCCCCTTCACGTTTGGCCCGTCCCCGCCGCCTTGCAATAGTTCTACAACCATAGCGTGTAGTAGACATTTACTACCGGGGCAGGTCGTGCAGATCGTCAAACGGCATCTTCGATGGGTGGTCGTGCTGGCTGCGCTGGCTGTGTCGGCCGCGGTGGCGGCGCAGGCGCAGATCCAGCGCGCGTCCGGCCGGCAGGAGCAGGCGCCGCCGCCACCGCCGCCGTCGGTGCGCAGTGCGCCGGCGCCCGCGACCTTTCCGCAGCGCGCGCAGGTTCCCGCGCAGCCGGCCGTTGGCGGCGCCGCAGATGTGCCGCTGCCCATGCCCGCGCCCGGCCGGGCGCCGCAGCAGGTGCAAGCGCCGCAGCAGGGAGAAGCTTCACCCGGCAGCCAGGCCGCTCCGCCGGAGATTCGCGGGGGCGCGATCACGCCCAAGGCGCTCAACATGTTCCGCACCGGCCCGGAAGAGATCGGGGAGGTGCCGAACCATTTCTTCTGGATCAGGGAGGGCCTGCAAGCCGTGCAGGACGCGACCGACGGCCAGTTTGTGTTTCTGAGCGACGAAGGCCGCGTGCTCGGCCGCGCCACGCTGCCGAAGAATTTCGAGATCGCCGACATCATCGGCGACAAGGATGCGATCCGCCTGCTCGATCCGGGCGGGCGCGCACAGGTGTCGATCCCGCGCAATGTCGATCCCGCCGTCACGATGGCATTCCAGGAGCAGACCATCGCATCGAATGGCGGCGCGCGCACCATGCGCCTGCGCCGCGTCGACCGGCAGCATCTCGTCTACCATGACGAGCGCCGCAGCAACGGCAGGCGCGCGCTCGATGTGCGCTCGCTTGCCGGCGGCACGCTGGCGCAGGCCTATGAGGTCGGCCCGGGCCACGGCGACAGCCGCTACCTCGTCAGCGAGGAGATCGTCGCCGCCAGGCCCCTGACCGTGCGCGTCTTCGTGCAGCGTTTCGACCGCGCCGGCCGTCTTACCGGTGTCGTTCATGTGCCGCTCGACGGCATGGACGCCGTCCCGCGCAATTTCATCGACGTCACCGGCGGCGGCCAGGTGCGCGTGCTGGTGCCCGCGCCCGACAGCATCAAGATCAGGGAGGTCGAGTTCGCCGCGCCGCCGGCCGCCGGCCGCCAATCCAGCAACGAGGCACTCAAGAGTCTCGGCCGCACGCTGCGGGAGATCACCGTCGAGAGCAATATCCTGCGCGGCCCGCGCGCAATCTTCCGCAATGAAAGCGCGCCGCCCGTCCAGATCGAGGCGTCGACGCCGCCGATCACGCGCAGCAAGGTGATTGAGATCGCGCGGTCCTATCTCACCGTCAACTGGGTGATGCAGCCGGAGAATTACGAAAAGTCCGGCATTGAAAATGCCTGCGTGCCCGATCGATACAAGCTCTGGCTGCGCCCGCGTCGCTTCACCAGGGACCTGATCGGCACCACCATCGGCCCGATGCCCTATCGCTGGGCCGGCGAGGATACGCCGCAGACCTTCCGGCTGCGCACGGAATTGGGCGCGCTCGCCGGCGACATCTGCACTTGCCGCATCCTCGAATTCAGTTACTGCACTTTCCCCGAAGCCGCCGGCGTCGACTGTTCGGGCTTCGTCTCGCGCGCCTGGGGCATCGAGAAGCGCGGCACTTCCGGGCTGCTCGATGTCGCCGACGATCTCGACAGCATCGAGGCGCTCAAGCCGGGCGACGCCTTCGACTGGCCGCAACGACATGTGCGGCTGTTCACCGAGATGGCGCCGGGCGCCGCCATCGCCTTCACCGTGCTGGAATCCACCACCCGGCTCGAATGCGAGGGCGTGTGCGAGCGTACCTACCGGCCGAGCGAACTCGCCGGCTACCGGCTGATCCGTTACCGCGGCATTACCGACGAAGAAATCGTGGCGCAGCCGGCCGTCGCGCCGCAGCCGCAACAGAATGGCGCGCCGCCCGTGCAACAGACCGCCTCCCCGCCCGCGCCGCCGAACGGCACCGCTCAAGCAAAACCAAACGGCACCGCGCCGAACGGCGCTACGCAAGTACAGTCGAACGGCGCGGCGCAGGCGCAACAGAACGGCGGGGCGAAGGCCAAACGTAGTCGCGCCAAGGAGGCGCGGCAGCGATGAAACGCGCGCTCGCAATCCTGCTGCCTTGCCTGCTCGCCGGTGTACTGGGGTTGGCGCTGCGCGAGCGTGCGGGCGCGATCTCGCGTCAGGAGGACATCGTCCGCGATATCGGCGCGCTGTTCGGTGCGCCCTCGACATTCCCGCCCAACAATGCGTTGCGGCCGAATCTGGACGGTACGTTCAATAATAACAATAACGGCGATCGCAACCTGCAGCCGTTCGGTGCGGACGAGGGGCCTGACGAGGAGCATGCGCCCGACCATGTGCCGATCCGGTTTTATCCATACATGGCCGCCCTTGCCGAGGGTCCGCGGCCGCCGCAGCAAGGCTATATCTGCGCGGGCTCCCTGATCGCGCCGCAGTGGGTGCTGACCGCGGCGCATTGTACCTTCAGTTGGGTGCGGCGCTGGCCGTTCGATCCCGAACCCTATGTTCTGTTCAACACGCAAAGACTGTCGGCGCCCGGTGCGAGATACGCGGTGACGCGCGTCGTCCCGCACCCGGACTATGACGCGCGTACGCTGAAAAACGATCTGGCGTTGCTGAAAATCGACACCAGGGGCGAAAGCCTCGGACCGCCGATCCGCCTCGAAGGGCCGCCGGTCAAGGATCAGGTTGGCGAGATCGCGCATGTCGTGGGTTGGGGCGTCACCAATGAGAAATTGTTCCGGCGGCAACAAAGCGAAACCCTTCAACTCGTACAGGTCGCGATCCGCGGCGAAAGTTGTTTCAGTTCGCTCAACTTTCCGAGGTTGCGCGGCGCCGGCGTGTTCTGCGCGACTTCGCTCTTTCGTTATCACAATCTCTGCTACCGCTTCGGCGGCGCGCCGATCACCGCGTATGATGCCCAGGGACGCCGCTATCTCGCCGGCCTGGTGTCCTGGCCCGCAGTCTGCCCGCCCGTCATGAACAAAATGGATCCCTATCTCGACGTGCAGCATTTCGTGCCGTGGATCAAAAGCGTGATCCAGAGCAACGGGGGCCCGGGATGAAGGGGTACGATATTTTGCGGCTCGCGATCGCGGCGGCCGGCATTGCAGGCGCGGCCGGTCTGGCGGCGGCTGCCGACGACAGCGTCTTGCGCTCGTTGCCCCAGGTGTCGCGGTCGTATCAGGATCGGCTTGACCGCGTCCGGTCCGGCGGGATTGCGCAGATATTCCAAGGCAGCGCCAGCGTGGTTCCCCGCCGTGCGCAGAACTTCACAGTCTCGATCGGCATAACGGGCATATCGCAGCAGCGCGGTCATTTTTGCGGCGGGGCCATCATCGACCCGAACTGGATAATCACCGCCGCGCACTGCGTCGCAGGGGCGGGCGCGGACGGCAAGGCCGCGGGTGCGCCCCTGGAGCCGGCCAAATTGCAGGTTCTCGTCGGGACGGAAATTCTCTATCTCGATGGTCAGACGAGGCCTATCGCCCGTATTGTCATTCACCCGGCGTATCGCGTCACCGCGCAAGGCGTTCCGGAAAACGATCTCGCGCTGTTGCAGATCGCCGATGCGCTGCAGGCGACGCCGGTTACCGTCGCAACGAATGAGATTGCGGACCTGTCGATCAAGGAGGGCGAAAAGCTCCTGATCTTCGGTTGGGGCACCGCGAGCTTTTCCGCCGAAAGTCCGATCTCGAACAACCTGCTCTACGCTTTTGTCGATGCGGTCGGTCGCGCCAAATGCAACGAAAGCTATGGCGGCGCCGTCACCGAGCAGATGTTCTGTGCGGGGCTCGGCCTGGCCGATTCCTGCCAAGGCGACAGCGGCGGGCCCGCCATCGGCTATGGCAAAGCCTTGCAGATGGTGCTGGTCGGCATCGTGAGCTGGGGCGCCGGCTGCACCCACAAAAGATATCCGGGCGTCTACGTCAATGTCGCGAAATATCGCGGGTGGATCTATGAAACGATCGGCAAACCCGAACCCACGCAGTAGCCGCGCGCGTTGCCGCTGCATGGTCGCGGCCATGGTCGCGGCCGCCATGGCATGCTCGCTGCAAGCGGCGCACCCGCAATCCCGTTTTCAGGTTGGGCCGCGCCATCTCTATCCGCAGCCGGAGCCGGACATTCGGACCAGAAGCAACGACACGCCGCTGGTGATGCGCGACGCCATCCAGCAAATCGCGATCGGCAAGCGGCTGCTCCCGGTCAAGCCGCGCATCGTCGGCGGCGAGCCCGCGCCGGAGGGTGCGTTTCCTTGGGCGGCTTCGCTAGGACTGAAGGGCGCCAATCCGCGCGATGGCCATTTTTGCGGCGGGGCTTTCATCGCGCCGGATTGGGTACTCACCGCCGCACATTGTGTGAAGGCGGATTCCGCGGAAAAAATCCAGGTCTATGGCGGCAGCGTCGAGCTTGAAAACGGCGGTACCGTTTATCCGGTCGACCGCGTGATCGTGCATGAACGATACGACGACGGGACGCAGGACTACGATGTCGCCTTGCTGCATTTGGCCAGGCCCTATCCGGGGCCCGCGCTTGCCCTGTTGAAGGCGGCCGATGCCGAACGCCTGGTTGCGGTCGGCGGTTTGGCCATCGTGCTCGGCTGGGGCCTCACGGCGGAAGGAACACAGGTGCAGAATTTGCTGCGCCGCGTTACCGTGCAGATCGTCAGCAACATGACGTGCAACGGTCAAGCTTCCTACGGCGGCAGCATTGGCGACACGATGCTATGCGCCGGCTTTCCCGAGGGCGGCAAGGACTCCTGCCAGGGCGATAGTGGCGGGCCATTGGTTGTGGCGAGCGGCACGCGCGAATATGTCCAGGCCGGCATCGTCAGTTGGGGCGAGGGCTGCGCACGGCCGCTCAAATTCGGCGTCTATACGCGCGTGTCGACCATTCAGCCCTGGGTCGCCGAGAAGATCGCGGCGCAGGTCGCCACGGCCCCGGAGCCCGCGCCCACCTCGCCGTCCACGCGCTCGCGCAGCGCGACGAACACTCAGAATCCGGGGCCGGCAAACACGCCCGCCCGTCAGGCCGGCGGCGCGCAGGAGATTCGAATCGGTCCGCGCACGCTCTATCCGCAACCGTTTGGCGGGCAAACGGACACGCCGCTGGTCATGCGCGACGCGCTTCAGTACCTCCAGAACAGGCAGCGCTTGCTGGCGGTGAAGCCGCGCATCATGGGCGGCGAGGTGTCGCCGGCCGGCGCCTATCCCTTCGCCGCCTCGATCGGTGTGCGGAACAGCAATCCGCGCGACGGCCACTTCTGCGGCGGCTCCTTTATCGCGCCGGACTGGGTGCTGACCGCCGCGCATTGCGTCAAGACCGAGATCGCGTCGCGGATACAGGTCTATGGCGGCAGCAACCGGCTTTCGTCCGGCGGCACCGTCCATGCGGTGGACCGCGTCATCGTGCACGAGCGCTACGACGACGGCACGCAGGAGAACGACGTGGCGCTGCTGCATCTGGCGCAGCCTTCGACCGGCGCCACCGTGCGTCTCGTCACTGCGGCCGACGTCAACCTTGCCGGGCCCGGCAAGAGCGCCACCGCCATCGGCTGGGGCCTGACCTCCGAAGGCGGCGACGTGCAGAACGTGCAGCGCCGCGTGAACGTGCAGATCGTCGACAACGCCGCCTGCAACGCCCCGAGCGCCTATGGCGGATCGATCACGTCTGGCATGCTGTGCGCAGGCTTTACCGCCGGCGGCAAGGATTCGTGCCAGGGCGACAGCGGCGGGCCGCTGGTGGTCGCCGACGGCAGCGGCGGTTTTGCGCAGGCGGGCATCGTGAGCTGGGGCGAGGGTTGCGGGCAGCCGAACAAGTTCGGCGTCTATACCCGGGTGTCCTCGGTGCAGGCCTGGGT
>JBKBRE010000018.1:57437-86134 GCA_046292265.1 Pseudolabrys sp. | reverse complement strand
CAGGCCCGGCGACGACAACGGAAGGCCTAACCCCCCAGCGAGCCCTTGGTGGACGGCACTTCGTCCTTGGCGCGCGGATCGATGGCCACGGCGGCGCGCAACGCGCGCGCCAGCGCCTTGAAGCACGACTCGGCGATATGGTGATCGTTCGTGCCGTACAAAGCCTGCAGGTGCAGCGTGATGCCGGCATTCATGGCGAAGGCCTGGAACCACTCCTGCACCAGCTCGGTGTCGAAGGTGCCGACCTTGTCGCGCACGAACTCCGCCTTGAACACCAGGAACGGCCGGCCGGAAATGTCGATCGCCACCCGCGTCAGCGCCTCGTCCATGGGAACATGGACGTCGGCGTAACGGGTGATGCCCTTCATGTCGCCGAGCGCCTGCTTCACCGCCTGGCCGAGCGCGATGCCGACGTCCTCGGTGGTGTGGTGGTGGTCGATGTGCAGGTCGCCCTTGGCCTTGGCCGTGATGTCGATGCGCGAATGCCGCGCCAGCAGGTCGAGCATGTGGTCGAGGAAGCCGATACCAGTGGCGATATCCGAACGGCCCTGGCCGTCGAGGCCAACCGAGACCTCGACGTCGGTTTCCTTGGTTTTGCGCTTCACGGCGCCTGTGCGCATGGCCAGTCCTTTGGGCAAATCCCTGAAATCCCTCAAAACCCGGGCCTTGTATCAGGGGTCCCGGCGGCTGACGAGGCCCTAGGGCAACAGTCTGCGGTCAACCCCAGAAGGAATACCGTGGTACCGCATCCATGGGTTGAGGTCGCGCGCCCAACGCCGGCCCAACAAGAAGCCGCGCGACCTCAGTGATGGACGTCGAGCACGGTCAGCGAGCGCCAGCCGCCGCTCGGCGTCTGCCACTCGATCGACTGGCCGACCGACAGCCCGATCAGCGCCGCGCCGACCGGCGAGAGCACCGACAGCCGCCCTTCGGCGAGGTCCGCCTCGTCGGGATAGACCAGCTTCACCTTGCGCGACTGGCCGGTGGTGTCGTCGCGAAACTCGACGTGCGCGCCCATGGTCACCACGCCCTTGAGCACGAATCCCGACGGCGCGATCGTCGCGCGCGCGACTTCGCGCGCCAGAAAATCGGCCGTGCGCGGGAAGGTGTCGGACGCGGCCGCCGCGAGGCGGTCGAGCCGTTCGTAATCGATTCCGCTCAAGGTGATGGGCGGCAGTTCCTTGCGCATGTTGCTCATGTTCGCTCTTCCTCTTTATGCGATGGGATGTCGCGCCAGTTCTTCCGCCCAGGTGCGGACGCGCGCGCTCTGCGGCGCGTCGAGCCCCTCGACCACGACGGTGTGCAGCGCACCGGCGATGCTGCGATAGGAGATACGGCTGCCGACGCGCAGGCCGATTAGCGCCGCGCCGAGCGGGGACAGCACCGACAGATGTATCGCCGCCGACCGGTAGTCGTTCGGACAAACCAGCAGCCGGCTTTCCGGCAGCCAGCAGCCATCGGTCCGATAGGTGACCCAGCCGTTGAGCGTGACCGTGTCGGCGGGAAGCTCGTGCGCGGCGAAAACCTCGGCGCGCAATAATTCGGACGCCAGGAAGCCCGCGACCGGGTGCCGGTCGGCGACGGCCTCGCGCACGACGCTTTCCAGGCGCGTGCGGTCGGATACCGGAATGCTGACCGGCGGCAGAGATGTTTCGTCCATGGGGTGTGCTCTTAAGCCTTGACCGGCGCGCGCGTCCCCATGCTGGACATGGGCGCGCGCATCGCCGGCGATGAAATCGGATTGAGGATGTAGGATGATCCCGGACGACAGACGTCGGCCGGGCTACCTGCCTGCGTGCAGGTGACCCGCGCGGGAGAAACGACGTGCTGCGTGGCGCGCTTGGAACATCATGAGCGCAATGTAAGAATGCTTCGCGTGAAGTCAACGCGGCGCCTTGGCCGCAGGCGAGCGAACTCCGGGACGAATCGGCGCAGTTTGCATCGCCTCGCGGAGGCGCTTACATGTCGGGCGTCGCGAAAGGCTGAACCCGCATGGCACCGAACGAGCTCCCCTCCTGGCACGGCACCACCATCCTGACGGTCCGCAAGGGCGGCACCGTCGTGGTCGGCGGCGACGGCCAGGTTTCCATCGGCCAGACCATCGTCAAATCCAACGCCAAGAAGGTCCGCCGCCTGGGCAAGGGCGACGTGATCGGCGGTTTCGCCGGCGCCACCGCCGACGCCTTCACGCTGTTCGAACGGCTGGAGGCCAAGCTCGAGCAGTATCCCGGCCAGCTCACACGCGCCGCCGTCGAGCTCGCCAAGGACTGGCGCACCGACCGTTATCTGCGCCGGCTGGAAGCGATGATGATCGTCGCAGACAGCCAGGTCTCGCTGGTGCTCACCGGCACCGGCGACGTGCTCGAGCCGGAGAACAACGTCATGGGCATCGGCTCCGGCGGCAATTATGCGCTCGCCGCCGCGCGCGCGCTGCTCGACCAGCCGCTCGACGCCGAAGCGATCGTGCGCAAGTCGCTCGACATCGCCGCCGAGATCTGCGTGTACACCAACCGCAGCGTGACGATCGAGAGCTTGAAAGGATGACGACGTGCCCCGGACGCGGCGCAGCACGCAGTGGTGCGCCGCAGATCCGGGGCCTTCGAGAGTTATGAGTGTGTAACGATCCCGGGTCTGCAGCGCACCGCTTGCGCGCTGCACTGCGCCCGGGAAAAGAGGCCAAATGACCGACTTCTCTCCCCGCGAGATCGTTTCCGAGCTCGACCGCTACATTGTCGGCCAGGCCGATGCCAAGCGCGCGGTCGCCATCGCGCTGCGCAACCGCTGGCGCCGGCTGCAGCTCGACGAGAAGCTGCGCGAGGAAGTGCTGCCGAAGAACATCCTGATGATCGGGCCGACCGGCGTCGGCAAGACCGAGATTTCGCGCCGGCTCGCGCGGCTGGCAGGCGCGCCGTTTTTGAAAGTGGAGGCGACCAAATTCACCGAGGTCGGCTATGTCGGCCGCGACGTCGAGCAGATCGTGCGCGACCTGGTCGAGATCGGCATCGCGCTGACGCGCGAGAAGAAGCGCAAGGACGTGCAGGCGCGCGCCGAAATGTCGGCGGAGGAGCGTGTGCTCGACGCGCTGGTCGGCTCCGGCGCCAGTCCGGCGACGCGCGAAAGCTTCCGCAAGAAACTGCGCGCAGGCGAGATGAACGACAAGGAAATCGAAATCGAGGTGGCGTCCGGCGGCGGCGGCCTTCCGATGTTCGAGATTCCGGGCATTCCCGGCGCGCAAGTCGGCGCCATCAACATCGGCGATATCTTCGGCAAGATGGGCGGCGGGCGCACCAGGACGCGCCGCGTCACGGTGGAAGAGTCGCACCCGATCCTGATAGCGGAAGAATCGGACAGGCTGCTCGACAACGAGGCGCTGATCCAGGAAGCGATTCGCGCCGTCGAGCAGAACGGCATCGTCTTCCTCGACGAGATCGACAAGATCGCCGGCCGCGAAGGGCGCAGCGGCGCCGACGTGTCGCGCGAGGGCGTGCAGCGCGATCTCCTGCCGCTGATCGAGGGCACCACCGTCGCCACCAAGCACGGGGCGGTGAAGACCGACCACATCCTATTCATCGCCTCCGGCGCCTTCCACCTGTCGAAGCCGTCCGATCTGCTGCCCGAGTTGCAGGGCCGCCTGCCGATCCGCGTCGAGTTGCGCGCGCTCACGCGCGACGACTTTCGCCGCATCCTCACCGAGCCGGAGGCCTCGCTGATCAAGCAATACGTCGCGCTGATGGCCACCGAAGGCGTGACGCTCGACTTCACCGAAGATGCCGTCGACGCCATCGCCGACATCGCGGTGTCGGTGAACGCGTCGGTGGAGAACATCGGTGCGCGGCGCTTGCAGACGGTGATGGAGCGCGTGCTCGATGAGGTCTCGTTCTCGGCGCCGGATCGCGCCGGCGAGACCGTGCGGATCGACGCCGCCTTCGTGCAGAAACATATCGGCGATCTCGCGAGGAATGCCGACCTCAGCCGCTTCATCCTGTAAAAGTCGCGGTCTGACGGGCTATCACGCAAATACCACCCGCTACAGCCATAGATTGCGCCCCTTTCGGAGCGCCGAATCCGCTTCCGCCGGCCAGCGCAGCGCGAGGCCGGCGGAGGCGATCAACCTTTTGAGTTAATTTAACTAAATATATCACACGGCATTTATGTGGTTTCGCGCCCGCCACAACCATAATGACAAACCGCGATTTACACGCCCTACCCACCGCAATAAGTTTTTCCGCGTGAGGAGGATGGTCCGGATGTCCGCGGAGCGCCGGAGCGATGCGACGGCCGGTCTCGCTGCGGGCGAGCTGAAGCCGGGGGAGCACCTGCGCGCCGAAATCGAGCGCCTCGGTCTCGACCAGATCGCGGTCAGCCGCGCCACCGGCGTCTCGCGTCAGTCGATCAACAACATCATCAACGGCCGGCAGGCGATCTCGCGCGCGATGGCGAGCAAGCTCGGCCGCCTCACCGGGCACAGCTCGGACTATTGGCTGCGCGCGTCTTTTCCGCGGGCGCGCGGCAAACGCGGCCGCGCCGGCCAGGCGCGCCCACTCGGCGTCGGCGTGCTGGTCAATCATCAGATCGTCCGCGCGGTGAAGGACGGCATCATCGGCGTCGAGCCGTTCGACGAAGCCAACGTGAAGCTCGCGTCGCTCGACCTGACACTCGACGATTTCGTCATCACCGCCGACGGCGACAAGATCGACATCAGCGGCGGCGCGCGTTTTGTCCTCAAGAGCGGCCGCAGCGTGACCGTTTCCACCCGCGAGCGCATCGAGTTTCCGCAGGACTACATCGGGCGCGTCGGCGGCATGAGCGACCTGGCGAAGCTCGGCATCATCGCCGTGCACGGTTTGCAGATCGGTCCCGGCTACCGCGGCAACCTGCAGCTCTGGATCTTCAACGCCGGCGCGCGCGATGTCGCGCTGCGCGGGGGCGATCCGGTGATCAGTATCGAGATCATGCCGTTGAGCGTCACGCCGGCCTATGAAACCGGCCGCCGCACGGTCCGGCGCGCGGGCGCCGGCCGCTAGTCTTCGCCTTTAACGCGAACTTTTGGCCTTTTCATCTACTCGGTTTAAGCCATCCGTGACGCTCGGGCCGTTGATAAAACAAACGCGAAAACATGATCTTATGCGAGCGCCGCGGCGGTGCGTGATAAAGTTGCGATAAATAAAAATTGACAACTACTTTCACGCGCGTATCCTTCCGGTTGTGGCGGCCGGCAACGACACATGTCTCGCCCGCCGCCGCATTCGGGAGGGTGACCCATGAAAGATGCGGCAAGGAGGCGGACGACGGCGCCGGTGCGGCATGCGCCGTCCGCGAGACCAACGGCGGACGATCCGCACGACGCGATCAATCAGGAGTTGCTGTCGCTGTGGATCGGCATTTCTCGCCTGCGCGACGTGCTTTGTTTCCGCGAGAGGCGCAGGCCGGCTTGCGTCGCGCGCACGCGCGCAAAAATCTCCACCGCCCGGAAACCGCGCCGCAAGGCGGCATGATTTGCGTCACGCGGCGCCGCCGCGTTCGCGCGGCGGTACCGCCTCTACTTCTTCTTGCTCTTCTTGCGGCCGACCGGATGCTCGGGCACCGGCTCGATCACGGCCACCGCGTCCGAAGCGGGAAAGGTCTCCTCCAGTCCTTCTTCCAGGTCGCGTTCGAGGCGCTCCTTGTCCGCTTTGGATTCCTTGCCGCCGGACTTCGGCTTGCCGGATCGGGGATGGCTCGGCATTGGACCCTCCGTCTGATCGCACCGCGTGCGATCGCTATTCTGCCCGCGCCCGCCTCACCCGCACATAGAGCGCGCCTTCGCCGCCATGCGCGATATGGGCGTCTTCGAAGCCGACCACAAGCGCGCGGAACTCGGGCAGCCCGAGCCATTGCGGCACGTGTCTTCTGAGCACCCCGCTCTTGCCGGTGATGACGAGCACGAGCCGCGCGCCGCGCGCGGCCGCCGCGTGCAGAAAGCGCGACAGCGCGGCGTGTGCTTCCGCCTGCGTATAACCGTGCAGGTCGAGACGGCCCTCGATCCCTTCCTTGCCGCGCGCCACCCGCTGGCGCATGCGGCGGCCGAGCGGCGTCAGCGGCGGCGGTGCGGGCGGCGTGGCGTCGGGCAGGCGGATCGGCTCGGCCGCCTTGGCCTTCGGCGGAGCGCCCGGCTTTGCGCGTTGCGGCACCTCGGCTTGCGAAATCGCTTCTTCGATCTCGACCTGCTTGCCGCGCAGCGGCGCGACCGACTGGGTCACGGCCGTCCACAAAACCCGTTCGTCGTAGGAAAGCATCCGACGCCGGCTGCCATCGCCTGCGCTCATGCGATCAAGGGTGTGATTTGACGGGCGTAGGCGCGGTCGGCCCGGCGTCGGCGATGATCTCTTTCGGCCGCACGCGCGGCAGTGGTACGTCCTTGGCCGGCGTGCCGCCCTTCACCGCGATGCTTTTCGGCACCAGCATGACGAAGCTGCCGAACTGCTTGATGCGGCCGGCGATGCTGCCGAGCGCCTCGCCGGTGCCGAAATAGATGTCGGCGCGCGCCGGCCCGACGATCGCCGAGCCGGTGTCCTGCGCGATCAGCAGCCGGCGGAAAGTCGTATCCGGCGTCTCGCTCAGGATCGGCAGGTCGGCGTCGATCCAGATCGGCGTTCCGTAGACGTGCAGCTTCCTGTCCACCGCGAGCGAGCGCATCGGCGTGAGCGGCACGCCCTGCGCGCCGATGCATTCCTCATGCGCCTTGAGCGCCGTTTCGGTGAAGAACACGAACGACTTGTTCTTGCGCCGCAGATCCCTGCCCTCGTCCGGATTGGCCTCCATCCAGGCGCGGATGCGGTCCATCGACATGTCTTCCTTGGCGATGATGCCGCGATCGATCAGGAACCTGCCGACCGGCGTGTAGGGATGCCCGTTGCTGGCGATGTAGTTGAGCCGCAGCAGCTCGCCGTCCTCGAGCTTGACGCGCGTGGAGCCCTGGATCTGCGCAAAGAAGGCGTCGATCGGGTCCTTGACCCAGCAGATCTCGAGCCCCTTGCCCTTGAGGGCGCCTTCCTCGATCTCGGTCCGGCTGAGGTGGCCGAAAACCTTGCTCTTCTTGTTTTTGATGGTCGCGGCCGGCGCGGTGTAGAGCGGGACCTTGAATTCGTCGGTCTGGACGCGCGAGCCGTGCACCACGGTTTCGTAGTAACCGGTGAAGAAGCCTTGCGTCTCGCCCGGCTGCGCCAGGCGTACCGGCCTGAAGTTCTCTTCGAAGAAAGCGCGCGCCTGTTCGCGGTCGAGCTCGCCGGCCGCCCGCGCGCGTTCGCACACCTCGAACAGGCCGCCGTAGACGGGACGCGCGGCGCGCATCGCCTTGGTGCCGTTGAGGATGGCGCGGCAGCTCGTCAGGTAGGCGCCGAAGGCCTCGGCGTGGTCGTCGTATTTCCAGCCCGGAAGCGAATCGAAGGACACCGCTTCCACCTGCGCCTTGCGCAACGGCGCCGGCAGTTCGCGCGCGATCGTCGGCATGGTCATGGCGGCCGTCAGGCCTGCGGCGAGAACGATCCTGCCTGCGGCGCGCGCCATGCGGTCACTGCCCCGCTTCGGTGGCGACCAGTTTCCAGTTCGGATCGCGCGAGGAGACGTCGCGCGCGAAGGTCCAGACGTCGGTGACGTCGGTGACCTTGTCGGCGCTGCCGTCGATGACGTTGCCGTCCTTGTCGCGCGTGGCCGTGACCAGCTTCGACTGGAAGCGCACCGTTACCTGCGCGTTGCGACCGCGCATCTCGGCCGCCGTGATATCGGCGCCGTCGATCGAGACGAACCGGTTCTCCATTTTCTGTCCGCGCTTCTCACGGTCGGCGATGGCGCTCTCGAAGCCCTCGTAGACCTCGCGCGACAAGAGGTTCTTCAGCGAGCGGCGGTCGCCTTCGGCGAAGGCGTTGACGATCATCTCGTAGGCGGCGCGCGCGCCGATGACGAAATGCTTGGGGTCGAAGTCGGGGTCGGCGGCCACCACGGCATCGAGGCCGCGCGCCAGCGCGCTGTCCGGCTCGGCGATGCCCTGCCAGCGCGGCGTGGCCGGCGCGGCTTCGGCGTTCTTCGGCGCTGCTGCTTCCGCGGTGCGGTTCGGCAGCGCCACGACTTTTTCCGGCGCCGGCCGCGCCTCGCGCGCGGAATAGGGATCGTAAGGCGGCCGCTCGCGCCCGGTGCGTTGCCCGAGCACGCTGCGCAGCCGCAGGAAAATGAACACGGCGAGCGCCAGGAAGATGATGGTGTAGATGTCGAACACGTCTTGCATGCTTTCGGCTACCGTGCGGCGGTCTGGCCGGTCGCGCCGTCGCCCGCTGGAGGAGCGTGGCGGCCCGGGCCGCCCGGTCTATGTAAGCGGTTGGCCGCGCCGATCCATAGCCGCCGGCGACTGGCGCAGTGCCGCGAATGCAAACTTTAGACGATCAGGGCGCTTGCGCCAACATCGCCCGGGGACGAGATAGCACCTATGAATGTGGCAAAATGGCTGTTGCTGGCGCTTTTGACGCTGCCGGTCACGGAACTGCTGGGGTTTATCGCCGTCGCCGCCGCCATCGGCTTCGTCTGGGCCTTTCTCCTACTGCTGGCCACCTCGCTCGCCGGCATGATGATCCTGCGTCACGCCGGCGGCAGCCATGTCGCGCGCGTCCGGGTCGCCATGGCGCAAGGCAACCTGACCGCCTTGCAGGCCGACGGCACCGGCGGCCTCCTGCTGCTGGCCGGGATTCTGCTGTTAATTCCGGGGTTTATCACCGATTTCCTGGCGCTCTTGCTGTTCATCGGACCGCTGCGGCGGGCCCTGTTCGAGCTGTTCGGCAAGGGCGGCAAGGCGGCGCGCGCCGACGGCGTGGTCGATCTCGAGCCCGAGCAATGGCATCGCGTCCCGGACCCGACCCTGCCCGACCGGCGCGGTGACGACGCCGGCCGGTAGCCCCCGTCCCGGGAAGCGCCTTTCCTCAGCCGCCGGCACTCTGTCCGGGCCTGGCCGGGGCATTTGCGCGCAGGTCCGGCCGTCCTTGTTCGCCTGGGACCGCTATGTTAGCCAACCGCCGCGCGGCGCTGGGCCGCGGTTCGAGGAGTTTGCATGACGACGACCAATGGCGGCCAGGCGGAAGAAATCCAGCCGCAGCTCAACGTGGTGGCCCAGTACATCAAGGACTTCTCCTTCGAGAATCCGAACGCGCCGCAGTCCCTGGCGCCCGGCCAGCAGCCGCAGATCGGCATCCAGATCAACGTCACCGCCAACCCCTTGTCGGACACCGACATCGAGGTCGTGCTGAAGCTGGAAGGCAAGGCGGAAGCGTCCGACAAGCTGCTGTTCGGCTTCGACCTGGAGTTCGCCGGCATCTTCCGCATCCGTGGCGTGCCGCAGGAAAGCCTGAACGCGGTCGTGATGATCGAGTGCCCGCGGCTTCTGTTCCCGTTCGCGCGCGAGATCATCGCCAATGCGGTGCGCAACGGCGGCTTCCCGCCGCTGCTGCTCGACCCGGTCGATTTCGTCGGTCTCTATCGCCAGCGCATGGCGCAGATGGAGCCGCAGGCGCAGGCGTAGTTCTGTCATTCCGGCGCGGCGCGTAGCGCCGAACCCGCAACGACCAATCAGAGATAATTCCGCCAGATCGCGTTCTCGCCCAGGCTGGCGACGAACTCGCGGTGGGCTGCGCGTTCCGCCTCGCCGATGCGCGGCGGCAAGGGTGCGGGCCGTTCGCGTACCGCGATCGCGCCGGCGACAAGGCTGACCCGCCGCTCGCTGTCGGCGAGGCCGAGCTGGGCCTGCCGCCCGCCGATCAATTCGAGATAGACCTCGGCCAGGATCTCGGCGTCGAGCAAGGCGCCGTGCTTGGTGCGGCGCGAGTTGTCGATGCCGTAGCGCGCGCAGAGCGCATCGAGATTGTACGGCCCGGCCGCATGCTTGCGCCGCGCCAGCATCAGCGTGTCGACCAGCCGCTCGCGCGCGATCAGCCCGCGTTCGCAACGCCTGAGCTCGGCGCAGAGAAAGCCGTGGTCGAAGCTGGCGTTGTGGATCACCAGCGGTGCGTCGGCGATGAAGGCGAGGAAGTCGTCCACGATATCGGCGAAACGCTTGTGCCCTTGCAGGAACTCGCTGGAGAGGCCGTGGATAGCGAAGGCTTCCGCCGGCACGTCCCGGTCCGGGTTGAGATAGGCGTGGAAGGTCGCGCCGGTCGGTATGCGGTTGAGCAGCTCGACGCAGCCGACTTCGACCAGGCGATGCCCCTGGTTGGGATCGAGGCCGGTGGTTTCGGTATCGAGGACGATCTCGCGCATATGAGCAGGGCCGACTCAGTGCTGCCGTTTCGGCATCTTAGCGACCTGCCGCAGGATTTCACGCACCTGGTCGCGCGCGGCCTCGAAACCGCGCGAGGTATCCACCACGAAATCCGCGCGCGCGCGCTTGTCGGCGTCGCTCATCTGTTTGGCGAGCAGCACCTCGAATTTCTGCTCGGTCATGCCCGGCCGCGAGAGCACGCGCTCCCGCTGCACCTCGGCCGGCGCCGACACCACCACCACCGCGTCGCAGCGCTTGTCGCCGCCGGTCTCGAACAACAGCGGAATATCGAGCACCGCCACCGCCGCGCCGCTCTTCTCCGCCTCGGCCAGGAACCTGTCGCGCGCCCTGGCCACGAGCGGATGCACGATGCTCTCGAGCGTCTTGATCGCCGCGGCGTCGCCGATCACGCGCGCGCCGAGCTTTTCGCGGTCGACCTTGCCGTTCGCGGTGGTGCCCGGAAAGGCGGCCTCGATCAACGGCGTCGCCTCGCCCTCGTAGAGCCGGTGCACCACGGCGTCGGCGTCGTTCACCGGTACGCCCTCCTCGGCGAAGAACTTCGCCGTGGTGGACTTGCCCATGCCGACCGATCCGGTGAGGCCGAGGATGAACATGTTGCCCGCCAAATGCCTTGCCTCGATCCGTCACCCTGAGGTGCTCGGCCGAAGGCCGAGCCTCGAAGGGCGATGGCGCCGACAGTGCCCGTCATCCTTCGAGGCGCGCAAGTGCGCGCACCTCAGGATGACGGATCGAAGCCGCGCCCGGGACACGAAAGCTTTACCCGTCCACAAACCCGTTGCCGCGCAGGAACGCCAGCAGCGGCAGCAGCGGCAGGCCGAGAATGGTGAAGTAGTCGCCTTCCACCTTCTCGAACAGATGAATGCCAATGCCCTCGAGCTGGTAGGCGCCGACGCTCGCCAGCGCGGTGTCGGCGGCGAGGTCGAGGTATTCGTCGAGGAAGCGGTCGGAGACATCGCGCATGGTCAGCCGCGCCGTCTCCACGCATTCGAACAGCACCTCGCCGTCGCGTACCAGCGCCAGCGCCGAATGCAGTGCGTGCGTCTGCCCGCGCAGCGCGCGCAATTGCGCTGCCGCCTCCGCCCGGTCGGCCGGCTTGCTGAAGCGCTGCGCGCCGAGCGCGAGCGTCTGGTCGGCGCCGAGCACCGGCCGGCCGGGCATCGCCCTGGCCACGGCCTGCGCCTTGGCGCGCGCCAGCACCGCGGCCGCAGCCGCGGGATCGGCCGGTTTCGCCGCCGCTTCCACTGCGCGCTCGTCGATCTGCGCCGGACGGATTTCGAAACGCAGCGCGGCCGCCGCCAGGATCTTGCCGCGGATATCGCTCTTGGAAGCCAGCACCAGCGGCTGACGCGCAAGCCAGAGGGGCATGAAACTCTCTTTCTAATCCCTCCCCCGAAAGCGGAGGGTCGTCCGCCGAGCGAAGCGAGGCGGACCGGGTGGGGTTATCGCGCCGCAATCAACAAGACAACCGTCCCACCCGGCCACCTGCGGCGGCCACCCTCCCCCGCAAGCGGGCGAGGGATTCAAGAAACCGGCGCGCGGCGGCGCTCGTTCAGCAGGCGCATCACCGCGGCGGCGGTTTCCTCGATCGAGCGGCGGGTCACGTCGATGGTCGGCCAGCCGTGCTTCGTGCACAGCCGCCGCGAATAGGCGACCTCTTCGGCCACCGCGGTCTTGTCGATGTACTGGTCGTCGTCGCGGTGCGCCTTCAGGCCGAGCAGCCGGTTCTCGCGGATCTGCACGATGCGCTCGGGGCTGGCGTAAAGCCCGACCACCAGCGGACGCTTCAGGCTCTCGACCACCGGCGGCAGCGGCACGTTCGGCACCAGCGGCACATTGCCGGTCTTGATCCCGCGGTTGGCGAGGTAGATCGAGGTCGGCGTCTTGGAAGTGCGCGACACGCCGATCAGCACCACATCCGCCTCCTCCAGGCCGTCGGTCTGCTGGCCGTCGTCGTGCATCATGGTGTAGTTCAGCGCGTCGATGCGCTGGAAATATTCGGCGTTGAGCACGTGCTGGGCGCCGACGCGATGGATGGTCTCGGCGCCGAGATAGGATTGGAACAGCCGCAGGATCGGGCCAAGCACCGACATGCAGGGAAGTCCGAGCTCGCGGCACTTGGTCTCGAGGAGCTGGATCAGGTCCTCCTCGAGCAGCGTGTAGAGCACCAGCCCGGGCGACTCGGCGATCTCGGCCAGCGCATGGTCGAGCTGCTTCTTCGAGCGCACCATCGGATAGAGGTGCTCGACCGGCGAAACGTTGGCATATTGCGCCGCCGCCGCGCGCGCCACCGTGATCAGCGTTTCGCCGGTGGCGTCGGAGACGAGATGCAGATGGAAATAGCCTGTGTTGGGCATCTGTATGGCAGCGGGACGGCCTGTGGATCGCTGGGGAGCAGGCCACGCCTTTCCCGCCGAGGCAAGCCGTCCTTTCGCAGGTATCCAATTTCCGTCCACATGGCTGCCGCCGGGAGTGGCGGCGGCGGAGCTTCACGGCACACGCGGCGCGATGTGGAAAGCCGCCTGGGGACGGATGGGGAAATGTCGCCGAAATCCCGACAAAAGCCCCGGTATGGATGTGGAGAGTGTCCCCGCGAAGGACGGGTGAATCTTGAAGCCCGCCTTCAAGCCAGTGGACAGACTGTTGATCGGCAGGCATGAGTCCAATCAACGGCCTAACAACTACTACAACCAGATTTAAGTGAGTCTTGATGGGAGATGGCGTGACAAGCAGTGCCTTGGGGACAAAGGCTGTCTTGCGCGTGCTGAGCGGGGAGCGCGAGAGCGTGCCGCCGGTCTGGATGATGCGCCAGGCAGGGCGCTATCTGCCGGAATACCGCGCGGTGCGCGAGAAGGCCGGCGGTTTTCTCGATCTTTGCTTCAATCCCGAGTTGGCGGCGGAAGTAACGCTCCAACCGGTTCGACGGTTCGGCTTCGATGCGGCGATTTTATTTTCTGACATCCTGGTGATCCCGCTGGCGCTCGGCCGGAAGGTCGAGTTCCTCGCCGGCGAAGGTCCGAAGCTCGAGCCGATGACGGACGCCGCGGCGCTCGGCAGCCTGCATGAGACGATCGATGAACGCGTGGTCGCGCCGGTCTACGAGACCGTGCGCCGGGTGAAAGCCGATCTCGGCGTGAAGACGACGCTGATCGGCTTTTGCGGAGCGCCGTGGACGGTGGCGACCTACATGGTCGCCGGCGAAGGCACCTCGGATCAAGCGCCCGCGCGGCTGTTTGCCTATCGCGATCCCGATGCCTTTGCTCGGCTGATCGATGCGCTGGTGCAGGCCTCGATCGTCTACCTCGTAGGGCAGCTCAAGGCTGGCGCCGAATGCGTGCAGATTTTCGATACGTGGGCCGGCGTGCTCGGCCCTGAACAGTTCGAGCGCTGGTGCATCGCGCCGACACAGAAGATCGTCGAGGGCGTGCGCAAGCAGGTGCCGGCTGCAAAGATCATCGGTTTTCCGCGCGGCATCGGCGCCATGGCGCTGCCTTATGTCGAGATGACAGGCGTCAACGGCATCGGCATCGACTGGACTTTCGAGCGCGAGATCGCGCGCGACACCTTGCAGCCGCGCGCGGCGGTGCAGGGCAATGTCGACCCGCTGGCGCTGCTCGCCGGCGGCGCCGCGCTCGACCGCGAAGTGGACGACGTGCTGGAGAAGCTCGCGGGCGGGCCGCTGATCTTCAACCTCGGCCACGGCATCCTGCCGCCCACCCCCATTGCGCATGTCGAGCGCATGCTGAAGCGCGTGCGGGGTTGAAATTTCTTGTCGTCACCGGGCTTGTCCCGGTGACCCCGCTTAGGTGGGCATCGCGCCGGCCACCTCGTCGTAAAGATCGCGCCAAGCCGGATTATTTTCTGCAATCAAACGGGTCTTCCAAGCACGTGGCCAGTGCTTGATGTTCTTCTCGCGCTGCAGCGCATATCGAACGTCCTGATACGACTCGAAATGAACGAGACCCCGTATCCGGTATTGCTTCGTATGCCCTTTGACCGCGCCAGTGCGATGTTCCTGTACACGGCGAATCAGATCGTTGGTGACGCCGACATAAAGCGCACCGCCGGGCCGGCTGGCGAGGAAGTACACGAAGTACTCAGCCATGCGCCGAGCCTGCCTAAGCGGGATGGCCGGGACAAGCCCGGCCATGACAATCTTAGCGATCGGAGTATGGTCACCCCATGTACCTCTGGCTGAAAGCCCTGCACATCATCGCGGTCATCGCCTGGATGGCCGGGCTGCTCTACCTGCCGCGCCTGTTCGTCTATCACGCGGCGGTCGAGCCCGGCTCGGCGCAGTCCGAGACCTTCAAGGTCATGGAGCGGCGGCTCTACCGCTACATCATGAGCCCGGCCATGGGGGTGACCTGGATCGCCGGCCTGATCGTGATGTTTCTCGGCGGCTGGTTCACCGCCGGCTGGTTCCACCTCAAGCTGGTGCTGGTGGTAGCCATGAGCGTCATGCACGGCCTGTGCGGGCACTGGGTGACCGAGTTTGCCCACGACCGCAACCGGCACAGCCAGAAATTCTACCGTATTGCCAACGAGATACCGACGATTTTGCTGATCGCCATCGTGATCCTGGCCACCGTCAAGCCGTTCTAGCCCGGCGCCGCGTCAACCATTTTTCACAAGCCGGTCGGCGCGCTACTTGCGAAAAAAAGCGGCTCAACTTATGTTGACCGCATCCCACCGAACGCAGGCGGATGCATTCGCGTTCCGGCGCCGAGCAACTCGGTCCGGTCGCAGCATCGGGCCCCGGGACCTCCTCCCAAGCGCCCTCGATCAATCCAGACCTGCGGCCTCTACCTCTCTCGTTAATCCGGCCCCCGTTCATTTTCAGACGCCGCCGGATGCTTACAGGACCAACACCCCCCATGCGGGAAATGAAGCTCCAGGACCTCAAGTCCAAGACCCCTCCCGAACTCGTCGCTTTTGCCGAAGAGCACCAGGTCGAGAACGCCAGCACCATGCGCAAGCAGGAGCTGATGTTCGCCATCCTGAAGCAGCTCGCGACCCAGGAGGTGGACATCATCGGCGAAGGCGTCGTCGAAGTGCTGTCCGACGGGTTCGGCTTCCTCCGCTCGCCGGAGTCGAACTACCTGTCCGGCCCCGACGACATCTACGTCTCGCCCAGCCAGATCCGCCGTTTCGCCCTGCGCACCGGCGATACCGTCGAAGGCCACATCCGCTCGCCGAAGGAAGGCGAGCGCTACTTCGCGCTGCTCAAGGTCAACACCATCAACTTCGAGGACCCGGAGAAGGCGCGCCACAAGGTCAACTTCGACAACCTGACGCCGCTCTACCCGGAAGAGCGGCTGAAGATGGAATACGAAGATCCGACCAAAAAGGATCTCTCGGCCCGCGTCATCGACATCGTCGCGCCGATCGGCAAGGGCCAGCGCGCGCTGATCGTGTCGCCGCCGCGCACCGGCAAGACCGTGCTGTTGCAGAACATCGCGCACTCGATCACCGCCAACCACCCCGAGTGCTATCTGATCGTGCTGCTGATCGACGAGCGGCCGGAAGAAGTCACCGACATGCAGCGCTCAGTGAAGGGCGAGGTCATCTCCTCGACCTTCGACGAGCCGGCCTCGCGCCACGTGCAGGTCGCCGAGATGGTGATCGAGAAGGCCAAGCGCCTGGTCGAGCACCAGCGCGACGTCGTCATCCTGCTCGACTCGATCACCCGTCTCGGCCGCGCCTACAACACCGTCGTCCCCTCCTCCGGCAAGGTGCTGACCGGCGGCGTCGACGCCAACGCGCTGCAGCGGCCGAAGCGCTTCTTCGGCGCCGCGCGCAATATCGAGGAAGGCGGCTCGCTGACCATCATCGCCACCGCGCTGATTGATACCGGCAGCCGCATGGACGAAGTCATCTTCGAAGAGTTCAAGGGCACCGGCAACTCCGAGCTCATCCTCGACCGCAAGGTGGCCGACAAGCGCACCTTCCCGGCGATCGACATCACCCGCTCGGGCACGCGCAAGGAAGAGCTGCTCACCGAGCCGGCCGTGCTCAAGAAGATGTACGTCCTGCGCCGCATCCTCAATCCGATGGGCACGATGGACGCCATCGACTTCCTGCTCGACAAGCTGCGCAACACCAAGAACAACGGCGAGTTCTTCGAGAGCATGAATACCTGATCGCGCGGCGATCGCGCGAAACCGATCATGGCCGGGCCGCAAGCCCGGCCATTTTCATTGCGGCACGGGCCCAAGGAAGAGGATGCGCAGGTCCTCGCTGGGACTGAAATTGTCCTTGGCCAGCGTGAAAGTCGTCGGCCCGATGCGGCGCACCCCCTCGCCGCAGAACGACACCAGGGCGTCGGGTGAACCTTTGTCGATGGTGAGCTCGAAGCGGCCGATCGGGCCCATCCAGTTGCCGGCGGTGGTGAGCACGTATTTCAATTCGGTGCCTGCCAGCACGGTGTTGGGGGCCTTCTGCAACCGCGCCTGCACGCCGCGCACGAAGCCTGGGTCCATGCAGAAGGCCTTGCGCGTCTCCGCCGAGTCGAGCTCCGCTTTGGTGAAGAAGAACTGGCGCGGCACCGGCCGGTAGCGGTGCGTCACCTCGATCGCGCGCCCGGCCGGGAAAGTCTGGAACCAGTAATAGGTCAGATGCGCGTTCCAGTGCACGTTGGCGAGCGGCTTGTCCCCGGCGCCGAACGACGTGTTCCAGTCGATCAGCCCATGGCGTTCGAGATCGCGCCTGGCCTCGGCCGGCATGGTGTTGAGCCGTTCGTTCAAGGCGTCGCCCGTCTCGCCTTTGCCCGGCAGCATCGTGACCGGAATGTTCCGGCGTTGCAGCACGGCGGTGACGTCGACGCCGAAACGCGTGGCCTTGATTTCGACCGACGGCGAGACGCGCTTGCCGTCTACGGTGACCTCGAAATCCATGATGTTGACCGGGTCGCGCCCGTCGAGCGCGTAATTGCCGGTTTCGCCGATCTCCATCGCCGGCAGCGGGAACGCGACCAGCGTGCCGATGTCGCGGCCGCTTTTGTTGCGGAAACGATAGACCACGCGGACTTCATTACGGCTGAGAAATAGCCGCTCGGATTCCATCTCGATGTCCGGATTGTGCGTCAGCCGCAGCCCGCCGGCGTCTAGCGCCGCGGTCGAATCGTTCGCGCGCGACGGTGCGGCGACGGCGAGGACAAGGAGAACGGCAAAGGCGATTGTCCGCATGTGGCGGTCTCCGCTCGACGATACCGTCTCTTATCAATGGCGGGCGGTAGCGCCTTGAGGTGAATCAAGCGGCCGCGCCGGCTAGGCGCGCATCGCGGCGACCACGCCCGCGATCTTGGCCGGCTCGGTCACCGGTAGCGAGCAGCGCTCGCCGACGCAGACGAAGGCCACGCTGTCGGAAACCGCTTTCAGCTTCTCCTGCGCCGGGTGCGCCGGCGGCAGATCGGCGGCCGAGGCTGCGCGCAACACGATGCGGTCGAGGAACGGCAGCGCCAGCGCGTCTATCGCGAAACGCTCGGCCTCCGCGCCGGTGCAGACGATCTCGGCCGCGCGCAGGCGCAGGTCGAGCGCATTCATGAGCGCGACATGGCCGAACAGGTTCTGCGCGTTGGCCGACAGGATGGCCTCGATCAGCCGGTCGGCCTTTTCGCGCCATTGCATATCGCCGGTGAGCGCGGCAAGCCGCACCAAGTTACCGGCGGCCACCGCGTTCGGGTTGGGCGTGGCGTCGTCGGCGGTCGAATGCGGCCGCAGCAGCAGGTCGGAAGCGTCGTCGGCGGTCAGGTAATAGCCGCCGGTCTCGGCGTCGGCGTAATGCGCATCGAACGCGCGCTGCCAGCGCAGCGCCTGCTCAAGATAATCGCGCGCGCCTGTCGCCTCATAAAGCGCCAGCGCGGCGCGGATCATGACGGCGAAATCGGAGGCGAGGCCGGGAAACAGCAGTTGGCCCGCGCGCCATGAATGGCCCAGCCGGTCGCCCTTGCTCATTTCCCTGGCGATGAAATCGAACGCGCGCTTCGCCATCGCGAGCCACGACGGCTCCTCGAGCGTCACGCCGGCATTGACCAGCGCGGCGATCATCAGCCCGTTCCAGTCCGCCAGCACCTTGTCGTCGAGCCCCGGCCGCACGCGGCCCGCCCGCGCGTCGAGCAGGATCGCGCGCAACGCGGCGAGCCGCTCCTCCTCCGCCGGCGTCCGCTCGATCGTCTCCAGCCGGTTGAGGATGTTGTGGCCCTCGAAATTGCCTTCGTCGCTCACGTCATAATGGCGCGCGAAGAAGTTGCCCGCCTCCGGCCCGATCAGCTCGACGATCTCGTTCTTGCCCCAGACGTAGAACTTGCCCTCCTCGCCTTCCGAGTCGGCGTCGAGCGAGGCGCAGAAGGCGCCCTCTTTGGTCGTCATCTCGCGCGCGAGCCACTGAACCGTCTCGCGCGCGCGCTGCGCGAACAGCGCGTTGCCGTTGCGGGCATAGGCGAGCGCCAAAAGTTCGAGCAGCTGCGCGTTGTCGTAGAGCATCTTCTCGAAGTGCGGCACCAGCCAGCGCTCGTCCACCGAGTAGCGCGAGAAGCCGCCGCCGAGATGGTCGTAGATGCCGCCTTCGCTCATGCGTTCGAGCGAATGTTCGACGACTTCGATGAAGCGCGCGTCGCCCGTTCGCAGGCCGGCGCGCCAGAGCATCTCCAGCAGCCCCGGCTGCGGAAACTTGGGCGCGCCGCGCAAGCCGCCGTTGACCGCGTCGAACATGTTGCCGACCTGCATGGCGGCGGCGTCGAGCTCCTTGAGCCCGATGGTCACTTTGCCTTCCGGCCGCGCCTTCTGCGCCAGCCGCGCCAGCAGCGCCGTGCGGTTCTGCTCGATCTTCACCGGCTCCTCGCGGAACAGCCGCGACACCTCGCGCAGCACGTCGACGAAAGCCGGCCGGCCGAAGCGCGAGTCCTTCGGAAAATACGTGCCGCCCCACACCGGTTCGCCCTTGGGCGTGAGGAACATGGTGAGCGGCCAGCCGCCCTGCTCGCCCAGCATGTGCAGCGCGCTCATGTAGATCTGGTCGATGTCGGGCCGCTCCTCGCGGTCCACCTTCACGTTGACGAACAGCTCGTTCATCACGCGCGCGGTCGCCTCGTCCTCGAAGCTTTCGTGCGCCATCACGTGGCACCAGTGGCAGGCGGCGTAGCCGACCGACAGCAGGATCGGCCGGTTCGAGCGCTGCGCCTCGGCCAGCGCCTCCGGCCCCCACTGCCACCAATCGACCGGGTTGTGCTTATGCTGCAGCAGATAGGGCGAGGTCGCCTGCGCGAGGCGGTTCTCATGCGCGGTGTTTTGCGGAGAGGCCATTCGGCACCTTAACGCCGTTTGGCTTTGCCGTCATTCCGGCGCGGCCGGCGGCGGGAACGGCCGCGGGCTTGATTTGCATCAAGGTTCCTTCGGCGCGCGAGTTCCTATTCTTGCCGCTGCGCCGGGGAACGCGATGAGCGTCCATACCACCCAGGTCTACAAGAGCGCCTGCCGGATGTGCCACGGCGGCTGCGGCGTACTTGTCCATGTGGTCGACGGCGTCATCCGCAAGGTGACCGGCGATCCCGATTCCCCGCTCAACAAAGGCGAGCTTTGCCCGAAAGGCGCCGCCGGCATCGACATCGTCTATCATCCGGATCGCCTGACCCATCCGATGAAGCGCGTTGGCGCGCGCGGCGAAGGCAAGTGGGCCCACATCGGCTGGGACGAGGCCTACGACATTATCGCCGACAAGCTGCAGCGCATCATCGACGAGAACGGCCCCGAAAGCATCGTCATCGGCACCGGCACCGGGCGGCACCATTGCAATTTCGTGCCGCGCTTCGCCAATGCGCTTGGCACGCCGAACTGGTGCGAGCCCGGCCATGCGCAGTGCTTTTTTCCGCGCGTTAACGTCTCGCATCTGACCTTCGGCGGCCTGCCGGTGTGCGACTATTACGGCGAGGTATCCCCGGCCTGCGTGCTGGTCTGGGGCCACAATCCGCTCAATTCCGGGCCCGACGGCGAGCTGCCCTTCCATACGCGCCGGCTGATGGGCGAGCGCAAAACCAGGTACATCGTGGTCGATCCGCGTCGCACCAAGACTGCGGAGCAGGCCGCTGTATGGTGCCAGGTGCGGCCGGGCACCGACGACGCGCTGGCACTGGCAATGATCAACGTGATCATCGCGGAAGGGCTGCACGACCGGGACTTCGTGGCGAAATGGACTTACGGTTTCGCGCAACTGGCTGAGCACGTCCGCCCGTTCACGCCGGAATGGGCGGAGCCGATCACCTGGGTGCCGGCGGAGTCGATCCGCGCCGCGGCGCGGCTGTTCGCCACCACCAAGCCGGCCGTGGTCGAATGGGGCTGCGCCATCGAGCACACGCCGAACTCGATTCAGACCGCGCGCGCCATTTCGATCCTGCCGGCGATCACCGGCAATATCGATATTCCCGGCGGCTGGGTGTTCGGCACGCGCATCGCCACGCCGGTGCCCTCGCTCGACGAGAACCTCACCCCGCGCGCGCGGGCGCGGCGGCTCGGCGCGCAGGAGTTTCGCGTGCTCGGCCAGGCCAACGTGCAGCCCTCGGCGCACATCCCGGCGGTGTTCAAGGCGATGCGCACCGGCGAGCCTTATCCCGTGCGCGCTTTCATGGTGTTTGGCAACAATTCGCTGCTCAGCTACGCCAGTTCCAAGGTCATCTATGAATCGCTGAAAAAGCTCGAATTCTTCATGGTCATGGACCTGTTCATGACCCCGAGCGCCAACCTTGCCGATCTCGTGCTGCCGGCGGCGAGCTGGTTCGAGGTCGACGCCATGCCTGCATTCCCCTACTTCGCGGAGAATGCCGTACTGGCGCAGCAGAAGATCACGCAGGTCGGCGAGAGCAAGCAGGACGAAGTCGTGTTCGCCGAGATCGCCCGGCGCATGAAGCTGAAAGTGGGCACCGAAGATCCCAGGGACGTTTATACGCAGCAGCTTTCGGCCCATGCCGGCATCACCTTCGACGCGCTGCGCGAGCGCGGCTTCCTCTGGCAGCCGATGACCTATCGCAAATACGAGAAACAGGGCTTCAAGACCCAGTCCGGCAAGATCGAGCTTTATTCATTGGCGCTGGAAAAGCTCGGCTATGCGCCGCTGCCCTATTACGCCGAACCGCCGGAATCGCCGTTGAGCACGCCCGAGGTCGCGAAGGACTTTCCTTATGTGCTGACCACCGGCGCCCGCATCCTGAACTTCTTTACCTCGGAGCACCGACAATTGCCGAAGCTGCGGCGCATTTCGCGCGACCCGCAGGTTGAGCTGCATCCCGACACGGCGCGCCGGTTCGGTATCGGCGACGGCGATTGGGTGTGGATCGAAACCCGGCGCGGCAAGATCAGGCAGCGCGCGCACCTCACCGACGGCATCGATCCGCGCGTGATCAACATCGAATTCGGCTGGTGGTTTCCCGAGCGCGGCGACGGCGAATGCGGCGTGTGGGAAAGCAACGCCAATGTGCTGACCAATATCGAGCCGCCTTACGATCCGGCCATGGGCACTTATCAATTGCGCGCGCTGCTGTGCCGGATCGAGAAGGTGCAAGCGGCGGCGTGAGCGGCCGCAGCTAAACTAAGCGTTGATAATCTATGGCATTAGCGTTTGCAGGCAGCGCTTATTGACGTCGCTTACTGAACGTAGCGACGCAGCGCCGGCAACGCCTGCTCGACGCTGGCCGCGCCTTCCGCGATCGCTTCCTCCGCGCGGTTGAATTCCAAAAGTCCTATAGGGCGCTGCCGCGGCATCAGCATGACATGCGGCGGCTCGCCGGCGAGCCGCGAGCGCGTGATCTGGTCCTGCATGATGTTGATCGAATTGGCGAGCACATCGAAATAGGCCGGTTTACTCGGGGCCGACTGCAGCAGCGCGGGCGCGATCGCCGCGGCCTGCTGGCGGATCGCGGCGGGAATCTGATCCGAGAGGCGGCGCAGGAACTCAGGGGGAATCGGCGTCATGCCGCCCAGCATGCGCTTGACCGGCTGGCGCGCGCGCGGCTCGACAATGTCGCCGTTGAGATTGACCGCGATCACGATGTCGGCCCCGAGCGCGCGGCAGGCCGACACCGGCACCGGGTTTACCAAGCCGCCATCCACCAGCCAGCGCTCGCGATGGCGCGCCGGGCTGAAGATTCCGGGTAGCGCGATCGAGGCGCGCACGGCCTCATCCATGGGCCCGTCGCGCAGCCAGATTTCCCGGCCGGATTCGAGATCGGTGGCGATGGCGGCGAAGGGCTTGCCGCAATCTTCGATGCGGGCGGCGATGTTGATCCGATGCAGCAAGGCGACGATCTGTTTGCCATCGATCAGGCCGCCGCCGCGCAGCCGTACATCGAGATAGCCGACGATTTCGCGCCAGGTGAGTGCCTGGGTAAGGGTCTTCAAGGTGGCGAGCTGTCCGGAGACATAAGCGGCGCCGACGAAGGCGCCGATCGACGTGCCGCAAACGATGTCGGGCTCGATGCCGGCTTTGGCCAGCGTTTCGATAACGCCGATGTGGGCCCAACCGCGGGCCGATCCGCTGCCGAGCGCGAGGCCGATGCGTGGGCGGGGCATCGCGTATCCTCTTGCGATTACTTTTTCGGTGCCGAGCTCATTCTAGACTAGCGCGCAAAACGTCGCTTGACCTCCCCTGCCCCCGGCGCTTCCGTGCGCCGCAATGGCTGACGCCCGCCACCCCACCATCTTCGCCCTCTCCTCCGGCCGCGGGCCGGCGGCGATCGCGGTGGTGCGCATCTCCGGCCCGCGCGCCGGCGAGGCGCTGAAGGCGCTTGGCGTCAAGATTCCCGAGCCGCGCAAGGCCGGGCTCGCGCGCGTGCGCGACCCCGTCTCGGGCGAGATGATCGACGAGGCGCTGGCGCTCTGGTTCCCGGGACCGAACAGCGAGACCGGCGAGGACGTCGCCGAGCTGCAGCTGCACGGCGGCCATGCCGTGGTCGCGGCGACGCTGGCCGCGCTCGGCCGCATCGAGGGCCTGCGTCCGGCCGAGGCCGGCGAGTTCACCCGCCGCGCCTTCGAGAACGGCAAGCTCGACCTCACCGCGGTCGAAGGCCTGGCCGACCTGGTGATGGCCGAGACCGAGGGCCAGCGCCGCCAGGCGCTGCGGCAGATGAAGGGCGCGCTCGGCGGCCGCGCCGAGGCCTGGCGCGGCAGGCTGATTGAGGCGCTGGCGCTGGTCGAGGCCGGCATCGATTTTTCCGACGAGGCCGACGTGCCGGAGGACCTGCTCGCCCCGGCGCTGACCATCGTGCGCGGGCTCGAGGGCGAGATCGCCGCGGCGCTCGCCGATGGCCATCGCGGCGAGCGGCTGCGCGACGGGCTGACGGTGGCGATCGCCGGGCCGCCCAACGCCGGCAAGTCCACGTTGCTCAACCGGCTGGCGCGGCGCGAGGCGGCGATCGTCTCGCCGTATGCCGGAACAACCCGCGACGTGATCGAGGTGCACCTCGACCTTGGCGGCCTGCCGGTGACGTTGCTGGATACCGCCGGCATCCGCGAGACCGACGACCCGGTGGAGCTCGAAGGCGTGCGCCGGGCTCAGGCCCGCGCCGCCGCCGCCGATCTGGTGCTGTGGGTGGTCGATGCGCGGGAGACTGGGCCAGTGGCCGAGCCCGGGAGCGGCGGCCGCGGCGCGCCAGGCGATGCCATGGCGGGGCGCGGCGTCACTGACGGGCCATTGGCCGACCCGTCCGCCGAGGGGGAAGCAGCAGCAAGTTCCGCCGCCTCGGTGAGCGGCCCGCGTCCTGGTGCAATGGCCGGGCCGCCGCGCGCCGATGCTTCGCCAGGCGCTGCCGCCTCCGGTACAGTGGCTGACCGGGCCGGCATCAGCCGCGCAGAAACCGCTCGCGGCGGGACGACTGCCGCGAGTGGCGGCGCGGAAGGTGGTGCAGCGGGCGACCTCGGCACCGTTGCCCGCTCGACCGCTGCCGGCCGATCGACTGGTGGGCCGGCAGCCTCTACCGGTGCCCCGATGCCTCGTGCCGCCGGTGGCGAGCCTTCGCCTGGGGTGCACATGACCATTGCTGCTGACGAGTCGCGCGCGGGCTGCGGTCCTCCCCTCTGGCTGCTTCGGAACAAGATAGACCTTATTGAACAAAGGGTTATGAAAGAACGAGGAAGGATTCAAAATAACAAAAGTTATGAGGGCTTGTCCACTCCTACTAAGCCCCTCAAAAGTATGGTTAATTCTGAGTTAACGGGAAAAAATGAATTACTGTTCGGAAAATATGAACAGGAATTCGATGTTTCGGCTGCATCGGGCGCGGGGTTCGAGGCGCTGTTTGTCGCGCTGACAGGGTTCGCCGACGCCTTCATGGCCGGCGCCGAATCGGCGCTGGTCACCCGTCTCCGTCATCGCCAGGCACTGGAAGCATCTCTGGCAGCGCTGCGGCGCGCCCTGGCCGCCCCCGCCGCTTCGCGCGAAGACCTGCTCGCCGAGGAGCTCCGCCTTGCGGCCCACGCCCTGGCCCGCCTGACCGGCCGCGTCGACGTCGAGGACATTCTCGACGTCATTTTCCGCGACTTCTGCATTGGTAAGTAATTACGGCCGGAATTCACAAGCTATGCCGGATAGATGGCCCCTAGACGGGCGTACGCTCGCGGTCTCTTCGGCCGTCCCGCTCCCCAGTGTTTCACGTGAAACATTTTGCTCGAACCCGCGTCGATGTTTCACGTGAAACATCTGGCGGGGCCTTGCAGCTTTGACCGGCCGGACCACCTCCGCTACAAAGCCCCATTCGAGGACTCCATGAGCGCGCGATTCGACGTCGTTGTGATTGGCGGCGGCCATGCCGGCTGTGAGGCCGCTGCTGCCAGCGCACGCGCGGGCGCCAAGACTGCCCTGGTCACCCACAAGTTCGCGACCATCGGCGCCATGTCCTGCAATCCCGCCATCGGCGGTCTCGGCAAGGGCCACTTGGTCCGTGAAATCGACGCCCTCGATGGCCTCATGGGCCGCGTCGCCGACCAGGGCGGCATCCAGTTTCGCGTGTTGAATCAACGCAAGGGGCCGGCGGTGCGCGGGCCGCGGGCGCAGGCGGACCGGAAGCTCTACGCCGCGGCGATGCAGCGCGCGCTCCTAGAAGTGCCGTTGCTCGAGGTTATCGAGGCCGAGGCAGACGATCTGATCGTCGAGAACAGCCGCGTGCTCGGCGTCCGTCTCAAAGACGGCCGCGAGATCGCCACCGGCGCGGTGGTGCTGACCACCGGCACCTTTTTGCGCGGGCTTATCCATATCGGCGAGAAGCAGATCCCGGCCGGCCGCGTCGGCGAGGCGCCGGCGATCGGTCTGTCAAACACGCTCGAACGCGCCGGCTTCGCGCTCGGTCGCCTGAAGACCGGCACGCCGCCGCGGCTCGACGGCCGCACCATCGACTGGCAGAGCCTGGAGATGCAGGCCGGCGACGATCCGCCGGAGCCGTTCTCGGTCATGACCGCGCGCATCACCAACCCGCAGATCCAGTGCGGCATCACCCGCACGGTGGCGCCGACGCACGAGGTCATCCGCGACAACGTGCATCGCTCGCCGATGTACTCCGGGCAAATCGCGAGCCGCGGCCCGCGCTACTGCCCGTCGATCGAAGACAAGATCGTCAAGTTCGGCGAACGCGACGGCCACCAAATTTTCTTGGAGCCGGAAGGCCTCGACGATCACACCGTCTATCCGAACGGTATCTCGACTTCGCTGCCGGAAGACGTGCAGCACAAGCTGGTCGCGACGATTCCCGGACTCGAGCGCGCGCAGTTCGTGCGGCCCGGCTACGCGATCGAATACGACTTCGTCGATCCGCGCGAGCTGAAGCCGACGCTGGAGACGAAACGCCTGCGCGGACTCTTTCTCGCCGGGCAGATCAACGGCACGACAGGTTACGAAGAGGCTGCGGCGCAGGGACTTCTTGCAGGCCTCAACGCCGCGGCGCTGGCGAGCAACTCAGACGAAATCGTCTTCGACCGCGCCGAAGCCTACATCGGCGTGATGGTCGACGATCTCATCACGCGCGGCGTCAGCGAGCCCTATCGCATGTTCACATCGCGCGCCGAGTATCGCTTGCAGCTGCGCGCCGATAATGCCGATCAGAGGCTCACGAATAGAGGCATCGCGCTCGGCTGCATCGGCGCGGAGCGCGCGCGCCTGCACACGATGAAGAGCAGGGCGCTCGACGATGCGCGCGCCTTCGCCAAGTCGGTGTCGCTCACGCCGAAGGAAGCGGAGCGTCACGGGCTTTCGTTGAACAAGGACGGCCAGCGCCGCACCGCGTTCGAGATGCTGTCTTATCCGAGCATCGGCATCGACGATCTCGCCAAGGTGTGGCCGCGCTTCGGCGCGCTCGATGCGAAGATCGCCGAGCAGATCGAGATCGATGCGAAGTACGACGTCTATCTTTCGCGCCAGGCCGCCGACATCGCGGCGTACCGGCGCGATGAATCGTTCACGCTGCCGGACGATCTCGATTATGCGTCGCTGCCCGGCCTGTCGAACGAAGTGAAGCAGAAGCTGATCGCGCAGCGGCCGCGCACGATCGGCCACGCGAGCAAGATCGACGGGCTGACGCCGGCGGCGCTCACGCTGCTGGTCGCACATGTGCGCCGCGGGCGCGGCAAGTCCGCGAAGAGCGCTTGAGCAAGGCCGGGCAGGGCATCCTCGATCTGTCCGAGGATCGCGCGCGCGCGCTGGAGCTCGTGCGCGTTTCGCCGGAAACACTGGCGCGGCTCGACCGCTTCGTCGATCTGCTGCTGCTCTGGCAGCAGAAGACCAACCTCATTTCGCCATCGACGATTCCGCAAATCTGGACGCGGCACGTCGCCGATTCGCTCCAGCTCATCGACCTGGCGCCCGCGGAAGTGAAAGTTTGGGTCGACTTCGGCTCCGGCGGCGGCTTCCCGGCGATTCCGGTCGCCTGCGCGCTGGCGGAGCGGCGAGGCGCGGTGGTCCATCTCGTTGAAAGCAATGGGAAAAAGGCCGCCTTCCTGCGCGAGGCGGTGCGCGTGACCGGCGCACCCGCGCAAGTTCACCTGACGCGGGCGGAGGATTTCGGGGATAGCTTTGGGGAAAGCGCGGATGTCGTTTCGGCCCGCGCGCTGGCGTCCTTGAAAATCCTTTGCGATCAAGCGTTTCCTTTGATCGCCCGGGGCGCGGTCGGCCTGTTCCTCAAGGGTCAAGATGTAGCGGCTGAATTGACCGAAGCCGCTAAATATTGGAGGATCGAGGCCGAGACGGTGCCGAGCAAGACGAGTCCCGACGGCTGCGTGGTGGTCGTTCGGGGGTTGGAGCGCCGGTGAGTCGTCACCCTGAGGTGCGAGGGCGAAGCCCGAGCCTCGAAGGGCGACGGCGGGGAGTCAGGGGCCGTTCATCCTTCGAGACCCGCCTTCGGCGGGCACCTCAGGATGACGGGTCTGGAACTGAGCACTGACAAAGGCAGTAAGCCCATGACCGATACGCCGACCATCGATCCGACCGCTCCCGCCGACCCGCAGGTCGTGCCGTTCGAGAAGCCCGTCGCCGCCGTGCCGGCCGGCGCCCCGCGGGTGATCGCGATCGCCAACCAGAAGGGCGGCGTCGGCAAGACCACGACCGCCATCAACCTCGGCACCGCGCTCGCCGCCATCGGCGAGAACGTGCTGATCGTCGACCTCGACCCGCAGGGCAACGCCTCCACCGGCCTCGGCATCGAACGCAAGGCGCGCCGCACCTCGACCTACGACGTGCTCACCGGCCAGGCGCCGATGCGCGACGCGGTGATCCCGACGGCGGTGCCGCGGCTCTACATCGCGCCCTCGACCATGGACCTGTCCGGCCTCGAGCTCGAGATCGGCCGCGAGCGCGACCGCGCCTTCCGCCTGCGCACCGCGCTCAACAACCTGAACAATGGCTCGCCGGCCTTCCACTTCACCTACGTGCTGGTGGACTGCCCGCCGTCGCTGAACCTGATCACCGTCAACGCCATGGCGGCGGCGGATTCGATCCTGGTGCCGATGCAGTGCGAGTTCTTCGCGCTCGAAGGTCTGTCGCAGCTTCTCAAGACGGTCGAGCAGGTGAAGACCACGCTCAATCCGAAGCTGTCGATCCACGGCATCGTCATGACGATGTTCGACTCGCGCAACAACCTGGCCAACCAGGTGGTCGCCGACGTGCGTCAGTTCATGGGCCGCAAGGTCTACGACACGGTGATCCCGCGCAACGTGCGCATCTCGGAGGCGCCGTCCTACGGCAAGCCGGTGCTGGTCTACGACCTCAAGTGCGTCGGCAGCGAAGCTTACCTGCGGCTGGCGACCGAGATCATCCAGCGCGAGCGCGAGATCAAGGCGGCGGGGTGACCTTCTTATCCCTCCCCTGAAAGGGGAGGGTCGATCCTCGCGCAGCGAGGATCGGGGTGGGGGCACGTCGCAATGGAAAGCCAACCCCA
>JBKBRE010000018.1:0-57427 GCA_046292265.1 Pseudolabrys sp. | reverse complement strand
GCGACTCCCGGGGGGGGGGGTTCACTAGACACCCCCCCCCTCTCGGGGGTCGGGTGCCGCGGGCCGCCGGTGGGGTGGGGGGGGGCCCACGTCGCAATGGAAAGCAAACCCCACCCGGCTCGCTGCGCTCGCCACCCTCCCCTTGCAGGGGAGGGATAAGAAAGAAGCATCGAAGACGGGAAGCACAGCGTGGCGGGTAATTCAGGAGCGGCGGCCATGGCGGATCATTCGCGGTTGGGACGGGGGCTCGCCGCGCTGATCGGCGACGTCGGCGACGAAGCGGGCGCGACGCCGGAGGTGGCGCGCAAGCCGCGCAAGGCGCCGATCGAGAACCTCAAGCCCAACCCGCGCAACCCGCGCCGCACCTTCACCGAGGCCGAACTCGAGGAGCTCGCCGGCTCGATCAAGGAGCGCGGCATCATCCAGCCGATCGTGGTGCGCGAGGCCGGCGACGGTACGTTCGAGATCATCGCCGGCGAGCGCCGCTGGCGCGCGGCGCAGCGCGCCGGCCTGCACGAGGTGCCGATCGCCATCGTCGACGCCACCGACGCCCAGTCGCTCGAATACGCCATCATCGAGAACGTGCAGCGCGCCGACCTCAATCCGATCGAGGAAGCCGCCGGCTACGTTGCGCTGATGGAGCAACTGCATCACACGCAGGAGCAGGTTTCGCAGATCGTCGGCAAGAGCCGGCCCTACATCGCCAACATGGTGCGGCTCTTGCGGCTGCCCGAGCCGGTGAAGAAGCTGGTGCGCGAAGGCAAGCTGTCGGCCGGCCACGCGCGGCTCCTCGTCGGCCACGTCAACGCGGAAATCCTCGCCGGCCTGGCGATCGATGAAGGCTACAGCGTGCGCCAGCTCGAGGAGTGGGTGCGCAAGGAGGAAGGCGAGCCCGGCGACGCGACGATGGACCACATCGCGCGCAAGATCCGCCGGCAGGAGGAAAAGGCGAAGGACGCCGACACGCGCGCGCTGGAGCGGCGCATGTCGGACGCGCTCGGGCTCGACGTGACCATCGACCACAAGGGCGACGGCGGCACCCTGCACATCAAGTACAAGGACCTCGATCAGCTCGACGCGGTGTTGCGGAAGCTGGGGTAGGGCGACGGCACGCACTACGCTTCGCTTTATTCTTTTCAAGGCCGGGCTTGTCCCGGCCATCTCGTTTAGGAGGGCACGTTGCGCGCCTCATCGGGATCGCCGGATCACAGCGATCGCGCGCCGGCCCGGTGATGACAAAAAGAGCCCGCCGTCGCCCTTCGAGGCTCGCGACCTGCGGTCGCTCGCACCTCAGGGTGACGGGCTCATAGGTTTTGCGCATGGCTGCGCGCGCCGGTACGTCGTGACCTATCGATAGCCGCGCGCGACTTGAATCGGATTTTGTAGAGTTTTTCTGCCGCATTCGAGCCAATCGCCAGCCGTTGCGTTCCCTGCGCCGGCCTGCGCGGCTTGCTGTGCGAAGCCTCGCATAAGATACTGGGCCGCTTGCGCGCGCGCACTTCACGCGTCGCGGCCGGGGCTTTGACAGGCGGAGGGCGAGTGTCCGAATTCCTGCTGCTGCTCGCCATCGGCTTCTTCGCGCAGCTCGTCGACGGCGCGCTCGGCATGGCCTATGGCGTGCTCAGCACGACCGCGCTGCTGACGTTCGGATTTCCGGCGGCGCAGGCGAGCGCGCTCGTGCACACGGCGGAAGTGTTCACCACCGGCGCGTCGGCCGCCTCGCACATCTATCACCGCAACATCGACCGGCGCCTGGTCATGCGGCTGGCGATCGCCGGCGCGCTCGGCGCCGTGCTGGGCGCGTGGATCCTGTCGAACGTCGACGTCACGGCGGCGCGCCGCTACGTCTACGCCTACCTGCTGCTGATGGGTCTCTACATCCTGCTCAAGTCGTTCCGCATCGCGCCCGCGCGCGAGCGGCCGGCCAGGTGGACGTCGCCGCTCGGCTTCGTCGCCGGCTTCCTCGACGCCAGCGGCGGCGGCGGCTGGGGACCGCTGGCGACCTCGACGCTAATCGGCGCCGGCCACGCCCCGCGCCACACCGTCGGCTCGGTCAACACCGCCGAGTTCTTCGTCACCGTGGCGGCGGCGACCACCTTCTTCATCGAGCTGGGCGCATCGCCGCTGTCCCACCTCGTTCCGCTGATCCTGGGCGGGGTATTGGCGGCGCCGTTCGGCGGCTGGGCGGTCAAACGCGTGTCGCCGCGCGCGCTGATGACGGCGGTCGGCCTGCTGATCGTGGCGATCTCGCTGTTCCAGCTCGGCCGGCTGCTGCTGCGGTAGGGCGGCGCGCCGCGGCCAACCTGCCGCAGGGAATAAGACCGGCCACGGCGTGTTATCCGAGCGCACGGCGCATTGATGCGCCGCCCCGTGTCCAAGGGAGAACCCGACCGATGAACCCCAGCTCGCATCCGGCGCTGTCGCGCGCCGACGGCGTAGCCGCCGCAACCTCCGACTTCCTGCTGCTGTTCGGCCGCATCCTGCTCGGCTGGATCTTCGTGCGCTCGGGCTACGGCAAGATCTTCGACATCGCTGCGGTGGCCAACACCTTCCCGCCGCGCGGGCTGCCCTATTTCATGGCCTACATCGCCGTGCCGTTCGAATTCTTCGGCGGCATCGCGCTGCTGCTCGGCCTGGCGACGCGCTACGTCACCATTGTCCTGGTGATCTTCATGCTGGTGGCAACGTTCTCCTCGCACCGCTACTGGGACTTCACCGACGCCGCGCAGCGCCGCATCCAGGACTCGGCGTTCTGGAAGAACATCTCGATCCTGGGCGGCATCCTGATCTTCTTCGTCACCGGTCCGGGGCGTATCAGTGTGGACAACTGGTTGCGCGGGCGAGGGTAACTTGCCTGAGCGGTGAAGCACGAGCGCTTCCCCTCTCCCCTTGCGGGAGAGGCGAAGAGAGCAAGCGGCGGCGCCGGCTACTTCTTCGTCTTCAAAAACGCGGCGCAGAGGGCGGCGTCGAACTCGCGGTAGTCGTTGGTGATCTCGGCGCCCTTGCGGATGTTGATCCGCGCGATGGCGTAGCCGCCCTTCAGGTAGGTGTTGGGCGTGTCCGAGTGGTTCATGTGGCGGTCGTGGTCGACGGTCAGCAGGATCTCGCCGTCGACGCGGTAGCCGTGGAACTTGATGAAGTCGCGCGCCGGCTTGGGCAGCCGCGCGAACTCCTTCGGCGAATAGAAGCGGTCGAAGCCCTCGACGAAGCGCCAGATCCTGGTGTCCTTGCGGATGAATTCGGCGGCGAAGACGCCGAGGCCGTGGATCGGGCTTTTGTCGAGATAGGTCTTGACCAGGAGCATGAGGACTTTCGCGGGACCGAACGATCGGGCTAGCGAAAGTCCCTGCGCGCGCGTCTGTCAAGAGCGCGCGTGAGATCGCGGCGGCGTTGTCGCAGCTTATTGCGTCTCGTCGGAGCCGCGCTGCTCCAGCTTGGCGCGCAGCGCCTCGGTCTCCTCGACCCCGCTGACCACGGCCTTGAAGGCGCTGGTCACGCGCTCGACCAGGCCCTGCGGCTTGGCCTTGCGGGCGCGCTTCTTCCTCGCCGCACGCTTCGGCGCGGCCTTGGCCCGGCCGAGCTTGCGGGCGCTCTTGCGGATCGGCCGGCGCGCCGTCTTCGCCTTTTTCGCCTTCTTGCGCTTCGCCGCGGTCTTCTTGCGTTTTTTGGCCATAAGCCGTTCCCCCGATTGCTGTCGCCTCGGCCAAGCTTAGGCGCAGGCCCCGCGCCGCGCCAGAGGCGGGGCGGCGTCTTGACGCGCGGAAAACCCCATCGCCCTCCGCCGCTGCCTGCGCTATGGGAAACGCAACGACAACGGGGAGAAACCTGAATGCCCGCAGCACTGCACGGCGAACTGCAGCCGGCCTTCTACCGCTTCAAGCTGGGGGGCTTCGAGGCCGCCAGCGTGCTCGACGCCAAGGCGATCCGCGACGGCCTGCATCCGCACTACGGCGCCAACGCCTCGGCCGAGGCGGTGCAGGCGCTGGCGCGCGAGAACAACATCGATCCGCAGCGGTTCGAGCACCCCAACATCCCGACGCTGGTGAACACCGGCAAGGAGCTGGTGCTGTTCGACACCGGCAACGGCGCGCTGCCGCGCGAATACGAGCAGCTCGCCAAGCGCCTGCCGCCGGGGCAGACCGCGGCGCGGCTCGCCCAGAACGGCTACAAGCCGGAGGACGTGGACGTCGTGGTGCTCACGCACGGCCATCCCGACCACATCGGCGGCCTGGTCGAGGGCGGCAAGCCGGTGTTCCCGAACGCGCGCTACGTGTTCGGCGCGGCGGAATACGACTTCTGGCAGAAGAACGTGGGCGTGCGCGAGGCGCGCAAGTTCAACCGCGAGATCTACGTGACGATCTGCACGCCGCTCGCCGAACGCGCGACCTTCATCAAGCCGGGCGACACGGTGGTGCCCGGCATCACCGCGGTGGACGTCTCCGGCCATTCGCCGGGGCTGATGGCGTTCCACGTCGAGAGCGAGGGCAAGCGGCTGATGATCACCGCCGACACCTTCACGCAATACGTGATGGCGGTGCAGCGGCCGGAATGGCACTTCGAGATGGACGACGACAAGGAGAAGGCGGTGGCCACGCGCAACCGCATGCTCGACATGCTGTCGAACGAACGGCTGCTGGTGGCGAGCTTCCACTGCCCGTTCCCGGGTCTCGGCTATATCGAGAAGGCCGGCGGCGGCTACCGCTGGACCCCGCACAGCTATCAGATGAACTTGTGACGCACCGTCGCCCCCGCGAAAGCGGGGGCGGCCGCTACTCCTTGCCCCAGTTGAAGGAGTTGCGCCCGCGGCGGCGCGGGCTGATGTCGTCGCAGGGCACGATCTTGTCGGCGGTGATGTGCGCGAGCTCGTTGTCGTAGCTCACCGAGCGGCAGAAGGTGCCGTCGAGCAGCGAGCGCGACACGCGGCCGGTGCGGGCGGCGAGCGCGGTCTGCGCGTCGTCGCTGCGGCTCTGCAGCGTGCCGACCAGCATCACCGCTCCGACATAGAGGTTGGCGCCGATCAGCAGCGCGAAGAACGCGACCACGATGGCCGCGCGCCAGGCCTTGGTGCGCGCTTCCTGCCGCCGCAACGCGGCGCGGCGCGGATCGAGGGCGGTGTCGGCGAGGTTGGTCACGCGCCCACTTTAACGAAATCGCGTTACGGCGCGTTGAAGCCGTTCGCCTGCATTTTATCGATCGGCCGCAACCGGAGGGGAGTCAGCCTTTGCGGCGCACGTTTGCCGCGAGCGACAAGAGCGCCCGCTGGGCGATCGCCTCGGCCAGCGGGGCATTGCGGCGGGCGTCGAACGACGCCTCGGCGAGCTGCGCCATGGCGCGCAGCAGCCGCGGCGCGTTCCACAGCCGCAGCGCCTCGCCGACCGCCTTCTCGCGGGTGAAGTGGACCGGCGGGGCCGCGCGCTTCATCGCCCATTCGACCGAATCGCCGCCGTCCACCGCGAGCTTCATCTTGTGCAGGCTCGCGACCTGGCGGATGGCGGCCGACAGGATCGCCGCCGGCGACGAGCCGCTGGCGCGCGCCTTGGCGAACTCGGTATCCACCTCGCCGGGTCTGCCGGCGAAGGCGGCGTCGATCACGCCGTCGAGCGCCATCTCGGAGGCGTCGGACACCACCGCCAGCACGTCGTCGAGCGCGACGCTGCCCTTGCCGCGCGCGTAGAGCGCGAGCTTGCGCACCTCGTTGCGCGAGGCGAGCCGGTCGCCGCCGAGCAGCGAGAGCAGGACGGCGCGCGCGTCGGGCGCGATGGTGAGCTCGGCCGCGCGCATCTCGTCGTCGATCAGGCGCGCGAGGTCGCGCTCGCTGTCGGCGTAGCAGGGCAGCGCGGCGGCGACCCTGGCCTTCTCGCACAGCGCGCGTAAGGGCGCCGACTTGCGCAGGTCGCCGGCCTCGATGATCACGCGGCACTCGGGCGAGGGCGCGTTGACCACAGCCTCCACCGCGGAGGCGATGTTGCGCGCGCCGGCGCGCACCAGCACGGCGCGGCGGCCGCCGAACAGCGGCACGGTGTGCGCCTCCTCGACCAGGCGCGAGGGATTGGCGGAGAGGTCTTCCGCCTCGAGCCGCGCCAGCGCGAAGGGATCGGCGGGATCGTCCACCGAGGCCTTCACCAGCGCGTCCACGCGCTCGCGCACCAGCCCGGCGTCGGGCCCGTAGACCAGCACGATCGGCGTCGCCGGATCGGGCTTGGCGATGAAGCGGTCGACATCGGCGGCTTTGATGGCGGTCATGCTTTGCCAGTGGCACTGCGTAACCCTCTCCCCTTGTGGGAGAGGGTGGCGAGCGAACGGAGTGAGCGAGCCGGGTGAAAAGGGGTCAGCGCTTCAAGCGAAGTCCGACCCCTCACCCGCCCTCGCTCGGCTTCGCCTCCGCTCGGGCACCCTTTCCCACAAGGGGAGAGGGGAAGCGAGCAAGCGGCGAGTCTCAGGTCCCCGCCACGAAAAACGAGGCGAGGCGGTTGCGGATGTTTTCGGCGATCACCTTGGCCGCGCGGTCCTCGGCGTCGCGCAGGCCGCGATCGCCGGCGAAGCGCTGCTGCTGGCCGGGGATGTTGTAGGACACGCGCGAGAAGGTCCGGCCGGACATGATGCTCTTGCCGGTGGAGAGGTCCACCAGATCGTAGGTCGCGTCGATGCCGTAATTCTGGATGTCGGGGCGGCCGCTGGTGATGTCCACGATCACCTGCGTCTGCGACGAACTGAGCGTGACGTTGAGGCGGTAGGACGACGGACCCGGCCCGCTGCCGCCGGTGAGGTTGAAGATCAGCGAGTCGCGCAGCTCGGTGCCGACGCGCGACAGCCGCGTGCCGTTCGGCGCGCTCACCGACGCGACTTCCACGGTGCTGAGCTTGTCGGCGAGGCCGACTCCGCGGGGACCGCCGGCGGTGCGCTCGGCATACATCGGCTGGAAGCAGCCGGCGGTCAGCGCGGCCAGGCCGGCGACGGCGATCAGACGGGCGAGCGGTCTAAGCCACCACATTCACGATCCTCTGCGGGACGACGATGACCTTTTTCGGGCTCTTGCCGTCGAGCGCCTTTTGTACCGTATCGAGGGCCAGAACGGCAGCCTCTATGTCGGCTTTTCCAGCATCCCGCGGCACGGTGACGTCGGCGCGCTTCTTGCCGTTGATCTGCACGGGCAAGGTGATGGTGTTCTCCACCAGGAGGTCGGCTTCCAGTGCCGGCCAAGCCTCGGTGGCGACCAGGGTGCTGTGGCCGAGCACGGCCCAGCATTCCTCGGCCAGATGCGGCATCATCGGGTGGAACAGCCGCACCAGGATGTCGCCGGCCTCGCGCAGCGCCCAGCACAGGTCGGCGGCCGGCGCGGTCTCGACCGCGCCGATGGCGTCGGACAGGGCGTTGGCGAACTCGTAGATGTGCGCGACGCAGCGGTTGAAGCGCAGCTTGCCGATGTCGTCGGACACGTTGACCAGCGCCTTGTGGGCGGCCTTGCGGACCTTCAGCGCTTCGTCGGAGAACTGCGCCGGGCGCTCGCCCGCCGTGACATTGGCGATCTCGCCGACCAGACGCCACAGGCGCTGCACGAAACGCCAGGCGCCCTGCACGCCCTCCTCGGTCCAGATCACGTCGCGCTCGGGCGGCGAGTCGGAGAGCATGAACCAGCGGGCGGTGTCGGCACCGTAGGCGGCGATGATGTCGTCGGGGTCGACCGTGTTCTTCTTCGACTTCGACATTTTCTCGATGGAGCCGATCTCCACCGGCTCGCCGGTGGCGGTGAGCTTGGCCGTGCGCGTGTCGCCCACGGCTTCAAGCGTCACTTCGGCCGGCTGCACCCACTCGCCCTTCGCGGTGCGGTAGGTTTCGTGCACGACCATGCCTTGCGTGAACAGGCCGGCGAAGGGTTCGTCGATATTCAGGTGGCCGGTCTTCTTCATCGCGCGGGTGAAGAAGCGCGAATACAGAAGATGCAAAATCGCGTGCTCGATGCCGCCGATGTACTGGTCGACCGGCAGCCAGCGGTTGGCGACGTCCGGCGTGGTCGGCGAGGCTTCGTTCCACGGATCGGTGAAGCGCGCGAAGTACCAGGACGAGTCGACGAAGGTGTCCATGGTGTCGGTCTCGCGCCGCGCTTCGCCACCGCACGACGGACACTTCACATGCTTCCAGGTCGGATGGCGATCGAGCGGATTGCCCGGCTTGTCGAAGCTGACGTCGTCCGGCAGCTTGACCGGCAGCTCGGCGACCGGCGCCGGCACGACGCCGCACTTGTCGCAGTGGATGACCGGGATCGGGCAGCCCCAGTAGCGCTGGCGCGAAATGCCCCAGTCGCGTAGGCGGTAGTTCACCTGGCGCTGCGCCACCGGACGATTGCCGCGCGTCTCCTTCTCCAGCCGCTTCGCCACCTCTTCCTTCGCGTCGGCGATGGTCATGCCGTCGAGGAAGCGCGAGTTGATCATGCGGCCGTCGTCGTCATAGGCGACGTCGGTGATGACGAATGTCTTGGGGTCCTGCCCTTCCGGGCAGACCACCGGCGTGTTGCCGAGGCCGTATTTGTTGACGAAATCGAGGTCGCGCTGGTCGTGCGCCGGGCAGCCGAAGATCGCGCCGGTGCCGTAGTCCATCAAAATGAAGTTGGCGACATAGACCGGCAGCTTCCAGTTCGCATCGAACGGATGCGCGGCGCGGATGCCGGTGTCGAAGCCCATCTTCTCGGCGGTGTCGATCGCCTCCTGCGAGGTGCCGATGTGCTTGCACTCTTCGATGAAGGCGGCGAGCTTGGCATCCTTCTTGGCGGCGGCCTGCGCCAGCGGATGATCCGGCGCGATGGCCATGAACTTGGCGCCGAACAACGTGTCGGGGCGCGTCGTGAAAATCTCGAGCTCGGATTCGCCCGACGGCGTCGTCGCGGTGTCGAGCATGAAGCGGACCAGCAAACCTTCCGAGCGGCCGATCCAGTTCTTCTGCATCAGCCGGACCTTCTCCGGCCAGCGGTCGAGCGTGTCGAGCGCGGTGAGCAGCTCTTCCGAATAGTCGCTGATCTTGAAGACCCACTGGTAGAGATCGCGCTGCTCGACCAGCGCGCCACTTCTCCAGCCGCGGCCGTCGATCACCTGCTCGTTGGCGAGCACGGTCTGGTCGACCGGGTCCCAGTTCACCTTGCGGTATTCGCGCGCGACCAGCCCCGCCTTCAAGAAGTCGAGGAACATGCGCTGCTGGTGCTTGTAGTAGGAGGGATCGCAGGTCGCGACCTCGCGCGCCCAGTCGAGCGACAGCCCCATCGACTGGAGCTGCTTCTTCATCGCGGCGATGTTGTCGTAGGTCCAGGCTTTGGGGTGGACCTTGCGGTCGATAGCGGCGTTCTCCGCCGGCATGCCGAAGGCGTCCCAGCCCATCGGGTGCAGCACCGCGTGGCCCATGGCGCGGCGGAAGCGCGCGACCACGTCGCCCATGGTGTAGTTGCGCACGTGGCCCATGTGGATGCGCCCCGACGGGTAGGGGAACATCTCCAGCACGTAGTATTTCGGGCGCGGGTCGTCGTTTTTGGTGGCGAAGATGGCCTGGTCGTCCCAGGCCTTCTGCCATTTGGCCTCGGCCTCGCGGGCGTTGTAGCGGTCGTTTTTCTGCGATTCGGCGGTCATTTGCGGGTCTTTTCAGGGTCGCCGCAGGTGACATGAAAGGGGGCGGGGGGTCAACGGGCGGGCCGGAAAGGTCTCGGCCGGCCTGCCCCGCCTGTTGGAGCGATTGACAACAACGACCTGCTGTTGTTATAAACTCCAACATCAGCGCCGAGCTGCTGATGAACGAACGGCACGTTCTCGATGCCGAGACCTTCGTCGAGCTCGTTGTGTGGCGGCTGGCCAGGCCTGTGCGGGGTTCGCGTCACCGCTTCAAGTACCGGCTCGCCCTGGTGCATCGCGGCCACTGCGTGCTGCGTTACGACAACGAAGCCGGCAAGGGCGACCATCTTCACGCCGGCGATGATGAGGTGCCGTACGTTTTCACCGACGCCGATGCGCTGCTGAACGACTTTTGGCGGGACGTCGCGAGATGGAGGCCGAAATGAACGTCGTTACTTTGCAGGTGGCCTCGCTCGACGAGGTGAAGCAGCGAACGAAAGAAGCGTTTGCCGGCAGCAAGCAGGGCGCGCGCATCACGTTCGCTTCGCCCGAGCTGCTGTTCAAGCTGCTGACGACCAAGCGCTGGGAGATCGTCCGGGCGCTGACCGGCGCGGGACCGGTCACCATCCGCGAAGCGGCGCGCCGCGTCAGCCGCGACGTGAAGGCCGTTCACGGCGACGTCCACGCCCTGCTGAACGCCGGCGTCCTGCAAAAGACCGAACGGGGGCGCATCGAATTCCCGTTCGACGCCATTCATGTCGATGTGATGCTGCACGCCGCGTAAGGCGCTGGTTCCGCGGAACTTCCAGGAACGGACCTCCGGGCCGGCGGGTTTACCCCCGGCAAGGAGGACCAGTCATGGATACGCAGAAGATCAAGGAACACATGGAAGTGCTGGGCTCCGACGGCCAGCACGTCGGCACAGTCGACTGCCTGAAGGACGGCGACAAGATCATGCTCACCAAGAACGACCCGAAGGCCAGCGGCAAGCACCATTTCATTCCGCTGGCCTGGGTCGATCACATCGACGCGCACGTCCACCTGAACAAGTCGTCGAAGGACGCGATGGCGCAGTGGCAGGCGGCGGCCTAGCCGCCCGTGTGCCTCACGACGCGCGCGGCGGCCGCGTTGGGCCGAGGCCCTCCTGTCGTTCGATGGCGCGGCGCAGCGCGGCCAGCAGGGCGGTGACGTCGTAGGGCTTCTCCACCACCGGCACGTCGGGAAATTCGCGGAACAGCGGGTCGTCGCTGCGCATGCCGGTGAGGAAGACGAACGGCGTATCGTCGGCCGAAAGACGCGCCGCGACCGACAGGCTGGTTCGCAGCATGCCGCCGAGCTTCACGTCCAGGATGGCGAGGTCGAACGGCGCGCCGTCGATGGCGGCGAGCGCCTCCTCCGCGCTGGCGACGCAGACCACGCTGTGGGCGCCGGCCGCTTCGACGATCTGCCGGATGTCCATGGCGATGAGAAACTGATCGTCAACGATCAGGCATCGCTTGCCGGCGATGCTTCCTTCAATGGCCGCCACGGCTCCTGACCCACCCGTTCCAAAACTGGAACTTTGGCTTGTGCCCGGAGTTGAATCGGCCGGCATTTAACTTTGACATATGCCGCGAAAATATATTCGCCGCGACCGGCGCGGCGTCGCTTGAGCGATCGCCCGCCCACCGATAAAGCCGGTCAGGTCGCGCGATATTCCCCCGGGCAAAGCATGGTCAACGGACAGGGACGTTCCAACGGACAATTCACGCCGTGCGACGCGTGCCCGCTGCGCAAGCGGCCGAGCCTGCGCGAGTTCACCGCGGAAGAACTGGCCTTCGTGAAGGAGCTCAAGGTCGACGAGCTGCGGGTGGAGCCCGGCGCGAGCTTCCTGCGCGAGGGCACGCGCAGCGAATACCTCTATACGGTGCTCGGCGGCTGGGCCTTCCGCTACAAGGTGCTCGACGACGGCCGGCGGCAGATCCTCAACTATGCGCTGCCGGCCGACATGCTCGGCCTGCAGGGCGCGCTGATGCGCGAAATGGAGCACTCGGTCGAGGCGCTCACGCCGCTGACACTGTGCGCGTTTCCGCGCGCCAAGCTGTGGGAGCTGTACAGCCGCTTCCCTTCGCTCGCCTTCGACGTTACCTGGCTGGCGGCGCGCGAGGAGCAGCTCATCGACGAGCACCTGCTCAGCATCGGCCGGCGCACCTCGCTCGAGCGCACGGCCTTCCTGCTGCTGCATCTGTTCGTGCGCGCCGATGAGGCCGGGCTGGTCAAGAACAACGCCGTGCCGTTTCCGTTCACGCAGCAGCACCTGGCCGACGCCCTCGGCATGTCGCTGGTGCACACCAACAAGACGCTGAAGCGGCTGTTCGCCTCGGGCGCCGCGCGCTGGAAGGACCGGATGTTCGAGGTGGTAGACCGCGCCGCGCTGGTTCGGATCGCCGGGCAGGACACGCGCCAGCGCACGGCGCGGCCGTTCATCTGAGGCGCTTCCGCGCGCGCCCACAAGCTGATATCTGGCTGCTCATGCAGCCACCGGCGACGAAAGCGACGGGTCTCGACGCGGTACGAGCCGAGATCGCGCGCGCCTGCCGCGACGCGGGGCGCGATCCGGCCGGCGTGACGCTGGTGGCGGTGTCGAAGACCTTCGGGCCTGAGCGAATCGAGCCGGTGATCGCCGCCGGCCAGCGCGTGTTCGGCGAGAACCGCGTGCAGGAGGCCAAGGCCAAGTGGCCGCCGCTGTTCGACAAGCATCCCGGCCTTTCGCTGCACCTGATCGGGCCGCTGCAATCCAACAAGGCGAAGGAGGCGGTGGCGTTGTTCGACGCCATCCATTCGGTGGACCGGGCGAGCCTGTGCGAGGCGCTGGCCAAGGAGATTGCCCGGCAAGGGAAGACGCCGCAGCTGTTCGCGCAGATCAACACCGGCGCCGAGCCGCAGAAGGCGGGCGTGCTGCCGCAGGACGCCGACGCGTTCCTCAAGGCCTGCCGCGAGACCTACGGCCTGGCGATCGCGGGGCTGATGTGCATCCCGCCGGTGGACGAAGCGCCGGGGCCGCACTTCGCGCTCACCGCCACGATCGCCAAGCGCAACGGGCTGACGCTGCTGTCGATGGGCATGAGCGCGGATTTCGCCGAGGCGATCGCCATGGGCGCGACGCACGTGCGCGTCGGCTCGGCCATTTTCGGCGGGCGGCAGTAGCTACCTGAACCGCGGCATGTTCGGCGCATTGCTCCCGATCGAGCCGGCGTCGAGCGGCTTTTTCAGGAGGCTCGAGCGCAGCTCGGGCCGGACCGGGACGGTTAGCGGCGCGCTCGGCGCCTGCGGCGCAGGCTGCAGAGCCGGCTGCAGCGCCGGCGCGTCGGGCGGCGCGCCGAGGTCGGCGTAGTCGTCTTCCGACACGCGGTGGCTCATGCTCGCGCTGCGCCAGCGCTCGATCACCGAGGCGAGCAGGTCGCGGTTCATGCCGACGCCCGCTTCCGAGCGCGTGTTGCCGGAGGCTTCGCTGTTCGGCCGCACCGCCGCGGGCAATTCGGCAAAACGCATGCGCGTCGGCAGCGCCACGCCGGAGCCGAAGGCGAACACCTCGCGGGTGCCGAGCGAGGGGATGAACGAGAGCAGGTTGGCGGCGGCGTCCGACACGGCGGAGCGGATCAGCGCCTGGTCGCGGTCGTTCGACAGCCGCATCACGAACAAGGTCGAGCACTGCGAGATGATGGTCGGGTCGATCTCGGCCGGCCGCTGCGTGACCAGGCCGAGGAACACGCCGTACTTGCGGCCTTCCTTGGCGATGCGCGAAAGCGCGCGGCGGGTCGGGCCGAAGCCGATGTTCCGGTCGGCCGGCGCGTAGCGGTGCGCCTCTTCGCAGACGAACAGCAGCGGCGCCGCGCCGTCGCTCCACAGGCCGAAGTCGAAGGCCATGCGGCAGAGCACCGAGACGACCGAGTCGATTACTTCGGCGGGGAAGCCGGCGAGCTGCATGATCGTCATCGGCTTGCCGCCGGGCGGCAGGCGGAACAGCGAGCCGATGATCTCCGCCATGGTGTCGCCGCCGATGTTCGCGTTCTCGAACATGAAGGCGTAGCGCGGATTGTTGCGGAAGGTCTGAATGCGGCCGATCAGCTTGTGATAGACGGTCGCGCGCGAGCGGTTCTCCAGCTTGCCCATGCGCTCGTCGAGCAGGTTGATCAGGTCCTCGATGCGGTAGGGCACCGGCGTGTCGGCGGTGAAGCCGGCGTCCTTGGGGTCCTTGCGCTTCTGCAGCAGCGCGCTCCCGCCGCTGTTGTTGCGGTATTGCAGATAGGCGCCCTTGGCGAGCGGGATCACCTCGGAGAGGATCTCGACTTCCTCGTCGACGCCCGGACGGCCGCCGAAGAAGGCGTCGATCGTCTCCTCGAAATTGAACAGCCAGAACGGCAGCCGCAGATTGCGCGGGTTCAGCACCTGCGCCTTGTCGCCGAAGCAGCGGCTGTACTCGTTGTGCGGATCGACCAGGAAGATGCGCAGGTTCGGGCGCGTCTCCAGGATCTTCTGCAGGATGATGGCGACGCCGCTCGACTTGCCGACGCCGGTCGCGCCGAGAATGGCGAAGTGGCGGCTCACCAGGCTGTCGATGTCGACGTGCACGGCGATGTTGGTGTTCTGCTGCAGGTCGCCGACACGGGCGCGGTCGGCGTCGGCGGCGCCGTAGACCTGGCGCAGCTCGCGCTCGCCCAGCATCTTCGCGCTGTCGCCGATATTGGGATACTCGGTGACGCCGCGCTGGAAGCGGCCGCCGGTGTCGATCTCGCCGATCAGGTCGAGGCGCGCCACCTTGCGGAAAACCGGCGTCGAGGTGCCGGAAGGCAAAAGCTGCTCGCTGACTTCGGTGACCAGCGCGACGAGGAGCGCCTTCGACGCCACCAGCCCCATGAACTTGCCGACGGTGGGACTGTCGCCGCCGAAGCCGCGCGCGCTGAGTTCGACCGTGGCGGTGGCGCCGCTGACGGCGGCAACGGGGCCGATATGCTCGCCACCGGGCCGCGCCGGCGGACCGTTGTCATCCGGAATTGGGGAAGTCATGTCGCCTCGCAGAATTCTTCGGCTGCCTTCAGAACGCGCCTATTGCACAGAAGAATAGTGGGCGATGTTTCCGGCTGTCTTAACGCATTCAGTGATGTGAAATGCTTGCGGGCTTATGCTTAAGCAGGGGTGACCGGGAACTATCCACTTATCTGCTTTGGATTCGGCTTAACGCTCAATCAACCACGATCCGCGTGTGCGGCCCGAGCCGCGTGAGCAGCCGGCGCAACGCAGGCGTGGTGAGCGCGATGCAGCCGGCGGTCGGCCTGAAGCCCGGACGCGCGACGTGGATGAACACCGCGCTGCCGCGGCCGGTAACGCGCGGCCGCGTGTTGTGGTCGATCTCGATGATGAAGTCGTAGAGCGCGTCGGCGCGGGCGAGCCGGTCGGCCGTGCTACCGGGCGGCACCTTGACCGGCTGGTTGTAATGCCGGTCGCCCGGGTCCTCGCACCAGCCGTCGTCGGCGCGGATGGGCCGTGCCGGCAGTAGAGTGTCGGGGCGCGGGTGGCGGTCGGCCCGCCACCACAGCCGCTTGAGGCGGAAGCTGCCGCGCGGGGTGCCGCCGTCGCCCTCGCGCTTGTTGGCCCTTATGCCGCCACGCCCGAGCGCCACCGGCAGCGACAGCGGTCCGCCGGTTAGCCAGCCGCGGCGCGGATCGCCCGGCTTGCGCCTGACCGTCAGCCTGGACAGCGACCGTTTCCGCATCGTCCTTCCGTGGCTCAAAAGCACCCCCGACCCGCGCTAAGTACTGGAAATATCTCGCCCTTTTGGCCGGAAGGAGAGCCGTGCCGCAATGGGCGCCCGACAAGTTGAAAAGGTCGTGTCCCGGCAAAATGTTAGGTAGGGTCCGATTCGTCTAGCATATTGAATGGCCTCGCGCGCCGCCGGGCGAGCGGGCCAAGGATACTGTTGTCATGCCCACTAAACGGACCATTCTGATCGTCGACGACGACGCCGATATGCGCGATGCGCTGGTCGAGCAGCTCGCGCTACACGAGGAATTCGACGCCCAGGCCGTGGACAGCGGCAGCAAGGGCGTGCAGGCGGCCAAGAACGGCCAGATCGACCTGGTGATCATGGACGTCGGCTTGCCGGACATGGACGGCCGCGAGGCCGTGCGCATCCTGCGCAAGGCGGGCTTCAAGGCGCCTGTCATCATGCTCACCGGGCACGACACCGACAGCGACACCATCCTCGGCCTGGAGTCGGGCGCCAACGACTACGTCGCCAAGCCATTCCGCTTTGCCGTGTTACTCGCGCGCATCCGCGCGCAGCTGCGCCAGCACGAGGCGAGCGAGGATGCGGTGTTCACGATCGGGCCCTACACGTTCCGGCCGTCGTCGAAGCTGCTGCTCAATCCGAAAGGCGGCAAGGTGCGGCTGACGGAAAAGGAAACGGCGATCCTGCGCTATCTCTACCGCGCCGGGCAGAAGCCGGTGTCGCGCGAAACGCTGTTGCAGGAAGTGTGGGGCTACAATTCCGGCGTCACCACGCACACGCTCGAAACGCATATCTACCGGCTGCGCCAGAAGGTCGAGAAGGACGCGGCCACGCCGCAGATCCTGGTGACGGAAGCCGGCGGCTACAAGTTGGTGCCGTGAGCGACAACCTGAACCGTCATTCCGGGGCGCCGCGAAGCGGCGAGCCCGGAATCCATCACCCCGGCGCTGCGGAGTATGGATTCCGGTTTCGTCCACGTTCGCTCTGCGCGCTCCGGCGGACGCCCCGGAATGACAAGTCACCATGACCCTCGAAGACGACATCGCCTTTTTCGAGCAGGTGCCGACCTTCGCGGTGCTGGGCCGCGCGGCCTTGCAGGTGCTCGCCATCGGCGCGGAGACGCGCCATCTGCCGAGCGGGGCGGTGCTGTTCTACGCGGGCGAGCTGGCCGACGGCGGCTATGTGGTGCAGGAGGGCTCGCTGCTGCTGGAGCCCGGCACCTTCTCCGAGGGACAGGAATACACGGTCGGGCCCGGCACGCTGGTCGGCGAGCTGGCGCTGCTCACCGACATGGTGTGCCCCTCGACCGCGATCGCGAAAGAGCCGACCACGGTGATCCGCATCCCGCGCAGCCTGTTCCGCAAGATGCTGGAAGGCTATCCGGGCGCGGCGGAGAAGCTGCGCGACATCATGGCGGAGCGCCTGCAATCCTGGACGCGCGACATCGCAGGCGTGAAGCGCAAGATGAAGCAGGAGTAGGGGACTCGTGCCCGCAGCACAGGCGCAGCGCCGTAGTGCGCCGCTGATCCGAAGCCTTGCAAATCTCGGAGCTTGTTGCGGTCCCGGTTCTGCAGCGCAGCACGCAGTGGTGCGCTGCGCCCGGGACACGCTTCAGACCTCCACCGTCGCGGTCACCGGCACGTGGTCGGAGGGCTTCTCGGCGCCGCGGTAGTCCTTGGCGATTTTGATCTTCGACACCTGGCCGGCGAGCGCGTCGGAAGTCCAGATGTGGTCGAGCCGGCGGCCGCGGTCGGCGGCGCGCCAGTTGTCCATCGCGCGATAGCTCCACCAAGTGTAGAGCTTCTCCGGCTCGGGCGTGAGCACGCGCATGGTGTCGATCCAGTTGCCCGCCGTGCGCGCGGCGGTCAGTTTCTCGCACTCGACCGGCGTGTGCGAGACCACCTTGATCATCTGCTTGTGGCTCCAGACGTCGTGCTCAAGCGGCGCGACGTTTAGGTCGCCGACCAGGATCGCGCGCTCGTTCTTCGCGGGCTTGAGGCCCTTGTGCGCGCGCATCTCGTCGAGGAACGAGAGCTTGTGCTCGAACTTCGGATTGATCGCGGGATCGGGCTCGTCGCCGCCGGCCGGCACGTAGAAGTTATGCAGCGTGATCGGGTCCTTCAGGCCGGCGCGCTCGCCGAGCACCACCGACATGTGCCGGCAATCGGTCTTGCCGCAGAAGTTATCGAACCGGAAGCTCTCGAACGGCACGCGCGAGACCACCGCCACGCCGTGATAGCCCTTCTGCCCGTTGAGCGCGACGTGCTCGTAGCCGAGCCGCTTGAAGCGCTTGAGCGGAAAGGCGTCGTCCGGGCATTTGGTTTCCTGCAGGCAGAGCACGTCCGGGCGCGCGCTCTTGATGAACTTGGCGACCAGGTCGATGCGCAGGCGGACGGAGTTGATGTTCCAGGTGGTGATCTTGAGGGGCATGAGGGCAACATACTCGACGTGTCATGCCCCGTCCCCGCCTTCGCGCGGATAAACTCCAGCGGGGCATCCGGTATCCACTGATAGTTCAGTGATTACTGGATCCCCGCTTTCGCGGGGACGACGGAAACGGCTAGTTCCGATAGCGCGTGTAGTCGATCCGGAATATGGCCGGGTCGGGGCGCTTGGCGGTGTCGAGATTGTACACCGCCACCGTGGTGTCGAAGCCCTGCGGATCGGTGACGGTCCACTGCTTGAGCGCCATGTCCTTGGCGCTGAACATGATCATCAGCCGGCTGGTGCCGACCAGGCCGTTCTTCTCCTCGACCACGACCGTGACGAACACGTCGTCGGCATAGACGGCGACGAGGTTGCTATCCTTCAACAGGTTGACGCGGTCGGACAAAAGGAAGCGCAGCGGGGTCTGCGACAGCGGGTAGACGTCCTGCGTCGCCAGATTGCGGTCGCGCACCACCACGGTCTGGCCGTCGGCGATCAGCTGGATCGGATTGGGGTCGTCGTACTCGAAGCGCACGCGGCCCGGCTTGTAGATGAAGAAGTCGCCTTTGCTGCGGCTGCCGTCCGGGCCGACCTGGACGAAGTTGCCGCTCAGCACCTGCATGCCGGACAGGTAGTTGTCGACCTTGTCGATGATGGCGCGCTGCTCGGGGGTGAGCGTGCCGGGCGCGCCGGACTTGCCGAGCACGGCGGCGAAGGGATTGGTCACCGGATTGGGCGCCTGCCCGGTGGTGGCTTGCCCTGTCGTAGCCTGGGCGCGGGCGCGCAGCGCCTGTGCCGGAATGGCGGGGGTCTTGGCCGCGCCGATGGAACCGGTGATCGCCTGCACGGCCGGACGCGGTTGAGGCAGCGGCACGCCCTGCGCCAGAACGGGGCCGGAAAGCCCGGTCAGCAGGGCCGCCAGCGCCAGAGCCGGTCGCACCGTCATGTGTCTCGCCATTCTCCGCCTCGCATCCGGTAAGCGTGCGCGCTGCATATAGGCGCGGCCTGTGGCTATTTCACGGCCCCACCATGCGCTGATTCGCGGGGCCGCCGCTTGGGTCAGCGCTCGAAGTCCCCTTCTTCCGGGACGAGGATTTCGCGTTTGCCGGCGTGGTTGGCCTGGCCGACGATGCCTTCCTGCTCCATGCGCTCCATCAGCGTGGCGGCGCGGTTGTAGCCGATCTGCAGCCGGCGCTGGATGTAGGACGTGGAGGCCTTGCGGTCGCGCTTCACCACGGCGACGGCCTGGCTGTAGAGGTCGCCGCCCTCGGCCATCCCCATGCCGGTCTGATCGAACACGGCGCCGTCCTCGCCGCCCTCCATCTCGTCGCTGGCCGTGACCTCTTCCAGGTATTCCGGCGTGCCCTGCGACTTGAGGTGGCGCACGACCTTCTCGACCTCCTCGTCCGAAACGAAGGGGCCATGCACGCGGCTGATGCGGCCGCCGCCGGCCATGTAGAGCATGTCGCCCTGGCCGAGCAGCTGCTCGGCGCCCTGCTCGCCCAGGATGGTGCGGCTGTCGATCTTGGAGGTGACCTGGAAGGAGATGCGGGTCGGGAAGTTCGCCTTGATGGTGCCGGTGATGACGTCGACCGACGGGCGCTGCGTGGCGAGGATCACGTGCAGGCCGGCGGCGCGCGCCATCTGCGCCAAACGCTGCACCGCGCCTTCGATGTCCTTGCCGGCGACCATCATCAGGTCGGCCATCTCGTCGACGATGACGACGATGTAGGGTAGCGGCTCGAGATCGAGATCTTCCTTCTCGTAGATCGCCTCGCCGGTCTCCTTGTCGTAGCCGGTATGCACCGTGCGCGAAAGCGTCTCGCCCTTGGCCTTGGCTTCGGCGACGCGCGCGTTGTAGCCGTCGATGTTGCGCACGCCGAGCTTGGACATCTTCTTGTAACGGCCCTCCATCTCGCGCACCGCCCATTTGAGCGCGACGACTGCCTTCTTCGGGTCGGTGACGACGGGCGTGAGCAGATGCGGGATGCCGTCATAGACCGACAGTTCGAGCATCTTGGGATCGACCATGATCAGCCGGCACTGCTGCGGCGTGAGCCGGTAGACCAGCGATAGGATCATGGTGTTGATGGCGACCGACTTGCCGGACCCGGTGGTGCCGGCGATGAGCAGGTGCGGCATGCGGGCGAGGTCGACGATCACGCTCTCGCCGCCGATGGTCTTGCCAAGGCACAGCGGCAGCTTGGACGCGTTCTCATTGTAGTCTTTAGCGGCGAGCAACTCGCGCAGGTAAACCTTCTCACGCGTCGGATTGGGCAATTCGATGCCGATGGCGTTGCGGCCGGATACGACGGCGACGCGCGCCGACACCGCGCTCATCGAGCGGGCGATGTCGTCGGCCAGGCCGATCACGCGCGACGACTTGATGCCGGGCGCGGGCTCGAGTTCGTACAAGGTGACGACCGGGCCGGGGCGCGCATTGATGATCTCGCCGCGCACGCCGAAGTCCTGCAGCACGCTTTCCAGCGCGGTGGCATTGGCGTCGATGACGTCCTTCGGCAGGGTGGTGCGCTCGGATGGCTTCTGTGCGGTGAGCAGATTGAGCGAGGGCAGCGTGTAGCCGCCGTTGCCGCGCCGCGCGGGCGCTTTCGCCGCCGGTGCAGCGCGGCGGCGCGGAGCGGGCGCCTCCTCCTCTTCTTCTTCGTACTCTTCCTCTTCGTGCGCGGCGGGTGCCATGCTGGGCGCGGTGACGCGGCCGAGATTGTTGAAGCGCGGCTCCTGACGCGCGCCGGGCGCGACGCGGGCCACGCGCGGGGCCTCGTCGCCGCTGCGCATCCAGCGGCCGATGCGCGCCTTGAGGCTCAACAGCGCGTGCACGACCATGCCGAGCCAGGCGGAGGCGCGGTCGCGCTCTTCCTCTTCGGGCTCGACCTCGGCTTCGTCCTCGACGTCTTCCTCCTCGTGCGCCTGCCGGCGCCAGCCGACGGCGATGACGATGCAAAGGAGGGTGGCGACGCCGAAGACCAGCGCGAACACGGCGGCGGTCATGCCGATGACGGGCATGCCGACGATCATCGCCGGCACGTTGACCAGCGCGTCGCCGGCGACGCCGCCCAGCCCGGTCGGCAGCGGCCAGGACTTGGTGACCGGCAAGGTCGAGGCGAAGGCGGCGGCGAGCAGCGTGGCGAGGATCCACATCAGCCCGCGCCATTTCTCGCCGAGCGGCCGGTGCGACAGGAGCCGCCAGCCAAGCAGCGCTTCCGGCGCCAGCAGCAGCACCGAGGCCAGCCCGAGCAGCTGCATCGCCAGATCGGAGAAGATCGCGCCGGGGAAGCCGAGCAGGTTATTGATCGGCTTCTGCGTGGCGTGGCTAAGCGAGGGATCCTGCACCGACCAGGTGGCGAGCGCGATGGCCCCGAGCAGCGCCAGCGTCAGCAGCGCGAGGCCGGCCAGCTCGCGCACGCGGCGGCGCAGGATCTCGCGGAAATGATCCGTGACGAAGGCGACGACGTCGAGGCTGCGATCGGCTGAGGCCATCTCTATCCCGTCATCCCAAAACCGCGACAATGCGGTGCAGCGCCTCGGCGGTGGCCGCCTTGTCCTGCACCATGGCGACGCGGATGTAGTCCGCGCCGGGGTTCGAGCCGTCCGCCTGCTCGCGCGCGAGATAGCGGCCGGGCACCACGCGCACGCCGGCTTCCGACCACAAGCGCTTGGTCGCGACTTCGCTGCCGCCGTGCTTCGACACGTCGAGCCAGAGGAAGAAGCCGCCGGCCGGACGTTCGTAGCCGTAGCGGTCGCCGATGATCTGGTCGGCGAGATCGAATTTCACGTTGTAGAGCGCGCGGTTCTCCTCGACATGGGCCTCGTCGCCGTAGGCGGCGATGGCGACGTGCTGCGCCGGCGTCGGCACCTGCGGCGCGGCGACGTTGCGCAATTCGAGGAAAGCCCCGAGGAAGTTCCTGTCGCCGGCGGCGAAGCCGACGCGCAGGCCGGGCAGGTTCGAGCGCTTGGACAGCGAGTGGAAGACCACCACGTTGGCGAAGTCGGGCCCCGAGCATTCCAGCATGCCGGCGGGTTTATGTTCGCTGTAGATCTCGCAATAGCATTCGTCGGCGAAGACCAGGAAGCCGTAGCGGCGCGCGAGCCCGCTCAGCTTCTCGAGATAGGCGCGGTCGGCGACCGCGCCCTGCGGGTTCGACGGCGAGGCGATGTAGAAGGCGACGGTGCGCGCGAGCAGCGCGTCGTCGAGCGCGTCGAGATCGGGCAGGAAGCCGCTCTTGCGCGTGGCCGGCAGGTAGACCGGCTCGCAGCCGGCGGCGAGCGCGCCGGCGGCGTAAGCCGCGTAGAACGGATTGGGGATCAGCACCGCCGGTTGGCCTTCGCGCGGTGAAACCCAGCGCGTCGCGGAGATGGCGGCGAGGAAGAGACCTTCGCGCGTGCCGTTGAGCACCAACACTTCGCTTTCCGCATCGACCGGGCGCGGCAGCTTGTAGCGCCGGCCGAGCCAGTCGGCGACCGCCTTGCGGAACGGCTCGATGCCCTTGTTGGCCGGATAGCGGCCGAAGTCGGCGATGTGCGCGGCCAGCACCGGCGCGACGAAGGGCGGCACCGGATGCTGCGGCTCGCCGACCGACAAATTGATCACCGGCTTGCCGGGCGTGATGCCGGCGATGAGGTCGGTCAGCCGCACGAAAGGCGAGCGCGATTCCACCGCCGGAGAGGTGAAGGCAGCTTCGCGCTGGACGGTCATTTGGGGCATGCGTTTACGAGGCGGGCGTCAGCCCGCCGCCTTGCGGTTCCTCACCTTAGATAAAGCGAGGTTAAGACCCGATTAACCATCGGGGCCTGCTGGGGAAAAGTCATAAGTCGGCGGCGCGCATCAGCCAAGCGCGGAAGGCGACGAAGCCGGGCTCCTCGGCCCGCGCCCGGTCGTAGACCAGGAACCAGCGCGCGCCCTTGGGCACCGACAGGGCGAAGGGCGCCACCAGCCGCCCGGCCGCCAGGTCGTCGTCGATGTAGGGCCGGATGCCCATGGCGACGCCGAGGCCGTCGACCGCCGCCTGCAAGGCCTGGCCGTAGAACTCGAACTGCGGGCCCTTCGGCGTCAGGCGCGGCACGCCGGCAGCCTTGAGCCAGCGCGGCCAGTCCTGCGGCGCGTGCGAAACGCGCAGCAGCGGCGCGTTCTTAAGTTCGGCCGGGGCGGAAAGCTGCGCCGCCAGCGCCGGCGCGCAGACCGGCATGAGGTCGGCGGCGAACAAGGGCTCGGCCGCCAGGCCCGGAAAGTCGCCATCGCCCAGTGTGATTCCGCAGGTCCAGTCCACGGCGAAAGGCGCGGCGGCGCCGCCGGTGGTGATGCGCACGTCGATGTCGGGGTGCTGCTTGCGGAACGAGCCCAGGCGCGGAATGAGCCAGCGGATGGCGAAAGTCGGCCCGACGCCGACGGTGATGACGGGCGAGGCCAGCGCGGTAACCTGCGCGGTCAGATGGGCAAGCTGATCGAATAGCGGGGACAGGCCGGCCTGGTAGGCGCGGCCGGCCGGCGTCAGCGCGAGGCCGTTCGGCTTGCGCTGGAAGAGCTCGACGCCCAGCCGGTCCTCGAGCAGCCGCACCATGCGGCTGATGGCGGCCGGCGTGACGGCGAGCTCGTCGGCGGCGCGCGCGAAGCTGCCGCCGCGGGCGGCGGCCTCGAACGCCCTGATGCCGTTGAGGAAAGGCAGCCGGCGCATCGCCACCATCAGGAAAATTATGCCTTAGCCTCAGATAACTCCGTTTGCGCAGCCGGCGCAAGCCGCGCACACCGGCGGCCACGGAGAATCGCATGTCGGCCGCCCTGATCGCCGCGCTCGCCATCTGCATGGTCGGCACCGCCTTCCTGTCCGGCCTGTTCGGCATGGCGGGTGGGCTGATCCTGATCGGGATTCTGCTCGCACTGCTGCCGCTTCCCGAGGCCATGGCGCTGCACGCGGTGACGCAGATGGCTTCCAACGGCTGGCGCGGACTGCTCTGGTGGCGGCACATCCGCTTCGGCGCCGCGGCCGGCTATCTGATCGGCAGCGTGCTCGGGCTCGCTGTCTGGTCGCTGTTCCGCTACGTCCCCGACAAGGCGGTAGCCATGCTTTTCCTGGGGCTCGCCCCCTTCGCGGTCACCCTGCTGCCGAAGGGCTGGAAGCCCGACGCCGCCCGCCTCGACCACGGCATCCTCTACGGCGTGCTGTGCATGAGCCTGATGCTGCTCACCGGCGTGGTCGGGCCGCTGATCGACACGTTCTTTCTCGGCGGCAAGCTCGACCGCCGCGAGATCGTGGCGACCAAGGCGCTGTGCCAGGTCGCCGGCCACACGATGAAACTCATCTATTTCACCGGCATCGCGACCAGCGCCGGCGCCATCGACGGCACGCTGTTGGCGGTCGCCATCGCGGCCTCGCTCGTCGGCACGACGGCGGCGCGCCGCTTCCTCGAGGCGATGAGCGACGCGCAGTACCGCAACTGGTCGACGCGCATCATCGTGTCGATCTGCGCCTTCTACGTCCTCGGCGGCCTCTATCTGCTGGCCGTGCCGGTGCTGGCGGCCGCGTGATGCCGAGACAGACGATCGACCGCAGTCTCGACAGCCTGGTGCTCGATCTCATCGAGTGGGTCGCGCGCGAGGAGCGCAGCTACGCGCAGACGATGGAGGTGTGGCGCACGTCGTGCCCGCGCCTGACGGTGTGGGAGGAGGCGGTCGACCGCGGGCTGGTCGCACGCGCGCCGCATCGTGCCGGCGGCGTGCGCATCATGCTGACGGCGGCGGGGCGAGATTTCCTCCGACGTGAGAGGCAAACGCCGACGTCGCCCGCTGACTGAATCCCGGGTCAGCGGTCCCAGCGCATCGACGCTACGCGCGGATCGGCGGCGAAGGCGTCGCGCACGAACGGGATCGCCATGGCGGGGGATTCGCACGTCGCGCGCACGCCGCTGTTGCCGAAGTGCAGATGCCAGGTTTGCCTGCCGGTCACATCGGGTTCCGCGAAGGCGCGACAGGTCAGGACGGCGATGTTGGCGCGCGCTTGCGGATCGCGAACCGACTCATAGCGGATGACTTCGAGATTAGCCGCGCGCGCATTGTCGGCCAGATCGAGACATGCCGCATAGTCGGTGCGCCGGGTCCACAGCGCCCGGTTGCTCACCAATGGCGGTCGCATCAGATCGATCGCTTTGGCGGTTGCGATATCGGCGGCAAAGGCCGTGTATTCCCCGGGGTTCGCCGGCCACGGCGTGTCCGGGCTCTCGGCAAAGAACAACAGGCGATAGAAGGCGGCTTCAGCGACGGCGGTCTCGCTCGCTTCCGCCGCATAGAAGACGCCGTCCGGCGAGCCGGCGCGCCGAAAGCGCGAGGTGAAGGGATAAGGGATATAGCGAAAGGGCGTCAGCAGCAGATAACCGAGATGCCGGCATTCTTCAGGCACGGCCGGCTTCGACCTTTCAATCAGATCCTCAAGCGCGCTCTGTTCATCGAGCGTGTCGGTCAGCTTCAAGGTAGATACCTTCGACTGCGCCTCGACCACGCGCCAGCAGCGTGTGCGCAGCGCGCCGGCGTTAGATGCGAGCGCGGCGGGTGTCCAGGTATTGGACGACATTGACCAGCCCGTTGACGGTCCGAATAAGATTGATAGGCGCGTCGCGCAGCGCGGTGTTCGGGTTGTCGAGCCAGGCGCGGGCGACCTGCATGTCGCCGCCGACGATCGCATCGAGCGATCGAAAAAGCCGAACAAAGAGAATGCTGAGCTCGAAAGCCTTGTCTCCAGGCCTCAGTGCAAATTCATTCTTGGTCATGCGCGAGATGGTCGGTTCGGAGAGGCCGACGATCGTCGCCAAAACCCGGTTCGTCAGCCCGAGTTGCTGCGCGGCCCGCACCGTCGCTTTGGTCAGAGCCGCGGCTTCGGTCGTTGTCGGACGGTCAAGAAGGGCTGCTTTGGACATCTGTCACCGTCATTTCTACAGAAATAATAATGCCAATTGCATTCTATGGCAAGATAATTATCCAGGCGCCTTGCAACGGTTCCAATCCGGAAAGTTGACGGTTTGCAGTCACTTACGTAGCCAAAAAAGGCGAGGCCCCGGCTCGCGAGAGCCGGGGCCTCTTTCACGGAAGGGACAGTGCCGGGTTTCCGTCCCTGCCGTTAGCGAACGACTGTCGCCGGTTACTGCACGGTCTCGCCGTGCAGGGTGATGTCGAGGCCTTCCTCTTCGCCCTGCTCGCTCGGCCGCAGGCCGATGATCGCCTTGATGACGTAGAGGATGATGGCCGTGACGACGGCGGTGTAGATGACCGTGACCGCCACGCCGTAGATCTGCGTCATCACGCTGGCGTCCTTGCCGAGCTCGTTGACGCTCACGTCCGCGAACACGCCGGTGAGGATGGCGCCGATGATGCCGCCCACGCCGTGCACGCCGAACACGTCGAGCGAGTCGTCGTAGCCGAGCGCCTTCTTCACGAAGACCGCGGCGATGTAGCAGCCGACGCCGGCGAGGATGCCGATGATCAGCGCGCCGGTCGGATTGACGAAGCCCGCGGCGGGCGTGATCGCGACCAGGCCCGCAACGGCGCCGGACACGACGCCGAGCAGGCTCGGCTTCTTGGCGACGATCCATTCCGCGAACATCCAGGCGAGCGCCGCCGCGGCGGTCGCAACCTGGGTGTTGATCATCGCGGCGCCGGCGAGCGCGTTGGCGCCGACGGCCGAACCGGCGTTGAAGCCGAACCAGCCGACCCAGAGCAGGGCGGCGCCGATGAAGGACCAGGTCAGGTTATGCGGCGCCATCGCGACGGTGCCGTAGCCTTTGCGCTTACCGATGACGATCGCAGCGACGAGACCGGCGATGCCCGCGTTGATGTGCACGACAGTGCCGCCGGCAAAGTCGAGCACGCCGGCCGAGCCGAGGAAGCCGCCGCCCCAGACCCAGTGCGCGATCGGCACATAGACGACGATCAGCCAGATGCCCATGAACCACATCATCGCCGAGAACTTCATGCGTTCGGCGAAGGCGCCGGCGATGAGGGCGGGCGTGATGATGGCGAAGGTCATCTGGAAGGTGATGAACACCGTCTCCGGGATCGTCGCCGCCAGCGAGTTGGTCGTCGTCGCGCCGACGCCGACCAGGAACATCTTGGACAAGCCGCCGATGTAGGCGTTCATGCCGCTTTCGGTGAAAGCGAGCGAGTAGCCGAGGATCATCCACAGCACGGTGACGAGGCAGGTGATGGCGAAGGACTGCATCACGGTCGCCAGCACGTTCTTCTTGCGGACCATGCCGCCGTAGAACAGGCCGAGGCCCGGGATGGTCATCATCAGAACGAGCGCCGTGGCGGTGAGCATCCAGGCGGTATCGCCGGTGTCGAGCTTCGGCGCTTCCGCGGCCGCGGGAGCCGCCGGCGTCTGCGCCAGCGCGCTATCGGCGAACATCAGGCCGAGCGCGAGTGCGGCAAGCGCAATCAGGCCCGCACCGGAAAATTTCTTGAACGTCATGGTTTACTCCTGTCGTGGGGTTTGCGGTGCGGGTCAGAGCGCCGCAGCATCGGTCTCGCCGGTGCGGATGCGCACGGCGTGGTCGAGACCGAAGACGAAAATCTTCCCGTCGCCGATCTGTCCGGTTTTGGCTGCGCCCGAGATGGCGCTGACGACCTTGTCGACCTGGTCGGTCGCCACCGCGACTTCCACCTTGATCTTGGGAAGGAAGCTCACCGCGTATTCGGCGCCACGGTAGATTTCCGTGTGCCCCTTCTGACGCCCGTATCCTTTGACCTCGGTGACAGTCAGCCCTTGCACGCCGATGGAGGTCAGGGCGTCACGGACCTCGTCGAGCTTGAAGGGTTTGATGATGGCCATGACGATCTTCATGGATTGGATCCCCGCTTGAGCCCCTGGTTACGCATGCAGTGTGGGCCGTTCTCACTGAGCCGGCCGGCAAAGCGCGCTTTGCAGGCATGGCCAGGGAGACAGAATCAAACGGCGTGCCAGATTGCCGCGGAAGCGCTATCGGATTGATTCAGTGGGAGAAATCTGAGGGGCGCCGGGGCGAGCCGTATACCGGGGGGGGTGGCCCCCAAACGTGGCGCCTGGGCCTCTGGGGCCCGAAAAAATATTATTCATTAAAATGGTTCTGTGTTTCCCGCGCCGGCACGGGTGCCGGCGCGGCGGTTCGTTGGCGCAAGCGCGCGCTACTGGAGCGACTCGCCGTGCTGGCTGACGTCGAGCCCCATGATCTCGTCCTCCTGACGCACGCGCAGCGGCGTCATGGCGCCGATGAGTTTGAGGATGAGGAACGTCGCAAGCCCGGCCCATATCACGGTGGCCGCCACGCCGTAGACCTGCGCCAGCAGCTGCTGCGGGTTGCCCTCGAGCAGGCCCTTGATGCCGCCCGGCATCTCTGGCGTCGCCGACAACGCGCCGACGGCGAACACGCCGGCGAGCAAGGTGCCGGTCAGGCCGCCGACGCCGTGCACGCCGAACACGTCGAGCGAGTCGTCGTAGCCGAGCTTGATCTTGAGCCAGGTGCAGGCCCAGAAGCACGCGCCGCCGGCGATGACGCCGATCAGCACCGCCTGCATCGGCATCACGAAGCCGGAGGCGGGCGTGATGGTGCCCAAGCCGGCGATGGCGCCGGAGATCATGCCGAGCACCGAAGGCTTGCCGCGCGTCCACCACTCCAGCGCCATCCAGGTGAAGGCGCCGGCGGAAGCGGCAAGATGCGTCGACACGATGGCCATGGTCGCGCGCCCGTTGGCGCCGAGCGCGGAGCCGCCGTTGAAGCCGAACCAGCCGACCCACAGGAGGCCGGTGCCGATCACCGCCAGCGACAGATCGAACGGGGCGAGGTTGTCGTGGCCGTAGCCCCTGCGCGCGCCGACGACGTAAGCCGCCACCACGCCGGCCACGCCTGCGTTCACGTGCACCACGAGGCCGCCGGCGAAGTCGATGGTGCCGTAGCTGCCGAGGAAGCCGCCGCCCCAGACCCAGTGCGCGATCGGCACGTAGACGATCAGCAGCCACAGCGCGCAGAACCACAGATAGGCCGAGAAGCGCATGCGGTCCGCCACCGATCCCGCGACCAGCGCCACCGTGATGACGGCGAAGGTCATCTGGTAGATCATGAACAGGCTCTCGGGGATCGTCTTCGCCAGCGGCGAAATCGAATCCATGGTCATGCCGTTGAGGAAGATGCGATCGAGCGTGCCGATCACCGCGCCCTCGCCGGTGAAGGCGAGCGAGTAGCCGACGACGGCCCACAGGATCGACACCAGGAAGGTGGCGGAGAGCGATTGCGCCATGGTCGCGAGCACGTTCTTCTTGCGCACCATTCCGGCGTAGAACAGCGCGAGCCCGGGGATCGTCATCATCAGCACGAGGCCGGTGGCGGCGGTCATCCATGCGGTGTCGGCGGCGTCGATCTTGGGCGCGGAGCCCTGCGCGAAGGCAGGCGAGGCACTCACGATCATAGCCGCGATGAACGCGGTGAAACGTTGCGCGGACTTCATTTGGTTCCCCCAGCAGATTCTGAAAATGGTTTGGTCGTTCGGTGCAGTGCAAACTCTGAGCTGCTCCCGTCATCCTGAGGTGCGAGCGAAGCGAGCCTCGAAGGATGAGCGGCCAAGTCCTCAGCGTCTTGGCCGTCGCCCTTCGAGGCTCGGCCTTCGGCCGAGCGCCTCAGGGTGACGGAGAGAGGTCGTTAAAGCGCGGCGGCGTCGGTTTCGCCGGTGCGGATGCGCATGGCCTGTTCGATCGGCATGACGAAGATCTTGCCGTCACCGATCTGTCCGGTCTTGGCGGCGGCCGACATGGCGTCCACCACCTGGTCGATCTGCTCGCTGGCGACCGCGACCTCGATGCGGACCTTGGGCAGGAAGTTCACCGCGTATTCGGCGCCGCGATAGATTTCGGTGTGGCCCTTCTGGCGGCCGTAGCCCTTCACCTCGGTCACGGTCATGCCGTGGATGCCGATGCGGGTGAGGGCGTCGCGCACGTCGTCGAGCTTGAACGGTTTGATGATGGCGATCACGAGCTTCATAATTTCCCCCGGCCGATTTTGCCTTGCGCAGTTTTTAGGCGCGCAATTGAAAACCCGCCCCGGCGTGCCGCCGGCACGGGCTTGGTGACTAAGCTAGCGGCGGCGGCGCGGGAGATTAAGCGCAATTATTAGGCGTTTGCCGTATTGGTGGGCAGATTAGGTAAGTAGCCCTACCTTATCTTCGCCTTTTCGCCGCCGGCGCAGCGGCGAGCCCGAGACTCTTGATCACGCCGGGCAGCACGGCGCGGGCGCGTTCGGGACTCATGCCCGGGGTGATGCGCGGGTCGTACAGGAGGGTAAGCAGTGTGCGGTCGTAGGCGGTGAGATAGCCGACCATGCGTTGCTGGTTGAGCGTGGTCCAGCTGTTGCTCTGGTCGTGGTTGGACAGGCCGAAGGCGTGCAGCAGCTCGTGATAGGCGCAGTCGAGAAACACGTCGTCGCCCTTGTCGACGATGACGAAGGTGATCGCGTGCACGATGCGGCCTTCGGTGCTCGATTGCACGCTGGTCATGCATTGCGGGTCGGTACGGGCGACGAAAGTCCGGGTGATCTCCGCCCCGAACGCGTCCACCAGAGCCGAGCGGAAGTCCTTCTCGTCGATCAGCCGCAGCTCGACGTCGGCAGGCGCGTCGCCGCCGTCCAGCCGCAGGCGCAGGTTCGGCACCGCGCGCGCGTAGTCCTCGAGCACGCGCCGCATCGCGGCGGTGCGGTCCACGCTGCCGCCGGGGATCACCTGCACGTGGATCGGATGATCGAAACGGCGGGTGCCGCGCGGCCGCGCGCCGATGCGCAGATCGGAGCCGAAGGCGAGCGCCATGAATCCGCGCGTGAGCTCGGCGGCGGTGAAGCGCGTGTACTGCGGCGGCGCGTTCGGCGGCGCGCCGGCCGGCGCAGCCTCGCGGTTCGAGGCGGCGAGGGCGTGGGAGACGATGAGCGTCGCAACAAGAACTCCGCTCATTCCCGCGCAAGCGGGAATCCAGCGCAACGTCCGCGAGCTCATCGGCTTTCTGCTCTGGGTCCCCGCTTGCGCGGGGACGAGCGGCACATTCGTTGCGCGCGGCCCAAGCCTCGTCATTTCACATCGTCACTCAAGAGCGCCGCAGGCGCACCAAGCCTTCCTGCGCGACGGAAGCGACCAGCTTGCCGTCGCGCGTGAAGATCAGCCCGCGCGCAAATCCGCGCGAACCTTGCAGGCTGGGCGTGTCCTGGGTGTAAAGCAGCCATTCGTCGGCGCGGAACGGGCGGTGCAGCCACAGCGCATGATCGAGGCTCGCCGCCATGAACTCCTTCTCGAACAAAGTGCGGCCGTGCGGCGTCAGCGACGCGTCGAGCAGCGTCATGTCCGAGGCATAGGCGAGCGCGCACTGATGCAGCGGCAGCGCATCGGGCAGGCGGCCGTTGATCTTGATCCAGACGTGGAAGCGGCCGTCCGGGTACTTCTTGCCGCTGTAGCGGTCGAACTCGACCGGGCGCATCTCGATCGGCCGCTCGCGCTCGTAATAGCGGCGCACCGCTTCGGGCAGCGTCGGCAGGATGTTCGAGCGCACGTCCTTCTCGGTCGGCAGCTCTTCCGGCGGCGTCACCTTCGGCATCGTCGCCTGATGCTCGATCCCTTCCTCCTCTGCGTGGAAGGAGACGAGCATCGAGAAGATCGGATGGCCGTGCTGGCGCGCGGTGACGCGGCGCGTGGTGAAACTCTTGCCGTCGCGCATGCGGTCGACGTCGTAAATGATCGGCACCTTCGGATCACCCGGCAGCAGGAAATAGGCGTGCAGGGAATGCGCGAGCCGGCTCGGCTCGACCGTGCGCACGGCGGCCACCAGCGCCTGCCCGATCACCTGCCCGCCATAGACGCGCTGCCAGCCGTTCTGCGGCGAGCGCCCGCGAAACAGATTGAGGTCGAGCTCCTCGAGATCGAGGATGCTGATGAGGTCCTGGACGGCGGAGGACATGCGCTGTTCCTTGCGGGCCCAAGCAATGACGCCTGCGCGCACGTCCAAGTCAAGCCGAGCGGCCTCACCGAACGGCCCAAAATATTTTCGGGCGGCAGACCGGCTGCCGCCCGCAACGCATGACAGTTCGCCGGCGTTAGATCGCGAAATACGCGACCACCGCCAGCACGGCGAACATGCCGCCCAACCACACCAGCGTTTGGCGCATGCTCTGGACTTCGGGTTCTGCCATGGACGTCTCCTCCAGTGGCTGTACGGGACCTAGGACCCGGCGTTCCCGGACCCCATCGAATCCCGAGACGACTAATACTTTAGTCTAATATCGCGCCATTGTAAGGCCCCTGCGGCGAAGAAGGGCAAGGGTAGGCGCAAGTGTCTGAATGTATTAGGATAGCGGCGCTGGCGGCGTCTACGCTGGGCGACCCCGGGCCGGCTTGAGAGGCATCGAAATGACGGCGGCCAGACATCTGCGGCGCGACATGGTCATCGGCGGGGCCGGCTTCGCCGGGCTGGCGCTGGCGATCGCGCTGCGCGAGGCCCTGGGCGAGAGCTTCACGGTGTCGGTCGCCGATCCGGCGCTGCGGCACGAGAAGTCCAGGGACCCGCGCGCCTCCGCCATCGCCGCTGCGGCGCGCCGCCTGTTCGACGCGATCGGCGTCTGGGACGACGTGGCGGACGAGGCGCAACCGATCCTCGACATGGTGGTGACCGATTCAAAGGTGGACGACGCGGTGCGTCCGACCTTCCTGACTTTCGGCGGCGAGGTGGAACCGGGTGAGCCCTTCGCCCACATGATCGAGAACCGGTTGCTGATCGATGCGCTGGTTGCAAAGGCGAAGGCGCTCGGCATCGAGCTGCGCGCGACGGCGGTCGAGTCGTTCACCTATGACCGCGGCATCGGCGTGCGGCTCGCCGACGGTCACGAGATTTCGGCGCGGCTGCTGGTCGGCGCCGACGGCGCGCGCTCGGCGATCCGCGAGGCGGCCGGCATCGCGACGCACGGCTGGAGCTACGGCCAGTCGGCCATCGTCACGACGGTTGGGCACGAGCGCGACCACGAAGGCCGCGCCGAGGAGCACTTCCTGCCGCCGGGCCCGTTCGCGATCCTGCCGCTCACCGGCAAACGCGCATCGATCGTGTGGACGGAAAGCGACCGCGACGCCGAGCGCATCGTTGCGCTGCCGGACGATGAATTTCACGACGAGCTGGAGAAGCGCTTCGGCCTGCATCTCGGCGACATCGAGGTGATCGGACCGCGCCGCGCGTTTCCGCTCGGGCTCTACACCGCGCGCTCATTCATCGCCGAGCGGCTGGCGCTGATCGGCGACGCCGCGCATGTCATCCATCCGATCGCGGGGCAGGGGCTCAACATGGGCCTGCGCGACGTGGCGGCGCTGGCGGAAGCGGTGGCGGATGCGGCGCGGCTCGGCCTCGACATCGGCGCGCCGAGCGTGCTCGAGCGCTACCAGCGCTGGCGGCGTTTCGACACCATGACCATGGGCGTCGCGACCGACGTGCTGAACCGGCTGTTCTCCAACCGCTCCGACGTGCTGCGCTTGGTGCGTGACGTCGGTCTCGGCATGGTCGAGCGCGTGCCCGCGCTCAAGCGCGTATTCATCCGCGAAGCGGCCGGCTTCACCGGCGACGTGCCGAAGTTGTTGCGCGGCGAGGCGCTCTGATCCCTCCCCTCGCGGGGGAGGGATAACCATCATCCCAGCATCTTTTGCACAATCGCGTCGATATGCACCTGCGCGCAGTCGACAGCGGGAAAGTCGAGCGCGGCGGCGTCCATCACCGTGGCGAGGTCGGTGCCGGCGAGCAGCACCGCCTCTGCGCCGTCGCGCGCGACGAAGGTGCGGCCCAGCGTTTTCAGTTGATCGATCTCCGCGGGCGAGGCCTTGCCGGCGACGAGCCTCGAATAGACGGTGTGGATAAGCTCGAGCTCGTCGGCGCGCGGCATCACCGTCTCGACGCCCTCGAGACGCCCGAAAAAGCGCGATTCGACGGTGAAGCGGGTGCCGAGCAGCGCGACGCGCGTCAACCCGCGCGCACGCACGGCGGCCGCCACCTCGTCCAGCATGTCGATCAGCGGCAGCGGCGAGATCGCGGTGAGCTGCGGCGTGCACAAATGGGGCGTCGCCGCGACCATCGCCGCGAACTCGGCGCCGCCGGCCGCCATGTCCTTGATGAAGGCGGCGAGATAACGCGCCAGCCCGTCGAAGTCCCTGGCGCCGGCGAGGGCATAGACGCGGCCGGTGTCGGCGTGCGCGATGGTGAGGCGCGGCACGCGGCCGCGCGCCTCGTGCGCGGCCACGATGCGCCGGTAGTAATGAACGGTCGCGCCCACGCCCAATCCGCCGATCAGGCCGAGGCAGCGCGCTTCCATGCCGGGCGCGCTCACGTGAGCGGAACGCTCGCCACGTGATCCTTGAAGGCCTGCCGCGCCGAGATGGCCGCGTACCAGCGGTCAAGGTTCGGCATCGCCGGGCGCTCGGGGATGAGCTGAACGAAGCGGTAGCACATGAGGCCGACCGGGATGTCGCCGTAGGAGAAAGCGTCGCCCGCGACGTAGGCCGACTTGCCGAGCGCGCTCTCGAGCATCGCCATGGCGTCGACGGTCTTCTTCTTCTGCGCCTCGATCAGCGCCATGTCGCGCTGCTCCGGCGGCGTGCGGATCAGGCCCCAGAACACCGGCGTGATCGCCGGACCGCAGACCGAAAGCTGCCAGTCCATCCATTGGCTGGCGCGTGCGCGCGCCTTGAGGTCCTTCGGCTCCAGCCGGCCTTCCTTGTCGTGTTTGGCGGCGAGATAGCGCACGATCGAATTCGATTCCCACAGCAGGAAGCCGTCTTCCTCCTCCAGCGTCGGCACCAGCCCGTTCGGGTTCATGGCGAGGTAGGGCGCTTCCTTGTTCTTGCCGAAGGCGCCGCCGACGTCGATGCGGGTATGCGCGAGCTTGAGCTCGCCGACGGCCCACATCGCCTTCTGCACGTTGACGGAGTTGTTGCGACCCCAGATCTTGATCATTGACGGCATCTCCCTATTCACAAGCGGCTGTTTTTATCCCGTCATGGCCGGGCTTGTCCCGGCCATCCACGCCTTCCATTGGTCAAGCTAAGACGTGGATGCCCGGCACAAGGCCGGGCATGACGCCGAACGCTTTGCGTTGCTCTCGCGGTTCACTCCAGCCTTCGCGCTTCCTCCGGCAGCATGATCGGAATGCCGTCGCGGATCGGATAGGCGAGCTTGGCCTTGCGCGAGACCAGCTCCTGCCTTTCGGCGTCGTATTCGAGCGGGCCCTTGGTGAGCGGGCAGACCAGGATTTCCAGAAGCTTCGGATCGACGCTGCCGGGGGGACGTTCTGGCGTGGCGGGTACGGTGGACATAATGCCTCTCATTCGTCATGCCCGGCCTTGTGCCGGGCATCCACGTCTTCGGCCAGTACAGTAAAGACGTAGATGGCCGGGACAAGCCCGGCCATGACGGTTTGCTACTGCAGCTGCGGATCGCCTTCGGTGTTCTTCTTGGCGAGCTCGATCTCGGTGATGGCGACCAGGATCTCGGCGCGGGTCTTGAGGTCGGGCGCCTCCAGCAGCGCCTGCTTTTCCGCGGTCCCGTAGGGCGACATCATCGACAGCGCGTTGACCAGCGCCTCGTTGGGGGCGTTCTCGATGCCGTCCCAATCCGCCTTCAGGTTGTTGGCTTCGAGGAAGCCGCGCAGCGCGCCGAGGAGTGCCGGCCGGTCGACCAGGTTCTCGCCCTTGCGGGCGACGAAATCGTCGGCGAAGGGCGCGAAGGTGACGCGGCACTGGCGGTAGGCGGTCGAGACGGTGAGCTCCTGCTCGATGCGGAAGCGCGCCACGCCGGTGAGTTCGAGCAGATAGCGGCCGTCGCCGCTCTCGGCGAGCTGGGTGATGCGGCCGACGCAGCCGATCTTGTACAGCGCCGGCTTGTCGGCCGGCCCGCCATGCGCGGGATCGGGCTGGATCATGCCGATCAGCCGGTGGCCGTCGCGCAGCGCGTCGTCGACCATGGCGAGATAGCGCGGCTCGAAGATGTTCAGCGGCATCTGCCCGCGCGGCAACAGCAGCGCGCCGGGCAGCGGAAACACCGGGATTACCTCGGGCAGGTCGATCGGCCCGCGATACTGGGCGTTCATGGGCATCGTTACGCTTCCACCGGCCTATCCTTCGTCGTCCTGAGGTGCGAGCGCAGCGAGCCTCGAAGGACGACTGGGCAACTCATCGGCCGTTCATCCTTCCAGGCGCGCCTTTGGCGCGCACCTCAGGATGACGGGTCGAGTCTACGCAAACAAAATCGACGACAGCCGCTTGCGGCTCTCGACGGTGGCCGGATCGGCGCCGCCCCAGGCTTCGAAGAACTGCACGAGCTGCTTGCGCGCGCCGTCGTCGTTCCATTTGCGGTCGCGCCTGACGATCTCGAGCAGATGTGCGGCGGCCTCGCTGCGCTTGCCGGCGGCGTTGAGCGCGGTGGCGAGCTCGAAGCGCGCCTGATGGTCGAGCGGATCGGCGGCGACCTTGCGCTCCAGCTCGTCGACCGGGCCGACCGACTTGGCCTGCTCGGCGACGGTGAGCGCGGCGCGCGCGGCGGCCACCGCGGCATCGTTCTGCTTGGCTTCCGGCACCAGCGCCAGCGTCTGCTTGGCTTGTTCGAGCGCGCCGGTCTGGACGTAAGCGCGCGCCAGCCCGGCAAGCGCCGGAATGTTGCCGCCGTCCTGCGTGAGCAACTCGCCGAAGAGATTGGCGGCGGTGGCCGGGTCGCCGGCGGCGAGCGCCTCGTCGGCGGCCTTGAGCATGTCCTGCTCCTCGCCGCCGATCTTGCCCTTGGTGAGCCGCTCGAGGAAGGCGATGACCTGGCTCTCCGGCAGCGCGCCCATGAAGCCGTCGACCGGCTGGCCGTTGGAGAAGGCGATCACCGCCGGGATCGACTGGATGCCCATCTGGCCCGGGACGGCCGGATGCTCGTCGATGTTCATCTTGGCGAGCTTGACCTTGCCCTTGGCGGCCTTGACCGCCTTTTCCAGCACCGGCGTGAGCTGCTTGCAGGGGCCGCACCAGGGCGCCCAGAAGTCGACCAGCACGGGCTGGCGCTTCGACTCCTCGATCACGTCCTTCATGAAGGTCTGCGTCGTGGTGTCCTTCACCACGTCGCCGCCGCCAACGTTCATCGCACCAGCGTCTTGCAGCATCTGTCCTCGCCTGATCGGGCCGCCTGCGGCCTGAAATCCATGGGTTCCGTGCCGGATTAGATGGCTATCCGGGGTTCGAATGCAATCGCTCAATCCGCCTCGGGCGGCAGCCCGGAGACGGCTTCGATCCGGGGGATGTGGCCGGTGGCTTCGAGGAACCGCACCAGGTCCTCGCGCCCGATCGAGGTGGTCATGGTGTTGACGAGCGGGTGAAAGTTGAGCGTGGCGTGCGCCATCATCGCGGCGTCGAGCACCACCGTGACGCGGCCCTCGGCGTCGTTGATGGCGCCGAACGGCGTCACCGAGCCGGGCTCGACGCCCCAGACCTCGCGCAGCAGGTCGGACGCGCCGAAGGAGAAGCGCCCGCCGGCGCCGAGGACGCGGTGCAGGCCCTTGAGGTCGATCGCGGCGTCCTCCAGCGCGACCACCAGATAGAGCGCGGATTTCTTGTCGCGCAGGAACAGGTTCTTGGTGTGGCCGCCGGGGATCTGCCCGCGCAGGCTCCGCGCCTGCTCGACCGTGAACAGCGGCGGGTGGCTGACGGTGGCATGGCGGATGCCGAGCCCGTCCAGGAAAGCGAAGAGCTGTTCGGGGGTGGTCGCCATGGGTGCAGCCTTACCTTGATCGGCCGCAAGGCGGGCCGGCCCGGGCGCGGTGTTAGTAGCATCGTAAAGGCACCCGTCGAAGCCGAGGTCACGACCATGCACCGAGCCCTGTTCGCCGCCGCCGTGCTGTCCGTCGCGCTGATCGCCGGCCGGCCGGCGCAGGCCGAGATGCCGGAACCGCCCTGGTGCGGAGTGCTTTCGCTGGGCCCCGGCAACGCCTACTGGGACTGCCGCTACCGCTCGTTCGAGGAGTGCTACCCCAACATCCTGAGCGGGAACCGCGGCTTCTGCATCCAGAACCCCCGTTACGACTGGAGTTCCGTGCCGGCCAAGAAGCCTCGCCGGGCCGCCCGGCGCCGTTAACCGCTCCGGCCGTCAGCGCAGTTGCAAAAGCCGTCCCGATCTGGCTATACGAACGCCTTGGCGGCCGGGCCTCACGGGAACCGGCCAAATCACTACCGGATGCGGGTGTAGCTCAGGGGTAGAGCACGACCTTGCCAAGGTCGGGGTCGAGGGTTCGAATCCCTTCGCCCGCTCCAACCTTCGCGCCTTTCGGCGCTTCGGTTGGCAAGCCGGTCATGATCGCGAAGGTTGCCCGCCGTAGCTTAAGCGAAGGCGGGCGTTTTATTTTCCCCAGCCTTCCTTCACGTCCGCCACCTCGCCGCCGGTCATGCGGACGAGCTCGGCCGCGCCGGTGCGGAACACGTGGCTTGGCGTGCCGGCCGCCGCCCAGACCGGATCGAGCGCCATCAGGTCGCGGTCGATGAAGATGCGCGGCGGCGCGAGATGCCCGACCGGCGACACGCCGCCGATGGCGAAGCCGGTCATGTCGCGCACCCAGCGGCCGTCGGCGGACTTCACTGGCTGGCCGACGAGCGCGGCGATCTTCTTGGTGTCGACGCGGTTGGCGCCGGAGGCGATGACCAGCACCACGCGCTCGCCGGCGCGCAGCACGATCGACTTGCCAATCTGCGCGACGGTGCAGCCGACCGCATTGGCGGCGTCCTGCGCGGTGCGCGTGCCTTCCGGGAAGGCGGCGATCGTGTCGGGATGGCCTTGCGCCAGCAGCGCCGCGCGCACGCGTTCGACGGAGTCGCTCATGGTTGGTCGTCTCTAATACCCCGCCGCCAGGCTGCCGCGCGTGCGCGGGTCGGCGGCGCCGACATAAATCTGCGGCGTGAACTCGCCTTTCGGCATCACCGCGATGGAATTGGCTGAGGTGTGCGGCGGCGTCGGCACGAGCTTGTGCCCGCGCGCGGCGAGCGCGTCGAGCACGGCGGGATCGAAGCCGGGCTCGACGAACACGTCCTCCGGCTGCCACTGCTGATGCAGCCGCGGCGCGCTGACGGCAGCGTCGACCGGCAAGCGCAAGTCGAGTGCGTTGACGATCACCTGCAGCACCGCGGTGATGATGCGGCTGCCGCCGGGCGAGCCGGTGACCAGCACGGGCTTGCCGTCCTTGAGCACGATGGTCGGCGTCATCGACGACAGCGGCCGCTTGCCCGGCCCCGGCAGGTTGGCGTCGAAGCCGACCAGGCCGTAGGCGTTGGACGCGCCGGGCCGCGCGGTGAAGTCGTCGAGCTCGTTGTTGAGCAGCACGCCGGTGCCTTCGGCGAACAGGCCGACGCCGTAGGAGAAGTTGAGCGTATAGGTGTTCGACACCGCGTTGCCGTCGCGGTCGATGACGGAATAGTGCGTGGTGTTGCGGCCCTCGAAGTCGGCCGGCTTGCCGGCGCGGATGTCGGCCGACGGCGTCGCGCGCTCGCCGATGCCGGCGCGCAGCTTCTCCGCATAGGCTTTCGACGTGAGCCCGGCGATCGGCATCTTCACCGCGTCGGGATCGCCCATGTAGGCGGCGCGGTCGGCATAGGCGCGCTTCATCGCCTCGATTTGCAGGTGGAGCGCCTTCTCGCGCGGCATCGCCGCGAGGTCGTAGCCTTCCAGGATGTTGAGCATCTCGACGAGATGCACGCCGCCGGACGAGGGCGGCGGCATCGAGACGATGTCGTGGCCGCGGTAGGTGCCGCGCACCACCGGGCGCTCGACCGCGCGATAGGCGGCGAGATCGTCTTTTGACATGATGCCGCCGACCCGGCGCACGGCGTCCGCGATGCGCTGCGCGGTACGGCCTTCGTAGAAGGCGCGCGCGCCGCCGCGCGCGATCTCGGCCAGCGTGTCGGCGAGGTCGGGCTGGATCAACCGGTCGCCCTGTTCGAGCGTTTCGTCGCCGTTCTTCAGGAGCGGATTGGTGACCGGCCAGCGCGAAAGGCGCTCGCGCGCGCGCGGCAGCGAGTCGGCGAGATCGTCCTGCACGCGCAACCCCTTGCGCGCGAGATCGATCGCCGGCGCGATCAGGTCGGCGAGGCTGAGCCGGCCGGAGCCGTATCTTTCGTGCGCCAGCGCCAGTCCCGCCACGGTGCCCGGCACGCCGATGGCGAGCGCGGAATCGCGCGATTTCGCCGGATCGGGATTGCCCTGCGCGTCGAGGAACATGTCGCGCGTGGCGGCGCGCGGCGCGGTCTCGCGGTAGTCGATGGCGACGTCGCGGCCGTCCTTGAGATGGATGATCATGAAGCCGCCGCCGCCGATGTTGCCGGCGCGCGGATAGGTGACGGCCATTGCGAAGCCGACCGCGACCGCGGCATCCACCGCGTTGCCGCCGCGGTCGAGCATCTGCACGCCGATGCGGGCGGCGCGCGCTTCCTGCGCCACCACCATGCCGTTGCGCGCGTTGACGCTCTGCGCGAGCGGGATCGAGGTGCGCGTGGTGTCGAGTTGCGGGCGCGACTGCGCCAGCGCGAGAGCGGGGAGGAGGAGGAGGGCAAATACGATTGAGAGCGAGCGGCTCATTCTCATCTGTCGTCCCCGCGAAGGCGGGGACCCATACGCCGTGCGCTATCGATAGACTGCGGAGTATGGGTCCCGGCCCTCGCTACGCTCGGCCGGGACGACACCACCTTGTTCATCGCGACAAACTCATCTCGCCATGCCGTGATACACCGGGTTCGGGCGCATGTCGGTGGCGCTGGCCACCCGGTTCGACATGTTGAAGAAACCGGCGACCGCCGCAATGTCCCAGATGTCGCGGGCGGAAAAGCCCGCACGGCGCAGCTTTTCGCGGTCGGGTTCCTCCACGCTCCAGGGCTGCGACGTCAGCTTGACCGCGAAGTCGAGCATCGCGCGCTGGCGCTTGGTCAGCCGCGCGGCGCGGTAATTCATCACGATCTGCTCGCCGAGCAGCGGATTGCCGGAATATTGCCGCACGGCGGCGCCGTGCGCGGTGAGGCAGTAATAGCAGCGGTTCTGCGAGGACACCGCGACCGCGATCATCTCGCGCTCGAGCTTGGACAGGCCGCACTCCGCCAGCATCAGGTCGTTGTACATGGCGGCGAAGGTTTCGAGCTTGGCGCTGTCGAAGGCGTAGGCGACGAGCACGTTCGGCACGAAGCCGAGCCGGTCCTGGCACTTCCTGAAGTAGGCCTGCATCGCCGGCGACAATTTCGCGGGTCCGAGGTCCAGCGCGATGATCGGCGCGTCGTCGGGCGCGGCCGTCGCGGACTTGGCTACGTCCGATCTGGCCGCCGCCTTGCCGCCCTTGATCGGACGCGGCGCGGGCTTGCCTTTCGGTGCCGGCGCTTTCGCTGACTTTTCCACTTTGGCCATGGTCTTCCCGCTCATCCCTCGTTTCCCCGGTCGCCGAGATTACATCCTTCGCGATGCGGGCGAAACGGCCGTCGTCTGCTTTTTTGTTTCATTTCAGTCAGTTAGTCGGAACGGGGCAGTCGCTAGGCGCGTTGCGGTCATGGTCGCGTCACCAAGCGCTGGCTTGCTCTCGACGCGCGCGCGCGGAATGGCAACACTGCCTTTCCGCCTCGAACGATTCTCTCCCGAGAGCGAGGTCGCATGCCTGTTGAACAGCCCAGCAGTCCGGAGGAGGCGCTTGCGCGCGAGGTTCTTGCGCGCGCCGGCGCAGCGCTCGCGGAGGCGAGCCGGGACATCCCCGCCGACTTCTTGACGCAGCTGTTCGGTCATGTCGTGCCCGAGGACGTGGTCCGCTACGGCCCGGGCGATCTCGCAATGCTGGTCGAATGCGCTTGGGATTTCCTGCGCGAGCGGCCGGCGGGCGCGGCCAAGGTGCGCTGCGAGACGGTGCCGCTCGCCGACTCCGGCGAGCACAAGGCGGTGACGGTCATCGAAATCGTCAACGACGACATGCCGTTTCTCGTCGACTCGACGATGGGCGAGCTGGCCGACCGGCGGCTCGCCGCGCGACTGGTCGCGCATCCGGTGCTGCAGGTGCGGCGCGACGGCGGGCGCGAAAGCCTCATCCACGTCCATCTCGACCCGATCGACGACGCGCGCGCGCGCGCCGAGATCGTGCGCGCGCTGGAAGCCGTGCTCGGCGAGGTGCGGCTGGCGGTTTCCGACTGGCGGCCGATGCTCGAGCGCGTCAACGCCATCGTGGCCGAACTGAAGACCAATCCGCCGCCGCTGCCGGTGGACGAGATCGCGGAGGCGATCCAGTTCCTGCAATGGCTGCTCGCCGACAACTTCACCTTTCTCGGCGTGCGCAACTACGTCTTCGACGGCCACGGCCTCACGCCTGACTTCGAGGGCGCGCTCGGCATCATGCGCGAGCGCGAGCTGCGCGTCCTCAAGCGCGGCAACGAACTGCTGGAGTTCACGCCGGAGATCATGGCCTTCCTGAAGGAGCCGCGCCCGCTCATCGTCGCCAAGGCCAACATCCACGCGCGCGTGCACCGGCGCGTCTACATGGACTATGTCGGCGTGAAGCATTTCGACGCCGCCGGCAACCTCATCGGCGAACAGCGTCTGGTCGGCCTGTTCACCTCCACCGCCTATACGCGCGCCGCGCATGCCATCCCCTACCTGCGCCGCAAGATCGCCTATGTCGAGCGGCGCGCCGGCTTCGACTCCGGCAGCCATTTCGGCAAGGCGCTGGCCAACGTGCTCGAGCACTACCCGCGCGACGAGCTGTTCCAGGTGGACGAGGACACGCTCTACCACTTTGCGCTGGCGATCATGCAGCTCGACGAGCGGCCGCGCGTGCGCGTGCTGGCGCGGCGCGACCGCTTCGACCGCTTCGTGTCGGTGCTCGTCTTCGTGCCGCGCGAGCGCTACGACAGCGCCGTGCGCGTGAAGATCGGCGAGTATCTCGCCGGCGTCTTCAACGGCCGCGTCTCCGCCTATTACCCCTATTTCCCGGAAGGGCCGCTGGTGCGCGTGCACTTCATCATCGGCCGCTCGGGCGGCGCGCCGGTGGACATCCCGCGCGCGCGGCTGGAGACAGACGTCGCCGACATCGTCCGCAGCTGGACCGACGGGCTCAACGAGGCGCTGGCGCTGGTCCACGCGCCGGACCGGACGCGCGAACTGTTCGCGCGCTACCGCGACGCCTTCTCGGTCGGCTTCCACGAGGCCTATGCGCCGACCGTGGCGGCCGGCGATATCCGGGTGCTCGAAAGCCTGTCGGAGCAGCGCCCGCTCGGCGTCGATTTTCATCATCGGCTCGACGAGGAGCCGGAAGCGGTGGCGCTCAAGGTGTGGAGCTATGCCCGCCCGCTGCCGCTGTCCGAGCGCGTGCCGGTGCTGGAGAACATGGGCTTCCGCGTGGTGGACGAGCGCACCTATCACATCGAGCCGGCCGGCCACGCGGGCGCCTGGTTCCACGACATGCTGCTCGAGCGCAGCGACGGCGGCACCATCGATCTCGACCAGGGCAAGGACCGCCTGGAAGCCGCCTTCCTGATGGTGATGCGTGGGCAGGCCGAGAACGACGGCTACAACGCGCTCACGCTGCTCGGCGGGCTCGGCTGGCGCGACGTGGCGCTGATCCGCACGCTGTCGCGCTTCCTGCGTCAGATTCGCGTGCCCTATTCGCAGGACTACATGTGGGCGACGCTGACGAAGCACGCGGGCATCGCCGCCGGCATCGTCGCGCTGTTCCACGCGCGCTTCGATCCGCGCAGCGAACCGGCCGCCCGCGAGAAGGCGCAGGCCGACGTCGCCGCGCGCATCGAGGAAGCCTTGCAGGCGGTGCAGAGCCTGGACGAGGACCGCATCCTGCGGCAGTTCGTCAACGCGGTGCAGTCGGCGATCCGCACCAATTTCTACCAGTCCGACAAGGACGGCGGCGTCAAGCCGCTCATCGCCATCAAGTTCGAGAGCCGCAAGCTCTCCGACCTGCCGCTGCCGCGCCCGCTCTACGAGATATTCGTCTATTCGCCGCGCGTCGAAGGCGTGCATATGCGCTTCGGCAAGGTGGCGCGCGGCGGCATCCGCTGGTCCGACCGGCCGCAGGATTTCCGCACCGAGATCCTCGGCCTGGTCAAGGCGCAGCAGGTGAAGAACGCGGTGATCGTGCCGGTCGGCGCCAAGGGCGGCTTCGTGCCGAAGCTGATGCCGAAAGGCGCCTCGCGCGACGCGGTGCAGGCGGAAGGCATCGCCACCTACAAGCTGTTCATCGGCACGATGCTCGACATCACCGACAATATCGACGCCGACGGCGGGATCGTGCCGCCCGAGAACGTGGTGCGGCACGAGGGCGACGATCCCTATCTGGTGGTGGCGGCCGACAAGGGCACGGCGACCTTCTCCGACATCGCCAACGGGCTGTCGGTCGAGCGCGGCTACTGGCTCGGCGACGCCTTCGCCTCCGGCGGCTCTGCCGGCTACGACCACAAGGCCATGGGCATCACCGCGCGCGGCGCCTGGGAGTCGGTGAAGCGGCACTTCCGCGAGATGGACGTCAACATCCGCGAGACGCCGTTCACGGCGGTCGGCGTGGGCGACATGTCGGGCGACGTCTTCGGCAACGGCATGCTGCGCGAGGAGACGACCAGGCTGCTCGCCGCCTTCGACCACCGCGACATCTTCATCGATCCCGATCCCGACCCGAAGAAGGCCTTCGCCGAGCGCGACCGGCTGTTCAAGCTGCCGCGTTCGAGCTGGCAGGACTACGACAAGAGCCTGATCTCCAAGGGCGGCGGCGTCTATCCGCGCGCGTCGAAGGAAATCCGGCTGTCGCCGGAAGCGCAAAAGCTGTTCGGCGTCGGCGAGAGCGTGACGCCGCAGGCGCTGATGCGCGCGATCCTGCGGGCGAAGGTGGAGCTGCTGTTCTTCGGCGGCATCGGCACCTATGTGCGCGCGTCGAACGAGACGGACGAGCATGTCGGCGACCGCGCCAACGATGCCATCCGTGTCACCGGCGCCGACCTGAACTGCAAGGTGATCGGCGAGGGCGCCAATCTCGGCATGACCCAGCGCGGCCGTATCGAGGCGGCGCTCAAGGGCATCCGGCTCAACACCGACGCCATCGACAACTCCGCCGGCGTGAACACATCCGACGTCGAGGTGAACATCAAGATCGCGCTCAGCGCCCCGGTGCGCGCCGGCGCGCTCACCATCGAGAACCGCAATGCGCTGCTGTCCGAAATGACCGGCGAGGTGGCGCGGCTGGTGCTGCGCAACAACTACCAGCAGACGCTGGCGCTGTCGCTCGCCCAGCGGCGCGGCATGGAGGACTTCGGCTTCCAGCAGCGCCTAATGCACATCCTCGAGCAGCGCGGCGAGCTCGACCGCGCGGTCGAGTACCTGCCCGACGAGATGGCGCTCGCCGAGCGGCGCAAGCGCAACTCGGCCCTGACGCGGCCGGAGCTCGCGGTGCTGCTCGCCTACGCCAAGCTGTCGCTCTACAACGAACTGCTCGATTCCGACGTGCCGGACGATCCCTATCTCGGCCGCGAGCTGAACCGCTATTTCCCGCAGGAGATGACCGATCGTTATCCGGACGCCCTGCAGGCGCACCGGCTGCGACGCGAGATCATCGCCACTCAGCTCACCAATTCGATGATCAACCGCGGTGGCGCCACGCTGATCGTGCGCATCGCCGACCAGACCGGCGCTTCGTCGGCATCGATCGCCGCCGCCTTCGCCGCCGTGCGGCAGAGCTACGAGATGGTGGCGCTGAACGGCGAGATCGACGCGCTCGACACCAAGGTCAAGGGCGGCGTGCAGCTTTCGCTCTACGCCGCGGTGCAGAACCTGCTGCTCGACCGCATCGTCTGGTTCCTGCGCAACGTCGATCTGCGCAAGGGGCTGGATGCGATCGTCGCGCATTACCGCGACGGCATCGCGCAGGTGGAGGCGGCGCTTTCGACCGCGCTATCGACGCCGGCGCAGGCGGCGCGCGACGCGCGCGCGGCCGAGTACGTGCGCAACGGCGTGCCGGAGGCGCTGGCGCACCGCATCGCCGACTTCGTCGAGCTGAAGGCGGCGCCGGACATCGTGCTGGTGGCGGACCGCGCGCAGAAGCCGGTCGCCGAGGTCACGGCGACCTACTTCGCCACGGAAGCCTTCTTCCAGCTCGACCGCGTCGCCGGCGCGGTGCCGAACATCGCGATCGCCGATTACTTCGACCGGCTCGCGCTCGACCGCGCGCTCGACTCGATCGGAGACGCCGAGCGGCGGCTCACCGCCGCCATGGTCGGCAACGGCCATGCGGGGGCGGGTGCGGTGGAGGAATGGGTGAAGCCGCGCCAGGCCGAGGTCGAGCGCATCCGCGCCGCGATCCACGAGATCGCCGGCTCCGGGCTGACGCTGTCGAAGCTGTCGGTGGCGGCGAGTTTGCTGGGCGATCTGGCGAGGGAGTAGTTGCTCTTATCCCTCCCCCGCTTGCGGGGGAGGGTGGCGAGTGAAGCGAGCCGGGTGGGGGGTCTTTGCAATCGAGAGAAAACACCACCCCCGGCGCCATAGCGCGTCGAAGACGCGCGTAAACGCGCTTATGGCGCCGGACCCTCCCCTTTCAGGGGAGGGATAAGAACGCTTCAATGCCTGAAATGCCGTGTCCCGGTGAACACCATGGCGATGCCGTGCTTGTCGGCCGCCTCGATCACCTCGTTATCGCGCATGGAACCGCCCGGCTGGATCACCGCGGTGGCGCCGGCTTCGATCGCGACCAATAAGCCGTCGGCGAAGGGGAAGAAGGCGTCGGAGGCGACCACCGAACCCTTGGTCATCGGAGCGGCGAGCTTGAGTTCGCGCGCGGCGTCTTGCGCCTTGCGCGCCGCGATGCGCGCGGAATCGACGCGGCTCATCTGCCCGGCGCCGATGCCGACGGTGGCGAGGTCCTTCGCATAGACGATGGTGTTCGACTTCACGTGCTTGGCGACGCGGAAGGCGAAGCGCAGGTCGGCGAGCTCCTTCTCCGTCGGCGCGCGTTTGGTCACCGTCTTGAGCGCCATGTCGTCGACCACCGCGTTGTCGCGCGACTGCACCAGCAGCCCGCCGGCCACCGATTTCACGGTGAGGCCTTTCTCGCGCGGGTTCGGCAGGCCGCCGGTGAGCAGCAGGCGCAGGTTCTTCTTGGCCGCCACGAGCTTGATCGCCTCCTCGTCGGCGTCCGGCGCAATGATCACCTCGGTGAAGATCTCGACGATGGCCTTGGCCGCCTCAGCGTCGAGCTTGCGGTTGAGCGCGACAATGCCGCCGAAAGCGGAGGTCGAATCGCAGGCAAGCGCCTTCTTGTAGGCGTCGAGCAGGCTCGCCCCTTCCGCCACGCCGCACGGGTTGGCGTGCTTGACGATGACGCAGGCGGCGGTGCGCGCGGGATCGAACTCGGCGACGCATTCATAGGCCGCGTCGGTGTCGTTGATGTTGTTGTAGGACAGTTCCTTGCCCTGCACCTGCCGCGCCGAGGCGACACCGAAGCGCATCTCGGGCGTCTTGTAGAAGGCGGCGCTCTGGTGCGGGTTCTCGCCGTAGCGCAGCGGCTGGATCAGCCGGCCGCCGAAGGCGCGGTAGTCGGGCGCGTCGTCCTTGAGCGTTGCGGCGAACCAGTTGGAGATGGCGGCGTCGTAGGCGGCGGTGCGCGCATAGGCCTTGGCGGCAAGCGCCTTGCGCAGCTCGAGCGACACCATGCCGGAGTGCTGCGCCAGCTCGGCCAGCACCCTGGCGTAATCCGTGGGCTCGACCACCACGGCCACGTCGTGATGGTTCTTGGCGGCGGCGCGGATCATCGCCGGCCCGCCGATGTCGATGTTCTCGATGCAGTCGTCGTAGGCCGCGCCCTTGGCCACCGTCGCCTCGAACGGATAGAGGTTCACCACCAGCAGGTCGATCGGCTTGATGCCGTGCTTGCGCATCGCCTCGGCGTGCTCCGCGTTGGCGCGGATGGCGAGCAGGCCGCCGTGCACGTTCGGATGCAGCGTCTTGACGCGGCCGTCCATCATCTCGGGAAAGCCGGTGAGCTCGGCCACGTCGATCACGCGCAGGCCGGTCTCCTTCAGCGTGCGGGCGGTGCCGCCGGTGGAGACGAGCTCGATATCGTATTCGGCGAGCGTTTTGGCGAAGTCGATGAGGCCGGTCTTGTCGGAGACCGACAACAGGGCGCGGGTGATGCGGCGCGGGTGGGTCGTCATAAGCGAGGAGCTAGCACACCCGGTGGGCAAATGGGTATGCGGGGAATCCCGGACTTCCACGCGCGTCCACAAAGAAGGCGTCATTCCGGGGCGCGGCCTTCAGGCCGCGAGCCCGGAATCCATAACCCGAAGCGCTGCGGCGTATGGATTCCGGGCCCGCTTGCTTCGCAAGCGTCCCGGAATGACAGGATTACAACGGCAGTTCCGGCTCGTCGGGTCGCGCGGCGCGGCCGCCCGGGGCGGGCGGTGTGTGACGGAAGCTCCAGCGCACCGAAGGCTGGCTGCGCGCGTGCCCGTAGATCACGATCTGCACGGTGCGGCGCGGCCCCTCGGTCCCGGCGAGAAAGACGCTCTCCTCGATCTGCACCGCGTCGGCCATGGTGGCGAAGGTCCACACCTCCTTGTCGGGCAGCAGCAGGATCACCCCGCGGCCGTCCGAGAGGCGGCTCGCCTTGATCGACGGGTGCAGGTGGAAGCGCACGGCGTATTCGTCGGGCTGGTTGATGGGAATCGCGCGGCCGTCGGCCGGGGCGAAGGAATCCTCGCCGTCGAGCGCGCGGCCGTCCTCGGCCAGGCGCAGCGTGCGCGCGTGCAGCGTGCCGAAGTCGCGGGCATAGCCGTCATGCGCGGCGGTCAGCGTGACGCCGGCGGCCTGGTCCTGCCGCTCGACCCGCACCTGATGCGGGCCGCCGACGATCGGAACGCCCGACAGGAGGCGACGCAACGGCCCGGATTTGAGGAACGCACAGGAGGACGTCTCGTTGAGCGTCACCGTCGAATGCGCCGCGGTCTGCCGCGCGACCTGGCGCCAGTTCTCCTTGTTCACCGCCGGCAGGCCGCAGTTGATCACCAGCCGGTGCGCGCGCCACGATAGTTCGAACGACAGGCAGCCGGCATGCGCCTCCTGGCTGACGCCGACCGGCGGCGGGCGGCCGGTGTCCATCAGCAACGCGGTCTGCCCGGCGTCGATGCGCTGGTAGCCCGAGTGCGGCGCGTTGGCGACCGGCGCGCCGCGCGCGTCGTCATAGGCGAGCACGGTGGCGAGCAGGTCCACCGGCGTCGGTCCCATGCCGTTGAACTGCGCGAAATTGCCGTCGGCGTGCCGGAAGAAGCGCAGCATCGGCATCATGCGGTCGATGGCGCCGATGAGGGCCTGCGGCGGCTGCAACTGCCGCGCCGAGAACAGCTGCCGCAGCGGCAAGAGGTCGGCGAGCAGCTCGATCAGCGCGCCGGGGTTGCGGCTGATGTGGCCGCCGTCCGGGAGCACCTGCGTGCGCAATTCGTCGATCATGCGCCGCGCATGCGTGCGCAAATTGCCGCCCTGGCCCTGGATGCAGAGCGCGGCGTAGCTGAGCGCGATCGCCGCCTGCAGGCGCGGGAGGCCGTCGCGCGACTCCTTCAGCGTACGGCGCAGATAGCGCACCTGGCGCGACAGGCTGCGGATGAAGCGGCGGTAGAAGCGCGCGTCGGCGTCCTGCAGCACGAACGGCGCCTGCGACAGCCAGCAGATGATCCGGCGCGAGAGGATGTCGGAGCGCCACCCGAGCGGGTGCCAGCCGCCCTGCAGGTTGATCCAGTCGTCGATCAGCGCCCGCGCGTTGGCGCGGGTGATGGCGGAATCGGCGGCACGCAGATGGCGCAGCCAGGAGAAGCTGAGCAGGATCACCGCCCATTCGTCCGACGGCGGCGTGACCTCGTAGGGCGAGCGAGTGTCGCAGATCACCACCTTGCCGGCGAAGGCGAAGCGGCCGGCGTAGATCTCGGCGGCGCGGGTGGCGTCGGCGGTGCGCAGGTCCTGCGGCGCGATCAGCAGGCGGTCGGTCTTGCCGGAGGCGAAGCGCCAGCGCAGCAACGCGTGGGCGTTCATGCGGCCCAGCATGCTGCGGAAGGCGCGGCGCCCGACAAGCGCGGAGAGCCTGGCCCGCTCCGCCACCGAAACCCGCGTCATGAAGGCGCTCGTCCCCTGCGGCGCGGCCTGATTCGCGCGCGCGCGGGCAACGATAGCGAAGGGGCGGGGCAGGGCCAATATCTCAATCCCGACCGTGGATTAGCCGGCGTTGCGGGTGAGCCGGGCGGCGAAAAAGCCGTCCAGCCCGCCCCAGCGCGGCTCCGGATCGGGCAGGTGCAGAGGCAGGGTGCGCAGGTCGCCTTCGGGGGTGAGCCACTCGCCGTAGCCGAACACGTCGGCGGCGCCGAGCGGCACGCGGGCGACCGACGGATTGCGCGCGAGCAAAGCGGCTACCTGCCGCTCGCCTTCCTCCGGCTCGAGAGAGCAGACGCAATAGACCAGCGTGCCGCCGGGCCTGGTGAGCGCGACGGCGCGGTCGAGCAGCTTCTGCTGCAGCCCCGCCAGCACGGCGATGTCCGCTTCGCTCTTGAGCCAGGGCACGTCGGGATGGCGGCGCACCGTGCCGGTGGACGAGCAGGGCGCGTCGAGCAGCACGGCGTCGAAAGGGCCGCCCTCCCAGTCGAGCGCATCGGCGGCGACGGTCTCGGCCTGCAAGGACAGCCGCGTCAGGTTTTCCTTCAACCGGGTGAGTCGCGCCGGCGAGCGATCGACGGCCGTGACCAGCGCGCCGGCAGCGCTGAGCTGCGCGGTCTTGCCGCCTGGCGCCGCGCAGAGATCGGCGACGCGCAAGCCGCGCACGTCGCCGAGCAACCGGGCGGGAATCGAGGCGGCGGCGTCCTGCACCCACCAAGCGCCTTCGGAAAAGCCCGGCAGCAGCGAGACCGCGCCCTGCGCCAGGGTGCGCACCGTGCCGGTCGGCAGCACGCGGCCGCGCAGCCGCTCGGCCCAGACCGCGGCATCCTGCTTGACGGTGAGATCGAGCGCCGGCTCGTGGCCGTTGGCCTCGGCGATGGCGCGCGCCATGTCCGCGCCGTAGGTCCTCGTCCAGCGCGCGAGCAGCCACTCCGGCGTGTCGCGCGCGGCGTCCGGCGCGGGCAGCGCGTCGCGATTCTGCGCCACGCGGCGCAGCACGGCGTTGACCAGGCCGGCATAGCGGCCGGCGCGGCGGTCGGCCTGCGCGAGGCGCACCGAAAGGTCCACTGCCGCGTGGTCGGGCACGTCCAGCCACAGGATCTGCGCCGCGCCGATGAGCAGCACGGTCTCGGCCCGCGGCGCGTCGGTTGGGAAGCCCTTGTCGAGGTAGCCGCCGACGATCTGGCGCAAGGTGCCGAGCCGCCGCAGCACCGTACCGACCAGCCGCCGCATCAACGCGCGGTCGCGATCGGCGAGGCCGGGCAGACCGGGATGCGCGGCGCGGCCGGACAGCTGCTCGTCGAGTGGTATCCGGCGGCGCAGGACGCCGTCCAGGATGTCAGCCGCGATTCGGCGTGCGGCGAGGCCGGGAACTTCCGGCTGGGGAGAAATGCGCGGTCGCGCCATGAAGCGGTGTCTGCCGGGCAATTGTGTCGAGGTCGCGAAAGGCCGCGGAAAAATACCAGTCCCGCACAGGTTTAGCCCTGTCCAGCCATTTTATTGAAAGTTGTGTTGATACATATTTGCTACTTTATCGTGCTGTTGCGCGAATCGCCGGCGCAGTGGTAGTTGCGGACCATGTTCCTAAACCTGCGCTCCTTCGCCCCGCCGCGCGGCAGCCTGCTGATGCTGGCGCTGGCCTGCTTTGCGGCCGGGCTGGCTGCCGGCACCCTGATCGAGCCGTCCGACGCCGGTCGGGCGGGCGCGCCGCCCGCGACCGACTCGCGGCCGGCGCCCGCCGCGGGCAACCTGCGCAGCGGCCATCCGGCCGAGGTGCTGCGTGTGTTCGACGGCGACACCTTCGAGGCGCGCGTGCGCATCTGGCCGGGCATGGACGTCACCACCCGCGTGCGCCTGCGCGGCATCGACACGCCGGAGATGAAGGGACAATGCGAGGACGAGCGCACGAAGGCGGCGGCCGCGCGCGAGGCGCTGTCGCGCATCCTGTCGGAAGGCGGCGTGGGCGTCTGGCGGATCGGCCAGGACAAGTACGGCGGGCGCGTCGATGCCGACGTGTCCACGCAGCGCACAGCCGACGTCGGCGAAGCCTTGATCGCGCGCGGACTCGCGCGGCGCTACGACGGCGGCCGGCGCGACGGCTGGTGCGGCTAGCGCCTCAAGGCAGCACGAACACCGGCGTGCCGATCGGCGTGCGGCCGTAGAGATCGAGCACGTCGGCGTTGTGCATGCGGATGCAGCCGTGCGACACGAAGCGGCCGATCGAGCCCGGCTCGTTGGTGCCGTGGATGGCGTAGTTGCCGCGGCTCAATCCCATGGCGGCGGCGCCCATCGGATTGCGCGGGCTGCCGCCCGGGATCACCAGCGGAATGTTCGGGTTACGCAGCGCGATGTCGGCGGGCGGGCCCCAGGCCGGCCGCAGCGATTTCTGCGCGATATAGGCGCGCCCGCTCCAGGCCATGCCGGCGCGGCCGACGCCGACCGGATAGCGGATCGCCTGGCCGTTGCCGAGCACGTAGAAGAGCTGGCGCTGGTGCGTGACGATGACGATCGAGCGCGCGGGATAGCTGCCGCCGAAGGAGACGATGTCGCGCGCGAGCGCCGGCGCGGCGCCTGCAAGCGCGGCGAGGGTCAGCAGGAATGCAAGGAGACGGCGGACGGCCGTCATTGCTGCACGATCACCGGCGTGCCGACCTGCACGAGCTGATAGAGCGCGCGGATGTCGCGATTGTGCATGCGGATGCAGCCGTTCGACACGAAGCCGCCGATCGATTGCGGACGGTTAGTGCCGTGGATGGCGTACTCGCCGTTGCGCAGCGTGAGCGCGGCCTCGCCCATCGGATTGTTCGGCGCGCCGCCGGGGATGACGGGCCCGCCGCCAAGATCCGCCGGCGCCTGCCAGGCCGGCCGGATGTACTTGCCGTCGACCCGCGCGATGCCGGTCCACCGCTTGCCGGCCTTGCCGACGCCGACCGGAAAGCGCAACGCGCGATGTTGATCGAGCACGAAGTAGAGCTTTCGCTCGCCCGTCTTCACCACGATGGTGCCGGGCGCGTAGCCCGAGAAGCTGACGACGTCGCGCGGCGCGGCTTGCGCCATCGCCGCGGCGACCAGCGCCCACATCAGAACGATGACGACGAACAGCGCCGTCCTTCTCAATACCAAAGCCACGGATGAGCCCCGCCAGCACTAACAACATGCAATGATAATGCGGCTGAGCATCGCGTCTCGCGAAAGCGAAAAGTAACGTAAATGCACCCTGAAATACGGGCCCGTGTTAACGGCTGCGACGCGACATTTCGCGGCGAAGTTCCATAACCATTTACCATAGGAAAGTTCGCCAAGTCCGCTACACTGGCTGCGGGAAGGAAGTTTGTGGGGAACTTGCCATGCTCGCGCCGCTCGGACGGGAACAGCGCCGCTTCCAGCTCGTGCTGATCAAGCCGTCGCACTACGACGCCGACGGCTATGTGATCCAGTGGGCGCGCTCGTCGATTCCCTCCAACTCGCTCGCCTCGGTCTACGCGCTGGCGCGTGACGCCGGCGAGCGCCGCGCGCTCGGGACGGATGTCGCGCTCGACATCACCGCGATGGACGAGACCAACACGCGGGTGCGCATCAAGGACATTGTTGCGTTGATCGAGCGGCACGGCGGCTTCGGTATGGTCGGCCTGGTCGGCGTGCAGTCAAACCAGTTTCCGCGCGCGCTCGACATCGCGCGCCCCTTGCGCGCCGCCGGCATTCCGGTGGTGGTCGGCGGTTTCCACGTCTCCGGCTGCCTCGCCATGCTAAAGGATATGCAAGCCGACCTGCAGGCCGCGCTCGACATGGGCTGCAGCCTGTTCGCCGGCGAGGCGGAAGAGGGCCGCTTCGACACCGTGCTGCGCGACGCCGCGACCGGCGCCTTGCAGCCGATCTACAATTACATGGCGGAGCTGCCCGGCCTCGAGGGCGCCGCGACGCCGATCCTGCCGTCGCAGAACCTCAAGCGCACCGCCAACCACTACGCCTCGTTCGACGCCGGCCGCGGCTGTCCCTACCAGTGCTCGTTCTGCACCATCATCAATGTGCAGGGCCGCAAGTCGCGCCGCCGCTCGCCCGACGACATCGAGCACCTGATCCGCCAGCACCTCGCGCAGGGCTTCCACTGGTTCTTCGTCACCGACGACAACTTCGCCCGCAACAAGGACTGGGAGCCGATCTTCGACCGCATCATTCAGCTCCGCGAAGGCGAGGGGCTGAACATCAAGATGATCATCCAGGTCGACACGCTCTGCCACAAGATCCCGAACTTCATCGAGAAGGCGGCGCGCGCCGGCGTGAAGAAGGTCTTCATCGGGCTGGAGAACATCAACCCGGCGAACCTGATGGCAGCGAAGAAGCGGCAGAACAAGATCACCGAATATCGCCGCATGATCCTCGCCTGGAAGAAGGCGAAGGTGATCACCTATGCCGGCTATATCCTCGGCTTCCCGGCCGACACCCCGGAATCGATCCGCGAGGACATCGAGATCATCAAGAAGGAACTGCCGCTCGACATCCTCGAGTTCTTCTGCCTGACGCCGCTGCCGGGCTCGGAGGACCACAAGACCCTGACCGAGAAGGGGATCTGGATGGATCCCGACATGAACAAGTACGACCTCGAGCAGGTGGTGACCGCGCACGCGAAGATGTCGAAGGAGGAGTGGGAGGGCATCTACCGCGCCGCCTGGGACATCTACTACACGCCCGAGCACATGGAGACGATCATGCGGCGCGCGGCCGCCTTCGATCTCGGCATCTCGCATCTGCAGGGGCTGCTGTTCATGTTCTCCAAGGCGGTGGCGCTGGAGAACCTGCATCCGCTGCAGGGAGGCATCTGGCGGCGCAAGTATCGGCTCGACCGCCGCTACGGCCTGCCGATCGAGCCGGCGTGGACGTTCTATCCGAAGGCGGCGTGGGAGGTTGCGGTCAAGGTGGGGCGCATGGCGCGCTGGTGGCTCGAGCTCGACCGTATCCGCCGCGCCGTCAACCGCGATCCGCAGCGTCACCTCTACATGGATGCGGCGTTGATGCCGGTCGAGGACGGCGAGACCGAGACGCTCGAGATGTTCACGCACACCGAAAGCGCGCGCGCCGAAGTCGCGCGCACCCGCCGCATCCACGCGCTGACGCATGGCGGTGCCCACGCGGAAGAAGCCGCGGAGGCGTGATTTGTTGAGAAGTTGCGCTTCTTCACCTCTCCCCGCGTGCGGGGAGAGGGAAAGGGTGGCTACGCCCCCGCTTTCGCCACCTTCTTGTTCTGGCGGTTGTTGACTAGGTCGTCGACCACGGCCGGATCGGCCAGCGTGGTCGTATCACCGAGATTGCTGAAATCGTCCTCGGCGATCTTGCGCAGGATTCGGCGCATGATCTTGCCCGAGCGCGTCTTTGGCAGGCCGGGCGAGAACTGGATCAGGTCGGGCGAGGCGATCGGGCCGATCTCCTTGCGCACCCAGGCGACCAGCTCCTTGCGCAGCTCTTCGGTCGGCTGCTCGCCGGCCATCAGGGTGACATAGGCGTAGATGCCCTGGCCCTTGATGTCGTGCGGATAGCCGACGACGGCCGCTTCCGACACCTTGGCGTGCGCCACCAGCGCGCTCTCCACCTCGGCGGTGCCGAGGCGGTGGCCGGCGACGTTGATGACGTCGTCGACGCGGCCGGTGATCCAGTAGTAGCCGTCGGCGTCGCGGCGGCAGCCGTCGCCGGTGAAGTACTTGCCCGGGTAGGTCTTGAAGTAGGTGTCGATGAAGCGCTGGTGGTCGCCGTAGACCGTGCGCATCTGGCCCGGCCAGGAGTCGGCAATGCAGAGGTTGCCGCTGGCGGCGCCGGTGAGCTCCTTGCCTTCGGCGTCGACCAGTTGCGGGATGACGCCGAAGAACGGCCGCGTCGCCGAGCCCGGCTTGAGCCGGGTGGCACCCGGCAGCGGCGTAATCAGAATGCCGCCGGTCTCGGTCTGCCACCAGGTATCGACGATCGGTGAGCGGCCCTCGCCGACGACGTGGTAGTACCACTCCCAGGCTTCCGGATTGATCGGCTCGCCGACCGAGCCAAGCAGGCGCAGCGATTTGCGCGAGGTCTTCTTCACCGGTCCGTCGCCGCCCTGCATGAGCGCGCGGATGGCGGTCGGCGCGGTGTAGATGATGTTGACCTTGTGCTTGTCGCAGACCTCCCAGAAGCGCGACGTGGTCGGGTAGTTCGGCACGCCTTCGAACATCAGCGAGATCGCGCCGTTCGAGAGCGGCCCGTAGACGATGTAGCTGTGGCCGGTGACCCAGCCGACGTCCGCCGTGCACCAGTAGATGTCGCCGTCGTGATAGTCGAACACGTACTGGTGCGTGATCGAGGTGTAGACCAGGTAGCCGCCGGTGGTGTGCAGCACGCCCTTCGGTTTGCCGGTGGAGCCGGAGGTGTAGAGGATGAACAGCGGATCCTCCGCCTTCATCTCCTCGCAGGGACAGTCGGCGGAGACGGTCTTGGCGATGTCGTCGTAATAGACGTCGCGGCCGTTCTCCATGTTGACCGCCGCATTGGTGCGCTTGACCACGATGACCGAGGTGACGCCGGAAACCTTCTTGCAGGCCTCGTCGACATTGGCCTTGAGCGGGATCTTGCGGCCGCCGCGGACGCCTTCGTCGGCGGTGACGATGACGTTCGACTTGCAATCCTCGACGCGGCCGGCGATCGAGTCCGGCGAAAAGCCGCCGAAGATCACCGAATGCACCGCGCCGATGCGCGCGCAGGCGAGGATGGAGACCGCCGCCTCGGGGATCATCGGCATGTAGATGGTGACGCGGTCGCCCTTCTTGACGCCGCGCGCCTTCAGCACGTTGGCGAAGCGGCTGACCTCGGCGTGCAGCTGCTTGTAGGTGAGCTTCTTGTCGTCCTTGGGATCGTCGCCTTCCCACAGGATGGCGGTCTGGTCGCCGCGCTTGGCTAGGTGCCGGTCGACGCAGTTGTAGCAGGCGTTGATCGTGCCGTCCTCGAACCATTTGATCGAGACGTTGTGCGGGTCGTAGGAGGTGTTCTTCACCTTGGTGAAGGGCTTGATCCAGTCGACGCGCTTGGCCTGCTCGGCCCAGAAGCCGTTCGGGTCCTTGATCGAGCGCGCGTACATCTCCTGGTACTTGGCGTCGTCGATCAGGGCGCGTTTCTGCCAATCGGCCGGGACGTCGTAGATCTTCTCGTCGGACATCGCTTCCTCCAGCGCCCTGCGGCCGGCCCGCGGGCGTTCCCATCGCTGCCTAATTGTTGCCATTATGCGACAGCGGTCATCCGGCGGACAAGGCGCGGGATGTCCCACTTTGGCAGGGGGCCGGAGTTTGATCTGGGTCATGGCCGCGAACGCATTAATCCCTCCCCCGCTTGCGGGGGAGGGTGGTGCGCGCAAGCGCGCCGGGTGGGGGCGCTTACCGCATCGGCAAGGTGACCCCACCCCGATCGCGCGGGCGCGCGAGAGACCCAGCCCATTA
>JBKBRE010000017.1:83101-89380 GCA_046292265.1 Pseudolabrys sp. | reverse complement strand
CGCTCGCTTTGCTCGCGGCCACCCTCCCCCGCATGCGGGGGAGGGATAAAGAGAAGCGCGTGCGGTCGCGGGGGATCATTGGAAATTGTCCCGCGCTTTGCCCATGAGGTCGATGAACACGTCCTCGAGCGAAGGCGGCGCCGCGCGCCAGTCGAGATCGGTGCGCTGACGATAGGGCCGGATCGCCGTCTCCAGCGCCTCGGCGTCCCTGCCCGCCACGTGCAGGCTGGTGCCGAAGGGCGCCACCATGTCGACGCCGGGCGTGCCGGCGAGCTCGTTCGCCAGCGCGGCGATCTGGCCGCCGTCGGTGGCGCCCACCACATAGGTCGTCAGGTGCGAGGCCTCGATCACCTCGTCCACCGTGCCGCGCGCCAGCAGTTCGCCATAGGCGATGTAGGCGATCTCGTGACAGCGCTCGGCCTCGTCCATGTAATGGGTCGAGACAAGCACGGTGAGCCCGCCGGCGGCGAGCGTGTGGATCTCGTTCCAGAATTCGCGCCGCGCCTTCGGATCGACGCCGGCGGTCGGCTCGTCGAGCAGAAGGAGCTGCGGGCCGGGCAGCGTGCAGGCCCCGAGCGCCAGCCGTTGCTTCCAGCCGCCCGACAACTCGCCCGCAGTCTGCCCCTCGCGGCCGGAAAGCCCGAGCCGCGCGATCGCCTCGCGCGCGGCCTGCCGCGGCCGCGCCAGGCCGTAGACGCGCGCGATGAACTCGAGGTTCTCGCGCACGGACAGGTCCTGGTAGAGGCTGAAGCGCTGCGTCATGTAGCCGACCTGGCGCTTGATCTGGTTGGTCTGCGTGCGGATGTCGTAGCCGAGGCAGGTGCCGGTGCCGGCATCCGGCGTGAGCAGGCCGCACAGCATGCGGATGGTGGTGGTCTTGCCGGAGCCGTTCGGCCCGAGAAAGCCGTAGATGGTGCCGCGCTTCACCTGCATGGAGAGATTGCGCACCACCGCGCGGCCGTCGAACTTCTTGGTCAGGCCGTGGACATCGATGACGATGTCGGTCGCGGTCATCGCGCCGCCTCTTTCGGCGGAGCCTGCGCCGGCAGCGTGACGCTCACCGGCTGGCCGACGCGGAACCTGTCCGGCTGCTCGGGGCGAGCCTCGATCAGGAACACGAGCTTGGAGCGCTCCTCCAGGCTGTAGATGACCGGCGGCGTGTATTCGGCGCTGCGCGCGATGAAGGTGACCTTGGCGGTGAGCCCGCTCGCGCAGCCGTCGCAGGTGACGCCGACCGTCTCGCCGAAGGCGATCTGCGGCAGCACCGTCTCCGGCGCGAAGAAGCGGATCTTCAGATTGCCCGGCGGCAGCAGCGACACGACCGGCCGCCCGGGCGGCACCGTCTCGCCCGGCCGGTAATAGATCTGCTGGATGACGCCGTCGGCCGGGCTCGCGGCGCGCCGCCGCGCCAGCCGCGTCTGCGCCCAGTCGAGATTGGCCTTGGCCTGGCGCAAGGCCGCTTCCGTATCGTCATAGTTCTTCTGCGTGCCGGCTGCGCTCCTGAGCAGCTCCTTGGCGCGGTCGAAGGCCTGCTGCGCGTTGGCGACGGCGGTTCGCCGTATCTCGACGTCGGCCTTCTGCAAATCGTCGTCGACCGCGAACAGCAGGTCGCCCTTTTGCACCGTGTCGCCTTCGCTCACTTTCAATATCTCGACGCGGCCCTGCTCGTCCGGGCTGACGAAGACGAGATCGGCCTCGACCCAGCCTTGCAGCATGCGGTCGTTGGCGCCCTCGCAGCCGGCCAGCGCCAGGCACGCGACAAGCAGCAGCGCGAGGCGAGCGTGCCCTCTCATGGCGTCCTCCTCGGCGCGAACAGCAGGGCGATATGGGTCTTCATCATGGCGCGCGCGTCGATCGGGTCGAACCGGTCGAACAGGCCGTTCCAGATGATCGCTAGCAGGCCCGGCGCGGCGATGATTTGCGGGAAATCAACCAGCCCGGCCGGCGCTTCGCCGCGGGCGGCGGCGCGCTTAAGCAGCGCGCGCATGGCCGCGATGATGCGGGCGACCACCTCGCGGTAGTAGAATTCGGCGAGCTTGGGGAAACGGTGCGCCTCGCTGATGACCAGCCGGATGACGTCCTTGCGGCGCGTCTCGTAGACCTCGCGCACGAACAGGTCGGCGATGTGGCCGGCGAGGTCGCGCAGCGGCATGTCGGCCGCGCCCATCGCCTCGATGGTGCCGACGAGCGGCGTGATCATGGCGCGCACCAGTTCCTGGAACAGCGCCTCCTTGTCGCGGAAGTAGAGATAGATCGTGCCCTTGGCGACGCCGGCGCGGCGCGCGACGTCGTCGAGGCGCGCGGCCTCGAAGCCGCGGGCGGCGAATTCGTCGAGCGCGGCGGCCAGGATCGCTTCGCGGCGCTCGGCGCTGCGCGCCTCCCGCGCGCCGGGCCCCGCCGTCTTGACGGTGCGCGCGACGGCCCTGCCCCCGCGCAGGCGGCGGGCTTTCCGGCTGGCTGGGGGCGGACGCTGTCCTCGCATGGCGGTCCGTTACTGACTGACTGGTCAGTCAGTAATTAGCGCGAAAGCCGACGGCGCGCAAGGGGGCGTCAGCGGCACGGAAAATCCCTGACATCGCCGGAAGCGGCCGCAAGCCCGGCGGCGGGCGGCGCTTTGTCGGCCGTGCCTGGGATGGCGGCTCCGCAAGGTCTGGACGGCGGCGCCCTGCTGCGGCTGGCCCGCGCCGACCGGCAGGCTCACCGGCGGCTTGTCCCGGCCATGCCGCGCTTTAATTCGTCACAAGCCTTCGACGCTCACGAGCCGCGCCGAGCTGCAGGCGTCGCGCACGCTCTTCAAGCCCTGGTAGGCCGGGCCGTTGTAGAATTCTTCCCAGGCGGCGACGTTCGGGAATTCGATGAGCACGATGCGGCGCGGCTGCCAGTCGCCCTCGTGGACCTTGTGGGCGCCGCCGCGCGCAAGATATTTCGCGCCCGCCTTCTCCAGCGCCGGCTTCACGCCGGCCATGAATTCCTGGTAGCGCGCAAGATCGCGGATATCGACGTCGAAGATCACGTATGCGGGCATGCCCTGCTCAGCCCTTGGCGTCGCAGAAGAAGGTGCGGATGACGCATTCCTTGCCGCCGCCGCTGTAGCAGGATTTCAGCGCCTCGTTCTGGCTGCGGCCGAGACGCGGGCCCTTGCCCCACCCCTGCGCGCCGCAGGGATTGGCGAAATCGACCGCGTATGCCGCACAGCCGCGCTTGACGGTCGCGACGACGCGGCAGGTGTTGCCCTGGCACTTGTCGAGCGCGCTGCGGCGCGCCGCGTCGATGCTGGCGAAGTCATAGGCTTCGCCGAACGCCCCGCAGGCGCCGATGGCGAGCGCGCCGGCGGCGCGCGTGGTGTTGACGGTGACCAGAAGCACGGTAACGCTGGCCAGCAGCAGAGCGGCGGCGACCAGCGCACGCATGACCGGCGTGTAGATGTCCGTCACGGCTTCCCTTCCCCTAGCGTCGCTCCGAGATAGGGGTGAGTCGCGGCCGCGATCAACGATTCGAGTCTCAGGCGCGCTCGATTTCCGCCTTGACGGCGGAGAGCGACTCGGGGGTATCGACGTCGGTGAGCGCCGCCGCGCCGCTGACCGGCACTTCCACGACCGCTTCCGCGTAGCTTGCGATCAAATTGCGGGCGCCGATGTCGCCAGAGATCGCCATCAGCGCGGGGAAAAACCGCCGCGACCACAGCACCGGATTGCCGCGCAGGCCGCCAATGCTCGGGACCACGACCAGCGCGCCGCGCTCGGGATCGAAGGCCGCGATCAGCTTGTCGATCAGCGACGCGTCCACCTGCGGCATGTCGCCGAGGCAGACGATGGCCGCGTCGGCCTCCTTCGGCACGGCGGCTATGCCGGCCTTCAGCGAGGTGCCGAGGCCCTCGGCGTAATCGGGATTGTGGACGAGCGTGACCGGCAGGCCCGCGAGCGCGGCCTCCACTTTCTCGCGCTGGTGGCCGGTGACGACAATGACCGGCGACGCGCGCGATGCGAGCGCCTGCTCGGCCGCGATGCGCACCAGCGGCTTGCCGCCGATCTCGGCGATCAGCTTGTTGACCGCGCCCATGCGGGTGGAGCGGCCGGCGGCCAGCACGACCGCGCCGACGTGGCGGCCCTTCTCGGGAAGCTTCTCCTCGCGCGGCTGCGGGCGCGTGACGATCTCCATCAAGAGCCCGCCGACGCCCATGCCGGTGACATCCGCGCGCGACACGGGGAGGCCTGCGAGCAGGCGCATCAGCACCCAGTCGAAGCCGTTCTCCTTCGGCGAGCGCGCGCAGCCCGGCGCGCCAAGCACGGCCTGGCCGCGCGCATGGCCGATCAGCATCAGGTTGCCGGGATCAACCGGCATGCCGAAATGCTCGATCTCGCCGCCGACCGCCTCGAGCGCGGCCGGGATCACGTCGCGGCGGTCGGCGATGGCCGAAGCGCCGAACACAATCACCAGCTCGGCGCCGAGATCGAGCAGTTCGTCGATAGCCCTGGCGAGCGGCGCCTGTTCGTGCGGCACGCGCTTCTCGGCGATGATGGTGGCGCCGGCCGGCGCGATGCGCTGGGCGGTGATCTTGAGCGTCTTGTCGATGACCTTGGGCGCGAGGCCCGGCAGCAGCGTCGAGACGATGCCGACCTTGCGCACCTTGTAGGGCGCCACGCGGATGACCGGCCGGGCGGCCTTCGCCTCCGCCACCGCCTGGTCGCGCGCGGCGCCGGCCACGGCAAAGGGGATGATCTTCACGGTGGCGATCATCTCGCCTTCCACCACCGGCTTGAAGGCCGGCAGCGTCGCGACCGTCACCGCCTCGTCGATGCGGTTGAGCTTGTCGATGGCGTCCTTGTCGATGATGAGGACGCCGGCCGCTTCCGCAAACAGGTTGCAGCGGCCGGTGAAGGCGCGATCGAGCCGCACGCCGTCGCCCCTGAGCGCGGCGGCAATGCCGGCGGCGGCCTCATCCTCCGACACGTCGCCGGGCTCGAGCCGCGCCACCACGATCTCCCTGACGCCGGCGGCGGTGAGCGCCGCGATCTCGGCCTCGCCGATCAGCGTGCCCTTCTTGAGCACGAGATCGCCGCTGCGGATCGAATGCACGGCGGTCGCGCCGCGCGCCTCGCCGACCGGGACGGCGCCGAACTTCATGCCGCCTCCGACTTCGCCGCGCCGCCTTTGCTGCGCAGCGCCTGCGTGATCTCGCCCATGATGGCGACCGCGATCTCGGCCGGCGACACCGCGCCGATCGGCAGGCCGATGGGCGCGTGGATGCGCGCGATGTCGGCGTCGGTCAGGCCGGCATCCTTCAGCCGTGCGACGCGCTTGGCGTGCGTCTTCCGCGAGCCGAGCGCGCCGATATAGAAGCAGTCGCGCCTGAGCGCGTGGATGAGCGCGGGATCGTCGATCTTCGGGTCGTGCGTGAGCGCGACGAAGGCGGTGTAGTGGTCGACGTTGAGCGGCGGCAGCGCCACGTCCGGCCATTCCGCGATCACCTTCACGTAGGGGAAGCGTTCCTGCGAAGCGAAGGCGGTGCGCGGATCGACGATGGTGACGTCGTAGCCGAGCAGCGCGCCGATCGGCGCCAGCGCCTGGCTGATATGCACCGCGCCGGTGATGACCAGCCGCGGCGACGGCACGTGCACGGTGAGGAAGACGCGGCCCTGTGCGGTTTCCTCCATGCCGCTTTTGGCCATGCGCAGGCGCTTTTCGATGACCTCGGCAAGCGGGTCCCGGGCGGCGTCGGCGGCCTTCACCAGGCGCTGCGCGCCGGAATCGACGTCGGTGACGACGACCACCGCGCGCCGCGCGGCGCGTTCCTCGTTCACCGTGTGGAGAATGTCGAGTTTCATTACGTCACCTTCTCCACATAGACGCGGATGGTGCCGCCGCAGGACAGGCCGACGTTCCAGGCCGTCTCGTCGGCGACGCCGAACTCCAGCATCTTCGGCTTGCCGCTGTCGATCACGTCGACGGCCTCGGTCACCACCGCGCCCTCGACGCAGCCGCCGGAGACCGAACCGAGGAAGTTGCCCTCCTCGTCGATCACCAGACTGGAGCCGACCGGCCGCGGCGCCGAGCCCCAGGTCTCGACCACGGTGGCGAGCGCCACGCCGCGCCCCGCCTTGCGCCATTCCTCGGCGGCCTTGAGGATCTCTTCATCGCGCGCGAACATCATGAGCCTCCTGTTGCTCCCTCTCCCCGCCTGCGGGGAGAGGGTCGGGGTGAGGGGGCATTTCAAAAAGCCTGAGCCTATCGAAAGGGGGGGGGGGGGGGGGGGGGGCCGGGGGCGGGGCGCGGGGCCGG
>JBKBRE010000017.1:15039-83091 GCA_046292265.1 Pseudolabrys sp. | reverse complement strand
GGCCGCCCTCCCTCCCCCCCCCCCCCCCCCCCACCCCCCCCCCCCCCCGGCCCCCCCCCCCCCCCGCGGGGGGGCGGGGGGCGGGGGTGGGGGCCCATTTCAAAAAGCCTGAGCCTATCGAAAGGCCCCCTCACCCGACCCGCCTTCGCTGACGCTCCGGCGGGTCGACCTCTCCCCGCAAGCGGGGAGAGGTGAAAGAAAACTACGCCACCTGCCTCAACATCTGCTTCGGATCGTAGCCCTTCACCGGCGCGCCCGAGAGCGCGCCGACGAGTGCGGTCATAGACTCCAGATTGTGGATCGGCCGCAGTTCATCAACATGCGGCAGCATGGTCCGCACCCCCTTCGCGCGCGCCTCGAATCCCTCGAAGCGCAGCAGGGGGTTGAGCCAGACCAGCCGGCGGCACGAGCGGTGCAGCCGGTCCATTTCGAAGGATAGCGTGTCGTCGGCGTCGCGCTCAAGCCCGTCGGTGATCAGCAGCACGACGGCGCCCTGCCCCAGCACGCGGCGCGCCCAGTGCTTGTTGAAATTGTGCAGCGAGGTGGCGATGCGCGTGCCGCCGGCCCAGTCGGCGACGTTGGCGCCGCAGGCGGCGAGCGCCTCGTCCGGGTCGCGCTGGCGCAGCATGCGCGTGACATTGGTCAGCCGCGTGCCGAACAGGAAGGTCGACACGCGCTTCTCGCGCTCGCTGAGCGCGTGCAGGAAATGCAGGAACAGGCGGGTGTACTGGCTCATCGAGCCGGAGATGTCGAGCAGCGCCACGATCGGCGGCTCCTTGCGGCGCGGCCCGAGATATTTCAGGTCGATCACCGCGCCGCCCGCCTTCATCGAGGCGCGCAGGGTGCGGCGGACGTCGATCATGTGGCCGAGCCGGTGCGGCGAGAGCCTGCGCGTGCGCACGCGCTCGAACGGCAGCACCAGCCGCGCGATGGCGTCCTTGGCCAGCGCGACCTCGGCCGCGGTCATTTGCGCAAAGTCCTTTTTGCTCAGCACCTCGCGGTCGGACACCGTAAGCCGCGCGTCGATTTCGACCTCGCGCTCCTCGGTGCGCTCCTGTCCGCCGGCGAACAGCGCGTCCTGGATGCGCTGGGCGCCCGCCTCCGGCGGCTTCGGCGCGGTCGGCAGCGTCTCCGGCAGCAGCGAGGCGATCATCTTGTCGAGGAGGCCGCGGCGGCGGAAGAAGATGCGGAAGGCCTGGTCGAACAGCACCGAATGCTCGTGCCGCTTCACGAAGACGGCGTGCAGCGTCCAGTAGAAGTCGGCGCGGTCGCCGACGCGCGCGACTTCGAGCGCGGCCAGCGCGTCGAGCACGGCGCCGGGACCGACCGGCATGCCGGCCGCGCGCAGCGCGCGCGCGAAGTAGAGGATGTTTTCGGCAAGGCGGCCGGCGGGCTCCCTCTCCCCGCTTGCGGGGCGAGGGTTGGGGTGAGGGGCTGCCGGTCGATCGGTCATCTCATCAGTCCAAATCAGAAGCCCCCTCACCCGACGTCCTCGCTCCCGCTCGGACGTCGACCTCTCCCCGCAAGCGGGGAGAGGTGAAAGAAGGAATCACTCCGCCGCCCGCATCTCCGCCTTCATCTCGTCGAGCAGCGCCTTGACCTTGCTGCCGTCGAGCCTGGCGATGTCGTCCTGATACTTGAGCAGCACGCCGAGCGTGTCCGACACGGTCGAGGGGTCGAGCGCGACCACGTCGAGCTCGGCGAGCGCGGCGGCCCAGTCGAGCGTCTCGGCGACGCCCGGCACCTTGAACATGTCTTCCTTGCGCAGCGCCTGCACGAAGGCGACCACCTGCTCGGACAGCTTCTTGCCGATGCCCGGCACCTTGGCGCGCAGGATCTTCAGTTCGCGCGCGGCGTCCGGGTAGCCGACCCAATGGTAGAGACAGCGGCGTTTGAGCGCGTCGTGCACCTCGCGCGTGCGGTTGGAGGTGACGACGACGATCGGCGGATACGGCGCCTTCACGGTGCCGAGCTCGGGCACCGTCACCTGGAAATCGGCGAGCACTTCGAGCAGGAAGGCCTCGAAGGCCTCGTCGGTGCGGTCGATCTCGTCGATCAGCAGCACCGGCGGCCCTTTCGGATCGGGCATCAGCGCCTGCAGCAGCGGCCGCTTGATCAGGAAGCGCTCGGAGAACACGTCGTGCTCGATGCGGGCGCGGTCGCCCTCGCCTTCCGCCTCGGCGAGGCGAATGGCGATCATCTGCGCGCCGTAGTTCCATTCGTAGACGGCGGCGGCGACGTCGAGCCCCTCGTAGCATTGCAGCCGGATCAGATTGCGATCCAGAGTCTTCGCCAGCACCTTGGCGATCTCGGTCTTGCCGGTGCCGGCTTCGCCCTCCAGGAACAGCGGCTTGCCCATTTTCAGCGCGAGATAGAGCACCGTGCCGAGCGAGCGGTCGGCGATGTAGTCGGCCTTGGCCAGCAGGTCGAGCGTGGCGTCGATGCTTGCGGGCAGCGGTGTTAAAGACATTCCTAGGTCACCTCGATGACACTTTATCCGATCCCGGGGGCGGCTTACATGTGGGTAGCAAAGCCGCGTCCGGCCAGCCAGGGATAGCACCCATGTCCAGCACCGACACGACCCAGGAAACGATTCAGGAGGCCCCTCGCCTGCCCACCATCGACCCGGGGGTGAAGATCGGCCATGTCCACCTGAAGGTGGCGGACCTCAAGCGGGCGCTCGGCTTCTACTGCGGCGTGCTCGGTTTCGAAGTGACTTTCCAGCGGCCGGGCGCGGCCTTCATCTCGGCCGGCGGCTACCACCATCATCTCGGCCTGAACACCTGGGAGAGCCGCGGCGGCTCGCCGCCCGCGCCCGGCACCACCGGGCTCTACCACACCGCGATCCTCTACCCGACCCGCAAGCTCCTGGCCGACGCGCTGCGCCGGCTGATCACGGCCAAGATCCCGCTGGAAGGCGCGAGCGACCACGGCGTCTCCGAGGCGCTCTATCTGCGCGATCCGGACGACAACGGCGTCGAGCTCTACTGGGACCGGCCGAAGGACCAGTGGCCGCAGCAGCCGGACGGCTCGTTGCAGATGTTCACGCGCCCGCTCGACCTGCACGACCTGCTGGCGGAGCTGGACCGGTAGCGACGGGCAACGCGGCGCCTCAGCCTCAGCGCCGCCCGCGCCGGCTGCCGGGCGGGACCGGAAAAACCCGTCCCTCGAACACGGTCCCCCAGACCGGGATGTCCTTCAACGCGGACGGCGGCACCGCGTAAGGATCCTCGGCGAGCACGGTGAAATTGGCGATCTTGCCGGGCGCGATGCTGCCGATCTGATCTTCCTTGCGCCAGGAGTACGCGGCGTCGATGGTGATGGCGCGCAAAGCCTGCTCGACGGAGATGCGCTGCTCGGGCGCCGCGACCCGCCCGGAGGGCGTCGTCCGGTTGACGCCGCACCAGGCGAGAAAAAGCGGATCGCTGGGCGCCATCGGCAGGTCCGAGTGATAGGACAGCGATATGCCGCGGTCGAGAACCGATTTCGCCCGCACCATCCGGTCGGCGCGCGCGGGTCCAAGGCCGAAGGCGCTGTACATGTCGGCAAAGCCGGTCGTGTAATAGGGATTGGCGCTGACGATGGCGCCGAGCCGCGCGATGCGGGCGACCTGCTCTTCCGTCGAATTCGCGAAGTGCACGACCACGCAGCGATGGTCGGTGCGCGGCCGCTCGCCGTTGAGCTTTTCGAGGATGCCGAGGAGAACGTCGAGCCCGAGATCGCCGTTCACGTGCGTGTGGATCTGATAGCCCGCGTTCCAGTAGAGCCGTGCGCGCCTCTCCAATTCGTCCGGCGGAATGATCCATTCGCCCTTGTGCCCGTCGAGATAGCCGTCCTTCATCTGCATGAGCTGAGAGATGATCGCGCCGTCGGCGAACAGTTTGATCTGCCGCGGAAAGAACATCACCTTCTTGTCCGGCCCCTCGGGCGCCACCGCGATCTGCGCCTCGGTCGCATCGAGGGCGCGCTCGAGACCGACGCGGTCCACGATGCCGCGCCCGTCGGCGGTGAAGGTGCTGTACATCGGCGTCTCCGCCGCGCCGAGAATCTGCTCGTAGAGCGCCCAGATCTGCGGTGTGTAGAGCGCGCCGGGCTCCATGTAGGCGGTGACGCCGTTGCCGTGCAGATAGGCGACCATCTGCTTCAGCCCGAAGGCGAGACGCTCGGGCGTTGCCAGCACCTTCAGCATCGGCGCGATCATCAGGTTGAGGCCGCCTTCCCAGAAATGCCCCTGCTGCCAGTCCGCCTGCTCGCTGAACTGGCCCTTGTTCTTCGTCATGTCCTCGGTAATGCCGAGCGCGCGCAAACCGGCGGTGTTGAGATAGAACTCGTGGCAGGAGCGGTGCCACACGGCGATGGGCCGCGTGGCGCTGAGCGCATCGAGCGCGGCGCGATCGATCTTGCCGTGCCACAGCGCGTGGTAGCCCCAGGTGAGCAGCCACGCGTCCGGGCCCTGCAGCCGCGCTTCCGCCGCTCGCAGGCGCGCCCAATAGTCCTGCGGACTGGTCGCGGCCTTGTGGACCGTGCCCGGCAGCATCCAGTCTTCGATGGCGATGACCTCGACCGCGAGCGTCAAGGCGCCGAGGATCGGATGCAGATGCTGGTCGATCAACCCCGGCAGGACGATCTTGTCGCCGAACGTGCCGATCAACGAATACGGACGAGAGCCGACCGCCGCCTTGACCTCATCCAGCGAGCCGACCGCAAGGATGCGCTTGCCGGCAACGGCAACGGCCGTGGCGGTCGGCGACGCGCGCTCCATGGTGATGATTTTCCTGGCCGTGAAGATCGATATCGGAGAAGGCGACGCCGCGGCTTGCTCGCCGCGCAAGCCGTTCGCGATGCTGTCGTTCACGCCGCCGTCGGCCCGCGCCGGCTCGACCGCTTCGGCGATGAAGGGGGCCGCTGCGGAGACCGCGGCGGCGCCTTGCAGAAACTGGCGGCGCGACGGCCAGGCCAATGACTGAAAAGCGCTCCGGAAACCGGGGGTGCAGGCAAGGCACATGCGGCGAGCTAAGCGAGCGCACCGTCAGGCCATCTTGATCTCGATCAACAGCGCGACAAACGGTTGCCGCGTCGTCTCTCTTCCGCCGCGCCCGCACGCCGACCTGCAGTAGAAAAATACCGGCCACGGCCGGCACCGGCATCGCCACCAGCCAATAGAAAAAGCCGCCCGCAAAACCGCGCGGGCGGCTTCGTCACTTCCTTGGAATTACGCCGTCGCCTTGGCGAGCGCGCGGCGCGCCAGCACGCCGACCAGATGCGCGCGGTACTCGGCCGTGGCGTGGATGTCGGTGTTCATGCCGGTGGCCGGGATCGACATCCCTTCCAGCGACTTCGCCGCGAAGCGCTTCTTCAGCGCCTCCTCGAACGACTTCACGCGGAACACGCCGTTGGAGCCGGCGCCGGTCACCGCCACGCGGATGTCAGGCCCGCGCTTCGAGACGAACACGCCGACCAGCGCGAAGCCCGAGGCCGGGTGCTTGAACTTCTCGTAGGCGCACTTCTTGGCGATCGGGAACATCACCTTGGTGATAATCTCGCCCTCCTCCAGCGCGGTGGAGAACATGCCGGTGAAGAAGTCGTCGGCCGCGATGCGGCGCTTGTTGGTGACGATGGTCGCGCCCAGGCCGAGGCAGGCGGCCGGATAGTCGGCGTTCGGGTCGTTGTTGGCGATCGAGCCGCCGATGGTGCCGCGGTTGCGCACCTGCGGGTCGCCGATCGAGCCCGGCACCATGGCGAGACCCGGCATGGCCTGCTGCAGCACCGGCGAATTGGCGACGTCGGCGTGCCGCGTCATGGCGCCGATCACGATCGAGCGGCCTTTCAGCTCGACGCCGCTCATGCCTTCGACCTGCGAGAGGTCGATCAGCGCCGACGGGCTCGCCAGCCGCTGCTTCATCACCGGCAGCAGCGAATGGCCGCCGGCGAGCAGCTTCGCCTCCGGATTGCGCGCGAGCAGGCCCGCCGCCTGGCGGACCGTGGTCGGACGATGGAAGGTGAAATTATACATTGTTGTCTCCCATGAATTCTTACGCAGCCGCGCGCGGCGTGCCGCGCCGAAGCGCCGACCACACCGCGTTGGCGGTGGCCGGCATGGCGATGTCTTCGGTGCCGATGGCGTCCGTGATGGCGTTGATGACGGCGGCAGGCGACGCGATGGCGCCGGCTTCGCCGCAGCCCTTGATGCCGAGCGGGTTCGACGGCGCCTTGGTCTCGGTCAGGCCGACGTTGAACGACGGCAGGTCGTGCGCGCGCGGCATGGTGTAGTCCATGAGCGAGCCGGTCACGAGCTGGCCGTTCTGGTCGTAGACCACGCCTTCGAGCAGCGCCTGGCCGACGCCCTGCGCGATGCCGCCATGCACCTGGCCCTCGACGATCATCGGGTTGATCACCGTGCCGAAGTCGTCGACCGCGGTCCAGTTGACGATCTCGGTCTTGCCGGTCTCCCCATCGATCTCGATCTCGCAGATGTGGCAGCCGGCCGGGAAGGTGAAGTTGGTCGGGTCGTAGAAGGACGTTTCCTTCAGGCCAGGCTCGAGCTCGGCGCCGGTGAACTTGTGCGCGATATAGGCGTTGAGCGCGACGTCGCCCCAGGCGGCCGACTTGTCGGTGCCGGCGACCGTGAACTTGCCGTCCTTGAACTCGATGTCGCCTTCGGCTGCTTCCAGCATGAAGGCGGCGACCTTCTTGGCCTTGGCCTCGACCTTGTCGAGCGCCTTGACGATCGCCGACATGCCGACCGCGCCGGAGCGCGAGCCGTAGGTGCCCATTCCGAACTGCACCTTGTCGGTGTCGCCGTGCACGATGGAGACGTTGTCGAACGGAATGCCGAGCCGCTCCGACACGAGTTGCGCGAACGTCGTCTCGTGGCCCTGCCCGTGCGCGTGGCAGCCGGTGAGCACTTCCACGCTGCCGGTCGGGTTGACCCGCACTTCCGCGCTCTCCCACAGGCCGACGCCGGCCCCGAGCGAGCCGACCGCCTGGGACGGCGCGATGCCGCAGGCCTCGATATAGGTCGAATAGCCCAAGCCCCGCAGCTTGCCGTGGCGCGCGGCCTCGCGCTTGCGCTTGTTGAAACCCTTCACGTCGGCGAGCTCCATCGCCTTCTTGAGCGAGGCGTTATAGTCGCCCGCGTCGTAGGCCATGATCACCGGCGTCTGGTGCGGGAACGACTTGATGAAGTTGCGCTTGCGCAACTCCGCCGGCTCCAGCCCCAGTTCGCGCGCCGCCACCTCGACCAGCCGCTCGACCACGAAGGTGGCCTCGGGGCGGCCGGCGCCGCGATAGGCGTCCACCGGCACGGTGTTGGTGTAGACCGCGTCCACCTCGCAATAGATCTGCGGGATGTCGTACTGGCCCGACAGCAGCGTGGCGTAGAGATAGGTCGGCACCGACGACGAGAAGGTCGACATGTAGGCGCCGAGATTGGCGATGGTCTTCACCCGCATGGCGAGGATCTTGCCGTTCGTGTCGAGCGCGAGCTCGGCCTTGGTGACGTGGTCGCGGCCGTGCGCGTCGGTAACGAAGGCTTCCGTGCGCTCCGCCGTCCACTTCACCGGTCGGCGCACGCGGCGCGCCGCCCACAGGCAGACGACCTCTTCCGGATAGATGAATATCTTCGAGCCGAAGCCGCCGCCGACGTCCGGCGCGATCACGCGCAGCTTGTGCTCCGGCGCGATGCCGACGAAGGCGGCGATGACCAGCCGCGCGACGTGCGGGTTCTGCGTGGTGTTCCACAGCGTCAACTGGTCGGTGCCGGCGTCGTATTCGGCGAGCGCGGCGCGCGGCTCCATCGCGTTGGGCGCGAGCCGGTTGTTGACGATGTCGAGCTTGGTGACGTGCTTGGCGGAAGCGAAGGCCGCGTCCGTCGCCTTGGCGTCGCCGAGCGACCATTCGTAGATCGTGTTCTTCGGCGCCACCTCATGGATCTGCGGACCCGACTTGGCCTTGGCCGGATCGACCACCGCCGGCAGCACCTCGTATTCGACTTTCACCTTCTCCGCGGCGTCGCGCCCCTGCGCGGCCGTCTCCGCGACGACCACCGCCACCGCGTCGCCGACATGGTTGACCGTGCCGGCCGCGAGCGCCGGATGCGGCGCCATCTTCATCGGCGAACCGTCCTTGGAATGGATCATCCAGCCGCAGATCAGGTTGCCGATCTTGTCGCCGGCCAGATCGGCGCCGGTGAGCACGTCCACGACGCCCGGCATGCGCTTGGCTTCGCTCGCGTCGATCTTCTTGATCCTGGCGCGCGCATGGGGCGAGCGCACGAACACCGCGCGGGTCTCGCCCGGGCGGATCACGTCATCGGTGTACTGGCCTTTGCCGGTGATGAAGCGGAAGTCTTCCTTTCGGCGCACCGCCGCGCCGATGCCCGTCGCGCTCATGGCGGTATCCTCCCGTGTGAATTTTTTTGCAGTCTATTCGGCGGCCTGTCGCGGCGCGCCGCCCGACGCCATTGCCTTCGCTCCCGCTTTGATCGCCTTGACGATGTTGTGATAGCCGGTGCAGCGGCAGATGTTGCCGTCGAGCTGTTCTCGGATGGTGTGCTCGTCGAGGTCGTTGCCGTTGCGGCGGACGATGTCGAGCGCCGCCATGATCATGCCGGGCGTGCAGAAGCCGCACTGCAGGCCGTGGTGCTGGCGGAACGCCTCCTGCATCGGGTGCAGCGGGCCGTTCGCCTCGGCCAGGCCCTCGATGGTGGTGATCTTGGCGCCCTCGCACTGGAGCGCGAGCGTGGTGCAGGCTTTGGCGGCGATGCCGTCGACGTGGACAACACAGGCGCCGCACTGCGAGGTGTCGCAGCCGACATGCGTGCCTGTCAGCCGCAGGTTCTCGCGCAGGAATTGCACCAGCAAGGTGCGCGCTTCGACGTCGCCGGTGACGGCTTTCCCGTTCACCGTCATGGACACGGTCGGCATGACCTTCCTCCCAATTCGGGGCACAAACGGCCCTCTTTCGCCGCCATCCTACCGGATGGCAACGCATCGCCTTCGGAATCGAGCCGATTTCGGCACGGTTCGCCTTGGAACGAGAATAACTTTGAACCCCGGGCGCGCGCCGGGTCAAGGGACTCGACGAAGAAAGCGCGCAAAAGCGGCGCAACTGCCCACCCTGCCCGCCGATCGCGACCATTTTCGATCGAATTCAGCGATTTTAGCATGCCGAAAGCCGGCGAACGCGGCCCAAAAGAGCTTTGCAGGGCGGTGCACGGCAGACTAAGTGTGGCCGCGAACCGCGAAACAACGATCCGACTGCCAAGGAGACCGGAATGCCCACGATCACTGTCGACGACGGCTGCCCCATCAATGTCGAGGTCACCGGCCGCGACGACGCCCCCGCGCTGATGCTGTCCAACTCGCTCGGCACCGACCTGAGCATGTGGGACGACCAGGCCGCCGAATTCGCCCGGCACTTCCGTCTCGTGCGCTACGACCGCCGCGGCCACGGCAAGTCCGGCGTGCCCAAGGGCCCCTACTCCATGGAGCGGTTCGGCCGCGACGTCCTCGGCGTGCTCGACGCGCTCGGCATCAAGAAGACCAACTGGTGCGGCCTGTCGATGGGCGGCATGGTCGGCCAGTGGCTCGGGGCCAACGCACCCGACCGCGTTGAGAAGCTCGTGCTCTCCAACACCGGCTCGTTCTATGCGGACAAGAAGCCCTGGAACGACCGCATCGCCTTCGTGAAGGAGAAGGGCCTCGCCGCGCTGGTCGACGCCAATATGGAGCGCTGGTTCACCGCGGACTTCCGCGCCCGCGCGCCGCAGGCGATCGACCGCATGAAGAAGATGTTCGTGGCGACCGACGTGAACGGCTACGTCGCCTCCTGCGAAGCCATCACCGCCATGGACTTCCGCGAGAGCAACAAGTCGATCAAGGCGCCGACGCTGGTGATCGTCGGGGCGCAGGACCCCGCCACGCCGCCCGCGCTCGGCGAGGCCATCGCCCAGGCGATCCCGGGCGCCAAGGTCGCCAGCGTCAATGGCGCCCACATCGCCAACGTCGAAAATCCGAAGGCCTACGCCGAGGCCGTGCTCAACTTCCTGCGCGGCTGACAACGTCATTCCGGGGCGGCGCGCCGCGCCGAACCCGGAATCCAGACATATTGTATGAACCGCTGGATTCCGGATCGCCGCTCACGCGGCGTCCGGAATGACGAGGGAGGGACCGATGGACGAACGCGAACGCTACGACAAAGGCATGACGCAGCGCCGCAAGGTGCTGGGCAATGCCTGGGTGGACCGCGCCAACGCCAAAAAGACCGCGTTCAATTCGGAATTCCAGGACTTCATCACCCGCGCGGCCTGGGGCGAGATCTGGACGCGGCCGCACTACGACGAGCGCACGCGCCGCATCCTGGTGATCGGCACCATGCTGGCGATCGACAAGTGGGAGGAATTCCGCATGCACGTGCGCGCCGCCCTGGTCGAAGGCGGCTTCACGCCGGACGACATCAAGGAAATCATCATGCAGCAGGCGATCTACTGCGGCGTGCCGGCGGCCAACCACGCGTTCAAGGAAGCCGCCGAGGTCATCGCCGAGGTCGAAAAGGCGAAGTAGCCCCGCCCCGCATCGGCCTTCTGGCGGTCTCCCGAAACAGTCCGACCGCGGCTTGGCTCAGCCGCGGCCGAAATAGAGAGCGAAGATAGAGTAGAGTCGCCGGACAGGTCAGCGCCAGGGTGAGAACCACTTGGCGCCGGCCGGCACCGTGGGGGCGGCTTCACTGTCGACGGCCGCACTCTCCTCACCGGCGTCTTCGACGCGGCGGGAGTTGCGCTCGATCGCGCAGAGCGCCGCGGCAAGACCGGCCAGCACGAGCTGGATCGCCTGCTCGCGCACGAGCCCGCTGTTGTTCGACCAGACCGCCGGCCCGGCCGAGGCGATGCTCAACAGCACGACCAGGATCAGGCCGCCTTCGAAGATCTGCGCGTCGGCGGTGCCGCCCGCCAGCGCACGGAAGCGGTCGGCGATGTGCAGCGCGCAGGCGCAGGCGATGGTCAGTTTCACGGTGGCGATGAAGGCCGCGAGCTTGACGAGACCCAACGGCCCCAGTCCGAAATAGCCGCCGAGCGCGAAGACCGCCTGCGAGCGCCAGACGTCGTCGAGACCGTAGCTCGGCGACATGAAGGCGCGCAGCGCGTCGTAACCGAAACTGAACGTGAAATAGAGGGCGACGCCTAGGATCGTGGCAACCGTCGCACGGGACATTTTTCGCATGGGCGTTTCTCCTCGGGCATCCCATGCGTAAGCCGTTCAAATGCCGACTTCAAAAGAAACCGATCCTTTACCTTACTTGTTAGCCGCTTAACCACGCGGGCGGCGGCGCGGCTCAGCCGCCGCGTCCCTCGCGGAAGGCCTGCGGCGTCATGCCGGTCTGCTTGCGGAAGAAGCGCGTGAAGTGCGACGGATCGGAAAAGGCGAGGTCGTAGGCGATCTCGTGGATCGGCTGGCTGGTAAACACGAGCTGGCGCTTGGCCTCGGTCAGCACGCGCTGGCGGATCAGGTGGCCCGCGGTCACGCCGGTCGCGCGCTTGACGTGGTCGTTGAGCCGGTCCGGCGTCATCGCCAGCTTCTCGGCGTAGAAGGCGATCATGCGCTGCTGGCGGAAGTTCTGGTCGAGCAGGCGGCGCAGTTCCTCGACCCGCGCGTCGGAGCGCGTCAGCGTCACCGCGCCGGAACGGGCGCGGCTGACCGCCAGCCGCAGCGCCTCGAGCGCAATGAGCGCGAGCAGCGCGCGCATGGCGAGCCGGTAGCCCTCGCGCGCCACCGCCCCCTCCTCCGCCAGTTCGCCGCAGAGGGCCGACAGGCGGCGGGCCTCCGCCGCATCGGCGAGCGGCACCACCGGCCCGGCCGCCGCCACCGCCTTCAGCCGCGCCAGCGCGCCGTCCGACTGCCCGCCGAGCCCGCCGGCGACATCCTCGGTGAAACTGACCACCCAGCCGTCGGTGACCTGCGGGGTGAAGCGGAAGCCGTGCGCGGTCGTGGCCGGAATGAGGATCGCGGCCGGCGCGGCGAAGGTCACCGTCGCCGTCTCGAACCGCATCTCGCCGCCGCCCTTCTCGATCAGCAGAATCTGGAACAGGTTGCGGTGCCGGTGGGCGCGGATGGTCCAGTCGTGCACGGCCGAGCGCGAGGCGATCGTTTCGATGTGAATGAAGTCGAACGCCGAATCGTCCGGCGGATCGCCGTAGAGATGGAACAGGGGCAGTGCCGGGCTCGCCATGCGCGCAAGCATAGGCGAGCGCGCGGGCAACCGCCAACGGCGGGCGCACATGCGACAAGCCCCCGCCGGCAGGCGGAGGCTTGCCACTTCCTGTCGGATCAAATCCGCCGGTTCGACTAGCGGCCCTGCTGCTGACCGCCTTGCTGGCCACCCTGCTGCTGGCCGCCTTGACCCGGTTGCTGCTGCTGCTGACCGGGCTTCTGGCCGCCCTGCTGCTGACCACCCTGCTGCTGGCCGCCTTGCTGCTGCTGGCCCTGCTGGCCTTGCTGGCGCGGATTCTGGTTCTGGTTCATCTTCGTTTCCTTCCGAGGTTCGCCGGCGAAGGTACCTCGTCGCGAGACCCTCCCCGGCTCTGAAGCCAAGTCAACGCCCGCCATCGGCTTCGCGTTCCTTCCGCTGCGGCCATGTGACTTAACAACAGGGGCGCGCTCCGGCGTTGCCGCCCCCGCCATGCCCTGTTAAGCCTCTCTCATCGGCCTCGCCGGGGGATGCAGCGAAGGCATACCGACGCATGGAGTATTTTCTTCAGCAGTTGATCAACGGTGTCACGCTCGGCTCGATCTACGGGCTGATCGCCATCGGCTACACGATGGTCTACGGCATCATCGGCATGATCAACTTCGCGCATGGCGACATCTTCATGGTCGGCGCCTTCATCGCGCTGATCGCCTTCCTGGCGCTGGTCGCGATGGGCATCACCGCCGTGCCGCTGGCGCTGTTCCTGGTGCTGCTGATCGCCATGGCGCTCACCTCGCTCTACGGCTGGACGGTGGAGCGCATCGCCTACCGCCCGCTGCGCCATTCGTTCCGCCTGGCGCCGTTGATCTCGGCCATCGGCATGTCGATCGCGCTGCAGAACTACGTGCAGATCGTGCAAGGCGCGCGCGTCAAGCCGCTGCCGCCGCTGATCGCCGGCGGCGTGACGCTGATCGACAGCCCGGTTTTCGTCGTGCAGCTTTCCTACGTGCAGATCCTGGTCGTGCTCACCACCATCGCGCTGATGGTGGTGTTTTCCCGGATCGTCGCCAGCACGCGGCTCGGCCGCGACATGCGCGCCTGCGAGCAGGACCTGAAGATGGCCTCGCTGGTCGGCGTCAACGTCGACCGCACCATCTCGATGACCTTCGTCATCGGCGCCGCGCTCGCCGCCGTCGCCGGCATCATGCATCTGCTCTATTACGGCGTGGTGGACTTCTACATCGGCTTCGTCGCCGGCGTGAAGGCGTTCACCGCCGCGGTGCTGGGCGGCATCGGCTCGCTGCCGGGCGCGATGATCGGCGGTCTGCTGATCGGCCTGATCGAGACGTTCTGGTCGGCCTATTTTTCAATCGAATACAAGGACGTCGCCGCGTTCTCGATCCTGGTGATCGTGCTGATTTTCCTGCCGACGGGAATTCTCGGCCGGCCCGAGATCGAGAAGGTCTGACGTAAACGGGAATTGCGAGTGGCGCAGGAGGGGAACAGCATGCCACACCGCGACCTGGCCGGCGCGCTCAAGCACGCCGGACTGGCCGCGCTGATCGCGTTCGGCCTGTTCTCGCTGCTGGTCGGCATCCGCACCGACACCGGCTCCGGCGGCGCGCTCGAATTGACCGCGCGCTACGAGATGCTCGCGGGCTTCGTGGCGGTCACGTTCGTCGGCGTGTTCCTGCGCGAGTACGCGTTCCGCGGCGCGAGCTTCGAGCCTGCGCGCCACGTGCCGGCAGCGGTGCGCGACTATGGCGCGCGCATCCTGCCCGCGCTCGGGCCCGCTTTCCTCATCGCCGCCTGCGCGGTGCCCATCGTCTTCTACGACAACCGCTATCTGCTCGACCTGAGCATCCAGATCCTCACTTACGTGATGCTCGGCTGGGGACTGAACATCGTGGTCGGCCTCGCCGGCCTGCTCGACCTCGGCTATGTCGCGTTCTACGCGGTCGGCGCCTATTCCTACGCGCTGCTGGCGCAGAACTTCGACCTGTCGTTCTGGATCTGCCTGCCGCTCGCCGGCATCCTGGCCGCGTTCTGGGGCATCCTGCTCGGCTTCCCGGTGCTGCGCCTGCGCGGCGACTACCTCGCCATCGTCACGCTGGCCTTCGGCGAAATCATCCGCCTCGTCCTGCTCAACTGGCAAGACTTCACCGGCGGGCCGAACGGCATATCGAGCATCCCGCGCCCGAGCTTCTTCGGCCTGCCGTTCGATTCCGGCGAAGGCGGCTTCGCGCACACCTTCGGGCTCGAGTTCTCGCCGACCCACCGCGTGGTTTTTCTCTATTACGTCATCCTGGCGCTGGCGCTGGTCACCAACGCGGTCACCATCCGGCTGCGACGCCTGCCGATCGGCCGCGCCTGGGAGGCGCTGCGCGAGGACGAGATCGCCTGCCGCTCGCTCGGCATCAACACCACCAACACCAAGCTCACCGCCTTCGCCATCGGCGCCATGTTCGGCGGCTTCGCCGGCTCGTTCTTCGCCACGCGGCAGGGCTTCATCAGCCCGGAATCCTTCGTGTTCCAGGAATCCGCATTGGTGCTGGCGATCGTCGTGCTCGGCGGCATGGGCTCGCAGCTCGGCGTCGCCATCGCCGCCGTCGTGATGCTCGGCGGCTTCGAGTTCTTCCGCGAGTTCCAGCAGTACCGCATGGTGGTGTTCGGCCTCGCCATGGTCGCGATCATGATCTGGCGGCCGCGCGGGCTGATCGCCACGCGCACGCCGTCGGTGTTCCTGAAGAAGGAGAAGCCGGTCGACATGGCGCTGGCGCGCGAGGAAGGCCGCGGATGAGCGACACCCTCCTCAGCGTCGAGCATCTGAGCATGCGCTTCGGCGGCCTCCTGGCCGTGGACGATCTGTCGTTTGCCGCCAGGCGCGGCGACATCACCGCGATCATCGGCCCGAACGGCGCCGGCAAGACCACGGTGTTCAACTGCATCACCGGTTTCTACAAGCCGAGCGTCGGCATGATCCGGCTCACCCATGCCGACGGAAGCGAGTACCTGCTGGAAAGGCTGATCGACTTCCGCATCGCCAAGCAGGCGCGCGTGGCGCGCACCTTCCAGAACATCCGGCTGTTCCCCGGCATGACCGGGTTGGAGAACCTGCTGGTCGCGCAGCACAACCCGCTGATGCTCGCCTCCGGCTACACCTTCATCGGCATGCTCGGCCTCGCCGCCTTCGGCAACGCCGAGCGCGCCGCGATCGACAAGGCGAGATACTGGCTCGACCGCATCGGACTTTCCGCGCGCGCCGACGATCCGGCCGGCGAACTGCCCTATGGCGACCAGCGGCGGCTGGAGGTCGCCCGCGCCATGTGCACCGATCCGGTGCTGCTCTGCCTCGACGAGCCGGCCGCCGGCCTCAACGCGCGCGAAAGCGGCGAACTCAACGAGCTCTTGCTCTACATCCGCGAGAAGCACGCCACCTCGATCCTGCTGATCGAGCACGACATGTCGGTGGTGATGCAGATCTCCGACCGCATCGTGGTGCTCGACTACGGCGTGAAGATTTCCGACGGCACGCCGGCCGAGGTGCGCGACGATCCGAAGGTGATCGCCGCCTATCTCGGCGTCGCCGACGACGAGGTCGAGGACGTCGTCGAGGCGGAGGTGCGCGTATGAGCACGGCCGCGCCGGCAGCCGCCTCGCAAGACGCTCCCCTGCTCGCGGTACGCGGGGTGAAGACCTATTACGGCAAGATCATCGCGCTCAAGGGCGTCGATCTCGACGTCCACCAGGGCGAGATCGTCGCGCTGATCGGTGCCAACGGCGCCGGCAAGTCGACACTGATGATGACCATCTTCGGCACGCCGCGCGCGCGCGAGGGCCGCATCCTGTTCGAGGGCCGCGACATCACCCATATGGCGACGCACGAGATCGCCAAGCTGCACATCGCGCAGTCGCCGGAGGGCCGCCGCATCTTCTCGCGCATGACGGTGATGGAGAACCTGCAGATGGGCGCGTCGGTCGCCGACGCCGCGCATTTCGACGAGGACCTGGCGCGCGTGTTCGACCTGTTCCCGCGCCTGAAGGAACGCCTCCACCAGCGCGGCGGCACGCTGTCCGGCGGCGAGCAGCAGATGCTGGCGATCGGCCGCGCGCTGATGAGCCGCCCGCGCCTCCTGCTGCTGGACGAACCGTCGCTCGGCCTGGCGCCGCTCTTGGTCAAGCAGATCTTCTCCGCCATCCGCGCGCTCAACGAGCGCGACAAGCTCACGGTATTCCTGGTCGAGCAGAACGCCTTCCATGCGCTCAAGCTCGCTCACCGCGGCTATGTGATGATCAACGGCCAGATTACGCTCAGCGGCGCCGGGCGCGAGCTGCTCAAGCGGCCGGAAATCCGCGCTGCCTATCTGGAAGGCAGCCGCATCGAGAAGGCGCAAGGCGCACGATAATGTGGGAACTCTACGCCACCGAAACGTTCCTGCAGATCCTGCTGGTCACCGGCGCGCTCGGCGGCGGCGCGGCCTGGCTGACCGGGCGCGCCATCGCATTGACCTGGCGGCCTTATTGGCACCTGGTCGCCTACATCGCGCTGTTAGCCGCGGGGGTACGCTTCGTGCACTTTGCACTGTTCGAGGCCGGCCTGCTCGCGCTCGCCTCCTATCTGGTCGATTTGGCGTTCTTCCTCGCCGTCGGCTCGCTCGCCTTCCGGATGACCCGCGCCGCCCAGATGGCCACGCAGTATCCCTGGCTCTATGAGCGCGCCGGGCCGCTTAGCTGGCGCGACCGTGCGACGAAATAGTCGGCCCACCCGCTTCCCCATTTTCCCAGACGCGATATGATCCTGCGAATTCGCGGGAACTGCCGGAAACCGGCGGCCGCGGGCAGCGCATCTCGGGGAGAACGACGATGAAGAAGTTGCGGCTGATTGGCTATGCGCTCGGCGCCAGCCTGGCGCTGTCCGGCGCGGCGTTCGCGCAGGACGTCACGATCGGCGTGGCCGGTCCGATGACCGGCGGCGAGGCGACCTTCGGCAAGCAGATGAAGGACGGCGCCGAGCTCGCGGTCGCCGACATCAACGCGGCCGGCGGCGTCCTCGGCAAGAAAATCAAGCTCGAAATCGGCGACGACGCCTGCGATCCGAAGCAGGCGCGCTCGGTCGCCGAAAAGATGGCCGGCATGAAGGTCCCCTTCGTCGCCGGGCACTACTGCTCGTCGTCATCGATCCCCGCCTCGGAAGCCTATGCCGAAGGCGGCGTGCTGCAGATCACGCCGGCTTCCACCAATCCGACCTTCACCGAGCGCAAGCTGTGGAACACGTTCCGCGTCTGCGGCCGCGACGACCAGCAGGGTAGCGTCGCCGGCAACTTCATCGCCAAGAACTACAAGGGCAAGAACGTCGCCATCCTGCACGACAAGACGACCTACGGAAAAGGTCTGGCCGACGAAACCAAGAAGGCGCTCAACAAGGCTGGCGGCAAGGAAAAGCTCTATGAGGCCTATACCAAGGGCGACAAGGACTTCAACGCGCTGGTCTCCAAGCTGAAGGCCGCCGCGATCGACGTCGTCTATGTCGGCGGCTATCACCAGGAAGCCGGCCTCATCCTGCGCCAGATGCGCGCGCAGGGCATGAAGGCTCAGATGATCTCGGGCGACGCCATCGCCACCAACGAGTTCTGGTCGATCACCGGCAAGGACGGCGAAGGCATGCTGTTCACCTTTGGCGCCGATCCGCGCAAGCGCGCTTCGGCCAAAGCCGTGGTCGACAAGTTCAAGGCCAAGAACATCGATCCGGAAGGCTACGTGCTCTACACCTACGCCGCCGTGCAGGTGTGGGCGCAGGCCGCCGCGCAGGCCAAGACCACCGACCCGAAGAAGCTCGCCGAGACGGTCCGCAAGGGCAAATGGACCACCGTGCTCGGGCCGATCGCCTTTGACGCCAAGGGCGACATCACCGCCATCGACTACGTGTTCTACGTCTGGAAGGACGGCAAGTACGCGGAACTGCAAGGCGGAAGCTGAGAACCCGATCGCGGGCCTCGCCCGCACCGACGCGAAAAGCCCGCCGCATGGCGGGCTTTTTGTTTGCGGTCTGGTGTCCCGGGCGCAGCGCAGTACGAAGTGACGCGATGCAGACCGGGAACACGAGCAGCTACCCGATCCGCCCCAGCACCGGGAACGTCTCCAAGAGCCACACGCTCATCTCCGTGATGCTGCCGGTGAGAAAGGCGATGCCGGTGAGCACCAGCAGCGCGCCCATGACGCGTTCGACCTTGGCCAGGTGGCGCTTGAAGTGCGCGAGGAATTTGGCGAAGGGCTCGATGGCGAAGGCCGCGACGATGAAGGGAATACCGAGGCCCACCGAATAGACCGCCAGCAGGCTGGCGCCGCGCGCGATCGTCTGCTCGGACGCCGCCACCGCCAGGATGGCGGCGAGGATCGGGCCGATGCAGGGCGTCCAGCCGAAGGCGAAAGCGAGCCCCATCACATAGGCGCCCCACAGCCCGACGGGCTTGGCGACCTCCCACTTCTTCTGCCGGTGCAGCAGCGCGATCTGCGTCAGGCCGAGGAAGTGCAGGCCCATCGCGATGATGATGATGCCGGCGACGATGGCGAGCGGCCCGGAATAGGCGCGGATCAGCGAGCCGATCACGCTGGCGCTGGCGCCGAGCGCGACGAACACCGTGGAAAAGCCGAGCACGAACAGGCCGGCCGCGGTCACCGTCTCGCGCTTGACCCGCGGCTCCGGCTCCATGTCGGCGAAGCGCTCGAGCGAGGTGCCCGTCAGGTAGACGAGATAAGGCGGCACCAGCGGGAGCACGCAGGGGGAGAGGAAGCTGACCAGCCCCGCCAGCAGGGCGGCCAGGTAGGTGACGTCACCGTTCATGGCCTCCTACATGCACGCCGAAGTGTGGCGCTGGCAAGGTGCGGTGACCACGCTGCCGCAGATGTGATAAACGGTTGAAGTCATGGCACGCAATCTCATTACAGATGTAGCTGGTGTCCGCGTCGGTCATGCCGGCGACATGGCCCTGGGATCGGGGGTCACTGCGATCGTGTTCGACAAGCCGGCGATCGGCAGCATCGACATCCGCGGTGGCGGCCCTGGCACGCGCGAAACCGCGATGCTCGAGCCCGGCTACACCGTCGACAACATCGATGCGGTAGTGCTGTCCGGCGGCTCCGCCTTCGGTCTCGACGCCGCCGCCGGCGTTCAGGCCTATCTGCGCGAACGCGGGCGCGGCTTCCGGGTTCGCGAGGCGCTGGTGCCGATCGTGCCAGGGGCGATCCTGTTTGACCTGCTCGCGGGCGGCAACAAGAACTGGGGCCGTTACCCGCCTTATCGAGAGCTCGGCTACGAAGCGGCAAAGAGCGCCCACGCGAATTTTGCGCTTGGCACGGTCGGAGCCGGCACCGGCGCGACCACACGCACATTGAAAGGTGGCATCGGTTCGGCTTCGGCCAAAACGCAAACGGGATTCATGGTCAGCGCCATAGCCGCCACCAACGCCGCCGGCAATGTCACCATCGGCAACGGCCCGCATTTCTGGGCGGCGCCTTACGAGGCGGCCCGTGAATTCGGCGGCCTCGGCTGGCCGGCCAGGATGCCGGCCAAAGCGCTCGCCTTTCGGAGCAAGGGCCAAGTGCGCGAGAACACGACACTGGCGGTGGTGGTCACGGACGCCGCGCTCACCAAAAGCCAGGCGAAACGGCTGGCGATCATGGCGCAGGACGGCATGTCGCGCGCCATCTATCCGGTGCACACGCCGCTCGATGGAGACATCGTGTTCGCCCTGTCGGTCGGCAGGAAGCCTTTGCCGGATCCGATCTACGCGCTGAGCGAGCTCGGCACGGTGGCCGCCAATGTGCTGGCGCGCGCCATCGCGCGCGGCGTCTACGAGGCCAGGGCGCTGCCGTTCCCGAAGGCGCTGCCTGCCTGGCGCGACAAGTTCGGCTGACGAACGAAAAGCGCGGGCACGGCGTTAAGGTCCGGCAAGGAGCGCCGGATGCCGTCGCGGGTGATCGCCACATTCGACTACGAGCCGGAGCACGCGCGGCTCACCATCGCCTTCGTGAGCGGGCGCGTGTACCAGTACTACGCGGTGCCCGTGGCGGTCGCCGTCGAGTTCCGACAGGCCCTCTCGAAAGGCGCCTTCTTCAACGCGCGCATCCGCGACCGCTTTCCCTGCCGCGACGTCACGCCTTCCGACCGAAGCGCTCCGCCCGGTACGGCGCGGGATCGCAGAACGGCGCCTCGCCCGCCATCATCTCGGCGATCAGACGGCCGGTGACCGGCCCGAGCGTGAGCCCCCAGTGCGCGTGGCCGATGGCGAGCCAGAGCCCCGGCTGGCCGGGTGCGCGGCCGATCACCGGCCGCGAATCCGGGAAACAGGGTCGGCTGCCGACCCAGGTTTTGTCGTCGGCGCGCTCGCCGAGCGGAAACAGCGCGCGCGCCTTCGGCATCAGGCGGTCGAACTGCACCGGCGTCGGCGGCGCGTCGCGGTCGGCGAATTCCGCGCCGGTGGTCAGCCGGATTCCCTGCTCCATCGGCGTGATCAGGTAGCCGGGCTCGACGTCCACCACCGGACGCGCCAGCGCGGCATTGCCGGCGGCGCGGAAATGCCGGTGATAGCCGCGCTTCACCGCCATCGGCAGCTTGATGCCGAGCGGCGCCAGCAGATCGGGCGCCCACGGACCCAGGGCGACCACCACCTCGGGCGCGTCGACGCCGCCCTCGTTGGTCTCCACCCGCCAGCGGTCGCCGTTCCGGTGCAGCGAGCGCGCGTCACCCTTGAGCGTGACGCCGCCGAGCGCGGCAAAGCGCGCGGCATAGGCGCGCGTCACCGCCAGCGGATTGCTGAGACTCGCCGCCTTCGGCCAGAACACCGCGCGCGCGAAGACGGGATTGAGCGAAGGCTCGAGCGCGCGCGCGCCGGCGGCGTCGAGGGTTTCCAGCGGCAGACCGAACTCCCTGGCGAGCTCGAATTCCGGTCCGAGCGTCTCGAACACGGCTTCGCTGCGGTAGAGCTTCATCCAGCCGGTCTTGCGCAGGTAGCGCAGCGCATCGGCCTCCTCCAGCAGCCTTTCGTGCTCGGCCACCGCGCGGGCGAACAGCGGCCGGTTGAGTCGCGCGGTCTCGGCGTTGCGGCCGGGGCGCGTCGCGGCCCGGTAGGCCAGGAGCCAGGGCGCCACGCGCGGCAGGAAACCCAGGTGATAGTTGGCGTCGCTCGCGCGCTTGAGCGCGACCCGCATGAGCGCGGAGAGACCCGCCGGAAAGCCCGGCGGCAGGATGGTCGAGCCCTCGATCACCCCGGAATTGCCGTAGGAGGTCTCCTCGCCGACCGCGCCGCGGTCGATGAGCGCGACGCTGGCGCCGCGCTTGGCGAGCTGCAACGCCACCGACACGCCGACGATGCCGGCGCCGAGCACGATCGCATCGGTGCGTGCCATTGCATTTCCCTCCTCGCGGCCGCGGCCGAACGCGGCCGGGGCGACCCGTATATGGATTAGATCGACGGCAGGCGCCATGACCCTGCGGCAACGCTGCCCGGCGCAGCCGCGCCGCCGGCCGGACGCTACGGAAAAGCGTTAACAGCGCCGCGCGCCGGCGGCCCGAAACATTGCCCGGGCGGGCCGCGCGTGTTACCCGGGGCGCCTGTGGAGGCCCTCCGGATGCCCCGTCAGCTCATCATTTCACCGTCGATTCTGTCGGCCGATTTCGCCCGGCTGGGCGAGGAAGTGCGCGCCATCGAGGCCGCCGGCGCCGACTGGATCCACGTCGACGTGATGGACGGGCACTTCGTGCCCAACATCTCGATCGGGCCCGCGGTGGTGGCCGCGTTGCGCCCGCACTCGAAGAAGACTTTCGACGTGCACCTGATGATCAGCCCTTGCGATCCCTATCTGGAAGCCTTCGCCAAGGCCGGCTCCGACCTCATCACCGTGCATGTCGAGGCGGGCCCGCACGTGCACCGCTCGCTGCAGGCGATCCGCGCACTCGGCAAGAAGGTCGGCGTCACGCTCAACCCGGGCACGCCGGTCTCGACGCTGGAGAACGTGATCGACATAGTCGATCTTATCCTCGTCATGTCGGTAAACCCCGGCTTCGGCGGACAGAGTTTCATCCCCGGCGCGCTGGAGAAGATCGCCGCCGTACGCGCGCTGGTCGGCGGCCGGCCGATCGATATCGAGATCGACGGCGGCGTGACGCCGCAGAATGCCGCCGACGTGGTGCGCGCCGGCGCCAACGTGCTGGTCGCCGGCAACGCCGTGTTCAAGGGCGGCAACTACAAGGCCAATATCGACGCCATCCGCTTGGCCGCCGCAACGGCGCGCGGAGAGGCGGCGTGACTTTCCTATGCGTCATTCCGGGACGCGCCGAAGGCGCGGGCCCGGAATCCATACTCCCGATCGTGGTTATGGATTCCGGGCTCGCCGCTTCGCGGCGCCCCGGAATGACAGATTGAGAGTGAGAGCATGATCCCCCGCTATTCCCGCCCGGAAATGACCGCGATCTGGTCGCCGGAAACCAGGTTCCGCATCTGGTTCGAGATCGAGGCGCACGCCGCCGACGCCATGGCCGAACTCGGCGTGATCCCGAAGGACGCGGCGAAGAAGATTTGGGCCAAGGGCAAGGACGCCAAGTTCGACGTCGCCCGCATCGACGCGATCGAGGCCGAGGTCAAGCACGACGTCATCGCCTTCCTCACCCACGTCTCCGAAATCGTCGGACCGGAAGCGCGCTACATGCATTCCGGCATGACCTCCTCCGACGTGCTCGATACCTGCCTCAACGTGCAGCTGGTGCGCGCCGCAGACATCCTGCTCGCCGACATCGACGCGTTGCTCGCCGCGCTCAAGCGCCGCGCCCACGAGCACAAGCTCACACCCACGGTCGGCCGCTCGCACGGCATCCATGCCGAGCCGACCACTTTCGGACTCAAGCTGGCGCAGGCCTTTGCGGAGTTCGCGCGCGCACGGCGCCGCCTGCATGCGGCGCGCGAGGAGGTCGCCACCTGCGCGATTTCCGGCGCGGTCGGCACCTTCGCGCAGGTCGATCCGCGCGTGGAAGTGCATGTCGCCAAGGCGATGGGGCTTAGGGTCGAGCCAATCTCGACGCAGGTCATCCCGCGCGACCGCCATGCCATGTATTTCGCCACGCTCGGCGTGGTCGCTTCCTCGATCGAGCGGCTGGCCACCGAGATCCGCCATCTCCAGCGCACCGAGGTGCTGGAGGCGGAAGAGTTCTTCTCCGAGAAGCAGAAGGGCTCCTCGGCCATGCCGCACAAGCGCAACCCGGTGCTGTCGGAAAACCTGACGGGCCTGGCGCGCATGGTGCGCGCCTATGCCCTGCCGGCGATGGAGAACGTGGCGCTCTGGCACGAGCGCGACATCTCGCACTCGTCGGTCGAGCGCATGATCGGCCCCGACGCCACCGTGACGCTCGACTTCGCGCTGGCGCGGCTTGCCGGCATCGTCGACAAGCTGGTCGTCTATCCCTCGAACATGCAGAAGAACCTCGACCGGCTCGGCGGCCTCATCCATTCGCAGCGCGTCTTGATCGCGCTGACGCAGAAGGGCGTCGCGCGCGAGGACGCCTATCGCCTAGTGCAGCGCAACGCCATGAAGGTGTGGGGCGGCGAAAAGGACTTCCTGTCGCTCTTGAAGGCCGACCCGGACGTGTCGGCGAAGCTGTCGGCGAAGGAGCTCGAGGAGAATTTCGACCTCGACCACCACTTCAAGCACGTCGACACGATTTTCCATCGGGTGTTTGGTAACGCGTGATGCGCGACGCCACCGCCGATTACGATTTCCTGATCCTACCGGGCTTGGGCAATTCCGGCGTCGAGCACTGGCAGTCGTATTGGAGCATGGCGCTGCGCAATTCCTCGCGCGTCTTGCAGGACGACTGGGACAACCCCAAGCTAAAAGACTGGCTCGTCCGGCTCGACGCCGCGCTCGCCGGCGGCAGGCGGCCGGCGGTGCTGATCTGCCATAGCTTGTCGTGCTCGCTCGCCGCGCACTGGGCGGCGCGCAACGAGCCCGGCCGCGTCAAGGCGGCGCTGCTGGTCGCGCCGTCCGATCTCGCACGGCCGGATGCGCCGCCCGCCGCGCGCGATTTCCTGCCCGTTCCGATGGTGCGCTTTCCGGTACCCGCGCTCGTGGTCGCCTCCACCGACGACACCTACGTCACGCCGACGAAGGCGCGCGAATGCGCGACCGCCTGGGGAGCGGACTACTGCGAATTGCCCGAGCTCGGCCACATCAACACGGCCTCGCGGCTGGGCTTGTGGCCGCAGGGCCTCTTGCTGCTCGGGCAGTTGCTCGCGCGCGTGCGGTAAGCTCAGCGGTGCCGCCGGTAGTGCCGGCCGTAGGGACGGCCATGACCCCAGTGCCGGCTGTGCCAGCGCGGGCCGGTGCTGAACCCGAAGGAAACCATCGGCGGCGGTGCGACATAGACCGGCGGAGGCGCCGCCGCATAGACCGGCCCGCCGAGGCCGAGATAGCTCGCGCTCGCGTAGCCGACCGTGCCGCCCCACCCGACGCGGCACCAGGAGCCGCGGCAGCCGAGCACGTTCACGGCGGCGCCGGCCGGCATGGTGTCGATAACGCTGTAACCGGTTCCCGGCCCGCTACGCAGGTTGAGATCGCCGGTGACCATGGCCGGAGCGGCGGCGGCAATGCCGGCGGAGGCCAGCACGAAGCCGGCGGCGAGTGAAAATTGCTTGATGTTCATGGGCTAATTCCGTTCGTGGTGTCGTCGTCGCGCCCCATCGTCAACGGCCGACCGCGCGGATCGTTCGCCGTTCACCTGTTCAACGGCCCGCCGCGCGGCGTCCTGCTGCGACCCATTGTCACCGCCGGCCGATTCATGTCTTAGCTGCGCGATACCGCGAGACTTTTCCGATGCCGCCCGCCCCACTCACCATCCTGGTTTTCGATTCCGGTGTCGGCGGCCTCACCGTGTTCCGCGAGGTCGTGAAGGCGCGGCCGGACGCGGCTTACGTCTATCTCGCCGACGACGCCGGCTTCCCCTACGGCGCCATGCCGGAGGAGGCGCTGGTCACGCGCATCCTGCACGTCGTCGGCAAGGCGATCGACACCTACGCGCCCGACCTGATCGTGGTCGCCTGCAATACCGCCTCCACGCTCGCGCTCAAGGAACTGCGCTCGCGCTTCCGCGTGCCCTTCGTCGGCACCGTGCCCGCCATCAAGCCGGCCTGCGCGCAGTCCCGGACCAAGCGCATCGCCGTGCTCGGCACGCAGGCGACCGTGTCGCGCGAATACACCCGCGCGCTGATCCGCGAGTTCGCGGCCGACTGCGCCGTCGCCTTGGTCGGCTCGCCGCGGCTCGCCGCCTATGCCGAGGCCGAGCTCGCCGGCACGCCGGCCACCGACGCCGAGATCGCCGCCGAAATCCTGCCCTGCTTCCTCGACGAAGAACGCCGCCGCACCGACACGGTGGTGCTCGCCTGCACGCACTATCCGTTGCTGCTCGACCGCTTCCGCCGGGTGGCGCCCTGGCCGGTGGAGTGGCTCGATCCCGCGCTGGCGATCGCCCGCCGCGTCGCCGACCTGTTGCGCGAGCGGCCCGCCGGCGCGCCCGGCGGCAAGCCTGAAATCGTCTTCACCTCGGGCCATGCGCCCTCGGCGGCGCTGGCCGCCTCGCTCGCAAAGTTCGGCTTCTGACGTCAGCCGACCAAGGCCTCCGCCCGCACCTCCAGCGCGCCGCGCCAGATCATATCGAGCGCGACATAGAAGATGATCGCCAGGCCGACATAGGCGATCCAGCGGTAGCGGTTGAGCAGCCGCGCGATGAAGCCCGCCGCCAGGCCCATCAGCAGGATCGACAGGCTGAGGCCGAAAACCAGCGCCACCGGATGCTCGCGTGCCGCGCCCGCCACCGCCAGCACGTTGTCGAGCGACATCGAGACATCCGCCAGCACGATCTGCCACGCGGCCTGGGCAAATGTCTTGGGCGGCGGGCCGTCCAGCATCCCGTGCTTGCGCGACGGCCGGCGTAACTCGCGCCACATCTTCCAACTCACCCACAGCAACAAGATGCCGCCGGCGAGCAGCAGGCCGACAATCCGCAACAGCTCGAGGGCGATGCCAGCGAATGCCAAGCGCAGCGCAGTGGCGACGATAACGCCCACCAGGACGGCGCGGGCGCGCTGCCCGCGCGGAAGTCCGGCCGCGGCCAGCCCGATTACGACCGCGTTGTCGCCGGCCAGAACCAAGTCGATCATGATCACCTGGAGGAAGGCGGCGAGCGCCCCACCGTGGGATGTGAAAGCCAGTTCAGGCATGTCTAGCGCTCCTGCGGGATCGGATTGCCGGCATGGCAAGACGGCAGAGTGCCCGCAAGCCCATCTGGCCCGCGGGTATTTGACATATCAGGCGCTCCGCCCTAGATAGCCGTCGTTGCGCGGGCCTCTTTCGGCCCGCGCGGCGTTTCGCGACCCGTGGTAAGGCCTTGCGCTTTCGAGGCTTTTCCTGTCGGTCCCGGGGTGACCCGGGGCAAAGGAGGGCGCGGTTCCTCACCCTTCGTTTCATTTACGCGAGGACGCGATGACCAAGCGCGCAGAATCCAAGTACAAAATCGACCGCCGGATGGGCGAGAACATCTGGGGTCGCCCGAAGAGCCCGGTCAACCGGCGCGAATACGGCCCCGGCCAGCACGGCCAGCGCCGCAAGGGCAAGCTTTCCGACTACGGCGTGCAGCTCAAGGCCAAGCAGAAGCTGCGCTTCTACTACGGCAACATCTCCGAGCGGCAGTTCCGCGGCATCTACGACGAGGCGATCCGCCAACGCGGCGACTCCGGCGCCAACATGATCGGCCTGCTCGAGCGCCGCCTCGACGCGGTCGTCTACCGCGCCAAGTTCGTGCCGACCGTCTTCGCCGCCCGCCAGTTCGTCAACCACGGCCATGTCCTAGTGAACGGCAAGCGCGTCAACATCCCGAGCTACCGGGTGAAGGTCGGCGACGTGGTCGAGGTCAAGGAGAAGTCGAAGCAGCTTCCGCTCGTGATCGAGTCGCAGGCGCTCGCCGAGCGCGACGTGCCGGACTACATCGAGCTCGACGGCTCCAAGCTCACCGCCAAGTTCGTGCGCATCCCCACCCTGACGGACGTGCCCTACGCCGTGCAGATGGAGCCGCACCTGGTGGTCGAATATTATTCGCGCTGATCGATCCGCAGCGATTGCGTCAAAGGCCGCCCCCAGGGCGGCCTTTTTCGTTGCAGGCCCGCTTGCGGCTCCAGGTAGAATTTGCTCCTATTGCAACTGTTAATTGCAGGGAGGGAACGATGCTCGCGCGCTCCGTAATCGCCGGCCTGGCCTGGCTGGTTGCGGCTCAAGGCGTGGCCGCGCAAGGCACGCTTGAGGCCGCCTATGTATTGCTCGGCCCGCAGGGAACATTGGCGCGGGCGGTGGTCAGCGGCGGCTCCGCCTGTCCCGCCGTCGCGGTCAATGGCGCATCACAGCCGATGGCCGTGCGCTCGAGCGGCAACAGCGCCTTCCCGGTGTTGGTTTGCGAACTGCCGTTGCAGGCCGGCACGACCTCGGCCGTGCTGGCCGGGCGCAACCTGCCGCTGCCGCCGGCGACGCTCGCCTCCGTCGCCGTGCTCGGCGACACCGGCTGCCGGCTCAAGTCGGACGGCAAGGCCCTCAAGCAGGTGCGGCGGCAAGTCGATCACGCGGACGGCAAGTTTCAGGACTGCGACGTGGTCTCCCAATGGCCGTTCTCCGCGCTGGCCGCGAGCGTCGCCGCCAAGAAGCCGCAACTCGTCGTCCATGTCGGCGATTACAATTATCGCGAAAGCCCCTGCCCTCCGGGCGATGCCGGCTGCCAAGGAAGCCCTTACGGCGACAACTGGCCGACCTGGAAGGCGGACTTCTTCGCGCCGGGAGCGCCGCTGCTTGCGGCCGCGCCTTGGATCGCCGCGCGCGGCAACCACGAAAGCTGCTCGCGCGCCGGCGCCGGCTACATGCTGTTCCTCGATCCCACGCCTGCGCGCGATGGCAAGCCGCCCGCCTGCATCGATCTTTTGCCTGTTTTCACCGTCGCCGTCGGCGGGCAGTCCTTCGTTGTCATGGACTCGAGCAATGCCGACGATGTCTGCCCCTGCAACAGTGCGCCTTACGCCAAGCAGTTTGCCGCCTTGCGGCCGACGCCCGGGAGCTGGCTGGTCACCCACCGACCTGTCTGGGGGTTCAATCCGAAGGGGCCGATCAATCCCACGCTGCAGGGCGCGCTCCAGCAATGGCAGGGTAAGCTGCCGCCCGGCATCACGCTGGCCGTCGCAGGGCACATCCATCTGTGGGAGGCGATCGGCTTCGCCGACGGACGCTCCCCGCAGTTCGTCATCGGCAACGGCGGCACCGCGCTCGATAAGCAGGTCGGCCCGCTGACCGGCAAGAAGATCGGAGGCACCACGGTGAGCTACGCCGACACGAAGGACGAATGGGGCTTCGCCCTCTTTTCACCCGGATCTGCAGCCGGCAACTGGACGGCGCGCTACTACAGCGTCGAAGGAAACGAGAAGTTCTCCTGCGCCGTCACGCCCACGGCGGTGTCCTGCTAAGGAACGTTCCGTTAGTCTCGCTGCGCGGAGAATTATCTGTCCCGGCGAGCGGCTCATTTGCTATGGAGGCTGCTCACGCCGGGACACCAAAAATGACTGCCTTCACACGCCGCTCGCTGCTCGCCGCCGCCGCCGCAAGCCTCGCCGCCCGCGCCCTGCCCGCCGCCGCCGCAGTAGCGCCCTATACCTTCAAGCACGGCACATTCGAAGTCAGCGTCGTCAGCGATGGCCACCTCGTATTGCCGACGAGCTTCCTCGCCGCCGGCGCGCCGCCGCCGGAGCGCGACGCCATCCTGAAAGCCGCCGGGCAGACCGGCGAGCAGTACCAGTCGCCGACCAACCTCACGCTGATCCGCGCTGGAGCCGATCTCATCCTGGTGGACATGGGCTCGGGCGACCGCTTCATGCCGACCGCCGGCAAGCTTGCCGAGAACCTGAAAGCGGCGGGCATCGACAAGGGCAAGATCACCAAGGTCGTGTTCACGCACGGCCATCCCGACCATCTCTGGGGCGCGGTCGACGATCTCGACGACCTGGTGACGCCGGACGCGACGTTCTACGTCGCCGCGAAGGAGTGGGATTTCTGGAACGGCGACGACGCCACGCGCGGCCTCCCGGCCGAGCGCGCCGGCTTCGTCACCGGCGCGCGGCGCAACTACGCCGCCATCAAGGAAAAGGTGAAGATGGTCAAGCCCGGCGACGACATCGTCACCGGCCTGCGCGTCCTCGACACCGCCGGCCACACGCAGGGCCACGTCTCGCTCGAAGTCGCGGGCGGCGAAGGCCTGATCGTCGGCGGCGACGTGCTCACGCACCCGCTCATTTCGTTCATGCATCCGGAATGGCACACGACCGCCGATCACGTGCCGGCGCAAGGCGCGGCGACCCGGCGCAAGCTGCTCGACCGCCTCGCCACCGACAAGACGAAGCTGATCGGCTTCCACCTGCCCTATCCGGGCGTCGGCATGGTCGAGAAGAAGGACAGCGCCTGGCGGTTTGTGGCGGCGGGCTGACGCCTAATACGGCGCCGGGATGATCAATGCGAGCAGCGCGCCGGCGAGCGGCAGCCAGGCGATGATGACGCCGGCACTCATCTTGCCGCGGCGCGCGAGCACCAGGCCGATGAACGGCGCGGCGAGGCAGGCGATCACCGCGGCGATGTAGCCGGCCGCGAACAGCGCACCCGCGTGCATGCTTTCGGGTCCGCTGCCGAAGATGAATCCGGAGACCGCCACAAGCAAAGCGGCGATCGCCAGATCGGCGACCGCCGCGAGAATGATGAGCGCTTTCACCGGTCGACCGGAGACGGCGATCAGGCCGTCTGCTTGACGGAAACGCCCTTGTCCTTCAGCGCCTCCTGCAACTCGCCCGCCTGGAACATCTCGCGGATGATGTCGCAGCCGCCGACGAACTCGCCCTTGATGTAGAGCTGCGGAATAGTCGGCCAGTTGGAATAGGTCTTGATGCCGTTCCGTATCTCGTCGGATTCGAGAACGTTGATGCCTTTGTAGCTGACGCCGAGGTGGTCGAGGATCTGCACCACCTGTCCCGAGAAGCCGCACATCGGAAACTGCGGCGTGCCCTTCATGAACAGCACGACGTCGTTGGCCTTCACTTCGTTGTCGATGAATTGCTCGATGCCCATGGAATCCTGTCCTGTCCGGCGGCCCGGCCGCCTCGATTTCGCATATATGTAGCCCAGATTCCCGTGCCAGCCCAAGGGGCCGGAACGCAACGCGGCTCAGCTTCGCGCGGGCGCGTAGAACGTGCCCTCGACCTCCACAACGTCGTCCTGGTTCAGCCGCGCCACCTCGACGATGGTGCGCGGCGGATAGGGGCCGCCCGCCCAAAGTTCCTCCTGGACGCGGTTCACCAGCGGCCGAAGCCGAGCCATATCAGTGACATAGACGACCAGCCGGACGCAGTCGGCAAGCCCGGCGCCCTCCGCGGCGGCGATCGTGAGCATGTTCCGGAAGGCGCCGCGCACGCGCGCCTCGTCGCCCTCGACGAGCCGGTTGGTCGCCGGATCGATTCCGCGCATGCCGGCCACGTAGACGAAATCGCCGGCGCGCGCTCCCACGCTCCAGGTTCCGGTGGGCGCGATCGCGCCCGGCGGGGAAAGGATGCGAACGGCGAGCGCGCCGGGGGCCATCAGTTGTCCGGCGTGCCGGTCTGCAGGGCGAGCGCGTGCAGGACGCCGCCCATCTGACCCTTGAGCGCGTCGTAGACAAGCTGGTGCTGCTGCACCCGGGATTTGCCCTTGAACGAGGGAGAGATCACCGTCGCGGCGTAGTGGTCCCCATCACCGGCGAGGTCGCGGATGGTCACCGTGGCGTCCGGAATGCCCGCCTTGATCAATCGCTCGATTTCGCCGGCATCCATCGGCATGTCACGTCTCCTCGCGGCGCGGCAGGGCCCGAATCCGCCGGTCCGCCAAGGCAATTTGCGCTCAAATGATTGCCGAAGACAATATCCGCCGGTGGATATGGTTGTGCTACAATGACGCAAAACAAGACGGATTTCGGGCGCAACCCCGTTTCCGCGACGTCAACGAGAGGATGGGGAAGCACCATGACGAAATCGCGCACAACGCGCCGCACGGCGCTCTGGTCGTGCCTCGCCGCGCTCGCCTTCGCAAGCGTCGCCGGCAGCGCCCAGGCGCAGCTCAGCAGCGCCCAGCAAAGCGCGCTCAAGCAGCACTGTCGCTCCGACTTCATGGCGAAATGCTCGGGCGTGACGCCGGGCGGCAAGGACGCGCTCACCTGCCTGCAGAAGAACGTCGCGGGCCTCTCGCCCGGCTGCAAGACAGCGGTCAGTGCGACGCTGCCGCCGCCGGCCCCGGCCGCCGCCGCTCCTGCGCCGACCGCTCCTGCGCCTGCCGCCGTCGCTGCGCCAACCGCGCCGGCTGCTCCGACCGCTGCGGCGCCGGTCCGGCCGGCTTCGGCCGCCGCCCCCGTAACCTCCGCACCGCCGCCGAAGGCGAAGGTCGCACCGGCGCCGCGCCGCGCCGCCGTCGCGCCGCCTCCGCCACCGCCTGCACCCGCCGCGGCTGCGCCTGCAGCCGCACCGACCGCCGCCCAACAGAATGCGATGAAGCAGAATTGCCGCAACGACTTCATGACGCTTTGCCGCGGCGTGCAGCCCGGCGGCAAGGAGGCATTCGGCTGCCTGCAGAAGAACGTCGGCGCGCTTTCGGCCGCGTGCAAGTCGGTGGTGAGCGCCACGATGGGCGCGCCCGCCGCGGCGGCGACGCCCGCGGCCACGCCCGCCGCCGTCACCACCGCGCCGCCGCCGGCCGCGCCTGCCGCGCGCCCGCCAAAGGCGCCGGTGGTGAACGCAGCCGTTATGCTGCGCGCCTGCAAGCTTGACCTCGTTCGCCACTGCCGCGGCGTCGACCCGGGCGGCGGCCGCGCGATCGCTTGTCTTTCGGCCAACCAGAACAATCTGACGATACGGTGCCGGACGGCGATGCAGGTGACGTCGCCGTTGCGGTGAGCGCAGGTGTAGCTCCTCGAAAGCGAACGAGGCCGCCCTCGGGGCGGCCTCTCGCATTTCAATGATGGGTCAGTACCCGCGGTACGGTTTGCAGACGCCGTCCTGGATCGTGTAGCGCGGCGGACACTTGCCGCGGCGCGGGCGGTAGTGCCGCTCGCGCGGGCCGTAATCCTCCGCGTAGTAACGATAGTGAGGGCGCCGGTAACGCGGCTCCTCGTAACGCGGCCCGATATACACGCCGTAGCCCGGGCCGGAATAATAGCCTTGCGCTGACGCGCTCCCTGCGGCGGCAACGATTGCGCCGGCGCCGACGAGCACTGCCAAAGCCAGATTCTTCATGGTCGCCTCCAGAGTGTGGAGGGACAAGTTCCGTCGCGGCAAATAGTTCCAGGGCGGCGCCGCGGCACCGCCTAGTAGCCGCGGTACGGCTTACAGAGACCATCCTGAATCGTGTGACCGGCCGGACACCTGCCGTTGCGTGGCGGCGAATAACGCTCGCGCCGCGGCGGCGGACCATAGTAGCGGTCTGGCCGACCGTAATAACGGCGCGGCGGCGGACCATAATCGTCATAGTAATATTCGTAGCCACGCCGGTAGCGGCGCGGTGGCGGCGGCGGATAATCGTACTCGTACCGCGGCGGTCCGATGTAGATACCCACTTGCGCGGACGCCGTTTCAACCATGCTCAGGACTCCGACCGCGGCCGACGCGATCAGTGTCACCAAAGCCAACTTTCGCATGATGTCGCCTCCCGATCGAAAAATATTGTCGGCAGTTGCCGCTCCGGTTGGCAACTAGACTTCGCCGGCCATGTAGGCCGGCAGCCAGTGCTCGAACTGGTGGCGCAGCCTTGTGACCGGCAAAGGCGGCTCGCCCTCGATCAGCAGCGCCTCGCCGCCGGTGACGCCGATGCGCGAGGCGAGCAGGCCAGCCGCACGCGCGCGTGCGACCACGGCGTCGGCCTTGTCGGCCGGAACGGTGACGAGATAACGCGCCTGGTCCTCGCCGAACCAATGCGCATGCGCCGGTACGTCGCCCGGCGCCGCGGAGAGCACGGCACCGATGCCGGAGGCCATCGCCATCTCGGCGAGCGCCACCAGCAGTCCGCCGTCGGACAGGTCGTGCGCGGCGGTCGCGGTGGCGTCGAGGACGATCGCACGCACGAAGTCGCCGTTCTCGCGCTCCTCGGTCAGGTCGACCGGCGGCGGCGCGCCGTCTTCGCGGCCGCAGATCTCGCGCAGGTACATCGACTGGCCGAGCCAGCCGGTGGTTTCGCCGACCAGCAGGATCGCCTCGCCCTCGCGCTTGAAGGCGATCGACGCCGATTTGGTGAAGTCGTCGATCAGGCCGACGCCGCCGATCGACGGCGTCGGCAGGATCGCGCGGCCGTTGGTCTCGTTGTAGAGCGACACGTTGCCGGACACGACCGGGAAGTCGAGCGCCTTGCACGCTTCCGCGATGCCGCGCACGCAGCCGACGAACTGGCCCATGATCTCGGGCCGCTCGGGATTGCCGAAGTTCAGGTTGTCGGTGATGGCGAGCGGCCTGGCGCCGACCGCGGTGAGATTGCGCCAGCATTCGGCGACCGCCTGCTTGCCGCCTTCGAACGGATCGGCCTCGCAATAGCGCGGCGTCACGTCGGTGGTGAGCGCCAGCGCCTTCGGCCCCTCCTCCACGCGCACCACGGCGGCATCGCCGCCTGGCCGCTGCGCGGTGTTGCCGCCGATGACGTAATCGTACTGCTCCCACACCCAGCGCTTGGAGCAGAGGTCCGGACAGGCGATCAGCTTCTCCAGCGCCTCGACGATGCCGACCGGCGCCCGCACGCTGCGGGCGTCGATCTCGTCGAGCTTGGCCTGGCTGACGAAGGGCCGCTTGTATTCCGGCGCCTCGCTGCCGAGCTCCTGGATCGGCAGGTCGGCCATCACCTTGCCGCCGTGTTTGACGATGAAGCGCTTGGTCGGCGTGGTCTCGCCGACCACGGCGAAGTCGAGCCCCCACTTGCGGAAGATGTCTTCCGCTTCCTTTTCCTTTTCCGGCCGGAGCACCATCAGCATGCGCTCCTGGCTCTCCGACAGCATCATCTCGTAGGCGGTCATGCCCTCTTCGCGGCACGGCACCTTGTCGAGATCGAGCGTGACGCCGAGATCGCCCTTGGCGCCCATTTCGGTGGCGGAAGACGTGAGGCCGGCCGCGCCCATGTCCTGGATGGCGATCACGCAGCCCTTGCCCATGATCTCGAGGCAGGCTTCGAGGAGGAGCTTCTCCGAGAACGGATCGCCGACCTGCACGGTCGGGCGCTTCTCCTCCGAGTCCTCGCCGAATTCGGCCGAGGCCATCGAGGCGCCATGGATGCCGTCGCGGCCGGTCTTGGAGCCGAGATAGACGATCGGCATGCCGACGCCGGAGGCGGCGGAATAGAAGATGCGGTCCTTGCGCGCGAGGCCGACGGCCATGGCGTTGACCAGGCAGTTGCCGTCGTAGCGCGCATGGAAGCGCACCGAGCCGGCGACCGTCGGCACGCCGAAGGAATTGCCGTAGCCGCCGATGCCGGCCACCACGCCGGACACGAGATGCCGCGTCTTGGCGTGCGCCGGCGAGCCGAAGCTCAGCGCGTTGAGACAGGCGATCGGACGCGCGCCCATGGTGAACACGTCGCGCAGAATGCCGCCGACGCCGGTCGCCGCGCCCTGATAGGGCTCGATATAGCTCGGGTGGTTGTGGCTCTCCATCTTGAACACGCAGGCGAGCCCGTCGCCGATGTCGATGACGCCGGCATTCTCGCCCGGGCCCTGGATCACCCACGGCGCCTTGGTCGGCAGCCCGCGCAGATGCACCTTGGAGGACTTGTACGAGCAGTGCTCATTCCACATCGCCGAGAAGATGCCGAGCTCGGTCAGCGTCGGCGCGCGGCCGATCAGCTTGAGGATGCGCTCGTATTCGTCCGGCTTGAGACCGTGCTCGGCAACCAGCTCGGGCGTAATGGGGGTGTCGTTGGGGAGCACTGCTTCTTTCCGTCATGGCCGGCTTGTCCCGACCATCCACGCTTTGAATTGACTTCACTCACGAAGGCGGGATGCCCGGCACAAGGCCGGGCATGACGCCGAATCTGTCACGCCGCCTTTGCCAGTGCCTCGGCCAGCCCGGCGAAGAGGCCGCGCCCGTCGGTGCAGCCCATCACGGCTTCCACGTGGTTCTCGGGATGCGGCATCATGCCGAGCACGTTGCCGCGCTCGTTAACGATACCGGCGATCGCGTTGATGGCGCCGTTGTGGTTCCAGTCGGGGTCGATCATGCCGTCGGGCGAGCAGTAGCGGAACAGCACCCGCCCCTCGCCTTCCAGCCGCGCCACCGTCTCACCGTCGGCGATGTAATTGCCCTCGCCGTGCGCCACCGGCACCTTGATCACCTGCCCCGCATTGTAGCCGCGCGTGAACGGCGTGTTGGACCGCTCGACCTTGAGATAGACCTCGCGGCAGATGAAGCGGAGCTGCTGGTTACGCATCAGCACGCCCGGCAGGAGGCCCGCCTCGCACAGGATCTGGAAGCCGTTGCAGACCCCGAGCACCAGCCCGCCCTTGGCGGCGAAGGCGCGCACCGCGTCCATCACCGGGCTGCGTGCCGCGATGGCGCCGCAGCGCAGATAGTCGCCATAGGAGAAGCCGCCCGGGATGACGACGAGGTCGGTGCCGGCCGGGAGCGCGGTCTCGGCGTGCCACACCATCGCCGGCGCCTGACCCGACACGAGCTTGAGCGTGCGGGCCATATCCCTTTCGCGATTGATTCCGGGAAAGACGAGGACGGCGGCTTTCATGGCATGCCCCTCATCCGAGAACCTCGACGCGGTAATTCTCGATCACCGTGTTGGCCAACAGCTTGTCGGCCGCCTGCTTGAGCAGGGCCTCGGCCTTGGCGCGGTCGGACGTTCCCTCGAGTTCGATGTCGAACACCTTGCCCTGCCGCACGCTGGCCACGCCCTCGATCCCGAGCGAGCGCAGCGCGCCCTCGATCGCCTTGCCCTGCGGGTCGAGGATGCCGGTCTTCAGGGTGACGGTGACGCGCGCTTTCATTTCTCTATCCTGTCATTCCGGGCGAGCCGAAGGCGAGACCCGGAATCCATAACCACCGGCCTTTCGATGAACAACAAAAGCCAGTGGTTATGGGTCCCCGCCTTCGCGGGGACGACACTCCCAAAGGCGTTCCCAAGCAAAACGGGGGCCGTTCAGGCCCCCGGTTAGCATCCTTGCGGATTCGGCTCAACGACGACGAATCGCCGTCCTCAGCCTTTCACAAGCACCGGGCCGCCGCCCTGCGGGCGCTCGCCCTCGCTCATGATGCCGAGGCGCTTGGCGACCTCGGTATAGGCTTCGACCAGTCCGCCGAGGTCGCGCCGGAAGCGGTCCTTGTCCAGCTTGTCGTTGGTCTTGATGTCCCACAGCCGGCAGCTATCGGGCGAGATCTCGTCCGCCACCACGATCCGCATCAGATCGTTTTCCCAGAGCCGGCCGGTCTCCATCTTGAAGTCCACCAGCCGGATGCCGACGCCGAGGAAGAGGCCGGACAGGAAGTCGTTGACGCGAATGGCGAGCGCCATGATGTCGTCGATCTCCTGCGGGCTCGCCCAGCCGAAGGCGGTAATGTGCTCCTCCGACACCATCGGGTCATTGAGCTTGTCGTTCTTGTAATAGAACTCGATGATCGAGCGCGGGAGCTGAGTGCCCTCCTCGATGCCGAGGCGCTGCGCCAGCGAACCGGCGGCGACGTTGCGCACCACCACCTCGAGCGGAATGATCTCCACCTCGCGGATCAGCTGCTCGCGCATGTTGAGCCGGCGGATGAAATGCGTCGGCACCCCGATGTCGTTGAGGTGCTGGAACACGTATTCCGAGATGCGGTTGTTGAGGACGCCCTTGCCCTCGATCACCTCATGCTTTTTCGCATTGAAGGCGGTGGCATCGTCCTTGAAATGCTGAATCAGCGTTCCCGGCTCCGGGCCTTCATAGAGGACCTTCGCCTTGCCCTCGTAAATGCGGCGACGGCGGCTCATGGGAGTGTACCGTGGTTTGTGAAAGTCCATGGGTGCCGTGGCTCCTCTTTAAGGCGGTAAGATCCGCGGCGTTGTGGCCGAACCGGGCAGCGAATCCCGCGCGAACGGGCCGGACACGAGGTCAACCTAGCCCAATGGTTCGGGCAGCACAATCGACGGGACGGCCTGTTTTCCACTTCGCAATTTCGCCGCAAATTCGACGGTCCTTGTTGCCTTGACGCCCCTGCGGCGATATGCAAGGCGCAAGCGGACACGCGTGCGGATATGTGTACGCAGCGGTGTCACGGCAAGGAACGAGGGCGGCATGACCACGACTTTCGACAAGCGCGAGGAAGGCTTCGAGAAGAAGTTCGCGCATGACGAGGAACTGCGCTTCAAGGCGATGGCCCGCCGCAACAAGCTGCTGGGCTTGTGGGCCGCCGGCATGCTCGGCAAGAGCGGCGCGGACGCGGAAGCCTATGCCAAGGAGGTCGTGCTCGCCGACTTCGAGGAGGCCGGCGACAACGACGTGCTGCGCAAGGTCGTCACCGACCTGGCCCCGAAGGGCGTGACCGAGGAGCAGGTGCGCGCCCAGATGGTCGAGCTGCTCGGCCAGGCGATCGACCAGATCAAGAAGGGCTGACCGGTGTCCCGGACGCGGTGCAGCGCTCAGCGGTGCACCGCAGAGCCGGGACCGCCCCGATCTTCACGATCCCGGGTCAGCAGCGCACCACTTCGTGCTGCGCTGCGCCGGGGAAAAGTCCGAGGGCCGCGATGACCACCTCCCCCTTCGCCCTCGCCCGCCGGCTGCGCGCCGGGGAAACCGTCTATTCGGCCTGGTGCACGCTCGCCTCGCCCGCGGTCGCCGAGACGATCGCGCGCGAGGGCTTTGCCGCCGTCGTCCTCGATATCCAGCACGGCCTGTGGGACGCGGCCTCGGTCATCGCGGCCACTGGCGCGGTGCACCACGGCGGAGCGGCGCCGATCGTGCGGGTGCCGCTCAACGACTTCGCCTTCGTCTCGCGCGCGCTCGACGTCGGCGCCGAGGCCATCATCGCGCCCATGATCAATACGCCGGCCGACGCCCGCGCCTTCGCCGCGGCAGCCAAGTTTCCCCCGCTCGGCGAGCGCAGCTGGGGGCCGCAGCGCGCCATGGCGATGCAGGGCCGCAGCGTGGCGGCCGACTACCTGCGCGAGGCCAACGAGGGCACGCTGACGCTCGCCATGATCGAGACGCCCGCGGCGCTCAAGAACGTGGACGCGATCGCAGCGACGCCCGGCATCGACGCCCTGTTCGTCGGCCCCTACGACCTCTCCACCGCGCTCAGCGGCGGCAAGGCGCAGGACGTCACCGCGCCGGAGGTCGAACGAGCGATCGACACGATCTTTGCGGCCGCGACCAAGGCCGGCAAGATCCCGGGCATCTACTGCCGCGACGCCGAACGCGCGCTGGCGATGGCCAGGCGCGGCTTCCGCTTCATCACCATCGGCAGCGATCTCGGCATCGTGCGCGAAGGCGCGGCGGTAATCCTGAAGGCGTTGAAGGGACGCTGACCGCCGGCCTCCCCGGTCAGCCCCGACATGATCCAGATCAGGGCTGCAATCCACCTGCCGGGTTAGTCGACACTTTACCGGCCGGGGGGCACTTCGCCGCGCGCCGGACTGGGGCACTCATGGATTGGCAACTCATCGCCATCGGTACCGCAGCGAGCATCGGCGCCGGCGCCGCGACCGGCATCGGCGCCCTGCTCGTGCTGTTCGTGCGCAAGCTGCCGCAGGCGCTCAACGACGCGCTGCTCGGCTTTTCGGCCGGCGTCATGCTGGCCGCCTCGTTCTTTTCGCTCATCATCCCCGGCCTTGCGCGCGCCACTGCCGACCTCGGCAGCACCGCGCCGGCCGCCCTTGTGGTGATCGCCGCGGTCATGCTGGGCGCGATCGCGCTCTCTTTGATCAACCGCTACGTGCCGCACGAGCATTTCGTCATCGGCAAGCAAGGCATCGAAACCCGCGCCCTGCGCCGCATCTGGCTGTTCGTCATTGCCATCACCTTGCACAACTTTCCGGAAGGGCTGGCGGTCGGCGTCGGCTACGGCCAGGGCGACATTGCCAGCGGAAATTCGCTCGCCATCGGCATCGGCCTGCAAAACATTCCGGAGGGCCTGGCCGTGGCGGTGGCGCTGCGCACCCTCGGCTATGGAAGGCTCGCCTGCTTCGCGATCGGCGGCGCGACCGGCCTCGTCGAGCCGATCGGCGGCGTGCTCGGCGTCACCGCCGTCACGCTGTTCGCGCCGCTGCTGCCCTGGGGCCTCGGTTTCGCCGCCGGCGCCATGCTGTTCGTGGTGAGCAATGAAATCGTGCCGGAAACCCACCGCCGCGGCCACGAGCAACTGGCGACCTTCGGCCTGATGATCGGGCTGGCGGTGATGATGTTCCTCGACGTGACGCTGACCAAATAGCGCGGCCGAGCGGGAGAATTGGCCGTCAGCCCCCCGGAATTTCTCCGGCTAGCCGATCCAGCACGGTGGCCAGGTCTTTCTCCACCGCTTCCTGCCTCACCTCCACCACCCGGTAGTCGTGCTCGGTGAGCCAGCGGTGCTTGTCTGCGCGGCTGCGCCCCGCCTCCTCTGTTTCCGCCGGCGGCACCAGCTCGATCACGCAGCGCAGCGGGAACGAGACGAAATCCACCATGTGCGGGCCGATCGGCACCTGCCGCTTGAAGCCGCGGCCGGCGAAGCGGCGGTCGTTGACCAGCGCCTGCCAGAACGCGCGCTCGGCCTCGGTCGGATTGCGCCGCAGCAGGCGCGCGAGCCCGCGCACCGGCGCCCGCTCCTGCAAAACGCGCTCGGCGCCCTGCTCGGCGATCAGCTCGCGCAGCTTCTGCGCCTCGGCCGGATCGAGCACGCCGCCGCGCGCCGGCCCCTTGCGCCCCTGCGCGATCGCCATGATGACGCCGTGCAGGGTGCGGACATCCTGCTGGGTGAGCGCCATGCGGGTGAAGATGTTGCGCAGGTTGACCACCATGGTGCCGCGCTTCTCTTCCGGGCGGAACCACTCGACGCGCTCGAGCTCGCGCTCGAGGTCGCCGAAGAAGGCCTCGAGCTGCTGCTTGGGCGCCGGCGGGGATCTCTCCGGCATGGCGAAGGGCAGTTCGCCGTCCGCGCGCTTGAACCATTCGTAGCCGACCACCACCACCGCCTGCGCCAGGTTGAGCGAAGCGAAGGCCGGATTGACCGGCAGCGTCAGGATACGGTCGGCAAGGCCCACCTCGTGCATTTCGAGGCCGTAGCGCTCGCGGCCGAACACCAGCGCTACGTTCTCCCCGGCGGCCACGCGCGGGGCAAGCTCGGCCGCCGCCGCCTCCGGGCCGACCACGGGCTTGGCTTGGCCGTGGGCGCGCGCGGTGGCCGCCACGACGAAGGTGCAGTCGGCGATCGCCTCGCTCAGGGTCTCGTGCAGGGTGGCGCGCTCGAGCACGCGGTCGGCGCCGGCCGCCATCACCCGCGCCCGCTCGTTCGGCCAGCCCTGGACCGGCTTGACCAGCCGCAGCCGCGACAGGCCGAAATTGGCCATGGCGCGGGCCACCGCCCCGATGTTCTCGCCGAGTTGCGGCTCGACCAGCACGACGGCGGGGCACGGCTGCTCGATCCAGCGTTTGGTCTTGTCGGTGCCGGCGCCCGGCATGCAGTGCTCCTCGGCGGGCAAGCGCCCTGAAGGCGAAAGCCCGTGCCCAAGCCGGCGGCGCGCGTCAAGCGGCGGCGCGGTATCCGGCCGACGCCCCGCGGCTTCGGCCGGCCCTATTCCGGTCCGCCGGCGCCTATCTCGCACCTGCTAACAAGGCTTTTACCAGCGGGGTGCGGATGCTATAGGGCGCGCGCCGAAACCCCGTCAGTCGGATTCCCGGTTGGCGGTCTCCGCGCCGAGAACAATTCATTTGAAGGCCCGAGGGGAGCCCTTCCCCCGCGCCCGTCGATGGTCAGTTTCCGGTCGGCCCAACCAAGCACGGCGACCAGAGGTGTGAAGCATGCCGAATCTCGAAATCATGTGGACAAAGGTCGATGAAGCCCCGGCGCTCGCGACCTATTCCCTGCTGCCGATCGTCGAAGCCTTCGTGGGCGCGGCGGGGGTGTCCGTGAAGCTGAAGGACATCTCGCTGGCCGGCCGCATCATCGCCACCTTCCCCGAGAAGCTTAGCCCGGCGCAGCGGATCAACGACGAGCTCACCGAACTCGGCGAGCTCACGTTGAAGCCCGAAGCCAACATCATGAAGCTGCCCAACATCTCCGCCTCGATCCCGCAGCTCAAGGCCGCGATCAAGGAACTGCAAGACAAGGGCTATGCCGTTCCGGACTATCCGGACAACCCGACGACGGACGCCGAGAAGGAGATCAAGGCCCGCTACGCCAAGGTGTTCGGCAGCGTCGTCAACCCGGTGCTGCGCGAGGGCAATTCCGACCGCCGCGCGGCCGGCGCCGTCAAGCAATACGCCCGCAACAATCCGCACAAGATGGGCGCCTGGAGCAAGGACTCCAAGTCGCATGTGGCCTACATGTCGGGCGGCGACTACTACGGCTCGGAAGTCTCGACCACGGTTGCGCAGGCCACCAACGCCCGCATCGAACTGGTCGGCAAGGACGGCGCCGTCACGGTGCTGAAGGCGAAGATGCCGCTTCTCGCCGGCGAAATCATCGACGCGGCGGTGATGAGCCGCAAGGCGCTGCGCGCCTTCTTCGCCGAGCAGATCGAAGACGCCAGGAAGCAGGGCGTGCTGTTCTCGCTGCACGTGAAGGCGACCATGATGAAGATCGCCGACCCCATCGTGTTCGGCCACGTCGTGTCCGAATTCTTCGCCGACGTGATCGCCAAGCACGGCGCAACGCTGAAAAAGCTCGGCGTCAATCTCAACAACGGCTTCGGCGATCTGCTGACCAAGATCGAGACGCTGCCGGAAGCCGAAAAGAAGGCGATCAAGGACGACATCGCGGCCGAGTACGCGAAACGGCCGGGCCTCGCCATGGTCAATTCCGACAAGGGCATCACCTGCCTGCACGTGCCGAGCGACGTGATCGTCGACGCGTCGATGCCGGCGATGATCCGCGAATCGGGCCGGATGTGGGGCGCCGACGGCAAGCTGCACGACGCCAAGGCCGTGATCCCGGATCGCTGCTATGCGACGCTGTATCAGACGGTGATCGAGGACTGTAAGGCCCACGGCGCGTTCGATCCCAAGACCATGGGCTCGGTCCCGAACGTCGGGCTGATGGCGCAGAAGGCCGAGGAATACGGCTCGCACGACAAGACCTTCGAAGTCCCCGCCGACGGCACGGTCCGCGTCGTCGCCGAGGACGGCAAGGTGCTCCTGGAGCGTCCGGTCGAGACCGGCGACATCTTCCGCATGTGCCAGACCAAGGACGCCCCGATCCAGGACTGGGTCAAGCTCGGTGTGCGCCGCGCGCGCCTCACCAACACGCCGGCGGTGTTCTGGCTCGACAAGAACCGCGGACATGACGCCCAGGTCATCGCCAAGGTCGAGAAGTACCTCAGGGACCACGACACGAAGGGACTAGACATCCGCATCCTGGCGCCGGTCGAAGCGATGAAGTTCTCGCTCGAGCGCATCCGCAAGGGGCAGGACACGATCTCCGTTACCGGCAACGTGCTGCGGGACTATCTGACCGACCTGTTTCCGATCATGGAGCTCGGCACCTCGGCCAAGATGCTGTCGATCGTTCCGCTGTTGGCGGGCGGTGGCCTGTTCGAGACCGGCGCCGGCGGCTCGGCGCCCAAGCACGTGCAGCAGTTCCAGGAAGAGGGCTATCTGCGCTGGGATTCGCTCGGCGAATTCCTTGCGCTGGGCGCCTCGCTCGAACACCTGGCACAGACCTACAAGAACGCCAAGGCGCAGGTGCTCGCCGAGGCGCTCGATACGGCTATCGGCAAGTTCCTCGAGAACAACCGCAATCCGGCGCGCAAGGTCGGCGAAATCGACAACCGCGGCAGCCATTTCTACCTCGCCCTGTACTGGGCGCAGGCGCTGGCCGCGCAGAGCAAGGATGCGGCGCTGCAGGCCCGCTTCAAGCCGCTGGCCGAGACGCTCGCCAAGAATGAGGCCAAGATCAATGCCGAACTGATCGGCGCGCAAGGCAAGCCGGTCGACCTCGGCGGCTACTACCTGCCGAACGATGCCAAGGCGTCGGCCGCCATGCGGCCGAGCGCCACGCTGAACGCCGCGATCGCCGCGCTCTAACGCGGCGCCCGGCGGCGGCGCTTTTCAAGACTATGGCTCGCTCGATGACGAACAGCAGGCGATTCTTTGTTTCGACGAAATTGCCTTTGCGTGGGAGATACCGTAGCTTCTCCGGATAATGCCGCACCATTCACTCCCAGCCGGGTGAAACTCGTGTTGAATCGTTATGTTGCGATCGCAGTCGCTGCGCTGCTTGGTCCCGTCGGTCTCGCGCAAGCTCAGTCCGACAACGAGCGGCTGGAGTTGTTGCGCGGCGGCGCGTCGAAAAAGGGCGTCTATAACATCTTTGGCCTGGATGGCACCAACCTTGGCCGCACCACCGTAAGCTATCAGAGCAAATATGCGCCGGGCACTATCGTCATAGATACGGCAGCGCGGCAGCTCTATCTCATTGAAGGAAACGGCTCGGCGCTGCGCTACGGCATCGGTGTGGGCCGTAGCGGCTTTCAGTGGAAAGGCACACACAAGATTACCTCGAAAAAGGTAAATCCGGATTGGACGCCGCCGCCGGAGATGATCGCCCGGCAACCGGATGTGCCGAGGCACATGAAGGGCGGCGATCCAGAAAATCCGCTCGGCACGCACGCGATGTACCTTGGCAGCACGCTCTACCGGATCCACGGCACTCCAGATGCGGAATCGGTCGGTGAGGCGGAATCGTCTGGCTGTTTCCGGATGAGGAACACGGATGTGGCGGATCTCTACAAGCGGGTGCCGGTGGGCACGACCGTGGTCGTGAAGTAAGTGACCGCCCAACCACTCGGGCATCATTGTGCAGGCTTCGATCCTGCGCGCACGCCGAAGCAATGGAATTGGCGTCGATGCGGAGACCGCTTGGCCTAACGTCGCGAGGGGCTTTCTCCGCGCGACGTTAGGCCCCTTCTCCAGACCCGCCGCTCGGCCATGACCTTGAGGGCCGCCGCGAGGACCAGCACGCAAAGCGCCGCCTTCGACATCGTTTCCATTGTCCCCTCGATCAGCATGCCGTGAATCACGCTTCCCGGGACGATGACGGCGACGAGGGACATATGGGCGATACGCCATGCCGGCAGTCCCAAGCGCCGGCGGAATGTGGCCAGAATCGCCACGGCGAAGATGGCCCACATGGCGATCACCCCGAAGGGAGAGAACGGCGTCGGCGACGTGAAGAGAAGCGCGTCGGCCATGTCCGGCGGACTGGTGATCCAGAGGCCGGCGACATGGACCGTCACCGCCACGACCACCACGCCGCCGATCCAGTGGTGCAAACGCCGGGCTCGATAGGCCGACAGTCCGGGCAGGTAGCCGGCGATCAGCAAAGGCTGCACGAGCATCAGACCGAGCGCGACGATCCCGGCAAAACCGGCGAGGATGTAGACCGGATCGCGCCAGGCGAGCAGCGGGCTCACGGCCGCAGCGGCGAGCGGCACGCAAATCGCGGCCGCAAGGACAGCCCAGATCAGAGCCGTCCGGGCCAATCTCATCCCTTTATTCACAACGCGGTCAGGCCGGCTGAAGGACGAAGTGCGCCTCAAGGCTCTTATCTTTTGCACTCCGCATCACGGGACGCAGAAAGACGGTCTTGAACTCACCGCTGTCATAGGCGAGATGCCCGTGCGGCTGGCCGAAGACGGGAACGATCTGCGGCATCTCAAGACGGAACGCCCCGTTCTTGTCGGTGAGCGTGGCGCCATGGCTGCGCTGGTCTTCCTCGCGCCCTTCGGTCGTATGCGCCCAAATCTGGATGCGTTGCCCGGCCAGCGGAGCGCCGTCGCCGGCGCGGCGTACGGTACCGCTCATCCAGAAGCCGCCCTTGCCGATCCGGTCCACGACCGGCGCGCCCTTTCTATAATTGTTGGCCCCACCCAACATCGATTGGGTCGGCGCAAGGCTTTGCGCTTCGGCGGGCAAGAGCAGCCCGGCAACTCCGGTGACGAAGACCGAGCCGCCCGCGGCGATGAGGCTACGACGGTCGAGTATGCCGGTGGTCATATAAAGCCCTCATGGCGATTCTGCCGTTGCCCGCGCAGCGACACCCGGCAGACCTTGGTGAATCTAGCGCGATTGCGACCGGTTTCCAATTGGATGCGAGCGGAAGCAATACAACTCGCAATGACAGTCTCGTGAGACCGGAACAAGGCGGAACGCGCAGCCTTGCGGATACGACTTAAGTCCACGACCGGACGCGCCTTTCATGCCCCGAAAGGCGATGCTATAGGCACGGCGTAACGTGTGCCGGTTCTCCAGGGGCGACTTCCGAAAATGGCGAAAATCAAGGTGAAGAATCCCGTCGTCGAGATGGACGGCGACGAGATGACCCGCATCATCTGGCAGCTGATCAAGGACAAGCTGATCCATCCGTATCTGGATCTCGACCTGCTCTATTACGACCTCAGCATCCAGAAGCGGGACGAGACCGACGACCAGATCACCGTCGACGCCGCCAACAAGACCAAGGAAGTCGGCGTCGCGGTCAAGTGCGCCACCATCACCCCCGACGAAGGCCGGGTGAAGGAATTCAACCTCAAGAAGATGTGGCCCTCGCCCAACGGCACCATCCGCAACATCCTCGGCGGCGTGATCTTTCGCGAGCCGATCATCTGCAGGAACGTGCCGCGCCTGGTGCCGGGCTGGACTAGGCCGATCATCATCGGCCGCCACGCCTACGGCGACCAGTACCGCGCGACCGACATCAGGGTGCCGAAGGGCGCTAAGCTGACGATGAGCTACGTCACGCCTGTCGGTAAGCGGATCGAGCACGAGGTGTTCGACTTCCCCGGCGACGGCGTCGCCATGTCGATGTACAACCTCGACGAATCGATCCGCGACTTCGCGATGGCCTCGTTCAACTACGGGCTGTCGCGCGGCTATCCGGTCTACCTGTCGACCAAGAACACCATCCTCAAGGTCTATGACGGCCGCTTCAAGGACATCTTCCAGGACGTGTTCGACAAGGAGTTCAAGGACAAGTTCGCCGAGAAGAAGCTCACCTACGAGCACCGCCTGATCGACGACATGGTGGCGGCCGCGCTGAAGTGGTCGGGCGGCTACGTCTGGGCCTGCAAGAACTACGACGGCGACGTGCAATCCGACATCGTGGCGCAGGGCTTCGGCTCGCTCGGCCTGATGACCTCTGTGCTGATGTCGCCGGACGGCAAGGTGGTGGAATCGGAGGCCGCGCACGGCACGGTGACGCGGCACTTCCGCCAGCATCAGAAGGGCGAGCAGACCTCGACCAATTCGATCGCGTCGATCTTCGCCTGGACCCGCGGCCTCGCGCACCGCGCCAAGCTCGACGGCAACGAGGCGCTGGCGAAGTTCGCCGCCACGCTGGAGAAGGTCTGCGTCGATACGGTCGAAGCCGGCGCCATGACCAAGGACCTCGCCCTCCTCGTCGGCCCCGAGCAGAAGTGGCTCTCGACCACGGGCTTCCTCGACAAGGTTGACGAGAACCTGAAGAGGGCGATGGGCTAGGCACGCCCGCCGCGCGCCGGCGACAACCGAAATGCCCGCGCGCGCGGGGCATTTTCGTTTCAGCCGCCCTTCTCCGCCTCGCTGAGCCGGCCGAGCTCGGCGTTGCGCAGGTCGGTGACGCGCTGCAGGATGGTTTCTTCCGGCAGTTCGAGCTCTTCGAGCACGCGGGCGGCAAGCTGCAGGCTCGCCTCCACCGTTTCCGGAATGACGCTGACCGCGCCGAGCGCGACCAGCCGGCCGGCATGCAGCCGGTCGGTCGCGCGCGCGAACACCGGCGCGGCGGGATTGATTTCGCGCGCCGCGGCGACCATGCGTTCGGCCGCGCGCGCATTGTTCATGGTCACGACGAAGGCGCGCGCCTGGCGGCCGCCGACCTTCTCGAGCAGTTCCGGTCGCCCGGCGTCGCCGTAGAACACCGGGTGCTCCGCCCGCATGGCGCCGACCAGGTCGCCGTCGGTGTCGAGCGCGAGGTAAGGCACGTTCTCGGCCTTCAGCGTGCGCGCGATGAGCTGGCCGACGCGGCCGGCGCCGCCGATGATGACATGGCCCTCGAACTCGCCCGCTTCCGGCCCCGGCGATTCGTGCTTGTGATCCTCGGCCTGCAGGCGTCCGGCGAGCGCTCGGCCGAGCAGCGCCGCGACCGGCGTTACCAGCATGCTCAGGCCCACGACCGCGACCGCGCCGGCGGCAAGCCGCGGCGCCAGCAGCCCGTTCGTCTGCGCAACGCCGATCACGACGAAGCCGAACTCTCCGGCCTGCGCCAGCAGCAGCGCGACCTCGATGGCGACCGGCCGCGCGACGCCGAAGGCGCGCGCCGCGCCGTAGGTGATCGCCGCCTTGCCGCTCATCAGCAGCACGACGGCAAGCAGGATCCAGCCGATGTCGGCGGCGACCGCGACTAGGTCGACATTGGTGCCGACGGTGATGAAGAAGATGCCGAGCAGGAGGCCCTTGAACGGCTCGAGATCGACCTCGATGTGGTGGCGCGCCTCGCTGTCGCTCAAGAGCAGGCCGGCGAGGAAGGCGCCGAGCGCGACCGACAGGCCGGTGGCGCCGGTCGCCACGGCGGCGACGACCAGCACCAGCAGCGCGATCGCCATGATCAGGTCGCGGCTGCCGGTGCGCACCGCCGAATGCAACAGCGGGCGTAGGACGAAACGGCCGACCAGCAGAATCGCCATCACGGCGCCGAGCGCGCCGGCGAAGGGCGCGATCAGGTCGACGATGCCCGTCGCCTTCGCGCTGGGGGCGCTCCCGAGCAGGCCGACGATGAACAGGACCGGCACGACCATCAGGTCCTGGAACAGCAGCACAGACAATGCGATGCGGCCGATCGGCTGCGCCACGCGGTGCTGCTCGATCAGGAGCTGCATCACGATGGCTGTCGACGACAGCGCAAGACACAGCCCGAGCACGAGACCCGACGGCGGCACGCCGCCGGAGAACCGCACCGTCAGTCCGATGGCGAGCGTGGTGAACACCACCTGCACCAAGCCGACGCCGAGCACGTAGCGGCGCAGCTGCCAGAACCGCTGCAGCGAGAGCTCGAGCCCGAGCAGGAACAGCAGGATGACGATGCCGAACTCGGCCAGCGCCTCGGCGCGTTTGGGATCGTCGAAGGTGATGTAGAGGATCCAGGGATAAGCGTCGGCGAGGCGCGCGAGGCCGTGCGGACCAAGGATGACGCCGGCGATCAGGAAGCCGAGTACCGTGCCGATGCGGGCCCGGTGGAACAGCGGCACGATGACGCCGGCCACCACCAGGAAGATGATCAGACCTTTGAGGTTTTCGGCGTGCAGCACGGGTTTGCGCCCTTGTCCGGCGACGTGACGTCACTGCGTTGTCTGCCAGAACGGGCGTAGTGCCGCAATTGCGCAGGCCCTGTCGTCCCCGCGAAAGCGGGGACCCATACGCCGCAGTCCATCGATAAGCCTGTGGTTATGGCTCCCGGCTCGCGCTCACTAACGCTCACTTGGCCGGGACGACGCTGCAGTTTACCCCCCGAGCGCGGCCTCGATCGCCTTGAGCGCGGCGTCGGCCTTGGAGCCGTCGGGCCCGCCGGCCTGGGCCATGTCGGGACGGCCGCCGCCGCCCTTGCCGCCGAGCGCCTCGGCGCCCTTCTTGACCAGTTCGACCGCGTTGAAGCGCTCGGTGAGATCCTTGGTCACGCCGACCGAAATGCCCGCGCGCCCCTCCTCGCTCACCGCCACGATGGCGATGACGCCGGAGCCGATCTGCTTCTTGGCCTCGTCGATCAGGCTCGGCAGTTCCTTCGGCGAGATGCCGGAAATGGCGCGGGCGATGAGCTTGACGCCGCCGATCTCGCGCATGCCGTCGGCCGCGCCAGTCTTGACGCCGCCGCCCATCGCAAGCTTCTTCCTGGCATCGGACAGGTCGCGCTCGAGCTTCTTGCGCTCGTCGAGCAAGGCGGCGATGCGCGCCGGCATGTCCTCGGCCGGCACCTTCAGCTCGGCCGCGACCGCTCGCACCGTCTGCGTCTGCTTGTTGGCGGCCTTGCGCGCGGCCTTGCCGGTGAGCGCCTCGACGCGGCGCACGCCGGCGGCGACGCCCGAGTCGCCGAGGATGCTGATGACGCCGATGTCGCCGGTCCGCTTGACGTGCGTGCCGCCGCACAGCTCCACCGACCAGCCCATCGCGTTGCCGTTGGCCTCGCCCATGGCGACCACGCGCACCTCGTCGCCGTATTTCTCGCCGAACAGCGCGCGCGCGCCCGACGCAATCGCATCGTCCTGCGCCATCAGGCGCGTGGTGACCGGCGCGTTCTGCAGCACGATGTCGTTGGCGATGTCCTCGACGCGCTCCAGTTCCTCGGCCGAGATCGGCTTCGGGTGCGAGATGTCGAAGCGCAGGCGGTCGGGCGAGACCAGCGAGCCCTTTTGCGCGACATGATCGCCGAGCACCAGGCGCAGCGCCTCGTGCAGAAGGTGCGTGGCGGAATGGTTCTGGCGGATGGCGCCGCGGCGGGCGTGGTCCACCTCCAGGAGCAGCGGGTCGCCAACCTTGACGGCGCCCTCCTCCACCTTGACGAGATGCGCGAACAGGTCGCCGGCCTTCTTCTGCGTATCGGTGACGGCGAGGCGCACGCCTTCGCGCCGCATCTCGCCGGTGTCGCCGACCTGGCCGCCCGATTCTCCGTAGAACGGCGTCTGGTTGACGACCGCGACCCCGCTGTCGCCCTTCTTCAGCTCGGCGACCTGCTGGCCGTCCTTGATCAGCGCGGAGACCACGCCTTCCGCGCTCTCGGTCTCGTAGCCGAGGAACTCGGTGGCGCCGACCTTCTCGCGCAAAGCGAACCAGATCGCCTCGGTCGCGACCTCGCCGGAAGAGAAGCGCGACTCGCGCGCCTTCTCGCGCTGGCGCTCCATCGCATCGGTGAAGGATGCGATGTCCACGCCGATACCGCGCGCGCGCAGCGCGTCCTGCGTCAGGTCGAGCGGGAAGCCGTAGGTGTCGTAGAGCGTGAAGGCGGTGTCGCCGTCGAACATGTCGCCCTTCTTCAGGGCGCCGCTTTTCTCTTCGAGGATGGCGAGGCCGCGCGCCAGCGTGGCGCGGAAGCGGGTCTCTTCCAGCTTGAGCGTCTCGGTGATCAGCGCCTCGGCGCGCACGAGCTCCGGATAAGCCTGGCCCATCTCGCGCGTGAGCGCGGGCACCAGCTTCCACATCAGCGGCTCTTTCGCCCCGAGCAGCTCGGCGTGGCGCATGGCGCGGCGCATGATACGGCGGAGCACGTAGCCGCGGCCTTCGTTCGACGGCAGCACGCCGTCGGCGATGAGGAAGGACGAGGCGCGCAGGTGGTCGGCGATGACCCGGTGCGAGGCCTTCTGCGGGCCCTCGGCGTCGACGCCGGTCAGGTCCGCGATGTGGCGGATGAGCGTGGCGAAGAGGTCGATCGAATAGTTGTCGTGCGTGCCTTGCAGCACCGCGGCGATGCGCTCGAGCCCCATGCCGGTGTCGATCGACGGCCGCGGCAGGTTCACGCGCTCGCCGGGGGCGAGTTGCTCGTACTGCATGAACACGAGATTCCAGATCTCGATGAAGCGGTCGCCGTCGGCTTCCGGCGAGCCCGGCGGGCCGCCGGGGATGTGGGCGCCGTGGTCGTAGAAGATCTCCGAGCACGGGCCGCAAGGGCCGGTGTCACCCATGGCCCAGAAATTGTCGGAGCCGGCGATGCGCAGGATCTTGCTCTCGGGCAACCCCGCGATCTTCTTCCACAGGCCGAAGGCCTCGTCGTCGTCGATGTAGACGGTGACCAAGAGCCGGTCCTTGGGCAGCGCGTATTCCTTGGTGACCAGGTTCCAGGCGAGTTCGATCGCCCGCTCTTTGAAGTAGTCGCCGAAGGAGAAGTTGCCGAGCATCTCGAAGAAGGTGTGATGCCGGGCGGTGTAGCCGACATTGTCGAGGTCGTTGTGCTTGCCGCCGGCGCGCACGCATTTCTGCGAGGTGACCGCGCGCGAATAGGGGCGCTTCTCAAGGCCGGTGAAGACGTTCTTGAACTGCACCATGCCCGCGTTGGTGAACATCAGCGTGGGGTCGTTGCGCGGCACCAGCGCGGAGGACGCCACGACCTGGTGGTCGTTGCGGGCGAAATAGTCGAGGAAGGCCTTGCGGATGTCGTTGACGCCACTCATCGGATAACGCTGCGAGCCCCCTTGCGCCCTTCAGGGGCGGAAGATCCCCATCGGCTTGATGTTTCAGGGGCTTATTTAGCGGCGGGGGTGCGGAGAGTCTAGGAAGGGGCCGCTTATCCCTCCCCGCCAGGCGGGGAGGGATAAGAATTGCCGGCTTACCCCCAGGGGCCGCCGCGGCGGGTGGTGCCGCCCCAGGGCCCGCGCGGCGCAGCGCCGCCGCCCCAGGGGCCGCGCCCGCCAGAAGCAGCGGCCGGCGGGGTCGAGCGATAGGCGGCGCCCATCTCGCCGGCCAGCTGGCGGAGCGCCGCGATGCGGTTCTCGGTCGCCGGGTGGGTGGCGAACAGGTTGTCCATGCGCTCGCCCGACAGCGGGTTCACGATGAACAGGTGAGCGGTCGCCGGGCTCTGCTCGGCGGTCTGGTTCGGCACGGCATGAGCGAGCTGGGAGATCTTGGCGAGCGCGGAGGCGAGCGCCATCGGCTGGCCGCTGATGCGCGCGCCCATGTTGTCGGCCGCATACTCGCGCGTGCGGCTGATCGCCATCTGCACCAGCATGGCGGCGAGCGGGGCAAGGATGACCATCGCCAGCGTGCCGATCAGGCCGAGGCCGTTGTTGTTCTCGCGGTTGCCGCCGAGGCCGGAGAACATGGCGAAGTTGCCGAGCATGGAGATGGCGCCGGCGATCGTGGCGGTGATCGTCATGATCAGCGTGTCGCGGTTGGCGATATGGGCGAGCTCGTGCGCGATCACGCCGGCGAGTTCGTCGCGGTCGAGCGTCTGCAGGAGGCCGGTGGTCACCGCCACGGCCGAATTTTCCGGATTGCGGCCGGTCGCGAAGGCGTTCGGCTGCGGATTGTCCATGATGTAGACGCGCGGCATCGGCAGGCCGGCGTTGCGGGCCAGCCCCCCGACCATCGCGTAGAGCTCGGGCGCCGCGCGCGCGTCGACCTCCTGGGCGCCGTGCATCGACAGCACCATCCGGTCGGAATTCCAGTAGGCGAACAGGTTCATGCCGCCGGCGAACAGAAGCGCCAGCAGCATGCCGCTCTCGCCGCCGATGAGAAAGCCGACGCCCATGAACAGCGCGGTCAGGCCGGCGAGCAACATTGCAGTGCGCAGATAGTTCATCGTTCCCCTCGTCGTACGGACGCAAGCGGGCGGATGCCCTCCCCGTCCGGCGAGGAAATGTTGGTATGGGAGGCGGATTGCGCAAGACCGGCGGACACGGTGCCGCAGGGGCTTGGCCCGCACGGCGTCACGGCGGAAATGCACACGCGGCACCGCCAAAACCCACTCTCAACGGCCAGAAACGCCTTCGCCCCCGTCCTCGGTGGCGGCCGCTTTACGCAGCCGGGTGCCGACGGGGGCGATGCGCTTACGCTCGATCACTGGTTTACGCGATACCGGAAGACGCAATACCGAACTGGTGCGGCCGATAGCACCGGCGCCGCCGCGCGCACGCCTTACAAGAACTCTGCCGGAACCGACCCGGCCTCAGGCCTCCGCGGCCTCGTCGTCGTCGTCCTTGTCACCTTCCTCGCCCGCCATGATCGCCTCGGCGATCAGGCCGGCGTTCTGCCGCACCGCCGCCTCGATCTTGGCGGCCATGTCGGGGTTCTCCTTGAGGAAGGTCTTGGCGTTCTCGCGGCCCTGGCCGATGCGCTGGCTGTCGTAGGAGAACCAGGCGCCCGACTTCTCGACCACGCCGGCCTTGACGCCGAGGTCGATCAGTTCGCCGAGCTTGGAGACGCCCTCGCCGTACATGATGTCGAATTCGACCTGCTTGAACGGCGGCGCCAGCTTGTTCTTGACCACCTTCACGCGGGTCTGGTTGCCGACCACCTCGTCGCGGTCCTTGATGGCGCCGATGCGGCGGATGTCGAGGCGCACGGAAGCGTAGAATTTCAGCGCATTGCCGCCCGAGGTCGTCTCCGGCGAGCCGTACATCACGCCGATCTTCATGCGGATCTGGTTGATGAAGATCACCATGGTGCGCGACTTCGAGATCGAGGCGGTGAGCTTGCGCAGCGCCTGGCTCATCAGGCGCGCCTGGCTGCCCGGCTGCACGTCGCCGATCTCGCCTTCGAGCTCCGAGCGCGGCACCAGCGCCGCCACCGAGTCGACCACCAGCACGTCGATCGCGCCCGAGCGCACCAGCGTGTCGGCGATCTCGAGCGCCTGCTCGCCGGCGTCCGGCTGCGAGATCAGGAGGTCGTCAGTGTTGACGCCCAGCTTGCGCGCATAGACCACGTCGAGCGCGTGCTCGGCGTCGACGAAGGCGCAGATGCCGCCCTTCTTCTGGGCCTCCGCGATGGTGTGGAGCGCCAGCGTGGTCTTGCCGGACGACTCCGGCCCGTAGATCTCGACGACGCGGCCGCGCGGCAGGCCGCCGATGCCGAGCGCGATGTCGAGGCCGAGCGAGCCCGAGGAGATGGCCTCGATGTCCATCGCCTTGTCGTTCTTGCCGAGCTTCATCACCGAGCCCTTGCCGAACTGGCGCTCGATCTGGGAGAGCGCGGCGGAGAGGGCTTTCGACTTGTCCATGGACGATCCTTCGACGAGACGCAGGGCAGGCTGACTCATGATCGCGCTCCTTATGGCCTAAGATTCGACCGCCGGACAACGCAGGCCCCGCCTGCCCCACCGGAATCGACCGTGGAAAGCAATGTACCCTATTTGTTCCTCGTTCGCAATATGTTCTTGGGGTGATTGATTACCGCGCGGACCCCTTTGTTCGACCTGATTTGGGGAAAATCGGACCGCAGGCCGCTTCCCTGCCTATGCGAGCGCACGGGGCCGCCACCCGAGCCCACAGCTTCTTCCCGGGGCGGAGCGTCCTCGCCTCAGTGCGGCAATGAGCCCATCCGGAGGCCCGATCCCGCAACGCCGCCGCTTAACCCTACCGATTTACGCCGTTCGCAGTCCGCGATGGCCGGCATAATTCCACCTCAATAGCGTGGTGACCACGGGGATCGTTCGAGGGGGACGAAATGGCGGACCAGTGGGTGCGGCTCGGCATGGCGATCACGATTATCGCCCTGATCTCGCTTTGCCTTTATCAGTTCAGCGGGCGCGCCAGCGCGGTCGAGCCGCGCAGCCATGGCATCGTCTGGCGGCCATAAGATCTCCCCTCGTCGGCCGATTCGGGCTGCGCCAAGCGGTCACTACCCGGTTGCCTACCCTGCTGGCCACAACTGAGCTATAGTGTTTTTGGAATACATCCAAAACACGGTAGCCCCATGGATCGGATGATCGCCCGTCTCAACGTCGAGCACTACAGGCGGCTCCTCGCCACGGAAACCGACGAGACGCGGCGACAGACGTTGCAGAGGCTGCTGGCCGAGGAAGAAACCAAGCTCGGCGACCCCGCACCGCAGGATCGCAAAAGGCGCTCCACCTGAACGCCGTCACGGCGCCAGCGACCCGCCCCCGTCCATCCACGTCCGCCAGTGAGTCGGCCGCACGTCGAGCCGCTCGCGCGTCATCGCATTCATCCAGCCGTTGAGGATGCGCCGGCAGGGAAACACCAGCGCGTGCGGACCGTCCTCGTCGATAACCGCCAGTTCGAGGTCGCAGTCGAACGGCGCGGTGGAGATGTGCTGCCACATTGTCAATTCGTCGCTCGGTCCCGCCCGCACCTGCCTTCCCGCCGGCCGCTTGCCTGCGCCCGGTCGCAAGGTTCGCCAGTGCGCGGTTTCGGATCGCGCGCGGCATTGATCTGGATCAATCGGCCGCCGTCGAAAGCCGTCAATAAGGCACTCACGATGAAATCACGTGCCCGCCCCGCCCTGAGGCCCTGCCCCATCTGCCGCGTCGCGATGCAAGCCAGCAAATCGCGCGAGGATCTGGCCGATTTCGACCTGTTCGAGTGCCAGACCTGCCACACGACGATCCGGCAGTCGGCGCCGCGCCCGCGTAACCAGCAGTCCGGCAACTAGCCGGATGGGACTTTGCCCAAAACCGCGCCGGGTTTGATTTCCCTCAATTTAGAACGCCTGGAACTTGTTAAATGGGATGACGAGCCTGGCCGCATCGGCATCGCCGCTGGCCGCGCATGGAGAGATCGATGAAATCCGCAATCGTCAAACGCTCGGTCGTTCTGGAAGGCCATAAGACCAGCGTCTCGCTCGAAAACGAGTTCTGGGAAGGTCTGCGCGAGATCGCCGAGCAGCAAAAGTCCAACCTGTCGAGCCTGGTGCGCCAGATCGACCGCGATCGCACCAAGGGCAACCTGTCCTCGGCGATTCGCGTTTTCGTGCTCAATCACTTCCACGCGCAGGCCGCGCGCGCCCCGTCGCCCGAACGGCGTCCCGGCGAAGCGACCTGGCCCACTGAAAGCGCCCGCGCCGGCTAGACGCCGAGGTAGCGCGATGGTCTGACCCCCGCCGCGAGCTTGCGGCCTTGGTGGATTCGTCGAACGGCTACCGGCTCTTCTCGGTTGCGCGATAAAAAAAGCGCGCGTGCGGCATCAGCCCACGGCGGCGCCATCGCGCTCGACGAAGAGCCAGAAACCGCCCGAGCGCGAGGACTGCACGCGAATGCGCAGCTCGCGATTGGCGTCGGCGTAATCGCTCGGCCAGCCGAATTCCAGATCGACCGGGCCCTGCTCGTGGGCGCGCATGATGCGGCCGCGGAGTTCTTCCATGGCGGCGCAGCGTGTGACGGCGAAGAAGTTCTGCCCTTTCGGCGAGCCGCCATAGCCCGACTGGCGCGCCTCGGTCGCGCTGTAGAAGAGGACGGTCCCTTCCGCGTCGAGCTGGATCACGCCGAAGGGAAGCCGGTCGAGCTCATCGTAAGGCAGGCGCTCGATGCGCGCGGCGAGATCCGGTGCATTGAAATCGATGCCCGCTGCCGACATGGCCCTGGCCCCCTCCTCAGTTTGCTACGCGCGTTTCTTGTGAATTCTAGGCGAGCGCAACGAAAAGCTCGCATGCGCCTCTGCCCGCCGCAAGCGCGAACCTGTCATCGCTGATTATCAAATCGCTTTACGTGCAAAGCAATTTGCGCGCGCTGTAACGGCGCTTGCACGTGACGAAATCAGTCGATGCGGATGTTGGCGGCCTGCGTGGCACGCTTCATTTGCACGGCCGCGCTGTGAATAAGCGCGCCGAACTCGGCGGCGCTGCCGGGCGCGGGCTCGGCCTGTTGCGCGGCGAGCTTCTCGCGCACGGACGAATCCATCAGCGCCTTCTGAAGAGCCGCATTGAGCATCGCGACCACTGCGGGATCGGTGCGCGCGGGCGCTACGAGTCCGAAGAAGGCGGTCCAGTCGAGATCGTCGAGCTTCAGCTCGGCGAAGGTCGGCACGCCCGGCAGCGCGGCGAGGCGCTCTCTAGACGACACCGCGAGCGGCCTGAGCTTGCCGGCCTGCACCAGCGGCAGCGAGGTCGGCAGATTGTCGAACATCACCTGGATCTGGCCGGCGACCGCGTCGGCGAGCGCGGGGCCAACCCCGCGATAGGGCACGTGCACGAGATCGGCGCCGGTCAGGAGCTTGAACTGCTCGCCCATCAGATGGCTGACCGAGCCGTTGCCGGAGGAGCCGTAGGAGAGCTTGCCGGGCTGCCCCCTGGCCAGCGCGATGAAGGCGGCCATGTCGGAAGCCGGCACGGCCGGGTTGATCTCCATGATGTTCGGCACCTCGGCGACGAGGCCGATGGGCGCGAGGTCGCGCGCGACGTCGTAAGGCAGCGCGCGATAGGCGGCCGGATTGATGGCGAGCGTGGAGGCCGTGCCCATGCCGATGGTGTATCCATCCGGCTGCGCGCGGGCGACCGCCGCGGTGCCGACCGATCCGCCGGCGCCGGCGCGGTTCTCCACCACGACCGGCTGGCCGAGCGGCCCGCGCATCGCCTCGGCGACGACGCGGGCGATGACGTCGGTCGAGCCGCCGGGCGCGAAGGGCACGATGAGGGTGACGGGCCGCGCGGGGTATTTCTCCTGCGCAAGACCCGGCCGCGCGAGGAGCGCGGCGGACAGTCCGGCGATCAGGCTGCGGCGATCGAGCATGCGCGGACTATGTCACGGCTCCCGGCTCATGCAATAATGCGTCCATGCTTTCGGCCATCGGACGCATCATCGGCTACACGCTTGCCGGCGCCCTCGCGCTTCCGCTGGTGGCGCTCGTGTTCGCCATCGTCATCTGGGCGCTCGATCCGCGCTGCGGCACGCCGGGCGATTCCGGCGGCTGCGAGATGGGGCTGGGCGCGATGGTGATCATGGCCGTGCCGGCGGGCGCCGGCCTCGGCTTCCTGATCGGGGTGTGGCGCGCGGTGCGCGCCCGGCGGCTCACCCGAGGTTCAATTCCTTGAAGAAGTCGTTGCCCTTGTCGTCGATAACGATGAAGGCCGGAAAATCCTCGACCTCGATGCGCCAGATCGCTTCCATGCCGAGCTCGGGATATTCCTGCACCTCGACCTTCTTGATGCAGTGCTCGGCGAGGTTGGCGGCGCTGCCGCCGATCGAGGCGAGATAGAAGCCGCCGTGCTTCCGGCAGGCGTCGCGCACCGCGGCCGAGCGGTTGCCCTTGGCCAGCATCACCATCGAGCCGCCAGCGGCCTGGAAGGCGTCGACGTAACTATCCATGCGCCCCGCGGTGGTCGGGCCGAAGGAGCCCGAGGCGTAGCCTTCCGGCGTCTTGGCGGGACCGGCGTAGTAGACCGGATGGTCCTTGAAATACTGCGGCAGCCCCTGCCCGGCTTCGAGCCGCTCGCGCAGCTTCGCATGCGCGAGGTCGCGCGCGACGACGATGGTGCCGGTGAGCGAGAGCCGCGTCTTCACCGGATACTTGGAAAGCTGCGCCAGAATCTCCTTCATCGGCTTGCGCAGGTCGACCTTGACCACCTCGCCGCCGAGCTTTTCCTGATCGACCTCGGGCAGATACTGCGCCGGGTGATGCTCGAGCTCCTCGAGATAGACGCCGTCGCGCGTGATCTTGCCGAGCGCCTGGCGGTCGGCCGAGCACGAGACGCCGAGCCCGATCGGCAGCGAGGCGCCATGGCGCGGCAGCCGGATGACGCGCACGTCATGGCAGAAATACTTGCCGCCGAACTGGGCGCCGACGCCGAGCGACTGCGTCAGCTTGTGCACTTCCTGCTCCATCGCCAGATCGCGGAAGGCGTGGCCGTCCTCGCCGCCTTGCGTCGGCAGCTCGTCGAGATACTTGGTCGAGGCGAGCTTCACCGTCTTCAGCGTCATCTCGGCCGAAGTGCCGCCGATGACGATGGCGAGGTGATACGGCGGGCACGCCGCGGTGCCGAGCGTGAGGATCTTCTCTTTCAGGAAGGCGATCATGCGGTCGTGCGTGAGGATCGACGGCGTCGCCTGGAACAGGAACGTCTTGTTGGCCGAGCCGCCGCCCTTGGCGACGAACAGGAACTTGTAGGCGTCGTCGCCTTCCGCGTAGATCTCGACCTGCGCCGGCATGTTCGACTTGGTGTTCTTCTCCTCGAACATGGAGACGGGCGCGAGCTGCGAATAGCGCAGGTTCTTCTTCAGGTACGCGTCGCGCGCCCCTTGCGCCAGCGCGGCCTCGTCGGCGCCGTCGGTCCAGATGCGGCGGCCCTTCTTGCCCATGATGATGGCGGTCCCGGTATCCTGGCACATCGGCAGCACGCCGCCGGCGGCGATGTTGGCGTTCTTGAGGAGATCGTAGGCGACGAACTTGTCGTTCGCGGTCGACGCCGGATCGTCGAGGATGGCGCGCAGCTGCTTGAGGTGCGCGGGGCGCAGCAGGTGATTGATGTCGATGAAGGCGGCCTCGCTGAGCGCGCGGATCGCCTCGGCCGAAACCGTGACGACCTCCTCGCCCATGACCTTCTCCACCTTCACGCCGTCAGACGTGATCTTGCGGTATTTGGCCTTGTCCGGCCCGAGGGGGAAGAGCGGGCTGTGGTGGTAGGGCGGAAGGGGGGATTTAGTGGGGGCGTTCATGGGGGGGCTCGCTTAGACCAGAGTTTCCTTCTAGTTCTTTGCGAGCGAAGCTTCAATAAGCCCGTCAGTCGCCATAACAACCGATGGGACGGAATGACGCGTCCTGCCTCGTCATCGGCGGCCGACAACTTTTGCTACCGCGCCGAGGGACGCCGCGCCCCAGCGGCGCGCGCAACCGCCACGTTCAGCCGACCTTACGCCGGCTCGCCCACGATTTTCGTCAGCACCTCGCGCAGCTTGTCCGTTTGCAACGGCTTGAGGATGTAACCTTTGGCGCCCGCCTTCAGCGCGTCCATGACCATGCCCTTCTGCGCGTGCGAGGTCACCATAACGATCCGCGCATCGGGAAATTCTTTTATGATTTTCTGGGTCGCCGCGATCCCATCCATGCCGGGCATGGTGACATCCATGGTCACGATATCGGGATTGGAGCTCTTGTAAGCGGCCACCGCCTCGATACCCGACTTCGCTGTTCTCACCACCTTGTGCCCCAGCTCATGCAAGGCATTTTTGAGAACCTCGGTGGCCAACATCGAGTCATCAACGATCAATACATTGAGCGGCTGCATGGTCACGTCTCGCTTTCGTAGTTTAACTGCCCGTCGAACATGTCTGGCGGTCCGACCATATGGATATCAAAAGCACCATGTGGCGTGACCATCGCGACGGTCCCGAACATGGCATTTTTCATGCGGTAGATGCTCTTGGTGTCTTCCAGCAAGACCGGCGGCGAGATCGAAACGCGCTCGCCGTGGTCCGCAAAATCCGCCGTGCAATTGCCGATGATGATATTGGCGATTTCGGTGACGGCCGCGTCGCGGTAATCCGCCTCCTGATCGGCCGGGATTGCGATGCCTGCGGTCAGGCGCTTGTATAGAATATCGGCCAGCTCGTGCGAAAAGCTGAAGGCGATAAGCAAGCCGACGCTGCCGCCGACGCCGATGATGGCCGTGGCCTGGCGGAGCTTCAAATGCTCGACATCCTCCGTGGCCGCATGCATTTCGGTCACGTCGATTCCGGCCTGCTCGGCCAGGTAACTTTTGGTCCTGCCCGCCAGAGAGGCCGCCACCGCTTTGAAACGGCCCGGTTGCCGCATCATGACATGCCACCGGTGACAAAGCACGGCCGCCGAACCGGGCTAGCGCCCGCGCTAAAACCAAAAGAGAGGCGGCCGTTATCATTCATGGCCCCACTTTAGGGGCGGCCTGCGAAAATACCTTCCCGGATTTCATTAAACATTTAAAAGCTCGTAGGGCGGATTAGCGAAACATAATCCGGGGCATAGAGGCTGCATGCGGGCTACCGAGCGGCCCTCACCCACACGGTCAAACGAAGCTCCTTATTTCCCCGCCCGCTTCTTCCCTGCCTTCACCGGCTCGAAGACGATCTTCAGTCGGTGTCCGGTCGCCTTGGCGAAGCGCTGAAGCGTGCGCGTCGAGGGCAGCGAGCGCCCGCTTTCCAGTCGGGCCACCGTCGATTGCGTCGTCTTCATGCGCTTGGCGAGCTCGGCCTGGCTCAAGCCCGCCCGCGCACGCGCTTTCGCCACCGCCGCGATCAGCGCGAACTCCTCCTCCAGCGCGTCGTATTCCTTGCGGTACTCGGGGTCCTTCATCATCCGCTTGTGCAAGGTGCTGAATTTCATCATCTGACCTCCTTCGCGCGCTGCCGCGCGATTTCAAGTTCGCGCAGCGGCGTCTTCTGCGTCTTCTTGACGAACGCCCGCAAGGTCACGACCCGCTGACCGCTCGCCGTCACATAGATCGCGCGCGATATTCCGTCCCGGCCGGTCACGCGCAACTCCCACAATTTGCCATCGAGATGCCTGACGCTGTTGCGCGGCAGCGCGGGCAGGCCGTACGCCTCGATGATCCGGATCAGTCGCGCCAGGCGCGCATACATATCGGACGGCAGCGCCGCGATCTCGGCAGCCACCTGCGCACTCAGGATTTCCACCGTTCAGCGCATTTCTGCTATATAGCGAAAATGCGATAAACGTTCAACGTGTCATCGCTTCACTAGTCAAACAGCCAACCCCACCCCCGGCGCTGTCGCGCCGGACCCTCCCCTTTCAGGGGAGGGATAAGAAGCCAACGCTCCGCCGGCCCGTTTTGTCGTCAGGCCCGGGCGCGGCCTGTCTTTTCTCCCCCCTCCCGCATGAGGGAACCGGAGCGCCGCGAGGCGCTTCGTAACGGACCGGGCTCCTTGCAGAGCACGTGCACCCTTCGGCGAAGGATGCGCGCCCCGCGGCGCTCCAGTGCGGCGATTTTTGTCCCCGGGACCGCGCTTCCGGGCGGCATGACCGGAGCGGCTTTTCCAAGGGAGAAGGCGTTCCATCCGGGCGGCTCCCGCCGCCCTTCGTCGTCCGCCATCGTCCAGCCATTCAAGGCAGCCGGTCATAGTGCCGGCGGACGGTTGGCCGGGGCCTCCCGGCGCCGCGATTACAAGCCGCGGCGGCAGGCGCCGCCTCCCGCCCTGCCATCGGTCTGTCTCGCGACGACACCCCTCGGTGGGCGGGATGAGAGGACTATAATCTGACTAATAGGAACGGTCAATAGTCCTATAGGCTCCCCCGTCGTCCTGAGGAGCGAGCGAAGCGAGCCTCGAAGGACCTCTGACTCAGAGACCCTTCGAGGCGCGCCTTCGCTCGCGCACCTCAGGGTGACGGCCAGGGCGACGCGCGCCTCAGGGTGACGGGCCGCCGCGCTCTCAGGCGTCATCCCCGCGCAAGCGGGAATCCAGTAACCCGTGCCCTCTCGACAGGCTGCGGCGTACTGGGTCCCCGCTTCCGCGTAAGACGCGCTTCGCGCTTTTGCGCGGGGACGACTGCGGAGATTGCAGGCGCAACGAACCGGGCCGTTCGCCGTTATGGTTCCATGAAGAAAGAAGCCGAAATCCGCGAGGAACAATACTTCTGGAGCGCGGTCGCGCTCGTCGTCTTTGTCGCGCTCTGCGCGGCCGCGGTCGCGCTGGTCGCGCGCTATGGCGACTTCGACCCCGACGCCCTCACCTTCCTCGACCTGACGCTGATGGGCTTCGCCGCCTTCCGCGTGGTGCACCTGCTCACCTACGACAAGATCTTCGACATGGTGCGCGCCGCCTTCATGGACCGCGAGGGCGTGCGGCTGAAGACCGCCGAGCGCGGCTGGCGGCGCCTCGTCTGCGAGTTCATGCAGTGCATCTGGTGCACGGGCATGTGGTCGGGGCTGATCGTGGCGACGATCTACCTGCTCGGCATCTGGGGGCGCTTCGCGACCATCGTGCTGGCGGTGGCGGGGCTCGGCTCGCTGCTGCAGCTCGCGTCGAAGGCGCTGGCTGCGCGCGCCTGACGCGGCCGCGACGAGTTGCACGCAGCGCAGGCCTGCGCGAAAATCCCTGCGAGAGGTCGGCCGGCGCCCGCCGGCATCCCGCGGCCGTCCCCCGCCCGAAGGTCCCTGCGCATGCGCCCGCTTCCCCTCCTCCTGCTCGCCGCCCTCATGCTCCCGGCCTGCGGCTCGGTCACGGAAAAAGCCGAGACGATGGCCAACCGCTCGTTCACCAGCGGCGCGCTGGGCAGGCCCTATGCGGAGGTCGCCAGCCTCGGCCATTCGCCGCTGGAGCGGCTCGCCGGCAACGACCGCGCCACCTTCGGGCCGATGCTGGGCGCGACCCCGCTCACCAACGGCATGACCATCTACCGCCACATGGCGCCGTCGGCGCGCACGGAGACCGGCACCAGCTTCGCCGGCCTGGTCGGCACCTCGACGGTGAGCGACAACAACCGGCTCTCGTATTTTCTCGTTGGCCCCGACGGCATCGTGAAGGACTGGGCGACCGGCTCGGTGACCGGCAACGCGTCGGACTGCGTCACCTACATCGGCGGCATCATCCGCAAGTGCTCGGACGTGAAGCAGTACAACGCGGCGCTCTCGCTCTACGACGCGCGCGTGCTGACGCAGAGCGGCCAGCCGATCACGGTCTGGGGCACGCCGCGGCCGGGGTCGTAAGAGCGACAAGAGGCCGTGACGGGGCGGAGGATGGAACACGTCGCTACCGCAAAGGCCGGCGGAACAATTTGTAGCGCGACGGTCACACCGGACCGGCGAATTTCGCGTTGCACCCGCATTTACCGCCCGCAAATCAAGGCGATCGGCTAGGTTTTGCGCGGGCACCCGGGGGGCAAACCGGGGACTCGTGCAAGTGACAACACGTGAATTCGGGCGTCGCGGCGCTTTCCGCCGCATCCTGCCTCTTATCGTGCCGGGCTGCCTCTTGCTGGCGGCCTGCAATCACAATCCCAACACCAATATGGCGAATCGCGGCGACGCCGCGCATGACACCGCGCCCGAACCGGCGAAGTCCGCGAAGGCCGCGCAGCGCGCGCACAAGCACGCGGTGAAGAGCGCGGCGCGCCACGACGCGCCGGCCGCCGCATCCAAGGCTGCGCCGAAGGCGGACGCGCAGGCCGACATTCTGTTCAGCACGGTCGGCGTCGCCTCCTGGTACGGCGCCGACTTCCACGGCCGCCGCACGGCGAACGGCGAGATCTACGACATGCATGCGCTCACCGCCGCGCATCCGACGCTGCCGCTGCCTTCGCGCGTGCGCGTGACCAACCTCGACAATCAGCGCTCGCTCATCGTGCGCGTCAACGACCGCGGCCCCTTCGTCGGCGCACGCGTGATCGACGTGTCGGCCAAGACGGCGCAGTTGCTCGGCTTCTACGACCGCGGGCTGGCCAAGGTGAAGGTCGAGGCGCTCAGCCGCAGCCCCAAGGCCCGGCAACTCACCGCCGACGCCACGCCGTAACGCATCGGCACGCCGCTCCCGCATTTCCAGCGCGCGACGCGGCGCGGCATTCGCCGCGCGGCGACGCTTCCGCGTTGCGACCTTCGCGCGCAGGCGCGTCCGCATCCCTGCTCTGCACAGGGCGCGCGCCGGTTCCAAATACGTAGAAATCCTAAGGGTTTATCCGAGGTTAGAACGGCTTCAAGTTTGCGCTGCATCAATTAAGTCAGCGGGGCTGCCCCTTACACCGGTAGCGCCTGCGACGGACGTCTCCGCCGCGACAAAAAATGGAAAAAGGAGACACGACTATGCGGCTGCCCCGAAACAGAAACGATCGCGTGATGCTCGCGTCCGGCACCGTGCTCGCCGGAACGGCGCTCGCGATCCTGAGCGGAACCGCGCTGTTCGATCCGCAATTCGCCCATATCCGCTCCGTGCCGGTGATCGGCGCCAGCGCCACCGCCGCATCGAACGCGCCGCTGCAGGTGCCGACCTATCGCGCGACGCCGGCCCAGGGCATCACGCCGCTTGCGCACACCACGCACAAGGTCGTCAAGAGCGACAATCCGATCTCGATCGTGCGCGACCCGGCCGACCTGCCGCCGCCGATCGCCGCGCGCGGGCCCAAGCGCGTCAAGATCGATCTCGAGACCATCGAGGTCACCGGCAACCTCGCCGACGGCGCTACCTACCGCTACTGGACCTTCAACCAGAAGGTCCCCGGCCCCTTCGTGCGGGTGCGCGTCGGCGACACCGTCGAGGTGAAGCTGAAGAACCACGACGACTCGGCGCTGATGCACAATGTCGACTTCCACGCCGTCACCGGCCCCGGCGGCGGCGCCAAGGCGACCGACGCAGGCCCCGGCGAGGCGCGCTCGTTCGAGTTCGTCGCCACCAATCCCGGCCTCTACGTCTACCACTGCGCGGTGCCGATGGCGGCGCAGCACATCGCCAACGGCATGTACGGCCTGATCCTGGTCGAGCCGGAAGGCGGCCTGCCCAAGGTCGACCGCGAGTACTACGTCATGCAGGGCGAGATCTACACCGAGCAGAAAGTCGGCGCGAAGGGCGAGCTGACCGAGAGCTACGACAAGCTGCTGGACGAGAAGCCGGAGTACTACGTGTTCAACGGCGCTTCCATGGCGCTCGCCAAGGACAAGCCGCTGAAGGCCAAGGTCGGCGAAACCGTGCGCATCTACTTCGGCGTCGGCGGCCCGAACAAGACCTCGTCCTTCCATGTCATCGGCGAGATCTTCGACCGCTACTACACGCTCGGCTCGGTTACCACGCCGGCGGTGAAGGACGTGCAGACCATCTCGGTGCCGCCGGGCGGCGCGGGCGTGGTCGAGTTCAAGGTGCAGGTGCCGGGCAAGTACATGCTGGTCGACCACGCGCTGTCCCGCGTCGAGCGGGGGCTGGCCGGCGTGCTCGAGGTCACCGGCCCCGAGGACCACAACGTGTTCAAGGACCACGACCCGGCGAAGTCCGCCCAGTCAATGTCCCACTAACGCAATACCTGAAAGCCTCGGCGTCGGCCTCCCCTCGCGGGAGGCCGATCGCATTTGTGGGCAGCATCAGGCGCGCTCATTGACGGGCGGGCCTACATCTGGCATTGCCCGCACCTGTTCCGACCCGTCGAAAGTCTCATGGCACCACGACCTTTCCGCCTCGGCCGTTCGCGCACGGGGCTTGGCCTCTTCGCCACCCGTCCGATCAAGAAACGCACGCGGCTCGCCGAGTACAAGGGCCCGCGCCTGACCGCCAAGGAGGCGCTGAAGGCCGAGAACCGCGGCAACCGCTACCTCTACGAGATCAACAGCCGCTGGACCATCGACGGCAAGGCGCGCAGCAACATCGCGCGCTACTTCAACCATTCCTGCAACCCGAACGCGGACACGTCGATCCGCGGCGGGCGCATATTCATCTACGCGATCAAGAACATCGAGCCAGGCCAGGAGATCGTCTACGACTACGGCATCGATTATCTCAAGAATGTCATCGGCAAATCGAACTGCCAATGCTCGCGGTGCCGGCGGCGGCGCGCCAAGCGCGCGCGCGAACTGCGCGAGGCGAAAAAGCGGAAAATGGCCCGCGCCGCAGCCAAGCGGCGGGCGGCAAGGAAGAAGAAGTAGGTAGGCCTGTCGCCCCTGGCGCGCGCTTGCCCGCCTCATCCTTCGAGACGGCGCTTTTCGCTTTCTCAGGATGAGGCTCACATATGCGCGCCCAGCCCTGCCCGGCAGCCGCGGCGCGTGCTAGGCAGTCCGCCCGACGTGCACCCCCAAGGCTTTCTCCCCGCGTGACCGACGCCTCCCCGACGCCCCGCCACGACCGCGTTCCGCTCGGCATCCTCTACATGCTGGGCGCCACCGTGATGTTCGCCGGCTCGAGCGCGCTGTCGAAATGGCAGGTGGCCGACTATTCGTTCAACGAGGTGCTGTTCTTCCGCGTGGCGGTGTCGCTCGTCGTCTGCGCCGCGCTGATCCTGCCGCGCACGGGCCTCGCCGTGTTCCGCACCGACCGGCTGGCTGCGCATTTCGGCCGCAGCGTGACGCAGGCGGTGGCGCAGGCCTGCATCGTGATCGCCTTCGGCCTGATGCCGCTCGGCGGCGCGGTGGCGATCAACTTCGCGGCGCCGCTGTTCGCCACCCTGTTCGCCGCGCTGTGGCTGAAGGAGAAGGTGGGCGCGGTGCGCGGGGCCGCGCTGGTGGCCGGCTTTGCCGGCGTGCTGCTGGTGGCGGCGCCCGGCGCCGACAGCTTCCGCATCGGCGCGCTGTTCGCGCTCGCCAACGCCGTGCTCTACGGCAGCGTCACCGCCGCGGTGCGCGGCATGAGCGCGACCGAGTCGGCGGAGACGCTGACCATGTACCAGATGCTGTTCATGACCGTGTTCTTCGCGATGGGACTGCCCTTCTTCGGCTTCATCTGGCCGGGCGGGGGCGACCTTTTCGGCCTCGTTGTCAACGGCGCCGCCAACGGGCTCGGGCAATACTGGTGGACGCGCGCGTTGTCGCTGGCGCCGCCGGCCGCGGTCGGTCCGTTCTATTATTTCTCGCTGGTCTGGGCGATGCTGCTCGGCTTCCTGGTCTGGGGCGACGTGCCGACGCTCGCGCTGCTCGCCGGTTCGGCCGTGGTGGTCGGCTCGGGGCTCGCGCTGCTCTGGCACGAGCAGGTCAGGAAAGCGCTGCCGGCGAACTGAAACGGCATAAGAACGTCAGAAAGGGAGACAAGAGGAATGGCCATCAACATCCGCCGTGTCGTCACCGGCCACGATGCGCAGGGCAAGGCGCGCGTGCTGATCGACGAGCAGGTGAAGAACGTGTTCTCGCCGCGTCCCGGCGCGGAATACAGCGTGATCTGGTCGAGCGATTCGCTGCCGGCCAACAATGACGGCGACGAGGACCCGACGGGCAAGAAGATCGGCACCACCATCTCGAACGGCTCGGTATTCCGCGTCGTCTCGTTCGGGCCGGGGGTCACGCCCCGCAACCACCGCACCGACTCGATCGACTACGCTGTGGTGATGTCGGGCGAGATCGACATGGACCTCGACGGCGAGGTCGTCCACCTGAAGGCCGGCGACGTGCTGGTGCAGCGCGGCACCATCCACAACTGGATCAACAAGGGCAGCGTGCCCTGCGTCATCGCCTTCACGCTGGTGTCGGCCAACCCGGTGACCGTGGGCGGCAAGACGCTGAACGCGCAGGGGTGATGGTCTTATCCCTCCCCCGCTTGCGGGGGAGGGTGGCGAGCGTGAGCGAGCCGGGTG
>JBKBRE010000017.1:0-15029 GCA_046292265.1 Pseudolabrys sp. | reverse complement strand
GCGCGGCGGCCCCCCCCCCGCACAACCGCAGTGGCACCCCACCCGACTCCGCGCTTCGCGCGGAGCCACCCTCCCCTTTCAGGGGAGGGATAAGAAAAGTCACTCCTCATCCAGCTCCGCATAGTGCCGGAAGATGCCGCTCTCGTTGAACGGGATGCGCCGCTCGGAATCGAGGTAGGGCCGCAGGCTCGGCCGCTCCGATACGCGGTCGTGGATGTCGACCAGCGCGGGGGCCATGCGGCGCATGAGCTTCATGTGCCTGGGGAAGGCGTAGCGCAGACCCTGCACGAGCTGGAACACCGACAGGTCCATGTAGGTGAAGCGCTTGCCGAGCATGTAAGGCCCGCCGCTGCGCTCGGCCACCGTCTCGAAGTAACCGAGATACTTCGGCACGCGCTCGCGCAGGAAGCCGTGCGCGTAGCGCTTCGCCTCGGCCTTCTGGTCCTCGTAATAGAGGCCGCTGCCGACCGGGTGGTGGGTGTCATGGATTTCCTTCACGAAGTCGGCGACCGTGAGCTGGAGCTGATGCAGCCACAGCCGGTCCGCCTCGGCCGCCGGCGCGAGCTTCAGGCGCGGGCCGAGATAGAACAGGATCGCGGCCACCTGCGCGATAACGAGCTTGCCGGCCTTGAGGAAAGGCGGCGCAAAAGGCGGACGCTTCTCCTCGTCCATCATGGCGAGCATCCGGTCCATGCCGCCCTTGCCGCGCGCGACGTCGTCGTAGTCGGCGCCGGCATCCTCCAGCGCCAGTCGGACGAATTCGCCGCGGCCCTGGATCTCCGGCCAGTAATAGAGCTGGTAGCGCATGGTGACACCTCACGGGTCATTCCGGGGCGCGCGTCAGCGCGAACCCGGAAGCCAGATGCGAGCGCTGGACAAGGGGCTGGGTTCCGGGTCCGCGAGCTTCGCTTGCGTCCCGGAACGACCGCAAGAGGGAAAAGCGATCAGCCGGCGACCAGCCGCACCGGCCCGCGCTCGCCGACCACGCGGTTACGGCCTTCCGCCTTGGCCTCGTAGAGCCGCCGGTCGGCGACGTCGAACAACGAATCGTAGTCGGTGCCGTCGCGCGCGCAGACGGCCACGCCGATGCTCACGGTCAGGTGCACGCCGGCCTGTCCCGAGGCGGCGGCAGCCACCCGCCGGCGGACGCGCTCGGCGAGCGCGACCGCGTCCTCCCCGCCGATGCCGTCGGCGATGACGACGAACTCCTCGCCGCCGAAGCGATAGGTGAAGTCCGACACCCGCGCCGCCGCCATGATCTCGAGCACGATGCGCTTGAGCGCGACGTCGCCGGCGGCATGGCCGAAGCGGTCGTTGAACGACTTGAAATGATCGACGTCGACCAGCATCAGCGTCAGCGGCCGCCCGGCGGCGGCGGCGTGCTCGACCGCGCGGCGGCCGTGCGCGTCGAGCGAATGACGGTCGAGCGCGCCGGTCAGCGCGTCGCAGCCGGTGCGCGCGAGCAGGCTCTCGTAGCGCTCGCGGTAGGTGAGCGTGTCGAAGATGTCCCAGATGTGCGGCGTGTCGCCGCGGCGCCGCAGCGGTCGCTCGAAGCGGCGCAGATAGACGGTGGCGAGGCCGCTATAGAACGCGACCACGCCCATCTTGGCCACCCAGCCGCCGAGCAGGACGGCGAGACCCGCGCCGGTCAGCATGTGCAGCCCGGCGAAGAAGGCCGCCTGGTCGAAGGTCAGCACGAGCGCGGCGCTCACGAACAGCCGCAGGAACAGGCGGTCGCCGAACCATACGCGTGCGCGTTCGTACAGGAGGATGATCAGGATGCAGTCGAAGAACAGGATGGCCGTGCCCCAGACCATCAACGCGCCCATCTCGTTGAGGAAGGCGAAATCGGCGGCCCGATCGGGGGTCAGCGGGATCAACTCGTGCTGGCGCATGATCAGCGCCAGCGCGAACAGCAGCACGTTGCCGAACAAGAGGCCGTAGATCGGCTGGCGCACCACGGCCGCGTCCTCGCGGATGTAGAGCAACAGCAGCATCATCAGCTTGCCGGCGAACAGCACGGTGGAGCCGGGCGAGGTGACGACACCGAACGGCAAGCTCACGTAGAGGATGCCGGCGAGATAGGTCTCGAGGAAGTGCATCACGCCGAGCGCGCAGAAGAAGGCGCCGAGCCCGATGCGGGTGCGCGCGCGCAGGAGCGCGGCCAGCGCCACGAAATAGATCAGCGCGTCGAGCGCGAGCAGCAAAACGTTCTGTATCTCGGCCATAGCCATGTCCGGCCGGTGCGCGAAACCCGTGCCGCGTCCCCCCTGTCATTCTGAACGCGAGACGCAAATCGATTACGACACAATGCAGCCGAACACGATGGTTACGCAGGCGGGTGGAACTTGGCAAGTGGGCCGCCGGATCGCGAAAAGCCGGCCGCACGCGCCGCGTACGGCCGGCCCGCATATCTGACGGGCATCAGTTGACGGCGAAGCAGTAGAACAGGCCGTCGCCGCCGGTGGAGCGGAGATCGGCCTGGCTGCAGCCGCCGTCGGGCCCGCGCGAGGGATGCGACGAATTCCAGGACCTGGATGGCTCGTCGTCCCGCAATCCGATGCGGTCGGCATGTCCGACCATGGCGGCCCCTTGCGTGCTAGACGTCCAGTTGCGGCAGGTGCGGTCGTCGCCGCCGGCAAAGGCGGTGCCGTCGGGCTGCGAGCCGGTCAGGATGTCGTGGCGATTCGGGGTGTCGCCGCGGCCGTTGATCACGTCGCCCTTTTCGGACAGCGCGGTCTGCTTGGTGAGATTGTTGGCGCCGTGCAATTCAGCGACGTCCTTGGCGACCACCACGCCCTTGGCGTTGGTCCAGGGGCCGTTGCCGATGCGGTCGCGTGCGTTCACCGCCCCCGCCCCTTGCGTGGACAGGTAAGCGCGCCAGGTCTTGCCGGCGGCGCCCGCGCCCTGCGCGAGCTGCGCGCAATGCCGGTCGGCGCCTTCGATCCCGCCCAGATCGGCGCCCTTGCCGGGCCCGGCGCTGGTCACGAAAAAGGTCATGCCACCCTGCTGCGCGGACGCCGGCGGCGCACAGACGATCGTCAAGCCGAGCGCCAGCGAGGCGCCCCAACGGACGAGTTTCATCGTTCCACACTCCCCAGACAGGCGCGCGGAAATGCGCACCTTGAGCCGGGACCACCCCCCCGCGCTTCCCTGCTATTCCGCCGATCACGCAAACGCGACCGGGCGGGCCGACGGTCGGCTCAACCGGGCGCTTTGGCGTATTGCTCGTCGCTGACCGGCTCGAGCCAGGTCACGTGCTCCCCGCTCGCGTCCGCCTCCTGCATGGCGACGTGCTCCATGGCGTGCGTCGGCGCCGCCCCGTGCCAATGCTTTTCCCCGGGCGGGATCCAGACGGTGTCGCCGGCGCGCACGAGCTGGACAGGCCCGCCCCAGGTCTGCACATGGCCGACGCCGGAGACGATCGCCAGCGTCTGGCCGAGCGGATGGGTATGCCAGGCGGTGCGGGCACCCGGCTCGAAGCGCACCCAGGCCGAGCGGACTCGCGCCGGCGGCGGCGCCTGCACGATCGGGTCCTGCCACACGGTGCCGGTAAAGCTCGGCGCGCTCATGCGTTTCGACGGACGCGCGCCGCATGTGAAGATTTCCATGCCGTTTTCTCCCTTTGTACCGCGAAATATAGCACGGGCTTTCGCCGCGTGAGCGCGCAAACAAAAAGCCCGGCGTCACCGCCGGGCTTCGCATTCGTACCGATCGCTGGCGCTATCAGGCCGGCTGGAGATTGCCGGCGGCCTGCTTGCCGCGCTCGGTCAGGATCTCGTAGCTGATCTTCTGGCCCTCGACCAGCGAGCGCATGCCGGCGCGCTCGACCGCGGTGATGTGCACGAACACGTCCTTCGAGCCGTCATCCGGCTGGATGAAGCCGTAGCCTTTCTGGGTATTGAAGAACTTCACAGTTCCGGTAGCCATCGCAGTTCCTTTCACGCTTCTCGTTGAACGCCTCCGCGCTCATCGCGGGCGGCGGCAACATTCAGTTTTGGACAGTTCACTTGGCGGCAGCCCAAAGCCGGAGCGTGGCAGCAAGGTGAAACCGAAAACAGGTTGCGGGCGGCCACATACCGCGGATTTGGGCCATCGGTCAACGGGCCTCCTATGAATGGGGAATCACACATCGCGTTTTATGAATTGGTAATGCCCGCTGCGTATAGTTTTCGGTCTTGCCGGCACGGGCGTTAACGGATGGTGAATTCCGGCCCGCTCGGAACAGGGTTGCGATGCGCCACGAGAAACGTAAATCACGGCGTCGGGCTGTGCGTTACATGGCCTGGCTGGTGCTATCGCCGGGCGAACGGCAGGTCTGTCACCTGTTCGACATCTCGGACACCGGCGCGCGCCTGGAACTGCCGGATCCGGACGCCGTTCCCGACCGCTTCCTGCTCTGGCTCGCCGCCAACGGCAGCGCGCGGCGCATCTGCCGCGCAGTGTGGCGCGACGGCCAGCAGATCGGCGTCAGGTTCGAACAGCGCCTGCCCGAGAGTACGGTCGCGATGATGAAGGCGCGCGGCGCCGCCGTGCCCGGCGACGCCGCCTGATCTTCCCTTACGCCTGCTGGATGGCGGAGAGCAGCCACTGGCCGCCACGGTTGCGGCGGAAGGTCCATAGCTCGGTGACCTCCCCCGGCGCGCCGCCTTCCACGGTGCGGCCGCTGGCGCGATCCACCGTGGTGTCGGTCAGCGCGTAGCGCATGGCGACGCTGGCGTATTCCGCCTCGCCTTCGCGCCAGGCCTCGGCGAGATCGCCTTGCAGCAGCTTCACGTCGGTCACCGTGTTGACGACGCCGCGGCTCGCGTTGTCGGTCAGCTCCTCGTTGAAGTAGGACAGCATCTCCGGCGTCACGCTGGCGCGCATCGCGTTGAGGTCCTCCGCCGAATAGGCGCTTTGCACCTCGCCGAGCAGCCGCTCGAAGTCGTCATAGTCTTCTTTGACGACGGTGAGCGGCTCGTCCGCCGGCGCGTTGGCGCCGAACGCTCCGCCGAGGCCGGTGAAGTTCTGCGTGCTCGGGCCCGCGCCCGGCGTGGGCGTGGGCGTCGCCGCGGCATAGGCGGGCGCGTTGCGGCGCTGCCACCAGGCGAAGGCGAGCCGCGCGACGATCACGATCAGCACGACCTGCAGCAAGAGGCCGATAATCGAGGCGAAACCCGCCATGCCGCCGAACAGGCCGTGGCCGAACAAGAGGCCGAACAGGCCGGCGCCGAGGAAGCCCATGGCGAGACCGCCGAGCAGGCCGCCGCCGAACATGCCGCCGAACAGGCCGGGGCGCGCGGCGGTCTGCGCCGCCGCGCCCGGACGGGCGGCGTTCGGCTGCGTCATCGAGCGCTGCATCGGCGCGGCGGTATTGGGTGCGGTAGCGGTCGGCGCGGGCGCAGAATAGGTGCGCGCGCCGCGGCTGCCGAAGGAACCGCCGCGGCCGGCGCGGGCGTCGGCGTAATCGGCGGCGAACAGGACGGATGCGGTGACGATCGCGGCAAGCGCGATCAGCCAGCGGTGGCGGAACATGTTTCTCGGTCTCCCAGGGCCAAAATGGCGAGGGGGAGAATAGTTGTGCGGCCCGTAATTTGTAAGGGGCGCGGCGGGCCTGCGTCCCGGAGTCGCGGCCCTAAATACCGCATTGACGCCACAGGAAAGCCACGGGCGTCACGGGAATGTCACGCCCGGGCGAGGAACGCCGGCCGCACCTCGCGCTTTGTCCCGCATCCTTCAAGACGGGAGGCGCACCATGAGGACCGCGCTCGCCTTCTTCCTGATTCTGCTCACCCAGGCGGCCAACGCCGCCTACGCACCGGTCGAGACGGCGCCCAGGACGCCGTCGCCCGACGTCTACGCCATGTTCACCGGCCCGGCCGGCGCCATGCTCGAATCGGACTACTTCCGCGCGCCGCGCACGAGCGAGCGCCGCGCCATTCCCTGCCGGCTCGAGCGCTCCATCTTCGACAAGACGCGGCTCGCGCAGGCCTGCAACTGACAAGGGAACGCGCCGCAGAATCACCCTGCCGATGCCGCGGCCTTGCCACGCCCGCAAGGAACGATCGCGCAGACCTCCGCTTGAACCGACATGCGTTTTGCAACGCGTTTGCGAACGCAGGATGAAACAGCATGGAGGTTATGCGATGCGAAGAACAATTCTCGCTCTTGCCGCGGCGGCCACGATCGGTGCGGCCGGCGTCGCGGCGGCGCCGCAACAGGCGCACGCGGTCGCCTGGTGGGTCGCGCCCGCCATCGTCGGCGGCGTGATCGTCGGCGCCGGTGTCGGCGCCGCGGCAGCCGCGGGCCCGCCGGCTTATGCCTACGAACCCTATGCCTACGCCCCGCGCGGCAACGTCTATGTCGAGCCGACCGCCTGCTACCGCGAACGGCAGGTCATCAACGGCCGCGTGCGCGTCGTCCGCGTCTGCGACTGAGCCGCGACAGCGGCACCGTCGGCCGCGCGTGTGACCTTCAGAGTCGCGCGCGCGGCCGAACCGTTTCGCGAACCGAAGCCCGGGAACTTAAGCCGCGGCGAAACCGTTATTTGGCCGAGATCGCACTTTCCTGCGTGCAGCCGCCGCCGGCTGCGCGAACCGATGGGGCACGACCATGCTGAGCACCGTTCTCATTGTCATTCTCATTCTGGCGCTGATCGGCGCCTTCCCGCGCTGGGGCTATTCGTCGGGCTGGGGCTACGGCCCGTCCGGCCTGGTCGGCGTGCTGCTGATTGTGGTGCTGGTGCTGGCGCTGACCGGCCGGGTGTAGAAGCCGCGCCTGGTTACGACGCCAGCGTCTCCTTCACTTCGGCGACCAACTGCTTGAGCGTGAAGGGCTTGGCGAGGAAGGCATATTGCTCGCCCTGCGGCAGGTTCTTGGCGAAGGCTTCCTCGGCATAGCCGGACACGAAGATGATCTTCACGCTCGGGTCGCGCCGGCGCAGTTCCTTGAGCAGCGTCGGCCCGTCCATCTCCGGCATCACCACGTCCGACACCACCAGATCGACACGGCCCTCGCGCTCGATCACCTCGATCGCCTCGACGCCGTTGCTCGCCTCGAGCACGGTGTAGCCGCGGGAGGTGAGCCCGCGCGCGTTGAGCATGCGCAGGCCCTCCTCGTCCTCGACCAGCAGGATGGTGCCCTGCCCGGTGAGGTCGGCGCCCGCCGCCTTCATGGTGTCGGCCGCCGCCATGGTGCCGGCGACCGCGGCTTCCGCCTTCGGCGCCGGCGCTTCTTCCACGCCCGGCACATGGCGCGGCAGGAAGATGCGGAAGGCCGTGCGGCCGGGCTCCGAGTCGGCATAGATGAAGCCGCCGGTCTGCTTGACGATGCCGTAGACGGTCGAGAGGCCGAGCCCCGTGCCCTTGCCGACTTCCTTGGTGGTGAAGAACGGCTCGAAGATCTTGTCGATGATCTCGGGCGGAATGCCGGTGCCGGTGTCGGAGACCTCCACCATCACGTAGTCACCGCTCGGCATGCCTTTGGCGCCGAGCTTGCCGCTGTCCCTGGCCTCGACATTGGCGGTACGCATGGTGAGCTTGCCGCCCTCCGGCATGGCGTCGCGCGCGTTGACCGCGAGGTTCACGATCACCTGCTCGAACTGCGAGATGTCGACCTTCACCGGCCAGAGGTCGCGCGACAAGGCGGGCGTGAGCGTCACCCGCTCGCCGATCAGCCGGCGCAGCAGCATCGTCAGGTCGCTGAGCGTCTCGTTGAGATCGAGCACTTGCGGCCGCAGCGTCTGCTTGCGCGAGAACGCCAAGAGCTGCCGCACCAGCGCGGCGGCGCGGTTGGCGTTCTGCTTGATCTGCATGATGTCCTTGAAGGACGGATCGGTCGGCTTGTGCGCGTTGAGCAGGAAGTCGGTCGCCATCATGATGGCGGAGAGCACGTTGTTGAAATCGTGCGCGATGCCGCCGGCGAGCTGGCCGACCGATTCCATCTTCTGCTGCTGGTAGATGCGGTTTTCCAGCGTGCGCTGCGCGGTGGTCTCGAGCGCGTAGACGATGGCCGCCTCGCCGTCGCGCTCCTCGTCCTCGACCGCCGAGACGAAGAAGTTCGCCCAGCGCTCGCCGGGGCCGGCGAGCGCGGCCTCGACCGGCGCGATGTCGCCTTGGCCTTCCGCCGCCTTGCGGATGGCGGCTTCCAGCGCCGGCCGGTCGCGCTCGGCCGCGACCGAGAGGATCGAGCGGTCGTCGCCCTTGAGCACGTCCTCGAAGGCGGCGGCGAAGCGCGCGTTGCTGCGCGCGATGCGCCCGGCCTTGTCCACGGTGGCGATCGCCATCGGCGTGTTCTGGAAGAAGCGCATGAAGCGCACTTCCGCCGCGCGCTGCGGATCGGAGCCGTCGTCGCGCGCGCGGTTGAGCACCAGCGTGCGCGAGGGCCCGGCGGCGCCGTCCGCGCCATAGGCGACCTTGTGAAACAGGCGCACCGGCACCGGCTTGCCGGTACGCGACTTGAGATCGAGGTCGAGCACCTCGGTCTTCACCTCGCCCGGCGTGGCGGCGAGCGTGGTCAGCAGCGCCGCGCCTTCGCCGGCCACGATGTCGGCGAGCTTGAGCGGGCCGACGCCGACCTGCGCCAGGTCGTGGTCGAGCCAGGTTGCCAGCGTGGCGTTGAGGTAGACGATGTCGCCGGCGGCATCGACGGAGAAGAAGCCGGCCGGCGCGTGATCGAGATAGTCGATGGCGTGCTGGAGCTCCTGGAAGACGTTTTCCTGCCGCTCGCGCTCGCGCGTTACGTCGGCGAGCGACCAGACGGTGTATTTGGCCTCGCTCTTGCTGTCGCCGAGCGGGCGCACACGCAGGCGCAGCCAGCGGCCGGGCTGGTCCCGCTCGCCCGCGATCCGCACCTCCTCCTGCAGGCGGCGGCCCTCGCGCGCCGCCTTGAGCAGGCGGTAGATCGCCTCCGACAAATCGGGATCGCCGATGAACACCCGTTCGATCGGCCGCACGTCGTTGTCGTCGGCCGCGCCGATCAGGTCGAGATAGGCGGCGTTGGCGTAGAAGACCCGCCCGCCATGGTCGGTGATGAGGATGCCGTCGAAGGCGCCGTCCACCGCCGCCTTGAGCAGCGGATTGCCGGGCCCCCGGCCGCCCATGCGCATGATGCCGGAGGCCATGGCGAACAAGGCGAAGACGCCGATGGTGCCGAGCAGCGCCAGCAGCCCGAGGATGAAGGTCTCGGCCTGCTCGCGGCCGACATAAATGAGCCCGCCGGCGGCGGCGACCAGGAGCAGCGCCACCAGCAGCACCATGCCGACCGAGCCGCCTTGCGGGGCGTCCTGGCTCTTGTCGAAAGCCTGCCGCCCTGATCGGCCGCCCGCCGGGGTCTGCCGCCCTTCACCTGCCATAACGGTATCGAACCTTGTCTCGCGCGACGCGAGCGCCCTGCCCTTTCAGTGCCTTAAGCCGGCCCGCCGGCGCAAGGGGAAGCCGCGCTCCATCCCATCATTTACGCATTCTCACTGCCGGCGGGGAACCGCCTGCCGCAGCCGCATGACGAAGCCGATGACTTCCGCCACGGCCTTGTAGTGCTCGGGCGGGATCGGGTGGTCCACCTCGACGGTGGCGTGCAGCGCGCGGGCGAGCGGCGGGTTCTCCACGATCGGGATCGAATGCTCGCCGGCGACCTCGCGGATCTTGAGAGCGAGCGCGTCCACGCCCTTGGCGACGCAGATCGGCGCCTCCATGCCGCGCTCGTATTGCAGCGCCACCGCGTAGTGGGTCGGGTTGGTGATGATCACCGAGGCCTTCGGCACCGCCGCGATCATGCGCTTGCGCATGCGCCCCTGGCGCAACTGCTTCATCTTGCCCTTGATGACGGGGTCGCCTTCCGACTGCTTGAACTCCTCCTTCAATTCCTGCAGCGACATCTTCTGCCGCTCATGCCAGGTCTTGTACTGGAACAGGTAGTCGGCGGCGGCGACGATGAAGAGCATCGCCACCACCGCGATCATCAGCTTGAGCGCCAGCGTCAGGATGAACGGCAGCAGCGCGGCCGGGTCGGTTTGCACCAGGCCTTCGAAGCGATCGCGTTCCGGCCACATCAGCACGGTGAGCACGGTGCCGACCACCGTGAGCTTGAGCAGGCCCTTGGTGAAGTTGGCGAGCGACTGCATGGAAAACAGACGCTTGAGGCCGGCGAGCGGCGAGATCTTCGACAGCTTCGGCTTCACCGTGTGGAAGGTCCACACCAGCCGGTGCTGAATCATGTTGGCGCCGACGGCGGCGAGGATGAGCACGAGCATCGGCAGCCCGACCGCCGCCACCATCTCCAGCCCGATGCGCTGGAAAAGCCGCGGCAGCGCCGGCCCGTCCATCGGGATCGCGTGCGCGTTGGCGATAATGCCGCGCATGGTCCCGCTCAGGTTCGTGCTCACGTTGCCGGCGAAGGACATCATAACGAGCGTCGCCGCGGCCATGATGAACCAGGTGTTGACCTCCTGGCTCTTGACCACGTCGCCGCGCTCGTGCGCCTGTTCCAGGCGCTTTTGCGAAGGTTCTTCTGTCTTGGTGTCCTTGTCGGGCGCGTCGGCCATGCCTCACCTGACCGTGAGAAGCTGCGCGAGCACGCCTTCGAAGTAGCCGACGAAGATGCCCATCATCGCGCCGACCACCAGGAACAGCAGCAGGAGGCCGAGCAGGATCGACAGCGGCAGGCCGATGAAGAACACCTGCATCTGCGGCATCAGCCGCGACAATATACCGAGGCCGAGGTTGAACAGCAGGCCGAAGGCGAGGAACGGCGCCGCGAGCTGCAGGCCGATGCGGAACGAGGTGGCGATCACCTTGACGATGTGCTGCGCCATGTCGCCGGTGAGCGGCACCTCGCCCGGCTTGAAGATCAGGTAGCTGTCGTTCATCGCCGCGATCACCATGTGGTGCATGTCGGTGGCGAAGATCAGCGCGACGCCGAGCAGCGCGAGGAAGTTGCCGACCAGCATGCCTTGCTGGTTCTGCGTCGGATCGACGGCGGTGACGAAGCCGAGGCCTAGCTGCTGCGCGGCGATGGTGCCGGTGACCTGCAAGGCCGACAGCGCGAGCCGCGCGGTCAGTCCGAGCAGCAGGCCGACCAGGATTTCCTGGAACAGCAGCACGACCACCGGACCGAGCGCGGTCAGATTGACGGTGTAGGCGCTCTGGTGCGCGGGCAAGATGACCGCGGTGAGCACCAGCGCGATGGTCAGCCGCACGCGCTGCGGCAGGCTCTGCTCCCCGATGCCGGGCATCAGCATCACCATGGTCCCGACCCGGGCGAAGGTGAGCAGAAAGGCGGCGGCGATGGCCGGCAGGAAGGAGATGTCGATGCGCATCAGTAACCCCGCTCATTCCCGCGCAAGCGGGAACTCACTCACCCGCTCACGATGCGGGCTGCGATGCGCAGCATCTCCGCGTGCAGCTTTTCGGCCATGAAGGGCAGCGCGACCAATAACGACATGAATATCGCCAGTATCTTCGGGACGAAGGCGATGGTCATTTCCTGGATCTGCGTCAGCGCCTGGAACAGCGAAATGACGAGGCCGACGCCGAGCCCGACCAGCATGACAGGCGCCGCAACGATGATGAGCGTGTAGATGGCGTCGCGCGCGACGTCGAGCACTTCCGGACCGGTCATTATTGTTCCCCCACTTGCTGGCTTCCGACGTCCCGCGAGCGGCGGGCGTCACGGATGTCAGATCGGCATCCGCATGATTTCTTCGTAGGCCGCGATCACCTTGTCGCGCACGGCCACCACCGCATCGATGGCGACCTCGGTCTCCGACACCGCGGTGACCACGTCCACCATGTTGGCCTTGCCGGTGGCGGCGGCGCGCGTCTGCGCGTCGGACTTGCGGCCGGCCTCGGCCACCGCCTCGATCGCCTCCTTGAGCACGGAGGTGAAGCTGGTATCGCTTGCCGCCGGCACGCCCGCGCCCTTGGCCAGCGCGGCCGCCGGATTGGCGCTCATCTTCGCGACGCTGGCGTAAGCGGCGGCGGCGGAGATCGGACTGGCCATGGGTCAAGCCTTCGGGTTGGCGCGGCTCAGGCGCGCAGGATGTCGATCGTGCGCTGGAGCATGCGCCGGGTGGCGGTGATGACGTTGATGTTCGCCTCGTACGACCGCTGCGCCTCGCGCATGTCGGTCGTTTCGATCAGCGTGTTGATGTTCGGGTATTTGACGTTGCCGTTCTGGTCGGCGGCGGGGTGGCCCGGCTCGTATTTCGTGCGGAAGGCGGACTGGTCCGTTTCCGTCTTGCCGAGCCCGACGATGCGGGCCTCGAGCGCGCGGTCGAACTCGGTGCGGAAGGTCGGCACCTTGCGGCGGTAGGGATCCGCGTCCGGCTTCATCGCAGTCGAATCGGCGTTGGCGATGTTCTCCGAGATGATTCGCATGCGGCCGGCCTGCGCGCGCAGGCCGGAGGCGGCGATCGACAGCGTCTTGATGAAATCCATGGCGGTTCTCCTTAGGCCCCGCGCTTGCCGACGGCGGTCTTCAAGAGGTTGAGGCTGCGGGTGTAGAGCGCGGTCGCCGTCTGGTATTCCATCTGGTTGGAGGCGACCTTCATCATCTCTTCTTCCAGGTTCACCGCGGTGCCGTTCGGCCGCACCTCGTAGTTCGCCGACGAGCCGGCAAAGGACGTGCGTGGCATCGCCTTACCGACCAGATGGGTCTGTTCGGTGCGCGCGAGCGTCACGCCCGGGACCTGCGCGACGGCGGCCTGGTTGGGTTCATTGAACTTGGGCGGCTTGAGGTCGCGCCCGCGGTAGTTCGGGGTGTCGGCGTTGGCCACGTTCTGCGCCAGCATGCGCTGGCGTTCCTGGCCCCAGTCCAGCCGGGTGCGCAGCATGGACAGGATCGGAATGTCGGAAATCGCCATCGGCCGGCCTCCCCTGGCCGCGGCCAAAGCGCCGCGACACTAGGCAGACTTTGCCGGGCGTATGGTTAACGGCTGGTAAAAATGCCGCACCGCTACGCGCCCTATTACCGCCATTTACTATAATGAATAAGACGGTTTCGGCCGCCGGCTGAACAAAGACACTTTCTTTGTTAAGAGTCTGTTAGTAATCCGGGCGGCAAATAGTGCCTGCGACGTTAACTATTCCGTCGAAACGCGGTCCGGTGAGCGGCAGCACGAACAACGGAGCGACTGGATGTTCGAGACCCTCTTCGGCTCGGGAATGCCGCTGGCGGCACGCTTTTTCATCGCATTCCTGGTGGTTCTGGCGCTGATCGGGGTGACCGCCTGGCTGGTGCGCCGCTTCGGCGCAAGCCGGCTCGGCGGGGGATCCGCGCGCGGACGCCAGCCCCGGCTGGCCGTGATCGACGCGGCCAGCGTGGACGGCCGCCGCCGCCTGGTGCTGATCCGCCGCGACAACGTCGAACATCTCTTGATGATCGGCGGCCCGACCGACGTCGTGGTCGAACCCAACATCGTCCGTGCCGGCGCTGCCCGCGAGGCCGCGCGCGAGCCCGGACGTCCGGCGCCGGAAATTCCGGTGCGCGGCCCCGTGCCGGTGGAGAACGCCTGGCCGTTGCAGCCGCTGGGCGAGCCGACGCCGGCGGCCCCGTCACGCCCCTATCGGGCCGGCGTGACGGAAGAACCCTGGCTCGCGCCTGAACCCGGCGCGCGGCCGCGCCCGGCCGAAACCTTTGCGCCGGATTTCGCCGCGCCGCCGCGCCATGAGCCGGCGCCGCGCGTTGCGCCGCCGCTCGCCGCCGAGCCGCCGCTCGCGCCGCAGGCCGATCACAACCTCGCCGAAATGGCGCAGCAGCTCGAAGCCGCGTTGCGCCGCGCGCCGATGGCGGAAGGACGCCCGCCGGTCACCGATCCGTTCGCCCAGCCGCCGGCGCCGCAGGTCAAGCCGGCCGAGCCGCCGCGCGCGCCCGCGCGCGACCTGAAGCCGCGCGTCGAGCCGAAGCTCGAGCCCAAATTCGAACCGACGCTCGAACCGCGCGTCGAGCCGACGATCGAAGCGGCGCCGGAGCCCAGGCCGGAAGCGAAGCCGGAGCCGCTGCCGGAGCCCAAGGTCGAGTCCAAGCGCGAGCCCGCGCCGGCCAAGACCGTCTACGACAACCTCGAAGAGGAGATGGCCAGCTTGCTCGGCCGTCCGTCGGGGAAAACTTGACAGGTGCTTCCGGCCGCCGTGTCCGTCTGTTGACGGTGGCGGCCGGAGTAACCGGGGTGGCGATCGCCGCGGCAGCGCCTGCCGCGGCGCAGGACATCAGCGTCAATTTCGGCCAGGGCAGCGGGCTCACCGAGCGCGTGATCCAGATGATCGCGCTGCTGACGGTGCTTTCGCTGGCGCCGTCGATCCTGGTGATGATGACATCCTTCACCCGCATCGTGGTGGTGTTGTCGCTGCTGCGCACCGCGCTCGGCACCGCGACCGCCCCGCCCAATGCGGTGATCGTCTCGCTCGCGCTCTTCCTCACCGCCTTCGTGATGGGGCCCGCCTTGCAGCAGGCCTACGACACCGGCATCAGGCCGCTGATCGCCAACGAAATCACCGCCGAACAGGCGTTCGAGCGCGGCAGCGGGCCGCTGCGCGCCTTCATGCAGAAGAACGTGCGCGAGAAGGATCTCAAGCTGTTCGTGGACATGGCCAAGCTGCCGGAGCCGGCGACTCCAGAGGAGATGTCGCTGCGCGTGCTGGTGCCGGCCTTCATGATCTCCGAACTCAAGCGCGCCTTCGAGATCGGCTTCCTGCTGTTCCTGCCCTTCCTGATCATCGACCTGGTCGTCGCGTCGGTGCTGATGTCGATGGGCATGATGATGCTGCCGCCGGTGGTGGTGTCACTGCCGTTCAAGCTGATCTTCTTCGTGCTGGTGGACGGCTGGTCGCTGGTGGCGGGATCGCTCATCCAGAGCTACGGCCCGTCCTAGGCGGCGCGCGCCATCAGCGCGGCGGCACCGGCTTCGGCGCGCGCCGGATCGACCCGGTCGTGGACGTGTCGGGCCGCAGCGGCGTGCCGACCGGCGGCTTCGGCGGCAGCGGCGATGCAGCCAGTTCGGATGCCGGCGGGGTCATCGCGGCCTTCTCCGGCGCCGGCGCGGCCGCCTCGGG
>JBKBRE010000016.1:89627-91136 GCA_046292265.1 Pseudolabrys sp. | reverse complement strand
TTCAAGGCGCTGGCGCGCGCGTTGCGCGCCGCCGTGGCCATCGATCCGCGCGCCAAGGACGAAGTGCCGTCCACCAAGGGCTCGCTGGGGGGTTAGGCCTTCCGTTGTCGTCGCCGGGCCGGTCCCGGCGACCCCGATCACAAGGGCAGTGCGTCCCTAAGCGAGATGGCCGGGACGAGCCCGGCCATGACACGTGTCTGAGTAGAAATAGCAATGCCCACGTACACCGTGCACGCACCGCCGCCGACAGAGGGCGAAGCAGCAAGCGCTCCCGAGCGCTTCCGCTTCGTGCGTGACGGTTTCCATTTCTGGGCCTTCCTGCTGCCGCCGGTCTGGCTGATCGCACGCCGGCAGTGGCTTGCGCTCGTGCTCTTTCTCATTGGCTACACCGCGATCGAGGCCGGGCTTGTGTTCGCCGGCGCCACCTCCGGCATGCAGTGGGCGGCCGGCCTGCTCATCGGCGTGCTGATGGGAATGGAGGCGCCGAGCATCCGGCGCTGGACCCTGGCGCGCCGCGGCTGGCGCACGGTCGGGCTGGTCGTCGGCGACGACGAGGAAGCCGCCGAGCGCAATTTCTACGCCGAATGGTGCAAGCGCGTCCCGCAAGCGCCGTCGTCGGCGATCGAGGCCGGACCGGTCTACGCGGCACCCGTGCGGCGCGGTCCGCCGAGCGGCAACGACGTCATCGGGCTGTTTCCCGAGCCGGGGGCGCCGCGATGAGCGTCGCCATCGTCGATTACGGCTCCGGTAATCTGCACTCGGCCGCGAAGGCTTTCGAGCGCGCCGCGCGCGAGAGCGGGCACGCGCAGCCGATCCTGGTCACCAGCGATCCGGCTGCGGTCAAGCGCGCGGACCGCGTGGTGCTGCCGGGCGTCGGCGCCTTCGCCGATTGCCGGCGCGGGCTCGATGCCATTCCGGGCATGGTCGAGGCGCTCAACGAAACCGTGCTGCAACGCGGGCGGCCGTTCTTCGGCATTTGCGTGGGCATGCAATTGATGGCCGAGCGCGGCCGCGAGTACCAGGTCACGCCCGGCCTCGGCTGGATCGCCGGTGAGGTGGACAAGATCGCGCCGAACGACGCGACGCTGAAGATTCCCCACATGGGCTGGAACACGCTCAACCTCCTGAAGATGCACGCGCTGCTCGACGAGATCCCGCTCGGGCCGGACGGGCTGCACGCCTATTTCGTGCACTCCTACGAATTGAAGCCGGCGCAGCGCGCCGACCTCGTCGCGCAGGCCGACTACGGCGGCCCGCTCACCGCCATCGTCGGCCGCGACAACATGGTCGGCACGCAATTCCATCCCGAGAAGAGCCAGAAACTCGGGCTCAAGCTGATCGCCAATTTTCTGAAGTGGACGCCGTGATGTGTTCGTTTCTACCTCTCACCGTCATCCTGAGGTGCGCGCTCTTGCGCGCCTCGAAGGATGACGGCCGCCACCCTTCGAGGCTCGGCCTGCGGCCGGCGGCGCACCCACAGGGGTCGGCAGCCGTGGGGGGGGGTGTTTT
>JBKBRE010000016.1:66063-89617 GCA_046292265.1 Pseudolabrys sp. | reverse complement strand
AGGTGGCCGCGGTTTTGTGTTCGTTTCCCCCTCCCCCCGCCAGCCGGTGGGGGGGGCTGGGGCGCCCCTCTCCGTTTGCCGGCCGCCACCCTTCGAGGCTCGGCCGCTTCGCGGCCTCGCACCTCAGGGTGACGGCAGACTGTGGTGCTATATGATTCTGTTTCCCGCCATCGATCTGAAGGAAGGCCTCGCCGTGCGCCTGCAGCAGGGCGACATGGCGCGCGCGACCGTGTTTCACCGCGATCCCGCCGCGCAGGCGCGCGCCTTCGAGGCGCAGGGCTTCGAGTACCTGCACATCGTCGACCTCGACGGCGCCTTCGCCGGCAAGCCGGTCAACGCCGCGGCGGTGGAGCGCATCCTGGAGAGCGTCGGCATTCCGGTGCAGCTCGGCGGCGGCGTGCGCGACATGGCGACGGTGGAAGGCTGGCTGGAGAAGGGCGTCACCCGCGTCATCATCGGCACCGCGGCGGTGCGCAATCCCGCGCTGGTGAAGGAAGCGGCGAAGAAGTATCCCGGCCGCGTCGCGGTCGGGCTCGACGCGCGCGACGGCAAGGTGGCGGTCGAAGGCTGGGCGGAAGCCTCCGAACTGTCGGCGCTCGACATCGCGCGCCGCTTCGAGGACGCCGGCGTCGCCGCCATCATCTACACCGACATCGCGCGCGACGGCATGCTGCAGGGGCTGAACCTCGACGCCACCATCGCGCTGGCGGAGGCGATTTCGATTCCTGTCATCGCCTCGGGCGGGCTCGCCTCGATCGACGACATCAAGGCGATGCTCACGCCGCGCGCGCGCAAGCTGGAAGGCGCCATCGCCGGCCGCGCGCTCTATGACGGGCGGCTCGATGCGGCCGAGGCGCTCAAGCTGATCCGCGCGGCAAAGGCGGTCGCCTAGATGTTCAAGGTCCGCGTCATTCCCTGCCTCGACGTGAAGGACGGTCGCGTGGTCAAGGGCGTCAAGTTCGTCGACCTGCGCGACGCCGGCGATCCGGTCGAGGCGGCGATCGCCTACGACGCCGCCGGCGCGGACGAACTCACCTTCCTCGACATCACCGCGAGCCACGAAAACCGCGAGACGATTTTCGACGTGGTCACGCGCACGGCGGAAGCCTGCTTCATGCCGCTCACCGTCGGCGGCGGCGTGCGCACCATCGACGACATCCGCAAGCTGCTCACCTGCGGCGCCGACAAGGTGTCGATCAACACGGCGGCGGTGAACCGGCGCGCCTTCGTGAAGGAAGCGGCCGAAAAGTTCGGCGACCAGTGCATCGTGGTGGCCATCGACGCCAAGAAGGTTTCGAAGCCGGGCGAGACGGACCGCTGGGAAATCTTCACGCATGGCGGCCGCAACCCGACCGGTCTCGACGCGGTTGCGTATGCGAAGGAAGTCGCCGCGCTCGGCGCCGGCGAAATCCTGCTCACCTCGATGGACCGCGACGGCACCCGCAACGGCTACGACATCGCGCTCACCCGCGCGGTCGCCGACGCGGTGACCATTCCGGTGATTGCCTCCGGCGGGGTCGGCAACCTGCAACACATGGTCGAGGGCATCCGTGACGGCCACGCCACCGCGGTGCTGGCGGCCTCGATCTTCCATTTCGGCGAATATTCGGTGCGCCAGGCCAAGGAGTTCATGGCCAAGGCCGGCCTGCCGATGCGGCTGGATGCCTAAGCGCACCCTCCCCGCAAGCGGGGAGAGGTGGTAAGGATGCCCCCATGAGCAAGTTCACCCTGGCGGATCTCGAAAAGACCGTGCGCGAGCGGGCGCACACGACGGCGGCGGAGTCCTACACTCGCTCGCTGCTCGACAAGGGCATCGCCCATTGCGCCAAGAAGCTGAACGAAGAGGCTTTCGAAACCGGTCTGGCAGCCGTGCAGGAAGATAAGAGCCGCGTCGTCGCCGAGGCGGCCGACCTGATCTATCATCTGCTGGTGGTGATGGAGGCGCGCGGCGTCACGCTCGCCGAGGTGGAGGCGGAGCTCGAGAAGCGCACGGCGCAATCCGGCCACGCGGAGAAGGCCGCGCGGCCGCGCGGCTGAACGACATGGAACAGCGGACGCAGGATAACCTTTCGCCCTACCGCAGCTTCTCGCGTGCGGAATGGGCGGCTTTGCGCGAGGACGCGCCGATGACGCTGACCTCGGAAGAGGTCACGCGCCTGCGCTCGCTGCACGACCGGCTCGACATCAGGGAAGTCGAGGACATCTACCTGCCGCTGTCGCGCCTGCTCTCGATGTACGTAGCGGCGACGCAACGGCTGTTCCGCGCACAGCAGAACTTCCTCGGCACCGAGGACGCCAAGATGCCCTACGTCATCGGCGTAGCCGGCTCGGTCGCGGTCGGCAAGTCGACCACCGCGCGCGTGCTGCAGGCGCTGCTCGCGCGCTGGCCGAACGTGCCGAAGGTCGATCTCATCACCACCGACGGCTTTCTCTATCCGAACGCGATCCTCGAGCGCGAAGGCCTGATGGAGAAGAAGGGCTTTCCGGAAAGCTACGATCTGCCGGCGCTGCTTCGCTTTCTCTCCGACGTGAAGGCGGGCCGGCGGCCGGTGCGCGCGCCGGTCTATTCGCATCTCGTCTACGACGTCACGCCCAATGTGTGGGTGGAGGTGGACCGGCCGGATATCCTCATCGTCGAGGGACTGAACGTGCTGCAGACCGGGCGCCTGCCGAAGGACGGCACGGCGATCCCCTTCGTGTCGGACTTCTTCGATTTCTCGGTCTATCTCGACGCCGACGAGGCCGTGCTGAAGGGCTGGTACGTCGATCGCTTCCTCACTTTGCGCAGCACCGCGTTCCGCGATCCTAAATCCTACTTCCATCGCTACTCGAACCTGTCGGACGAGGAAGCGACCAGCACGGCGGTCTCGATCTGGGAGCGGATCAACCTCGTCAACCTGCACGAAAACATCGTGCCGACGCGCCAGCGCGCCGACCTCATCCTGAAGAAGGGCGAGGATCATCTGGTCCAGGAAGTGGCGTTGAGAAAGCTGTAGGCCAGCTGGCAGTGCATTGGCTGTCATGGCCGGGCTTGTCCCGGCCATCTCGCTTAGGTGAGTACGGTGCTCTCATAAGCGGAATCACCGGTCCGAGCCCGGGGATGACAAGAGGAAGCTTGTGAGACGTTACGCCGCGCGGCGGCTCAGGTCGAAGTGCTCAAGGTACTTCTGCTTGACCTCGGCGAAGGGCAGCACGATCAGCACGTCGGTGGTGCCGAACTCGTGGTCGATCACCGCGCCGTCGCCGATGTAGGCGCCGAGCCGCAGGTAGCCCTTGATCAGCGGCGGCAGCGCGCGCAGCGCCGCTTTCGCATCGATGGCTTCCTTCGACATCCGGTTCATCTCGACATAGCGCTCGGGCAAAGCGCGCGCGCGCCAGACTTCCGGCGCGCGCGAATAGTGGTGCAGGAACGACAGCGGCAGCGCGAGACGCCTAGGATCGGTGCCTTCGAGCGAGGCGCAGCCGATCATCACGTCGCAGCGGTTCTGGCTGACATAGGCATGGATGCCGTGCCACAGGAGCTCGACCGTGCGCTTGTTGCGGTAGGGCGCCAGCACGCAGGAGCGGCCGAGCTCGAGGAACTGGAGATCGCGGTGGCGCGCGAGCAGGCCGGCGATGTCGAACTCGCCGGCGGTATAGAAACCGCCGTGCTCCTCGGCGAGCGACTGCCGCAACAGGCGATAGGTACCGACCACTGCCGGGCGGTTAAGAGCCGTGCGGTCGCGCGCGGCATGGTCGATCACCAGCAGGTGATCGCAGATCGCGTCATAGGCGTCGACGTCGCGGCGCGCGAACAGCCGGCCGGGATTGGGGATGGCGGAGCCTTCCTGGTAGAAGACCCGGTAGCGCAACTTCTGCGCTTGCCGCACCTCCGCCGCCGTCTGCGCCAGTCTCACCTCCAGCGACCCGACACGCCCCAGCGATTGCGAGGGACGATGCGCGCGCGCGGCGAACGACTGCAAGCCGCCATAGGCCTGCAACGCTGAGATCAGGCCCGGCACGCTCTGGCCGCCCGCGGCCGGAAGAAACCGGTCGAACAGGCGACGCGGCGGGCTGAGACGGTTGGGCATGAAAGCGGCTTCCTTCACGGGCTCGGTCTACGGCGAGAATCACCGGTCCGAAGATGCCCGCCCGTAGAGCATGGGCGGAACACCAATTTATGACAATGTGGGGAAAGTTCCTTTACGCCGCAAGCGGGGCAGACCCGCGCTGGACGACTGAAAGCGCTTCGATCAGCCGCTCCCGGTCGAGCGGCTTGACCAGGAACCCGTCCATACCAGCGGCGAGCGCAGCGTCGCGGTCCTGCGCCGAGGCGTTGGCGGTCAACGCCAGGATCCGCGTGCGCGGCTGGTCCGGTTCGCCTGCCGCCTCGGCGGCGCGCAGGCGGCGGGCGGCCTCGAGGCCATCCATGCCGGGCATCTGAACGTCCATCATGACCAGGTCGTAGGGCGTGCCGGCGGCGCGCGCCGCCTGCCAGCAGGCGAGCGCGGCCTCGCCATGGCCGGCGACCGTCGGCCGGTGTCCGAGGCGGCTGAGCAAAGCGCGCACCAGGAGCGCGTTGATTTCATTGTCCTCGGCGACCAGCACGCTCAGGCTGCGGCCGGGTTGCGCAGGCTCCTTTGCCTTGGCGCTTTCGGCCGGCGCGGGCTCCAAGCCCTGCTCGGCCGCAAGCTGTGCGGCGAGCGAAGCGGCGCGCACCGGCTTGACCAGATAGCCGGTGAAGCCGGCGGCCTTGAGCGCGGGCAGCTCTTGCCGCTCGGTCGGCCGGATGAGCGCGATGCGGCGCTTCACGTTGCGCACGTCGGCCGCGTCGAACGCGCGCGCGAGCGGATAATCGACGAGCAGCGTGTCCCAGTGCCGCTCGGCGAGCAGCGCGTGCGCGGCTTGCGCGTCGGTGACGACGCAGGTCCTGGCGCCCCAGTGACCGAGCCGGCGCGCCAGCAGCGACGCCTCGATCTCCGGCGCGCCCGCAATCATCACCGCGCTGTCGGCGAGGTCGAGGACGGCGGGGCCGTGCCCATGCTCGGCCTGCGCGGCGCGCAGCGGCAGCGTGAAGCTGAAGGTCGAGCCGACGCCCGGCGCGCTCGCCACCGCGATGCGGCCGCCCATGCGTTCGACGATGCGCTTGGAGATGGCAAGGCCGAGACCGGTGCCGCCGAAGCGCCGCGCCGACGAGCCGTCGGCCTGCTCGAACTCGCGGAAGATGCGGGCCTGGTCTTCGCCCTTCAAGCCGATGCCGGTGTCGCGCACCGAGAAACGGATGTCGTGCGCGTGCTCGCCCGGCTCGACCGTGACGGCGACGCCGCCTGCTTCCGTGAACTTGATCGCGTTGCCGGCGAGATTGAGCAGCACCTGCCGCAGGCGGGAGGCGTCGCTGGTCACCTGTTCGGGCAACCGGTCATCCACGAAGGATGCGATGGCGATGCCTTTTGCCTGCGCGCGCGGCGCCAGCAGCTCGATCGTCTCCTCGATCAGCGGGGCGAGCGCGAAGGGACGCGCGTTGAGCTCGAGCTTGCCGGCCTCGATCTTGGAGAAGTCGAGGATCTCCTCGATCAGCGCGAGCAGCGTCTCGCCGGAGGTCTTCGCGGCCTTGGCGTAAGTCGTCTGTTCGGGCGTGAGCGGCGTGTCGAGCAACAGGTCGGCCATGCCGAGCATGCCGTTGAGCGGCGTGCGGATCTCGTGGCTGACGGTGGCGAGGAAGCGCGACTTGGCGCGGTTGGCGCTTTCGGCCTGATCGCGCGCGGCGCTGAGCGCCTGCTCGGCCTCGACGCGGCCGGACACGTCGCGGCCGACGCTCTGCACCTCGGTGCCGTCCTCGCCGCGCACGGAAACCTCGCGCCAGGCGATCCAGCGCGCGCCGGCGTCGTTGTCGATCTGCTGATCGTGGACGCGCGTGCCGTCGGCCAGCAGGCTCACCTTGCCTTGCGTCAGCACCGGCAAGGCGAGCGCGCGTCCGATCAGCGCTTCGCGTTGCGCGCCGGCGAGCAGGCAGTAAGCGTCGTTGGCGTAGGTGATGCGGCCTTGCGCGTCGCGGCGCACGATGAGGTCGCCCTGCGCCTCCAGCAGGCTGCGCGCGCGCTCTTCCGCCTCGCGCAGCTCCCAGTTCCGGTCGGTCAGTTCCTCGAGCTCCGCTTCGAGCGCGCGCAGCCTGGCCGCCGTCGCGCGGCGGCGGCTCAGCAGGAATGCGATGGCCGTGCAGGCAAACGCGAGCAGCGCGCCGGCGCCGGTGGCGAAATCATAAGGATCGAAGTTCGGGCGCTGGACGAGGATGCCGGCGAGGAAGCCCACGCCGGCGGAGAACACGGCCGCCGTGGTGACGACGGTGCGGCCGAACAGCAGCAGCGCCGCCTTGTTGCGCGCGGCTTTGTCGGTCGCGGCCGGACGTTTGGAGGTGGCTCCGCTTGGCATGCTCGCTGGCGTCGGGCGGTGGATGTCACGCAAACCCATTTGGCGCCCGGATTATTGCAATTTCATTCCGCACGCGCGCCGCGCGCGTGCGCGCGCACGGACATGGTGAACGTCCGGTTAATGCGGCTTTCGGTGCAGATCAGCGGCGCGCGGTCTTGCGCGAGTCGTTCCAGATCGCGGCGAACAGCGCGGCGGCGTCGTGCTCGGAGAAGCCGGCCGACTTCGCGTAGATCTTGTAGTCGCCGGACGTGCGCGTCAGCGCCAGCGTGACATCGGCCTTCGGCGCGGCCGGGTCGAGGCGGACGCTGCGCACTCTGCCGGCGTTCGGGCACGACATGCCGCCGTCGTCCACCAGGACGAAATCGGCCGCCGCCGGATCGTCCACGACCTGCATGCGCAGGGCGGGCCGGGCCGCCGCGTTGTCGATGCGGATCGTGACGTCGGCGCTGCCGCCGGCGCCGGTCGCCATCCGGTAGGCAGTATGGCCGGCGACGAAGCAGGGCTGTTCGCGTGCGCCCGAAGACAGGAAGCTGGCGGCGGCCGCGGCCGGCACGCCGATGACGAGGACCATCAGCGAAGCAAGATTGGTGCGGGTCATCGCGAGCCCCTCCGTGCGGCCGAATCGGCGCGCAAGCGAGAGGCTAAACGCCGGCTGTTAAGGGCCGATTAACGATAACGGCGGCTCACGCCGCGCGGCGCAGCTCGTCGCTGAGCGCGCGGTAGGACAAGGCCTCCGCCAGGTGCACGCGGCCGACCGTTTCGGCGCCGTCGAGGTCGGCCAGCGTGCGCGCGACGCGCAGGACGCGGTGGTAGCCGCGCGCCGACAGGCGCATGGAATCGGCGGCGTCGCGCAGCAGCGCGAGGCCCGGCTTGTCGGTGCGCGCCGCCTGCTCCAGCACGGGGCCGCTCGCATGCGCATTGGTGCGTACGCTGTCGAAGCCGAGCGCGGCGTAGCGTTCGGCTTGGATGTCGCGTGCGCGCGCCACGCGCGCGGCCACCTCGCGCGAGCCTTCCGCCGGCGGCGGCAGGATGAGGTCGGCCGCGGTCACCGCCGGCACCTCGATGTGCAGATCGATGCGGTCGATGAGCGGGCCGGACAGCCGGTTCTGATACTCGGCGGCGCAGCGCTCGTTCGGCGCGCGCCGGCAGGCGAAGCCCGGATCGTTGGCGCGGCCGCAGCGGCAGGGATTCATCGCCGCCACCAGCATGAAACGCGCCGGATAGGTGATGCGGTGGTTGGCGCGCGCGATCGCCACCTCGCCGGTTTCCAGCGGTTGGCGCAGCGAATCGAGCACCTGCCCGGCGAACTCCGGAATTATGTAGCAGTCTCACCTAGCCTCAGGTTTGGGCTTGCTCAGCTTTGGCCGTAACGTCGGTTCCCTGAGATAGAGTTCGTCAAGCAGAGCCCGAAAGAATGTCGTGCCCTTGGCGTCCATGTCTTTGACGCTGGTTATCCGCTGGCCCTTCGGCTTGGCGCTATTAATCCGGATCAACCATGCGGCCTCTATAAGACCCTGATTCCACAACGGTGCCCTCCGAATAGCGATCCTGTTTAGATTCGCCTCGAAATGGTCGCTCCAGGTCCCTTTCCCGTCGCGCCGCACGGAATCTTCTGCCTCATCCATGATGACGACATAACCGATGACAATTTCGGGAGAGAGTTGCTGGACGTTCGCAGCCTCGCCCATAAGATCATCAAGGCGATTGGGAACAGTCCCAGCCAAGTTTCTGAGAATTGATTTGAGCGAGATAAGCAGGCGGGGTTTGCCCGCCAGCACAAAAGCCAAATCCCAATCCTTTTGGCGACCTAGACCGCGTATGCCAACTTCATCGGCCTTGCCGCCACGGACGCCAGGCAATCCCTCGCGCTCAAATGTCTCTTTGCAATAATCTGCCAGCTTGTTGAGCCGCCCCGAATCTTGGGTTGGACGGCTCAAGAGATCGTCCACGGCATCGGCAAGTGTTACTGCCATTAGGTGAGCATAGCCCGAGTGGCTCCAAAAAGGCGCGGTTGTTCAACCTCAGCCTTAATGCGCGCCTTCGCTAGTTTCAAGTATTTTGGTTCTATCTCGTTTCCGATGGAATTGCGGCCCGCACGGATTGCGGCGATAGTCGAGGACCCCGTACCGAGAAAGGGGTCAAGCACCGTATCACCGGCAAATGAGAACATGCGGATAAGCCGCTCAGCCAATTCCGCCGGATAAGGCGCGGGGTGACCGGCGCGCGTGGACGCGCCTTTTACGTCGCTCCAGAATGAGCAGAACCACGATTGCATTTCGCTCTTGGTAAGCATGGAGAGCGCTTTTTGGAGCATCGACGTTTTGCGGTATTCCCCGCTCTTGCGTAGGAAAAGAATATACTCAACGTCGTTCTTGACCACCGCTCCCGGCTGGTAAGGCTTGCCATAGAAGCCGGCGCCATTGCCTTCCGCTTCCGTCGCGCCGTTGGCGATCTTGTGCCAGAGGATAGGCGTTAGGCAATCGAGGCCAAGCCCTCGGGCTCGCACCTGGATGTCAGCGTGAAGCGGCATGACATGATGGCGACCATCGCGCTTGCGCGGGATGCACACGTCACCAACGACGCAGCAAATCCGCCCGCCCTCAACGAGTACGCGGGCGCATTCGCGCCAGACCTTATCGAGCTCGGCCAGGAAGGCTTCATATTGCTCAATCTCGCCAAGCTGACCTTTGCGGGTTTCATATTTTTTCAGCGTCCAGTAGGGGGGCGACGTGACCACAAGATGAACCGACTTGTCTGGAATCCATGACAGGTCGCGCGCGTCGCCCTTGTGAATGTTGTGGCTGGTTTGATCGAACGGAGAAGGCCACTGGACGCCGCGGTAGTGCTGGTTGGCGGCTTGGAGCGCGGCGAGCGCGGCGGACGTGTTATCGGCCGCCGGGAGGGCGGGGCGAGCCGATTTTTTCGACCGGAGAGGCCAGTGCATATTCATTGGCCGTCCCCAAGGTGAATTGTGTGAGCGCCGATGGCCTCCATGCACTGAACGAAAAACACGGCGGTAAAGGTGCCTCGACTGATCTTATTCGAGATATTGCGTTCGTTATCTTTGACCCCGACGGCAGCGAGCTTCTCAGCTAGGTCCGCATAGCTGAGATTCCGGCGTTTTAGCTCGGCTTTTAGCAGCCCTTTGACTTGAGCTTGCCAATCCTTGCGTTTGGCAGCCATTTCCGAGTCCCCGGATTCAATGTTGGAATCATCATATATGATGTTTTGGCGCTTGACAAGTGGTGTTGTATGCACTATATTTGATGATACCAAGCATCGAATATGGTGTTCCAAAAGTGGCTCAACACTTCCTCTTAAGCAAGGCGGCCCGGACGCTCTCCCTGAGCGCCGTTGCTCGCATGAGCGATGAGGAAGCCCGTTCCACATTTCAACGCATCCGTTGGGCTGATAACGACGGGCAGCCCTATTGCCCGCGCTGTGGCTGCATCAAGATCAACGCCTACAAAACCCGGCCCGTCTGGAAATGCACCGGCTGCAATCATCAATTCAGCGTCACGTCCGGAACGATTTTCGACAATCGCAAGCGTCCGGTCCGCGACTACCTTCTCGCTATTGCACTGTTCACCAACGGCGCGAAGGGAATTAGCGCACTCCAACTCTCGCGCGACCTGAATTGCCAATACAAGACGGCGTTCGTTCTTGCCCACAAGTTGCGCGAGGCCATTGCCGCTGAACAAGACACTGTGAATTTGTCTGGGACTGTCGCGGTCGATGGCGCTTATTTTGCCGGGCACGTCAAACCAAAAAACAAAGCTGCCGAACGGGCGGACCGCCGCCTTGCCGAAGAGCAGACTGGGAAGCGTAAGGTTGTCGTCGCCATGCGCGAACGTAATGGCCGCACGTTACCGGTTGTTGTCGGCAAGGAAAGCGATGGCGTCCCGGTGATCCGCCAGCGCGTCGCTATGGGCAGCATCATCCATGCCGACGAATCGCGCGCATGGGATGTTCTTCATGCCCACTACGACATGCGCCGCGTCAATCATTCGGTCGAATACAAGGGAGCCGATGGCGCGTGCACCAACGATGCGGAATCATATTTCGCCCGGCTGCGCCGATCTGAGTATGGCATTCACCATCGTATCGGCAATCGGTTGAACGCCTACGCCTCGGAAATGGCTTGGCGCGAAGATCGGCGCCGCCGCAGCAATGGCGAACAATCCGATGAGATCGCATCGCTCGCGTTGAAGCACCCCGTGAGTCGCGAGTGGGCTGGTTACTGGCAACGTGCCGTCAAGAAACAAGCAGCCGAATAGGAAGCCGACAATGGCCGAAAGTCATGTTCTCAGTGGACTACTTGCCAAACGCTCTGAGCTCGCCGGAAAAATCGAATTTGCGCAAGCCGAGTTGAGGCAAATGATGATCGACCTCGACAGCATCGACGCGACAATCCGGCTGTTTAATCCTGAGATTGATCTTGTGCAGATCAGGCCCAAAATAGTCCCGGCACGCAATCAAGCATTTCGCGGCGAGATCGCGCGTATCGTTCTCGGAACCTTGCGAAAGGCCGGAAAGCCACTGCCAACACATGAGGTTGCGTTGCACGTCATGGCGGCGCGGAGTCTCAATATGGCTGACAAGCCTCTTTTGCGCGTCATCAATCGCCGCGTCGGCGCCGCCATGCGACACCATCGCATCAAGGGACTTATTCGATCTGTGCCGGGACCTGGCCGATCAGTTCTTTGGGAAATCGTCCGCTAACTATTTTTGCTTTCGGCGGCGTTTGTAATGCGGACCAATGGTCTGTGTCCGAACTAGGTCATCAGTGCCACGTTCAATAAGATACTGAGCGGCTTCCGCTGGCGTTTTGCCATAGCCCAGTTCCACCATTTGATCGAGATAGAGTCGGAACTGCGCCGACAAAGTTGGCTGCACTTTTCGAGATGCATTGGGATTTGGCTTACGCGACACAGCCCACTCATGAATATCTAACTAGGTTCTAATTAGATATTGACCCGAATCGTCGAATAGCGCAAAAAAGAACCCGGTGGCTTTGCGAGAGCCACCGGGCAATGTTTTGGAAGTTCAATCTGTTACGCTACTAACGGCCTCGCCACCGGCGGGGCCGTCGCCGTTTATGGGCGGTGACAGTCTGCCACCGACCAAGCCTGCACCGCAGGTAGGACCGCACATCCACGGTCCGCTCGGTCTCAGCAATTTCCCGAATCGGCATGCCCTTTCTCCTTTCCCGGGGTACGTCCGCCCCGTGGGTTGAGGGCGGAGGGACGGCCAGTTGGGGAGATCGCGGCTAGGCGACTCGAGCTGAGCGGAATCGTGGGCAGGTCCTAGCTCAGGTCAATGGGGATGGCAGAAAGAGCCCACGTTTCCCCGTGGATAGCGGGTAAAACCGGCTCATATTCCTAAGGTGAGACTGCTACATAATTCCGGCGAACTCGGGCAGCTCGTCGAGGAACAGCACGCCGTTATGCGCGAGCGAAATCTCTCCGGGTCGTGCGCGCAGGCCGCCGCCGACCAGCGCCGGCATGGAGGCGGAGTGGTGCGGCGCGCGGAACGGCCGCTTGTTGGTGAGCGCGCCGCCTTCGATCTCGCCGGCGACGGAGGCGATCATCGACACTTCCAGAAGCTCGGCCGGCGACAGCGGCGGCAGGATGGTCGGCAGGCGCGCGGCCAGCATCGACTTGCCGGCGCCGGGCGGGCCGACCATCAGGAGGTTGTGCCCGCCGGCGGCGGCGACCTCGAGCGCGCGCTTGGCGCTCTCCTGGCCCTTGATGTCGGCGAGGTCGAGCGGCGCGCCCTCGATCTCGCGGATCTTCGGCTGCGGGCGCGACAGCACCTGCGTGCCGCGGAAGTGGTTGGCGAGTTGGATCAGCGATCGCGCCGCCACGATCTCGATCTCGGGCGAGGCCCAGGCCGCCTCCGGTCCGCAGGGCGCGGGGCAGATCAGCCCGTGGCCGCGCCCGTTGGCGCCGATGGCGGCCGGCAGCACGCCGGCGACCGCCGCGATCGAGCCGTCGAGCCCCAGTTCGCCGAGCACGGTGAAGCCGTCGATGGCGTCCTGCGGCACGGCGCCGATGGCGGCCATCAGGCCGAGCGCGATCGGCAGGTCGTAATGGCTGCCTTCCTTGGGCAGGTCGGCGGGCGCGAGGTTGACGGTGATGCGGCGGGCCGGCAGCGCCAGGCCGGAGGCGATCAGCGCCGCGCGCACGCGCTCCTTGGCCTCGGACACGGCCTTGTCGGGCAGGCCGACGATGTTGAAGGCCGGCAGGCCGGGCGCGACCTGCACCTGGACGTCCACGGCGCGGGCCTCGATGCCCTCGAACGCGACGGTGGTGACCCGCTGGACCATGCCGGACCTCAACCCGAATACAACTTAAGGTACCGGCTCCGGTTGTATAGGGGGATAGTGGACTTGACGTACCGGTTTCGGTTGGTAGCGAGGTAGGGTCGGATTTGAAGGCTGGTTGTGGGGAAATTCCCCAGTAATTTTGATAGGACAGGTGTGGCAAACGCACATGCCTCTTGCGCCAAAAAACGAACAGGTCATGTTTCACATATTCGTTTCACGTGGCACAGTTGCGGTGGCACAGAAACGCAAAGGGGCGGCCCCGGGCTGCAACCAGGGAACCGCCCCTAAGGGTCACCTTGTGGTGACCTTTCGACCCAAGCCGTTAGCAGCGGCTTGAGGAAGTGAGAGGGGGCCTCAGCGGTAGCCCCCAATGCGCCGGTAGTGCCCTCACAGGCACGTCCGGGCGCGCCAGCGAGTGGAAGTCGGGGCCGGTCGATCCTTTGGGAGGTAGGCCGGTCCCCGCCGCTGATTCTCGCGATTCGAAGTCTGATGGCGCGGCCCGCGCCCGTCTAGCCTTGAGATTGTGTGCCCGCTCATATCCCCAAGGCGTCCACAGGGGTTAGCCATGGCTAAGGACGAAAAAAGGGATGAAGTCCTTTTGCGGCTTCTGAAAACGCCGCCGGCGCCGAAGGCTGGAAAGCGGAAGCTGGTTGATACGCCGCCCCCGGACAACGACGATCCTGATGCCCTGATCGATTGGGCAAAAAGGAACATCCAGAAGGATGTAGACCCGGCGTAGATTGCTGGTAGCAAAATTAAAGATATTCGCGCTATCCTAGCCCCGGGCAGGGGGAGGTAGCGTGGCTAAAATACAGCGCGGCGCTGATGAGCCGATAATAAGAATCACTAGCGAAGATCAGGCGTGGAGACTGCTAGAGGACGGTCTAGATCAGAGGTTTGACTCTAATGTTCGCCCAAAATTCGTTTGGGCAGGCTGGCCAAACTTCCACATCGATCTACCAGAAACGCCTGTTCACGGTTCGATTTCGCCAACAATGATGGCGGCATTCATCGAACTGCAAACTTCGATCTATCGAAGTCACACACTGCTTTCTTCCGGAACTGATGACCTTAGGAGGTTGTCGAAATTCGAAAAAGATCATTTCGAATTTCGGGTCAAGGTCGATAAAGGAAGCAGTCACTATTCGATAGACCTTCAGGAAATAGCCGGAAAGTTGGGCGCGGATATAATCGCAAAGATGACCGGACCAGAGTTAGTCATAACCGTATTGGGCGTTTCGCTCATCGTCGCCGGCGCCGTTTCGTTTAAATGGTACCTCAATAATCGCCTTGCTCTGCGAAAGTCCCAGACTGAGGACGAAAACACCAAGGCACTTTTGAGCACCTACCAAACGCAACAACTGAATGATACCAAGCGTTTCGAGCTCTTGACTGCCACTTTAAAATCTCAACCGGTCCTAAGTGAAGTCGAGAAAGTTTCAGAGCGCTCCAAAGCTGAAATAACGTCAGCTGTTGCCGAAGAGCCCGGAGGGGCAAACGTTGCAGGCATCGAGATTAGCCAAGATGTTGCGGAGGCATTAACTACTACAACGCGCCAACAGAGTGCCGACACGACGATCAAGCGTAAATTCCGCGTGGCCAAAGTTGACACGACCGTCGCTGACGGATTCCGTGTCACACTCCGAGACTATCACGGTTCGGAAATATCAGCATCCTTGCTAGATGCATTGATTTCACGAGAACATCGCGATCTTTTGCAGAAAGCCGAGTGGCGAAAAAAGTACGTCACGGTTGAGGTTAAAGGACGCAAACTCCGCGACCGCGTCGTTGATGCGAAGATTGTTAGCGTCCAAGACCTCGATGAGTAAGGTAGGATTATTTCTTGAACCAAGGATTGCGAGTAAGCTTATTCGGCCTCGCTTTAATTAGGCCGTCGATAAGTCAGCCTCTTCCCCTTCGCACCCTCGAGCGCCTTTGCAGCGCGGGCCGCATCGTCATAGCCGAGCGCGACGCGGTGCGAATAACGGAAATCGAATTCTGAAAGGTAGCGGTGCAAGTGGCGCTCGGCACAGTGCTGATAGACGCCCTTCATGCCACGCTTGAAGATCGAGAAATAGCCCTCAACCGTATTCGTGGTGATTTCCCCAACCGCGTATTCCTGAGCGGCGTGGTTCACCGAAAGGTGGTTCGCATATTCACGGCCCGGTGCGCGATACCAGTTCGCCTCATCAGTCATGAGCGTGCTTTCGCGGTTCACGTTCATGCGGAGGATCGGAACGAGAGTGCCGAGCGTGGTCCCGTCGATATGGAAGCTGCGGGCCGAACCGCCGCGCTCGACAAGGGTAAGGACGATATTGCGAAACTGATTACCGCGCTTAAGGCGCTTCGGCGCGCCTTCCTGCTTACCCATCAGCGTCTCGTCAACTTCAACAGTTTTGCCCGATCCGCCCATAGGGGTCAGTTCAGCCGGGCGCATAGCCTCACGGATGCGATGGCAGAGGAACCAGGCACTCTTGTAGGTCAGGCCAAGCATTCGGCCGATCTGGTGTGCGCTAATGCCCTTCTTGCTGCTGGTGAGCAGGTGGGTAGCATAGACCCACTGATGCAGCTTGATCTTGCTGCGCTCCATGACGGTCCCGACCGTGACGGTAAAGGGCTTCTCGCACTCGCGGCACTTGAACACGCCCGGACGTGTGGATTTGCCCGCAAGCTTGTGGATGCGCTCGGGGTCAGAATTGCCGCAATGGGGGCAAATCGGGCCTTCCGGCCACAAAAGGCGCTCCAAATGGGCTCTTGCGGCGTTTTCGTCGGTATAAATGGCGGCTATGGACATGGCTGGATTCCTTCAATAATCCAATAATATCCTGCGGCGCACAGTACGTCAAGTATATAATTCCCTTGTATAGTCAAGAACATTTGCAGAACAAAACGACTCGGCTAAGGTGATTCGCAGGCCCGCGAACCAGCCCGGATGGATGCCATGATCGACCGCCAAGCCATGGAAAACGACCTCAACCTCGCCCGTCAGGCGCGGCTGGCGGTCGAGGAAGCCACCTGCGACGTCGAGGAGATGATCTGGGAGATCCAGCACATCAGGCTCGGCCACCAGCGGATCGTGTTCTCGATCGCTGGGCTGGAGCAGGACGAGCTGGCGGCCTGAGGTTGCGCTACTTCTTCCGCTTCGCCTCGATCCTGTCCCAGACCAGCGCGGCGATGTCCGGCCCGCCGAGGTTCTTGATGGCGCGGATGCCAGTCGGCGACGTCACGTTGATCTCGGTCAGCCAGCCGTCGATCACGTCGATGCCGACGAACAGCAACCCGCGCTCGCGCAGCGCCGGCCCGATGGTCTCGCAGATCTCGCGCTCGCGCGGCGTGAGCTGCGTGTCGGCCGGCGTGCCGCCGCGCACCATGTTGGAGCGCAGGTCGTCGGCCGCCGGGATGCGGTTCACCGCCCCGGCGTATTCGCCGTCCACCAGGATGATGCGCTTATCGCCGTGCTTGATGTTGGGCAGGAATTTCTGGATCACCCAGGGCTCGCGCATGGTCGTGGCGAACAGGTCGTAGAGCGAGCCGAAGTTCAGGTCCTGCCGCTCCAGCCTGAACACCGCTTCGCCGCCCTTGCCGTAGAGCGGCTTCATCACGATGTCGCCGTGCGCCTCGCGGAAGGCCTTGATCTCGGCGAGGTCGCGCGTGACCAGCGTCGGCGGCATCAGGTCGGGGAATTCGGTGACGAACACCTTCTCCGGCGCGTTGCGCACATGCGCGGGGTCGTTGACCACCAGCGTCTGCGGATGGATGCGCTCGAGCAGATGCGTGGTGGTGACGTAGGCAAGGTCGAAGGGCGGGTCCTGGCGCAGCAGGACGACGTCGAACTCGGTCATGTCGGCGCGGCGCGGCTCGCCGAGCGAGAAGTGGTCGCCGGCCTGATCGCGCACCTGCAGCTCTTCGACGTGCGCGAACAGCCGTCCGTTGAGCAAGGCGAGCCGGTCCGGCGTGTAATAGGAAAGCCGGTGGCCGCGGCGCTGCGCTTCCAGAAGGAGGGCGAAGGTGGAATCGCCCTTGATGTTGATCCGGGCGATCGGATCCATCTGCACCGCGACTTTCAGGCTCATGAGGGGACCTTCGCTGACACCGAGACCTTCAAGGAAAACAAAGCGTTAACACATTACCGTCACTATAGCCGCCCGGGGACCGGGGTTACATCGGCAGGGACGGGTCTGTGCGCTTTCCGAAGCTTTCCATTGCGATCAAGCTCTACGCGATCTTCGCATTGACGGCCACCATCACGGTGGCCCTTGCGGCGGTCGCCGTCTCGAATGCCTATCGTCACGCCAAGCTCACCGGCGAGTTCGAATCGGCGAATTCCGGCACGTGGAACGTCGAACGGGTCAACGGACTGATCTATGCGGTGCAGGCGGCTGCGCGCGGCGCGGCGATGTCGTCCAACAAGATGGCCGCCGCGCCCTATCTCGCCGACATGGCCACCGCCAACGACCTGATCGACAAGGTCATCCTCGACTGGCAGCACGCAGTGCGCGACCACGACCGCGCCGCCTTCCGCCAGTTCTCCATCCGGCTTTCCGAATTCCAGAACTTCGCGCCGGAGTTCGCGCGCATCGTTTCCGAATCCGGACCGGCCGCGGCGCAGGACTGGCTCAACAAGAACATCTCGGCGCGCAACCTTCTCACGAAGGATCTCGAGGTGCTCAGCCGACACTATGGCACGCGCGCGCGGCAGGCCTTTGCCCAGATCGAGGGCGGCATCACCAGCACGGCACTGTGGTTGAGCCTGCTCGCCGCCTTCACGATCCTGCTGGCGGTCGCCGGCGTGCTGATGATCCGGCGCGGTGTCGCCGGCCCGCTTGCCGCCATCACGCGCGTCACCGAAGCGGTCGCCGCGGGGGACGCTGACGTGGACATTCCGTTCAGCGAGCGGCGCGACGAGATCGGCGCGCTCGCGCGCTCGATCGACGTATTCAAGACGACGATGCGCAAAAACGAAGCGCTCAACGGCACCGTCATCGACGAAGCCAACGCGCGCGCGGCGCGCCAGCAGCAGATGTCGCAGGAGGTCGCGCGCTTCTCGGCCGAGGTCGAGGCCACGCTGTCCGAGCTCGGCCGCATCTCCGACCAGATGCTGTCGGCATCGACGAAACTGTCTTCGGCGGCCGACGACGCCTCGGCCAAGACCTCGCACGCCGAAGCGGCCTCGTCCGAGGCGTCCGACAATGTGCGCGACATCGCCTCGGCCGCCGACGAGCTGTCCGCTTCCGTCAACGAGATCGACCGCCAGGTCGCGCAGTCGAATGCCATCGCCACCAAGGCGGTGAACGAGGCCGAGGCCACCAATCTCGCGGTGAAGCAGCTCGACGAGGCGGCCGCCCGCATCGGCGACGTGGTCAAGCTGATCAACGACATTGCCGAGCAGACCAACCTGCTGGCGCTCAACGCCACCATCGAGGCCGCGCGTGCCGGCGAGGCCGGGCGCGGCTTCGCCGTGGTCGCCGGCGAAGTGAAAGCTCTGGCGGGCCAGACCAGCCGCGCAACGGAAGAGATCGGCGCGCAGATCGCCGGCATGCAGCGCGCCACCCGCAGCTCGATCGACGCGATCAGCGCGATCGAGCAGACCATCCGCGAGATCGGCAACATCAGCGGCGCCATCGCCGCCGCAGTCACGCAGCAGGGCGCCGCCACGCAGGAAATCGCGCGCAGCGTCGAGATCGCCGCCCGCCGCACCGCGGACACCGCGACCGAGGTCAACCTCGTCGGCGCGGCGACGCAGGACACGCATGCCAGCGCCGACGCCGTGAAGCGTGTCGCCGACGATCTCGGCAACGTCGCCGGCCGCATCCGCTCGCAGGTCGATCAGTTCTTCGAGCGCCTGAGCGCATAGTCGTATTCGTGTTCCGGGCACGGCGCAGCACGAAGTGGTGCGCTGCAGACCCGGGTGCTTAACAACCTCCAAATCTGTAACGGCGCCGGATCGGCATTGCAGCATTCCGCTGCGCTGCATGCTGCAACGCATCCGGGGCAGGCAGCTACGCCTCGAACGCGCCCTGGATGTGCCGCGGCATCTTGCCGGGCGCGACCAGCACCGCGTCGAAACGCACGTCGCTGAACGTCGTTTCGGGATAGGTGGCGAGCCAGGCTTCCGCCGCCGCCACGATGCGCGCGCGCTGGCGTTCGGTCACCGCGTAGGCGGCCTCGTCGAGATCGTGGCGCGCCTTCACCTCGACGAAGAGCAGCAGCGAGCGGCGGCGCGCGACGATGTCGATCTCGCCGACCGGGCTCTTCCAGCGCCGCGCCAGAATGCGGAAGCCCTTGGCCACCAGCAGCGCGGCGGCGCGGCTTTCCGCCGAGATGCCGGTACGGAAGGCGACCTGCCGTTCGGGATCGGCTGGCGGCTTGGCCTTGCGCAGGCCGGGCGCGCGGAAATTATTGTCCGTCATCGCCGCTTTCCTTCGCGAGCGCCAGTGCGCGCTGATAGACCGCGCGGCGCGGCTGGCCGGTGGCGAGCGCCACTTCGGCGACCGCTTCCTTCACCGACACGCGTTCGAGCGCATTCGTGAGCAGCGTGTCGAGGTCGGCGGCGCTTTCCTCGGCCGGGGCCGGCGGCGCGATGACGATGACGAACTCGCCGCGCGTCTCCGCGCTCTCGGCGGCATAGGCCTGCGCGAGCGACGCGAGGCCGCCGCGCTGCACGTCCTCGTGCAGCTTGGTCAGCTCGCGGCAGACCGCAGCCTCGCGTGACCCGAGACCTTCGGCGAGATCGGCGAGCGAAGCGGCGATGCGCGGGCCGGTCTCGAACAGCACGAGCGTCGCCGGGATGGCGGCGAGCGCGGCGATGCGCTTCTGCCGCGCCGCCTGCTTGGGCGGCAGGAAGCCTTCGAAGAAGAAGCGATCGGTCGGCAAACCGGCGACGTTGAGCGCGGCGAGCACGGCCGAGGCGCCCGGCACCGCGGTCACCGCGTGTCCGGCCGCGGCGGCCTCGCGCACGAGCTTGTAGCCGGGATCGGAGATGAGCGGCGTGCCGGCGTCGGACACCAGCGCCACCGCCTGCGCCGCCGCCAGACGCGCGAGCAGCTTCGGCCGCGCCTCCGCGGCATTGTGCTCGTGATAGGGCGTGAGCGGCGTGTCGATGCCGTAGCGCTCGGTCAGCCGCCGCGTCACGCGCGTGTCCTCGCAGGCGATGACGTCGGCGCCGGCGAGCACCTCGAGCGCGCGCAAGGTGATGTCGCCGAGATTGCCGATCGGCGTGGCGACCAGATAGAGCCCGGCGGCCGGCTTCTGCGCCTCGCGGGCGGCGCCGAACGGCGCGTAGCGGCGCGGGCGCGGTTCCGTGTTCGGCTTGCGGTCGCTGGCCATGGCGGCAGTCTAGACGAGGGCTTCCGGCTGCGCCACGCATCCGGCGAATTCCCTCGACTTTTCATCGCCTTAACTTTTGCGCGACAAAATCGCGAATACCGTTTAGGACTGACGCAACAGACGCGTTGGGGAGCTGCCATGCTGGGTTTGGGGCAGGGCCGAGAGGGGGCATTCGCGCGCGCATGGCGCGCAGCTCGGCGCTTGCGCGGCGGCATCTTGATGGCGGCCGCCGCTTTCGCGCTCGCCGCCTGCGCCGGCACCGGCTTCGAGGGCTTCGGCACGACGCCGCCCGAGCAGCCGGCCGCGCCGCCGCCCGGCGCCGCCATCGGCACCGGCCAGGTGCGCGTCGGCCTCATCCTGCCGCTGTCGGCGCAAGGCAATGCCGGCATTGCGGCGCAGTCGATGCGCAACGCAGCCGAGATGGCGCTCGCCGATTTCAAACAGCCCGATGTCCAGCTTCTGGTGAAGGACGACGGCGGCACGCCGCAGGGCGCGCAAGCCGCGGCGCAGCAGGCGATCGCCGAAGGCGCGCAGATCATCCTCGGTCCCTTGTTCGCGCAATCGGTGAGCGCGGTCGGTCAGGTGGCGCGGCAGAGCGGCGTGCCGGTGATCGCCTTCTCGACCGACGCCAGCGTGGCCGCGCGCGGCATCTATCTGCTGAGCTTCCTGCCCGAGAGCGACGTGCGACGCATCGTCGATTACGCCGCGTCGCGCGGCAAGCGCGCGTACGCGGCGCTCTTGCCGGACAATGCCTACGGCGCGGTGGTGGAAGCGGCGTTCCAGCAGGAGGTCGCGCGCCGCGGCGGTCGCGTCGTGGCGCTGGAGAAGTATCAGCCCGATCCGGCCCGCATCGCAGAGGCCGCGCGCCGCGTCGCGCAGGCCGCGGGTCAGGCCGACAGCATCTTCATGCCGGACGGCGCCGACGCCTTGCCGCAGGTGGCGGAGGCGCTGGCCGCCGCGCGCGTGAACCTGAAGCGCGTGCAGCTGCTCGGCACCGGGCTGTGGGACGATCCGCGCGTCATGTCGAACGCGCAATTGCAGGGCGGCTGGTACGCGGCGCCGGATTCGAACGGCTTCCGCAGCTTCGCGCAAAGCTACCGCACAAAATACGGCTCGGAGCCGGTGCGCACGGCGACGCTCGCCTATGACGCGGTGGCGCTGGTGGCGGCGTTGGTGAAGACGCAGCCGCCGCAGCAGCGCTTTTCCGAGCAGGTGCTGACCAATTCGTCCGGTTTCGGCGGGCGAGACGGCATCTTCCGCTTCCGCAGCGACGGCACCAACGAGCGCGGCCTCGCGGTCATGCGCGTGGCGCCGGGCGGCGGCCAAGTGGTCAGCCCCGCGCCGCGCTCGTTCCAGCCAGGCACGTAAAAACCATCCCGTCGTCCTGAGGTGCTCGGCGCGACCGCGCCGAGCACCTCAGGACGACGCTTCGATGGCCTACGCCGCCAGATCCGCCACCACCGCGTCGAGCACCGGGAAGCCGGCTTGCGTCACGCGCAGGCGGCCGTCGGCGGTGGTTTCCACCGCGCCTTCGCCCTGCAGGATCGAGATGCGCTTTGGATCGAGCGTGCGGCCGGCCAGCGCGGTATAGCGCGCGGGCTCGATGCCTTCGGCGAGCCGCAGCCCCATCAGCAGGTATTCGTCCGCCGTTTCGCCCGGCGTCAGCTTTTCGTCGGTGATGAGGCCGTTGCCGCTCGCTTCCACCCGCATCAGCCAGCTCTCGGGACGCTTCTCGGTCTCGGTCGCATAGCGGCGTCCGTCGATGGTGAGGCGGCCGTGCGCGCCGGGGCCGACGCCGACGTAATCGTGTCCGCGCCAGTAGACGAGATTGTGCCGGCATTCGGCGCCCGGCCGTGCGTGGTTGGAAATCTCGTAGGCCGGCAGTCCCGCCGCGTCGCAGACGTGCTGCGTGAGATCATAGAGTTCGCGGCCGAGGTCTTCGTCGGGCACGATCAGCTTGCCGGCCTTGTGCAGGCCGAAGAACGGCGTGCCCGGCTCGATGGTGAGCTGGTAGAGCGACAGATGTCCGGCCGCTTCCGCGATGGCGCGCCGGAGTTCGGCCGCCCAGGCTTCCGGCGTCTGCCGCGGACGCGCGTAGATGAGATCGAAGGAATAGCGCTCGAAGATCGATCGCGCGACGGCGACCGCCTCGAGCGCTTCCTGCGCCGTGTGCAGCCGGCCGAGCTCCTTCAGCGCGGCATCGTCGAGCGCCTGCACGCCGAGCGACACGCGGTTGACGCCGGCCGCGCGATAGCCGCGGAAGCGACTCGCCTCGACGCTGGTCGGGTTGGCTTCCAGCGTCACCTCGACGTCGGGCGCGATGCTCCAGTGCTTTCCGATGCAATCGAGAATCGCCTGCACCGACGACGGCTGCATCAGCGACGGGGTGCCGCCGCCGAAGAACACCGTGGATACTGTGCGCCCCGGCACGCGCATGGCGGCGGTGGCGAGCTCGCGCTCGACCGCGCGCACGTAGCGCGCCTCGTCGTAGCCGCCGTGCCGCACGTGGCTGTTGAAGTCGCAGTACGGGCACTTCGACAGGCAGAACGGCCAGTGCACGTAGACGGCGAAGGGCTGTGGTGAATCCATATTAACCATTCTAGGCCGCATTCCCTTGTGCGGCCAGTGTCGCGGCATTTTCGCTGCGGAGAACTATTTAAAATTGTAACGATCTCGCCGCGCTGCAAGGCCCATCACTTCAAGCACGCATCGGCCAGCTTGATGAAGGCGCGCGCCCGGTGTGACAGGCCCTGGCCTTGCGGCGGCAGGCCGTGTTTCTCCTCGGCGCTCATTTCGCCGAAGGTGCGATCGAACCCGTCCGGCAGGAACAGCGGGTCGTAGCCGAAGCCCTTGTCGCCGCGCGGCGGCCATACCGCCACACCGTCGACGCGGCCATCGAATTCCTCGACATGGCCGTCGGGCCAGGCGAGGCACAGCGCGGCGACGAAATGCGTCCGCCGCTCAGCGGGCTCGCGCGCGCCGCGCTCGATCAGCAGCGTCTGGATGCGGTTCATGGCGCCGCGGAAGTCCTTGCCGGGTCCGGCCCAGCGCGCCGAATGGATGCCGGGCTCGCCGTCGAGCGCCTCGACCACCAGCCCCGAGTCGTCGGCGAAGGCGGGCAGCCCGCTCGCCTGCGCAGCGGCCGTCGCCTTGATGCGCGCGTTCGCCGCGAAGGTCGTGCCGGTTTCCTCCGGCTCGCGGAGTCCAAGCTCGCCGGCCGACCGCGCTTCGATGCCGTAGGGCGCAAGCAGCTCGCGCATCTCGCGCAGCTTGCCCGGGTTGTGCGTGGCGATGACGATAGGGCCGGTGAGGTGGCGGGGCATGGCTTTGCTTTCTTATCCCTCCCCTTTCAGGGGAGGGTGGCGAGCGTTAGCGAGCCGGGTGGGGTTTGCGCAAAAATCGACGGGGTCCCCACCCCCCGGCGCGCGGGGGGCGGGGCGGCACCCCCCCCGGCGCGGGGGGGGGGAGAGACGGGACAAAAACCCCCCCCAG
>JBKBRE010000016.1:0-66053 GCA_046292265.1 Pseudolabrys sp. | reverse complement strand
GTTTTGCTTACACCCCCCCCCCGTGGCTGGGGGGGGGGCGTCGCTTCCGCCCCCCGGGTGGGGTTTGCCCAAAAATCGACGGTGACCCCACCCCGATCCTCGCTGCGCTCGGATCGACCCTCCCCTTGCAGGGGAGGGATGAAGAAGCGTTACATCACCGCCATCTTCTGCAGGTCCACCAGCTTGGCGACGCCCTTGCGCGCGAGCGCGAGCAGCGCGAGGAACTGGTCCTCGCTGAACGGCGTGCGTTCGGCGGTGGCCTGGATCTCCACGATGTTGCCGCTGCCGGTCATGACGAAATTCGCATCGGTCTCGGCTTCCGAATCCTCGGCGTAATCGAGGTCGAGCACGGCGACGTTGTTGTAGACGCCGCAAGACACCGCGGCGATGTGGTCGCGCAGCACCTCGCCCTTGAGCATGTCGCGCGCCTTCATCCAGGTGAGGCAATCGGCGAGCGCCACCCAGGCGCCGGTGATGGAGGCGGTGCGGGTGCCGCCGTCGGCCTGGATCACGTCGCAGTCGATGGTGATCTGCCGCTCGCCCAGCGTCGGCAGGTCGATGACGGAGCGCAAGGAGCGCCCGATCAGCCGCTGAATCTCGACCGTGCGGCCGCCCTGCTTGCCCGTCGCGGCCTCGCGGCGCGTCCGCTCGGAGGTGGCGCGCGGCAGCATGCCGTATTCGGCGGTGACCCAGCCGCGGCCCTGGCCCTTGAGCCAGGGCGGCAGCCGCTCCTCCAGGCTGGCGGTGACCAGCACATGGGTGTCGCCGAACTTCACGAAACAGGAGCCCTCGGCGTATTTGACCACGCCGCGCTCAAGCGAAACCGGGCGTAACTCGTCGACTTGTCGGCGGCTCGGCCGCATCGGCAGCTCCTGTAATGTGACGCCGGGCGGTTGTAAGTGCGCCCGGCGGTCACGGCAAGCCGTCTTATTTGGCCTTATCGATCTTGGTGACGATGAACTGGCCGTTCACGTTGTCGGCGTCGAATTTCACCTTGTCGCCGGCCTTCACCTTGGACAGTAGGCTCGCGTCTTTTACCGCGAAGACCATGGTCATGCCGTCGTCCATGTCGAACTTCTTGATCGGCCCGTGACGGATGGTGATCTTGCTGGCCGAGGTATCGATCTTGGTCACCGTGCCGTCGATGAGTGCCTGCGCGCGGGCGCCGTGCGGCGCGAACGCGAGCGAGAGCACCAACGCCAGGACCGCATAGAATGCTTTCATTGTTCTTCTCCTTCTTCCGCTACTTCACCGTCGCCGTGCCGCGCATGCCCGCTTCGTAGTGGCCGGGAATGAGGCAGGCGAATTCGAACGTGCCCGACTTCGTGAATTGCCAGAGAATCTCCCCGGTCTTGCCAGGCTGAAGGCTCTTGGAGTTCGGCTCATCGTGCTCCATGTGCGGAAACTTCTTCATCAGCTCGGCGTGCTTCTTGTTGTCCTTGAGGCTTGCCAGGATGAATTCATGTTTGATCTCGCCTTTGTTCTCGATGACGAAACGGATTTGCTCGCCTTTCTTGACGTCGATACGGTCGGGCTCGAATTTCATCGTCCCGTCCTTGTCGGTCATGATGACGGTGACGGTCCGCGCGGGCTTTTTCGGATTGCCCGGCTTGCCGGCCGAGAAGTGGCTGCCGGCGGCATTTGCGGCTCCGAGACTTGCCCCGGTCAAGACCAGCGCAGCGGCGATCGAGAGTACAAGAGACTTCATTTCCTTGCTCCTTCAATGGTTGCTGTGGCTTTTCGATCCCGGTTTCACGACCGAGAGTTCGACATTTTTTGAACTTGCGGGAACGTCGCTACGGCGCGTGGCGTCCGGCACGTCGCCCTTGAACTCATACGCAACGGTGCCCGGTGGATGTTTGTAGGGACCGGGGTCTTTGTAGTCGTCGTGCGCAAGGCCCTCGCGTACCTTCACCACCGAGAACATGCCACCCATCTCGAGCGGCCCGAACTGGCCGAAGCCGGTCATCATCGGCAGCGTGTTGTCGGGCATCGGCATCTCCATCGAGCCCATTTCCGCCATGCCTTCCGTGCCCATCGGCATGTAGTCCGGGAGCAGCTTGCGGATCGCCTTGGTGAGGTCTTTCTGCGGCGTGCCGATGAAGGTCTTCACGTCGTGGCCCATGGCGTTCATCGTGTGATGCGACTTGTGACAATGGATCGCCCAGTCGCCGGGTTCGTCGGCGACGAACTCGATCGCGCGCATGCCGCCGACCGGAATGTCGGTGGTGACTTCCGGCCAGCGCGCGCTTTCGCGCACCCAGCCGCCGTCCGTACCGGTAACCTCGAAATGCGGGCCATGCAGATGGATCGGGTGGTTGGTCATCGTGAGATTGCCGACGCGGATGCGCACCCGGTCGCCCTGCCTGACCACCAGCGGATCGATGCCGGGGAACACGCGCGTGTTCCACGTCCACAGATTGAAGTCCGTCATCGTCATGACCTTCGGCAGCGATGTGCCGGGGTCGATGTCGAAGCTGCTCAGCAGGAAGACGAAGTCGCGGTCGACACGCCGCTCCTGCGGGTCGCGCGGATGCACGACGATGAAGCCCATCATGCCCATCGCCATCTGCACCATCTCGTCGGCGTGCGGGTGGTACATGAAGGTGCCGCTGCGCTTGACGGCGAATTCGTAGACGAAGGTCTTGCCCGGCTTGATGTGCGGTTGCGTGAGACCGCCGACGCCGTCCATGCCGTTGGGCAGCACGAAGCCGTGCCAGTGCACCGTCGTGTGTTCGGGCAATTTGTTGGTGACGAAGATGCGCACCTTGTCGCCCTCGACAAACTCGAGCGTCGGGCCCGGCGATTGGCCGTTGTAGCCCCACAGCCGCGCCGTCATGCCGGGCGCCAGTTCGCGCTCGACCGGCTCGGCGACCAGGTGAAACTCCTTCCAGTCGCCGTTCATGCGCCAGGGCAATGACCAGCCGTTGAGCGTGACGACCGGCTGATAGGCGGGGCCGCCCGACGGCACGCGCGGTGGCTGCATCGCGGGTGACTTGGTGGTGACGGCCTCAGGGATCGAAGCGGCCTGCACGCGGCCGCTGACGGCGGCTGCGCCAGCGAGAACGGCCGATGTGCCGATGAGATTGCGTCGTGTGATCATGGTGTCGCTCCCGTTCAATGGCCGGCCGGCTCGCCGCCGCTGGCCATGGCGGTTGTGCTGGATGACGAGTCGCTCGGCGCTCCGGCACCGCCGATCACGGCTGCCTGCAGGTCGGCGCTTGCGAGCCAGAAGTCGCGCAGCGCTTCGACGGCATTGGCGTTGGCGGCGATCCTCTGCCGCGCCTCTGTGAGCAAGGCGAAGACGTCGACTTGCATCGCGCCGTAGCGAAGCATCAGTTCTTCGGAGATCGTATTGCGCAGCGGCAGAACGTCGCGCTGATAGCGCGCCGCGACATCGTAGCTGGCGCGATAATTGCGATAAGCCTCGCGCGCCTCCGACCGGGCGTTGACGGCCTTCTGCGCCAGCCGATTGACGGCGCGCATGTAGGCCTGTTCGGCCTCGCGGGCGCGCGCTTCTCCGAAGTCGAAGATCGGTACCTGCAAGGTCAGCTCGAAGCCGCTGTCGTGCGAGTGCTCGCCTGTCGCGCGTTCTTCCTTTCGCTTGTCGATGAAATCACCCTCAAGCACGTTGATGAAGCGGGTGGCCTTGGTGAGCCCGTAGGACTTCGCGAGCGAGTTGAGTTCGCTCTGGGCCATCTTGAGATCGACGCGGCTTTTAAGCGCTTCGTTCTCGACCGTCTTCATCGCGGGCGGCCGGTTCGGTAGTGATGGTAGCCGCGCCGGCAGCTTGAACGCGAGGTCCTTGCCGGAGAGGCCGAGCGCGCGCACCAGTCGTTCGCGTTCGGATGTGGCGCGCTGCCGCGCCCGCGCAAGTTCGGTGGTCAGTTCTGTGTGCAGTAATTGCTGCCGCGATTGGTCGAGCTTGTTCATTGCGCCGCTGGTACCCATGCGCTTGGCAAGCTCGGCGGTCGTAGCGGAAGCGGAGCTTGCCTGTTCGAGCAGGCTGACGGTCTGCCGCGCGGCCACGGCGCGGTAAAAAGTCTTGCGTGCTTCCGAGGCGACGCGCAGCGTTTCGAGCGCGGCGGCAAGCTGGGCGCGGTTGAACCGCTCGGTGGCGATTTCCGCCCGCGCCGGCAGCGTCAAAAGTCCGAGGATGTTGGCGGCGATCTTTCGTTCGATCTCGATTTCCGCCGCGCCGGTGAGCCGCGAGATCGAAATCGACGGATTGGGCGGCAGCGATTGCTGCACGCGTTGCGCTTCCGCGATGCCCAACTCGTTGTAGGCGGCTTGCAGGCCGCGGTTGTTAAACAAGGCGATCTGCACGGCCGCGTCCGCGTTCAAGGTCCGCTTGAGCAGGCGTTCAACCTCGGCGCGCGCCACGTCGGCGTCTTCGTCGTTGCGGATCGCGACGACATCTTTGCGCAAATGCTGCGCGGCGATGTCGGCCGTTACGCTCATGCCGCCGTCGGGCGAGAAACTCGCGCAGGCCGGCAGCGCGAGCAGGCAGCCGAGCATCAGAATGTGACGCGGTGCGCGCCACGAACGCACGTGGGGGGACATCGAAGGTCCTTTCCGGTCGATTGCTGACGAGCACGCGCGGCGGCAGGGCCGCGGCGGCACTCACGGTCAAAGCGACGGCAGGACTCTCGGTGGTCGGTCGATGCGGCCGGAGCCGCGTCCGAGAAGCGGGACGGGGGCAAGCAAGGTGACGGCCGAGGCGGCCGCTGCTTGCACATCCGCGACGGCGAGCGCCGGCGGCTCGAGCGCCGTCACGCAGAACAGCCCGCAGCATTTGCCGGGGACGGCCTGGTCGCCGGCATCCGTGGTGTCCGCGACGGGTGCGGCATGCTCGGGCGCCGCGTGCGCTTCATCGTGGCCGGCCCCGTGGTCGTGCCCATGCGTGGCCGGGTGGCCCGCGGTCTTCGGCGGCTCGGCCCCGGTGAGGCAGTGGGATGCCGCGGCCTGGCTGAAGGCGAAGGCGGCCACCGGCGAGACCAGGCATAGCGCATAGAGGACGGCCAGGAGAGCCGCCGCCTTGTGTCGCCAAGGTCTGGTCCGTTTGACCGACATCGCCTTACCGTTAGGGTCGGAACTTGAGCGTCCCGGCAGGGTGAAAATCGCACTGCCGGGCGGGCTCCTACAAGCCCGTCTTGAACAATTCCACGGCAATGGTCAATTGTTGTGGAATTCGGAGGTGTTAACCGTGGCGTCGCACGATATTCCGAGCGGGGCATCCCCGGCCAGTCTGGCGATGCTCAACGAACGCTCGCGCGAGATTTTCCGGCAGATCGTCGAGAGCTATCTCGCGACCGGCGAACCGGTCGGCTCGCGCAACATTTCGCGCATCCTGCCGATCTCGCTGTCGCCGGCCTCGGTCCGCAACGTGATGTCGGACCTGGAGCAGGCCGGGCTGATCTTTGCGCCGCACACCTCCGCCGGCCGGCTGCCGACGGAGATCGGGTTGCGCTTCTTCGTGGACGCGCTGATGCAGGTCGGCGACCTGAGCGAAGGCGATCGCCGCGCGATCGAGGCGCAGGTGGCCGGTGCCGGCTCTTCCAAGTCGCTGGAGGCGGTGCTCACCGAAGCCTCGCAGATGCTGTCCGGCCTCACGCGCTCGGCCGGCGTCGTGCTTACCGCCAAGCAGAATGCGCGCCTCAAGCACATCGAGTTCGTGCGGCTGGAGCCCGAGCGCGCGCTGGCGGTTCTGGTCGGCGAAGACGGCCAGGTGGAGAACCGCGTGCTCAACGTGCCCGCCGGGCTGCCGACCTCGTCGCTGGTCGAGGCCGGCAACTTCCTCAACGCGCGCCTGCGCGGGAAGACGCTGGCGGAGCTTCGCGGCGAGATCGAGAAAGCGGTGACGGAAGGACAGGCCGAGCTTGACCAGCTGACGCAGAAGATCATCGCCGCCGGGCTCGCGAGCTGGTCGGGCGGTGACGACGACGACCGCCAGCTCATCGTGCGCGGGCACGCGCATTTGCTCGAGGACCTGCATGCGCTGGACGACCTGGAGCGCGTGCGTTCGCTGTTCGACGCGCTGGAGACCAAGCGCGGGGTCATCGACCTGCTCGGCCGCGCCGAGCGGGCCGACGGCGTGCGCATCTTCATCGGCTCGGAGAACAAGCTGTTCTCGCTCTCGGGCTCCTCGACCATCGTGGCCCCCTACCGCGACAGCAAGGGGCGCATCGTCGGGGTGATCGGGGTCATCGGCCCGACGCGGCTCAATTACGCGCGTGTCATCCCGATGGTCGATTACACCGCCCGGGTGGTGAGTCGCCTTTTGTCCGGTTGAGCTTGATTTTTCGGCCATCAGGCCTGATATCCCGCACATCCGAGGCAATCTCGAAAGTGGACCCAAGCACGATGACGGACCCGACCGCTCGTACGGCCGAGAACGCGGAAGCCGAGGCGGACGCCGCCGCGGCTGCTCCGGCTGCGCCGGCCGCCGAAGATCCCGTGGCCGTGGCCCAGCGCGAAGCTGCCGAATACAAGGACAAGGTGCTGCGCACGCTGGCCGAGATGGAGAACCTGCGCCGGCGCACCGAGCGCGAGGTCGCCGACGCGCGCACCTACGGCATCGCCGGCTTCGCCCGCGACGTCCTGGCGGTCGCCGACAACATGCACCGCGCGCTCGAGACGATCGATCCGGCGCTGCGCGAGCAGGCCGACGCCAGGATCAAGTCGCTGATCGAAGGCGTCGAGCTTACCGAGCGCGAATTGCTCAAGTCGCTGGAGAAGAACGGCGTGCGCAAGTTTTCGCCGCAAGGCGAGAAGTTCGATCCGAATGTGCATCAGGCCATGTATGAAGTGCCGAACGCCGACGTGCCGCCCGGGCACGTCGCGCAGGTGATCCAGGCCGGCTACATGATCGGCGAGCGCGTATTGCGTCCCGCCATGGTCGGCGTGGCCAAGGCCGCGCCCAAGGCGCCGGCTTCCGCCAATGGCAATCCGCCCGCGGCCGCCAAGTAACGCCATTTCGTAGCGCTATCGCGGCGAGATGCCGTCGCGCACCTTGCGGAAGCGCGGGAACAGCGTGTCCCAGTTGTTTTCGTGGGCGACGCCGACTACGCGCAGATAGCCGCTGCTGCCGAACCGCATCCACTGCACCAGCGTGACCGGCTCGCCGGACAGGCTCTTGGCGGTGGCGCGGATCTCGTGGCCCTGGAACCCGCCGATGCGCATCGGTTCGGAGGAGCGCTGCGTCAGCTCGCGCAGCGGCGCGCCGTTCAGCACGTCGCGCGCCAGGCGCGCACGGTCGTTCGTGTCGGAGGGCGAGCCGCCCCCGATCGAGACGATCACATAAGGCTGCTTGTTAATGTCCTCGCCCGGCCCGTCGATCAGGATGACGCCGCCCGCCGGCAGCACCTGCAACACCCGGAAGCCGGCGAGCTCGCCGAGCTTGAACGGCATCAGGCTCAGCTGCTCCTGGATCGGCGCCGGGCGGAACGTCACGCTGGCGAGCGCCTTGCGCACCACGGCGTCGGTGTAGACGGCGCTCGCGGCGTCCGGCACCTCGACGTTGATCAGTACGGTCAGGTTCTGCACCGGGCCGGCGACCGCCGTCGCCAGCAGATACCACTTGGTCACGGCGACGCCCTCGTGCTCGCCGCGGCCGCGCACCAGCAGGCCGATGCCGCTGGCGAAGGGGAAGGCCTCCCGCGTCACGTCGGTCATGCCGGGCTGGTTGGGCGCGTAGGCGGTGGCCGCGAGCCGCTCGTAGGCGCCGGCCGGCAGGTCGAGCATCCCGATCTTCACCTTGCGCTCGGGGTCCTCGAAGCCGGGGAATTGCGTGCTCACCCGGGCGTCGGCGGGCGGCTCGAGCCCGATCCGCAAGCCGGTCGGAAAGACCGGCTCGGCCAGCGCCTGGCCCGCCCAGGCCACCAGGATCAAAACCAGCCATCGGCGCATGCCGGCACTCCACAGGTCGGTAATTCGGTCCGTCGGCCCTGCCTAACCGGGCAATTGCGGTGCGGCAATGGCGGCCGGCCGCAAGGATCGCGTAAACCATGGCGGGGGCGTCGGCGCCGCGTGTCCCGTTTTCGTGAACGGCTGACTTGCGGCCTCCGGGTACCCTCCTATATGAGCCAGTAGCCGCAAAAACTGGCGGTGAATCGCATATCCAGGGGGCTGGATCAGGGGATCTGCGGATGAGCCGTCATCCCCATCGGGCGCTGATGAGGCCCGACCGGCCTGCCGTAAAAGAGAGGAATTGAAACCATGGGCAAGGTCATCGGCATCGACCTCGGCACCACGAACTCGTGCGTCGCCGTGATGGAAGGCAAAGCGCCCAAAGTCATCGAGAACGCCGAAGGCATGCGCACGACTCCGTCGATCGTCGCTTTCACGGACGACGGCGAGCGCCTCGTCGGCCAGCCGGCCAAGCGCCAGGCGGTCACCAATCCCGAGAAGACCATCTTCGCGGTCAAGCGCCTCATCGGCCGCCGCTACGACGACCCGATGGTCGAGAAGGACAAGAAGCTCGTCCCCTACAAGATCGCCAAGGCCTCGAACGGCGATGCCTGGGTCGAAGAGGATGGCAAGCAATATTCGCCCTCGCAGATCTCCGCTTTCATCTTGCAGAAAATGAAAGAGACGGCGGAAGCGCATCTCGGGCAGAAAGTCGACCAGGCGGTCATCACCGTCCCGGCCTATTTCAACGACGCCCAGCGCCAGGCCACCAAGGACGCCGGCAAGATCGCCGGCCTCGAAGTGCTGCGCATCATCAACGAGCCGACCGCGGCTGCGCTCGCCTACGGCCTCGACAAGCAGAAGACCGGCCTGATCGCTGTGTACGATCTCGGCGGCGGCACCTTCGACGTGTCGGTGTTGGAGATCGGCGACGGCGTGTTCGAGGTGAAGTCGACGAACGGCGACACGTTCCTCGGCGGCGAAGACTTCGACATGCGGCTGGTGAACTATCTGGCCGATGAATTCCAGAAGGAGCAGGGCATCGACCTGCGCAAGGACAAGCTCGCGCTGCAGCGGCTGAAGGAAGCCGCCGAGAAAGCCAAGATCGAGCTGTCGTCCACCACGCAGACCGAGGTCAACCTGCCGTTCATCACGGCGGATGCCTCCGGCCCGAAGCACCTGACCATGAAGCTCACCCGCGCCAAGTTCGAGGCGCTGGTTGACGACCTCATCCAGAAGACGGTCGAGCCGTGCCGCAAGGCGCTCAAGGACGCCGGCATCTCGGCGGGCGAGATCAACGAGGTGGTCCTGGTCGGCGGCATGACGCGCATGCCGAAGGTGCAGGAAGTCGTGAAGCAGTTCTTCGGCAAGGAGCCGCACAAGGGCGTCAACCCGGATGAAGTCGTCGCCATCGGCGCCGCCATCCAGGCCGGCGTGCTGCAGGGCGACGTGAAGGATGTGCTGCTGCTCGACGTGACCCCGCTCTCCCTCGGCATCGAGACGCTGGGCGGCGTGTTCACCCGCATCATCGACCGCAACACCACGATCCCGACCAAGAAGAGTCAGGTCTTCTCGACCGCCGAAGACAGCCAGAACGCGGTGACCATCCGCGTCTTCCAGGGCGAGCGCGAGATGGCGGCCGACAACAAGATGCTCGGCCAGTTCGATCTGGTCGGCATTCCGCCGGCGCCGCGCGGCGTGCCGCAGATCGAGGTCACCTTTGACATCGACGCCAACGGCATCGTCAACGTGCAGGCCAAGGACAAGGCGACGGGCAAGGAGCAGCAGATCCGCATCCAGGCTTCGGGCGGTCTGTCCGAAGGCGACATCGAGAAGATGGTGAAGGACGCGGAAGCGCACGCCGAGGAAGACAAGAAGCGCAAGGCGGCGGTGGAAGCCAAGAACCACGCCGAGGCTCTTGTCCACTCGACCGAGAAGGCGCTCTCCGAGCACGGCTCCAAGGTCGGCGACGCCGAGCGCACCGCGATCGAGAACGCGATCGCCGATCTCAAGGAAGCGCTGAAGGGCGACGACGCCGACGCCATCCAGCAGAAGACCAACACGCTGGCGCAGGCTTCGATGAAGCTCGGCGAAGCGATGTACAAGGCCCAGCAGGAGCCTCCCGGCGGCGCCGCGCCGGGCGGCGAAGCAGGAGCCGAGAAGAAGGAAGACGTGGTCGACGCGGAGTTCACCGAAGTCGACGACGACAAGAAGAAGTCGGCTTAACGATCGGAAGCCACGGTATGGCCCTCATCCTGAGGAGCGCGAAGCGCGTCTCGAAGGATGAGGGCCGATTTGTTTTTGCCTGCGGCGAGGGGGCCTCGTCCTTCGAGACGCGATCCACGAAGCGTGGACCGCTCCTCAGGACTAGGAGATAGGTTCGAACGGGAGCTGCATGTCCAAACGCGACTACTATGAAGTGTTGGGCGTTGAGCGCACCTGCACCGAGGCCGAGCTGAAAGCCTCGTTCCGCAAGCTCGCCATGCAGTATCACCCCGACCGCAACCCGGGCGACAACGACTGCGAGCACAAGTTCAAGGAGATCAACGAGGCCTACGACGTGCTCAAGGACGGCGACAAGCGCGCCGCCTATGACCGTTTCGGCCATGCCGCCTTCGAGCAGGGCGGCGGCGGCCATGGCTTCGGCGCGGACTTCAGCACCACCTTCGCCGACATCTTCGAAGGCATCTTCGGCATGGGCGGCGCGGCGCGCGGACGCGGCACCGGGCGCGAGCGCGGCTCCGACCTGCGCTACAATATGGAGATCGCGCTGGAAGAGGCCTACGAAGGCAAGACCGCGCAAATCCGCATTCCGACGTCGGTCACCTGCGAGGCCTGTTCCGGCTCGGGCGCCAAGGCCGGCACGCGGCCGAAGACCTGCGCCAGCTGTGGCGGCGCCGGCAAGATCCGGCACGCGCAGGGCTTCTTCACGCTCGAGCGCACCTGCCCGGCCTGCCAGGGCCGCGGCCAGACTATCGACGATCCCTGCCGCGATTGCGGGGGCGCGGGCCGCGTCACCCGCGAGCGGACGCTGTCGGTGAACATTCCCCCCGGCGTCGAGGATGGCACGCGCATCCGGCTCGCCGGCGAAGGCGAGGCGGGGTTGCGCGGCGGCCCGCCGGGCGACCTCTATATCTTCCTGTCGCTCGCCCCGCACGAGTTCTTCCAGCGCGACGGCGCGGACCTTTACTGCCGGGTGCCGATCTCCATGGTGACGGCCGCCTTGGGCGGCGACTTCGAGGTGCCGGCCATCGACGGTGGCAAGGCCCGGGTCAAGGTGCCGGCCGGCACCCAGACCGGCCGGCGTTTCCGCCTGTCCGGCAAAGGTATGCCGGTGCTGAGGGCGAAACAAAGCGGCGACATGTACGTTCAAGTTTCGGTGGAAACGCCCCAGAATCTGAGCAAGCGCCAGCGCGAGCTCCTGGCCGAATTCGATAGACTGTCGTCCGAAGATACCCAGCCGGAGTCGACCGGGTTCTTCGGTCGGGTGAGGGAGTTTTTCGATGGGCTGGGCAGTCGCAGCAGCCATTCCGACTAGCGGTCTTGACCCCTCGCCCGGCGCCCTTTACCCGTAATGGGGTTCCGGGCCGGTCGCCCGAACGCGTGAATCCATGTCCTTGCCAACCTACGCCCGCCTCGAAAAGAAGCCGCTTCGTCTCGACGACGAGCTGCAATTCATTCGCTCGTGGATCGACAAGCCGCTGCGCACCGGCGCGGTGATGCCGTCGAGCAAGGCCTTGGCGCGCACCATGGCGGGCTATGTCGATCCGCAGTCGAGCGGCCCGGTAATCGAGCTCGGGCCGGGCACCGGTCCGGTGACCGAGGCGCTGGTCGAGCACGGCGTCGATCCCGCCCGGCTCGTGCTGGTCGAGTTCAATCCCGATTTCTGCCGGCTGCTGAGCAAGCGCTATCCGGCCGCGACCGTGGTGCAGGGCGATGCCTATCGCCTGCGGCGGCTGCTGGAAACGACGGTGGGCGAGCCCGCCGCCGCCGTGGTGTCCGGCCTGCCGCTGATGACCAAGCCGCTGCGCACGCGCCTGCGCCTCATCGCCGACGCGATGACGCTGCTGCAGCCCGGCGCGCCCTTCATCCAGTTCACCTATGCGATGATGCCGCCGATCCCGAAGGAATTGTCCGGCATCACCGCCGAGCCCTCGAACCTGATCTGGCTCAACCTGCCGCCCGCCCGCGTCTGGGTCTATCGCGGGGCGTAGTGCCTTCGCACGGCTTTTCCTCGTCATGCCCGGGCTTGTCCCGGGCATCCACGTCTTTAGGGTAGGCTGCACGAAAGACGTGGATGGCCGGCATGCCCCGGCCATGACGAAGTGAGACGCCGCGCAATGGCCACGCCCAAAATCCTCGTCCTGCCCGGATCGAACCGCACCGGCTCGTACAACGTGAAGCTGGCGGCGCTGGCGGCCAAGGAATTGACGTTGCTCGACGCCGACGTCACCCGCATTTCCCTCGTCGATTATCCGCTGCCGCTCTACGACGCCGACCTCGAGGCGCGCAGCGGCGTGCCCGCCAACGCGATCAAGCTCAAGCAGATGATCGCCGCGCACCACGGCGTGTTCATCGCGTGCCCCGAGTATTGCGCTTCGGTCACGCCGCTGTTGAAGAACGCCATCGACTGGGTCGCCTGCGTGCGCGAGCGCGGCGATCCCGCGCTCGCCGCGTTCAGGAACCGCGTCTTCGCGATCGCCTCGGCGACATCGGAGCCGGCCGGCGGCGAGCACGGCCTGATGGCGCTGCGGCAGATCCTCGAGATCGGCTGCGGCGCGCTGGTCGTTCCGGAGCAGGTCGTGGTGCAGAACGCCGACCGGGCCTTCGACGCGATGGACAACATTTCCGAAACGCGGGTCGCCAACCTGTTGCGCGCGCAGCTCGCGCGCCTGGTCGACATGGCGCGCCTGATCATGCGGGGAGGATGGCGGTGAAGCATGACGCGCGGGAGCGCCTGATCGTGGCGCTCGATCTGCCGACGGTGCAGTCGGCCGAACAGATGGTGTCGCGGCTCGGCGAATCGGTCGTGTTTTACAAGATCGGCTACCAGCTCGCCTTCGCCGGCGGGCTGAACTTCGCCGCCGGGCTGATCGCCGCCGGCAAGCAGGTCTTCCTCGATCTCAAGCTGCACGATATCGGCAACACGGTGCAGAAGGGCGTCGAAAGCGTGGCGCAGATCGGCGCCACCTTCCTGACCGTGCACGCCTATCCGCAGACGATGAAGGCCGCCGTCGAAGGCAAGAAGGGCTCCAGGCTGCGCATCCTCGCGGTGACCGTGCTGACCTCCTACGACGACACCGATCTCGCCGCCGCCGGCTATGACATGAGTGTGCCCGAGCTCGCCGCCGCGCGCGCCGGCCAGGCCCGCGACATCGGCGTGGACGGGCTGGTCTGCTCGGCCGAGGAGGCCGCCAACCTGCGCGCGATCGTCGGACCCGGCATGGCGCTGGTGACGCCCGGCATCCGCCCGGCCGGCAGCGCTACCGGCGACCAGAAACGCATCATGACACCGGCGCGCGCCATCGAAGCGGGCGCCGACTATCTCGTGGTCGGACGCCCGATCGTGGAGGCGCGCGATCCGAAAGCGGCGGCCGACGCGATCGTCGCCGAGATCGAACAAGCCAGCGGAGAGTAAGGGGAGCGCGATGGCCAAGGGCTACTGGATCGGGCGCGTCGATGTGCACAACGACGAGGGCTACAAGCCCTATGCCGCGGCGAACGCGGCCATCTTCAGGAAGTTCGGCGGGCGCTATGTGGTGCGCGGCGGCAAGTTCGAGTCGCCGGAGGGCACGGCGCGCTCGCGCAACGTGGTGATCGAGTTTCCCGACTATGCCACGGCGCTCGCCTGCCACAACTCGCCGGAATACCAGGCCAACATGAAGGTGCGGCAGCCGCATTCGACGGCCGAGATCGTCGTCATCGAGGGCTACGACGGACCGCAGCCCTAGGTGACAGGGGCCGCTCCCGCCCGCTATATCGTTCGAACACGAGCGCGGGAGCGACCCATGGCTGACATGCGGCTGGTTGTGGCGGGGGCTGGCGGGCGGATGGGCCGTACGCTGGTGAAGGCGATTGCCGATACCAAGGGCCTGACGTTATCCGGCGCGCTGGAAGACGCGCGCTCGCCGCTGCTGGGCTGGGATGCCGGCATCCTGGCGGGTCTCGGCGAGAACGGCGTCAAGCTGACCGGCGATCCGGCCGCGCTGATGGCCTCCTCCGACGCCATCATCGACTTCACCATTCCGGCCGCCACGGTCGACCTGGCGGCGGTCGCCGCCAAGGCCGGCAAGGTGCACGTGATCGGCACCACCGGCCTTTCCGCCGCGGACGAGGACAAGATCAGGGAAGCCGCCCGGAAGGCCGCAGTCGTCAAGTCCGGCAACATGAGCCTCGGCGTCAATCTGCTCGGCGCGCTGGCCAAGCGCGTGGCGAGGACGCTCGACCAGAGCTTCGACATCGAGATCCTCGAGATGCACCACAACCAGAAGATCGACGCGCCGTCCGGCACCGCGCTGCTGCTCGGCCGCGCCGTGGCGGAAGGGCGCGGCGTCGATCTCGACAAGCGTTCAGTGAGGGGTCGCGACGGCCACACCGGCGCGCGCCGGCCGGGCGACATCGGCTTCGCGAGCTTGCGCGGCGGCACGGTGGTGGGCGAGCACACGGTGATCTTCGCGGGGCCGGCCGAACGCATCGAGCTCACCCACAAGGCCGAGGACCGCATGATCTTCGCGCGCGGCGCGCTGCATGCGGCGCTATGGGCGCGCGACCAGAAGCCCGGCCTCTATTCGATGATGGACGTGCTCGGCCTGAAGGATTTTTGATCTGTCACTCCGTGGCGCGCGCTTTGCGCGCGAACCCGGAATCCAGCCGTCGGAGCTAATGTCTGGATTCCGGATCGCCGCTTCCGCGTCGTCCGAGATGACGCAGTGCTCACCCTTGCATCAGCGATGTGCCGGTCATCTCCGCCGGCTTGGGCAGGCCCATCAGCTCGAGCAGCGTCGGCGCGATGTCGGCCAAACGGCCTTCCTTGACCAGAATGCGGTTGCCGGCGCCGGCCAAAATCAGCGGCACCGGGTTGAGCGTGTGCGCCGTGTGCGGGCCGCCGCTTTCGGGATCGCGCATCATCTCGCAATTGCCGTGGTCGGCGGTGACCAGCAGCGCGCCGCCCATCTGCTCGATGGCCGCAGCGATGCGGCCGAGCCCGGTGTCCACCGTCTCCACCGCCTTGATCGCCGCGGCCAAGCTGCCGGTGTGACCGACCATGTCGGGATTGGCGAAGTTGAGCACGATCAGGTCGTACTTGCCGGACTTGATCGCCGCCACCGCCTTGTCGGTCAGTTCGGGCGCCGACATTTCCGGCTGCAGGTCGTAGGTCGCGACCTTGGGCGAGGGCACCATGATGCGGTCCTCGCCCTCGAACGGCTGCTCGCGCCCGCCGTTGAGGAAGTAGGTGACGTGCGGATACTTCTCCGTCTCCGCCATGCGCAATTGCGTGCGGTGCGCGTTGGCGACGACCTCGCCGAGGATGTTGGGGAAGGTCTGCGGCGGGAAGATCGTCTGCATGAGCTTGTCGAGCTCGTCGCTGTACTGCGTCATGCCGACGGCGGCGGCGAATTTCGCGGTGCGCTTGCGCGCGAAACCGGTGAAGGCCGGATCGACCATGGCGCCGAGGATCTCGCGCACGCGGTCGGCGCGGAAGTTGAAGCACAGCACCCCGTCGCCGTCCTTGACGCCGCGGTAGTCGCCGATCACCGCCGGCACGATGAACTCGTCGTAGGACTTGCGGGCATAGGCGTCGGCGATCGCGGCTTGCGCGTCGGGGAAGCGCGGTCCTTCCCCTGCGACGATCGCGTCATAGGCCTTGGCGACACGGTCCCAGCGCTTGTCGCGGTCCATGGCATAGTAGCGGCCGACCACCGTCGCCACCGGCACCGATGGCGGCAACGCGGCGGTGAAAGTCTTGAGGTACTCCGCCGCCGCCTGGGGCGGCGTGTCGCGGCCGTCGGTCAGCGCATGCACGGCGACCGGCACCTTCGCGTCCGTGAGCATCTTCGCCAGCGCCACCGCATGGTTCTGGTGCGAGTGCACGCCACCCGGCGACACCAGCCCGATCAGGTGGCAGGTTCCGCCGCTTGCCTTCAGCTTTGCGATCAAGTCGGTGACGGCCGGCGTCTGCGCGATCTCGCCCTTGGCGATGGCTTCGTCGATGCGCGGCAGGTCCTGCATCACGACCCGCCCGGCGCCGATGTTGAGGTGCCCGACCTCGGAATTGCCCATCTGGCCTTCCGGCAGGCCGACGTCGAGGGCGGAGGTGCGCAGGAAGCCGTGCGGGCAGGTCGTCCAGAGCCGGTCGAAGGCCGGCGTTTTCGCCTGCTTTACCGCGTTGTTCTCGACGTCCTCACGCCAGCCCCAGCCGTCGAGCACAACCAGCATCACGGGGCGGCGTTTCTGCATCGGCCTCTCGCCTCGATGGAACAAAAGCGGGAGGGTTTTGGGCGATTGCCGCGCCAGCGTCAACCGCCTGTCCGGCGGGCGGATCGCGCGCAAAAGAAAAGCTCCGCCGGATGGCGGAGCTTCTCCGATGATAGATCGACCAACCTTAGTTGATGATCTTCACCACTTTGCGGGTGCGCGGCTCGACGATGACGCGCTGGTTGTTCACGATCGCGTAGCGGTATTCCGTGTGCTCGGGGATCGCGCGCAGTTCGACGGTCGCCGGCAGCGCTTCGCCGACCACCACGCGTTCCTGCACGGTGACCGACGGGGCGCGCTCACGCTCCACGTAGGTCACGACGCCCTGCGGCGGTTCCGCGACCGCGCCGACTGCGCCGCCGACGCCCGCGCCGACAACAGCGCCGACCGGACCGCCAACCACGCCGCCGACCGCAGCACCACCGACGGCGCCGCCGACCGTGGAACCCTGCGCGAAAGCAGCGGCCGGAGCCATGGCCGTCGCGGCAAGGAGCGTCAGAGCAAAACGAAGTTTCATAGTGTGCCTCCTCTGGAACTATCCAACTAGGAGACAACGCCGCGCTGTCTCCACGCGTTCCGCAACGCGCGGCAGCGTGAGGTGTTCCGGTTCCGGAACGGTTGTTTGAGTTTATCTGCCTAAAGCGCGGTCAAGCCGCCGCCATCCCGGCTTCCCAGCCCAACATCGCGCGCTTGCGCGTGAGGCCCCAGTGGTAGCCGGTGATGTCGCCGTTCTTGCCGATCACGCGGTGGCAGGGAACCACGAAGCAGATCGGATTCTTGCCGACCGCGGCGCCGACCGCACGTGCGCCCTTCGGCGAGCCGGCTTTGACGGCGAGGTCGGAATAGGTCGTGAGATGGCCCATGGGAATCTCGAGCAGTTTCTCCCACACGCGCACTTCGAAGTCGGTGCCGATCAGCACCACCCGTAACGGCGTTTGCGGCCGCCACAGCGTGGAGTCGAAAATGCGCCGCGCGGTCGCCGCGGTGGCGGCGAAGTCCTCGACGTAACGCGCCTTCGGCCAGCGCGACTTCATGTCGTTGAACGCGGCGCGCTCCTTGCCGGCGTCGGCGAGGGCGAGCCCGGCCAGCCCGCGTGGCGTGATCATCACCAGTGCGATGCCGAAGGGGCAGGGATGGTAGCCGTAGGTGATGGTGAGCCCTTCGCCGCCCGCCTTCCATTCGCCGGGCGACATCGCCTCGTGCGTCACGAACAGGTCGTGCAGCCGGCCCGGGCCGGACAGGCCTACTTCGTAAGCCGTATCGAGCACGCTCGCCGAGGAGCGCAGCAGCGCGCGCGCGGAGTTGAGCGTGAGCGCCTGCAGGAAGGCCTTCGGCGTCAGCCCGCACCAGCGACGGAACAAATGATGCAACTCGGTGGCGTTCACGCCGGTCGCCTTGGCGATCGTTTCGATCTCCGGCTGCGCGCGCCAGTTGTTGCGGATATGCGCGATCGCGCGGCGAACGATGTCGTAGTCCGCGGAGGCGGTGGAAAGCGGCGCGAACTCGGGCAGATGGTTCGCCAGCGAGATGCGGGGTTCGGTCATGACTGTCGGGTCCGGTGTCATGGACCGTATCTAGGCCGGGGGTGGCGCCGCAACCACCCGATTTCTGGGGCTCTTATCCCTCCCCTGAAAGGGGAGGGATTAAGAAACCACCGTCCGCGTCACCCCGCGCCTGACCTCGGCGAGCGCGTTGCCGAGCGCCCTGGCGAAGCTTTCCTTCTCATCGGGGCCGAGGAAGCTGGCGATCACGAGCTGTTTGCCGCGCGATACCAGGAACAGGCGCTCGATGCCGAACTCCTCGTGCACGACCTTCTCGAGCTTGACCCAGAGCGGGTTGATCGCCCACTCGCGCGCGCGGCCGCGGTGGTTCACCTTGCGCACGCGCAGCTCCGACGGCGTCAGGTGCAGTTCCTCGTAGGCGTCGGCGTGGCGGTAGTTGATCTTGAAGGCCCAATACAGCAGCAGCACGTCGAGCCCGAAGAAGCCGAACACCGGCCAGGCGCCGGCGATCAGGAAGACCATGCCAGCGATGAAGCTGATGATGCCGAACGCGGACATCAGCACCAGGAAGCCGACGCTGCCGAGCGAGCGGTGCGGCGTGATCACCGCGGAAAAGATCGTGGGCTCGAGTTCGGCGGCGTTGTCGGCGGTCATGGCGGCCAGTATACCGAAATCATGGCGAAAAAGGCGACCCGCAAGGCTGTGAAGCGCACGGTGCGCAAGGCCGTCGCCAGGGCAGTTAAGGGCCGCGCCGCCAGGGTCAAGCCTGCGCCGCAGCGGGCAAAGGCCGACGCCAGGGCAGCCCACGGCGCGCTGCCGCAGTGGTCCCCCGCCGAGGTCGAGGAGGCTTTCCGCCGCTTCCAGGCGGCCGAGCCGGAGCCGAAGACCGAGCTCAAATACGTGAATCCCTTCACGCTGCTCGTGGCGGTGGTGCTGTCGGCGCAGGCGACCGACGCCGGCGTCAACAAGGCGACGCCGGCCTTGTTTGCCCTGGCCGACACGCCGGAGAAGATGGCCGCCCTCGGCGAGGACAGGGTGCGCGACCTGATCAAGACCATCGGCCTGTACCGCACCAAGGCCAAGAACGTCGTGGCGCTGTCGCAGCGGCTGGTGGCCGAGCACGGCGGCGAGGTGCCGCGTTCGCGCGAGGCGCTGGAGGCGCTGCCGGGCGTCGGCCGCAAGACCGCCAATGTCGTGCTCAACTCGGCCTTCGGCGAGCACACCATCGCGGTCGACACGCACATCTTCCGCGTCGGCAACCGCACCGGGCTCGCCACCGGCAAGACGCCGCTCGAGGTGGAAGAGAAGCTCGAGCGCGTGATCCCGGCGCACTACAAGCGCCACGCCCACCACTGGCTCATCCTGCACGGCCGCTACACCTGCATCGCGCGCAAGCCGTTGTGCGAGAAGTGCGTGATTGCCGACTTGTGCAAGTGGCCGGGGAAGACGGTGGCGTAGCTGTCATCCCGGGCGAGCGAAGCGAGACCCGGGACCCAGTACGCCGCAGTCTATCGATAGGGCACGGAGTACTGGGTCCCCGCTTTCGCGGGGACGACGGGTTCAGCGCTTTGCCGGCTCGATCAGCTCCACGCGCTTCCCCAGCACGCGCTTGTGCACATGCGCCATGAAGGCCATGGCGAAGACCGGCGTGGCGAAGTTGAGGATGGGGATCGACACGAACAGCGCGATCAGGAGCCCGGCGAGAAAGACGTAACCCGCATGAGCGCGCCGCAGCGCCTTGGCCTCGCGCGGCGGGCGGAAGCGCATGGCGGCAAGCTCGAAATACTCGCGGCTGAGCAGATAAGCGTTGGCGACGAACAGCACCGCGATGCCGATGCCGAAAAAGAAGAACGGCAGCGCCAGCACGTAGACCAGCAGCGCCAGCAGCGCGATCTGAAGGCCTTCCAGGACCGCGCGCCAGATCGGCAGCGCGCGGCCGGGCGGATCGGCCGGATAGTGCCGGCGCTCGATCGCGTCGGCAACGTCGTCGACGAAGAAGCTGCCGACGAAGGCGCTCACCGCCGGCATCAGGAACACCGCGCCGGTGATGATGCCGAGCCCCGCCATGATCGACAGCACCCAGGCGAGCGCGGCCCAGGCCGAATGCGAACCGATACCGGCGGTCTGCTCGGCCCAGGTGGCGCCGCTGTCGGCGAGCGCGGCCAGCAGCCGTTGCAAGGCGATGCCGATCACGACAATGAGCGCCAGCGCCAGGGCGACGGATTTGATCAGCACCGCGCGCAGCGGCGGGGCGAACATCTCGCTGAAGGCTTTGGCGGCGGCGTCGAACATGCCGCTACAGGTAGGCAACCGACGCGGGATGGGCAAGGGCGGCTAGGCCGCCGGCTCGAAGCTGTCGTCCGGCTCCGGCACCAGCGCCGGCGTCTCGGCCAGGTCCACCCAGGCCATGGCCTTGTAGTCGAAGCCGCGCTCGATGGTCGGCTTGACCACCGAAAAGTAGGGCGAGATGTCGAAATCGCGCGGCGCGTAGAGCGAGGAATGGCGGATCTCGAGCAGCTCGTCGCGCGCCGCCTCGCTCTCGACGCGGGTGATCTTGGGCAGGATCGGATAGCGCACGGCCTCGAAGGCCTGCGCAATCAGCGCCGAGCAGATGATGCGCGTGGGATGGCCCGAGCCGAGCGCGATCATGCGCCGCCGCCAGCGCTGCGGCACCGGCAGCGGCAGGAGATAGCGCATGAGGTCGATGATGTTCTTGAGGTCGTAGTCGAAGCCGATGCGCTCGGCCGCATAGGCGCAGACGCGCGCGCAGTCGTCGTCGGTCAGCCCGGTCGGCCGGCAGATGCGCGTGTGGAAGCGCGCGTATTTCGACAGCGGCGCCGCCACCACGCCGTGTCCGATATTGGCCTCGACCAGCACCAGCGGCTCGCCGTGCTCGTTCACGCGGTCGCCGACCGGCCCGACATAGAGCGCCGCATGCGACCAGGTCGATTGCGTGAGGTACTTGATGACGCCGGAGATGTGGTTGTTGCCTTCGACCAGCAGTACGTCGCCGGGCTTGAGCGCGTGGCGCAGGGCTTCCGGATCGCTCGGCGTGAAGGGCTCATAGCCCTGCGCCGGCTCTTCCAGATAATTGGCGAGATACCGCCCGACGCGATCGACCATCCACCCCATTGCCGTCCGGTCCCGACGTCAGTTGGCTGACGCCTTCAATCCGACGCTGTCCCCCGGCGCGCGCTTGTCGTCCCTCGCGCACCTAATTGCCGCCGAACCTAGCGCGGACTCGTTGCAATTTCGTTTTTGCGTGGCGTTGCGTTACCAAACATTAGCCATGGAATTTGCGGCGTAATGCGCATTCGGGCATTCTGGCACCGTTCTCGGCAACAGTTTGGATACCATGTCGCGCATTAGCCGCCGCATGTTTCTGGCCGGCACCGCCGCGGCCGTCGCCGCGCCGGCCGTGCATGTCGATACGGCCGCGGCCGCCTCGGTCGATGTCGCCATTGTCGGCGCTGGCGCCGCCGGCATCGCCGCCGCGCGCCGCGTCGCCGCCGCCAGGCGCAGCTTCCGCCTTTTCGAGGCGAGCGCGCGCATCGGCGGCCGCTGCGCGACCGACACGACGAGCCTCGGTGTGCCGTTCGATCTCGGCGCGCATTGGATCCGCAATCCCGACAGCAACGCCGTGCTGGCCGCGGCGCAGAAGGCGCAGTTCGACATCTACGCTGCCGGCCGTGGCCAGAGTCTGCGCATCGGCCCGCGGCCGGCGCGCGACGCCGAACTCGAGGTTTTCCTCGCGGCGTTCCTGCGCGCGCAGCGCGCGGTGATCGAAGCCGGCAAGGCCAAGACCGACATGCCGGCATCGCGCGCGCTGCCCCGAGACCTCGGCGCCTGGCAGGGCACCATCGAGTTCATCCTCGGCCCTTATTTGCTGGGCAAGAATCTCGCGGCGGTGTCGGCGATGGACCTCGCGCGCCTGGTCGAGCGCGACAGCGACGCCTTCTGCCGCCAGGGCTACGGCGCGCTGCTCGCCAGCCTCGCCGCCGGCCTGCCGGTGCAGACCGCGACGCCGGTCGATGCAGTGGCCTGGGGCCGTCAGGTCGCCGTTGACACGCCGAAGGGCAACCTGCTCGCGCGCACGGTGATCGTCACCGCCTCCGCCGACGTGCTCGCCGGCGACAAGATCGAGTTTATTCCGCCGCTGCCCAAGCGCTACGCCGACGCCGCCGGCAAGCTGGCGCTCGGCAATCTCGACCATGCCGCGCTGGAGATTCCGCGCAATCCGTTCGACCTGCAGCGCGACGACCTGGTGTTCGAGCAGACGGCGACGGGCGATCGCACCGCGGCATTGCTCGCCAACGTCTCCGGCACGCCGCTGCATGTCGTGGAGATCGGCGGCCCGCTCAACCGCGAGCTCTCCGCCAAGGGCGAAGCGGCGATGCTCGACTTCGCGCGCCAGTGGCTGGTATCGGTGTTCGGGTCCGGCGCCGTGCGCGCGATCCGCCGCACGCACGTGACGCGCTGGACGTCGGAGAAATGGGTCGGCGGCTCGGCCTCGGCGGCGTCGCCCGGCAGCACCGACGCGCGCAAGGTGCTGATGGAGCCGCTCGGCGGCCGTGTATGGTTCGCCGGCGAGGCGGTGCACGAGACGCGCTGGGGCAGCGTCAACGGCGCCTGGGAGTCCGGCACGCGCGCGGCCGAGGCGGCCTTGCGGCGCATGGGCGCCCTGGAGGATGACGACAAGCCGGCGCGCCGCACGCCGCGCCGCCGCTGAAGCGAGGATAAGCAATGGCACGCCCGCAAGCCCTGATCGCCTGGTCGAGCGGCAAGGACAGCGCCTGGGCGCTGCACGAGACGCGGCGCGCGGGCGACTATGACATCGTCGGCGCGCTCACCACGGTAAACGAGACTCATCAGCGCGTCAGCATGCATGGCGTGCGCGAGGCGGTCCTGCGGGCGCAGCTCGCCGCCGCCGGCCTGCCGGCGGTCATCGTCAATATCCCGTATCCCTGCACCAACGAAATCTACGAGCGCGCGATGGCCGCGGCGATGCAGGACGCCAAGGCGCGCGACGTCACGCATGTCGTCTTCGGCGATCTGTTCCTCGAGGACATCCGCGCCTATCGCGTGGAGAAGCTGAAGGCCGTCGGCATGACGGCGGTGTTTCCGCTGTGGCAGCGGCCGACCGATGCGCTGGCGCGCGAGATGATCGCCGGCGGGCTGGAGGCGCATCTCGCCACGGTCGATCTGAAGAAGCTGCCGCGCGACTTCGCCGGCCGGCGCTTCGATGCCGCGCTGCTCGAGGCGCTGCCGGCGGGCGTCGATCCTTGCGGCGAGAACGGCGAATTCCACACTTGCGTCGTCGTCGGGCCGATGTTCACGCACCGCATCGCCGTCACCGTCGGCGAGACGGTGGAGCGGGATGGGTTTGCCTATGCGGATCTGGAGTTGGGGTAGCAGTCGTGTGGTGTGTAGCCGCTTGCTCGCTTCCCTCTCCCACGAGGGGAGAGGGTAAGAAAGCTAGGCCCTCAACACACCGCCCGTGCGCCGCGTCACTTCCGCGACGATCTTCTGGCCGACGGCGTCGATCTCCTCGTCGGTCATGGTCTTCTCGCGCGGCTGCAGGGTCACGGAGATCGCGATCGATTTCTTGCCGGGTTCGATGCCCTTGCCCTCGTAGACGTCGAACACGCCGACATTGACGATCAGCCGCTTGTCCACGCTCTGCGCCGCGCGCACCAGGTCGCCGGCCTTCACGCCGCTGTCCACGACGAAGGCGAAATCGCGCTCGACCGGATGGAAGGGCGAGAGCTCCAGCATGGGCTTGGCGCGGGTCGCGCGCGGCTTGGCGCCCGGGATCTTCTCCAGGATCACCTCGAAGGCGACCAGCGGGCCCTCCGCCTTGAGCGCGGCGAGCGTGCGCGGATGCACCTCGCCGAAATGACCGATCACGTTCTGCGGGCCGATCTGGATGGTGCCGCTGCGGCCGGGGTGGAACCACGCCGGGCCGCCCGGCACCACCTGGAGGGCAGCCATCGGCGCGCCGGCGGCCGCCAGCACGGCGAAGGCGTCGGCTTTGGCGTCGAAAGCGTCCACGGCGCCGGCCTTCGCCGCCCAGTGGCGGCCGATGCCGTCGGGCTTCGCCAGCGCGCGGCGCAGCCCCGTCGCAGCGGTGAACTGGTCCTCGGGCTGGTCGCCCTTGAAAATCTGGCCGACCTCGAACAGCGCCACGTCGCCGAGGCCACGGTCGGCGTTGCGCTGGGCTGCCATCATCAGGCCGGGCAGCAGGCTCGGCCGCATGTCGGACAGTTCGGCCGCGATCGGGTTGGCGAGTGCCAGCTCGGCCTTGCCGCCGCCGAACAGCTCGGCCTCGCGCTTGGACACGAACGACCAGGTGACGGCTTCAACCAGCCCGCGCGCGGCCAGCGCGCGCTTGGCCTTGCGCGTGCGCACCTGGATCGGCGTGAGCACCGGCTTGCGCGCCATGCCGCCGCGCGGGAACGGCGCCGCCGGCACATTGTCGACGCCGACGATGCGCACGACCTCTTCCACGATGTCGGCCTTGCCGTGCACGTCCGGCCGCCACGACGGCACGGCGACCTTCACCCGTTCGCCCTGGCCGGCGGCGAAGAAGCCGAGCTTCTCCAGCACGCGCCGCACGTCGTTGAACGACACCTTGAGCCCGGCAAGGCGCGGGATGTCGCTCAGGGGGAAGTCGATGACCTTTTCCTTCGGCGTCGGGTCGCCGGCCACCACGATCTCGGACGGCTCGCCGCCGCAGAGGTCGAGCACCATTTGCGTCGCGAGCTCGAGGCCCGGCAGCATGAAGTTCGGATCGACGCCGCGCTCGAAGCGGTAGCGCGCGTCGCTATTGATGCCGAGCTTGCGGCCGGTCTGCGCGATGTTGAGCTCGTTCCACAGCGCCGATTCGATCAGCACGTCGGTGGTGTTCGCGTCGCAGCCCGACTCCTCGCCGCCCATGATGCCCGACAGCGACTCCACGGCTCTCTCGTCGGCGATCACGCAGACGCCTTCGTCGAGCTCGTAGGTCCTGCCGTCGAGCGCAAGCAGCGTCTCGCCGTTCTTCGCGCGGCGCACGGTGAGGTCGCCGTTCACCTTCTTCGCGTCGAACACGTGCAGCGGGCGGCCGCGGTCGAAGGTGATGTAGTTGGTGATGTCGACCAGCGCGTTGATGGGCCTGAGACCGATCGCGGTCAGCCGCTTCTGCAGCCAGTCGGGTGAGGGACCGTTCTTGACGCCGCGCACCAGCCGCAGGCCGAAGGCCGGGCACAGCTCGGGCGCCGCGATGGTCACCTTGACCGGGCAGGGAAACTTGCCGTCGACGCGCTTGGGCGCATTCTCCTTGTAGTCGCCGATCAGCGTGGCGCCGAGGTCGCGCGCGATGCCGTTGACGCCGGTGCAGTCGGAGCGGTTGGGCGTCAGGTTGATCTCGATGACCGGCTCGTTGATGCCGAGCACCTCGGCAAACGGCTTGCCGATCGGCGCGTCGGCCGGCATCTCGATGATGCCGTCGGAGTCGTCGGAGAAGCCGATCTCCGCGCCGGAGATCATCATGCCCTGGCTTTCCACGCCGCGGATCTTGCCGACCGCCAGCGTGATGTTCTTGCCCGAGATGTAGGTGCCCGGCAGGCCGAGCACGGTCTTCAGGCCCGCGCGCGCGTTGGGCGCGCCGCAGACGATCTGCAGCGGCGTGCCGCTGCCGTTGTCGACCTTGCAGACGCGCAGGCGGTCCGCGTTCGGATGCTGTTTGGCTTCCAGGATCTGCGCGACCTTGAACGGCGCGTAGTCCTTCGCCTTGTCCTCCACCGCCTCGACCTCGAGGCCGATCATGGTGAGCTTGTCGACGATCTCGGACAGCGGAGCGTCGGTGGTCAGATGCTCCTTCAGCCAGGGCAGGGTGAACTTCATCGCGGCGCCTCCGGCGACCAAAAGTAGAGCAGCGGCAGCAGCAGGAACACCACGATGGTGAAGGCGATCGCCGTGCGGATGCAGAGGCTGTAGAGCTCGGTGCGGATGATCAACTCGCGATGGATGAGCTCCTTCGCGCGCTCGCCGATGCCGGCGAACTCGTGCGTGCGGAATACCGACAGGCAGCGCAGGCAACCGAGCGCGATCAGCAGATAGACCGCGATCTCCGCCACGACGATGCCGACTTCGAGCGCGTTGCTGGCGACCAGCGGCGCGAGCAGCCCGAGCCCGGCGATCATCATCGACGTGTGCGTCAACAGGCCGGTCGCCTTCGCGTCGATCGAGCCGAGCGTGTGCGAGGCTTCGGCCGATATGATCCGGTCGCGCTGGCGTAGCGTCTCTTCGTAGCTGGAGACTTTCTGCGCATCCCAGCCGCGCGTGACGAAAGCGAAGACCGCTCGGTCGAACTGCGAACGATGTCTGCGCTCGGTCGTCATGGGCTCAAGCCTCCGGCGAGCGTCGGGAAGTCGAGCGGGCGGAAGCCGTAGTGGTCGAGCCAGCGCTGGTCGGCCTCGAAGAAGGCGCGCAGGTCGTGCATGCCATATTTGAGCATCGCGATGCGGTCGATGCCCATGCCCCAGGCGAAGCCCTGGTACTCGTCGGGATCGAGGCCGCAGTTGCGCAGCACGTTCGGATGCACCATGCCGCAGCCGAGAATCTCCAGCCAGTCCTCGCCCTCGCCGAAGCGGATCTCGTCCTTGCCGCGGCGGCACTGGATGTCGACTTCGAGCGACGGCTCGGTGAAGGGGAAGAACGACGGGCGGAAACGCATGTTGACGTTGTCCACCTCGAAGAAGGCCTTGCAGAACTCCTGCAGGATCCATTTCAGGTGGCCGAGATGCGAGCCCTTGTCGATCACCAGGCCCTCGACCTGGTGGAACATCGGCGTGTGCGTCTGGTCCGAGTCGCTGCGATAGGTGCGGCCGGGGCAGATCACGCGGATCGGCGGCTGCTGGCCGAGCATGGTGCGCACCTGCACCGGCGAGGTGTGGGTGCGCAGCAGCAGGCGCGAGCCGTCGGCCTTCGGCGGGAAATAGAAGGTGTCGTGCATGTCCCGGGCCGGATGGCCTTCGGGGAAGTTCAGCTTGGTGAAGTTGTAGTCGTCGGTCTCGATGTCGGGACCTTCCGCCACCGCGAAGCCCATGTCGGCGAAGATGGCGGTGAGCTCGTCGATCACCTGGCTGATCGGATGTACGCGACCGGTCTCGGCCGGCGTTTCGCGTACCGGCAGCGTAACGTCGATTGTCTCGCTGTTGAGCTTGGCATCGAGCGCCGCGGTAGCGAGCTCGTCCTTGCGCGCGGCGATGGCCACACCGAGCTTGTCCTTCAGCCCGTTGATCGCGGGCCCGCGCACCTTGCGCTCGTCGGGCGTGAGCGTGCCGAGCGTCTTGAGCAGCGCGGTGACCGCGCCGCTCTTGCCGAGCGCGGAGACGCGCACGGCTTCCAGCGCGGCTTCGTCCTTTGCCGAGCTGACGGCGCCGAGCAGGTCTTGTTCAAGTTGCGCGATGTCGGACATGGCGAGGCTCGTTTGAGTGCCCCGTCATGGCCGGGCTCGTCCCGGCCATCCACGTCTTGGCAAGTCAGGAAGGCGTGGATGCCCGGCACAAGGCCGGGCATGACGACTGAAAACTCTTAAGCCTGCGCCGGCAGCGCAGCCTTGGCCTTTTCCACGATCGCGGCAAAAGCCGCGGGCTCATGGATGGCGAGGTCGGACAGGACCTTGCGATCGACGACGAGCCCGGACTTGGCGAGGCCGTCGATGAACTTCGAGTAGTTGAGGCCGAACGGCCGCACGGCGGCGTTCAGGCGCTGGATCCACAGCGCGCGGAAGGTGCGCTTGCGCCGCTTGCGGTCGCGGAAGGCGTACTGGTTGGCCTTCTCCACCGCCTGCTTGGCGATGCGGATGGTGTTCTTGCGGCGGCCGTAATAGCCCTTGGCGGCCTTGAGAACCTTCTTGTGCTTGGCGTGCGATGTGACGCCACGTTTGACGCGGGCCATGGCAAAACTCCTGAAAGCTGATCTAGCGAAAGTGGGACGGGACAGCCGCTAAGCGCGCGGCGCGGAAATACGGTCAGCCGTTGGGCAGAAAGTATTTCTTGATGTTGTCGCCGTCGGACTTGAACAGCACCGCCGTGCCGCGATGCTCGCGGATGGTCTTGGTGGTGCGCTTGATCATGCCGTGGCGCTTGCCGGACTGCTGGTACTTCACCTTGCCGGTCGCGGTGATTTTGAAGCGCTTTTTGGCGCCCGATTTGGTCTTCAGCTTGGGCATTTGGCTCTCCTCAACGGCGGCGCGCGGGGCTATAGCCTGCACGGCCGAAATAAGCTCGAGGCGACTGGCCTCCAGCGGGGTGCTCGGGATTGAGCGGGTATCGTCGCCACGGCAGCCCTTTTAGCCGGGCGGCGAGAGGGCGGGGTTATGGCAGAGGCGAAGGCCCCATGCAACCCGGCCGAGGGGATCGGGCGTTAACGCCGGACCGGCCCTGGGCCGGGCTCGCCTGACGCGCAAGTGGAGCTTTTTTCATGCGAAAAGTCGTTTTTGGTGGGGTTCTTCCGGCTCTCGCTGGCCTGCTACTGGGCGGTACAGGGCCGACTTCCGCCACCGGCCTGGACGGGGCCTGGAGCGTCGTGGTCATCACCGAGAAAGGCGGCTGCGACCCCGCCTATCGCTACAACCTGCGGATAGCCAATGGCCGCATCCGCTATGAGGGCGATACGTCGGCCAAGGTGGACGGCACCGTGACCTCGAACGGGGTGGTCAAGGTAACGATCAGCCTCGGCGAATAGAGCGCCAGCGGCACCGGTCGGCTGACCAGCTCCAATGGCGCCGGCCGATGGCAAGGCGTCGGCGGCAACGAGGCCTGCTCCGGCCGCTGGGAAGCTGAAAAGCGCTGAGAAAATCGTCGCTTAGACCTGCCCACGCGCTGCCCTGCCCCTTCTCCACCTTGTCCAGGTTCTTGTGGCTCACGGGTTGCGGTAACGATCTGCGGTCGTTATAAAAAGATAATCCCAGCAAAAACAGGGTGAGCGACCGACCATTCCGCGCGGAGAGGAGGCTATTTAAATGAATAGACCCATGGATTTTGCTCAGATTAACAACAGTAAGACTGACTTTTCAGAACTCTATACAGCAAAAGATCCGAGGGACTATTTCAAATACCTTGGCCAGCTTGACTACATCATTCCGCACCTGGCGCAGCCGGTGTTCCGCCAGATCGTCCGCGAACGGCAGGAACTCCAGGACGAGCCGGTGACCGTGCTCGATCTCGGCTGCTCCTACGCCATCAACGGCGCGCTGATGAAATTCGCGCTCGACTACGAGGCGCTGCGCCAGCGCTACACCGCACCGGGGCTGCAGGGGCTGACCAGCGCCGAGATGCTGGCGCTCGACCGCGCCTACTACAAATCCTGGCCGGCCGATCCGGGCGTGAAGGTGATCGGCCTCGACGTGTCGGCCAATGCGGTGCGCTATGCCGAAGCCTGCGGCGTGCTCGACCACGGCCTCGCCATCGACCTGGAATCGCGGGATCCGACCCCGCAGGAGGCCGACCTGCTCGGCAACGTCGACATCATCGTCTCGACCGGCTGCGTCGGCTACGTTACCGCCCGGACGTTCCGCCGCCTCGCCAAGGTGGCGCGGCGCGGGCGCCCGGCCTGGGTCGCGTCCTTCGTGTTGCGCATGTTCCCCTATGACGGGATCGCCACCACGCTGTCCGAGCAGGGGCTGGTCACCGAGCTCTATGAGGGCGCGACTTTCGTGCAGCGGCGCTTCGCCGACCGCGAGGAGATGGAGGCGACGATCCGCGCCGTGGAAGTGCGCGGGCTCGACACCGACGGCCATGAGACCGAAGGGCTCTACCATGCCGATCTGTTCGTCTCGCGCCCGGCGGAAGAGACGGAGCGCCGACCGATCCAGAAGCTGGTGAACGTCGTGAGCGGCGTCAACAAGCTCTGGAGCGTCGGGGCCAATGTGCTCGGCAGCTTCGGGCCGACCGTGCGCCGGCGCGCTCGCGCCGAATTGGCGCCGAGTGCAAGCGCCGCCCACGACGGCGTCGTAACGAACTGATTGGATGAGGAGAGAGCAGGGCCCTCCCCCGTGCCGGGGGAGGGCAAAAAGCTCAGCGCGGCGCCAGCACCATCACCATCTGGCGGCCTTCGAAGCGCGGCTCCGATTCGACCTTGGCGAGCGGGCCGGTGTCGGCCTTGACCCGGTTCAGGAGCTGGAAACCGAGCTCCTGGTGCGCCATCTCGCGGCCGCGGAAGCGCAAGGTGATCTTGACCTTGTCGCCTTCCTCGAAGAAGCGCTTCATCGCGCGCATCTTCACGTCGTAATCGTGGTCGTCGATCATGGGGCGGAGCTTGATCTCCTTGATCTCGACGACGTGCTGTTTCTTGCGGGCTTCGGCCGCCTTCTTCTGCGCCTGGTACTTGTACTTGCCGTAATCCAGCAGCTTGCAGACGGGCGGGGTGGAGTTCGGGGCGATCTCGACGAGATCAAGCCCGGCAGCCTGCGCCATTTCCAGCGCGGTCTGAATGGGTGTCGGCCCGTGGTTGTGGCCGGTAGCATCGATCAGCTGAACCTCGCGGACGCGGATCTCCTCGTTGATGCGCGGGCCGTCCTTTTGGACGGGCAGCGCGGACTTCATCGGACGACGAATGGGCTTTCTCCTCTGCTGTTGCGAATGCCGCCGGCGGCTAACGCACGACGGTGCCCGAGAGATTGGTACAAACGGCGAATAAGTCAACGCGGTTCGCGGCCGCGCTCCAAAAGAAAGCGCTGAAAACCCCGTCAAATCGTTCAAATTTCACTTGTTTTAGCGGGCCTCCCGCCGGCCGCCGCGGCCGGTGACCTCGCCGTAGAGCCGCAGCGTCTGTTCGGCCACAGTCGCCAGGTCGAAATGCCCGAGCACCCAATCGCGGCCGCGCGCTCCCATGGCGGCGCGGGTCGGTTCCGGCATGGCGAACAGCCGCAACAGGGCGGCGGCCAGCGCCGCATCGTCGCCGGCCTGGAAACGCAGGCCGGTCACCCGGCCTTCCGGGACCGACGGGGCTGTCAGCACCACGTCGGCTCCGGCCGCCAGATCGGACACGACCACCGGCCGCGCCATGGCCTGCGCCTCCAGAATGGCGCGTTGCAGGCCCTCCGGCTGCACGGCGGCGGAGACCACGGCGGACGCCGCGGCGTAAGCGGCCGGCATGTCGGCGACCGGAGCGGCCATGCGGATGACGTCCATCGTGGAGGTCGCCAGCACCAGGTCCCATAGTTCGCCGGTGTAGTGCGTCCGTCCGCGGTCCTCGCCGACGAAGACGCAGAGAAAGTCCTTCAGCCCCATCTCTTTCAGGCGCTGCACCGCCTTGACCACCACGTGGTGGCCCTTGCGGCGCAGGATGCGGCCAACGACGAGGAGCACCTTGGTGTCGCGCCGGACGCCCCAGACGCGCCGGATGGCGTCGACGCGCTCGTCCGCCACGCGGCTCGGACTGAAGCGCGCCAATTCGATGCTGCACGGCACCACCGCGATCTTTTCCCACGGCGTGCCGTAGCGGTCGTGGATCAGTTGTGCGAGCTGTTCGCTCACCGCGATCACGCGGTCGCCGCGCGCCATGACGCTGTTGTACAGGCGCTTGAACACGTTCTGCTCGCGAAAGCCCTTGTACCAGCTCGTCACGAACGGCCGGCCGGTGAGCCGCGCGGCGGCGAAGGCGCTCCAGGCGCCGGCGCGGCCGAGCGCGTGGATCGCGTGGCAGCCGCGCTCCTGAGCGATGCGCCGCAGCACGATCGCATTGCGCAGCAGCACGATGGGGTTGTTGCTGGAGACGTCGAGCGGCACGAACTCGCCGCCGCTGCCCGTCACGTCGGCGACCAGGCGGCCAGCGCGCGACACCACGATGGCCTTGTGGCCGGCCGCGGTCAGGATGCGCGTGAGGTCGACCGCGCCGGCGTCGGCCGCGCCGCCGTCGAGACTGGGCGCGACGATCAGCACGCAGATCGGCTCGACCGTGCCGCGCCTGCGCAGCGCGACGTCACCGGACGAATAGGCGGACAAACTCGACATCACTCAAATAGCCTCGGCCCCTCGGGCGCTCTCGTCAATCGTGGAATGGCGGTGGCCGCGCGTTCCATCGCGCGTGTCAGGCACATTGCGCAGTCGTGCAGGCAAGCTCAGCGGTCGCGCGCCAGCAGCGAGGTATAGACCCCGCGAATGGCTTCGGCAACGCTGGCCGGCGAAAAGGCGAATTCGGCGAACTGGCGGGCGCGCGCGCCGAGCGCTTCGTAGGCGGTGCGGCTGAGCGCGAGCGCGGCGTTCACCGCGGCCGCGAGATCGGCGACATGGCCCGGCCGCGCCAGCCAGCCGGTGCGCAAGTCCTCGCGCATGCGCGGCGGCGCCAGCAGGTTCTCCGGCAGCATGCCGACGGTGGTGGTAACCACCGGCCGCCCCACCGCCTGCGCTTCCGCCACCGCGCGGCCCGACAGCGGCGGCTGCAGAGCGGGCACCACGACGACGTCGGCGGCGGCCATCGCCGCCGGCATGTCGGCGCAATGACCGACGAAGCGGCAGAGCGTGTCGATGCCGTGCAAGCGCGCGCGGCGGCGCAGGCTGTGCGCGTAGCGCAGGTGCGTGCGATCCTCGCCGGCGAAGACGAAGGCGATGTTGCGGTCGCGTCCCGTCACGATCAGCCGTGCGGCGTCCACCATCGCGAGTTGCCCGTTCCACGGCGCGACGCGGCCGGCGATCAGCACGATGCGAATGTGAGGAAGCACGCCCCACTGGCGGCGGATGAGCGCGATGCGGTCGGAGCTGATGGCGGCGGGATTGAAGCTCGCGGTATCCACTGCGCGCGGGATCACGGTGATGCGCTCCGGCGCGATGCGGTAGCGTTCGATCATCGCGCGCGAGACGTAGCTCGACGGCGCGATCACCCGGTCGCCGCGCGCCAGCGCGCCGCGGAACAAGGTGCCCGGCCAGGTGTCGGCGGCCAGCCGGTCGGGGAACGACGTCACCAGGAACACCGGCTGCTTGCTGGTCGCCCGGAGCGCGCTCCAGGCCGCGCCCGCGCTCTGCGCGTGGATGATGTCGATGCGCTCGCCGGCGATCAGGTTGGCGAGCTGGCGCGCGTTGCGGTTGATGCGCAGCGGATTGATGCCGTCGTTCGCCATCGGCAGCCATTCGCCGCCGAGCGCGCGCAGTTCGCCGACCAGCGGGCCGCCGTCGCCGGCGATAATCGCGCGCGCGCCGGACTGCACCAGGGTCATGGCGATGTCGATCGCGGCGTGCCCGGCCGGGTCGTCGCCCAGGGCCGGCACGACCTGCAGGATCGTGGCGCCGGCGAGCGAGCGCGGGCGCGCGGCGACGGTCGCGAGGCCCCCCTTGCGCGGAGCACCTTGTTGCGGCGACAAGGACCGGTCATCGGTCACGATCCTCGCCAGTCTACCCGCAGCGCCCATGAGCGAATCCCGTCTGACGTCCCTTGTTGTCGAATCACCTCCGCCCTCCCGGACCATCGCCGTGCGCGTGCGCGAGGGCAAGAGCCCCGGCCTGTTCTGGCTGGGGGGATTCAAGTCGGACATGCAGGGCACCAAGGCGGCGGCCCTCGACCGCTGGGCGGCAGAGAACGGCCGCGCCTGCGTGCGCTTCGACTATTCCGGCCATGGCGAATCGGGCGGCGACTTCACCGAAGGCACCATCGGCAGCTGGCTGGCCGACAGCCTCGCCGTCTACGCGCAGTTCTGCCGGGGGCCGCAGGTCGTAGTCGGTTCCTCCATGGGCGGCTGGATCGCGCTCTTGCTGGCGCGGGCCCTGCGCAAGCAGCCGGGCGCGGCGCCGATCGCCGGCATGGTGCTGATCGCCCCGGCGGTCGACTTCACCGAGGAGCTGATGTGGAAGCAGTTCCCCGCCGCCATCCGGCGCGAGATCGAAGAGAAGGGCTTCTGGCTGCGGCCGTCGCAATACGGCGAGGAGGCCTATCCGATCACGCGCGAGCTGATCGAGGAGGGTCGCAACCACCTCATGCTCGGCGGCCTGATCGAGACCGGCTGCCCGGTGCACATCCTGCAAGGCGTGCAGGACCCCGACGTGCCCTGGCGCCACGCGCAGGAACTGGTGGCGCGCCTGTCGCGCGACGACGTGGTGATGACGCTGGTCAAGGACGGCGACCACCGCCTGTCGCGGCCGGAGGACATCGAACGCCTGCTCGCGGCCGTGGCGGAGTTCTAGCTCGCTTGTCCCGGGCGCAGCGCAGCACGCAAGTGATGCGCTACAGAACCGGGACCGTCCAAATGTATGGCGGTCCGGGATCGGCGGTGCACCACTTCGCTGCCTCGTGCTGCACTGCGTCCGGGACACGGTCAGGTGAGCGCAGCGCGCCACTCTTCCGTCACCGACGCATCGCCGTCGTCACGCCGTAGCTTTCGCAGCTCGTCTTTCGGCAACAGCCGCGATAGCGCCCACACTGCGGCTCCGCGCACAAGTGGTGCGGCATCGCCCAGCAGACGCTCGGCCTCGCGCGCGAGCGAAGCATCGCCCGAGTTGCCGATGGCGATCAGCACATTGCGCACGAAGCGATCGCGCCCGGTACGCTTGACCGCGCTCTTCGTAAACAGCGCGCGGAATTGCGCGTCGTCGAGCCGCGCGAATTCGGCGAGCGCGGGCGCGCGCAGCGCGTCGCGCGCGGCGAGCTTCGCCTCGCGTCCCGCTTGCGCGAACTTGTTCCACGGGCAGACGGCCAAGCAGTCGTCGCAGCCGTAGATGCGGTTGCCCATGCGCGCGCGCAGCTCGCGCGGGATCGGGCCCTTGTGCTCGATGGTGAGATAGGAAATGCAGCGCCGCGCATCGAGGCGGAACGGCTGCGGAAAGGCCGCGGTCGGGCAGACGTCGAGACAGGCGCGGCAGGTGCCGCAGGACTCCTCAGCCGGCGCGTCGGCCGGCAAGTCGAGCGTGGTGAAGATCGCGCCAAGAAAGAGCCACGATCCGTATTGGCGCGACACCAGATTTGTGTGCTTGCCCTGCCAGCCGAGCGCCGCTGCGGCGGCGAGCGGCTTCTCCATCACCGCCGCGGTGTCGACGAACACCTTCACGTCGCCGCCGGCTTGCGCCACCAGCCAGCGCGCGATCTCCTTCAGCCGCTTCTTGATGAGGTCGTGATAGTCGTCGCCTTGGGCATAGACCGAGATCGCGCCGCGCGTGCGCTCTTTCAGGATCGCGAGCGGGTCGGCGTCGGGCCCGTAGTTCATGCCGAGCATGATCACCGAGCGCACGTCCGCCCACAGCGCGGTCGGCGCGGCGCGCCGTGCCGCGGTGTCGGCGAGCCAGTCCATGTCGCCATGCGCGCCCTCGGCGAGGAACTGCCCAAGCCGCGCCTTCGCCTCCGGCGCTGCGTCAGACCGCGCGACGCCGAAGGCGTCGAAACCGCAGGCGCGCGCCTTGTCGGCGAGCGCCGTCCTGAGCGCCTTCGGATCGTTCAGAAGTCGAGATCGGCGTAGGTCTTCGACGCCGGCAGCCCGGCCAGCGTTTCCGCCAGCAGCGGACGGAACGAGGGACGCGACTTCACGCGCGCGTACCAGTGTTTCGCTGCCTCGTCTTCGTTCCACGGCACTTCGCCCAGGTAATCGGCCGCCGACAGGTGCGCTGCCGCCGCCAGGTCGGCGAGCGACAGCCGGTCGCCGGCGAGCCAGTCGCGCGTGCGCACCAGCCAGCCAACATAGGACAAATGATAGCGGATATTGTGGCGGGCCGCGCGCAGGGCGTCGGTGTTCGGGGGACCGCCGCCCTGTTCGCGCGTCATGTGCCGCTTGAACACGCGCTCGGTCACCAGCGGGCCGCTCACCTCGCTGTGGAATTTGTCGTTGAACCAGCTCGCCAGCCGGCGCACTTCCACGCGCTCGGCGGCGAGCGCGGGCATCAGCCGCTCGGCGCCGTTGCCTGCCGGATAGGTCTCCTCGACGTATTCGGCGATGACGGCGGCGCCCGGCACGGCCGGCTGGCCGTCCGCCACCAGGACCGGGATCTCGCCGGCCGGATTGAGCAGCAGGAATTCCTCGCGCCGTTCCCAGGCCCGTTCCTCCACCAGCCGCGCCGCGATGCCGTATTCGTTCAGGATCAGGCGTACATAGCGAGAGAGCGGACACAGCGGGTGCTGGAACAAGGTGAGCATGGTCGCCCGAGAGGTGAAGCGGGAGCCGCGACGGCGGGAATCGAAGTGCGCACTATAGAAAGCCCGCTCGGCGGCGCAAATTGGGCGAAAAGCTACGCCTTTTTAAGTTGCCTGCCTTTGGCCTTTGCGCCAAAAGCGCTGACCCGCGCGATGCGAATCGTGCCGCTTTCAGCGGCGCCCGCGGCGCTTCCGGAGCACGTCCCCCATGTTCGAAGCCCTCAAGGCGGCCATCCTCGGCCTGATCGGCCCGTATATCGAGCTGATCGAGGCCGCCGTGCTCGGTCTTGTCGAAGGGCTCACGGAGTATCTGCCGGTTTCCTCGACCGGGCACCTGCTGCTCATGGAGCATGTGCTAGGCTGGGGCGAGGATGACTTCGGCAAGTCCTTCGCGGTGCTGATCCAGCTCGGCGCCATTCTGGCGCTGCTGACCATCTATTTCGGCCGCATCTGGTCGCTGGCGACCTCCATGTTCACGCAGTGGGCGGCGATGCGCTTCATCATCGGCGTGCTGCTGGCGTTTTTGCCGGCCGCCGTGGTCGGCGCCATCGCCTATGGCTTCATCAAGTCGGTACTGTTCGACATCCGCATCGTCTGCATCACGTTGATCGCGGGCGGCTTCGTGCTGCTGTGGGTCGATCGCATGAACCTGAAGGCGCGTTATCACGACGCGACCGACTTCCCGTTGCCGGTCTATCTCGGCATCGGCTTAATCCAGTGCATCTCGATGATTCCGGGCGTCTCGCGCGCGGGCGCGACCATCGTCGGCGCCATGCTGTTCGGCGCCGACCGTCGCTCGGCGGCCGAGTTTTCGTTCTGGCTGGCGATGCCGACCATGATCGGCGCCTTCGCCTACGAGGTCTACAAGAGTCGCGGCAACCTCGCGCTCGACGGCAATCTCACGGTGACCGCGGTCGGCTTCGCGTTCTCCTTCATCTTCGGCTGGATCGTGGTGAAGACCTTCCTGGGCTATGTGCAGCGGCACTCGTTCGCGGTCTTCGCCTGGTGGCGCATCCTGCTCGGCAGCTTCGGCATCTTCGCGATTTATTTTATGTAATCCATACTCCGCGGCGCGGCGGCGTATGGATTCCGGGCCCGCGAGCTTCGCTCGCGTCCCGGAATGACGAAAAAGAAAAGCTCACGCCGTCGGCTGCGTGCGGAACTGGCCGGTCTTGCGGAAGCGCCAGAGATAGCTCGGCACGATCGCCTCGATCGGTTCGGGCTCGATGCCGAGGCCTTGCAGCGTGCGGCGCTCGGCGGCCGCCTGCTCGGATACCACGTTGTCGGTGCGCAGCAGTTCGACCTGGTCGGGCGTCAGCAGCGGCTTCGGCAGGAATTGCAGCACGCTCGCCTGCGCCTTGGCGACGAAGAACGGCATCGGCACCAGCAGCCGCTTGCGCTCGATGGTCGCGAGCACGTACTGCATCAGCTCCTTGAATGTTCTCACGTCCGGCCCGCCGAGCTCGTAGATCGCGCCGGCGCGCGCGTTGCCGTCCACGGCATCGGCGATGGCCGCCGCGACATCGCCGACGAACACCGGCTGAAAGCGTGTCAGCCCGCCGCCGATCAGCGGCAGGACCGGCGACATGCGCGCGAGCGCGGCGAAGCGGTTGAAGAAGTCGTCTTCCGGACCGAACATGATCGACGGCCGCATGACGACCGCGCGCGGCTGCGCCGACAGCACGAGTTTCTCCGCGGCCGCTTTCGAGCGCGCGTAATGCGCGGTCGAGTTCTCGTCGGCGCCGATCGCCGAGACGTGCACCATGCGCGCGCCCTGCGCGGTGGCCGCCAGCGCGACCTGCTCGGCGCCGTAGGTGTGGACCGCGTCGAAGCGTTGCCGCCCGCGCTCGAACAGGATGCCGACCAGGTTGATCAGCACGTCGGCGTCGCGCGCCGCCGCGTTCACCGAGGCGGTGTCGCGCAGGTTGGCCTGCACGGCGTGGATCTGACCGACGCGGCCGAGCGGCTGCAGGTGGCCGGCGAGTTCGGGGCGGCGCACCGCGACCCGGATGCGGTAGTGGCGCTTGGCCAGCGCGCGGACGACGTGGCGGCCGAGAAAGCCCGAGCCGCCGTAGACGGTGACCAAAGTGTCGTAAGGACTGCGTGCGGTCATGCCGCTCTCGCTCGATTTCGGCGGGAAAGCTTCAATTCCGGGCAATACAGGATCGCCCCGGCGCTGTACAGGGTCGAAAACTCTTCAATCGCTTCAATTGACAAGCGGAAAGCGGCTCCGTACCTAATCCCCGCCTGCCCAGGTGGCGGAATTGGTAGACGCACTAGTTTCAGGTACTAGCGGGTAACACCGTGGAGGTTCGAGTCCTCTCCTGGGCACCAACCGGCTTCCGAGCCGCGCGGTTTTGAGGCTTTTCCCCGTTTTTTGACGGTATGCCGCTCCGCGGCGGGTCATGGCGCCTTTGCGCGTGCCAGGCTGGCTTGCATCGGCGCACGCCCCTCAGTATCCATTTGCCGATGGCAAACACGCAAGAATCGGGCGTTTCCCAAGCCTGCTCTCCAGCTTGCCGGGTGGCCGGATGACCATCCGCCTGCATCGCGGCGACCTGCCGGACCTGTCGGCCTACAAGGGCGCGGTGGCGATCGACACCGAGACCATGGGGCTCGACCCCAACCGCGACCGCCTCTGCGTGGTGCAGCTCTCGCCGGGCGACGGTTCCGCCGACGTCGTGCAGATCGCCGCCGGCCAGGCACGGGCGCCCAATCTCGAGAAGCTGCTCGCCGACCCGGCGCGGCTCAAGATCTTCCATTACGCGCGCTTCGATCTCGGCGTGCTGCAGAAGACCTTCGGCGTTATGGCGCAGCCGGTCTACTGCACCAAGATCGCCTCGCGCCTGGTGCGCACCTATACCGACAAGCACGGGCTCAAGGACCTCGCGCGCGAGGTGCTGGGCGTCGATCTGTCCAAGCAGCAGCAGTCGTCGGACTGGGGCGCCGAGGAGCTTTCCGACGCGCAGGTGGCCTATGCCGCGACCGACGTGCTGCATCTGCATGCCCTGAAAGACCGGCTGGATGCCATGCTGGCGCGCGAAGGACGCACTGCGCTGGCCGCGGCGTGCTTCGGCTTCCTGCCGGACCGCGTGCGGCTCGATCTCGCCGGCTGGGCCGAGGCCGACATTTTCTCGCATTCGGCGTGAGCTGCGCGTCGGCTAGGATCGGCCGGCAAATGCCGTGGCACGGCCACATTCGAAGGCCAGGTTGCCACGGCCGCGCGAATAACCGGGTGAACGCGACCCGCATGGACGTAAGCGGCGTGAGTTTGAACCATCAGGAGCCGGCGCCGGCCTTGGCATGAACCGAGCGATCACAGCGAGAACCGATCCGCAGACCGCGCGCTCGTACTGGGTCATGAGCCGCGCCGACAGCGAGCGCGCTTTCCGCGCCGCGCGCCGGCACAGCCGCCTGGTGCGCGTGCTGCGCATCGCCATTCCGGCGGTGGTGGTGTTCGCGCTCGTGGCTGCCGGGCTCGCGACCTATTTCAATCCCTTGCGCGTGCTGGCCAAGCTGCCGATCAACATCAACGACCTCGTCGTCTCCGGCAGCAAGGTGACGATGGAAAAGCCGCGCCTGTCCGGCTTCACGCGCGACGCGCGCGCCTACGAACTGACGGCGGAGAAGGCGGCGCAGGATCTCACCAAGCCCGACATCGTCGAGATGCAGAACCTCTTCGCCACGGTGGAGATGCAGGACAAGAGCTCGATGCAGATGTCGGCGCTGCGCGGCATCTACAACAGCAAGAGCGAGACGCTCAGGCTCGAGCAGAACATCCTGCTGTCCTCGTCCACCGGCTACAAGGGCCGCCTGAGCGAGGCCCTGATCAACATTCGCAGCGGGCATGTGGTGTCCGACCATCCGGTCGAGATCGAGATGCTGCAGGGCACGCTCAACGCCAACCGCCTGGAGATTCTCGACTCCGGCGACGTCGTGCGCTTCCACGGCGGCGTGGTCATGGACATGGTCCTCAGCGAAGAGGCCGCGGCGAAAGCCAGGGCCAACGCCAACGCGAAGGCCGGCGCGCGATGACCGGCCTTTCTCGCATCGTTTTGCTTGCCGCGGCCGTGCTGCTGAGCGCGCCCGCCGCCTTGGCACAGCCGGCCCAGTCGAAGGGGCCGCCGAACGCGCTGCAGGGCTTCTCGCAGAACCGCGATGAGCCGGTGCATATCGAGGCGGCGACGCTCGAAGTGCGCGACAAGGAGAAGCTCGCCACTTTCAGCGGCAACGTGCGGGTGAAGCAGGGCGACACCAGCATGCGCAGCAAGTCGCTGCTGGTGTTCTACGAGCAGCCCGGCGGCGCGAAGGGCGGCAAGACCATGCCGGCGGCGGCGCCCGGTCCCGGCGGCGAGCAGAAGATCAAGCGGCTGGAAGCGCGCGGCAGCGTGGTGGTCACGCAGAAGGACCAGACCGCCACCGGCGAGCTCGGCATCTTCGACATGCAGACCAACACCGTCACGCTCACCGGCAACGTGGTTATGACGCAGGGTCAGAACGTGCTGCGCGGCGAGCGCCTGGTCGTCGACCTCACCAGCGGCGTGTCGCGCGTCGAGTCGGGCAAGAACGGCCAGGGGCGGGTGCAAGGCCTGTTCCTGCCGAGCAGCGGCGGCGCCGACGGCAAGCCCGCCGCCGGCCCCGGCAGCCAGCCGCGCCCGGGGGCGAGCCCCATTCCAGTGCGGCCTTTCAATTGAGCGGGAAACGTGCGGTCCGTGCCGTCCGGCGCGCCTGTCCGTGCAGGATCGGGCGGCAGGAATCAGCTATTGTCGCGTGTCCGGGGCGCTCCCGGGCGTGGGACCTTGGCCTGAACGAACCACGTTGCGCGAGATAGCCCGGTGAACATTCTTTCGCTGTTCCAGCGCCGGCCGAGCCGTCCGCAGCGGCCCATGTCGCCGGCCGAGGCGCGCGCGCAGCAAGCGACCCTCGCCGCACAGCAGCAGCCCCGGCCACGCGGCGACGGCCGCGCCCAGCAGCAGGCCCGCGCCTATCTCGCCGCGCACGGCGTCGAGAAGAGCTTCGGCGGGCGCATGGTGGTGCGCGGGGTCACTCTGTATGTGCGGCGGGGCGAGGCGGTCGGCCTGCTCGGTCCCAACGGCGCCGGCAAGACCACCGTCTTCTACATGATCACCGGCCTGATCCAGGCCGACAAAGGCCGCATCGAGCTCGACGGCTACGACGTCACCGGCCTGCCGATGTACCAGCGCGCCCGCCTCGGCATCGGCTACCTGCCGCAGGAGGCCTCGATCTTCCGCGGCCTCAACGTCGAGGAAAACATCCGCGCCGTGCTGGAGCTGGTCGAGCCCGACCGCCGCCGGCGGGACGCCGACCTCAATGCGCTGCTCGAGGAGTTCAACATCGCGCGGCTGCGCAAGACGCCGACCATCGCGCTCTCGGGCGGCGAGCGCCGCCGCGTCGAGATCGCGCGCGCGCTGGCCACGCGCCCGAGCTACATGCTGCTTGACGAGCCCTTCGCCGGCATCGACCCGATCGCCGTCGGCGACATCCAGCAGCTCGTGCGCCACCTGACCAACCGCGGCATCGGCGTGCTGATCACCGACCACAATGTGCGCGAGACGCTCGGCCTGACCGACCGCGCCTACATCATCTACTCGGGGTCGGTGCTGATGGAGGGGCGGGCGGAGGATATCGTGAATAACCCCGACGTCCGCCGGCTCTACCTGGGTGAGGAATTCCGGCTGTAAGGGCTTGATTCCTCCCCGGTTGCGCTGCACAATTAAAAAGCTGGCGTCAAGCCGTGGCTATTATTTGTGCAATCCCGCAGTGCGGAATCACATATCGCCAAGTCGGTGGGACTGGTGTAGCCTAACAAGCAAGAATCAGACCAGTTTCCGCCGGGAAACCACGAATGGCGTTGTCACAACGACTGGAGTTTCGCCAGACGCAAGCGCTGGTGATGACGCCGCAGCTGATGCAGGCCATCAAGCTGCTGCAGCTCTCCAGTCTCGATCTCGCGGCCTATGTCGAGGGCGAACTCGAGCGCAACCCGCTGCTCGAGCGCAGCAGCGACGACGACGGTCCGACGACGGCCGCGGCCGAGCCGTCCGGCGATGGCGATGCGGGCGAGGGGGGCGAGCCCGCCGGCGAAGCGGCCGACTGGATCGGCGACGAGCTGGAGACCAGCCGCAGCGCGATGGAGCAGGGGCTCGGGACCGAGCTCGAGAACGTGTTTCCGGACGACGGCGGCGAGGCGCGGGCCGCGCCCGAGGCCCCGGCGCCAGCCTATTCGGAGTGGTCGGGCGCGGGCACCGGCGGGGCAGAGAACAGCGACTACAATCTCGAAGCCTTCGTCTCGGCCGAGACGACGCTGACGGCGCATCTCGCCGAGCAGATGGCGCTGGCGATCACCGATCCCGCGCGCCGCATGATCGGCCAGTACCTGATCGACATGGTGGACGAGGCCGGCTACGTCGCCGGCGACCTCGCGCTCGTCGCCGACAAGCTCGGCGCGCCGCTCGGCGAGGTCGAAGCCGTGCTCGCGATCCTGCAGAGCTTCGAGCCGACCGGCGTCTGCGCGCGCAATCTCACCGAATGCCTCGCGCTCCAGCTGAAAGAGCGCGATCGGTTCGATCCGGCCATGCAGGCCCTGGTCGCCCATCTCGACCTGCTGGCCAAACGCGACCTGCCCGCGCTGCGCCGCCTCTGCGGCGTGGACGACGAGGATCTGGCTGAAATGATCGCGGAGATCCGCAGCCTCAACCCGAAGCCCGGCCTCGCCTTCGGCTCGACGGTGGTGCAGCCGATCGTGCCTGACGTGCTGGTGCGCGCGGCGCCCGACGGCACCTGGCAGGTGGAGCTCAATTCGGACACGCTGCCGAAAGTGCTCATCAACCAGCGCTACTACGCGCAGGTCAGCAAGGCGACCCGCAGCGACAAGGACAAGAGCTACATCGCCGACTGCCTGCAGACCGCCACCTGGCTGGTGCGCGCGCTCGACCAGCGCGCCAGGACCATCCTGAAGGTGTCGAGCGAGATCGTGCGCCAGCAGGACGGCTTCTTCGCCAACGGCGTTCAGCACCTGCGTCCACTCAATCTGAAGACCGTCGCCGATGCGATCGGCATGCACGAGTCGACGGTGTCGCGCGTCACCGCCAACAAGTACATGGCGACCAGCCGCGGCATTTTCGAGTTGAAATACTTTTTCACTTCGGCGATCGCCGCCGCCGACGGCGGCGAGGCGCATTCGGCCGAAGCGGTGCGTCATCGCATCCGCCAGCTGATCGACGCCGAAACCGCGGACGGCGTGCTGTCGGACGATACCATCGTGGAGAAGCTGCACGGCGCCGGCATCGACATCGCGCGCCGCACGGTCGCCAAGTATCGCGAAGCCATGCGCATTCCCTCATCGGTCCAACGCCGGCGCGAGAAGCAGGCCGCGTCCGTGTGACGCGGGGCGCGGCATAGTACCGCCTTGGACGCATTGACCTCCGGCGCGTTTTCACGCTGAATTCTCGAGCCGCGAAATTGGCGCGGTAAAAGCGCCGCGCCGCTCAAGCGTACAAGGAGTCTCGCATGCCAATGCGTGTTTCCGGCCGGAACATCAGCGTCGGCCAGACGTTGCAGCAGCGCATTACAGAACGGGTCGAGGAAGCGACCGCGAAATACTTCCGTGGCGGCTTCAGCGGGCACGCCACGGTCGGCCGCGACGGCTTCGCGTTCCGAACCGATTGCGTCGTGCATCTCGATTCAGGCGCGCTGCTCGAAGCCGAGGGCGTCGCGGCGAATCCGTACGACAGCGCCGAACAGGCCGCGCTGCGGATCGAAAAAAGACTGCGGCGCTACAAGCGCCGGCGCAAGGATCACCAGGCACGCCGCGGCGGCTGATTCGACAAGTGCGGCAGTCGACAGCGAGGGTCGCGCGTGAGCGGCGAAAATCGTCCCGATTCATCGCTAAATCGCGCCGGAACTCGCGGCGGCAATACTTCATGCCAGCGATTGCACCGTTTTTGTGCATTCCGCGTGACCATTGACGCGGCCCCCGCTCGCTCTTATGGTCCGCCGCCTTCCACACCCCCCTTGTCAATTCGCGCCCTCCGCTACGATCATTGGCCATGTCCATGACGCTGACCGACCTCATCGCACCGAACGCGATTCTCCCGGCGCTCAAGGTCAACAACAAGAAGCAGGCGTTGCAGGAACTCGCGGCGCGTGCCGCCGAACTGACGGGTCAGAACGAGAAGGCGATTCTCGAAATCCTGTTGCAGCGTGAGAAGCTCGGCTCGACCGGGGTCGGCAACGGCATCGCCATTCCGCACGGCAAGCTGGCGAAGCTCGGCCGCCTGTTCGGCCTGTTCGCGCGATTGGAGCGGCCGATCGATTTCGAGGCGCTCGACGGACAGCCGGTCGATCTTGTGTTCCTGCTGCTGGCGCCGGAAGCCGCCGGCGCCGATCACCTGAAGGCGCTGGCGCGCGTGGCGCGTCTGCTGCGCGACCCCGAGATCACGCGCAGGCTGCGCGAATCACGCGACTCCGACGCGATCTTCGCCGTGCTGTCGATGCCGCCGACCTCGAGCGCGGCGTAAGCCAAAAGGCCTCGCCTGCAACTCGACCGTCATCGTCCGCGCAAGCAGACGATCCAGTACTCACAATTTTCGAGTTGAGAGGCCGGCGCCGGTGGTTACTGGATGCCCCGCTTTCGCGGGGCATGACATCGGCATGGGCGGATCGGCTGCCTGAACGGGGACGATTGATCGCGTGTCAGTGCACGCTGACCGTCTCGAGCTCCTGGCTCCACGCGTTGGCGACCGCCGCCTCGCGCGTGTCGGTGAGCATGATGGGCGTGCCGTCGGCCGCATGCAGCACGAACAGCTCGATGCCCGGCGCGACCTCGGGCGCCTGCGGAAACAGCTCGGCCACGTCCTCGGAGCGGATCGACTTCACATAGGCGAGGCTGCCCTCGCCGAGATGCGCCAGCGCTTCCTGCGTGATGGTCGGATCGGTGTGTAATTCTGTGTACTTTGCGTTCGTCATGGCCCTCGACTCCTATTTGTTCAACGCTCGTCGCGGTCGAGTCCTCGCTTCACAAATTCGTCATTCCTGCTCGCTGATCGAGATCGTCTTCACGATCCGTTCCGGCTGCGGCCGGATCAGGTCGATCGAGAGCAGCCCGTTCTTCAGGTCGGCGCCCAGCACCTCCATGCCGTCGGCCAGCACGAAAGTGCGCTGGAACTGGCGCGCGGCGATGCCGCGGTGGAGGTATTGACGGCTCTTGTCGTCCTGCTGGCGGCCGCGGATCACCAACTGGCTCTCCTCGACCGACACGTCGAGCTGGTCGCGGGTGAAGCCGGCGACGGCCAGCGTGATGCGCAGCCGTTCGGGGTTCTGCGCGTCGCGCGCGACCCGCTCGATGTTGTAGGGCGGATAGCCTTCGGAGCCCTTGGTCACGCGGTCGAGCAGCCGCTCGATCTCGTCGAAGCCCAAAAGGAAGGGGCTGGAAAGGGACGGAACTCGTGACATGGTCTCAAAGTCCTCGCTTGAAGCGACTTTGACGTCAGGGCCCTCATCGGCGCCCCGGCCGGCCGGCAAGGCGCCGTCCGACTGTCCTAATATGGGCGGCCGCGGTTAAGGCTTCAAGAACGCAGGGAAATCGTCCCCAATACCGCATATAGTGGCCGTCCTGCCGGGGGACTCCATGCCAAACCTGCCAGCTTTACCCGCGTTGACGGTCCGGGCGATCCGCGCCCGTCCGGTCGAAGTGCCGTGCACCTTTGTGCTCGGCACCAGCCAGGGCGCCATCCGCCAGGTGCCGCTGCTGCTGATCGACGTCGAGACCGAAGAAGGCGTCACCGGCCGCGCTTACCTGTTTTGCTACCTGCGGGCGGCGGCGCCCGCGATCATGAGCCTGCTCGGCGAGGTCGAGGCGCAGACCAAAGGCGAGGCGGCCGATCCCGCCGCGCTCGCCGCCAAGCTCGCGCGCCGCTTCACGCTCATCGGCGTGCAGGGCATCGTGCGCATGGCGCTCGCCGGCTTCGACGTCGCCTGCTGGGACGCGCTGGCGATCGCGGCCGGGCAGCCGCTCGCGCGCATGATCGGCGCCGAGCCGCAGGCCATTCCCGCCTACAACAGCTGCGGGCTCGGGCTGATGAGCGACCTCGGCGCGCTCGCGGACGAGGCCGAGAAACTGCTGCACATCGGCGGTTTCCGCGCGGTGAAGCTCAGGCTCGGCTATCCCACGCTGAGCGAGGACATCGCGGCGGCGCGCGCCGTGCGCCAGCGCATCGGCGACGAGGCGGCGCTGATGGTCGATTACAACCAGGTGCTCACGCTTGACGAGGCGCTGGCGCGCGGACGCGCGCTCGACGCCGAGAACATCTACTGGCTGGAAGAGCCGATCCGCCACGACGACTACGAAGGCGCGGCAAAGCTCGCGCGCGAGCTGAAAGTGCCGATCCAGATCGGCGAGAACTTCTCGACGCCCGAGGGCATGAAAGCGGCGCTCGCTCAGGCGGCGCCCGACTACGTGATGCCCGACCTCGAACGCATCGGCGGCGTCACCGGCTGGCTGCGCGCGGCCGCGCTCGCGGAAGCCGGACGCGTGCCGATGTCTTCGCACCTGTTTCCCGAGGTCAGCGCGCACCTGCTCGCGGCCACGCCGACCTGCCATTATCTCGAATATGTCGACTGGGCCGACGTGCTGGTGCGCGAGCCGCTCGTCATCCGCGACGGCAACGCGGTCGTGCCGCAGCGTCCCGGCAACGGGCTGGTCTGGGACGAGGCGGCTGTCGCGCGTTATGCGATGCGGTGAAAAGCGGCCGGCCGGAATCGTTAAAAAGCCCGTCGTACATGGTTAAATTAAGCATGTGCGTTTGCCAACTTCGGTCAAAAATTTCTTAAAATCCGATTCTTCGCGTTCAGCAAGTTTATGATCCGCTGCAACGGACGAACGATGCATTCGTCCGATGACATGCGGAGAGCGTCACGTGCTGAAGCGCAGCATCGATCCCGAACCCATCGGCCCGACCATCGAGGAACGCCTCTTCAAGGGCGGCCAGTATGTGTGCATCGGCTTCGCGGTCATCGCGTTGTCGATTGCCGCGCTCGACCTTTTCAACGTGCGCACGGTCGAGGCCGCCGCCGAATACATCCACGCCAACCGCTCGCGCATCGCCGAGCTGCCGGACACGATCCGCAGCGGCATCCGCAACGTCTCGTTCACCGCCGGCGACGAAGGGCCGGCCTCGGTCGCCGTGCTCATCCCGCGCGATCCGCCGGCGCTGCCGCGTCCCACGCTTGCGAAGCTGCCCGACCGTGTCGTGACCGAGCCCGCCGCCGCGCCGAAGGCCGCGCTTGTGTCAGCCGCGCCGGCGCCGAAGAAGCCCGCCGCGGCCTCGCCGGTCGCCGAACTGGCCGCCGTGCGCTACGAGGATGCCATCGAGTTCGCCATGGCCACGTCGTCCGCCATGACCGCGCCGGCCTTGGCCGCCGCCGCGCCGGCGCCGATCCAGCTCGCCAGCGCCGACGCCGCTATGATGCCGCCGCCAGCCTTGCCGCTGCCCGCGATCCAGATCTCGCTGCCGCAAAAGCTCGCGGTTCTGCCGCCGCCCGCGCCGGGCGTGCCGCCGCCGTCGCCGGCGCAGCGTCTCAACCTCGACGGCAAGGAGCGCGCGAAAGCGGAGAAGTGCCTCGCGAACGCCATCTATTTCGAAGCCCGCAGCGAGCCGCTGAAGGGCCAGATCGCGGTGGCGCAGGTCGTGATCAACCGCGTGTTCTCGCCGTTCTATCCGAACGACGTGTGCGGCGTGATCTACCAGAACGCCCACCGCCACCTGTCGTGCCAGTTCACCTTCGCCTGCGACGGCAAGAGCAAGGCGATTTACGACCGCGGCTCATGGGCGCGCGCCACCCGCATCGCCAAGCAGGCGCTCGACGGCCAGCTCTATGAGCCGGCGGTCGGCACCTCGACGCACTACCACGCCGTCTACGTCAGCCCGATCTGGGCGCGCGAGATGAAGAAGAACGTGCGCTACGGCGTGCACAATTTCTATCGCCCCTTCGCCTGGGGCAACGGCGAGGACGAGCCGGTTTGGTCGCGCGCCGCGCTGGCGGCTTTCAAGAAAAAGCAGGCGTCGGCGCAGCATTGATCCGGCGCGCCGTCACGGCGCCGACGGGAAACAAAAAAGCCGTCCCCGGGGGGACGGCTTTTCTTGTGGGCACGGCTACCTCAAGCGCTTGTTCGCGAAAGCGCGTCCCGAGGACGACTTCACGTAGCGTTCAAAAGCGGCCGCCTTATCGTGATTGGAAAAGGCTAGGTACGTGATCAGCCGCCATGGCTTGAACTTGCTCGTGTGCCTTGATCCGCCACTGTTGTGAACAGCCAGGCGCCCTCGCAGATCGTCGGTGAGCCCGACATAAGTCTCGTTCGGGAAGTCGATGCTCTGCAGGAGGTAGACATACATCATCGGCCACGCCCTTACTGCCCACCGGGCCGGAAAGTTTGGGTCGGACCTATCGTACATTAGGAAGAATAATCTCGCCCGTCTTCGCCCTTCGGGCTACGACGGGCAACCTTCGCTCGCTTCGCGGAGCCGAGCCTGCGGATATGCTTTGCGCGAAGGTTGGTGGAGCCAGGCGGGATCGAACCGCCGACCTCCTGCATGCCATGCAGGCGCTCTCCCAGCTGAGCTATGGCCCCAATCTCGAATTCGTCGCCGTCCGCGGGAAGGACGGCCAAGGATCGCGCCGGATACTAGCCGGCGGAGAGCCTCAGGTCTCCTCTTCCTTCTCGATGGTCTCGCCGATGATGTCGGTCACGTCGGCGTCGCCTTCCTCTTCTTCCTCGATAAAAGCGGCGTCGTCCAGGCTCTCGTCCATCTCGACGTCTTCTTCCTCCTCGCCGGCGGCGGTCGCGGGCGTGGCCGCGCTCTTCTTGCCCTGCTGCTCGGCGTCGGCGTCCTCGAGCGAAACGAATTCCGCCTCCGCCGTTTCCGGCACGACGGTCTCGGCCTCCTCCGCAGCGGGCCGGGCCTGCTCGGGGCGCGCGCGCGACACCGGCGCTGCCGCGATCGGCACCACCTTGCCGGTATAGGGCGAGACCACGGGCGACTTGTTCAGGTCGTAGAATTTACGGCCCGTATCGGGACAGACGCGCTTGGTGCCGAGCTCGGATTTGGCCACAGTCCAGGTTCCTCGGGGAGGTCGCTAAGTCGGTGCTTCACTTGGCTAGTTGGAAGCGCCCTGTCAATAGCGCAGGTAGTCCGGCAAAAGGGTTAAAGCGCCCGGATGACGCTCTGCGCGCCAGCGTGGTAGGAGGGCGCGGTTTTCAAGGATACCGCCGGTGAACCCTGCCGCTTCAACGCCGCTCACAGCCCGCCGCGGCGGCCCGCTCAAGGGCCGCGTCCGTGTGCCGGGCGACAAGTCGATCTCCCACCGCGCCCTGATCCTGGCGGCGATGACCGTCGGCGAAAGCACGGTCGCTGGCCTCCTGGAAGGCGAGGACGTGCTCAACACCGCCGGCGCCATGCGCGCGCTCGGCGCCCGGCTGGAGCGCGGCGGCGATGGTATCTGGCGCGTGCATGGCGTGGGCGTCGGCGGCTTCGCCCAGCCCGCCGGCCCGCTCGATTTCGGCAATTCCGGCACCGGCTGCCGGCTGGCGATCGGCGCGGTCGCCGGCTGCCCGATCACCGCCACCTTCGATGGCGACGCCAGTTTGCGCAAACGGCCGATGCGCCGTGTGCTCGATCCGCTGGAGAAGATGGGCGCACGGGTGATCGAGCAGGCGGAAGGCGGCCGGCTGCCGCTGACGCTGCAAGGCGCGGCCGATCCGATCCCGATCGAGTACGAATCGCCGGTGCCGTCGGCGCAACTGAAGTCGGCGGTGCTGCTGGCTGGATTGGCTGCACCGGGTGAAACAACCGTGATCGAGGCCGAAGCCACCCGCGACCACACCGAACGCCTGCTCAAGCACTTCGGCGCCAAGGTCACGAGCAAGCCGCACGGCGAGCATGGCCGCCGCATCACGCTGGTCGGCCAGCCCGAGCTGGAGCCGGCAAAAGTCGTGGTGCCGGCCGATCCATCGTCGGCGGCGTTTCCGCTGGTCGCGGCGCTGATCGTGCCGGGTTCGGAGCTCGTGCTCGAGGCGGTGATGACCAATCCGCTGCGCACCGGCCTGTTCGCCACCTTGCGCGAGATGGGCGCCAACATCGAGGTGCTGGAGAAACGCGACGACGGCGGTGAGGAGGTCGCCGACCTGCGCGTGACGACGTCGGCGCTCAAGGGCGTCGAAGTGCCGCCCGAGCGCGCGCCGGCCATGATCGACGAGTACCTCGTGCTGGGCGTGGCCGCGGCTTTCGCCGAAGGCACCACGCGCATGCGCGGACTGAAGGAACTGCGCGTGAAGGAGAGCGACCGTCTCGAAGCCACCGCCGACATGCTGCGCGTCAATGGCGTCGCGGTCGAGATCGAGGGCGACGACCTCGTTGTGCACGGCAAGGGCGCTGTTGCCGGCGGCGGCGAAGTGAAGACCCACATGGATCACCGCATCGCCATGTCGGCGCTGGTTATGGGCCTCGCCAGTGAGAACCCGGTGCGCATCGACGACAGCGCGTTCATTGCGACGAGCTTCCCGGGCTTCGTCGAACTGATGCGCTCGCTGGGCGCGGATTTTTCATGAGCGTGGCCAAGCTTTCTTTTATCCCTCCCCTGAAAGGGGTGGGCCGCTCGCCGAAGCGAAGTGACGGAGCGGGGGAGGGATAAGAGGGCCTTGCAATGATCATCGCCATCGACGGACCCGCGGCCTCCGGCAAGGGCACGCTCGGCAAGCGGCTCGCCGCGCATTACGGCCTGCGCCATCTCGACACCGGACTGCTCTATCGCGCCGTGGCCAAGGCTCTGATCGACGCCGGCGCGCGCGCCGATAGCAAGGACGCTGCGGTGGCGGCCGCGCGCTCGCTCGATCCCACGCGCTTCGACGAGACCGCGCTGAAAGGTCCGGCGGTCGGCGAGGCTGCTTCCGTCGTGTCGGCGATTCCCGAAGTGCGGGCGGCGCTGCTTGCCTTTCAGCGCGATTTCGCCGCGCAGCCGCCGGGCGCGGTGCTCGACGGGCGCGACATCGGCACCGTCATCTGCCCGGACGCCGACGTGAAGATCTTCGTCACCGCCACGCCGGAGGTGCGCGCGCGCCGCCGCGCGCTCGAGTATCGCGCCGCCGGCAAGCCGGTGGACGAAGCCGCGGTGCTCGCCGACATCCGGGCGCGCGACGAGCGCGACATGAACCGCGCCGCCGCGCCCTTGAAGCAGGCGGCCGACGCGCATCTGCTCGACACGACCGCGCTCGACGTCGAAGGCGCTCTCGCCTCCGCCATCGCCCTAGTCGAGCGCGCCCGCCGCGCGCGGCCGACCTAAGATATTGAAAAAACGTATAATTTAGTAAAATGCGGCGCTGGCCAAGAACCGTGATGCGCCCTGAGCGCCGGGGTGGCCACGCGCAGGGCGCGCCCTCGGCCAAGACTCACCTTGCCGCTGCACCGGGCTTTGGCTATATCCGCGCCAACCGGGACGCCATCGACATCGTCGAGGCCGACCGAGCGGGCCGAGGGCGCGACTGACCGCCCCTCGCTGTTGGAGGACAAAGCCCCGCTCGAGCCTCTGCGTTAGGCGCCCGACCCGCTCAATCGTTCGACAAGCACGGACTTCGCGCCGGCCCATCCGGGATTCCCGGAGGCCGCCGTTGGCATTGCCAAGGCCATCGGCACGCGCTTGCGAACGCCATTCAAACCCGCCGGCGCCGGCTTTTAGGAGATTACATGGCCACAGCTACCGCGACGCGTGAAGATTTCGCCAAGATGCTCGAAGAGTCCTACACCCAGGGCAGCCCGCAGGAAGGGACTGTGGTGAAGGGCAAGATCGTCGGCATCGAGAAGGACATGGCCGTCATCGACGTCGGCGCCAAGACGGAAGGCCGCGTCGCGATGCGCGAGTTCGCCGCGCCGGGCCGCCAGGCCGATCTCAAGGTCGGCGACGAGGTCGAAGTCTATCTCGAGCGCGTCGAGAACGCGCTAGGCGAAGCGGTGCTGTCGCGCGACAAGGCGCGCCGTGAGGAAAGCTGGGGCAAGCTGGAGAAGGCCTTCAACGATCAGCAGAAGGTCCAGGGCGTCATCTTCAACCAGGTCAAGGGCGGCTTCACCGTCGATCTCGACGGCGCCGTGGCCTTCCTGCCGCGCAGCCAAGTGGACATCCGTCCGATCCGCGACGTCACCCCGCTGATGAACGCGCCGCAGCAGTTCCAGATCCTGAAGATGGATCGCCGCCGCGGCAACATCGTCGTGTCGCGCCGGACCGTTCTGGAAGAGACCCGCGCCGAGCAGCGCCAGGAACTGGTGCAGAACCTCGAAGAGGGTCAGGTCATCGACGGCGTGGTCAAGAACATCACCGACTACGGTGCGTTCGTCGACCTCGGCGGCATCGACGGCCTGCTGCACGTCACCGACATCGCGTGGCGCCGCGTCAATCACCCGACCGAGGTGCTCAACATCGGCCAGTCGGTGAAGGTCAAGATCATCAAGATCAACCACGAGACCCACCGTATCTCGCTCGGCATGAAGCAGCTGCTCGAGGATCCGTGGCAGGGCATCGAGGCCAAGTATCCGGTCGGCGCGCGCTTCAAGGGCCGCGTCACCAACATCACCGACTACGGCGCCTTCGTGGAGCTGGAGCCGGGCATCGAGGGCCTCATCCACGTGTCCGAGATGTCGTGGACCAAGAAGAACGTCCACCCGGGCAAGATCGTCTCCACCTCGCAGGAAGTCGAAGTGCAGATCCTCGAGGTCGATCCGGTCAAGCGCCGCATCTCGCTCGGCCTCAAGCAGACCATGCGCAATCCGTGGGAGCTCTTCGTCGAGAAGCACCCGCCGGGCTCGGTGGTCGAAGGCGAGGTCAAGAACAAGACCGAGTTCGGCCTGTTCCTCGGCCTCGACGGCGACGTCGACGGCATGGTCCACCTCTCCGACCTCGACTGGAAGCGTCCGGGCGAGCAGGTGATCGACGAGTACAAGAAGGGCGACATGGTCAAGGCGCAGGTTCTCGACGTCGACGTCGAGAAGGAGCGCATCTCGCTCGGCATCAAGCAGCTTGCCGGCGATCCGATGTCGCAGGGCGCGGCCAGCGAACTCAAAAAGGGCTCGGTGGTCACCTGCGAGGTCACCGACGTCAAGGAAGCCGGCATCGACGTCAAGATCGTCGGCACCGACCTGGCGGCCTTCATCAAGCGCGCCGATCTCGCGCGCGACCGCGGCGAGCAGCGCCCCGAGCGCTTCTCGGTCGGTCAGAAGGTGGACGCCCGCGTCACCCAGTTCGACCGCAAGACGCACAAGCTCGGCGTCTCCATCAAGGCCCTCGAAGTGGCCGAGGAGAAGGAGGCGCTCGCGCAGTACGGTTCGGCCGACTCGGGCGCGTCGCTGGGCGACATCCTGGGCGCCGCCCTCAAGCAGCGCGAGAGCGAGAAGGCGGAAGACTGAGCTTTCGGGCCTTTCGCGGCCGGAACTGAACATGACCCCCGGGCATTTCGCCCGGGGGTTTTTCTTTTTGGCGCCCACATGCCAAATTAGCCGGTGAAACGGGGTCTGAATCAGCCCCGTCATCCTGAGGTGCGTGGCCGAGCCTCGAAGGATGCGGCCGAGGCCGTCGCCTTTCGAGGGCCGCGCTACGCGCGGCCGCCTCACGGTGACGGGTCGAATGCTTGAGTGAGGACAAAACCATGTCGCTCGATGCCGATGCCATCGTCGACCGCCGCCGCATGCGGCGCAAGCTCACCTTCTGGCGCGTCTGCGCGGTGCTGATCGCGCTCGTCGCCGTCGTCGGCGCCGCGCTGGTGCTGATACCCGGCACGCGCATCACAGCCTCCCCGAGCTACGTCGCGCGGGTGAAGATCCAGGGTCTCATCCGCAACAACCAGGATCGCGTCGAGGCGCTCGACCGGCTGGCGCGCTCGCGCGCCCGCGCGGTGATCGTGCACATCGACAGCCCCGGCGGCACCACCGCCGGCTCCGAGCAGCTCTACGACGCGCTGCGGGAGCTGCGGGCGAAGAAGCCCCTGGTGGTCGTGGTGGACGGGCTCGCCGCCTCCGGCGCCTATATCGCCGCGCTCTCGGCCGAGCACATCGTGGCGCAGGACACCTCGCTGGTGGGCTCGATCGGCGTATTGTTCCAGTACCCGAACTTCACCGACGTGCTCAAAACCATCGGAATCCAGGTCGAGTCCGTCAAGTCCACGCCGCTGAAGGCGGCGCCGTCGGGCTTCGAGCCGACCAGTCCGGAAGCCCGGGCGGCCATCGAGTCGATCGTGCTCGACACCTACGCCTGGTTCAAGAATCTGGTGAAGGAGCACCGCGCCATGGACGACGCCACGCTGGCCCAGGTGTCGGACGGCCGCGTGTTCACCGGCCGGCAGGCGATGTCGCTCAAGCTCGTCGACGCCCTCGGCAACGAAAAGGCCGCACGCGCCTGGCTCGAAAAAGTCAAGAACGTGCCGGCCAGCACGCCGGTGCGCGATTATTCGCTGCAGCCGCGGTTCAGCGAGCTGTCCTTCATCCACCTGGCGGCCTGGACCTTCGACGCGGTCGGCCTGTCGGCGGTCTCACGCCAGATTCAGGCTTGGGGCGGCGCCGAGGCGATCGAAAGACTCAATCTTGACGGGCTCTTAGCCCTTTGGCACCCTCAGTTCCCCAACTGAACTGTCCGACCGAGCAAGGCGGCGCCTCATGATCAAGTCCGAGCTGGTCCAGCGCATCGCCGCCCAGAACCCGCATCTCTATCAGCGCGACGTCGAGAACATCGTCAACGCCATCCTCGGCGAGATCACCGCCGCCATGGCCAAGGGCGACCGCGTCGAGCTGCGCGGCTTCGGCGCGTTCTCGGTCAAGCACCGGCCGGCCCGCACGGGGCGCAATCCGCGCACCGGCGCGCACGTCAAGGTCGACCAGAAGTCGGTCCCGTTCTTCAAGACCGGCAAGGAAATGCGCGAGCGCCTGAACAAGGCGGACGGGACGGCGCAGCCGGACTGAGACGGTTTCGAAATGCACCGTATGCGACGTCATGGCCGGGCTTGTCACCGCAAGTCGGGTCTAGCCGACTTGCGATATTGAATAGTTGCGCAACTCGGACAGGCCGAGTTGCGCGTGCCATCCACGTCTTTAGAGTCCACGGCAAGTAAGCCGTGGATTACCGGCCTAGGGCCGGGCATGACGAGGCCCTCATGTTCCGCAAGATCGTCACCGCCGTCATCGTTGTGCCGCTGGCGATCGTCATCGTCGCCTTCGCGGTCGCCAACCGGCAGGCGGTCACCGTCTCGTTCGACCCGTTCTCGTCGGCGAGCCCGGCCTATGCGGCGACGGTGCCGTTGTTCATGTTGATCTTCGTGCTGGTCATTCTCGGGGTCGTCATCGGCGGGGTCGCGGCCTGGCTGCGCCAGAGCAAGTGGCGGCGCGCCGCGCGCCAGCTCGACGCCGACGTGCGCGCGCTGCACCAGGAGCTCGACGCCATCCGGCGCCGCTTCGCCGCCGAGCCGGCCGCCGCCCCGGCGCGCGAGCCGGCCGTCCTGCCGGCCGTGCCGCCGCCGACGCCCTGAGCCGGGCTGCCGCTTTGCGGTCGGGCGGATAAACCGCTAGAACCCGCCCCCATGGCATTGACGATCAAAATCTGCGGGCTGCGGACCCCGGAAGCGCTTGATGTCGCGGTGGAATCCGGCGCCGACATGCTCGGCTTCGTGTTCTTCGCGCCGAGCCCGCGCAATATCGGGCTGGAGCTTGCCCGCACGCTGAGCCAGCGGGTGCACGGGCGCGCCGGCAAGGTGGCGCTCACCGTCAACGCCAGCGACCAGACCCTGTTCGACATCGTCGAGGCGCTCAAACCCGACATGCTCCAGTTGCACGGCACAGAGACGCCGGAGCGCGTCGCCGTGGTGCGCTCGCGCTTCGGGCTGCCGGTGATGAAGGCGCTGCCGATCGCCTCGCGCGCCGACCTGTCGCCGATCCGCCTCTACGCCCGCGTCGCCGACCGGCTGATCTTCGACGCGCGCGCGCCGGAAACGGCCACCCGGCCGGGCGGCCTCGGCAAGACGTTCGACTGGACGCTGCTGCGCGGCATCGACTGCGGCGTGCCCTTCATGCTCTCCGGCGGGCTCGATGCGTCGAACGTGGCGGAAGCGCTGCGCATCACGCGCGCCCCCGGCGTCGACGTGTCCTCCGGCGTCGAGCGCACGCCCGGCGTCAAGGATCCCGACAAGATCCGCGTCTTCATCCGCGCCGCGCGTGCCGCGGATGCCGCGCTTTCCGCTGCGCCTCTCCAGCTTGGAGATGCATCGATCATACCCAGCACGGTCAAGTGAAGGACCCATTCGCATGAGCGTGCAGAAACCCAATTCGTTCCGCACCGGACCCGACGAGCGCGGGCACTTCGGCATCTACGGCGGCCGCTTCGTCGCCGAGACGCTGATGCCGCTGATCCTCGATCTCGAGAAGGCCTACGGCGAGGCCAAGGCCGATCCGAAATTCCAGAAGGAGATGGACCACCATCTCGCGCATTATGTCGGCCGGCCGTCGCCGCTCTATTACGCCGAGCGGCTGACGAAGCATTGCGGCGGCGCCAAGATCTACTTCAAGCGCGAGGAGCTCAACCACACCGGCGCGCACAAGGTGAACAACGTGCTCGGCCAGATCATGCTGGCCTTGCGCATGGGCAAGAAGCGCGTGATCGCCGAGACCGGCGCCGGCATGCACGGCGTCGCCACCGCCACGCTCTGCGCCAAGTTCGGCCTGCCCTGCATCGTCTACATGGGCGCGGTCGACGTCGAGCGGCAGAAGCCGAACGTGCTGCGCATGAAGATCCTCGGCGCCGAAGTGCGCCCGGTGCAGTCCGGCGCCAAGACGCTCAAGGACGCGATGAACGAGGCCCTGCGCGACTGGGTCACCAACGTCACCGACACGTTCTACTGCATCGGCACGGTGGCCGGCCCGCATCCTTATCCGGCAATGGTGCGCGACTTCCAGTCGATCATCGGGCGCGAAACGCGCGAGCAGATGATGGCGGCCGAAGGCCGGCTTCCCGACTCGCTCATCGCCTGCATCGGCGGCGGCTCCAACGCGATGGGGCTCTTCCATCCCTTCCTCGACGATCCGGGCGTCGAGATCTACGGCGTCGAAGCGGCCGGCCACGGTCTCGACAAGCTGCATGCCGCCTCGATCGCTGGCGGCCGCCCCGGCGTGCTGCACGGCAACCGCACCTACCTGCTGATGGATTCCGACGGCCAGATCATGGAAGCGCATTCCATCTCGGCCGGCCTCGATTATCCCGGCATCGGTCCCGAGCACGCCTGGCTCAACGACATGGGCCGCGTCCAATTCCTCTCCGCCACCGACGACGAGGCGGTGGCGGCGTTCCAGCTCTGCTCGAAGCTCGAGGGCATCATCCCGGCGCTCGAGTCGGCGCACGCACTCGCCAGGGTGCCCGAGCTCGCCGCGCAGAAGCCGAAGGATCACCTGATGGTGGTCAACCTCTCCGGCCGCGGCGACAAGGACCTCGCCAGCGTGGAAGCGTGGCTGGAGGAAAAGGGGCAATGACGGCTCCGCGTGTTCACCTCTCCCCATCGAGGAGGGGTCGCTCGCGCAGTGAGCGCGAGCCTCTCTCCGTCATCCTGAGGTGCGCGCACTTGCGCGTCTCGAAGGATGACGGCCGATCACCCTTCGAGGCTTGCGCTACGCGCAAGCACCTCAGGGTGACGGCGCACACGCGGAGCAACGTATGACCACCCGCATCGAGAAACGCTTCGCTGCGCTGAAGACGGAAGGCCGCGCCGCGCTGGTGACCTTCGTCATGGCGGGCGATCCCGACCACGACACCTCGCTCGCCATCGTCAAGGCGCTGCCGAAAGCCGGCGCCGACGTGATCGAGCTCGGCATGCCGTTCACCGATCCGATGGCCGACGGCCCGGCGATCCAGGCCGCCGGCCTGCGCGCGCTCAAGGCGGGCGCGCGAATGACAAAAACGCTCGATCTGGTGCGCGAATTCCGCAAAGGCGACGACGCCACGCCCATCGTGCTGATGGGCTACTACAACCCGATCTACATCTACGGCGTCGACAAGTTCCTCGCCGACGCCAGGGCGGCCGGCGTGGACGGCCTCATCGTCGTCGACCTGCCGCCGGAGGAGGACGAGGAGCTGTGCCTGCCGGCGCTGAAGGCCGGCCTCAACTTCATCCGCCTCGCCACGCCCACGACCGACGACAAGCGGCTGCCGGTCGTGCTCACCAATACCTCGGGCTTCGTCTACTACGTCTCCATCACCGGCATCACCGGCGCGGCCGCGCCCGACGCCGGCAAGGTTTCATCGGCCGTCACGCGCATCAAGCGCCACACGAAGCTGCCGGTGGCGGTCGGCTTCGGCGTGCGCACGGCCGAGCAGGCGCGCGCGATCGCCGGCGGCGCCGACGGCGTCGTGGTCGGCTCGGCGCTGGTGGATGCGCTGCGCGTCAGCCTGGATAAAGAGGGCAGGGCGACCGCCGGTACGGTGAAGGCGGTCAGCGATCTGGTCGCCGAACTGGCGCAGGGCGTGCGCGCCGCGAAGTAGTCCAATGAGCAGCGTGTCCGCTCACTCCCGCTTGCGCGGGAATGAGCGGAGCAAGGTTCACCTTACCGCGGCGGAATCTGGATCAGCTCGGCGAGCTGCTCCTTGGTCAGTTCGGTCGCCGTGAACTTCAGCGCCACTGCGTCCTTCACGATGGTCTCGAGGCCGACGATCTTGTCCGGATCGATCGCCGGCGGCTTGAAGAAATCGTCGCGCGTGCGTTTGGCCTTCTCGAGGCTGATCTTCAGCCACTCGGAATAGATCTGCAGCCCCTTGGGGTCGTTGTACATGAAGGCGACCGTCTCGCGGTACGCCTTCATGTAGCGGTTCACCACATCCTTGTGCGTCTTGAGGTAGTTGGCGTTGACGATGTTGAGCCGCACGGTCTGGCCGTTGAAGGCCTTGGCGTCGTTGCCGGTGGCGATGACGAGGATGTCGCCCTTGTCGAGCTGGTCGAGCCCGAACGGCGGTGCCGCCCAGCCGACGTCGATCTGGCCGGACATCACCGCAGTGATGTTCGCCGCCGGGCCGCCCATCGCGGTCGGCTTGGCGGTCAGGTTATTCTCCTTGATGAAAGCGGTGACCACGCCGTGCGTCGAGGAGCCGTTGGTCGAATAGGCCAGCGTTTTGCCGTTGGTGTCCTTGAGCGACTTGATCGGCGAATCCGCCTTGACGTACCAGTAGAGATCGCCGGCGCCGGTCGTCTCGGCGCTGATCACGCGCACCGGCGCGCCCTTGGAAAAGGCGCTCATCACGCCCATGACGCCGGCCGCGATGCCGATGTCCACGCTGCCGGAAATCACCGCTTGCTGCGTCTCGCCGGCGCCCTGCGTGTAGACCATCTCGAGCACGAGGCCGTGCTTCTTGAAAATGCCGGCGCGCTGGCCGATCTCCGACACCGAGGTGTCCCAGTTGCCGCGCTGGCCGACCGCCAGCTTCACGGTGTCCTCGGCGGCGGCCGTCTGCACGGCGCCGGCGAGCGTTGCGAGTGCGAGCGCACCCGCGATCATCTTCGCCTTCATCAGTTTCCTCCCCTTGTGGTTATTATGATTATCGCCCGCGCGCGCTTTTTATGCGGCGCGCTCGGGTTTCGTTTCGCTTCCGCCGCCGAGCGTGCGCCAGTTCGTGGTCTTGGGCACGACGCCCTCGAACGAGCTGATGGAGGCGTGCGGAATGGTCGCTTCGGCGCCGATGGCCGTGCCTGAGTCGCGCATGGCGCGCGCGGCTTCCACCATCAGGCGGCGGAAGGCGGCGACCGCGACGTCGCTGGCGCCGAGCCGCTCGGCCGAACGGTCGCCGATCGGGCCCATCGATTCCCACATCGCGATGTCCTGGTTCGGGATGCCGGCGATGCCGGTGAAGTTGCCCTCCTTCATCAGCGCGCGGTCCTGGCCGTAGAGGTTGGCGGCGTTGCGGATGCCGTTGAAATCCTTGTCCACGTCCACGCCCCATTCCAGCTTGTTGAACTTGCGCCAGACGTCGGGCGGCACGCCCGGCTTGTCGGCGCCGTTCCAGGCGATGAAGTAGAAGATGGTGTTCTCGTCGTCCTCCGGCGTCAGCAGCGTGGCGACGTTGTGCACGTTGTTGGGCGGGATCAACGCGGTGTAGGGCGCGATGTAGACCGTGGTGCGGATGTAATCGTGCGTCGCCTCGTTGTGGATCGGCCTGCGGATCGCGGCGTAGCGGAAGCCGTAGGAGGTGCGCTCGATCTGGAAGCGCGGCGCCTTGTCGGTCGAGGGGCGCAGCCAGTTCACGTCGGTCGCCTTGGCGCCGTCCACCGGCGCCGGCACCATGTCGGACGAATGCAGGCTCGACGAATGCGCCGAGTCGATCTGGCCCTCGAGGATCTGTGCCCAGTTGCACTTCACGCGCACCTTGGTCGCGCTGACGCGCACGTGGGCGTTCGGCGCGAAGGCCGGCGGCTCGAACTCGCGCATCTCCTGCGCCGGGCCCATGTAGGTCCACACGAAGCCGCCCCATTCGCGCGCCGGATAGGACTTCTGCTTCACGCGCGACGGGTCCACGCTGCCGACCGGCTCGGAGGCCATGTCCACGACGTTGCCGTCCACGTCGAACTTCCAGCCGTGATAGAGGCAGCGCAGGCCGCACTCCTCGTTGCGCGCGAAGACCAGCGAGGCGCGGCGGTGCGAGCAGTACTCGTCCAGCACGCCGAGGCGGCCCTTGGAGTCGCGGAACACGACGAGGTTCTCGCCCAGCAGCCGCACGCGCAGCGGCGCGCCGTCGGCCTCGGCCACTTCCTCCGAAAGACAGGCGGCGATCCAGTGCCGGCGCATGATCTGGCCCATCGGGGCGTCGCCCACGACACGGCACATGAGATCGTTGTCTTCCGGGGTCATGGCGCTTTCTCCCTGCCGCGGCTGGTCAAATCGTGCGCCGCGTGCTTTTCTTAGATATCTAAGAATAAGACTAGTGAAAGGCCGCGATCTTGTCGAGCCCGCAAAACGCGAGTGAAAGCCGCAGGTTACGCCTCGGCGTGGTAGGCCTCGGCCGTGCCTTCACGCTCATGCTGCCGACGCTGGCCGGCGATCCGCGCGTCAAGCTCTTCGCCGCCGCCGATCCGCGCGAGGAGGCGCGCACGCGCTTCGAGAAGGATTTCGGCGGCCGCACCTATGACGACGTCGCCGCGCTCTGCGCCGATCCGGACGTCGAGGTCGTTTACGTCGCGACGCCGCACCAGCATCACGCCGCGCACGCGGCGCTCGCCGCCCGGCACGCCAAGCACATCCTGGTCGAGAAGCCGATCGCGCTGACGCTCGCGGACGCCGCCGCGGTGACGCAGGCCGCGCGCGCGGCGGGCGTGCATCTCGTCGTCGGCCACAGCCATTCCTTCGACGCGCCGATCCTGCGCGCACGCGCGCTGATCGACAGCGGCGCATTCGGCCGCGTGCGCATGATCGCCGCGCTCAACTACACCGACTTCCTCCACCGCGCGCGGCGCCCGGAGGAACTCGACACCGCGCAAGGCGGCGGCGCGCTGTTCAACCAGGCGCCGCATCAGGTGGACATCGTGCGCCTACTCGGCGGCGGCCGCGTCAGGAGCGTGCGTGCGCAGGCGGGCCGCTGGGACGCGGCGCGGCCGACCGAAGGCGCCTATTCCGCGCTCATGACGTTCGAGGACGGCGCCTTCGCCTCGCTCACCTACAGCGGCTACGGTCATTTCGACTCCGACGAATTCCAGGGCTGGATCGGCGAGATGGGTCAGGCCAAGCCCGCCAACCCGCGCCGCGAGCGCCACCGCTTCGCCGATGCGGCGGAAGAGGCGGCCTTCAAGGCGTCCCGCAACTACGGCGGCGCGAACTGGACACCGCCGCCCCCGCAAGAACTGGCGCACCAGCATTTCGGCACCGTGATCGTCTCCTGCGAGCGCGCGGACCTGCGGCCGCTGCCGAACGGCGTCGTCATCTATGACGACTCCGGCGCGCGGCTCGACGCGCTGCCGCTGCCCGCCGTGCCGCGCGCCGAGGTCATCGACGAGCTCTACGATGCGGTCGTGAACGGCCGCGCGCCGCTGCACGGCGGCCCCTGGGCGACCGCCACGCTGGAGGTCTGCCTCGCCATGCTGCACTCGGCGCGCGAGGGCGGCGAGGTGTCGCTCAGCCATCAGGTCGCCGTGCCATGAGCGACCCGACGACGACGCAAACCATTCTGCGGCACTGGCGCGAGGCGGTGCCCGAGGACCGGCTCGCGCATCTGGTCAAGGACGCCACCCGTGCCCTGGTGCGCGCGCTCAGCATGCGGCTGGCCGAGCACGGCGTCTCGTTTGGCCACTGGAGCTTCCTGCGCGTCCTCTGGGAAGGCGACGGCCTCACCCAGCGCGAACTGAGCGAGCAGGCCGGCGTCATGGAGCCGACCACGTTCTCGGCGGTGAAGTCCATGGAGCGGCTCGGCTATGTCACGCGCCGCCGCGTCGGCAACGACCGCAAGAAGGTCTACGTCTTCCTCACCGCCAGGGGCCGCGCGCTCAAGACGCGGCTGGTGCCGCTGGCCGAGGAGGTCAACAGCATCGCCGCCGCGCGCGTCGCGCCCGCCGACATCGCCAAGACCCGCGGTGTGCTGCTCGCCATCATCGAGAACCTCGCCCGCAACGAGCAGGCGCTCGACAAGCGCATGCCCTCGACGCGCGAGATCGCCCGCCGCACCGCCAAAGGGCGGCCGCGCAAGGCCGCGCGCAGTTAAGGTTTCCGGCAACGACCCGAGCGCCGGCCGGTCCGGGGCGGCTATATCCCGCCCCAATCCTGCGCTATATCGAGGCGGACAGGACTCAGGGACCGCCAAGGACCGTCATGAACTGGATCTCCAACGTCGTCCGGCCGAAGATTCGCAGCTTCCTGCGCCGCGAGACGCCGGAAAACCTCTGGATCAAATGCCCGGAGACCGGCCAGCTCGTCTTCTACAAGGACGTCGAGGCCAACCAGTTCGTCATTCCGTCGTCCGGCTATCACATGCGCATCAGCGCGGTGCAGCGCCTGAAGACCATGTTCGACGGCGGCGAGTACGAGGACATCGCGCTGCCCGAGGTGCAGATCGATCCGCTCAAGTTCCGCGACGAGCGCCGCTATGCCGACCGCCTGAAGGACGCGCGCATCAAGACCGGGTTGCAGGACGCGGTGAAGGTCGGCATCGGCCGGCTCGACGGCCTGATGGTGACCATCGGCGTGCAGGATTTCGATTTCATGGGCGGCTCGCTCGGCATGGCCGCCGGCGAGGCGGTCATCACCGGCCTGGAGACGGCGGTGAAGCGGCAGACGCCCTTCATCATGTTCGCCGCCTCCGGCGGCGCGCGCATGCAGGAGGGCATCCTCTCGCTCATGCAATTGCCGCGCACCACGGTCGGCGTGCAGATGCTGCGCGAGGCGAAGAAGCCCTACATCGTCGTGCTCACCAACCCGACCACCGGCGGCGTCACCGCGTCCTACGCGATGCTCGGCGACGTGCACATCGCCGAGCCCGGCGCGCTGATCGGCTTCGCCGGCCCGCGCGTCATCGAGCAGACCATCCGCGAGAAGCTGCCGGAAGGGTTCCAGCGCGCCGAATACTTGGCCGAGCACGGCATGGTCGACATGGTCGTGCATCGCCACAAGCTGCGGCCCACGCTGGCGGATCTGTGCCGCGTGCTCACCAAGGCGCCGGCGGCGCCGCGCGGCCAGCCGCAACTGCCGACGCCCGCGCACGCTTAGGTGCTTGTCATGGCCGGGCTTGACCCGGCCATCTCGCTTAGGCAGGCAAGACCGTGCAATTTTATCGGAATCACCGGGTCACGCCGCTACGCGGCGGCCCGGCGATGACAAACAAATTCAGATGACCCACGTCGACTCCATCCTCGCGCGGCTAACCGCGCTGCATCCCAAGCGCATCGATCTCTCGCTCGATCGCGTGCAGCGGCTGCTCGCCGCGCTTGCGCATCCCGAAAAGAAGCTGCCGCCGGTAATCCACGTCGCCGGCACCAATGGCAAGGGTTCCACCGTCGCCTTCCTGCGCGCAATCCTGGAAGCCGCGGGCTTGCGCGTGCACGTCTACACCTCGCCGCATCTGGTGCGCTTCAACGAACGCTTCCGTCTCGCCGGCACGCTCGTCTCCGACGAAGAGCTCGCCGCCGTGATGGAAGAATGCGAGCGCGCCAATGCGGGCGAGCCGATCACCGTGTTCGAGATCACCACCGCCGCCGGCATGCTCCTGTTCTCGCGCCATGAAGCCGACGTGCTGCTGCTGGAGGTCGGACTCGGCGGCCGGCTCGACGCCACCAATGTCATCGAGGCGCCGCTCGCCAGCGTCATCACGCGCATCTCCATCGACCACACCGATTTCCTCGGGCCCACGCTCGACATCATCGCCGGCGAGAAGGCCGGCATCCTCAAGCGAAATGTGCCGGCGATCATCGCCGCGCAGTCGCGCGAGGCGCTCGCCGTGATCGAGCGGCAGGCCGCGCGGCTGAAGGCGCCGCTCAAGGTCGCCGGCGAGCATTTCACCGCCACGGAAGAGCGCGGCCGCCTGGTCTATCAGGACGACGCCGGCCTGCTCGATCTTCCCGCGCCGCGGCTCTACGGCCGCCATCAGTTCGAGAACGCGGGGCTCGCCATCGCCACGCTGCGCGCCATCGGCACGTTCAGGATTCCGCCGGCGGCTTACGAGGCCGGCATGGTGAAGGCGGAATGGCCGGCGCGGCTGCATCGCCTGTCGCAAGGGAAGCTGGTCGATCTCGCGCCCGAAGGCAGCGAGGTCTGGCTCGACGGCGGCCACAATCCGGACGGCGGCCGCGCGGTCGCCGCCGCGCTCGCCGATCTGGAGGAGCGCGTGTCGCGCCCGCTGGTGCTGATCGTCGGCATGCTGGCCAGCAAGGACTGCGAAGGCTTCCTGCGCAATTTCACCGGGCTGGCGCGACGCATGATCGCCGTGCCGGTGGCGGGCGCCGAGAAGGCCATGACCGCCGAAGCCGTCGCCGACTGCGCGCGCGGCATCGGCCTGTCCGCCACCAGCCGCGACAATCTGAGCGAAGCGCTCGACGCCGCGCGCAAGCTCGCGCTCAAGCCCGCCCCGCGCATCCTGATCACCGGCTCGCTCTATCTCGCCGGCGACGTGCTGCGCGAGAACGGCACCGAGCCGGTGTGAATTATCCCTCCCCTGAAAGGGGAGGGTCCGGCGCGTCAGCGCCGGGGGTGGGGTTACGTCCCGATTGGAAAGGTGCGCAAGCCGGCTACAGCCGACTTGCGATGGCTCGCCGCGAGAGGCGGCTCGCACCTCAGGGTGACGGCTCACAAAGGCCCGCCGAGGCTATTGACTATAATCCCACAATATGACTAACTCCCCTTGTCCGGTCCGCTGGAGGGGTGTCGTCGCGAGACATGCCGGCGGCAGGATCGGATGCGGCGCCCGCGGGCGGGGCTTGTAACCCTGCGCTCGGGAGGCCCGGGCCAGCCGTCCGCCGGCACTAAGACCGGCTGCCTTGAATGGCTGGACGCTGGCGGACGACGAAGGGCGGCGGGAGCCGTCCGGATGGGGTGTCTCTCCCTTGGGAGCGACACTCCGGTCATGCCGCCCGGAAGTGCGGCCCCCCGGGACACAAATCGCCGCCACGGCGCGCCGAGAGGCGCCCGCGTCCCAGCGATGGGGCGCGGCTTTACTGAAGACCGGCAGCGCCACTCGGCGCGCCGTCCCCCTCGTTTGCAGAGGGGCAGGGGAATGAGGGCGTACCCGGCGCCCGCCAAACAACACGGGCGGCGAAGCGTTGGCTCTCTCGTCACCTCGCCAAAACCCCGCTCTTGTCGCCCCACGCAAGCCTCTATAATCCAGCCGCAAGCGATCCTGCAGGAGGTTCCCATGTCGCAGCCGGCCGAGACGCGCGCCGCCAAGCCCGCCATGCTCAAGGGCAAGGATTTCCAGTGGGAGGATCCGCTCGGCATCGAGTTCGAGCTGACCGAGGACGAGCGCATGGTGCGCGACACCGCGCGCGGCTTCGCGCAGGACTACCTGATGCCGAAGGTCATCGAG
>JBKBRE010000015.1:88623-103316 GCA_046292265.1 Pseudolabrys sp. | reverse complement strand
GCAGCTACGCTGCTCGCCACCCTCTCCCCGCAAGCGGGGAGAGGGGAAGTGCTAGACTGGCGCGATGATTCGCCAGGACTTAGCCCGTGGCCCCGGATGAGCTGAACGCGCCGCTCGGTCAGGCCGCCAAGGCCAAGACCCGGCTGCAGGCCCTGATGCAAAAGGTGCCGCTGTCGCCCCCGCAACTGCTGGCCGGCCTGCTTGGCCTGTCCGGCCTCGTCGTCGTGGCATGGGCTGCGCTGGTCAACGATCCGCTCGGCGGCGAGCCGGTGGTCGTGGTGGCAACCAAGCTGCCGACGGCCGGCGACGACAAGAGTGGCGGTTCCGACGGCAGCCGCCACTATGACGGCCCGGCCGCCAATGTCGTCCTGGAAAAGGGCAAGCCCGCTAATGCGGCGGCCGCGGCCCCGCCGGCGGGGGCCAAGACCGTCACCATCATCGACGGCTCCAGCGGCAAGCGCGAGGAGGTCGTCATCCCCGGCAGCGGCGGCAGTCCGGCGCCGGAGGCTGCCGGTGCCGGCAACGCCGCCGCCCGCGCGCCGCGCGCGGCCGCCGATCCGAAGCTGCTCGAGCCGACGCGCCACGGCGCCATCCCCAAAGTCGGGCCCGACGGGGCCCGTGCGTCCCTGCGCTACGCCAGGCCGCGCGAAATCCCGACCGCCCGCAAGGACTTCCCGCGCATCGCCGTCATCATCGGCAGCATGGGTATCAGCGCCGCCGGCACCGCCGAGGCCTTCGCCAACCTGCCGCCGAGCATGACCTTCGCGCTCGCGCCCTACGCCGCCGATCTGGAGCGGCTCGCCGCCCAGGCGCGCGGCGCGAACCGCGAGGTGCTGCTGCAGGTGCCGATGGAGCCGTTCGACTATCCCGACAACGATCCGGGGCCGCAGACGCTGCTCACCTCGCTCTCGGGCGAGCAGAACGTGGACCGGCTGCACTGGCTGATGAGCCGCTTTCAGGGCTATGTCGGCGTGCTGAGCTTCATGGGCTCGCGCTTCACCGCGTCCGAGCAGTCGCTCGCGCCGGTGCTGCGCGAAACCTCCAAGCGCGGCCTGATCTATGTGGACGACGGCGGCTCCTCGCGCAGCGTGGCGGGGCAGATCGCCGGCAGCGCCAACTTGCCATTCGCCCGCACCGACGTCGTGCTCGACGCCGTACCGGTGGCGGCGGAGGTCGACCGCGCGCTGGCGCGGCTCGAGCTCGCCGCGCGCGAGAACGGCTCCGCCGTTGGCCTCGCCACCGGCCAGCCGGCGACCATCGCCCGCATCGCCGAATGGGCGAAGAAGGTGGAAAGCCGCGGCTTCGTGCTGGTTCCCATCAGCATGGTGGCGAACAAGGCGAAGTCGAGTTGACGCTTCCTTTCCCGTCCGCAGCGCGGCATGCAATGACGCTGCAGACCCGGAATCTTCCAACCGCGGAATTCTTGACGGTCCCGGCTCTGCGGTGCATCGCTTACGCGCTGCACCGCGTCCGGGACGAGTTTGTCATGCCCCCCTTCGAATCCCTCCCCTACCGCCCTTGCGCGGGCATGATGGTGTTCAACCGCGCCGGGCTCGTCTTCGTCGGCCGCCGCGCCGGCGGGCCCGAGCATGTCGACGCCACCCATGTCTGGCAGATGCCGCAGGGTGGCATCGACGAGGACGAGGATCCTTACAAGGCGGCGCTGCGCGAGCTCTACGAGGAGACCAACATGCGGTCGGTCGAGAAGCTCGGAGAGATCGCGGAGTGGCTGACCTACGACATCCCGCGCGACATCGTCGGCCAGGCCTGGGGCGGCAAGTACCGCGGGCAGAAGCAGAAGTGGTTCGCCTTGCGCTTCACGGGCGAGGAACGCGAGATCAACATCACCGCGCCGGCCGGCGGCCAGCACGCGCCCGAATTCATCGACTGGCGCTGGGTAAAAATCGGCGATCTGGCCGATCTTGTCGTGCCGTTCAAGCGTGACACGTACGTGCAAGTGATACGGGAGTTTGAGCGCTTCGCCCGCTGACACAGGGACATTGCGCCGCAGTTCCACGCCCTGGAGCCGCCCCGACTTCGTCATAGCTGACCGTCGGGGCATAACCAGGGACCACCATGTTCGACGCGAAGCGCCTGCTAGACCAGTTCATCGGCAACCAGGAGTTCGGCCAGCCGCAGCAAGGGGGCAACCCCGCCAACCGGCCGCAGAGAGACCTTCTTCAGCAGGCCGGTCACGCGCTGAGCGGCTTCGGCGGCGGCGCGCTCGCCGGCGGCCTCGCGGGATTGCTCCTCGGCTCGAAGAGCGGCCGCAAGCTCGCCGGTTCGGCGCTGACCTATGGCGGCATGGCGGTCGCCGGAGCGCTCGCCTACCGCGCCTATCAGAACTGGCAGGCCGGCAAGGCTGCGACGCCTGCGGCCAGCGCCGGCGAGCCGCTGCTGCCGCCGCCGTCCGATACGCCGTTCAACCCCGCAGGCGAAGCCGAGCAGCAGATGCTCGGCCGCCATCTCTTGCGTGCGATGATCTCCGCCGCCAAGGCCGACGGCCATATCGACGCGCAGGAGCAATCGAGCATTTTCGCGCAGATGGACCGCCTGAACGTCAGCGCCGACGACAAGGCTTTCGTCATGGACGAACTGCGCAGGCCTCTCGACGTGGACGCGGTGGCGAGCGCGGCGCGCTCGCCCGAGGAAGCCGCCGAGCTTTATACCGTCTCGCTGCTGGCGATCGACGTCGACAATCCTTCCGAGCGCGCCTACCTCGCGCTGCTCGCGGCCCGTCTCAAGCTCGACGATAAGCTGGTCGCCCACCTGCATGCGACCGTCGAAGGCGCGACGGAGCCCGCCCCGCAGCCCGCCGCCGCGCGCTGAGGCACACGCAAACAAAAACGCCGGGATTTCTCCCGGCGCTTTTTCCATTCGATGTCGGTTTGACCTAGTGCATCGCCGTGCCGGTCAGGTGGCGATCGACTTCCTTGTAGTGGTCGAGCCGCGTGATCAGCTTGTCGAGCTCGGAGCCGGCTTCGGTCTTGGCGATGCGGGTCTCCAGTTCGCCGATGCGAGCGGCGACCATGGCGCGGTCGATGTCAGCCACCGACTCGGCGGTGTCGGCGAGCACGGTAAGACCTTCGGCGGACACCTCGGCGAAGCCGCCGAGCACGACGATCTTCTGCTCGCCGCCGGCGCCTTTTACGGTGAGGATGCCCGGCCGCAGCGTGGTCACCATCGGCGCATGGCCGGCGAGTACACCGAAGTCGCCCTCGGCGCCCGGGACATCCACCTGCTCGACGTCGCCGGAGAACAAGAGCTTTTCCGGCGAAACGAGATCGAAATGGAAAGTGGCCATGACGTTACGAACCGCTGTTGATTACGCCGCTTCCGCCGCGAGCTTCTTGCCCTTCTCGACCGCCTCGTCGATCGTGCCGACCATGTAGAAGGCGGCCTCCGGCAGGTGATCGTACTTGCCTTCCACCAGGCCCTTGAAGCCCTTGATGGTGTCGGCGAGGTCGACGAGCTTGCCCGGCGAGCCGGTGAACACTTCGGCGACGAAGAACGGCTGCGACAGGAAACGCTCGATCTTGCGCGCGCGCGCGACGACGAGCTTGTCCTCTTCCGACAGTTCGTCCATACCCAGGATGGCGATGATGTCCTGCAGCGCCTTGTAGCGCTGGAGCACCTGCTGCACCTGGCGGGCGACCCCGTAATGCTCTTCGCCGACGATATCCGGCGACAGCATGCGCGAGGTCGAGTCGAGCGGGTCCACCGCCGGATAGATGCCCTTGGCGGCGATGTCGCGCGACAGCACGGTGGTGGCGTCCAAGTGGGCGAACGAGGTCGCCGGCGCCGGGTCGGTCAGGTCGTCGGCGGGCACGTAGATGGCCTGCACCGAGGTGACCGAGCCCTTGGTGGTGGTGGTGATGCGCTCCTGCAGCGCGCCCATATCGGTGGCCAGCGTCGGCTGATAGCCCACGGCGCTCGGAATACGGCCGAGCAGCGCCGACACTTCCGAGCCGGCCTGCGTGAAGCGGAAGATGTTGTCCACGAAGAACAGCACGTCCTGACCCTGGTCGCGGAAGTGCTCGGCGACGGTCAGGCCGGTGAGGCCGACGCGGGCGCGCGCGCCCGGCGGCTCGTTCATCTGGCCGTAGACCAGCGCGCACTTGGAGCCGGCGACCGAGCCCTTCTTCGGGTCCTTGTTGACGCCCGACTCGATCATCTCGTGATAGAGGTCGTTGCCCTCGCGGGTGCGCTCGCCGACGCCGGCGAACACCGAGTAGCCGCCGTGGGCGCGAGCGACGTTGTTGATGAGCTCCATGATCAGCACGGTCTTGCCGACGCCTGCGCCGCCGAACAGGCCGATCTTGCCGCCCTTGGCGTAAGGCGCCAGCAGGTCCACGACCTTGATGCCGGTGACGAGGATCTGCGCTTCGGTCGACTGCTCGACATATTCCGGCGCAGGCTGGTGGATGGCGCGGCGCGCCGTGGTCGGCACGGGGCCGGCTTCGTCCACCGGCTCGCCGACGACGTTGATGATGCGGCCGAGCGTCTCGTCGCCGACCGGCACCGAGATCGGCTGGTTGGTGTCGGTGACCTCCTGGCCGCGCACGAGGCCTTCGGTGGAGTCCATGGCGATGGTGCGCACGGTGTTCTCGCCGAGATGCTGCGCCACTTCGAGCACGAGCCGCTGCCCGGCGTTCTTGGTCTCGAGCGCGTTCAGGATCGCCGGCAGATGGGCCTCGAACTGCACGTCGACGACGGCGCCGATGACCTGAGTGATCTTTCCAACTGCGTTCTGCGTGGCCATATCGTCCTCGTTACAGAATTAAAGCGCCTCGGCGCCGGAGATGATCTCGATCAGTTCCTTGGTGATCATCGCCTGGCGCGTGCGGTTGTAGGTAAGGGTCTGCTTGCGGATCATTTCGCCGGCGTTGCGGGTGGCGTTGTCCATCGCGCTCATGCGCGCGCCCTGCTCGGACGCGGCGTTCTCGAGGAGCGCGCGGAACACCTGCACCGACAGGTTGCGCGGCAGAAGCTCGGCGAGGATTTCCTCCTCCTCCGGCTCGTATTCGTAGGCGGCGGCGGGACCCGTCTCGGCGGTCTTTTCGAACACCGGCGGGATGATCTGCTGCGCGGTGGGGATCTGCGCAATCACCGAGCGGAAGCGGGAGAAGAACAGCGTGGCGACGTCGAAGGCGCCCTGTTCGAACAGCGCGACGATCTTGCCGGCGACCATTTCGGCCTGCTCGAAGCCGAGCTGCTTGACGCCGCGTAGCTCGACCACCTCGATGATCTGCTTGCCGTAGAGGCGGCGGAGCTGGTCGTAGCCCTTGCGGCCGACGCAGAGAATCTTGACCTCCTTGCCTTCGCCCATCAGGGCGTTGGCCTTGTCGCGCGCCAGGCGCACGATCGAGGAGTTGAAGGCGCCGCACAGGCCGCGCTCGGCCGTGCAGACGACCAACAGATGCACCTTGTCCGCGCCGGTGCCGGCGAGCAGGCGGGGGGCCGAGTCGCTGCCGGCCACCGCCGAAGCGATCGAGCCGAGCACCTTGCCCATGCGCTCGGCATAGGGACGGGCGGCTTCCGCCGCCATCTGGGCGCGGCGCAGCTTGGACGCGGCGACCATCTGCATCGCCTTCGTTATCTTCTGCGTCGCCTTGGTCGCGGCGATGCGAACGCGCATGTCCTTGAGGCTGGCCATGTCGAGCTAGTTCCTGTTGCTCGTTTCCCGCGTTGCGATCAGGCGAACGTCTTGGCGTAGCCGTCGACGATCTCTTTCAGCTTGCCCTCGTCGGCGCTCGACAGGTCGCCGCTCTTGCGGATCGAGTCGAGCAGGTCGGCATGCTTGGTGCGCATCAGCGTCAGCAGGCCGCTCTCGAAGGCGCGCACGCGCGAGACCTCAAACTTGTCGAGATAGCCGCTGGTGCCGGCGTAGATCACCACGACCTGCTCTTCCATCTTCAGCGGCGAAAACTGCGGCTGCTTGAGCAGCTCGGTCAGGCGCGCGCCGCGCGCGAGCAGGCGCTGCGTGGTGGCATCGAGGTCGGAGCCGAACTGCGCGAAGGCCGCCATTTCGCGGTACTGCGCGAGCTCACCCTTGATCTTGCCGGCCACCTTCTTCATCGCCTTGGTCTGCGCGGCGGAGCCGACGCGCGACACGGAGAGGCCGACGTTCACCGCCGGGCGGATGCCCTGATAGAACAGGTCGGTCTCGAGGAAGATCTGGCCGTCGGTGATGGAGATCACGTTGGTCGGGATGTAGGCCGACACGTCGTTGGCCTGGGTCTCGATGACCGGCAGCGCGGTGAGCGAGCCGGCGCCGTTGGCGTCGTTCATCTTCGCCGCGCGCTCGAGCAGGCGCGAGTGCAGGTAGAACACGTCGCCCGGATAGGCTTCGCGGCCCGGCGGGCGGCGCAGCAGGAGGGACATCTGGCGGTAGGCGACGGCCTGCTTGGACAGGTCGTCATAAATGATCACGGCGTGCATGCCGTTGTCGCGGAAGTACTCGCCCATGGTGCAGCCGGCGAACGGCGCCAGGAACTGCATCGGCGCGGGGTCCGAGGCGGTGGCGGCGACGACGATCGAATAGTCGAGCGCGCCCTGCTCTTCCAGCACCTTCACGAACTGCGCGACGGTCGAGCGCTTCTGGCCGACCGCAACGTAGACGCAGTACAGCTTGATCTTCTCGTCCGGCTGCGCGTTGAGCGGCTTCTGGTTCAGGATGGTGTCGAGCGCGATGGCGGTCTTGCCGGTCTGGCGGTCGCCGATGATCAGCTCGCGCTGGCCGCGGCCGATCGGGATAAGCGCGTCGATGGCCTTGAGGCCCGTTGCCATCGGCTCGTGCACCGACTTGCGCGGGATGATGCCGGGCGCCTTGACGTCCACGCGGGCGCGCTTGTCGGCCTTGATCGGGCCCTTGCCGTCGATCGGATTGCCGAGCGCGTCGACCACGCGGCCGAGCAGGCCCTTGCCGACCGGCACGTCGACGATGGCGCCGGTGCGCTTGACCGTCTGGCCTTCCTTGATCTCGCGGTCGGCGCCGAAAATAACGATACCGACGTTGTCGTTTTCGAGGTTCAGCGCCATGCCGCGCGTGCCGTTCTCGAACTCGACCATTTCGCCGGCCTGGACGTTGTCGAGGCCGTAAACGCGGGCGATGCCGTCACCGACGGAGAGAACCTGGCCGACCTCGGAGACTTCGGCTTCCTGGCCGAAGTTCTTGATCTGCTCTTTCAGGATGGCGGAAATTTCTGCGGCGCGGATATCCATCAGCGTGCCTCTTTCATCGCGAACTTGATCGCATTGAGCTTGGTGCGGAGCGAACTGTCGACCATGCGGCTGCCGACCTTGACGATCAGGCCTCCGATGATGGCGGGGTCCACCTTGACCTCAAGGTCGATGTCCTTGCCGCCGGTGACGTTTTTGAGGGCGTCCTTGAGGGCGCCGAGATTCTGGTCGGTGAGCTTCTCGGCGACCGTGACCTGGGCCGAGACCTCGCCTTTCTGGCGGGCGACGAGCCCGCGGTAGGCGCGGATCATGTCGCGCACCGCAAACAAGCGCCGGTTGGTCGTGATGACGCGCAGGAAATTTGCCGCCAGACCCTTGATTCCGGCCTTGTCGAGGATGGCGGAGAGCGCCTTGAGCTGGTCGTCGGCGTCAAACACCGGGCTGCGCACCAGCCGGGCGAGGTCGGCGCTGCCGGCGACCATTGCGTCGAAATTCTCGAGATCGGCTTTGACGGCATCAGTCGCCTTCTCTTCGAGCGCGAGCTCGAAGAGCGCGCTGGCGTAACGGCCAGCCATGCCGGATATGAGGGAGTCTTCGCCTGCCACCTGACGCTCTTTTCGTTACAGACTTCACAGGCGGAACGCCGTCGCGGAATGGCGGCGCAACCTGTTGGAATTCAAGAGGGAATTCCGACCTCCGAGGACGTCGCGGAAGCCCGCGGAAAACCCTTCGGAAATCGAGGCGGTAGCTAACACAGCGGCCCACGCGGTGCAACAAGCCGGGCAAAAATCGCGGCTGTGGCGCCCGCGACGCCGTCGCGCACGCCGCACGGGCAGGCCGGCAAAATTGCATTCCGGGGATACCTCGCCAGCCGCATGAGCGGCCTGTAGTTTGCGCCCACGTCCGGGCGAGGCCCGCCTTGCCCGCGGCGTTGGTTGGCCGGGAGTCCCGCTCGCAATGTCGCAACGACCCGCCGGGGCGCAGGCCGGCACCGCCAGGCTGCTGGTCGTGCTTCTGGCCTTCGCCTGGGGCCTCAATTGGATCGGCGCGGCGATCGCCCTGCCCGAGGTGCCGCCCTGGAGCCTGCGCTTCGCCGGCTCCGGCATCGGCGCGGTCACCCTGTTCGCGGCGGCGATGGTCACCGGGCACGACCTCAGAGTGCCGCGCGGCGAGCGGCTGCACGTCATGATCGCCGGCTTCTTCAACGTGGCGGCGTTCCAGATTCTCGCCGCCTTCGCGCAGCTTTCGGGCGCGACCTCGCGCGCCATCATCATCACCTATTCGATGCCGATCTGGGCCACGATCCTGAGCTGGCTCGTGCTCGGCGAGCGGCTGAGCCGCGTGGGAGGCGTCGCTTTCGTGCTGTGCGTCGTGGGCTTAAGCGTGCTGGTCTGGCCGCTGTTCGCGCACGGCTTTCCGCCGGCGGTATTTCTCTCGCTCGGCTGCGCGCTGAGCTGGGCCTTCGCCACCGTGTACCTGAAATGGGCGCAAGTGAAAATCGCGCCGCTCGCCAATGCGGCCTGGCAACTGGTGTTCGGCCTGTTGTTCATCACCGTCGGCATGCTGGCGTTCGACGGCTATCCGCGGCTGTGGCCGGTCGGACCGGCGGCCCTGGCTGCGGTGTTCTACATCGGCGTGTTCGGCGTCGGGCTCGCGCACTTCCTGTGGTGGGCGATCGTCGGCCGCCTGCCGACGGTGACCGCGTCGATCGGCGCGCTTTTGGTACCGGTGATCGGCGTCATCGCCTCGACCGTGCTGCTCGGCGAACGGCCGACCGTGACCGATATCGTCGGCTTCGCGCTGATCTTCGCCGCCGCGTCCTGCGTGCTGCTCCAGCCGGGCACCAAGCAGGCGGAAAGGCCGGAGTAGCCCCGCTACAGCAGGATATTGAACGCCGTCTTGATCGCGGTCTTGATCACCTTATCGCGCAATGCGGCCGCTTCCTGTCCGGCGAGGTTTGCCTGAAGCAGCGCCGCCAGCGTGGCATCGGCGACCTGCCCGCGCATCAGCGACGCGAACTCCTCGTCGTTGAGCTGACCGCTGGCCCGCATCGTCGTCCACTTGATCGTGTTCGCTTCCGCCTGCGCTTTGAACTCGGCGCTGTCGGCGGTCACGCTCTTGAGAATATCGCGTGCGGCGTTGCCGGCCTGCGTCTTCGTCTCGTCGAGGAGAATGTCGAGAAAGTTGCTGAGAACGCTCATTGCCCACCCTCCGATTCGGTGGCCGCAGGTGCGGCAGCCGGCGGCGCCAGCGGGTTGGGGCAGTCCTTCTGTCCCCCTTGCTTCAAGTCCTCCAGGCAGACCAGGTAGTCGAAATGACGGGCGAGCTGCGCTCGCTTCTCGGTGCGAAACGCCGGCCGGATCGTGCCGTTGCGCTTCCACATGGCGAAGAATTCGCCGGCCGAGCCGCTGCTTTCACCGCGGATGACCTGCCAGGCGCCGATAACCAGCTTGTTGTTTTCGATCTTCGACGCGTCGTCGGCCGCCTTGGCGTAGCGGGCGAGCAGCGCATCGACGGCCGCCTGTTGCGTGGCGTAGCGGCTGCCCGACTTGTCGACGAGCGCGAGCGTATCCGCTTTCAGCTGGATAGCGCCGTCGCGCACCGCCTGATCGAATTGCGGCGTGACCACGCATCCAAGCAATGTGAACAGAAGCGCTGCCTGCAGCAGCAAGAGACGAGGTACGCGAACTACTCCCGGCATGGGTCCCCTCCCCTTGATCCGCAAAATCTAGCACAGGTTGCCAAAAATTACAGTGCCAACAAAGGGGTGTGCGGGGGTCAATAGAAGCTCTGCGGGTCGATATCGACCTCCAGCGCCACGCCGCCTTTGGCCTTGGGCGCCTGGCTCAGCCAGTCCCGCAGATAGCCGGACAGGTCGAAGCTGCGCGGCGCCTTTACCAGCAGGCGGAAACGGTGCCGGCCGCGCACCACCGCGACCGGGGCTTCCGCAGGCCCCAGCACCCGCACCTGCTCATCCTTGGGCGCGCAGGCCACGAGCGAGCGGCCATAACCCTCCGCGCTGTGGCGGTCGTTGCCGCTGACCACCAGCCCGGCGAGGCGGCCGAAGGGCGGATAGCCGGTACGCTCGCGCAGCGCGATCTCGCTCGCGTAGAAGGCCTCGCGGTCGCCGAGGATCAACGCCTTCATCACCGGATGGTCGGGCTGGTGCGTCTGCAGATAGCCGACGCCACGGCCCTCTTCGCGGCCGGCACGGCCGGTCACTTGATGCAGGAGCTGGAACGTGCGCTCGGCTGCGCGCGGATCGCCGTTGCCGAGCCCGAGATCGGCATCGACGATGCCGACCAGATTGAGCTTCGGGAAATGGTGTCCCTTGGCGACGAGCTGCGTGCCGATGACGAGATCGAAGCGCCCCTGCGCAACATCGTCGAGCTCGGCGCGCAGGCGCTCGATCGATTCCACGAGATCGCTCGACAGCACCAGGATGCGGCTGCCGGGAAACAGCTCGGCCGCTTCCTGCTCCAGCCGCTCGACGCCGGGACCGACGGCGGCGAAGCTTTCGGTGGCGTGGCAGTTCGGGCATTCCGCCGGCGGCGGCATGTTGAAGCCACAGTGATGGCAGATCAGCCGCCTGCGGAAGCGGTGATCGACCAGCCAGGCGTCGCAGTTCGGGCATTGCAGGCGAAAGCCGCAGGCGCGGCAGAGGGTGAGCGGCGCGTAGCCGCGGCGATTGAGGAACAAGAGCGCCTGCTCGTGGCGCTCCAGCGCGTGCTGCACGGCTTCCGCCAGCTTCGGCGAGATGAAGCGCCCGCGCGGCGGGCCTTCGGTGCGCATATCGATCGCCTCGATCTGCGGTAGGTGCGCGCCGCCGAAGCGCTCGGGCAGATGGATGCGGCGGTAGCGCCCGCGCCGCGCATTGACTTCCGATTCAACCGACGGCGTTGCCGAGGCGAGCACCACCGGAAACTTCGCGATCGAGCCCCGCACCACGGCCATGTCGCGCGCGTGGTAGTGGGCGCCATCCTCCTGCTTGTAGGCGGGGTCGTGTTCCTCATCGACGACGACGAGGCCGAGATCGGCATACGGCAGGAATAGCGCCGAGCGCGCGCCGACGATGACAGGCACTTCATTTTCCGCCACCGCGCTCCAGGTGCGCGCGCGCTTGCGCTGGGAAAGCTGCGAGTGCCATTCGGCCGGGCGTACGCCGAAGCGCTCGGCGAAGCGGTCGAGGAAGCCCGCGGTGAGCGCGATCTCCGGCATCAGGATCAGCGTCTGGCGGCCACGCCTTATGTTCTCGGCCACCGCCTCGAAATAGACCTCGGTCTTGCCCGAGCCGGTGACGCCGTCGAGCAGCGATACGGTGTAGCCGCCCTGCTCGACGGTGGTGCGCAGCGCATCGGCGGCGGCGAGCTGGGCAAGGGAGAATTCCGGCTTGCGGAAATCCGGATCCGGAACCTTCATCAAGGGCTCGGGCGGCAGCACGATGGTCTCGAGCGTGCCTTCGTCGATCAGCCCGTCGATCACGCCGACGCTGACGCCGGCCTCGCGCGCGGCCTCGCCTTTCGCGCGCGTGAAGCCGTCGGCAAACAGCGCGAGCGCGCGCCGGCGCGCCGGCGTCATGCGCTGCGGCGCCGGATTACCCGAGAGCCGCACGCCGACGCGCTCGCGGCCGGGACTGCCGTCGCCCATGCGCAGCGCCATGCGCAGCACCATGCCGCGCGACGACAAAGTGTAGTTCGCCACCCAGTCGACGAAGGAGCGCAGCTCCGGCTTGAGCGGCGGCACGTCGACCTTGCCGACAACGTCCTTGAGCCGGTTGTGCAGGCGCGGATTGGGATTGGGATTGTCGGCCCAGACGACGCCGGTCGTTTCCCCGCGCGCGCCGAGCGGCACGCAGACGACGTCGCCCGGCGCAAGCTCCATCCCCGCCGGCACGCGGTAGGAATAGGCCTGATCCAGCGCGACCGGCACCAGGACGTCGACGACGCGCATGCTCATGGGATCAAGGTCTAGGCCGATTCCGCGCGGTTAAGGAAGGGTGAAGGAAAACGCCCTTACTGTCGCGCTCGGTCGCCCGGGCCGACAGGGATAGATATGGACCTGCAATTCGCCATCGCCGCGGACGTGCAGGCCGAAATGGGCCGCTGGTTGGCCTATCTCGGCGCCGAGCGACGCATGTCGCCGAAGACCCTGGAAGCCTACCGGCGCGACGCCGGCCAGTTCCTCGGCTTCATGGCGGAACACCTCGGCGGCACGCCCTCGCTCAAAAACCTCGCCAAGCTCACGCCCGCCGACATCCGCGCCTTCATGGCCGCGCGCCGCGCCGACGGCGCCGGCAACCGCACGCTGATGCGCGCACTCGCCGGCACGCGCTCCTTCGCGCGCTTTCTCGAGCGCAACGGCAAGGGCAAGGTCGGCGCGCTCGCCGCCGTGCGCACGCCGAAGCTGCCGAAGACCTTGCCCAAGCCGCTCGCCGCCAGCGCGGCGCGGCAGATGACCGACGCCGACCTGCGCGCGGGAGAGGCGCGCCAGCCTTGGGTGCTGGCGCGCGACGCCGCCGTGCTCGCGCTGCTTTACGGCTCGGGCTTGCGCATCTCGGAAGCGCTCGGCCTGAAGCGGCAGGCGGCGCCGCTGGGCGATGCGATCGCCGTCGTCGGCAAAGGCAGCAAGACCCGCATGGTTCCGGTGCTGCCGCAGGTCGCACGACTGGTCGACGACTATCTTGCGCTCTGTCCCTACCGCGTCGCGCCCAGCGGACCGCTGTTCGTCGGCGCGCGCGGCGGACCGCTCTCGCCGCGCGTTGTGCAACTGGCAATGGCGCGCTTACGCGGTGCGCTCGGCCTGCCCGACAGCGCGACGCCGCATGCGCTGCGCCATTCCTTTGCCACCCACCTGCTGGCGCGCGGCGGCGACCTGCGCGCCATCCAGGAACTGCTCGGCCACGCTTCCCTCTCGACGACGCAGATTTATACCGCGGTCGACGCCGAGCGTTTACTCGACGTTTATGCGAGCGCGCACCCGCGCGCCTGAAAAAAACCGTCGTAGAGAACCTGTAACGGCTCTTGCCCGGGCCGCTTTCTCTCAGCATCGTCGGCCCCTTCAATTCGGGGAATGACGATGGCCGGGCCGCACGAGCAGCTGGAGCATGCCGAACACGCCGAACATGCCGGCCACGGCGGCAACAAGAAGATCGCGCTGCTGATTTCGGTGATCGCGCTGTTCCTGGCGTTCTCGGAGACGCTGGGCAAGAGCGCGCAGACCGCGGCCATCGCCGATAACATCAAGGCCTCGGACACCTGGAATTTCTTTCAGGCCAAGACCATCCGGCAGACCGCACTACGCGCGCAGGCCGACGCGCTGACCGCGCAATTGCCGGCTGTCGCGCATGAGGAAGCGCGGGTCACGATCGCCAAGCAGGTCGAGAGCTGGCGCGCCACCGCGCAGCGCTACGAATCCGATCCGAAGGAGAAGGATGGCCGCAAGGAGCTGCGCGCGCTGGCCGAGAAATACGAGCACGACCGCGACACGCATCTGGCGCGCTATCATCACTACGAGTTCGCGTCCGCCGCGTTCCAGATCGGCATCGTCCTCGCCTCGGCCGAGGTGATCACCGGCATCGTTCTGCTCGGCTGGCTATCGGGTGCGCTCGGCATCGTCGGCCTCGGCTTCATGGCCATCGGCCTGTGGGCGCCGCATCTGGTGCATCTGGTCTAGGGCTAACTGCGCACCCGGCCGCCGTCGACGTTGAGCGTCTGCCCGGTGATGAAGGCCGCGTCGTCGCTGGTGAGGAACGCCACCGCGCCGGTGAGATCCTCCGGCACCTCGACGCGCTTGATCGCCTGGAAGCGGTTGGCGACGTCGGCGAACTCCTCCTCCATGGTGGCGAAGCCCGCGCGCGGCGGCCGCGAACTGGCGCCCGGCGTCATGGTGAGGCCGGGCTGGATCGCGTTCACGGTGATGCCGAACGGCCCCAGCTCGGTCGCCAGCGCGCGCGTGAAGCCGACGATGCCGAGCTTGCTGGCGACATAAGGCACGAAGCCCGTCACCACCGAGCCGACCGTGCTCGACGAGAAATTGACGATGCGGCCCCAGCCGCGCGCCTTCATCCCGGGCAGGAAGGCCATGCTGACGAGGAAGGTGCCGTCGAGATTGGTGCCGATGATGCGGCGCCATTCGGCATAGGTGACCTTTTCCAGCGGGATTTGCGGGAAGATGCCGGCGGTGTTGATGACGATGTCCACGCGCGGGAAGGCCTTGCCGACCTCCGCCGCCATCGCCGCCACCGCGTCGGGCGATGAGACGTCGCACGTGAAGGCGGCCGCCTTGCGGCCCGCGGCCTGCACCGCCTGCACGGTGGCGGCGCTGTCGCCGAGATCGACCGCGGCGATGTCGACGCCCTCTTCGGCCAGCCGCTTCGCGAAGGCCTGTCCGAGCCCGCTGGCCGCGCCGGTGACGACCGCGACCTTGTCCTTGTGGCCTTTGCCCATGTGTTTTTCTCCCCGCTTCTTTTCTTATCCCTCCCCTGAAAGGGGAGGATCGGCGAGCGAAAGCGA
>JBKBRE010000015.1:0-88613 GCA_046292265.1 Pseudolabrys sp. | reverse complement strand
CCCCCCCTGGCCCGCCCCCCCCCCCCGCCTCCCCCCCCCCCCCCCCCCGGGGGCGCCCCCCCCCCCCCCCCCCCCCCCGGGGTGGGGTCTCGCTTCCACACCCCACCCGGCCGCTCGCAAAGCTCGCGGCCACCCTCCCCTAAAGGGGAGGGATAAACAAGATCACATATGTATCGCGCGCTTGGCGACCGCGAAGGCGGCTTCCTTCACCGCCTCGGGCAGCGTCGGATGCGCGTGGCAGGTGCGGGCAATGTCCTCGGCGGAGGCGCCGAACTCCATCGCGATGCAGGCTTCCGCGATCATGTTGCCGGCGTCTGAGCCGATGATGTGCATGCCCAGCACGCGGTCGGTCCGGGCGTCGGCGAGAATCTTCACGAAGCCGTCGGTCTGCTGGTTGGCTTTGGCGCGGCCGTTGGCGGTGAAAGGAAACTTGCCGGCGTTGTAGGCGACGCCCGCAGCCTTCAGTTCTTCCTCGGTTTTGCCGACGGAAGCGACCTCCGGCATCGTGTAGACCACAGCCGGAATGACATCGTAGTTCACGTGCCCCGCCTGGCCGGCGAGGATTTCGGCGAGCGCGGCGCCTTCGTCTTGCGCTTTATGCGCAAGCATCGGCCCGGCGATGACGTCGCCGATCGCCCAGATGCCGGGGACGCTGGTCGCGTAATAGCCATCGACCGCGATGCGGCCGCGCTCATCGAGCTTCACGCCTACTTCCTTCAGCCCGAGCCCTTCGGTGTAGGGCACGCGGCCGGTCGACACGAGCACGACATCGGCTTCGATCGTCTCGGCCGCGCCGCCGGCCGCCGGCTCGACGCTCGCCTTCAGCTTCTTGCCCGACGTGTCGACGCCGGTGACCTTGGACGAGAGCTTGAACGTCATGCCCTGGCGCTCGAACAGGCGCTGCGCCTGCTTGCGCACTTCGCCGTCCATGCCGGGCAGCACGCCGTCGAGGAACTCCACCACGGTGACCTTGGCGCCGAGCCGGCGCCACACCGAGCCGAGCTCGAGCCCGATGACGCCGGCGCCGATCACCAAGAGATGCTCCGGCACTTTGTCGAGCGACAGCGCGCCGGTGGACGAGACGATGCGCTTCTCGTCGATCTCGATGCCGCGCAGCTTCGCGACGTCCGAGCCGGTGGCGATGACGATCGCCTTGGTCTCCAGCGTCTGCGTCTTGCCGTCTTCGCCCTTCACCTCGACCTTGCCGGGCGCCGCGACGCGCCCGGCGCCGTGGAAGGCATCCACTTTGTTCTTCTTGAGCAGGTAATCCACGCCCTTCACGTTGCCGTCGACCGCGTCCTGCTTGAACTTGAGCATGGCCGGCAGATCGAGCTTCGGCGCGGACACGCCGATGCCCATTTTGGCGAAAGAATGCCCGGCTTCCTCGAACATTTCGGAGGCATGCAGTATCGCCTTCGACGGGATGCAGCCGATGTTGAGGCAGGTGCCGCCGTGGGTGGCGCGCTTCTCGACGACGGCGGTCTTGAGCCCGAGCTGCGCCGCGCGGATGGCGCAGACATAGCCGCCGGGGCCGGTGCCGATGATGATGAGGTCGTAGCTGCTCATGGAAATTTCCTGCTCAGGTATCGTTGTCTGCGCGTAGCGCCGCTTCCAGTCTTCCTTCAGGCCCCGGAACGCTTCTCCGCATAACGCAGCAGCGAGTCGAGAATGGCTGAAAGGCAATGCGGATCGACCGGCGCCCGATCACCCCATGGCCAGAAATAAACCACGGCCGCAAGCAGGTCGCGCAGTTCGTTCGACGCAATGGCGTCGATCTTGCGGACCTTCTCGTCGATTTCGCCGCCGAACATCGGCAAGCGATGCTTGACGATGTCGGTCAGCGGATGGTCGCCGGGCTTGCCGTTCGGCATGCCGGCCTCACAAATCCAGCATCAGCCGCGCGGGGTCTTCCAGCATGTCCTTCACCCGCACCAGGAAGGTGACCGCCTCGCGGCCGTCGACGATGCGGTGGTCGTAGGACAGCGCCAGATACATCATCGGGCGAATCTCGATCTTGCCGCCGACGACCACCGGCCGCTCCTGGATCTTGTGCATGCCGAGGATGCCTGACTGCGGCGCGTTCAGGATCGGCGTGGACATCAGCGAGCCGTAGATGCCGCCGTTGGTGATGGTGAAGGTACCGCCCTGCATTTCGTCGATCTTGAGCGAGCCGTCGCGCGCGCGCCGGCCGAAATCGGCGATCGTCTTCTCGATGTCGGCGAGCGACTTGTCCTGCGCGTCTCGCACGACCGGCACGACCAGGCCCTTCTCGGTGCCGACCGCGATGCCGACGTGATAGTAGTTCTTGTAGACGAGGTCGGTGCCGTCGATCTCGGCGTTGACGGCAGGGATGTCCTTGAGCGCCTGGATGCAGGCGCGCACGAAGAAGCCCATGAAGCCGAGCTTCACGCCGTGCTTCTTCTCGAACAGGTCCTTGTACTCGGCGCGCAGGCCCATCACCGCACTCATGTCCACCTCGTTGAAGGTGGTGAGCATGGCGGCGGTGTTCTGCGCATCCTTCAGGCGGCGCGCGATGGTCTGGCGCAGCTTGGTCATGCGCACGCGCTCTTCGCGCGCCGCGTCGTCGGCCGGCGACGGCGCGCGCATCTGCACCGGGGCGGCGACCGGCGTCGGCGCCGCCGCGGCGCGCTCGATGGCCGCGAGCATGTCGCCCTTGGTGACCTGCCCGTGCTTGCCGGTGCCTTCGACCTTGCCGGCGTCGATGCCCGTCTCGGCCGCCATCTTCTTGACCGACGGCGGAGGCGGCATCTCGCGCCTGGCCTCCGCCTTGCGCGGGGTCGGCTCTTCCTCGGCCGCGTTGATCGGCATCGTGGTCGCCGTCTTGGTGTCCGGGCGCCCCTGTGCGGCGCCGGCCGCAGTGACCGACTTGGCGGGAGCCGCGCCTTCCGTGATCGAGCCGAGCAGCGCGCCGACCGCGACGGTGGCGCCGTTCGGCGCCGCGATCTCGCCGAGCACGCCGGCGGCGGGCGCCGGGACTTCCAGCGTCACCTTTTCCGTTTCCAGTTCGACCAACGGCTCGTCCACGGCGACCGGATCGCCGGGCTGCTTGAACCACTTGCCGACGGTGGCTTCGCTGATCGATTCACCGAGGGTGGGAACGCGGATGTCTGTCATGGGTGTTCTCTTGCCTTGAATGTTCTTTGTCATGGCCGGGCATAGCCCGTCGAAGACGGGCGTAAACGCCCTTATGTCCCGGCCATCTCGCTTAGGTGGGCACCGTGCCTCGATAAGCGGGGTGGCCGGGACGAGCCCGGCCACGACATTCCAATAAATTATCCCAGCGCCTCGTCGAGGAACTGCTTCAGCTGCGCGAGGTGCTGCGACATCTCCCCGCCGCCGGCCGAGGCCGAGGCCGGCCGGCCGGCGTAGCGCACCGCGCGGTGCTTGGCGCCGATCTGATTCAGGATCCAGTTGAGGAACACGTCCACGAAGAACCAGGCGCCCATGTTGCGCGGCTCCTCCTGGCACCAGACAATCTCGGCCTGCTTGAAGCGCGACAACTCCGTCACCAGCGCCTTGGTCGGGAACGGATAGAGCTGCTCGACGCGCAAGAGGTAGACGTCGTTGGTGCCGCGCTTCTCACGCTCCTCGTAGAGGTCGTAATAGACCTTGCCCGAGCACAGGACGACGCGACGGATCTTGTCGTCACCGACGAGCTTGATCTTTTCGTTGGGCAGATACTGCGCGTCGTCCCACAGCAGGCGATGGAACGAGGTGCCGTTGGTCAGTTCGCCGAGGCGCGACACCGCGCGTTTGTGGCGGAGCAGCGACTTCGGCGTCATCAGGATCAGCGGCTTGCGGATCTCGCGCTTAAGCTGCCGGCGCAGGACGTGGAAGTAGTTCGCCGGCGTGGTGCAGTTGGCGACCTGCATATTGTCTTCCGCGCACATCTGCAGGAAGCGCTCGAGGCGCGCCGAGGAGTGCTCCGGCCCCTGGCCCTCGTAGCCGTGCGGCAAGAGGCAGACGAGGCCCGACATGCGCAGCCATTTGCGCTCGGCCGACGAGATGAACTGGTCGAACACGACCTGGGCGCCGTTGGCGAAATCGCCGAATTGGGCTTCCCACAAAGTGAGCGTGTTCGGCTCGGCGGTCGAATAGCCGTATTCGAAGCCGAGCACGGCCTCTTCCGACAAGCTCGAATTGAGCACCTCGAAGCGGGACTGGTCGCCGCCGAGGTGGTTGAACGACGTGTGGCGCTCTTCGGTCTCCTGGTCGAACAGCACCGAATGGCGCTGCGAGAAGGTGCCGCGTTCGGAGTCCTGGCCGGACAGTCGGACGGGGTGCCCTTCCTTCAGGAGCGTGCAGAAGGCGAGCGCCTCGGCGGTCGCCCAGTCGATGCCCTCGCCGGTGTCGATCGCCTTGGCCCGCGCGTCGAGGAAGCGCTGCACCGTGCGGTGGACGCGGAAGCCGTCCGGCACCTTGGTGATCCTGGCGCCGATTTCCTTCAGCACCTTCTCGTCCACGCCGGTGTTGCCGCGGCGCGGATCGTCGGCGTCGCGCGCGGCCTTCAAGCCGGCCCAGCGGCCGTCCAGCCAGTCGGCCTTGTTCGGCTTGTAGCCCTGGCCGGCTTCGTATTCGGCTTCGAGGCGCGAGCGCCAGTCGGCGCGCATCTTGTCGACTTCGCCTTCGGTGACGACGCCCTCGGCGATCAGCTTCTTGCCGTAGATTTCGGTGATCGACGGATGCGAGCGGATCTTCTTGTACATCAGCGGCTGGGTGAACGAAGGCTCGTCGCCTTCGTTGTGGCCGAAGCGCCGGTAGCACCACATGTCGATGACGACCGGCTGCTGGAACTGCATCCGGTACTCGGTCGCGACCTTGGCGGCGAAAGTCACCGCTTCCGGATCGTCGCCGTTCACATGGAAGATCAGCGCGTCGATCATCTTCGCGACGTCGGACGGATACGGCGACGAGCGCGAGTAGCGCGGATAGGTAGTGAAGCCGATCTGGTTGTTGACGATGAAATGCAGCGAGCCGCCGGTGCGGTAGCCCTTCAGGCCCGACAGGCCGAAGCATTCCGCCACCACGCCCTGGCCGGCGAAAGCGGCATCGCCGTGGATCAGCAGCGGCAGCACCGCGGTGCGGTCATCGGGATGGCAGCCGTGCTGGTCCTGCTTGGCGCGTACCTTGCCGAGCGTTACCGGATCGACGATCTCCAGATGCGACGGGTTCGGCGTGAGCGACAAGTGCACCCGGTTGTTGTCAAACTCGCGGTCCGACGAGGCGCCGAGGTGATACTTCACGTCGCCGGAGCCTTCGATCTCGTCAGGGGTCGCCGAGCCGCCCTTGAACTCGTGAAACAGCACGCGGTGCGGCTTGCCCATTACCTGGGTGAGCACGTTGAGGCGGCCGCGGTGCGGCATGCCGAGCACGATTTCCTTCACGCCGAGATTGCCGCCGCGCTTGATGATCTGCTCGAGCGCGGGGATCAGCGCCTCGCCGCCGTCGAGGCCGAAACGCTTGGTGCCGGTGTACTTGACGTCGAGGAACTTCTCGAAGCCTTCGGCCTCGATCAGCTTGTTGAGAATCGCGCGCTTGCCCTCGCGGGTGAAATGGATTTCCTTGTCGCGCCCTTCGATGCGCTCCTGGATCCACGCCTTTTGCGCGGCGTTGGAGATGTGCATGAACTCGACGCCGACCGTTTGGCAGTAAGTCCGGCGAAGGATGACGACGATCTCGCGCATCGACGCGAACTCGAGGCCGAGTACCTTGTCGAGGAAGATCTTGCGGTCCATGTCGGCTTCGGTGAAGCCATACGAGGCGGGCTGGAGCTCCTCCTCGTTCGGCTCGGCCTGGATGGCGAGCGGATCGAGCTTGGCGTGGAAGTGGCCGCGGATGCGGTAGGCGCGGATGAGCATCAGCGCGTGGATCGAATCGCGCGTCGCCTGCATCACATCGGCGGAGGCGAGCTCGACGCCCTTGGCCTGCGCTTTGGCTGAAATCTTTTCGCCGAGCTTCTTCTCGGTCTCGGCCCAATTGCTGTCGAGCGCGGCGATCAGGTCGCCGGAGGGCCGCACCGGCCAGTTCGGCTGCTTCCAGGAGGCACCCTGTGCGCTTTTGACGACGCTGGCCTTCTCGTCCTTCAGGCTCTGGAAGAAGTCCCGCCACTCGGAGTCGACGGCGTTCGGGTCTTTCTCGAAGCGGGCGTGGAGGTCTTCGATATAGGCGGCGTTACCGCCATACAGGAAGGAAGTGCGGGCAAAAGCGGCGTTGGCGTCCTGGCGGGACATTGGCGGATCCTTGAAGCGCGGCAATGGCGCATTGGGCCGCGGGCCCCGCTCCCCGGGGGACGGGCCGGCAGCGCGCGTACTCATAACCCGATTTATGTCGACTGTAAGTCTACAAAAGCCTAAGAAATGAATCTAGATTTCAGTCTCTGGGGCACGTTTTCTACCAGTTTTCAGGGAGATAGCGCCCGGCGGCGTCTTTCGCGCCCTGCAAAAAAGTAAGGGGCCGACGCCTCGTGTCGACGTCGCCCCTCCCTACTTTTGCGAATTGCCAGTCTAGCGCTTGAGAACGTCCATCAGCGTCTTGCCGATACGGGCCGGCGACGGCGACACCTTGATGCCGGCCGACTCCATGGCAGCGATTTTGGATTCCGCGTCGCCCTTGCCGCCGGAGATGATCGCGCCGGCGTGGCCCATGCGGCGGCCCGGCGGTGCGGTGCGCCCGGCGATGAAACCGGCCATCGGCTTCTTGCGGCCGCGCTTGGCCTCGTCCTTGAGGAATTGCGCGGCGTCCTCCTCGGACGAGCCGCCGATCTCGCCGATCATGATGATCGCTTCGGTCTTCGGGTCGGCGAGGAACAGTTCGAGGCCGTCGATGAAGTCCATGCCCTTCACCGGATCGCCGCCGATGCCGAGCGCGGTGGTCTGGCCGAGGCCTTCGGCCGAAGTCTGGAACACGGCTTCGTAAGTCAGCGTGCCGGAGCGCGACACGATGCCGACCTTGCCCGGCTTGAAGATGGAGGCCGGCATGATGCCGATCTTGCATTCGCCGGCGGTCATCACGCCCGGGCAGTTCGGCCCGATCAGGCGCGACTTCGACCCGCACAGCGAGCGCTTCACCTTCACCATGTCGGCGACCGGGATGCCCTCGGTGATGCAGACGATGAGCGGGATTTCGGCTTCGATCGCTTCGGCGATCGCGTCGGCCGCGCCCGGCGGCGGCACATAGATCACGCTCGCGTCGGCGCCGGTCCTGGCGCGCGCCTCGGCGACGGTGTCGAACACCGGCAGATCGAGATGCGTGGAGCCGCCTTTACCCGGCGAGACGCCGCCGACCATCTTGGTGCCGTACTTGAGCGCCTGCTCGGAATGGAAGGTGCCGTTCTTGCCGGTGAAGCCCTGGCAGATGACCTTGGTGTTGCTGTCGACGAGAATGGACATCACGCGGCTCCCTTCACGGCCTTGACGATTTTCTGCGCGGCGTCGTCGAGGTCGTCGCCGGAGGTGACGTTGAGGCCGGACTGGGCGATGATCTTCTTGCCGAGCTCGACATTGGTGCCTTCGAGCCGCACCACCAATGGTACTTTCAGGCCCACCTCCTTCACCGCGGCCACCACGCCTTCGGCGATGACGTCGCACTTCATGATGCCGCCGAAGATGTTGACCAGGATGCCCTTCACCTTCGGATCGGAGGTGATGATCTTGAACGCGGCCGCGACCTTCTCCTTGCTGGCGCTTCCGCCGACGTCGAGGAAGTTCGCCGGCTCGGAGCCGTAGAGCTTGATGATGTCCATGGTCGCCATGGCCAGGCCGGCGCCGTTGACCATGCAGCCGATCTCGCCGTCGAGCGCGACGTAGTTGAGGTCGTACTTCGACGCCTCGATTTCCTTCTCGTCCTCCTCGGTGACGTCGCGCAGCGCGGCCACGTCGGGATGACGGAACAGCGCGTTGTCGTCGAAGCCCACCTTGGCGTCGAGGCAGATCAGCTTGTTGTCCTTGGTGACGACCAGCGGATTGACCTCGAGCAGGCTCATGTCCTTCTCGACGAAGGCCTTGTAGAGGTTGGTCAGCATCGGGCTCATCTGCTTCTGCAGATCGGCGTCGAGCCCAAGCGCTTGGGCGATGCGCCGCACGTGGTGCGGACAGATGTTGGCCACCGGATCGACCGCCACGGTGACGATCTTCTCCGGCGTGTCGTGCGCGACCTGCTCGATGTCCATGCCGCCTTCGGTCGAGACCACGATCGCGACGCGCGAGGTCGCGCGGTCGACCAGCATCGACAGGTAGAATTCCTTGGCGATGGCCGAGCCTTCCTCGATGTAGAGGCGGTTGACTTTCTTGCCCTGCGGGCCAGTCTGGTGCGTGACCAGCGTGGAGCCGAGGATGCGGGTCGCTTCCTTCTTCACGTCGTCGATCGATTTGACGACCTTGACGCCGCCCGCCTTGCCGCGGCCGCCGGCATGAATCTGAGCCTTCACCACCCAGACCGGGCCGCCGAGCTCTTGCGCGCCTTTGAGCGCCTCTTCGACGGTGAAGGCGGGGACCCCGCGCGGCACCGGGACGCCGAACTCACGCAAGACGGCCTTGGCTTGATACTCGTGGATGTTCATGCGGCTCCCCAAACTCCTTGGCTGTCATGCCCCGCGAAAGCGGGGCATCCAGTACTCCCTGACTCACGTTCAGCCTTGAACTCGGTGATTACTGGATCGCCCGCTTTCGCGGGCGATGACACCAAGCCTTAGGCCAGAGTCGGCGCGATCTTCTTGCAGGCCTCGACCAGACCCTGCACCGAGGCGACCGAGTGCTCGAACGCGGCGCGTTCGCTGCTGTTGAGATCGATTTCGACGACGCGCTCCACGCCCTTCGCGCCGATCACCACCGGCACGCCGACATAGAGATCCTTCACGCCGTACTCGCCGTTGAGCCAGGCGGCGCAAGGCAGCACGCGCTTCTTGTCGAGCAGGTAGCTCTCGGCCATCGCGATCGCCGAAGCCGCCGGCGCGTAGAAGGCCGAGCCGGTCTTGAGCAGATTGACGATCTCGGCGCCGCCGTTGGCGGTGCGCTTCACGATCTCATCGACGCGGGCCTGCGTGGTCCAGCCCATCTTCACGAGATCCGGCACCGGAATGCCGGCGACCGCGGAATAGCGCGTCAGCGGCACCATGGTGTCGCCGTGGCCACCGAGCACGAAGGCGGTGACGTCCTCGACCGAGACGTTGAACTCGTCGGCGAGGAAGTAGCGGAAGCGCGCGCTGTCGAGCACGCCGGCCATGCCGACCACCTTGTGCTGCGGCATGCCGCTGCTCTTCTGCAGCGCCCACACCATCGCATCGAGCGGGTTGGTGATGCAGATGACGAAGGCGTTGGGAGCGTATTTTTTGATGCCCGAACCGACCTGGTCCATCACCTTGAGGTTGATGTCGAGCAGGTCGTCGCGGCTCATGCCGGGCTTGCGCGGCACGCCGGCGGTGACGATGCAGACGTCGGCGCCGTCGATCGCCTCGTAGCTGTTGGCGCCGGTGAGCTTCGCGTCGAAGCGGCTGACCGGCGAGGATTGGGCGATGTCGAGCGCCTTGCCTTGCGGGATGCCTTCCGCGACGTCGAACATGACGACGTCGCCGAGCTGCTTGAGACCGATGAGGTGAGCGAGGGTGCCGCCGATCTGGCCGGCGCCGATCAACGCGATTTTCTTGCGCGCCATAGTGGGAAAACTCTCGAGCTTGCTGCTGCCGCGGAGTGCGGCCGCGTGGTGGTTATCCCGTTAGACCGGACCCGACAAGGCGTCGATGGTCGGGCGCATCTGGTATCATGTATACATAATACCAGCGCATCGAGCCTCCGCTGTCCAGCGCTTTCGCGCACTCTCGGGCGGGCGGCGCGCAGAATCGTTTGTGCAGCGCAATTGCTGCGCTGCGTCAGGCGCCGGATGCATGGCGGATCGTCGATGATTCGGCACGGGCGGAGCCCCGGGCCCGCCGCGCGAGGCTCAGGTTTCGACGATCTTGTCCGACCAGGCGAGCGCCTGTTGCTGGCGGGCGCCGTGCGGCAGGCCGAGATAGGCCTGCGAGCGCATCTCGATCAGGCGCGAGGCGGTGCGCTTGAATTCGTTCGCCTCGTAGCCCTCGGTACCGATGTAAAGCTCGTCCGGCTGCGCCTCGGCCGAGGCCAGCAGCTTCACCGCATGGTCGTAGAGCGTGTCGATCAGGATGATGAAGCGCTTGGCTTCGTTGCGGCGGGCGAAGTCCATCACCGGAATGCCGTCGATCAGCACGGTGTGGAATTCGTGCGCGATCTTGAGGAAGTCGGCGGCGCCCAGCGGCTGCCCGCACAGATCCTCGAACGAGAAGCGCGCCACGCCCATGGCCGCCTTGGGCACGCGCACGATGTGCCCCTTCACCACCAGCTCATGCTCGGCACCGTGGCCGTCGGCCAGCCGGCGCCAGGCGTCGTCCAGCGCGGCCTCGGCTTTGGCGTCGGGCGGCACGTACCAGGTCGGCACGCCGGTCAGCTTCTCCAGCCGGAAATCGACGCGCGCATCCAGCCGCGCCACTTCGCAATGCCGCTGCAGCAACGCAATGAACGGCAGGAACAGCGCGCGGTTGAGGCCGTCCTTGTAGAGCTCGCCGGGCGCAAGATTGGAGGTCGCCACCATCACCACGCCGAGCTCGAACAGCCGCGTGAACAGGCGGGCGAGGATCATGGCGTCGGCGATGTCGGTGACGTGAAACTCGTCGAAGCACAGCAGCCAGCTTTCCTCGGCGATGGCGGCGGCGGCGCGCTGGATCGGATCGTTGTTCGCCTCCCCGTTCTTCATCTCCTGCCGGTAGGTGTGAACCCGCTCGTGCACGTCCGCCATGAACTCGTGGAAGTGCACGCGCCGCTTCCGGCGCACCGCCGTGGCCTCGAAGAACAGGTCCATCAGCATGGTCTTGCCGCGGCCGACCTCGCCGTAGACGTAGAGGCCCTTGAGCGGCGGGCCGCCCTTCTCCCGCTTGCCAAACAGCCAGCCGAGCGAGGACGACTTCTGGGCAAGCCGGTGCTCGTTCACCCGCTGCTCCAGCCGATTGAAATGGCGCACGAGATCGGCCTGGCCCGGATCGGCCTCGATCTTGCCGGCGGCGACGAGCGCCGCGTATCGCGCGCTGAAGGTCTGGGACATGGGGGCTGCGTGGACAGGCGGGTCGGTGCGCAGACCTAGGAGGAAGCGCGCCGTCTGTAAATCGATACAAGGCCAACCGTCCGGCTGGACGACCGCCTTACAGGTGGACAGCCCTTCTATTGCTGCACTTGGCTTGCACAAATGCTGCGGTGCACGCGCAGCATTGCTGCGAAAATTGCTGCGAAATGTCTGCAGCATGCACCTGCAGCAAATTTGATTAACCTATTGGAAGTCATGCATTTTCGCCGAGACAGGGTTTCCTGGGCCTCGCCCTTGCCATCGCATTATTGCTGCAATGCAGCATATAAGGTTGGGTGGCGGGGCCAGCTGATTCGAGGCCCGGCAGAGAAATCACAGCGGCGGGCGATGGAATGACCTCAGGAGAACCCAAAATGCATGAGCCCCTGCCCGACGGCGGCCTCGTCCGCAAACTGTGGATAGGCGAAACCGCCGCTTACCGCGACCACCTGCTACGGCTCGATTCCGAAAGCCGGCATCGCCGCTTTTCCGGCGCCGTAGGCGATGAATTCATCGCCAAGCATGCCGCGACCGCAGAGGACCTCGGTGTGGTGGTGCACGGCTTCTTCGTGGACGGCGTGCTGCGCGGGGCGGCCGAGCTGCGCCACATCGGCGGCATGTTCGCGCGCGAGGCGGAAGCCGCCTTCTCGATCGAGACGCCCTGGCAGAGTCACGGCGTCGGCAGCGCGCTGCTGGAGCGCACGCTGCTCTCCGCCCGCAACCGCGGGGTCAGATCGCTGGCCATGCATTGCCTGTCCGACAACCGGCGCATGCAGCAGCTCGCCCGCAAGTTCGAAGCTGACCTGCGGTTCGATTTCGGCAGCGTCGTGGGCGAGGTCGATCCGCCGCGCTTCACAGCCCTGTCGCTGATGCGCGAGGCGATGGGCGACGCGCATGGCGTTTTCAGCGCCCTGCTCGAAGCGCAGGCGCGCCTGTTCAAGACGGCGTAGTCTCCGGGATCAGGGCAGGGTTGCGCTGGCGGCGCCGAGCATCAGCCCGGGCTTGGCGGCGGCGCCGCTTTGCACTACGGCGGTGACGTTATCGATCTTGTCGGGCATGTCCTCGCCGGCCAGCTTGGCGATCGGCAAGGTGAACTCCTTCGCCTCGCCGTTCCAGTCGCCGAGCTTGACCCAGCGGCGCACGACGTTCGTGTAGGTGACGGAACGGCCGGTGTTCTCGCCGCTGCCGATGGCGACGACCACCTTGCCGGTGGTGGGGCACAGCCAGACTTCGCCGGCGCGATGCTCGTCGACCGCGGCGGGCACCCGCACGGTCACCTTGCCGTCGGCGACCGCGATGCTGACCGGCAGCTTGAGCGCGCCGCTCCCGCGCGTCTGCGCGATCGCGCGCTCGATGGCGCTCTTGTCGCTGCCGAGCACATGCACCTTGCCGTTGATGACGGCCTGCGGCGTATAGACCTCGCGGTCCCCGCGGGCCTCCGCATAGGCGCGCTGCCGCTTGGCGTGGCCCTTCAATGCGAGGGTATCTTTCCAGCCGAGATAGTCCCAGTAGTTGACTGCCAGCGTCATCGTGACCAGCGACGGATCGTTGGCAAGTTCGCCGAGCAGCTTGTCGGCGGCGGGGCAGGACGAGCATCCCTGGCTGGTGAACAGCTCGACCACCGCGCGCGGCTCGGCGTCGGCGCGCGAGCCGGTCAATGCGATCGTTAAAATGGCTGCCGCGAAGGCGATGTGGCGTTTGTGCATGCCGCTCCCATGACCCCCCGCCTGGCAAGGCGCTTATAGAGCGCCTCGCTCCTCACCTGCCACTCACTTCGCAGTGAGCGGCCCGCCAGTTACAGGGGACCGCCAACAATTGCGGTGGTCACCCCGCCAACTGTCGCAGCACGTATTGCAGGATGCCGCCGTTCTTAAAGTAATCCAGTTCGTCGAGCGTATCGATGCGGCAAATAAGCGGGACCCGCCGGAGCGTGCCGTCGCCGGACACGATCTCGGCGATCAGCCGCTGGCGCGGCTTGAGCTCGCCGTGCAGGCCGCGGATGGTGACCTGCTCGTCGCCTTTCAGGCCCAGCGACTGCCAGGAGGTGCCTTCCTCGAACACCAGCGGCATGACGCCCATGCCCACCAGGTTCGAGCGGTGGATGCGCTCGAAGGATTGCGCCACCACGGCGCGGATGCCGAGCAGCACCGAACCCTTGGCGGCCCAGTCGCGCGAGGAACCCGAGCCGTATTCCTTGCCGGCGAATACCACCAGCGGAACCTTCTCGGCCTTGTACTTCATCGCCGCGTCGTAGATCGGCATGCGCTGCTTGGACGGATAGTGGACGGTGACGCCGCCCTCCACGCCCGGGATCATCTGGTTCTTGATGCGGATGTTAGCGAAGGTGCCGCGCATCATGACTTCGTGGTTGCCGCGCCGCGTGCCGTACTGGTTGAAGTCGGCCGGCTTCACCTTGTGGTCGACCAGATACTTGCCGGCCGGCGAATCGATCTTGATCGAACCCGCGGGCGAGATGTGGTCGGTGGTGATGGAGTCGAGCAGGAGCGCGAGCACGCGCGCCTCGACGATGTCCTCGAGCGGCGCCGGCTGCTTCTTCATGCCGACGAAATAGGGCGGGTTCTGAACGTAGGTGGACTTCCTGTCCCACTCGTAGGTCATGCCGCCCTTGACCGCGATCTTGCGCCAGTTGGTGTCGCCCTTGAAAACGTCGGCGTAGCGCTTGGCGAAGACCTGCTTGGTCACGTTCTTGCTGATGAACGTGCCGATCTCCTTGTTCGACGGCCAGATGTCCTTGAGGAAGACGTTCTTGCCCTTCGGGTCGGTGCCGAGCGGCTCCTTGGCCATGTCCACGTACATCGAGCCGGCGAGCGCATAGGCGACCACCAGCGGCGGCGAGGCGAGATAGTTCGCGCGCACGTCCGCGTTCACGCGGCCTTCGAAGTTGCGGTTGCCCGAGAGCACCGCGGCGGCGACCAGGTCACCGTCGTTGATCGCCTTCGAGTTCTCCGGCGGCAGCGGACCCGAGTTGCCGATGCAGGTGGTGCAGCCGAAGCCGACCAGGTTGAAGCCCAGCTTGTCGAGGTCCTTCTGCAGACCGGACTTGTCCAGGTATTCGCCGACGACCTGCGAGCCGGGTGCGACCGAGGTCTTCACCCAGGGCTTCGTGGTGAGGCCCTTGGCCGCCGCCTTGCGGGCGAGCAGGCCGGCGCCGATCATCACGTTCGGATTGGACGTGTTGGTGCAGGAGGTGATGGCGGCGATCACGACGTCGCCGTGGCCGAGGTCGTAGTTCTTGCCTTCGACCCGCACGCGCTTCCTGAGCTCGTTGCCCTTGTTGAATTCCTTTTCCATCGACGCGGTGAAGCCCGCCTTCACGTCCTTGAGCGGGACACGGTCCTGCGGCCGCTTGGGGCCGGCGAGCGAGGGCTCGACGGTGTTGAGGTCGAGCTTGAGCACGTCGGTGAACATCGGGTCCGGCGTGTTCTTGACCCAGAACATACCCTGCGCCTTGGCATAGGCTTCGACCAGCTTGACCACTTCGGCCGGGCGGTTGGTGTCCTTGAGGTAGCGGATGGTATCGTCGTCGACCGGCGAGAAGCCGCACGTGGCGCCGTATTCGGGCGCCATGTTGCCGAGCGTGGCGCGGTCCGCGATCGTCAGATGCGTCAGGCCCGGGCCGAAGAACTCGACGAACTTGCCCACCACGCCGCGCGCGCGCAGCATCTGCGTCACGGTCAGCACGAGGTCGGTGGCAGTGACGCCTTCCTTCAGCTTGCCCGACAGCTTGAAGCCGATCACTTCGGGCAGCACCATCGACAGCGGCTGGCCGAGCATGGCCGCTTCCGCCTCGATGCCGCCGACGCCCCAGCCGAGCACCGAGAGCCCGTTGACCATGGTGGTGTGCGAGTCGGTGCCGACCAGCGTGTCGGGATAGGCGACTTCCATCGCGCCCGACTTGCCGTCCACCTTCATCTTCTCCTTCTTCGTCCAGACGACGCGGGAGATGTATTCGAGGTTGACCTGGTGGCAGATGCCGGTGCCCGGCGGCACCACGGTGAAATTGTCGAACGAGCGCTGCGCCCACTTGAGGAACTTGTAGCGCTCCTGGTTCTGCCGGTATTCCTCATCGACGTTCTTCTTGAACGCCTGGTTGTTGCCAAAAAACGTGACCGCGACCGAGTGGTCGATGACGAGGTCGACCGGCACCTGCGGGTTGATCTTCTTCGGATCGCCGCCGAGGTGCTTCATCGCGTCGCGCATCGCCGCGAGATCGACCACCGCCGGTACGCCGGTGAAGTCCTGCATCAGCACGCGCGCGGGGCGGAACGCGATCTCGCGCTCGGACGACTTGGTCTTGAGCCATTCGGCGACCGCCTTGATGTCGTCCTTGGTGACCGTGCGCCCGTCTTCGTTGCGCAGCAGGTTCTCAAGCAGGACCTTCATGGAGAAGGGCAGCCGTGAGATGCCTTTCAGGCCGTTCTTCTCGGCGATCGGCAGGCTGTAATAGACGTAGGTCTTGCTACCAACCTTGAGGGTTTTGCAGCATCGAAAGCTGTCGAGCGAAGTCATGTCGGCTGTTTCCATTCCCCGGCGGGGACAACGGCGGCGGTGCGTTGTAAACTATTCGGCAGACAGGGCTTTTCCCGCTGCGCGAGACATGCGGCCGAATGCGGGTGTCGTATCGGCGCAGTCGCGGGCTTATAAGGTCTTTTCGCCGCGCGCGCTAGATTGCCTGGAACAGTTAAAAACCATGCATAGAACTTTCGCCTGATGCAGCTCGTCGCCGAAAACCTGGGCTGCAGCCGCGGCGGCCGCACCGTCTTCTCCGGCCTGTCCTTCGACCTATCGGGCGGCGAAGCCCTGGTGGTGACCGGCCGGAACGGGGCCGGCAAGTCCTCGCTGCTGCGCATGATCGCCGGCCTGGTGCGGCTGGCGGCCGGCCGGCTCGCCCTGGAAGGCGGCGACGCCGAGGCGAGCCTCGGCGAGCAGGCGCACTATCTCGGCCATCACGACGCGCTCAAGCCATCGCTTTCAGTTAGTGAAAACCTCGGTTTCTGGACCGCGTTCCTGGGAGGCGAGACATCCGCGGTGGAACCGGCCCTGGAGGCGGTCGGGCTTGCGCCGCTCGCCGGGCTGCCAGCCGTCTACCTGTCAGCCGGGCAGCGGCGGCGGCTGTCGATCGCCCGGCTGCTGGCGGTCAAGCGCCCACTCTGGCTGCTGGACGAGCCGACCTCGGCCCTCGATGTCCCCTCGCAAACCCGGCTGGCCGAGCTGATGCGCGACCACCTCGCCGGCGGCGGCCTCATCGTCGCCGCGGCTCATGGCCCGATCGGGCTCGAAAACCCGCGCGAAATGCGGTTGGGGGCCGGGCCGGCATGAGCGCGTTTTGGGCTCTCATCCAGCGCGACATGCGCCTCGCCGTTCGTGTCGGCGGCGGCGCGCTGATGGGCGCGCTGTTCTTCCTGATCGTGGTCACCATGATGCCGTTCGCGATCGGGCCCGACCTCAATTTGCTCGCGCGCATCGGCCCGGCCGTGCTGTGGCTGGGAGCCCTGCTCGCCAGCCTGCTCGCGCTCGACCGGCTGTTCGCCACCGACTACGAGGACGGCTCGCTCGACCTGCTGATGACCGGCTCGCTGCCGCTCGAGGCGGCGGTGGCGGCGAAGGCGATCGCGCACTGGCTCACCACCTGCCTGCCGCTGGTCGTCATCTCGCCGGTGCTCGGGCTGATGCTGAACGTCGAATTGCGCGCCATGGGCGTGGTGGCGCTGACCCTGCTTGCCGGCACGCCGGCGCTGACCTTCATCGGCCTGATCGGCGCGGCGCTTTCGGTGGCGCTCAGGCGCGGCGGGCTGCTGCTGGCCGTGCTGGTCCTGCCGCTCACCATTCCCGTGCTGATCTTCGGCGTGGCGGCGGCGAACGCCGCCATCGTGGGCCCCGCGCCGTTCGGCCCCCCTTTCACCATTCTTTGCGCGCTGTCTCTGGCGAGCCTGGTGCTCGGGCCCGTCGCTGCCGCCGCGGCGCTGCGCCACGGGCTGGAGTGACCACGTTGCCCGCAGCCGCACCCAAGACTAAATAGCCGCCATGGCCATCATCGACCTCGCCAATCCGACACGGTTCCTCACGCTGGCGAACCGCGTGCTGCCGTGGCTGGCGGCCGCGACCGCGATCCTGTTCGCGGTCGGGCTCTACCGCGCGATGGGCGCACCCGACGATTACCAGCAGGGCGCCACCGTGAAGATCATGTTCCTGCACGTGCCGGCCGCCTGGCTCGGCATGTTCGGCTGGGGCCTGATGAGCGTCGCCGCGCTCGGCACGCTGGTGTGGCGGCATCCGCTCGCCGACGTCGCCGGCAAGGCGGCCGCCCCGATCGGCGCCGCCTTCACCTTCATCTGCCTCGTCACCGGCTCGCTGTGGGGCCGCCCGACCTGGGGCACCTACTGGGTGTGGGACGCGCGGCTGACCTCGATGCTGGTGCTGCTGCTGCTCTACTTCGGCGTGATGGCGCTCTACTGGACGGCGGAAGATCCGAACCGCGGCTCGCGCGCGGCCGCGATCCTGGCGCTGGTCGGCGCGGTCAACCTGCCGATTATCAAGTTCTCGGTCGACTGGTGGAATACGCTGCACCAGCCGGCCTCGGTGTTCCGCATGGGCGGCTCGACCATCGACCCGTCGATCCTCACGCCGCTCATGATCATGGCGCTCGCCTTCACAATGCTGTTCGTCACGCTGCACCTCGCCGCCATGCGCAACGAGATCCTGCGGCGGCGCGTGCGCACCATGCGGCTGATGCAGGCGCAGCAACTGGCCGAGGCGCACTCATGAGCTTCGGGCCGCACGCCGACTTCATCATCGCCTCCTACGCGCTGACCGCCTTCGTGGTGGCCGCGCTGATCGCCTGGGTCGTGCTCGACCATTCGGCGCAGCGGCGCGTCCTTGGCGACCTCGAGGAACGCGGTGTGACGCGCCGCTCGCGCAAGAGCTGACAGGTTCGTACATGAGCGCGACCGAAGGCACACCGAGCAAGCGCCGTCGCAGCGTCTTCGTGCTGGTGCCGCTCGCCGCCTTCCTGGCGCTCGCCGCGCTGTTCTTCTTCCGGCTCGGCACGGGCGATCCCTCGCGCATCCCGTCGGCTCTGCTCGGAAAACAGGCGCCGCCGACCGACTTGCCGCCGCTGCCGGGCCTGACGCGCGACGGCCGGCCGGTGCCCGGCGTCACCAACGCCACGCTCGCCGGCAAGGTGTCGCTGGTCAACGTGTGGGCCTCCTGGTGCGTGCCGTGCCACGACGAAGCGCCGTTCCTCGACGAACTGGCGAAGGACACGCGCATCCAGCTCGTCGGCATCAACTACAAGGACTCGGCCGAGAACGCGCGGCGCTTCCTGAACCGCTACGGCAACCCGTTCGTCGCGACGGGCCAGGATTCGAACGGCCGTGCCTCGATCGACTGGGGCGTCTACGGCGTGCCCGAAACCTTCTTGGTCGGGCGCGACGGGCGTATTCTCTACAAACTGGTCGGTCCGATCACGGCCGATAACCTGAAAAGGGTTCTGTTACCGGAGATCGAGAAAGCCGTTCGATGAAGGACCTGCCGCTGTCGGAGGTCTATGCCCTGATCGAGCCGGGCCCGGTCGTGCTGCTGGCGACCGCGCGCAAGGGCCGGCCGAACGTCATGACCATGTCATGGCATATGATGGTGGAGTTCGAGCCGCCACAGATCGCCTGCATCTGCAGCGGCGCCAATTACTCCTTCGAGGCGCTGCGCGCGACCGGCGAATGCGTCATCGCGATCCCCGCGCGCAAGCTCGCCTCGCAGGTCGTGAAGGTCGGCAATTGCTCGGGCGCCGACACCGACAAGTTCAAGGCCTTCAAGCTGACGCCGCTGCCGGCCGAACGGGTGAAGGCGCCGCTTGTCGCGGAATGCTTCGCCAACCTGGAGTGCAAGGTGGTCGATAAGCGGATGATCGACCGCTACAACATGTTCATCCTCGAGGTCGTGCAGGCCTGGCGCGACCCCAAGCAGCGAAATCCGAAGACCATCCATCATCACGGCTACGGCAAGTTCGTGGTGGACGGGGCCGCCTTCACGCTGAAGTCGCGGATGCGCTAGCGCGTTTCGTCTTTCGCTGTACGGCCGCTCACCAAACCGCCGATCAGCGACGTCATGATGCCGGGGATCTCGTGCGGCCGGAACGGAACCGGGCGGCAGAGACCCATGGTGACGAGGCCGAGCCGCGCCATGCGCTGCGCGGCGTAGCTCGACTCGGCGGCGCCGGCGGCGATCTTCTCGAGCACCGCGCCGCCGAGGTGCTGCGACAGTGCCGCGCCGGCCAGATCGACGATCCCCAACTTGCCCGCCTCGGCGATCAACCGCCTGATGAGGTGGCCGGTTGCAAATGCCGTCGGCCGGTGGCCGTAGCAGGCGGCGACCTCGCGCAGCATCCGGACGGCCGTGTAGATGAAGAACACGGCGTCGGTGACAGCCGTCGGGCTGATCGCCGTGATGCCGAAGGCGCGCGTGCTCGCGCGCCGCACGATCGCCTCGGCGCGCCGATCGAGCGGCGCCATCACCGTCTGCGACAACAACTCGATCTGCTGCACCTGCGTGTGATGCCGCTGCACCTGCCGCTGGAAGGCCTCGATGGCGGCGCGGCTCTCGCGATCCTTCGGCACCTCGGCGATGACCTCGCGGATCGCCGCCTGCACTTCGGTCGCCAGCGCGTTCTCCGCCGGCGCCAGCCGCCGCTGGTGATCCTCGACATGCTTGAGGTCGAGATAGCTGCGCAGTTCGCGCAGGATCAGTGCCCCCGCCGCGGCGACACCGGTCGCCACCGTCGCGGTCGCGGCCCAGCCGAGTCCCAGACTGTAGGCGAACGCCTGTTCTATCCAGAGATAAAGGTCGATGCCGAGCCAGACGCAGAGTGCTGCGGCAAGGCCGGTCCACGCGATCTTCCTGAGCAGGCTTTTGCGCCGCCTCGCCGGCGCGGCCGCGAGCGCCCGCTTCGCCGCCGGCGTCGCCACGATGCGGCCGGTCTCCGCGGTTTCGATCACGCGCGGCGCCGCCGGCGCAGCCTTATCGGCGCGCGGGCTTTCCGCCACGAAGACCTGCGGCCGCAGGCCCGATGGTTGATCGTCGCTCATCGCAGCCGATCTCCGATCAGATAATCGAGCGCGACATCGAGGTTGATATGCGGGATGCCGTCGACCGGCGAGACGTCGATCGCGGGCGGTTCGAACACCGGGATGTTGAGGAACGGCTTGCCCCAGGCGTCCGGCCGCGGCGGTCGAGCCGGCACGTTGCCGATGAAGAACTTGGCGCGCGTCTCGCTACCGACGGGCTTGCCGACCACGACCTGAACGCGATGGCCGTCGATCTCCTGCGTGTCTTCTTCCGTCGAGATGACGGAGGCGAGCGCGGTGACGTCGAGCCCCGCGTTGCGGCTCCTTACGTCCAGCGCCGGCAAGGCCACCATGCTGCGCAGGAGCGATGCGAGATGGTCGCGCTGCACGTCGGGCACATGATCGGCCTTGGTGGCGGCGAACAGCGCGCGCTCGATGCGCGCGTTGCCGAGCAGGCGGCGGATGATGCCGCTCTGGCCATAGCGGAAGCTGTCGAGGATCGCGTCGAGCGCATGTTGCGTGTCTTCGAACGCTTCACGGCCGGCGAGCAGCGCACCGAGCACGTCGACCAGCACGATCTGGCGCGAGAAATTGCGGAAGTGATCGCGATAGAACGACGCGACCACCTCGGCCTTGTAGGCCTCGAAGCGGCGCTCCATCAGCGCGCCCAGCGTGCCGATGGCAAAATTCTCCGCGCCAGCGGGAACATCGAGCGGCGCGAAGCAGATGAGATCGCGATCGGCCAGCGCGCCGGGATCGAGGAAGCGGCCCGGCTGCAGGAAGCTGAAGCCGTGTTGATCGCGCGCCGCCCTGAGATAATCACGGTAGAGCACGTGTGCGCGCCGCGCCTCGTCGTCGCCGGCTATTGCGTCATGACGATGATCCACCAGGAAGGCGAGGAAGTCGCGCGCCGTTTCCGCCCGCGTGCCGCGGCGGCAGAGATCGAGCGTCGCGCGTGACCACGCGGCGTAGCTCTGGCCGAGCAGCGGCAGGTCGAGCAGCCACTCGCCAGGATAATCGACGATCCGCAGCCTCAGCGTGGCGACGCCGCCGCCGATCCGCCCGAGCATGAAGCCGAGTGCGCCGGTCGGGACGAAACGAATATCGATCTCGATGTCGCTGATGTCGGTCGTGCGCGGCGGCCAGTCGGCTTCGCTCGCCGCCATGCGCCCGATGTTGCGCTCGTAGGGAAAGCGCGGCAGGTCGCCCGTCTTGCTGGCGACGAGATGGGCGGCGACCAGCCGGCCCTCGCCGACCACCTTCAACAGCGGCATGCGGTGCGGCTGGTGCAGCGCGCTCAGGAGGTTGTGCACGAGGCTGGTGATGAAGACCGTCTTGCCGGCGCGGCTCAGGCCCGTCACGGCGAGATTGACGGTCGAGCCCTTGACCAGCTCGGCGACGTCCGGCGCGTTCGCCAGCCACTCCGACAGACCGGCCCGATCGAACATCGACATCCCGAACGCCCCTCTCGCGCCGGCAGAACCCCGGCCGTCCGGACTCACGTATGAACGAAAAACGCCCGCGCTAGTCCTTCTTCTCGACGCCGTACTTCACCAGCAGCGGATACTGCAGCGCGCCGAAAACGAAGGTGAGCGGCACCGCGCCGAACAGCTTAAAGCTGACCCAGAAGTCCGTGCTCTGCGTGCGCCACACGACTTCGTTGATGACGGCCATCGCAAAGAAGAACCATACCCACCGCCAGGTGAGCTTGCGCCAGCCTTCATCGGTGAGGTGGAAGACCGAATCGAACACCATGCCGAGCAGCGGCTTGCCGAAGGCGAGCCCGCCGATCAGGGCCGCGCCGAACAGCGTGTAGATGATGGTCGGCTTGAGCTTGATGAACAACTCATCGTGCAGCACGAGCGTCAGCCCGCCGAACACCAGCACGATGACCGCGGTCACCACCGGCATCACCGCGATGTGCCGGGTCAGCACGTAGGACACCGCAAGCGCGGCCAGCACCGCGACCATGAAGGCGCCGGTCGCTGCGTAGATGCCGAACTTCGCGTTGGCGGCGAAGAACAGCACCAGCGGCCCGATGTCGAGCACAAGCTTGAGGGTGGGGTTGAGTTGCTTCTTGTCGGCCATTCGTCCTTACGTCATGGCCGGGCTCGTCCCGGCCATCCACGCCTTTCTTAGCTTCAAGACGTGGATGCCCGGCACAAGGCCGGGCATGACGCCTCCCGTTTCCTATTCAATGCCTACCACCGCCCGCGCGAAATCGCGCGCGGTGAAGGGCGACAAATCGTCCACGCCCTCGCCGACGCCGATGAAGTGCACCGGCAGCTTGTACTTGTCGGCAATGGCGACGAGGATGCCGCCGCGCGCGGTGCCGTCGAGCTTGGTCATCACCAGCCCGGTCACGCCGGCGGTCTTGCCGAAGATCTCGACCTGGCTCAGCGCGTTCTGCCCGACGGTGGCGTCGAGCACGAGCAGTACCGCGTGCGGCGCCGTCGGCTCCACCTTGCGCATCACGCGCACGATCTTTTCCAGTTCGCCCATCAGCTCGGCGCGGTTCTGCAGACGGCCGGCAGTGTCGACTAACACGACGTCCACGCCCTCCGCCCTGGCGGCGGTGATGGCATCGAAGGCAAGGCTCGCCGGATCGGCGCCGGGCGCGCTCTTTCTTATCGAGGCGCCGGTGCGCTCGGCCCAGATGCCGAGCTGATCGATGGCGGCGGCGCGGAAGGTGTCGGCGGCTACCAGCATCACGCTCTTGCCTTCGGCGCGGAACCTGGCCGAGAGCTTGCCGATCGTCGTGGTCTTGCCCGAGCCGTTGACGCCGCAGACGAGAATGATGAAAGGCCGCGTGGCGATTTCGAGCGGCCTGGCCACCGGGGTCATCACCTTCTCGATCTCGCCGGCGAGCACGGCACGCACTTCCTCCAGCGAGATGCCCTTCTCGAAACGGCCGCCGCCCAGCACCGAAGCGATGCGCTCGGCGAAAGCCGGGCCGAGATCGGCGCGGATCAGTTCGTGTTCCAGGTCCTCCAGGGTCGTCGCATCGAGCTTGCGCTTGGAGACGAGGTCCGAGATGGCGCTGCCGAGCTGCGAGGAGGTGCGCTTGAGGCCGCCGGAGAGGCGCTTCCACCAGCTCGTCTTCTGTGTGCTGTCGTTCATGCGGCGACCGTGATACCCGTTTCGGACCTATTTGGACACTGATTGATGACTCCGGAAGAGGTGCAGGCCCGCCTTCTCTACCGCGACGGGCTGATGCTGGTGATCGACAAGCCGCCGGGCATGCCCGTGCACCGCGGGCCGAAAGGCGTGGAGGCGTTCGAGGATTATTTCGACGCGCTGCGCTTCGGCTTGCCGCGCCCGCCGGCGCTGGCGCACCGGCTCGACCGCGACACCACCGGCTGCCTGGTGCTCGGGCGCCACCGCAAGGCGCTGGCGCTGCTCGGCAAGCTGTTCAAGCAGGGCAAGGTCGGCAAGACCTATTGGGCGGTGGTCGAAGGCGGGCCGTCGGAGGACAAAGGCCTCATCGAGATTGCGCTCGCCAAGCGCGACGAAAGTCGTGGCTGGTGGATGAAGGCCGACCCGCACGGCCTGCCGTCGTCGACCACATGGAACGTGATGGGGCGCGCCGAAGGCTACACTTGGCTCGCGCTCGAGCCGCTCACCGGCCGCACGCATCAACTGCGCGTGCATTGCGCCGAGATAGGCTTCCCGATCGTCGGCGACAATATTTACGGCAGCGCATCGCGGAGCGGCGGGCCGATCCTGCACCTGCACGCGCGCGAGGTGGTCGTGCCGATCTCCAAGAACAAGCCGCCGGTGACGATCACCGCGCCGGTGCCGGCCCACATGCGGGAGTTGCTGACGAAGTGCGGGTGGAAGGGGGAATAGGCGAGCACGGCCCCACACTCCGTTCATGCCCGCGAAAGCGGGAATCCAGTGCTGAGCACAGCTGGGTCCCCGCTTTCGCGGGGACGAGCGGTTCACAACGTCCGCTTAATACAACTGCGCCTTGATGCGCTCCGGCGCGGCGCGGTCGTACTCCTCGCCGCCCAGCCTGCCCTGGCTCACTTCGGCGATGATGCTGCCGGTCGAGGGCAGACTCTTCCGGTCGATCCTGGTCGCATCGTCCCACAGCTTCGAGCGCACGATCGCCTTCGAGCAATGGAAGAAGATGCGCTCGATGTGCACGATCATCACCGAGCGCGGCAGCTTGCCGTTCACCGCGAAGCTCTGCATCAGCTCCGGTTCGACCGAGATCTCGGCGCGGCCGTTCACCCGCAGCGTCTCGCCGACGCCGGGAATAAGGAACAGCAGCGCGATGTAGGGATTGCGCAGGATGTTGCGGAAGCCGTCGATGCGGTTGTTGCCGGGCCGGTCGGGCAGCGCGAGCGTGCGCTCGTCGAGGATGCGCACGAAGCCGGGCGCGTCGCCCTTGGGCGAGCAGTCGACCCCTTCCGGGCCCGCGGTCGCGATCGCGACGAAAGGCGCGGCCTCGATCAGCTTGCGGTAGCTCGGCGCGATGTAGTCGATCTCCTTGGCGACGGCGGGGCCGGAAGGGTGGCCGTAGAGCGCTTCGAGCTGTTCGATGCTGGTGATCCGATGCCCGTTGGCGCTCATCGTCATTCCCCTATGCCGCCAGAAGCTGCCTGCCGTCGTGACCTGCGATCGCGAGGTCCAGAAGTGTACCCGGCGCGACCGGCGCGGCAAGCCGCACCGGCGTGAACTGCTCGGTGTGGCCGAGGCCGCCGATCTCCGCCAGCACGCGCCGCCGGCGGCCGACCTGGCCTTCGAGATGCCGGACGAGCGCCGCCTCGCCCTTCTTGCGCAGGCGCGCGGCGCGCTCCTTCACCAGAGCGCGGTCGAGCTGCGGCATGCGCGCCGCCGGCGTGCCGGGTCGCGGAGAGAACGGGAAGACATGCAGCGAGGCGAGCCCGCATGCATCGACCAGGTCGAGCGAGCGCACGAACATCTCCTCGGTCTCGGTCGGGAAGCCGGCGATGATGTCCGCGCCGAAAGCGACGTCCGGGCGCACGGCACGCACCGTCTCGCAGAAGCGCATGGCATCGGCGCGGCTGTGGCGGCGCTTCATGCGCTTGAGGATCAGGTCGTCGCCGTGCTGCAGCGACAGGTGCAGATGCGGCATCAGCCGCGGCTCATTGGCGAGCGCGTCGATGAGGTTGTCGTCGACCTCGACCGAATCGATCGACGACAGCCGCAGGCGCTCGATCTCCGGCACCTCGCGCAGCAACTGCTTAACCAAAGCGCCGAGGCGCAGTGCGTCCGGCAGATCGTGGCCGTAGCTGGTGATGTCGACGCCGGTCAGCACAATCTCGCGGTAGCCGCTCTCGATGAAGCGGCGGGCCTGGGCGAGCACGTCGTCGGCCGGCAGCGATCGCGAATTGCCGCGCCCGAACGGGATGATGCAGAAGGTGCAGCGGTGGTTGCAGCCGTTCTGTACCTGCAGGAAGGCGCGGGTGTGGCCGGGAATGCGGGCAACGTAATGCGGCCGCAGCGTCTTCGCGGTCATGATGTCGGCGACGGCGACCTTGTCCTGCGCGGCCCAGGCGTGAGCGTCGAACTTTTCCTCGTTGCCGAGCACGCGGTCGACTTCCGGCATGGCGGCGAACTGCGCGGGCGCGGCCTGTGCGGCGCAGCCAGTGACCACCACGCGCGCGCCGGGCCGCGCGCGCTTGATGCGCCGGATGGCCTGGCGCGCCTGCCTTACGGCTTCCGCCGTCACCGCGCAGGTGTTCACCACCACCGCGTCGCCGAGCCCGGCTTCGGCCGCTTCGCGCCGGATCGCCTCGGACTCGGCGATGTTCAGCCGGCAGCCGAAGGTGACGAGATCGAGACTCACGGAGTCGCGGCCTTGTCAAACAAGGCGGCGTCGAACGTGCCGGCGAACTCGAACTCGACCGGGCCGGTCATCAAGACGTGGTCGTCGCTCGCGCGCCATTCGATGGTGAGATCGCCGCCCGGCAGCGTCACGCGCACCTTGCGTTCCGTGCGCTTGAGCCGCGCCGCCGCCACCGCCGCCGCGCAGGCGGCCGAGCCGCAGGCCCTGGTGAGGCCCGCGCCGCGCTCCCAGGTGCGGATGACGATGTGCTCGCGCGAGACGATGTGCGCGAGCGTGATGTTGGCGCGTTCGGGGAAGATCGGATGGTTCTCGAGCAGCGGACCGAACCTCTCGAGATCATAGGCATCCACGTCGTCGACCCAGAAGATCGCGTGCGGATTGCCCATGCTCACCACGGCGGGCGAATGCAGCACCGGCTTGTCGATCGGGCCGATCTGCAACTCGATCGCGCGCGTATCGCGGAATTCCTCGGCGAGCGGGATCTCGTTCCACTTGAAGCGCGGCGCCCCCATATCCACGGTGAACATGCCGTCGGCGCCCTTCCAGCAGTTGAGAATGCCGGCGCTGGTCTCGAAGGCGAGCGCGTCCTTGCCGGTTTCCTTCGCCACCAGCTCGGCGACGCAGCGCATACCGTTGCCACAGGCGCCGGCCTCCGAGCCGTCGTTGTTGTAGATGCGGATGAAGCCGTCGGTGCCGTTGGAGCTCGGCGGGTAGATCGCCATCAGCTGGTCATAGGGTGCGCCGGCCGCGGCCGCGGCGCGCGCCTCCTCCGGCGTGATCTTCGCCGCGCGCGCGCGCAGATCGACGACGAGGATCTCGTTGCCGATGCCGTTCATCTTCACGAAGGGCTGGTTGGCGAGCGCGCCCATGAATTGCCTTGTTGACCGGAGGCCTTAAACCGGGCGCCTGCCCGGCTTTCGCCCGGTTTATATGGCGAATTGGCAGCGATTGTCCAAGTGGCACCCCGTTTGCCTGTGCTAGTTTGCCGGCGAATCGCCGGCCCGCCGTCCGAGCAGAAACGGAGAACCCGATGTCCCGAAGCCGCCTGGCGGCGTCGCTCGCGCTAGCCTTGGCGCTGTCCCTGGCGCTGTGCGCCGGCCCTGTCGCGGCGCAGCCGGCGGCCCAGCCGGGCGCGCCGGGCATGGACGTGCCCGCGCCTTTGCTGCCGGGCGACGCCTTCGGCGAGGAAGTGACGCTGCCGGAGCGGACGGTCATCTACCTCAAGGGCCACACCGACTGGGACGCGGCCTTCGAGACGCTGGTGGACGCCTTCAAGTCGCTGCACGACTATCTCAGCAAGCAGGGCACCAAGCCGAGCGGTGCGGCGATGACGATCTATACCGAAACCGCTATCACCGGCTTCGAATTCAAGGCGGCGCTGCCGGTAGCCGAGGCGCCGAAGGATCCGCCGAAAGGCGACCTGGCATCGGAGGCCGCGCCTTCCGGCAAGGCGCTGAAGTTCGTCCATCGCGGCTCTTTCCGTTCACTGGACACCACCTATGAGGCGATCACCAATTATCTCGACGACAAGGGGCTCGAAGCCAGGGACCTGTTCATCGAGGAATATGCTACCGATCCGACGGTCGCCGACGCCGATAAGTTGGTGGTCAACGTGTTCGTGCCGCTGAAATAGCCATTCAGGAAGGAATTCGACCGTGCGCATCCCGCTCTGCCTGTTGGTCGTCGTCGCAACGCTGGCCGCCGCTCCCGCGCAGGCCGCGGACCGGCTGGTGACGGTCACCGGCGAGGCAACGGTCGCGGTGGCGCCCGATTCCGCCGTGATCCGCATCGGCGTGAGCAGCCTGGGCAAGACCGCGCGCGAGGCGAGCGACGCCAATGCGAAGAAGATGACGGCGGTGCTGGCCGCGATCAAGGACAGCGGCATTGCCGAGCGCGACGTGCAGACCTCGCGGCTGTCGCTGCAGCCGCAATACGATCCGAACAAGGCGGGCCCGGCGCGCCTGCTGGGTTTCCAGGTGACCAACCAGGTGACGGTGAAGATCCGCGACATCGACAAGCTCGCCGCCATTCTCGACCACGCCATCGCCGCCGGCGCCAACGAGATGTCGGGCATCGAATTCGTGGTGTCGGAGCAGTCGAAGCTCCTCGACCAGGCGCGCGACGAAGCGATCGCCGACGCCAGGCGCAAGGCGACGCTCTATGCCGAGGCGGCTGGCGGCAAGCTCGGCAAGGTGGTCTCGATCACCGAGGAAGGCGCCTCAGCCCCGCCCCGGCCGGTGGCGCAGTTCCGCGCGGCGGCTATTCCGGTCGCCCCCGGCGAGCGGGAGCTGCGGGCGGTGGTGTCGGTCAGCTTCGAGCTCAATTAGCGGTCATTCCGGGGCCCGAGCGAAGCTCGCGAACCCGGAATCCAGCAGCGGTCTCAGAGATTTGGTCTGGATTCCGGGTTCGCGCCTGCGGCGCGACCCGGAATGACTGGGTGGTTGACTTGGCCCCTCCCCATCCCTAGTTTCCGGCCGTCTTCGCTATAGACGTGAAATTCCAGCTTCCGCCGACCGGTCCTACGAGGCCGGAGGCAACCGCCCGACAGCGCAATGCGCCCTCGGGCGCTTTCGTGTTTTTCCCTCTCCCCGCAAGCGGGGAGAGGTGAAAGAGCGCAAGGATCGAGTTCTAAATGTTCGACAATCTGTCGGAAAAACTGGGCGGCATTCTTGACCGTCTCACCCGCCGCGGCGCGCTGTCGGAAGCCGACGTCGACGCCGCGTTGCGCGAGGTGCGGCGCGCGTTGCTCGAGGCCGACGTGGCGCTCGACGTCGCGCGCGATTTCGTCGAGCGCGTGAAGAAGGACGCGATCGGCGTGACCGTGATGAAATCGGTCACGCCCGGCCAGATGGTCGTGAAGATCGTGCACGACGAGCTGATCAAGATGCTCGGCTCCGATAGCCAGACCATCGATCTCAATGCCGCGCCGCCGGTCGCCATCATGATGGTCGGCCTGCAGGGCTCCGGCAAAACCACCACCACCGCCAAGCTCGCCAAGCGCCTCACCGAGCGCGAGAAGCGCAAGGTTCTGATGGCCTCTTTGGACGTACGTCGTCCCGCGGCCATGGAGCAACTCGCGGTGCTCGGCCAGCAGGTGCAGGTGGACACGCTGCCGATCGTCGCGGGCCAGCAGCCGCCGCAGATCGCGCAGCGCGCGCTGCAGGCCGCGCGCCTCGGCGGCTACGACGTGGTGCTGCTCGACACCGCCGGCCGCACCACGCTCGACGACGAGATGATGAACGAGGCCGCCGAGGTCAAACGCGCGGCCAATCCGCACGAGGTGCTGCTGGTCGCAGACGCCCTCACCGGCCAGGACGCGGTCAACCTCGCGCGCGCCTTCGACGAGAAGGTGAGCCTCACCGGCATCGTGCTCACGCGCGTGGACGGCGACGGCCGCGGCGGCGCCGCGCTGTCGATGCGCGCCGTCACGCAGAAGCCGATCAAGCTGATCGGCGTCGGCGAAAAAATGGACGCGCTGGAGGAGTTCGACCCCGCGCGCATCGCCGGCCGCATCCTCGGCATGGGCGACATTGTCGCGCTGGTCGAGAAGGCCGCCGCCAACATCGACGCCGAGAAGGCCGCGCGCGCCGCCGAGAAGATGCGCAAGGGCCAGTTCGACCTGGCCGACCTGCGCGAGCAGCTCACGCAGATGCAGGCGATGGGCGGCATGGGCGGCCTGCTCGGCATGATGCCGGGCGTTGCCAAGATGAAGAACCAGCTCTCCGCCGCCGGTCTCGACGACAAGCTGCTCAAGCGGCAGGTCGCGATCATCGATTCCATGACGCCGCAGGAGCGGCGTAACCCCGACCTGCTCAAGGCCAGCCGCAAGAAGCGCATCGCCGCCGGCTCCGGCACCTCGCCGGAGCTGATCAACAAGCTGTTGAAGATGCACCGCGGCATGGCCGACATGATGAAGATGATGGGCTCGGGCAAGCGCGGTCCGCTCGCCGGCCTCGGCCAGATGATGGGCTTCGGCGGCGGTGCGCCGTCGCCGGAACAGATGGCCGAACTCGCCAAGAAGATGCCGCCGGGCACGCTGCCGCCGGGAATGCCCGGCGCGGGCGCGCTGCCGCCCGGCATGCCGAAACTGCCGCCGAACATGCCGGGCCTGCCCGGTCTCGGCGGGAAATTCCCCGGACTGCCGGGCTTGCCCGGCGCCGGAAAGAAGAAATGAACCGATCAAACGAACGCGTAAGAAAGGAAACCTGAAATGCTCGTCATCCGCATGGCCCGCGCCGGCACCAAGAAGCGCCCGGTCTATCACATCGTCGTCGCCGACAGCCGCGCGCCGCGCGACGGCCGCTTCATCGAGCGGCTCGGCCACTTCAATCCGCTGCTGCCGAAGGAAAAGACCGAGCGCCTCAAGCTCGATATGGAGAAGGTGCAGGCCTGGATGAAGAAGGGCGCGCAGCCGTCCGACCGCGTGATGCGCTTCCTCGACGCCGCCGGCGTCGCCAAGCGCTCACCGCGCAACAATCCGGAGAAGGCCGTGCCGCGCAAGGAGCGCAAGGCCAAGGCCGAGGAAGCCGCCAAGGCTCCCGCGCCCGCCGCCGCACCGGCCGCGTGATCGGCTGATCTGTGGCTGGCCGCACCAACAGGCCCGGCAAGCCTGCCTCTGCGACATCGGCAGAGGTCAGCAACAAGGTTCGCGTCGCCCGCATCGGGGCGGCGCACGGCGTGCGCGGCGAGGTGAAGTTCTGGCCGTTCACCGAAGACCCGCAAGCCGCACTCGACTACGGCCCGCTGGAAACCGCGGACGGCGCCGAGCGTTTCGAGGTCGAGAGCCTGCGGCCGCAGAAGGACTTCTACGTCGCGCGCATCAAGGGTATCGACGACCGCAACGCGGCGGAGGCGCTGCGCAACGTCGAGCTGTTCGTGCCGCGCGACCGGCTGCCGCCGATCGACGAGGAAGACACCTGGTACTACGCCGACCTCGTCGGCCTTGCGGTGACGACGCCGGACGGCGAGGAACTCGGCACCGTGTTGGCAATCCATAATTTCGGCGCCGGCGACGTGATCGAGATCGCGCTCGCCGACAGCAGCAAGACGCTGATGCTGCCGTTCACGGAAACCACCGTGCCCACGGTCGATTTGAAAGCAAGACGCATCATCGTCGTTCCGCCCGTCGAAACCGAGTAGCGATCATGTGGCGCGCATCGGTGCTGACCATCTTCCCCGAGATGTTTCCCGGGCCGCTCGGCGTGAGCCTGGCGGGCAAGGCGCTCGCGGGCGGCCTGTGGTCGCTCGACACCCACGACATCCGCAAGCACGCGACCGACAAGCACCGCACCGTGGACGACACCCCGGCCGGCGGCGGCCCGGGCATGGTGATGAAGGCGGACGTGCTGGCGCGCGCGCTCGACGCCTTGCCGCACGACACCCGGCCGCGCCTCCTGATGAGCCCGCGCGGCAAGCCGCTGACGCAGGCGCGCGCGGCCGATCTCGCCCGCGGGCTCGGCGTGGTGATCCTGTGCGCCCGCTTCGAGGGCGTGGACGAACGGCTGGTCCAGGCGCGCAAGCTGGAGGAGGTATCGCTCGGCGATTTCGTGCTCTCGGGCGGCGAGCCGGCGGCGATCGCCCTCCTCGACGCCTGCGTGCGGCTCCTGCCCGGGGTAATGGGCAAGGAGGCCTCGGCGGCGGAAGAGAGCTTCGCCGACGGGCTACTGGAGTACCCGCAATACACCCGCCCGCCGGTGTTCGAGGGCGAGCCGATCCCGGAGGTGCTGACCTCCGGCGACCACGCCAAGGTCGCCCAATGGCGGCGCGAGCAGGCGGAAAAGCTCACCCGGGAGCGCCGGCCGGACCTCTGGGCGGCCTATCTGGCACGGAAAGGGCGCAAATAGCGCCCTCCTCCGGGGTTAACCGAGAGGGGGCTGCCGGGCGGCCAGGAGCCTCGGCCAGCCCGGCGTATCGGTCCGCCGGGAACCTGCGGGGTGGTCCGGGAAGGCCATCCGGAGCGTGACAAGCCGCGCTCTTTGGTCTAAAAGCCCGCCGACCCATTCAGGATTGGACCTAGGAACCGCGCGCCGGTTGCTGGCGCTGCCGACGGAGATTTAGCCATGAACGTCATTCAGCAGATCGAAAAAGAGCAGATCGAGAAGCTCTCGTCGGGCAAGACCATCCCCGACTTCGGGCCGGGCGACACCGTGCTCGTCAATGTGAAGGTCGTCGAAGGCGACAAGAGCCGCGTGCAGGCCTACGAGGGCGTGTGCATCGGCCGCTCGGGCGGCGGCATCCACGAGAACTTCACCGTGCGCAAGATTTCCTACGGCGAAGGCGTGGAGCGCGTGTTCCCGCTGTACTCGCCGATGATCGACTCGATCAAGGTCGTGCGCCGCGGCAAGGTGCGCCGCGCCAAGCTCTATTACCTGCGCGGCCTGCGCGGCAAGAAGGCCCGCATCGAGGGCGTCGTCACCACCGGCGCCGAGGCGGCGGCTTCCGAATAAGCCGCGACGCCGATCCGATGTTTCAAAGGGGCCGCTCGCGGCCCCTTTTTCGTGAGCCCGGCCCGGCGGCGGCTTCATTGTGGCCGCCGGGGCGATTGGCTATATAGACGCCATGATCTCGAAGGCGCATCGCATCGTTCTCGCCGACCACGCGCGGCTGCCGTGGCGCTTCTTCGGCCGCCTGACGGCCGTGCAAGCCGGCCTTTGACGGCCGCCGCCGGCGAGGCCGGCCCCTTGCACGCCTTCAATTCCAATTCGCATCCAGGGTTCACGTCATGAAACCGCGCACGCTGTACGACAAGATCTGGGACGACCATGTGGTGGACGAGCAGCCGGACGGCACCTGCCTCATCTACATCGACCGCCACCTGGTGCACGAGGTGACCAGCCCGCAGGCCTTCGAGGGCCTGCGTACGTCCGGCCGCAAAGTGCACGCGCCGGAGAAGACGCTCGCGGTGGTCGACCACAACGTGCCGACCTCCGACCGTTCGAAGCCCAACCCCGATCCGGAGAGCGCCGAGCAGATCGCCACGCTGGCGCAGAACGTGAAGGAATTCGGCATCGAGTACTTCAACGAGTTCGACAAGCGCCAGGGCATCGTCCACATCATCGGCCCCGAGCAGGGCTTCACCTTGCCCGGCACCACCATCGTGTGCGGCGACAGTCACACCGCCACGCACGGCGCCTTCGGCGCGCTCGCCTACGGCATCGGAACCTCGGAAGTGGAGCACGTGCTGGCGACGCAGACGCTGATCCAGAAGAAGTCGAAGAACATGCGCGCGCGCATCGACGGCAAGCTGCCGGAAGGCGTCACCGCCAAGGACATCATCCTCGCCATCATCGGCGAAATCGGCACGGCAGGCGGCACCGGCTACGCGCTGGAATATTCCGGCGAGGCGATCGAAAACATCTCGATCGAAGGCCGCATGACCATCTGCAACATGTCGGTCGAAGGCGGCGCCAAGGCCGGCTTCATGGCGCCCGACCAGAAGGTGTTCGATTATCTCAAAGGCCGTCCGATGGCGCCGAAGGGCAAGCTGTGGGACGACGCCATGCGCTACTGGGAAACGCTGCGCTCGGACGACGGCGCGCATTTCGACCACGAGATCAGGCTGCACGCGGCGGAGCTCCCGCCGCTCGTCACCTGGGGCACCAGCCCCGAGCAGGTCGCCTCGATCACCGGCCGCGTGCCGGTTGCCGCCGACATCCGCGACGAGCACAAGCGCCACGCCGCCGAGCGCTCGCTCGCCTACATGGGCCTCAATGGCGGCGAGAAGATCACCGACATCAAGATCGACCGCGTCTTCATCGGCTCCTGCACCAACGGCCGTATTGAGGACCTGCGCGAAGTGGCGCGCATCGCCGCTGGCAAGCACGTCAACGCCAACGTCAACGCGATGATCGTGCCCGGCTCCGGCCTTGTGAAGGAGCAGGCGGAAGCTGAAGGCCTCGACAAGATCTTCAAGGCCGCCGGCTTCGACTGGCGCGAGCCGGGCTGCTCGATGTGCCTCGCCATGAACCCGGACAAGCTCAAGCCGGGTGAGCGCTGCGCCTCGACCTCGAACCGCAACTTCGAAGGCCGCCAGGGCCACAAGGGCCGCACCCATCTGGTGTCGCCCGCGATGGCGGCAGCCGCCGCGATCGCCGGCCACTTCGTCGACGTGCGGGAGTGGCGCTGAGCGCCACCGCGCTCAGCACTTACAAAAAGGCCCGCCGTTCGGCGGGCCTTTCCGTTTCAACGGCTCACCAGTGGCCGCCGATGCCGAACCAGAGCGGCGCGGGACGGCGGTAGGGCCGTTCGTAGTAAGTCGGGCCGTAATAGCCGTAGTAGCGTGGCGCGTAGTAATGGCGAACGACGCGGCGATGCGTGTGCCGATAGCGGCGGCGGTGCGCGCTGAGATCGGTCACCGTCGCGTTGGCGATACCGTCCTGCGCGCGCGGCGCGGCGTCAGCGGGGGCCGTCAGCCAGACGGTGCCGGCGAAGGCCAGTGCAGCAAACAAGAGCTTCTTCATGGGCGTTGCCTCCAGTCAAAACGACGGGACTCAACACCGCTCCTCCCGCCCAGGTTCCCGCGGCTCACCAGCAGCGGCGGACCGTGCGCCGAACCCAGCGCCCGTCGCGCCAGACGCGTACGCGCACCCATCGGCAATAGGGCCCTGGGGCGTAGTAATAGGGCCCGTAATACGGCGCGTAAGGCCGTGCAAAATACGGGTAGCCGAAGCCCCAGGTGAAACCCCAGGCCGGACCCCAGCCGCCGTAATAGCCGTGGTAGTGCCGCCGGTGGCGCGCCTCGGCGTCGCCGATGCTGGCGGCGATGCCGCCGCCGATCAGGACGAGCGCGACGAAAATCTTGACGAGCTTCGACATCGTTGCACCTCCGATGCCCCAGCCCCCGAATTATAATCCGAAACGCGCGCGCGGGCGCTACTCCCACCAGCACTGCATGCGCGGCACGATCACGGTGCCGCTGACGCGGTACTCCTTCGCCAGCCAGGAACGGCAATGCCGCTTGGCGTTCGGGCCGGGGCGGCCGGAGCGCGGATAGACGGTGATGTTCGGCCGCGTGCTCTGGGCGGCGAACTCGCGGGTATGGCCCGAGCCGGCGCGGTAGGAATGCCCCTGCGCCGCGGTGCGGCTGCCACTGGTGTAGGTGGCGAGCACCTTGCCCTTGCCGTTGTCGTTGCAGCCGAAGAACTCGGCCGACGCGGGCTGGGCCGCGCCGAGCGCGGCCGCCATCGCGAGCAGGCCCATGGCTATCGACAGCTTGCGCATCCAGCACCCCGTTGGTCGCGCCATAATGGTTAACGGTCGCCCATTTCGGCAGTCCCGTCAACCGCTTGGTAAATCGGGCGGGTTCCCCTAGAAAAGGGTCATGACAGGCCGAAGCGACGAGCGGGCGCGCTGGCGCGGGGCGAATGCGCCCTCCCTGGACGATATCGAGGCGCTGGCCCGAGACGCCTATGCCCGTCTGCCGGCCCATTTCCGCAAGCTCTGCGAGGGCCTGGTCATCCGGGTCGAGGACTTCCCGACCGAGGAAGTGCTCGATTCCATGCGCCTGGAGAGCGAATTCGACCTGCTCGGCCTGTTCCAGGGCGTCGGCCTGCCCTTCGCCTCGGCGACCACGCCGGAGCAAATGCCGAACATGATCTGGCTCTACCGCCGCCCGATCCTCGACTACTGGGCCGAGCACGACGACACCCTCGACGCCATCGTCACCCACGTGCTGGTGCACGAGATCGGCCACCATTTCGGCCTGTCGGACGACGACATGGAGGCGATCGAGGCGGCCGCGGACTGACCCCGAGAGGCCGGCATGGCAGGATGCCGGCCGGCGCTATTGACCGGCCAAGCGCAAGCCTTATGAAAGCGCAGCCGAACGTAAAGGGGCGAAAGCGGAGGTTGCCATGGAGAAATTCACCAAGCTGGAAGGCGTCGCCGCCCCCTTGCGCATGATCAATGTCGACACCGACATGATCATCCCCAAGCAGTACCTGAAGACGATCAAGCGCACCGGCCTCGGCAAGGGCCTGTTCTCCGAGATGCGCTACAACGACGACGGCAGCGAGAACCCGGACTTCGTGCTCAACAAGCCGGCCTATCGCAACACCAAGATCCTGGTCGCCGACGACAACTTCGGCTGCGGCTCGTCGCGCGAGCACGCGCCTTGGGCGCTGATGGATTTCGGCATCCGCTGCGTGATCTCGACCTCGTTCGGCGACATCTTCTACAACAACTGCTTCAAGAACGGCGTGCTGCCGATCCGCGTCTCGCCGGAGGACCTCGAGAAGCTGTTCGACGACGCCGACCGCGGCGCCAACGCCACGCTGACCATCGATCTCGAAGCCCAGGAAATCCGCGGCCCCGACGGCGGCGTGATCAAGTTCGAGATCGACGCCTTCCGCAAGCACTGCATGCTCAACGGCCTCGACGACATCGGGCTGACCCAGCAGAAGCAGAGCAAGATCGCCAGCTACGAAGCGAAGGCGCACGAGGAGCGGCCCTGGGCGTAAGCGCCCGCCGCGCTCGCCCGATTCTCAAACCAATGCCATGAGGCGCACCGGCCCGCCGGTCGCGTCCTTCACCTTTGCGACGCCGACCACCAAGGTCGCGCCCGCCGCCGGCACCTTGTCGAGATTGGCGGCGTTCTCGATGCCCCAGCGGCCGGCCGGCAGCCACTGCGTGTGCGCCTTGAAATCCTTGGACGCGCCGTAGTCGAGCGACAAGGTATCGACCGCCAGCCCCGCGACGCGCCGCTCCTTGAGCAGCCAGGCGACCGCGTCCGGATGGAAGCCGGGGAAGTGAAAGGCGCCGGCGCCGTCCTTGCCGGTGAACTTCGCCGCATCGCCGACGTAGCGGTCCCAACCCGAATGCATGGCGACGCAGCAGCCCTGCGGCAGCTTTCCGTGCTTCTTCTCCCAGGCTGCGAGATCGGCCTGGCTGAGCTGATAGTCGGCATTCTGCGCGGCCTTCGCCGCCACGCTGACCACGGCGAGCGGCACCACCAGCGACTCTGCCGCGATCTTCTCCACGGTGGCGCCGCCTTCCGAAAAATGGATCGGCGCGTCGAGATGCGTGCCGGCATGCTCGATGAGCTTCCACCAGTTCAGATTGAAGCCGTCCTTCTTCAAGTCGAATTTCTTCTCCAGCTCGATGCCCGGCACGCCGAAGAAGGTCGGGAAGCTTGGCGACATCGTGTGCGTCAGGTCGACCACCTTGCTGAAGCGCCGCGGCGCCGCCTCGGCCGGCGCCGGCACCGCCGTCGCGGCAAAGGCCGCGGTGACCGCGCCCGCCCCTTTGAAGAAATTGCGCCGCGACATTGCGGCATGCAGCGCTTCCGCGCACCCTGGAACGCACATAGGCCCCTCCCCTCGAGAGCCATTAACGATGGCCGAACGCGGCCCGCACCGTCAATGGCGCCGCGGGATGGAGGAGCGCGACGGCGCTAGTTCTCGCTATTTCAGAGGACGATCTTGCTGTAGATCGTGACGTTGAGCCCGATCTTCTCGCTCGACAGCGCCACCGCCGCCGTGACCGGCTCATGCGACTTCATCCTGCCTTCGGCAAGCGCGCTGCGCACGACCTTTTCGATCTCCTGCTGCGCGGTGAAGCTCACGCTCCGCAGGAACTGATCGACCGCGGTCTTCAAGGCCTTGTCGCTCATCGTGCGTCCCATGGACATTACATAAACCCGACCGCACCGCCGCACCTAGATGGCGCGTGTCGGAACCTGCGCATTTAGTTAATCGCGCGGCCGCGGTAACCGAGAAGTTGCGGGCCGACGCGCGTTATCGATATTTCAAGTTTCATCTCGCGGCTCGTGAAATCCATATTAACATCGTACGGAGTTCAGGACCGCGTAGCGCCGCGGTGAGTCACAGGTCAAAGGGGGATGGAGTGAGTTACTTCCAGTCGAAGTCGACCGCCAAGCCGGTCACCAACAGCGCGCCGGAACCGCGGCTCGACAGTGTCGCCCAGCCGGCCAAGCCCGCGCAGCAGGTCGTGTCCACCCTCGGGCCCGGCATGCTGGTCACCGGCAACATCGTCTGCACCGGCGCGGTGCAGATCTTCGGCCGCGTCGTCGGCGACATCCATGCCGCCAAGCTCGTCATCTGCGAAGGCGCCGACGTGCAGGGCAAGGTCACGGCGCAGGAAGCGGTGATCGACGGTTCCTTCAAGGGCACGATCCACGGCAACACCGTGAAGCTGCAGTCCACCGCGGTGGTGGACGGCGAGATCTTCAACAAGTCGCTCACCATCGAGCAGAACGCGCAGTTCGAAGGTGTCGCGCGCCGGCTCGACAAGGCGGTGGACGCCCCGGCCGAGACGCAGCTCGCCGCCGAAGCGCCGACGCTCGCGCCCGCGCCGGTCGCCGCGCCGGCTGCGCCCACGCAGGCTTACGGCGCTAATGGTTCGGAGCGCCCGAGCTGGGTGAGCTGAGGCAGATATTGCCCTACGCAATTTGCGTCACAGTTCCGGGCCGCCCATTTCGCGATGGGCGGCCCGTCGCCATCTAGACGACTCATGCAAGTTGCCGTACCGCTCGGACCGTGGCTATCGCCGACCCGACGGGATACTCCGACCCACACGCCGCGCCGGCGGACGTGGCCCAGGCCCTTGCACGCGCGATCACGCTGCATCAGCAGGGCCAGCTCGCGGAAGCCGAGCCGCTCTATGCGGCGATCCTGGCGGTGCAGCCTGGCCACATCGAAGCCCTGCACTTTCTCGGTCTGGTCAAGTTCGCGCAGGGCCAGCCGGCCGAAGCGCTGCGCCTGATGGCGGACGCCATGCGCGCGCGTTCGCCATCGGCCGAGCTGCTGCTGCACCGAGGCCTGGTGCTGAACGCGCTCAACCGGCACGACGAGGCCATCGACAGCCTCGGTCGCGCCATCGCGCTGAAGCCGGCGTTTGCCGAAGCCCACAACAACCGCGGCGTCCTGCTCGCCATGCGCGGCCGCCATGACGAGGCGCTCGAAAGCTTGCGCCGCGCGATCGAGAGCGAGCCGGGCTATGCCGAGGCCTTCTTCAACCGGGGCAATGTGCTCAAGGACCTGCGCCGGTTCGACGCGGCGCTGGCGCATTACGATCGGGCCGTCGCGCTGCGGCCGGACTATGCGGAGGCGTTGTGCAATCGAGGCGTCGTGCTGCACGAACTGACGCGCGACGAGGAGGCGGTCGCGAGCTTCGACCGCGCGCTGGCGCTGTGGCCGGACCTCGCCGAAGGCCATTCCAATCGCGGCAATGCTCTCCACAAGCTCAAGCGTTATGACGAGGCGCTGGCGAGCTACGACCGTGCCCTGGCCTTGCGGCCGGATTATACCGAGGCACTCTCCAACCGCGGCAATGTGCTCAACGATTTGAAGCGTTATGACGCGGCGCTGGCGAGCTACGACCGCGCCCTGGCGCTGCGGCCGGACTATGCCGAGGCGCTCACCAACCGCGGTGGCACGCTGCACGCGCTCAAACGCTTCGACGAGGCGCTGGCCGACCACGACCGGGCGCTGGCCTTGTCGCCCGACTACGCCGACGCGCTTTGCAACCGCGGCGCCACGTTGAGCGAGCTCATGCGCCACGACGAGGCGCTGGCAAGCTACGACCGCGCCCTGGCGTTACAGCCGGACATGCCGGCAGCGCATTGGAACGAGGCTACGCTGCGCCTTTTGACCGGCGACTATGCCCGCGGCTGGCAGGAGTATGAATGGCGCTGGACGCGCGAGGCCATGGCGCACGCGCGCCGGGATTTCGCGCAGCCGCGCTGGCGCGGCGAAGACGTCGCCGGCAGGACGGTGCTGCTGCACAGCGAGCAGGGCTTCGGCGACGCGATCCAGTTCTGCCGCTACGCGTCGCTGCTGGCCGAGCGCGGCGCACGCGTGATCGTCGAGGTCGAAAGGCCGCTGCAAAGGCTTGTCGCCACGCTGCCTGGCCCGGTGCAGGTTGTCGCCAAGGGTGAGCCGCTGCCCGCGTTCGACCTCCATTGCCCGATGATGAGCCTGCCGTTGGCATTCGGGACGACGGTGGAGAAAGTGCCGGCGCAACTGTCCTACTTGCAGGCGCCGTCAGAAATGACGGCCGCATGGGCAGCACGGCTCGGGCCGAAAGAGCGGCCGCGTATCGGTCTCACCTGGTCGGGCAACCCGGCGCACCAGCGCGACCAGGACCGCTCCATCGCCTTGCGCGCGCTGCTGCCGTTGATCGAGACCGACGCGGCCTTCGTCAGCTTACAGAAGGACGTGCGTCCCGCCGACGCGGCGGTGCTGGCGCAGCGCGGCGACATTCTTCAGGTTGGCGAAGCGCTCGGCGATTTTGCCGATACGGCGGCGCTCATCGCCGCCCTCGATCTCGTCATCTCGGTCGATACCAGCATCGTGCATCTCGCCGGTGCGCTCGGCAAACCGGTCTGGGTGCTGGTGCAATACGTGCCGGACTGGCGTTGGCTCGTCGGCCGCGACGACAATCCGTGGTATCCGACCGCGCGGCTGTTCCGCCAGGATGCAAGCCGAACCTGGGACGGCGCCATCGCGCGCCTGCACGCGGCGCTCATCGCGCACATTGCCGGCGGACGCTAGCCGGCCTGCGCGATCGCCTCGGCGATCGCCACCGTGCGGCGCGCCATGTCGGCATGCAGCCGCTCGACCATGCGGCCTTCGATCAACACCACGCCCTTGTTCCTGTTCTCCGGCAGATCGAAGGCGGCGATCATCTTGCGCGCCTGCGCCACTTCCTCCGCGCTGGGCGAGAAGGCCTTGTTGCAGGGCTCGATCTGGTTGGGGTGGATGAGCGTCTTGCCGTCGAAGCCGAGCTCGACGCCCTGATGGCATTCGATCTGGAAGCCGTCGGCATTGCCGATGTCGTTGTAGACGCCGTCGAGGATGTCGATGCCGTGGATGCGCGCGGCGGCCACGCAATTGGCGAGCCAGCCGACCATCGGCGCCCGCCCCGGCACCAGCCGCGCGCGCGTGTCCTTGGCGAGGTCGTTGGTGCCCATGACGAAGCCGGACAGCCGCGTCTCGGAATCGCGCGCCGCCGCCGCGACCGACAGGATGTTGAACAGCGCGAGCGGCGTCTCGATCATCGCCCAGATGCGGGTCTTGTGGTTGGTGCCCATGTCGAGCAGGCGGCGGCCGATCATCTCCAGCGTCTCCGCCGTCGAGACCTTCGGCACCAGGATGGCGTCGGGAGCGGCATGGGCGGCGGCGGAAAGGTCGTCGGCGTGCCACGGCGTGTCGACGCCGTTGACGCGGACGAAGACCTCGCGGCGGCCGAAGCCGCCGGCCTTCACCGCGGCACAGACCTGATCGCGCGCGCTGGCCTTGGCGTCCGGCGCGACCGAATCCTCGAGGTCGAGGATGACGCCGTCGGCGCCAAGCGTCTTCGCCTTTTCCAGCGCGCGGGCGTTGGAGCCCGGCATGTAGAGCACGCTGCGGCGCGGGCGGATGGTCATCGCAATTCCCCTGTCAAACGCTGCACGACCCTACAGCCCGGACCGCAGGCATGCCACTCTCCGAAAGATGGGTGAAACCGCCGATAACGTATGGCTCGCGGGCGTGGACGGCTGCCCGGGCGGCTGGATCGCCGCCTTCGTCGAGCCGGCGGGCGGGGAGGTCGCGGTCGGCGTGTTCGCGCGCTTCCCCGACGTGGCGGCGGCCGCGCAGCGGCCTGCGGTTATCGCTGTGGACATGCCGATCGGCCTGCCGGAACGCACGGGCGCAGGCGGTCGCGCCGCGGAGAATGCCGTACGGCCGCTGCTGGGCGCGCGGCAGTCGTCAGTGTTCTCGGTACCGGCGCGCGCGGCGGTCTATGCCGCGGACTATGCGGAAGCCTGCCGCGCAGCCCTCGCCACCTCCGAGCCGCCGCGCAAGGTGTCGAAGCAGTTGTTCAACCTCGCGCCCAGGATCCGCGAAGTCGACGAGGCCTTGCGCGCGCACCCCGATCTTGTCCCGCGCGTCTACGAGGTGCATCCGGAGCTCGCCTTCTGGCGGCTCAACGGCGAGCGCGCCTTGGCCGAGCCCAAGAAGGTGAAAAGCCGCTGCCACGAGCCGGGGCTGGCGGTCCGCCGCGCGCTGCTGATAGGCGCCGGTCTGCCGGCCGCCGCGGTCAACGCGGCGCCGCCGAAAGGCGCCGGTCCCGACGACCTGCTCGACGCGCTGGCCTGCGCCGCGATCGCGCGGCGCATTCACGCCGGAACGGCGCAGCCGTTTCCTGCGTCACTACCGCGCGACGCCTACGGCTTGCCCATGGCGATCTGGGCATGAGAAAGCTACAAACTAGCGCCCCAACCCGCACGGAGCCCCGCCGGCATGGAATTCCCCCAGCGGCTGATCGACGGCTACACCAAGTTCCTGCGCTCGCGCCTGCCGGTCGAGCAGAACCGCTATCGGGAGCTGTCGGAAACCGGCCAGAGCCCGGAAATCCTGGTGATCGGCTGCTGCGACTCTCGCGTCTCGCCGGAGGTGATCTTCGACGCGCGCCCCGGCGAACTCTTCGTCATCCGTAATGTCGCCAACCTGGTGCCGCCCTACACGCCGGACGGCGCGCAGCGCGCGGTGTCGGCCGCGCTCGAGTTCGCCGTGCAGGCGCTGAAGGTGAAGCACATCGTGGTGCTCGGCCACGCGCAGTGCGGCGGCATCCGCGCCTATGCCGAGGACCAGGCGCCGCTCTCGCCCGGCGACTTCATCGGCAACTGGATGACCATGATCGCGCCCGCCGCCAAGATGGTGGGACCGCGCGGCGACCGGCCGCTCGGCGCCTATCTGACGGCACTCGAGCAGGCCTCCACCATCAAGACGCTCGAGAACCTGATGACCTTCCCTTGGGTCAAGACCCTGGCCGAGCGGGGCAAGCTCAAACTGCATGCCGCTTATTTCGGCGTCGCCACCGGCGCGCTCTCGGTCTTCGACCCGGACAGTGGCGATTTCCGCAACGTGGCGGCCGACATTCGCGCGGAAGCATTCAGCACGCCGAGGTTTTGACGCGCACTGCACGGTAACCAGGCCGTAACCATGAGCGGCGGCGCACGGTTCGTGACAATGCACGGTATCGGCATAAGACGATGGTAATTTCCTCGCGCTACACGGGACCCTGTCGCTTCCGGCAACGGGTACGTGATGGTCGAGCGGTCGCTCCTCGCTGAAATCGAAAGCTCTCTCTCGAACGGGTCGTCCGACCAGCAGGTGGAAATCCTGCGTCGGGTCACCGACTTGTTCATGGCCGGCGCTGCCCAGTATTCCGACGAACAGATCGACCTGTTCGACAGCGTCATCTCGTGCCTGGCCGCAACGATCGAGCTGAAGGCACGCGCGGAACTCGCCGCTCGCCTTGCACCCGTCGAGAACGCGCCGCCGACCGCCGTGCGCCGCCTCGCCAACGACGCGTCGATGGAGGTCGCGGGGCCGATCCTGACGCAGTCAGCGCGCCTTACCGACGAGGATCTGCGCGAGATCGCCGAGAACAAGAGCCAGGAGCACCTGCTCGCCATTTCCAAACGCGCCGCGCTGAGCGAGAACGTCAGCGACGCGCTGGTCGCGCGCGGCAATCGCGACGTCGTTCTCTCGGTCACGCGCAACGAAGGCGCGCGCTTCTCCGACGCCGGCTACGGCAGCCTGGTCGCGAAGTCGATGGACGACGAGGTGCTGGCGATTTGCGTCGGCCTGCGCAAGGACATCCCGCGCCCGCATTTCCAGGCGCTGATCGCCAAGGCCTCGGAAGTCGTTCTGCAGAAGCTCGCCGCCGACCATCCGCTCAAGGCGATCGAGGTGCAGAAGGTCCTTGCCAGCATCACCGGCCAGCCGGTGACGATGACGGCGAAGCCGCAGGACGACGGCAAGCTCGCCGCCGAGTTCGAATCCGTCCGGCGCTCCGGCCTCTCGGCCGACGCGGTGGTCCGCGATTTCGCCGCCAAGGGCAAGTTCGCCGAGACGGTCGAGGCACTGTCGGCTTTGTCGCGCACGCCGCGCGACCTGGTGGAAAGCATCATGAGCGACCGCCGCGGCGAGAACGATTTCGCGCTGCTGCTGGCGAAGGCCGCCGGCCTGTCATGGCCGACCGCGATGCAGATCTGCATCCTGCGGCGCGGGCCCGGCAACATCCCGGCGATGGCGCTGGATGCGGCGCGGCGCAATTACGAGAAGATCCAGACCGAGACGGCGAAGCGCGTGGTCGGCTTCTACAACCAGCGCCGCACGGCGCTGTCCAACTTCGAGAATCTGGCGCAGAACATCAGCGGCGCGGCGTAAGGCGGTCTTGGTCCCGTCACGCGCTACGCCGCCTTCTTCTTCGCCTTGATCAGGCCGCGGTTGATCAGCGCTTCCGCGATCTGCACCGCGTTGAGGGCTGCCCCCTTGCGCAGGTTGTCGGAGACCACCCACATCTGCAGCCCGTTATCGATGGTCGCGTCCTCGCGGATGCGGCTGATGTAGGTCGCGTCCTCGCCGACGCACTCGTAGGGCGTCACGTAACCGCCCGGCTCGCGCTTGTCGATCACCACGCAACCGGGCGCCGACCGCAGGATCTCGCGCGCCTCGTCGGCCGAGATCGGATTCTCGAACTCGATGTCGACCGCTTCCGAGTGCCCCACGAACACCGGCACGCGCACGCAGGTGGCGGTGAGCTTGATCTTGGGATCGAGGATTTTCTTGGTCTCGACCACCATCTTCCACTCTTCCTTGGTGTAGCCGTCGTCCATGAAGACGTCGATGTGCGGGATGCAGTTGAAGGCGATCCGCTTCGGGAACTTCTTCGTCTCCACCTCGTCGAGGGTGAACACCGACTTGGTCTGCGAGAACAGTTCGTCCATCGCGTCCTTGCCGGCGCCCGACACCGACTGATAGGTCGCCACCACCACGCGCTTGATCTTGGCCTTGTCGTGCAGCGGCTTGAGCGCGACGACGAGCTGCGCGGTCGAGCAGTTCGGGTTGGCGATGATGTTCTTCTTGGTGAAGCCCGCGACCGCGTCGCCGTTCACTTCCGGCACGATCAGCGGCACGTCCGGATCCATGCGCCAAGCCGACGAGTTGTCGATGACCACCGCGCCCTGCGCGCCGATCTTGGGCGACCATTCCTTGGAGACGGAGCCGCCGGCCGACATCAGGCAGATGTCGACGTCGGAGAAGTCGTAATGGTCGAGCGCCTTCACTTTCAGCGTCTTGTCGCCGAACGAGCACTCCTGGCCCACGCTCTTGCGCGAGGCGAGAGCGACGACCTCGTCGGCGGGAAATTCGCGTTCGGCCAGAATGGCGAGCATCTCGCGCCCGACATTGCCGGTGGCACCCGCCACGGCGACCTTGTAACCCATTGTTAACTCTCCAGAAAAATTACCCGCCCGCGGCACTCCGTTCCGCAACCGGATGGCAGCGCTTCTAAGCGAGAACCAAGCACAAGACAACGGCGTTTGCCTTGACCCGGCGGAGCCCAAGTCATGCATCCGGCCCTGCATTCCTGGCGGGAGGAACTGCCTGCCACCCTGGTCCGCCTCCTGGCGTATCTGGGGGGAGCCGGCCTGTTGTCCATAGCCGCCGCCCAGTTCTTTCAATCGGCCCCGGTCCGCGAGGCCATCAAACCGGCCCCGCGCGTGGAGTGGATCGAGATCGAGCGGCCTTTCCCGGCCTTCGCGCTCTCCATTCCGGAAGCCGCTGACGCGCCGGCCGACTACGCCATCCGCCGCCATGCCCAGGGCGGCGGCCGCAAGGACATCCTGACGCTCGGCACGTCCGACGCCGCTGGACCCTTTCTTCAGGTAACGATCTACCGGCCGGGCAGCGAGTCCACGGCCTTCGTCGATCCGCTCGCCACCATCGCCGGCGACGCCGCCGGCCTCGCCCCCGACAACGTGCGGCGGGAGGACGAGCCGCTGGCGAGCAAGTTCGGGCCGCTCAGCATCGTCACCTTCGAGGCCGCGAAGGGCGCGCCGCGCCGCTGCCTCGCCTTCGTGAAGGACTTCGACGACCCGCGGCTGCAACTGTCCGGCTGGTTCTGCCGGGGCGACGCCTTCGTCGAGCGCTCGACACTCGCCTGCGCGCTCGACCGGCTGACCCTGCTCTATGCCGGCAGCGAGCCGAAGGTCGGCGCGCTGTTCGCCCAAGCCGAGCTCAATCGCAGCTATTGCGGCCAGCGTGACACCATCCTGGCGCCGACGCCGAAATATCATCTGCTCTGGAAGGCGCTCGAGAACCGCCCCGAGCCGCGCCGCATCGGGCGCTGACGACGCTCCCCGCGCCCGCGCCTGGCGACGGCCGTGCACGGCCGCATGCCTCCATTTGCAATCCGCCGCGCTCCCGGCGCACGATGTCGCTTATCCGTATTGCCGAGACCTTTCATGCCGATGCAACGCCAACCCTCGCTTGCTCAATCGAGCCGTGAACAAGTCAGGTCAATTGCGTTTGCCCTGATGCTGGTGGCGCTGGTCACGGCGCTCATCTACGCCACGCTTCATGTCCTCCGCATCCAATACGTGACCAGCCTCTACCTCATTCCGGTGCTGATCGCGTCCCTGCGTCTTGGAATCGCTGCGGCCGTCTGCGCCGCCATTGCCGGCGTCGGCGCCGCGGCATTCTTCTTTTATCCGCCGCTCTACGATTTCCGCGTCAACAATCCCGACCAGTTGATCGACATGGCCCTCTTTGTGGTCGTCGCGGTCGTGACCAGCCAGCTCAGCGCAGCCGCCCGCGAAGCGAAGACCCGGGAGGATGCGGAACACCTGCGCGACGCATTGATCGGATCCGTTTCGCACGAACTGCGTACGCCGCTTGCGTCGATCGTCGGCTCGGCTTCCATCCTGGCGCGTTCGCCCCTGGTCGCCGCCAACAAGGAGCTGCTGCCGCTTGTTCAGGTGTTGCAGAAGGAAGCCGAGCGGCTGAACGGCGATATCGAAAACCTGATCGACGCGACGCGCATCAGCAGCGAGGGCATACGTCCGCACTGGAGCTGGGTCGATCCCGAGGATATCGTCAACGGCGCGCTGTCGCACAAACGTCCCCTGCTGGTCGACCGCAACGTCGATATCGAGATGGCCGACGATCTGCCGCTCATATTCGCCGACCCTACGATGGTCCAGAGCGCCTTGGGCCAGATCATCGAAAACGCCGTGAAATATTCACTCCCTGAGACCGCCATCTCGATTTCGGCGCTGGTCAACGCCGCCAATGTCGAAATCCGCGTCGCCGACCGTGGTGCGGGCCTGGCCGAAGGGGAAGCGCAACGTATTTTCGAGCGCTTCTATCGAAGCCCGCGCCACGCCGGCACGATCGCGGGATCGGGGCTAGGCCTGTGGATCGCGCGCGCTCTCGTGGAAGCCTGCGATGGCAAGGTCCGGGCCACTAGCGCCGGCGAAGGCAAGGGCGCCACCGTGTCGATTCTGCTGCCGGTCCGGGCCCAGCCGGCTTCGGACGAACAGGCCGATGACTGATACCTCGCCCGCTGTCCTGATCATCGACGACGATGTGCAGATCCGGCGCTTCCTGCGTGCCGGATTCGACCTGGAGCATTTCAGGGTCTTCGAGGAAGAGACCGCTGCGGCCGGCTTGCGCAGCGCGACCCTGCGGACGCCCGACCTCGTCGTGGTCGATCTCAACCTGCCCGACATGGATGGCGGCGCGATCGTGGAGCGGCTGCGCACATGGTCCACGGTACCGATCATCGTCCTTTCGGTGCGCGCCAGCGACGAGGACAAGGTGCGGCTTCTCGAATCAGGCGCCGATGACTACGTGGTCAAGCCCTTCAGCATGGCGGAACTACTGGCGCGGGCACGCGCCGCCCTGCGGCGGCATACGCGCGCCAGCCCGGGCCACGTACTCACGATCGATGGGCTGTCGATCGACCTGGCCAATCGGACGGTGTTTCGCAACGGGGAGCGCGTACCGCTGTCCCGCAAGGAGTACCGGCTGCTTCAGCTTCTCGCGCAGCACGCCGGCAACGTGGTCACGCACAACACGCTGCTGAAGGAGATCTGGGGCATGCGCGATCTGAACAACGCGCACTATCTGCGCATCCTGGTGCGGCGGCTGCGCAGCAAGATCGAGCAGAACCCCAAGCAGCCGCGCATCCTCGTCAGCGAGCTAGGCGTGGGATACCGGCTGGCCGCGTCGCCGGATTAGGCCGCTTCCTGTTACGGCGATGTTACAGCCCGCGCCGGATTCCTTACCGGCGCCGTTACGCCGAAGGCCGTTAACCTCACTCCGTTGCCCGTCGCGCCGAGCGGCGGCTTGATGGAGCGGATAAAATGGCAACTCTCCTCGCCGGCGCCGCTATGTTTGCAGCCGCCGTCGTCGTTCTCCGGCAAATACTTCCTCGTAACGGACAACCCCACCGCCTCGTCGCCACGTTCCTGGAGCCCTTGGTCGCAATCGCGATCTGCGCGGGCCTGGGGCTCGGCTTCACGCTCATTCTGTCGGGCATACAGGACCAGTTGGGCTGACGCCGCCGATGCTCCTTCCCTGTCGGCTCGTCAGGCCCGGCTGGTCGCGTTCGAGGACGGCCGATCCGCGAAACCGCTAAGCCAAGACCGAGGGATTTTTCATGGTGGCCATAATCGCCGGCATCGCGATGACGGCCGCGGCGATCTGGTTCGTCGTCGTGCTTCGCCGAAAGGGCGAGAGCCACGCCGTGTTTCGGCTCCCCGGCGCCGACCTGCTGGTCCCGGTCGTGCTGCTGACGCTTATGGTACTCGGCACGGCCTTCATCTTCACCGGCGCGCAGCAGGTCTGGTGAGGCGCGACCTGGACGATCAGGGCCCGCGACTTATCATCGATTGAGGAACGGATTCTGCCAGCCGCCGCGCTCCTGCGCGCGCTGAGGATAGGCCGCCTCGAGATAGTTCAGCACGGTCTCGCGGTCCTTGGCTTCCATCTTCGGCATGCCGTGCTTTTCGTTCATCAGGTCGATGATCTCGCCCCATTGCCGGCGATTCATGCCCTGCTGCGCGACCAGCTTGAAGTTATGGCAGGCCGTGCAGGTGTAGAAGGTGTCGTCGCGGCCGGGGCCGGCGGCGAACTCCTCCGGATTTTCGTCGCGCGGGATGAAGGTCGTCGGCTGCGCAAAGGCCGAAGCAGCGGCGGCCGCCGCCAGGAAGGCAAGAGCAATCGGAAGCACACGACGCATCGGTTCGGTATCCCAGGGAGCTGTGTGGGTTGGAAACGCCGGACGGGGTTTTCCCGCCCGGCGCGCTTGTTGATCGCCAGAAGAATGGCGCAACGATGGCCTTGGTTCAGCCGATCAGCACCGCGATTCGATGCATCGTGTTGCCGCCGTAGCCGCTCGGATTCCAGTTCGGCGGCGTGTGCGGCTGCATCAGCCCGCGCGAATCCATCGCGCGCGCCCAGATCTCGTAATAGCCGTCGCGCGGCAATTTCACCGAAGCCGTCCAGCGCTGCCAGTCGTACTTGTTCTTCGGCTTTTCGAGCTTCGTCGACTGCCAGGTCATGCCGTAGTCGGTCGAGATGTCGACGCGCCGCACGGTCAGGTCGCCGGCCCAGGAAGCGCCGCGCAGCTTCACTTCGCGCGTGCCGGCCGCCAGCTTGGTGCCGTTCGACGGACTGGTGATGATCGAGCGCACCGGCATCGACTCGAGGATCTTGAAGTTCTTCGGGTCGGCCTTGGCGCCCGGCACCATCGGATTGATGGTCAGGCGGTAGGACGTGCCGGTCATACCGGGACCGTCATGCTCCTTGTCGCGGATGACGATCCTGGTCAGCCACTTGTGCGAGGCCGAGCCGGCCCAGCCCGGAACGATCAGCCGCACCGGTCCGCCGTGGATGTTCGGCAGCGGCTGGCCGTTCATCGCCCAGACGATCATGGAGTCCGGATCCATCGCCTTGGCGATGCGCACGCCGCGCGACAGCGTCGGCCGGCTGGTGTCGCCGGAGAGGTGCACGTCGGCCCCGTAATGCGCCGTGTAGATGCCGGACGGCTTCACGCCCGCCGCCTTCAGCACGTCGCCCAGGCGCACGCCGGTCCACTCCGCGCAGCCCGCGCCGCCATTGGTCCACTGATTGCCGCTGGCTTTCGGCGAGAAGAACGAGCGGCCGTTGCCGCCGCACTCCAGCACCATGCGCCGGGTCTGCGCCTTGTACTTGGACTTGAGTTCGCCGAGCGTGAGCTCGAGTTTCTTGTTCACCTCGCCTTCGACCGTGATCTTCCACTTGTCCGGTTCTTTGTTTTCTTCCGGAATCTGGCCGTTGTTGCGGATGTAAAACTTCTCGTAGGGCGTGGTGTCGTCGTCGAGCAGGTGCTCGGGCGTCTCCGCCACCAGCGGGCGTTCGCCGATCACCACCAGCTTGTCGCTCTTGCCGGGGAAGTTGAGATAGATCGGCCCTTTCGGCGCGGCGGGCGCGGAGCCGGCCGCCGGGGCGCCCTGCGCCAGCGCGGCTGGAATGAGGCCGCCCGGCATGTTGGCGGCGAACGGAATGGCGCCGCCGACCGCCGCGCTCATGGCGGCGAGGCCGGCACCGCCCAGGAAGCCGCGGCGGCTCGTATCGGTCACGCGGCCGAAGACTTCGGCGTCGGCGCGTTCGGGATCGTTCTGGTACAGCTCCTCGATCGAACGTTCGATCTTGTCGGTCATTTTTGTTTCCTCCATGCCGCTCGCGGCGGCGCTCCCCGGGTCATGGCCCTCGCCATGCCTCGTTAAGGAGAAAACGGACGACCCCGACGATTTATTCCATGCTCAGCCGGTGCAGGGCGGCGCCTGCAGGCTGGCCTCGCGCAAGCGCCTGTCGGCGTCTTGCGGAATCGGCCCGCGCGTGGCCGCCTGCGCGGCAACGGCAACGGCCGCAAAGCGCGCCGCCGGCATCCCGAAGGCAACCAGCTCGTAGGCCAGGTCGCCGGCGTTCCAGGCCAGGCGGCTGGTGCCGACGGTCGGCGCGACATCCGCGCCGACAGGCCGCACGCGCAATTCCAGCCGGCAGCCGCGCGGCCCGCGATAGGCGGCGACCAGCACGGACACGTCGCCGGCACGTTCGACTTCGCCGCCGACCAGTTGCAATCCGGCATTGGCGAGATCCGGGATGACCGGCGCGTCGGGCAGCGCCGCCAGCGTCACCAGGGCGCGGATGTTCGCCGCCGGCGCGGGCTGATCGGGCGGCGCGGGATGCCAGATGAATACCGCCAGCACGGCCGCGGCAGCCGCGGCAGCCGCCGTGGCCGGCGTGCGCCACGCACGCCGGCGCCGCAGCGCGATCACCGGCGCCGGCGCGGTCTCCGCGCTTTCGACGATGCAAGCTTTCAGCCGCGCCAAGGTGGCGTGAGCCTGCGCCAGATCGCGGCCGGCCGCGATGCGGTCGGCGAGCGCGGCGTGCTCGGCCGGCGGCAATTCGCCGTCGATCAGCGCATTCAGCCGTTCGATGGTGCTCTTGCGGTCAGCTTCCATGTCGCGTCTTCAAAGGCCTCACCGAGCTCGCCTCGATCGCCGCCAGCAGCGCCAGCCGCGCCCGTGTGATCCGGCTCATCACCGTGCCGATCGGCACGTTCAGGACCGCGGCGGCTTCGGAGTAGCTGAATCCGGCGATGTCGATCAAGGCGATAATTTCGCGGTGCTGGCCGGGCAGCGTCGCCAGGCCCTGCTCGACGGTGATCTTGGCGATGCAGGCGTTGTCGTAACGCCAGAGATCGACCGCCGGCTCCTCCTCGATCGCCTCCGGCCGCAGGCGGCGTATTTCGTCGAGCGCCGCGTTGCGCACGATCTTGAACATCCAGGCGCGGTAGGCGGCGGCATCTTCCGGCACGCGCCGGGCGCCGAGTGCGCGGGCGACGGCCTCCTGCACCAGGTCGCGCGCGGTATCGGCGCTACCGACGATGGTGCGCGCAAAGGCCACCAGGCGCGGCAACAAGGCCGGCAAGGCCGCATGCAGTTCCACCGCCATCGGACGATCCCGGACAGACCCGCGGAGTGCGGGATACCGCCAACTATCCGTTCCGGCCGGGGCCGATGCAACGATTCGTTGCGGGCCGCCCGAAGTCTGCCGCACAAGGCTCCGTGAAAGCCGGCTTTTGACCTTGATCATGGACAATTGGCCGTGATGGGGGCCTGTTGCCCCGAACCGAAGCCCGCTATTGTGCATTGCAGATTCTGGGGCCCCGTGGGGCGAAAGCTGAGGAAACCCATGCGCTTGAAAGTTGCCGCTACCGCGATCGCCATCATCGGGGCGCTGGGCCTGCTGGTCATGCCGGCGGACGCCCAGACCAAGAAGAAGCGCACGGTCTACACCAACCGCGGCAACACGGTTGTCGTGACTCGCGACGAGGATGGCCGCACGCGCACCCGCGTCATCGTGCAGCGCCGCTCCTACCTCGACCCCGGCACCGAGCGCTTCCCCGGCGAGCGCAGCAACTACGACTATGCGGTGATGCCGAACCAGCGCGCGACCAGCGTGCTCGACAATACGGCTTTCGGCGGCAACCAGTCGGCCTTGCCGAACTTGTGGACGCTGCCCAGCAAGAACAATCCGTTCCTGCAGTACTGACCACCGGACGGAGCTGAAACGAAAACGCGGGTATTAAGGCCCGCGTTTTTTTATTTGCATCTGCCCCGGACGCGGCGCTGCGGACGCCGGAGCTTGTAAAGGTCCCGGGTCGCAGCGCGTCATTGCCCGCCGCGCTGCGCCCGGGACAGGCCTCAGGCCGCCAGCTTCTCTAGCTCGGCCAGGATCGCCGAGCCCATCTCGGCGGTGCCGACGACCTTGGTGCCCGGCGAGGCGATGTCGCCGGTGCGCAGGCCCTTGTCGAGCGCGGCGGCGATCGCCTTGTCGATCATGTCGGCCTCGGGCCCCATGTCGAACGAATAACGCAGCGCCATGCCGAACGAGGCGATCATCGCGATCGGGTTGGCCATGCCCTTGCCGGCGATGTCCGGCGCCGAGCCGTGCACCGGCTCGTACAGGGCCTTGCGCTTCTTCGTCTTGGGGTCCATCTCGCCGAGCGAGGCGGAGGCCAGCATGCCGAGCGAGCCGGTGAGCATGGCGGCGACGTCGGAGAGCATGTCGCCGAACAGATTGTCGCAGACGATCACGTCGAACTGCTTCGGGTTGCGCACGAGCTGCATGCCGCCGGCGTCTGCCAGCATGTGCTGCAGCTCGACGTCCTTGAACTCGCGGTCGTGCACCTGCTGGACGACCTCCTTCCAAAGCACGCCGCTCTTCATGACGTTGTGCTTTTCCATGGAGGTGACCTTGTTGCGCCGCTTGCGCGCCAGCTCGAAGGCGACGCGCGAGATGCGCTCGATCTCGTAGGTGTCGTAGACCTGGGTGTCGACGGCGCGCTTCTGCCCGTTGCCGAGATCGGTGATCGTCTTCGGCTCGCCGAAATAGACGCCGCCGGTCAGTTCGCGCAGGATCATGATGTCGAGGCCTTCGACCAACTCGCGCTTGAGCGAGGAGGCGTCGGCCAGCGCCGGGTAGGTCACGGCCGGGCGCAGGTTGGCGTAGAGGTCGAGATCCTTGCGCAGGCGCAGCAGGCCCGCTTCCGGGCGGCCCTCGTACGGCACCTTGTCCCACTTCGGCCCGCCGACCGCGCCGAAGATGACCGCGCCGGCGGCCTTCGCCTTCTCCACCGTCTCGTCGGTGACCGACACGCCATGCGCGTCGTAGCAGGCGCCGCCGACCAGGGCTTCCTCGGTGACGAAGCGATGCGGGCCCTTTTTGTTGAAGAAATCGATCAGCCGCTTCACCTCGGCCATCACTTCGGGGCCGATGCCATCGCCGGGGAGAAGAAGGAGGGTATGGGTCGCCATGAACGCCTCGCCGTTACAGGAATGCGCGGATTGCTAATGGCCCGCGCAGCGAATGGCAAGGCGGGAGGCGGTTACAGCCCGAGAACCAGTTGTAGCCCTGGTTCTGCCAGCGGCCGCCTTTGTCGGTGTTGGTGACTTCCATTGCCACCACGTATTTCGACTGCTTGAAGCCGAGCTTTGGCCGGCATGCGAATCTTCATCGGGAAGCCGTAGCCGCACGGCAGGACTGATTGTCGAACTTGAACGACATCTGCGTCTGCGGATGCAGCGCGGTCGCCACTGCCCGGCGGTTACTTCACCGGCGCGAATTGCGGCGCGGCGAAGATGCGGCCGCCGAGCGCGCGATTGGCCATCACCACCAGCGCCACCGCGAAGGCATGCACCGCGAGATCGGTGACGGCGGCGTCGAAGGGATGGAACAAATTGAGCAAGGTTGCGGCGGCGGCCGCCACGGCGAGACCGGCGACCGTTGCCGTGAGGCCCGGATTGAGCGGGCAGCCGCGGCGCAGCATCAGCAGCAGCAACGCCGACAACGGCAATGACAAGGCCACGATGAACATCAGGCAGTCGCCCGTCTCGTCGAGCGCGGCGACGTGCGCCTGGGGCGCGATCCAGGCGCGCAGGCAGCCGACGCCGCTCGCGCCGACCCAGAGCAGCGCGCCCGGCAGCGGCAGCAGCGCCCAGGCGCGGCGCGCATCCGGCAGGCTCAGTTCGAAAGCCGCGACGCCGGCGAGCACCGCGGTCGCCGCCGAGCCGAGCGCCGCCAGCCACAGGTCGGGCGCGCCGGCGATGCGCGCCCACATGGCCTGCACGTCGGAAATGACCGCGAGGCCAAGGCCGAGCGCCACAACCGCGGCCAGCCAGCCGAGCGCGCGCAGCGCCGGGTGCGGCAGCGGCCGGACCGGCGTCAGATCGGCGGCGAGGCCGCGGATCAGGGAGTCATGCGGGGAATCGGTCATGGCGGGCTCACGCTGTTCGCTCGATCTTAGCGCGCAAAGCCTTGAGCGCACGATGCAGATTGACCTTGAGCGCAGTCTTGCTGCTGCGCGTGGCGGCGGAGGCCTCGCTGAGCGACTGCTCGTTGAGCACCAGCGCCTCCACCGCCGCGCGCTGGCGCGGCGGCAGGACGGCCAGCGCTGCGGCGACCCGAACGGAGGCCTCCGCCAGCGCGACTCCGCGCGCGGGATCGGCGCTTTCGTCGGGAAAGACCTCGAAGGCGAGCGGCGCGTGCAGCTCGCGCGCGCCGCGGCGGCGCAGTTGCCGCAACAGATCGATCGCCCGCCGCTCCGCGATGACGCGCAGCCAGCCGTTGAAGGAGCGCGCGGGGTCGAAGGTCTGGCGGGCGCGGTGGATGGTCAGCAAGACCTCCTGAACCACATCGTCACTACGGTCCGGCGGCACACCGACGCGGCTCGCGACTGCCCTGATCAGCGGCACGCAATCGCGCAGCAGCACTTCGTAGGCGGCGCGGTCGCCGGCTTGCGCCGCGGCCATCTGGGCGGAGCGGCGCAGGTCGTCGGCGCTGCGGGTCTGCGGTTTAACCGTGGTCATCGAGGGCCGGGGCTCGCGGCACAGGGCGCCTCCCGCCATGCCCGGAAAAGGCGGCCGAAGCAACGGCCGGCCGCCACACGGCGCCATCACGTTCGGTTGAGACATTCGGCTGGTCATGCCCTCTCCCGGCCGGCCGCGTGCAGCGCCGGTCATCACCTATTCGACCGGTAAACGCCCGCGGTTACATGCCGGCCCCGCCCGCGAGGCCCTTGCACAGCGACGGCGGGCGACGTTTAAGATGAACGCGGCTTTAACGGCGGCGCGGCTCGCATGGCATCCAAGAACAATCCCGGCAATTTCTTCGAGGACTTCCGCCTCGGGCAACAGATCCGCCACGCCACGCCGCGCACGGTCACCACCGGCGACGTCGCGCTTTACAACGGCCTGTTTGGCGGGCGCTTCGCCGTGCAGTCGTCGGACGCCTTCGCGCAGGCGATCGGCTATCTGCGCGCGCCGGTCGACGACCTGCTGGTGTTCCATGTCGTGTTCGGCAAGACCGTACCGGACATCTCTCTCAACGCGGTGGCCAATCTCGGCTACGCCGACTGCCGGTTCCTCAAGCCCGTCTATCCCGGCGACACGCTGAACGCGGTGTCGGAGGTGATTGGGCTGAAGGAGAATTCCAACAGGAAGACCGGCATCGTCTATGTGCGTTCGCGCGGCTTCGACCAGACGGGAGCGCCGGTGCTCGATTATGTGCGCTGGGTGATGGTGCGCAAGCGCGACGAGAGCGCGCCCGCGCCGGGCGAGAAAGTGCCGGAGCTGCCGAAGGCGGTGGAGCCGGCGCAGCTCGGCGCCGCCTGCCCGCCGATCGACGCGAAGGCTTACGACAACGCGCTCGCCGGCAGCCCCCACCGCTTCGGCGACTATGCCGTCGGCGAGAAGATCGACCACATTGACGGCATGACGGTCGAGGAGGCCGAGCACCAGACGGCGACGCGCCTCTACCAGAACACGGCGAAGGTCCACTTCAACCAGTTCGCGCAGAGCAAGGACCGCTTCGGCAAACGGCTGATCTACGGCGGCCACGTCATCTCGCTGGCGCGCGCGCTGTCGTTCAACGGGCTCGGCAACGCCTTCCATGTCGCCGCGATCAACGGCGGCCGGCATGTCGCGCCGCTGTTCGCGGGGCTGACGGTGTTCGCCTGGTCGGAGGTGCTGGCGAAGGCCGATGTGCCCGGCCGCAGCGACGTCGGCGCGCTGCGTTTGCGCACCGTCGCCACTAAGGACAGGCCGTGCGGGGATTTCCCCTTCAAGAGCGGCGACGACTACGACCCGGCGGTCATCCTCGATCTCGACACCTGGGTGCTGATACCGAAGTGAGAACAGGAAGCTCGCCATGATCGCGGTCATCTTCGAAGTGACGCCGGCCGACGGCCGCAAAGACGCCTATCTGTCGCTGGCCGCCGCGCTGCGCAGCGAGCTCGAGCAGATGGACGGTTTCATCTCGGTCGAGCGCTTCCAGAGCATCACCGATCCGGGCAAGATGCTGTCGCTGTCGTTCTGGCGCGACGAGGAGGCGGTGGCGCGCTGGCGCAACCACGCCAAGCATCGCATCACCCAGGCCAAGGGACGCGGCGGCATCTTCGCGGACTATCGCCTGCGGGTGGCGTCCGTCGTGCGCGACTACGGCCTCAACGAGCGCGCCGAGGCGCCGGACGACTCGCGCGCCGCGCACGCTATGTGATCTCGCGCCGCTCCTCGCGCAGGTGATCGACCAGCTGCCGCGCATAAGGCGGCAGCGCGGCGACGTCGCGCACGCAGATGGTCAGGTCGCGCAGCGCCCAGGCGTCGGTGAGCCGCACGGCGCTGATGCCCATCGTGCGCGCCGCGCGCTGCACCGTGGTCTCCGGCACGATGCCGACGCCGACATGGGCTTCCACCAGGCGGCAGATGGCGTCGAACGAACGCAGTTGCACGCGCAAGCGGATGGCGCGGCCGAGCCGCGTGGCCTTGTCGGCGAGGAAGCGCTGGATCGCGCTGGCGCGGTCGAGACCGACCATGTCGTATTCGAGCACTTCGGCGAAGCCGATGCGGGCGCGGCCGGCAAGCGGATGGTTCTTCGCCACCACCAGCACGAAGCGGTCGCTGCGGTAGGGGAAGGTCTGCAACCCGGCGTGATCCACGGTGCCGGCGACGATACCGATGTCGCCCGAACCTTCGGCGATGAGACCGACGATCTCGTCGGACAGCCGCTCCTCCAGGTCCACGCTGATGTCCGGATGCACCATCAGGAAGGAGCCGAGCGTCTCGGGCAGGAATTCAGTGAGCGCGTTGGTGTTGGACAGAACCCGCACCTGTCCGGCCATCCCGCGCGCATAGGGCGAAAGGTCCTCCTGCATGCGCTCGGTCTGCGCCAGGATGCCGCGCGCGTGCTGGAGCAGCGTGCGCCCCGCCTGCGTCGGCGTGACCCCGCCCCGCCCCCGCACCAAGAGCTCGGTCCCGAAGGCGAGCTCCATCTTGCGGATGCGGGTGGATGCCGCCGCCAGCGCAAGGTTGGCACGCTGGGCGCCGTGGGTGATGCTCCCGGCCTCCACGATGTGGCGAAACAGGCTGAGATCGGTGAAATCGAAGCGCATCGGGCTTCCTTCTTATTCCGCGAAGGATGACTATAAAAAACACATATTGTTTGGCTATTTTACACGTCCTAGTTTCGTATTTGAAGAAGCTTGAAATGATAAAAGGTTGAAGGTGGCGGCCGCCCGACCGTTACGTGCGTTGCGGCGCCTCTTCGCTTTCGATACCAACCGGCCGCGACCGCCGACAGGGTTCCGGCGGTGCGGAGTGGGAGAAGGAAGATGGTAGAGCTTGAGGCGGGCACCACGACGGGAGCGCGCCGGGCGCGACCGCTCTCGCCGCACCTGCAGATCTACAGGCCGATGCTGACGATGGTGATGTCCATCGTGCATCGCATCACCGGCGCCGCACTGTATTTCGGCACGCTGCTGCTGGCCTGGTGGCTGATCGCCGCCGCCGCGGGACCTAACGCCTACGCCAATTTCGAGGCCTTCATCGGCAGCTTCATCGGCCGCCTCGTGCTGTTCGGCTACACCTGGGCGCTCATGCATCACATGCTGGGCGGCATCCGCCACCTGATCTGGGACACGCTGCACGGCTTCGGGCCGGCCGAGCGCGAGCGGCTGACGCTCGTCACCCTGATCGGCTCGATCGCGCTGACGCTGCTGATCTGGGTCGTCGGCTATCTCGCCATGGGAGGCCCGCGATGAGCGGCGGCCATCAAATGCGCACCCCGATGAGCCGCGTGCGCGGCCTCGGCGCCGCCCGTTCCGGCACCGGCCATTTCTGGCATCAGCGGGTGACGTCCGCCGCCGGCGTGCTGCTCACCGCCGCGCTGGTGATCATCGCGATCGCCCTGCTCGGCCGCAGCCACGCCGCCGCGGTGCAGATCCTGGCGTCGCCTCTGGTCGCCATCATCATGCTGCTCTTCATCATCAACAGCACCTATCACATGTGGATCGGCATGCAGGAGATCATCCTCGACTACGTGCACGAGGATAAACTGAAGCTCTTGAGCCTTCTGGCGAACACCTTCTTCTGCTTCGCCGTGGCCTTCGCTTCCGGCTTCGCCATCCTGAAACTCTCGTTCGGAGTCTAAGTCATGGCGAGCAACGGAAACGGAAAAGCCAACGGCGGGCCGGCGGTGAACGGCCGCGCCTACCCGATCGACGACCACAGCTACGACGTGGTCGTCGTCGGCGCCGGCGGCTCGGGCCTGCGCGCGGTGGTCGGCTGCTCGGAAGCCGGCCTGCGCACGGCCTGCATCAGCAAGGTCTTCCCTACCCGCTCGCATACGGTCGCGGCGCAGGGCGGCATCGCCGCCGCGCTCGGCAACATGGGCGAGGATGACTGGCGTTGGCACATGTACGACACGGTCAAGGGCTCCGACTGGCTCGGCGACCAGGACTCGATCGAATACATGTGCCGCAACGCGCCGGCCGCCGTGTATGAGCTTGAGCACTGGGGCCTGCCGTTCTCGCGCCGCGAGGAAGACGGCAGGATCTATCAGCGTCCGTTCGGCGGCATGACCACGCATTACGGCAAGGGCACCGCGCAGCGCACCTGCGCCGCCGCCGACCGCACCGGCCACGCCATGCTGCACACGATGTACGGCCAGGCGTTGAAGCACAACGCCGAGTTCTACATTGAATACTTCGCCATCGACCTGATCATGGACGCGGAAGGCCGCTGCCGCGGCGTGGTCGCCCTGAACATGGACGACGGCACCATCCACCGCTTCACCGCCAACATGGTGATCCTCGCCACCGGCGGCTACGGACGCGCCTACTTCTCCTGCACCTCGGCCCATATCTGCACCGGCGACGGCGGCGGCATGGTGCTGCGCGCCGGCCTGCCGCTGCAGGACATGGAGTTTGTGCAGTTCCATCCGACCGGCATCTATCCGGCCGGCTGCCTGATCACCGAAGGCTCGCGCGGCGAAGGCGGCTATCTCACCAATTCCGAGGGCGAGCGCTTCATGGAGCGCTACGCGCCGTCGGCCAAGGACCTCGCCTCGCGCGATGTGGTCTCCCGGTCGATGACAATCGAGATCCGCGAAGGCCGCGGTGTCGGCAAGGACAAGGACCACATCTACCTTCACCTCGACCATCTCGATCCGGCCGTGCTCGCCGAGCGTCTGCCCGGCATTTCGGAGACCGCCCGCATCTTCGCCGGCGTGGACGTGACGCGCGAGCCGATCCCGGTGTTGCCGACCGTGCACTACAACATGGGCGGCATCGCCACGAACTATCACGGTGAAGCGGTGATCCTGAAGAACGGGAATCCCGACACCGTCGTTCCCGGCCTGATGGCGCTCGGCGAAGCCGGCTGCGTCTCCGTGCACGGCGCCAACCGGCTCGGCTCCAACTCGCTGATCGACCTGGTGGTGTTCGGCCGCGCCGCCGCGCTGCGCTGCGCCGAGCTTCTCACCCCCGGCGAGAAGCAGCCCCACCTGCCGAAGGATTCGGCCGATTACGCGCTGTCGCGGCTCGACAAGTTCCGCCACGCCTCCGGCGGCACGCCGACCGCGCAGCTCCGCCTTAACATGCAGCGCGTGATGCAAGACAACTGCGCCGTCTTCCGCACCGGCGAGGTGCTGGCGCAAGGCCAGAAGCTGATCCACGATGTCTATGACAGCATGCCGGACGTGAAGGTCAGCGACCGCTCGCTGATCTGGAATTCCGACCTGATCGAGACGCTCGAACTCGACAATCTGATCATGCAGGCCGTGGTCACGATGGAGTCGGCCAAGAACCGCACCGAAAGCCGCGGCGGCCACGCGCGCGAGGATTATCCCGAGCGCGACGACGCCAACTGGATGAAGCACACACTGGCGTGGATGGATGAGAGGGGCGACGTCAAAATCGACTACCGCCCGGTCCACACCTACACGCTGACCAACGACGTGTCCTACGTCGAACCGAAAGCGCGCGTTTACTGATCTCTGTCGTCACCGGGCTTGTCCCGGTGACCCCGTTTAGGGAGGCGGTGCCCTCCTAAGCGAGATGGCCGGCACAAGGCCGGCCATGACAGGCAAGAGAAAGCGGAAGCCATCATGGTTGAATTCACACTGCCGAAGAACTCGAAGATCACCGAAGGCAAGACCTGGCCGCGCGCCGAGGGCGCCACGGACGAGACCGCGTTCCGCATCTATCGCTGGAACCCGGAGGACGGACAGAACCCGCGCGTGGACACCTATTACGTCAACCGCGACGACTGCGGACCGATGGTTCTCGACGCGCTGATCTGGATCAAGAACAACATCGATCCGACGCTCACCTTCCGCCGCTCCTGCCGCGAAGGCGTGTGCGGCTCCTGCGCCATGAACATCGACGGCACCAACACGCTCGCCTGCACCAAGGCGATCGACGACAACAAGGACCCGGTGAAGATCTACCCGCTGCCGCACCAGCCGGTGGTGAAGGATCTAGTGCCCGACCTGAAGAACTTCTACGCGCAGTACGCCTCGATCGAGCCGTGGCTGCACACCGTCACGCCGACGCCGGAGAAGGAGTGGAAGCAGAGCCACGAGGACCGCACCAAGCTCGACGGCATGTACGAGTGCATCCTGTGCGCCTGCTGCTCGACGTCGTGCCCGAGCTACTGGTGGAATTCGGACCGCTATCTCGGCCCGGCCGCGCTGCTGCAGGCGAACCGCTGGGTGCAGGATAGCCGCGACGAGGCGACCGGCGAGCGGCTCGACAACCTCGAGGACCCGTTCCGGCTCTATCGCTGCCACACCATCATGAACTGCTCGAAGGCCTGCCCGAAGGGGCTCAACCCGGCCAAGGAAATCGCGCAGCTCAAGAAGACGCTGGTCGACCGTCAGCTCTAGGTCGGCGGCCGCCCTCCGGCCGTCACGCGACGACCAGGCTTCTCCCCGCTTGATATTGCGGAAGAAGCGTCAGCCACCTTCTGGAAAATGGCCCGGAAATCCGCCCCAAACGGGCTTCCGGACACCGCCGCGCGCTTTGCCGCACGGTTGCCGACCAGCCCCGAATACAACTTATGCTTGATCCGGTTGCAGGCCCGTCGCAGTCTAGCGCGCCGGTTGGGGGACCCGTGTGCTGCGTCAGTGTCCTGCGTCGCTGGTGCTTGCGGCTGCGCTTCTGTGCGCAAGCTGCGCCATGCCCGAGTCCAAGCTGCCGCCGCTGCCGCAGGACGCGGTGAGCGCCGAGCAGCGGCGCCAGCAGATCGCGCAGATCCGCGACTACTATGCGCAGCTCCACCGGCTCGACACCGTCGCCTTCAGGCTGCGCACCGCCAACCGCAAGGACTGCTTGGAGCGCGTCACGCCGCAGATTGGGCTCTACGCGGTGACGCCGCAGAGCCTGCCGCGCAAGTACCGCTCCTTCGTGCGCGAGGCGCTCGACATCACCTGGGCGCGGCCGACGGCGATCTCCGTGGTGGAGGGCTCGCCCGCCGCGCAGGCCGGCTTGAGGATCGGCGACGAGGTGACAGCGCTCAACGGCGAGCTCATTCCGCTCACCGGCACCGCGGGCTGGATGGCCGGCTGGCTGGTGCAGCATGGGCGCGCGCCGGTGCAGGTCGATTACCGGCGCGACGGCGAGCATCGCACGACGACGGTGACGCCGGTGCTCGCCTGCTCGATCCCGGTCGAGCTGAAGGTGGACGACGCCGTCAACGCCCATACCGACGGCAAGAAGATCGTGATGCACAGCGCGATCGTCGCGCTCGCCAGGACGGACGCGCAGCTCGCCGCCGTGGTCGGGCACGAGATGGCGCACGCCAATCTCGGGCACCTCGACAAGAAGACGTTCAACATGCGGCTCGGCATGATCGGCGGCGCGATGGTGGACGGCGGCCTGCTGCTCGGCGGCATCTCGACCGGCGGCGCCTTCACCCGGCATCTCGGAGCCGCCGGCGCCAACGCCTACAGCGTCGGCTTCGAGCGCGAAGCCGACTATGTCGGCGCCTACTACATGGCGCGCGCCGGCTACTCGCTCGAGGGGGTCGAGGAATTCTGGCGCGCCATGGGCCTGGCTCATCCCGACAGCATCCGCTTCTCCACCACGCATCCGGCGACGCCGATCCGCGCGGTGCAGATGCAGATGGTGGCGAAGGAGATCGCCGAGAAGAAGCGGCGCGGGCTGCCGCTCGACCCCGAGTTGAAGACGATCCGCAGCGCGGCGCCGGATCCGCCGTCGCGCGAGGTCACCTACTGAACCCTCACAGGCACTTGTTGGTGCCGATGCAGAGCTTTTCCAGTTCCGGGAACGGTTTGTAGGCCGCCTTGTCGCACTGGTCGGGCGTGGCCTCGACCAGCTGGTTGAGGTGGCCGCCGTAGAAATAGGCGATGCGCTGGCGCGGCCCGACATAGCGGCGCGCGAGGTCGCGCGCGTTGTAGCGCACGCAGACGGCGTAGCGCTGGTCCTTGGCGACCGGCACCAGGACGGGGTCGCTGATGCCGGCCTCGCGCACGTTGGTCGGGTCGTCCAGCACCTTCTGCAAGGTGAAGATGACCTCTTCCTTGTACTTGGCCGGGAAGACGTTGGGGTTCTCTTCCGCCTGCTTGCCGGTGCCCGAGCAGGCGGCGAGGCCGCCGGCAACCACGAGCAGAGCGCAGGATACGGTTATCCTCATCGGCTTTCTCCCGGCTCGCGCGCTCACTCGCGCTTAATCTTCTTTTTGCGCTGGCCGAGCGTGCGCAGGCGCAGCGCGTTGAGCTTGATGAAGCCTTCGGCGTCCTTCTGGTCGTAGGCGCCCTTGTCGTCCTCGAAGGTGACCAGCGTCGAGGAGTAGAGCGACATCGGGCTCTGCCGGCCGGTGACGATGACGTTGCCCTTGTAGAGCTTGAGCTTGACCTCGCCCTCGACGTTCTCCTGCGAGCGGTCGATCGCCGCCTGCAACATCTCGCGCTCCGGCGCGAACCAGAAGCCGTTGTAGATCAGCTCGGCGTAGCGCGGCATCAGCTCGTCCTTGAGATGGCCGGCGCCGCGGTCGAGCGTGATCGACTCGATGGCGCGATGCGCCGCCAGCAGGATGGTGCCGCCGGGGGTCTCGTAGACGCCGCGCGACTTCATGCCGACGAAGCGGTTCTCGACCAGGTCGATGCGGCCGATGCCGTTGTCGTGGCCGAGCTTGTTGAGCCGTGCGAGCAGCGTCGCCGGCGACAGCGCCTCGCCGTCGATCGACACCGCGTCGCCACGCTTGAAGCCGATGCGGATTTCGGTCGGTTTGTCGGGCGCGTCCATCGGCGAAATGGTGCGCTGGTAGACGATGCCGGGCGCCTCGATCGCCGGGTCTTCCAGCACCTTGCCCTCGGATGAGGAGTGCAGAAGGTTGGCGTCGACCGAGAACGGCGCCTCGCCTTCCTTGTCCTTGGTGATGGTGATCTGGTGGTCGCGTGCGAACTTCAGCAGTTCCTCGCGGCCCTTGAAGGTCCACTCGCGCCACGGCGCGATGATCTTGATGCCGGGCTCGAGCGCGTAATAGCTGAGCTCGAAGCGCACCTGGTCGTTGCCCTTGCCGGTGGCGCCGTGGCAGACGGCATCGGCGCCGACCTTGCGCGCGATCTCGATCTGCTTCTGCGCGATGAGCGGGCGCGCGATCGAGGTGCCGAGCAGATACTGGCCTTCATAGACGGTGTTCGCGCGGAACATCGGATAGACGAAGTCGCGCACGAATTCCTCACGCAGGTCCTCGATGAAGATGTTCTCGGGCTTGATGCCGGCGCGCAGCGCTTTTTCGCGCGCCGGGCCGAGCTCCTCGCCCTGGCCGAGATCGGCGGTGAAGGTGACCACCTCGCAGCCATAGGTGGTCTGCAGCCACTTGAGGATGATCGAGGTGTCGAGGCCCCCGGAATAGGCGAGCACGACTTTCTTGATGGATTTGCTGGCTGCGGGCATCGAGGTCTCGTTGACTGTGTGCGGGCGTGTTGACTGTGTTGAAACGGGGATCGGAGGGCGGGTCAAGGGGCACATGCGCTACCCCACTCTCTGCCGTCATTCCCGTCCCCGCCTGCGCGGGGATAAACTCCAGCGCGAATCCAGTACGCCGTTTGCTCTCGATGAGCTGCGGCGTACTGGATTCCGGGTCTCGCTTCGCTCGCCCGGAATGACAGCCGGGGCATGGCTCCGCCGCCCGTATTCTTTGTCAGGCCCCGGGATCGCCTGTCGCTTGAGGGAGAATTTCCGCCTTCGCCCTTCGGGCTTCGGCGCGACAAGCCGCTGCGCCTCGAAGAAAGCGCGAGGGCGCGCGGGACGCATCCGGGTCCCAACGGACCCGCGGGCCTCGACGCCTCGCGACATCGAGGCTTGTCGAAGTCCGTTTGCCCGCCTCAGCCATCCGGATTTGAATGGTGGCGAGCTGCCGCAAGTCCGCCCAACCCAGAGCGTCCCGCGCGCGGTGTTTGAGGCTTGCTCCGCAACGCCCCCGGTGGACGTACCGTTTCAGGCGACCTTCCTTGCGGAAGCCCGCCTATCCACCGCTCCGGGCCCAAACGGTTGGCCGGCATATCCGACCATGCCGCCGACCGCCGCCGGTGGGGCCCCGTGGCGCGCGGGTGGCGCGCCCGGACGTTGCGGCTTGGACCGCCGGGCCGCTTCGGCGCATCTCCGCCGCCGCGTTCATTCCCCGGCCACCGCTCCCCGCCCCGCGTCTGGAGACGCTGATCAGACACCCCTCGCTTCGGGGCGGGATAAGGCACCTTAAACGATCTAGGATAATAGTCCTAATTATGGAGTTGACACCACATGGCCCAATCTTTAGATTGAGCCGGCAGGGCAGCAAAAAAGCCTAATTATAGGCCTCAATGGTGCAACGATGGGTTCTGCGGTTTCAAAGGATCGAAAGCCTATTGTGAAGGTGACTTCCGCGATGCTCGCCGCCGCACGCGAGAAGATCGAGTGGGAGATGCCCTACCGAGGCTATCTTCTATTTGATGAATTAGGGGAGGACACTTTAGCCGCGGTCTATCGGGCCATGTTTTTGGCGCGCCCAAGAGGTCGACGCCGCCCTTCTTCGCATGGAGGAACAGGACGTGGCCGTTCACCCTCCGCACATACTCGCTCAGGTTCAGCAAGTCGTCGCGTAGCTGACGCCAAAACCTGAGCCCGCTAACCTTCGCGAGTCTGTCTCGGGAGGTTTTACGGGTGATGTAGCCGCCGAATATTGCTTGCGCCTCCATCATACGGCCCTTTGGCACCATCGTGAACATGATGGGATTGTGCGCAACGATGTTGCGCCATTCAGCGAACTTGTCCGCTCGCCTTCTTGCCCAATCCAGCCGAGCGATTGCAGGTTTCAGATTGACGGTTTGGCATGGCAAGGTGGACATGGCCGCTAGTGCCATGTCGCGCTGCTGCTTATCCGACTGACTGGTATGCCAGATCGCTAGCGCGTGGTCATAGAACCTGAGATCAGCGGCGAACTTATCAGGGCGTTCCAAGCTTAACGCTACACGGAAGGTTTGAAAGAAGGCTTCATGCAGCGCATTATGGCCGTAGACGACTCCGCCTTGCGCTAGGACATAGGGCTCGGCAAGTTTGAGAGTGCGCCTCCGGATCACGAGAGGAGAATCAGCCATGGCACGCCACCCCGAACGCGACAACGAACAATATTCGGAGCAGGAAGCGCAGCAACGCTTCGACCGGCTGGTCCACTCGGCCCTGAACACCCGCCCCAAGCCCCTCAAAAGTATGGGGCCAAAGGGTATGCCGTCGCAATCGAAGAGACGGCGCAAACGGGCTAGGAAGGCCGCTTAGGGCGGCGCTTCCGCCAGCGTAAGAAACGCCGGGCTTTTCGGGAAAAATCCGGCTTAGTGAGCTTGCCGGTACATCAGGCGCTTGCCTTCCGCGCCTTTAACGGCCAGCACCGTGCGGTCAATGTCGCTATAGCCCAGTTTGACGCGGTGATTGTAGCGAAAATCAAACTCGGCAAGGTACCGGTGCAGGTGCTTTTCCTTGCAGTGCTGATAGACACCCTTCATGCCGCGCTTGAAGATCGAGAAATAGCCTTCGACCGAATTGGTGTGCACGTCGCCGCGCACATATTCGTCGTGCGAGTGCGTCACCGTTTCGTGCGCGGCGAACTCGGCGCCGACGCGCGTATAGAGGCGGCTTTCGTCGGTGTGCAGACGCGACTCGCGGGCGATGTTCTCGCGCACGATGGCTGAAACCGCTGCACCATCGACAAAAGCAGGATGGAAGGACCGCACCCAGCCGCCGCGCTCTACCAGCGACACGACCGCGCGCTTGCCACCCGGACCCGAGCGGCCACCCTTCGTAAAGGGCCTGCCCTTGCGCTGCTTCGACGGCCTGCGCTCCTCGACTTGACCAAAATACGTCTCATCGGCTTCGACGATCTGGCCTTCACCGCCAAGCGGGCCGTTGCCGCCGGTCGCGTCGTCGGGGCGCATGGCTTCGCGGATGCGATGGCACATAAACCACGCCGACTTGTAGTCGAGGCCGAGCGAGCGGGAGAGCTGGTGCGCGCTGATACCCTTCTTGCTCGCGGCCATTAGGTAGAAGCCCATCAGCCACTTGTTCAGGGCGATGTGGGACCGCTCCATGACCGTCCCGGTCGTGACCGAGAAGTCCTTCCGGCATTCCTTCTCGGCACAGCGGTAGGTACCAAGCTTCTTGGTCTTGTAGGCGCGCCCAATGGTGCCGCAATGGGGGCAAACCGGGCCTTCGGGCCAGCGGGTCCGTTCCAGCCAGTCCCGGGCATTCTCAGGGGTCTGGAAGTGAGGGGCGTCAAAGGCGTTGGACATGGCTAGAACCTCAATCTGATAAGGAAATACTAGCCTTCGTGGCTTGTGGTGTCAACTCCATAATTAGGATAATAGTCAATATGGAAGGAAAATATTATTGCCCGCCCCCGGTCACGCCACCGCCCAAAACAAAACCCCGCCGGCAAGGGCCGACGGGGCTTTGAAAGCCGGAAGGCTTTGGGGAAGCGTCAGATCGCTTCCTTGAGGTCCTTGGCGGCGCGGAACGCGACCTTCTTGGACGCCTTGATCTTGATCGCTTCGCCGGTGGCCGGGTTGCGGCCCATGCGGGCGGCGCGCTTGCGCACCTGCAGGATGCCGAGGCCGGCGATCTTCACCCGCTCGCCCTTCTTGAGGTGCTTGGTGATCATCCCGACCAGGTTTTCCATCATTTCCAGCCCCTGCTTCTTGGTGAGCTGATGCTGTTCCGAAAGCGTCGCGGCCAGCTGACGGGTCGTCACCGGCTTGCTGGCTTTCGGCTTTGCCGGGGCGGCTGCTTTTGCCATCGAAGTAACTCCTTGAGCGCGCACCATGCGCGAAACCCAAGCACTAGAAGATTCGCTAACTCGCGCAAGCGGGAGCGGGCCTCCCGCAGGGGTTAGTCACAGAAACAAGCGAAAAAGCCCCGCCCCATGCGGCTTTTTTGAGTCGGGCGCAGGCGTTGCCGGGCGGGGTGCTTTGGTCTATCTAGGGCGCAGGCGCCCGTAGCTCAGCTGGATAGAGCGTTGCCCTCCGAAGGCAAAGGTCGGACGTTCGAATCGTCTCGGGCGCGCCAGTTCTCGCGTAAGGACCAAAAGCCTTCGCATGGAGAGCTTCTAAACTATTCGGTCCCGCTCAAGGCCTGTTGAGGTATCGCTATTTAGCACGAAGAAGATCAACTTCTCGTTGGATCACGCGATCACAGATGCCGCGCAACTTGAGAAACAGTGCGCGCTCTTTAAAACTCAGACGAGCCTTTCCTCGATGAACAATTTGAGACCTAACTTTGTATATGTCATCAAAGTCTTTCAAAAGACCGTTACGCTCTTCCTGATTCTTTCCTATCAAATAGGCACAACGATTTCGCAGCAGTTGCCCAAGCCCGATTTCATCAGAAGCGGCTTTGTCCCCTAAAAGAACTTCTAATACGACCATTGACTGAACATAACTCAGTCGCGAATCTCGCACTCCATAACTCTCGAGCAGCCATTCAGCTGCAAGCACGATAGCTTCCGCCTTCGAACCCGCGGAAAATACTGCCTTCATTTCTCTTAGAATGAGGTCGACAAGCTCAACTTTGCGCTCGCTCGTCGACGAGCCTGTGATCAGGTCATTAAGTTTGATCTCATTCAACGTATGGGAAACGTCTGCACTTATTTGAACCTTCGAATCGATTTTCCACGCGCCTCCAGATGCCTTATGAACATAGAAAGAGACGGAAGGCGGAACTGGGAAATAGGCGGAGTGCACCTTGAATAGCCTGAGCGCTATTCCCAGACCGAGGAACGCCTTTAAAACACGTTCGGCGTAGATGGCCGGTGTCGAGCCTCCGAACGGGCCAATGAACCCTTCAACTTCAACTTGAAGGTACACCGCCCCGTCCGTCCAACTCACCTCCTGAGGCTCAGGATATAATAGGCTTACGCCCCCATGGATCCTTGTCTGACGTGCTTTGTCAGCAGCATTGAGTGGGTATTTCTCAGCAAATGAACTCGTCGCTTTTAAGAGCCTCAAATTGGGCGAAAGCTGTTCGTCAGTGACGATTGTAGAAAGTAGCTCGGATACCTCGGACGGCAGTTTGACTGACAGAGTGTATCGCCAAGGAAGCGACTGAAAATCTGAGATTAAACGCTTTGCTACCGTTGATGCATCTCCATATTTGGCGATCTTGGCCAATTTTTGTGATGAAACTTCACTATTATATTCTAAGTCTAACAGCTCATTTTGCAGCACGTCTGAAACAAACGTAACAATAGGAAAATCATCGATGTAGGCGGTTATCTGATCACGGAGAGGGCCGTGATCCGGCAATGCCGCTTCAGCTTCGAAGAGATGCATACGGCCGCCCGGAGTAAGATACTTTCCGTTTTGAACTTCCATAAGAGGAAGGTTCGCAATCAACGAGTTAGTCAGTCGTTCCTTTAGCGATTCGTGCAATTCAAGGGCCATTTTCGAGCCGCCGCTCTGGAGCTTTAGTATATTCCTTGCCTGCAAATATTATGATGAACGCTCTCGGTTTTCTAATCAAGATGAGCGAGGAGGCATTTCCCTGCGAAGAGAAGCAGCCACCGAACGTTTATCGCGCGCAATGTTTTTTCATTCTAAGATTTGGACTGCTCGTGCATTTGGAGATGACACGAGGTTCGCGCGAGCAGCGAGCTATGGTCTTGGCAGGAAGGTTCACGAATTCCCCGCCCAGGACAACTTCGACGTACGCCAATCACGCGTTCCATCAGAAATGTCATTCACCCGGCCAATGCCCGGCATAGCAACTATCGATTTGGCGGATGGCGGCGCGGGCCCCTAAGGTCCCCCGAAATTGTCGTTCCTGCGAGGCCGTCATGACCAATCCCGTCGAGATCACCGAAACCACGCCGACGCTGAGGGCCGCCGACGGCCATGCCTTCGGCGCCTTCCGCGCGACGCCGAAGCAGGAGGTCAAAGGCGGGCTCGTCATCCTGCAGGAGATCTTCGGCATCACCGACCAGCTGAGGGGCGTGGTGCGCGCCTATGCGCGCGACGGCTACGACACCATCATCCCCGCACTCTACGACCGCGTGGCGCCCGGCACCGTGGTGCCGTTCAACGAGCCCGACCGTGGCCGCGACCTCGCCTACGGCCTGCCGCTCGACAAGGCGATGCTCGACATCGCCGCCACCGTGAACTGCGTCGACAACAAGCGCGGCGTCTCGCTGCTCGGCTTCTGCTGGGGCGGCGGCGTCATCATCCGCGCCGCGGCGGAGTTGAACCTGCGCGGCGCCATCGCCTTCTACGGCACGCGGCTGCCGACCTATCTCGACCGGAAGCCGAAGTGCCCGCTGCTGTTCCACTTCGGCAAGACCGATCCGAACTCGACGCCGGAGATCATCGCGCAGGTGCAGGCGGCGTTTCCCGCGGCCGAGACGCACGTCTACGAGGCGGGCCATGCCTTCGCCAACGACGTGCGGCCGGCCTATGTCGAGAGCGCGGCGAGCCTGGCGCGCAGGCGCACGCTCGACTTCCTGGCGCGGCAGCACAAGGCGGCCTGAGCCGGCCGGCATTCACCCGGCGAATATGGCTCATAGCCACTATCGATTTTGAAAATACCCGGCCGCCTCCGTACACTCACGCGGACGCGGCGGCGGCAACGTCCGCCGCGCCGACAGAGGAGCGGCAGCGAACCGCTCCGGCAGACATTCAGGGGAGGACCAGATGACGACGCTTTCACGCCGCAGCCTGATCGCCGCGCTCGGCGCCAGCTCGGCCGCCGCGCTCATGCCGCGCGCCGCCTTCGCCGCCTATCCCGACCGGCCGATCCGGCTGATCGTGCCGTTCGCGCCCGGCGGCAACGCCGACATCGTCGGCCGCCTGATCGGCGAGCAGATGTCCAAGGCGCTCGGCCAGCCGGTGGTGGTGGAGAACCGCGGCGGCGCCGGCGGCGGCATCGGCGCCGACGCCGTGGCCAAGGCGGAGCCGGACGGTTACACGCTGTTCGTCGGCTCCAACGGTCCGCTCACCATCAACCCGCTGGTGCAGGCCAAGCTGACCTACGACCCGCAGAAGGACTTCGCGCCGATCGCGCTCACCAGCTACGTGCCGCACGCGATCATCATCAACAACAAGATCGAGGCGAAGTCGATTCCGGAGCTGGTCGCCCTGTCGAAGAAGGGCGCGATCAACATCGCCACCAGCGGCATCGGCTCGGCCACCCACATGACGCTCGAGCGCTTCAAGGCGGCGACCGGCGCCAACATCACGCACGTGCCCTACAAGAGCGGCGGCGCGCTGCTGCCCGACGTGATCGCCGGCAACATCCAAGGCGCGATGACGGAATTCTCCACCGCGCTGCCGCAGCACAAGGGCGGCAACGCGCGCATCGTCGGCGTCGCCTCCGCCAAGCGCTCGGCGCTGGCTCCCGACATCCCGACCTTCATCGAAGGCGGCGTGAAGGACTTCACCGCGCAGAGCTACATCGGCATCCTGGCGCCGGCGAAGACGCCGCCGGCCATCGTCGCGCAATTGCAGAAGGTGATCGCCGCCGCGCTCGCGAGCGGCCCGGCGCCCGACAAGCTGCGCGGCATGGGCTCGGAGATCGCCACGGCCGAGCAGCAGACCGCGAAGGGCTTCGACGCCTTCATCAAGGCCGACTTCGCCAACATGCAGCAAGCCGCCAAGCTCGCAGGCATCACGCCGAAATGAGCGAGCGACTTCCGCGTGGCGCCTGCGACTGCCACTGCCACGTGTTCGGACCTGCTGCGCGGTTTCCCTATGCGGAGCCGCGCAGCTACACGCCAGACGACGCGCCGCTCGACATGTACCTCGCCATGCTCGACCGCCTCGGCTTCGAGCGCGGCGTGCTGGTGCAGCCGTCCGCCTATGGCCGCGACAACGCGGCCATGCTCGACGCGCTCAAGCGGCATCCGGAGCGCCTGCGCGGCGTGGCGGTCGGCGGCGCCGAGCTGACGCGCGACACGCTCGAAGCGTGGCACAAAGGCGGCGTGCGCGGCCTGCGCGCCAACGAATTCCGCCGCGACGGCAAGCCCTATTACCAGAACGGAGTCCGTCTCGCGGACATCGAGCCGTTCTACGGCGCGATGGCCGACCTCGGCTGGCACCTGCAATTGTGGGTCGACGCGCGCGACCTGCCGGACCTGCTGCCCGCGCTATCGCGCGTGCCGGTGCCGGTGGTGGTCGATCACATGGGCCGCATGGAGCACCGGCACGGCACGCAGCATCCCGGCTTCCAGACTCTGGTGCGCGGCGTCGGCGAAGGCCGGCTGTGGTCGAAGCTGTCGGGCACCTACCGGCTGACCACCAACGCGCCGGACTATCCGGAGGCGCGGCCGTTCCACGACGCGCTCCTCGCCGCCAATCCGGACAATCTCGTGTGGGGCACCGACTGGCCGCATCCGCGGCCCGAGGGGCCGACGCCGGACGCCAAGCATCTGCTCGAGCTGTTTCTGGCGTGGACGCCGGACGCCGAGCACCGGCGCAAGATCCTCAGCGCCAACCCGGCGCGGCTGTACGATTTCCCGCAGATTTAATCCGTCATTCCGGGGTGCGAGCCGAACGGCGAGCGAGCCCGCAATGACAGGAAAAATCAGGCGTGCTGCGTCTTGCTGTAGTTCGCCGGCTTGCGCCGCGGCTCCGGCACGTAATATTCGCCGAGCTTCACCATCGGGCGCGGGTTGAGCACGATGGAGGTGAGGCGGTCGCGCAGCGCCTTGGGCGAGGTCGGCTTGACCAGATATTCGTGCGCGCCGGCGCGCAGCGCCTGCACCACCTGCGAGCGGTGGCCGCGGCTGGTCAGCATGATGATCGGCAGGTTCGGACGCGGGAAGACGCCGGGCGAGCGCACGATGCGCATCACCTCCATGCCGTCGAGCACCGGCATGTCCCAGTCGAGCAGCATGACGTCGGGGTCGCAGGTGCGGATCGCCTCCAGCCCGGCGAGGCCGTCGGCGGCTTCGATCACCTGCTTGGCGCCCAGATTCATCAGCATCGTGCGCGTGACGCGGCGCATGTAGGAATTGCTGTCGACGATCAGGATGTTGAGACCCTGGATCATCGCATCGACGGGCTTGTTCGGCATAACCGGCACAATCCTCAACCGTGAATAATGCCAAGGTAAGAGCAAACCGCTGCCGATTTGCTAAGGCCGGCCGTTCAATTTTTAACAAGCCTGGATTGCGGAATCGGGCATTCTACCCTTGTTTATATGGGCTTTACGCGCGCCACCGCGGTTCCCGGTAACGATGGAGTAACCATGAAACGACCCGGCCCCGATCATCCCATCGCCGTGGCGCCCGCGAAGGGCCGCGTGCGCGTGCGCTTCGCCGGCCGCGTCATCGCCGACACGGCGCGCGCGCTGACGCTGAACGAGGCGGGCTATCGGCCGGTGCATTACATTCCGCGCGAGGACGCCGACATGGCCCTGCTCGTGCGCACGGCGCACGCCACGCATTGCCCGTACAAGGGCGACGCCAGCTATTTCACCATCGCGGCGGACGGGCGCCAATCGGTGAACGCGGTGTGGAGCTACGAGCAGCCCTTTCCGGCGGTGGCGGCGATCAAGGATCACCTCGCCTTCTACCCGAGCCGCGTCGACGCCATCGAAGAAGGGTGATTCAAGGAATCTTCAACCTCGGCGGCTAACCTGCCCGCATGAGCGAGCAGCGTAACGGCCCGCCCGAGTACTCCCTGGTCGCTGTCGGCGTGCTGATGGCCGCCGGCGGCCTCTATTTCGCGCTGGCCGGACTCGGCGCCGTGCCGATGCCGAGCAAGCTGAACGGACCGAACTGGATGGCGCTGTGCGTCGGCGCGGTGTTCTTTTTCGGCGGCGTGAGCGCGACGGTACACGGCGCCTTCGTCGGCAGCCGGACGGCGAGCGACCTGCCCGCGGACACGCCGCGCTGGATCCGCATGGTGTACTGGTTCTCGACGATGGCAATCTGCCTGGCGCTGTCGACCATGGGCACCTGGGTCGCCTTCGGCCCGGGCGAACGGGGCTTCACGATGGCGGGCGCGATCAGCGGGCCGATCGGCGACGGCATCGGACGCGCGGCCTTCGGCCTCGGCGCGATCATCTGCTGGTTCATCACCGCAGCCTTCGCGCGCGCCGGCCTGCGCAAGATCTTCGGACGCTAGGCTCTCAGAAAGCGTGCAAGCGGCTCGGCCGCTGCGATTGCCGCTAGGCACAACCTATAGGTTGCACTATACTCCGTCGGGCCGTCACATGGGGGGTGTGATGACGTCTCCACTTCAGCCCGGCGATCACTATATTCTGCAAAAGCTCTGCAATGAGCTGCTGCCGTGGATGATCAGCGGCAGACGCGTCGGACGGCAGTGGTTCGTCCGCACGGCAACGTTCTATGGATACGGCGGCGATACCGCCGCGGCTTTGGCCGGGCTCGGCATTGGCACACCGCTCGCCGCGCTTGTCGCGGGCAAGACGCCCGAAGGCAAGTCAGCGATCGAGGCGCTACGGCAAGTCTTGCCGGAAGCATGGATGTGGGTCGGCGGTGTCGCACTCGGCGTATGGGTTGTTCTGCGCCTGATCGTTCAGCGCGAAGACATTGTTGCGCGCGCTTTGCTGGCGCGCGATTGTGCACAGAGCATGAAGGCATTGCGCGCGTCGCTATGGACGGCTCTGCCGGCCACGGACCCAATGCCAAAGATCACCGAAATCCAGCGCTCGGTCGACGACAAAGTGCAGAATGCGATCAAGAACAAGGTTTGGCCTTGGGAACCGTTACCATCGGAGGAGCTTATTCAGGCCGAACTCAAGTTGGCAGTGGATGAGATCCGTATTAAATTCATGAACAAATGGGCGCCAGCCCCGCCCGGAGTATGACCGATGGCTGCTTCCTCCGCACCGCAACTTACCGCGCATTTCGAAACCGACGATAGTGGCAAGCCGGTCTTCGTGAATCGTGGCGGCCGCAAGCACTACAATCTCGTGTTCGAAGTCGAAAACATGCCCGAGAACGTCTATGCGGGCACGTTTGAACTCCATGAGTCCTATTATGATCCGGTTCGAACGCTGAGGCCTGATCGCGGCAAGCTCGAGCTTAAGACGACGTCCTATGGCGACTACGACCTGAAGGTCAGACTGCGCACGCCGGACGGCGAGATTCTTGTCGCCGACAACGTCGTCAACGCGCTCAAGCGCGCGCGAGAGACGATGCCGGACAACCACGACATCGACGACGCCATCGCCGAGATCAAGAAATACTGACCAAAGCCGCCGTCAGTGCAGCCGCGGGCCTTTCAGGAACCTGGCGCGGTCGGATGAATTCACGCGCACGTCAAAGGTGACGCCCTCGCGGTAGAGCGTGAGCGGCACCTCGACGCCGGCGTCGCCGAGCGCCCAGACACTGCGGTAGAACTCGCCGAGCGTGGAGACGCGACGCCCCTTCACCGCCAGCACGACGTCGCCGGTTTTCAGCTCGGCGCGCGCGGCCGGCCCCTTGGGCGCGATGCCGACGACCACGACCTTGTCCTCGACCTCGGTCGAATAGACGCCGAGCCACGGCCGCACCGGCTTGTTGACGCGGCCGAACTTGCGCATGTCGTCGAGGATCGGCTTCAGGAGGTCGATCGGCACGACCATGTTGAGGTGCTCGCTCTTGCTGGCGCGCTCGCGCTCGAGCTGCAGCGAGCCGACGCCGATCAGCTCGCCGGTGTGCGAGATGAGCGCGGTGCCGCCCCAGTTCGGGTGCGCGGGATAGGTGAACAGCGCCTCGTCCAGCACGTATTCCCAGTACCCAGCGAATTCCTGCCGCGCCACGATGTGGCCGGCGAGCGAGCGGGTGCGGCCGCCGGCGCCGGCGAGCACGATGCGCTCGCCGATCTCGGCCGCCTTCGAGGAGCCGAGCGTCAGCGACGGCAGGTCGAAGCGGCCGAGCGCCTGCACCAAGCCGAAGCCGGTGTCCTGGTCGAAGCCGAGCGCATGACCCTCCACCACGCGGCCGTCGCCGCTGTGCAGCCAGACCTTGTCGGCCTCGGTGATGAGATAGCCGATGGTGAGCACCAGGCCGTCGTCGATCAGCACGCCGTTGCCGGCACGCTCGACGCCGAGCGTGTCGGCGGTGAAGGCGTCGGGCGGGATGATGCTGTGCAGGCCGACCACCGAAGTCAGCGCGCGCTCGAGATCGTAGGAATAGTCCTCGACGCGCGGCTGTGCGGAGGTCGGGACCTTCCATTCGGTGACCAGAGCCATCGGCATTCGTCCTCTCACGCGCCCGCCTCATCATATCGGCCCGCGCGGCGGCGACAAACGGCAAATTGCTTTTGCTTTCTCACCCTCCCCCGTAACGGGAGAGGGAAGAGAGACTGCCGCACGTCACTTCCGGACTAGGTCACCACCAGTTCCAGCGGCGCGGGATCGTCGGCGACCAGGCGGTTGCGGCCGGCCATCTGCGCGGCGTAGAGCGCGTCGTCGGCGCGGCGCAGGAGATCCTCGATACCGGCGTCGGCGTGCCGCAGCGTCGCCACGCCGAGGCTGACGGTGAGCTGCACCTGCCCGCCGGGCACCGCGAAGCGCGCGTTCAGCACGCGCTCGCGCAGGCGCTCGCCGATCTCGCGCGCGGCCACGCGCCCCGCGCCGTGCAGGAGGATGGCGAACTCCTCGCCGCCGAGACGGCCGATGGTGTCCGGGCCGCGCCGGCCGCCGCGCAAATGGGCGCGCAGCAGCAGCGCCAGCTCGTGCAGCACGCGGTCGCCGGTCGCGTGCGAATGGGCGTCGTTGACCGCCTTGAAGTGATCGACGTCGAGCATGATGCAGCTCAGCGCGCGCGAGCGGCGGCGCGCCTCCACGATCTCGGCGGCGGCGGCCTGCAGAAAGGCAACGCGGCTCAGCGCGCCGGTGAGTGTGTCGGTGGTGGCGACCAGGCGCAGCTCCAGCTCGTCCATCACCAGATGCGCGAGGTCGGACAGAAGCGCGATCTCCTCCGCGCCCGGCTCGCGCGCGACCGTATCCATCACGCAGAGCGCGCCGATGCGCATGCCGGCCGGCGTGCGCAGCGGTACCCCGACATAGCTGCGAATGAAGGGTGCGCCGGTCACGGCCGGCAGCGCGGCGAAACGCGCGTCGGCGCGTGCATCCGGCACCACCAGCGGCGCGTCGGACATGATCGCCTGCGCGCAGAACGCTTCCGCGCGCGGACGCTCGCGCGGCAACGCGCCCCCGTCCGTTTTCGACCAGACGCGCTTGCGGTCGACGAAGGAAATCTCCGCGAAGGGCGCATGCAGCGCGGCGCGCGCCAGGCGCACGATGCGTTCGAACGGCTCCTCGCGCGGCGTGTCGAGGATCTTGTAGTTGCGCAGGGCACCGAGCCGCAGACGTTCGGTTTGCGCGGCGGGACTGGTCATCGGCGTGGCCGTATAGACATCGCGCGCGCGGCGGGCAACATGCTTTTCGGTCGCGCCGCAGGCGAAGCCAAACCAAGGCAACCAAGACTACCGCTTAGCACTTGAAGCGATAACGCGGTATTCTAGGAAGTGTAAAATTTTAAGCATCCGCGCTGTCTGGAAACGCCCTCATGCTGCCGCTTTCCGTTCTCGATCTGTCACCTGTCCCGCAAGGCGGGACCGGCGCGCAGGCGTTGCGCAATTCGCTCGATCTCGCACGGCTGGCCGACGCGCTCGGCTACACGCGCTACTGGGTAGCCGAGCACCATAACATGCCGGCGATTGCAAGCTCGGCGCCCGACATCATGATCGGGCAGATCGCCGCGGTGACCGAGCGCATCCGCGTCGGCTCCGGCGGGGTGATGCTGCCGAACCACGCGCCGCTGATGGTGGCCGAGCGCTTCAAGGTGCTGGAGGCGCTGTTCCCCGGCCGCATCGACCTCGGGCTCGGCCGCGCGCCCGGCACCGATCCCGCCACCTCCTACGCGCTGCGGCGGCGGCAGGGCATCAGCGAGGAGGACGACTTCCTCGAGCGCTTCAACGAACTGATGATGCTGGAGAGGCGCACCTATCCGCAGGGGCACCCGTTCCAGAACGTGCGCGCCATGCCGGCCGACGTCGCGCTGCCGCCGATCTATCTGCTCGGTTCGTCCGACTATAGCGCGCAGCTTGCCGGCCACATCGGCGGCGCCTTCGCCTTCGCGCACCACTTCGCCAATTTCGACGCCGGCGAAGCGATGCGGATCTATCGCGAGAACTTCCGTGCCTCGCCGTCGCACCAGGAGCCCTACGCCATCCTGGCGACGCACGTGGTCTGCGCCGACACCGACGCGGAAGCCGAGCGGCTGGCCTCGACCGTCGACCTCAACTTCGTGCGGCGCGCCAAGGGCGAATACCTGCCGCTCGCCTCGCCCGAGGAGGCGGCGGACTACGAGTACTCGCCGGTCGACCGCGCGCGCATCGCGCAGAACCGCACCCGCGTCGCGGTCGGCGCGCCGGCCACCGTGAAGGCGAAGCTGATGCCGCTCATCAACGCCACGCAGGCGGACGAATTGATGGTGACCACGATGGTATTTAGCCACATGGCGCGCAGGCGCTCGTACGAACTGCTGGCGGAGGTGTTCGCGTGAGCCCCATGTCCCGGGCGCAGCACGGCACGCCAGTGATGCGCTGCAGACCCGGGACCCCGCTGCGTCAATAAAGCTGGGCCCCGGATCAGCGATGCATCACTTCGTGCTGCATCGCGTCCGGGGCGGGGCACGAGTCCGGCTGGCCGGAAGCGCGTTCCGCATGCTAAACACCGCCCGGCTTCTTTTCGTCAGTGCAGGAAAATCCGGGAGGCTTCCTTGGGCAAGCAATTCACCCTCACCACCACCGACAAGCACACGCTCGGTGCCTATCGCGCCGATCCGGCCGGCAAGCCGAAGGGCGGCATGGTCGTGGTGCAGGAGATTTTCGGCGTCAATCACCACATCCGCGCGGTGTGCGACCGCCTCGCCGCGCTCGGCTACGTCGCGGTGGCGCCGGCGGTGTTCGACCGCTTCGTGCGCGACTTCGAATGCGGCTACACGCCGGACGAGATCGCCAATGCGCGCAGCTATCTCGGCAATCTCAACTGGGACCACATGATGCACGACATCGCCGCCGCCCAGGGCGACCTCAAGGGCGTCGGCCCGCTCGGCGTCATCGGCTTCTGCATGGGCGGCACCGCCGCCTTCCTCGCCGCCTGCCGGCTCAACGGCCTGTCGGCCGCGGTCGCCTTCTACGGCGGCATGATCGCCAAGTTCGCCGACGAGAAGCCGAAGTGCCCGCTGCAAATGCATTTCGGCGAGAAGGACGAAGGCATTCCGCTGTCGACCGTGGAAGAGATCAAGAAGAAGCAGCCGCAGGCGGAGACCTACGTCTATCCCGGCGCGCCGCACGGCTTCTATTGCGACGAGCGCGCCAGCTACCGCAAGGACGCCGGCGACTTGGCCTGGAGCCGCACGCAGGAATTCCTGGCGAAGCATATGAAATAGAGGTTTTGAGAATCCGCCGTCACCCTGAGGTGCGAGGCAACGCAGTTGCCGAGCCTCGAAGGGTGGCGGCCGTTGTGCCCGTCATCCTTCGAGGCGCGCCAAACGGCGCGCACCTCAGGATGACGGATCGAGTCAGAACCACCGCTCCTTCACCACCACCGTGTCGCCGGGGCGGAGCGGATAGCTGAGCGGCACGTCGCCCTTCATCTGCTGGCCGGGCGCGTTGCGCGTGAGCGCCACGCTGCGCTTGTTGGCGCGCGGCGAGAAGCCGCCGGCGATGGCGATCGCCGTCTCGGCGGTCATGTTGGCGACGTATGGATACTGGCCGGGATTGGTGACCTCGCCGAGGATGAAGAACGGCCGGTAGGCCTCGACCTCGACGCTGACATGCGGCTCGCGCACGTAGCCCTGCTTGAGCCGCTCGCCGATCATCTTGGAGAGCTGCTGCGTGGTGAAGCCGCGCGCCGGCACCGAGCCGACCAGCGGTAGCGTGACATTGCCGTCGACGCCGACGGTGTAGCTGTTGGTGATGCCGTCCTGCCCGAACACCACGATGCGCAGCTTGTCGCCGGCGTCGAGCGTGTAGGCGGGCTGATAGGTCGACGGCGCCGCGGCGTAGCCGTAGTTCGGCGCCGCGACGTAGGGACCGCCGACGCCCTGCTGCGGCATGGCGTATTGCGGGGCGGGCTGCGGCGCGCGCGCGCTGCGCCGCGACGTGAACAGGCCGCGCTCGCCCGGCGCGCGGGCGGCCGGCTGTTGCGGCGCCTGGTAGGCGGGCTGCTGATAGGCCGGTTGCTGATAGGTCTGGGCGTAGGCCGGCTGGCCGTAGCTCTGCTGGGCGGCAGCGGGCGAGCGCGCGAACAGGCCGCGTCCGTGCTGCGCCTGCGGCGCGGCCGGCGGCGGCTGGTAGGACGGCTGCGGCGCCTGCGCATGGCCCTGCTGGGCGCCTTGCGGCTGGGCATAGGCCGGCTGCTGCGCGTATTGCGGCTGGCCGTAGGGCGCGGCGGGCTGCTGATACTGCTGGACGACCGGCACCATCTGCCCGGTCTGCGGGTCGACGATGTAATAGGCCTGCTGCTGGCGCGCGCAGCCGGCGGCCGCCAGCGCGGCCAGCAGGCAAGCGAGGAAACGAGCTCTCCGCATCAGCGAATCCGGACCGGTCCCAAACGGAAATTAAGTCCGATTAACGCTTTATATGGTTAAGAAAGTCTCACCAGCCGGGCGGCGCGGCCGCCGTGGCCCCGCCCTAGAGGATGCCCAGCGACAGCCCGGGGAAGGCGATCAGCAGGATCAGCACCAGCAGCATCACCAGCGCGAAGGGAAAGGCGCCGGCGAAGATGTCGACCAAAGTGATGTCCGGCCGGTTGAGCGCGCTCTTGATGACGAAACAGGACAGCCCGAACGGCGGCGTCAGCAAGCCGATCTCGGCGCCGACCACGGTGACGAGGCCGAACCACACCAGGCTCAGCCCCATGTCCTCGATGGCGCGGAGGAAGAGCGGGACGCAGATGAGGATGATGGAGGCGGTGTCGATGATGGTGCCGAGGAACACGAGCAGGGCGACATAGACCGTCATCAGCCAGAAGAAGCCGAGGTTGATGTGGTCGAGCCAGGCGGCCAGCATCGACGGCAGCCCGGCGATGCCGAGCATGCGGGAATACATCGAGGCGGCCATGATCAGGAACAGGATGTTCGCGGTGATGTGGCCGGTATCGATGAGGATGTCCTTGAACGCCTGCCACGAGATGCGGCCGCGGAACAGCGACAGCAGATAGGCGATCAGCGCGCCGGCGGCGCCCGCCTCGGAGGCGGTGAAGAAGCCGGTGTAGATGCCGCCCAATACGACGAAGATGAGGATGGTGATGGGCAGGATCTTGATCGCCAGCTCGCCCAGCGGCATCAGCTTGTCGTCGGTGACCGGCGTGACGAAGGCGCCCTTGCCGACGAAGCCCGGCATGAAAACCGTCATCAGATAGATCGCGGCAATATAGGCCGCCGACAGCAGCAGCCCGGGCACCACGCCGGCGAGGAACAGGTCGCCGATCGACTGCTCGGCGACGAAAGCGTAGATGATCAGCATCACGCTCGGCGGGATGATCATGCCGAGCACCGAGGAGCCCGCCACCACGCCGACCGCGAAACGCTTGTTATAGTCGTAGCGGATCATCTCCGGAATGGCGACGCGGGTGAACACCGACGCCGAGGCGATCGAGGAGCCGGTGACCGCCGCGAAGGCGGCGTTGGCCGCCACGGTGGCAACGCCGAGTCCGCCGCGCACGCGCCGGAACAGCTGGTTCGCCACCTCGTAGACGTCGGCGCCGAAGCCGGCCTTGCCGACGATCATGCCCATCATCACGAAGGTCGGGATGCTGGCGAAGTCGTAGGCCTTGATCGAGTCGGTCACCGCCAGCGTCATCATGCGCACGGCGATCAGCGCATCGGACTTGATGAACCAGACGCCGAGGAAGGACACGATGCTGAGCACGACGGCGACATAGCCGCCGGCGTAGATCAAGAGGACGATCAGGACCAGCGAGATGATGCCGACGAGATAGGGATCCATTGGCGCCCGCGCTCAGTATTTGCCGGTGCGCCAGGAATTGACGGCCCGCACGAGGAAACAGAGCAGCGCCGCGGTGGCGCCGATGACGACGATGGCCTGCAGCGGCCATTCCGGGAAGGTGAACAGGCCGCGGTTGCCGAGATAGTAGCCGCGGCTGTACGACTCGATGACCAGCGGCGACATGCCGTAGATGATCATCCCCATCACGATGACGCCGAGCAGGTCGAAGCCGACCAGGACGGCGCGGCCGCCGGGCACGCGGCCGGAAGCGAACAGCGGCAGCACCGTGTCGGAGCGCGTCACCCGCCCGAGCCGCACGGTGTCGGCCAGCTGGCAGAACACGATCACCGCCATGGAGACGGCCACCATCTCCACCACGCCCTCGATCGGCCTGCTGAAGAAGCTGCGGCCGAACGAGTCGGCGCAGATCAAAAGCACCAGCACGAGCACCCAGAGCGAGCCGACGGCGTTGAGCACGATCACCGCCCGATCGAGCAACGGCAGGCGCAACGGCGGTCGCGCGTCGCTTTCGGATTGCATCGGACGACTCCGGCTTGTGGAACGGACCCCGCAAAAGCGACGGCCGCGGGCGCGACGCGCGCCGCGGCCGCCGTTGCGAGCAGGACTATTCCTTGTCCCAGTTGCGCACCGGCTTCTCGCCGGCCGCCCGCAGGGCGTCCATGTAGGCGACCAGGAACTTGTTGCCCGGCAGTCCGCGCTTTTCCTGCGCGTCGGCCCAGTCCTTGGCGATGTTCGGCAGGCTCATCGCCCACTTGCGACGCTCTTCCGGGCTCAGCGCGACGATCTTGCCGCCCTTCTCGGTGAACGTCTTCTCCGACTTGGCGGCGACGTCGAGCGTGACCTTGGCGACGTGGTCGCGATAGAGCGGCGCGACTTCCTTCAGCGCGGCCTTCACCTCGTCGGGGAGCTTGGCCCAGACGTCCTTGTTGACGGTGATCGCCTTGTTGACGCCGGTGCCGAAGTCCGACTTCAGATAGTTCGGCGCGACTTCGCCGATCTTGAAGGTGATGGCGGCTTCCGCCCAGATGATGGCGCCGTCCGCGACGCCGGTCTTGATGTCGTTGTAGTAGGACACCAGGCTGCCGGCGACGCCGACCGCACCGACCGGCTTGATGTAGAGCGCGTTGGGGCCGGCCGCGTCGAGCTTCATGCCCTTGAGGTCGTCGAGCTTGGTCACCGGCTTGCTGGCGAACACGCCGTAGGTGTCGATGGTCGAGAAGTTCGTCAGGACGACCTGGTTGTAGTCCTCGAACTGCTTGCGGAATTCCGGAAACTTGTCGGCCAGGTCGTCGATGATCTTGGCCACGACCTTCGGGTTGCCGCTGGAGAACGGCGTGAAATAGGGCACGTTGTTGAGCGGCAGCTTGTCCTCGTAGAACACCGTCGTGATGATGGCGATGTCGCCGAGGCCGTTCTTGACGCCGTCGAACTCGCCGCGCGGCTTCACGATCTGGCCGCCGAAGGCCTTCTGCCATTCGATCTTGTACTTGCCGGTCTTGGCCAGACGCTTGTCGACCTCCGGCATGTAGAAATTGATGAACTCGCGCACCCAGAGCGCGCGCTCCGGATAGCCGTCCATGGCGGTGAGCTTGACGACCTGCTGGGCATTGGCGGCAAGCGGCAGCACGGCGAGCGCCACTGCAAGACCGGCGCGCTTGAGCAACCCACGGGCTGTGAGCATGAATTCCTCCCCTCGTGTTACGGACCGCCGCTTGTTTTCGATCTACGGGTCGATCCCGGTGTCCCACCATAAGGTTGGGACCCAAACCGCGCCCATCTTGTTGCGGCGGCCACCGCTTCGTCAACCGTGCCGGCCGGGCGGTTTGACGCGGGGCGCGCGCGCGCACGCGCACGCGCACGAGGCCGGCTTGCGGCGGCCGGGAACGACCGCACACAGCTCGCGCAATGTACCGCATGCCGAGCCGGCGCGCGCACGCGCTTAGAGCAATTGAGGTTCCAGGCCGTTCGCCAGCGCGCGCAGGCGCGGCAGGTAGACCTTGCGCATGGTGGCGAGCGGCACCCGCTCTGTATGCGCGCCAACGTTCAAGGCGGCGACGGTGCGGCCGTCGCGCCGCTTCAGCGGCACCGAGATCGAGCGGAAGCCGGGCTCCGCCTCCTGGTCGGCCAGCGCGAAACCGTCGGCGCGCGCCTGGGCGATCGCGCGGCGCAGCGCCGCCTTGTCGGTGACGGTGGCGGGCGTGAGCCTGGCGACCTTCGTGCGCGCGATGAGCGCATCGAGCTGCTTGTCGGGCAAGGCCGCCAGCAGCACGCGGCCGAGCGAGGTGGACAGCGCGGGCAGCCGCAGGCCGATCTGCGCGCTGACCGGCAGCATGCGGTTGGGCGAGGCATGCGCGATCATGACGATCTCGGCGCCGTCGAGCACCGCCGCCGAGCAGGCCTCACCGACTTCCGCGCTCAGCCGTTCGAGCGCCGGCTGCACGATGTCGGAGACGGCATTCGACGAGAGGAAGGCGCCGGCCAGCATGAGGATGCGCGGCGTCAGCCGGAACAGCCGGTCGTCGGCCTCGGCGTAGCCGAGTTCGACCAGCGTGGCGAGCACGCGCCGCACCGAAGCGCGCGGCAGGTCGACCAGGCGGGCGACGTCGCTGAGCGTCAGCCAGCGGCGGTCGCGGCCGAAGGCCTCGACCACGCGCAAGCCGCGCGCCAGCGCCTCGAGATATTCGGGGCCGGCGGCGTCGGCGCGCGCCTGCTCGGCTTGCGTTCGCTTGATGCGCGGCATGCGGTTCGCCTTGCCCCTTGGCCGCCGGGCCGGACTGCGTTTAGATCAGTTCTAATTACGAACAGATGTTCGGTCAACGAACAAGCGGGGAAGGCCGCGCCGCCCGCCGAGCAACGAGGAGCCCGTCCGATGCTGAGCGCCGACCTCAACAACCTGATCACCCGCACCGGCCCGGGCACCGCCGCCGGCACGCTGATGCGCCGCTACTGGCAGCCGGCCGCGCTGGCGGACGAGCTCGCCGGCAACCGGCCGATCAAGCCGGTGCGGCTGTTCGGCGAGGACCTGGTGATCTTCAAGGACGACAAGGGCCGCTACGGCCTGGTCGGCCGCCACTGTCCGCACCGCGGCACCGACCTCGCCTATGGCCGGCTGGAGGACGGCGGCCTGCGCTGCGCGTTCCACGGCTGGCTGTTCGACGTCGCCGGCAAATGCCTGGAGACGCCGGCCGAACCGCCGAGCAGCAACCTCTGCGCCAACATCAAGCAGAAGGCTTATCCCGTCGTCGAGAAGAACGGCATCCTGTTCGCCTACATGGGGACGGGCGAGCCGCCGGCTTTTCCCAAGTTCGACTGCTTCGTCGCGCCCGACAGCCACACCTTCGCGTTCAAGGGCATGATCGAATGCAACTGGCTGCAGTCGCTCGAGGTGGGCGTCGACCCGGTGCACACCTCGTTCCTGCACCGCTTCTTCCAGGACGACGACCCGACGCAGAGCTACGGCAAGGTATTCCGCGACGTGACGCGCGACAGTGACATGCCGATGTCGCGCATCATGCGCGAGTTCACGCGGCCGCGCATCGAGGTAGAGCCGACCGAGTTCGGCTTCCGCCTGCTCACGCTGCGGCAGATCTCCGACCAGAGCACGCATGTGCGCGTGACCAACCTGATGTTCCCGAACGGCTTCGTCATCCCGATGAGCCGCGAGATGACCATCTCGCAGTGGCACGTGCCGATCGACGACGAGAAGCACTACTGGTACGCGATCTTCACGAGCTTCGGCGCGCCGGTGGACAAGGACGAGATGCGCCGCCAGCGGCTCGCGCTCTACCAGCTCCCCGACTACGTGCCGAACCGCAACAAGCGCAACGAGTACGGCTTCGATCCGCACGAGCAGGAGCACGCGACCTATACGGGCATGGGCGCCGACATCAACGTGCACGACCAGTGGGCCTGCGAGTCGATGGGCGTGATCCAGGACCGCACGCAGGAACATCTTGGCACGTCCGACAAGGCGATCGTCGCCTACCGCAAGCTGCTACGGCAGGCGCTCGACCAGCAGGCCAAGGGCGAGACGCCGATCATGGTGCTGGACCCGGCGAAAGCGGAAGGCGTCACCGGTCCGCCGGCGGTGGATGGCATCGGGCCGACCGACGACTGGCAGGGCTACTGGCAGCGCTCGGAAGCCGACAAGCGCAAGGGCGCGAGCTGGATCGATGCACGGTAGGCCGTCGTGAGACGGCGCACCCTTTCCACGTCATGCCCGGCCTTGTGCCGGGCATCCACGTCTTTGATAATTGCGCCGCAGAAAGGCGTGGATGGCCGGGACAAGCCCGGCCATGACGAAGAAAGCGCCTGAGCGAGACAATGCCTCCCCGTAAGCCCGCCAAGACTTCCGCCAGCTTCGTCGAGCGCCATCGCCTCTGGTCGGCCGAGCAGGCGCGCATGGCCGCCGAGGTCGAGCGGCAGATCAAGAAGAACAAGCTCGAGCTGGTGCGCTTCTCCTTCGCCGACCAGCACGGCGTGCTGCGCGGCAAGACGCTGCTCGCCGAGGACGCCATCGGCGCACTTCGCGCCGGCGTCACCATGACGACGACGCTGCTGGTCAAGGACACCTCGCACAAGAGCGTGTTCCCGGTGTTCACCGCCGGCGGCGGCTTCGGCATGGAGGAGATGCAGGGCGGCGCCGACTTCACCATGGTCGCGGATCCTTCGACCTTCCGCGTGCTGCCCTGGGCCGTCAACACCGGCTGGCTGCTGTGCGACATCTATTTCGGCAACGGCAAGCCGGTGCCCTTCTCCACCCGCGCGCTCTACCGCGACGCGCTGGCGACGCTGGCGAAAGCGGGCTTCGATTTCCTCGCCGGGCTGGAGGTTGAATTCCATCTGTTCAGGATCGACAACCCGCGGCTCGCGCCTGCCGACGCCACCTGGCCGCCGGCCGCGCCCGAGGTCAGCCTGCTGACGCAGGGCTACCAGTATTTGACCGAGTCGCGCTTCGACATGCTGGACGCGGCGATCGAGCCCTTGCGCAAGGGTGTCGCCGCGCTTGGCCTGCCGTTGCGGTCGGTCGAGATCGAGCTGGGCCCGAGCCAGTGCGAGTTCACCTTCCGCCCGCAGACGGGCCTGGCCGCAGCCGACACGATGATCCTGTTCCGCTCGGCGGTGAAGCAGATCGCGCGGCGCAACGGCCTGCTGGCAAGCTTCATGTGCCGGCCGGCGCTGCCGAACGTGATGTCGAGCGGCTGGCACCTGCATCAGTCGCTCACCGAGCGGCAGGGCAGGCGCAACGCCTTCGCCGATCCGGACGGGCTGTCCAGCCTCGGCCAATACTTCCTCGGCGGCCTGCTGGAACATGCGCGCGCCGGCGCCGCCTTCTCGACGCCGACCATCAACGGCTACAAGCGCTACCGCGCCTATTCGCTGGCGCCCGACCGCGCCATCTGGGCGCGCGACAATCGCGGCGTGATGATCCGCGTGCTCGGCCAGCCGGGCGACGCCGCGACGCATCTGGAGAACCGCATCGGCGAGCCGGCGGCGAACCCTTACCTCTACATGGCCTCGCAGATTTACGCCGGGCTCGACGGCATCGCGCGCAGGCTCGAACCGGGCCCGTCCGCCGACACGCCCTACGAGACGCCGGCGGCGCTGCTGCCGAAGTCGCTAGGCGAGGCGGTGACCGCGCTGCGCGCCGACGAATGTTTCCGCGCCGGCTTCGGCGGCGGCTTCGTCGGCTACTACGCGCACATCAAGGAGGCGGAGCTCGCCCGCTTCATGAAGGACCAGGGCGAGAGCGCGGAGGTGACACCGTGGGAGCAGAAGGAGTATCTGGATTTGTTTTGAGTCCGGTCATTCCGGGACGGCCCGAAGGGCCGGGCCCGGAATCCATACTCCGCAGCGCTTCGGGTTATGGATTCCGGGCTCGCCGCTTCGCGGCGCCCCGGAATGACAAAGAACAGGAATTCCGTTCATGCCGCTTTGGCTACCGCGTCAGCCGCTGGTGCTCGCCTCGAAAAGCGATATCCGCGGCAAGATTCTGGCCGCTGCCGGGCTGCGCTTCGAGATCCGGCCGGCGCAGATCGATGAGCGCGCCGTCGAAACGCAAGCCGGCGTGAGCGATCCTGTCGCCGCGGCACGTGTGCTGGCCCGCGCCAAGGCCGAGTCTGTGGCTGCGACCGTAGCCGGCCGGGCGGTGCTCGGGGCCGATCAGACGCTGGCACGCGGGACTCTCCGTCTGAGCAAGCCGGCGGACCGTGCCGCCGCGGCCGAACAATTGCGCGCCTTGCGCGGGCGGACGCACGAATTGCATTCCGCACTGGCGCTGGTGCGTGACGGCGAACTTTTGTTTTCCTGCGTCGAGACCGCGCGGCTGACCATGCGCGACTTCTCCGACCGCTTTCTCGACGAATATCTCGACATGGCCGGCGCCGCCGCGCTTTCGAGCGTCGGCGCCTATCAACTCGAGGG